>NZ_CP110005.1:0-1395680 GCF_025947225.1 Flavobacterium sp. N2270
ATGAGCAAAACTGCACAATCTGTATGGAACAACTGTTTGTCTTTTATCAAAGACAATATTCAGGAACAAGCCTATAAAACATGGTTTGAACCTATTCAATCAGTTGAATTAACAGAAAATGCATTATATATTCAAGTTCCTAGTAAATTTTTCTACGAATGGCTAGAAGAACACTATGTTAAGTTATTAAAAGTTGCTCTTACAAAAGAACTTGGTTCTAACGCAAAGTTATTGTATAAAATTAAAATGGAGAACACTTATGGCAATAAACTTCCATTTACTGAACAAATTCCAAGTACAAACAGACAAGCGGTAAAAACTCAAGAAGTAGACGTTCCAATTGCAAATAAAAACCCGGAATTAAAAAATCCATTTATAATTCCTGGAATTCGAAACCTAAAAATTGAATCTCAGCTTAATGCAAACTATAGTTTTGATAATTTTTTAGAAGGTGATTCAAATAGACTTGCAAGAAGTGCAGGTTTTGCTGTAGCAAATAAACCTGGCGGAACCTCATTTAATCCACTTTTAATATTTGGAGGTGTTGGATTAGGTAAAACACATTTAGCGCACGCTATTGGTGTTGAAATTAAAGATAAACATCCAGAAAAAACAGTGTTATATATTTCAGCCGAGATATTTACACAACAATATATAGATTCTGTTAAAAAGAACACGAGAAATGATTTTATTCATTTTTATCAATTAATTGATGTATTAATCATTGATGATGTTCAATTTTTATCAGGAAAAACAGGAACACAAGACGTTTTCTTTCACATATTCAATTACTTACACCAAAACGGAAAACAAGTAATTTTAACATCTGATAAGGCACCTGTCGACATGCAAGACATTGAACAACGTTTATTGTCGAGATTTAAATGGGGACTTTCAGCTGAACTTCATCAACCAGATTTTGAAACACGTATTTCTATTTTAAAAAATATACTTTATAGAGACGGAGTAGAAATACCTGAAGACATTATCGAATATGTAGCCAAAAACATAAAAAGCAATGTTAGAGAACTTGAAGGCGCAATCATTTCTTTAATTGCACAATCTTCTTTTAACAAAAAAGAAGTAACTATTGAACTTGCAAAACAGGTTGTTGAAAAATTTGTTAAAAATGTAAAACGTGAAATATCAATTGATTATATCCAAAAAGTAGTCTCAGATTATTTTCAATTAGACCTTGAAGTTTTACAATCTAAAACAAGAAAAAGACACGTTGTACAAGCAAGACAATTAGCTATGTTTTTTGCTAAAAAGTTTACTAAATCTTCTCTAGCTAATATTGGTTCACAAATTGGCGATAGAGATCACGCAACTGTATTACACGCTTGTAAAACAGTAGACAATTTAGTAACTACTGATAAACAATTTAGAAAGTTTGTTGACGATATCAACAAAAAGTTATCCTTATAAATGACAAAAATTTTAATGGTTTGCTTAGGAAACATATGCCGATCTCCATTGGCAGAAGGTATTCTACGTTCAAAACTATCAAATAATTTTATTGTTGACTCAGCCGGAACTGGCGGATGGCACGCTGGAGAATTACCCGACAGACGTTCTATTGAAATTGCTAATAAAAATGGATTAGACATTACCAATCAAAGAGCTCGAAAATTTACCAAAAATGATTTTACAGACTTTGACATCATTTACGCAATGGATAGTTCTAACTTAAAAGATATACTTCAATTAGCTCCTGATGAAAATGCTAAAAGCAAAGTTCATTTAATCTTAAACGAACTTTATCCTAACGAAAATAAAGATGTTCCTGATCCTTATTACGGACAAAATGATGGATTTGAAAAAGTATACAACATGCTTGACAAAGCTTGCAGTAACATTGCTAAAAAAATAATGATATGAAACCAATCTCTTTACACGGAAAATTATATTTAATTCCAACTACTTTAGGAGAAATGATTCCCGATGATGTTTTGCCGCAAACCATCAAAAGAAGTATTGACTTTATAGATCATTATATTGTTGAAAATGAAAAAACCGCAAGAAAGTTTATCAAAAGTGTAAACCCTGATAAAAAGCAACCTAGTTTAAAAATTTCGATATTAAACAAACGAACAGAAGAGAGCGAATTTAATGAATTCATAAAACCAATTTTTGACGGTTATAATATTGGTCTTATGAGTGAGGCGGGCTGTCCAGGTGTTGCAGATCCAGGAGCTGCAATTGTAAAAATTGCTCACGATAAAGGAATTCAAGTTGTTCCTTTAGTAGGACCTAGCTCAATTTTATTAGCCATGATGGCAAGTGGAATGAATGGCCAAAGTTTTGCTTTTAATGGATATTTACCTATTGAAAAAGGAGAAAAGAAAAAAGCTTTGAAAGATTTTGAAAGACTATCTCAAGAAAAAAATCAATCACAATTATTTATTGAAACTCCTTATAGAAACAATAAATTAATTGAGGATTTACTAGTAAATTTAAATGGAAACACTCATTTATGTATTGCTTGTGATATTACATTGCCTACCGAATTTATTAAAACAAAAACAATTAACGACTGGAAAAAACAAAAGGTCGATTTTCATAACCGACCTTGTATTTTTATTATTCACAAAATGTAATTGCAAACTACAACTTTACTGTTGCATTTCTATCAGCATCTATATGACTTAAATCATATCCGCCAAATTTTTTCATGTAACTTTTTAAAGAAGTTCCAAAACCGTCTTTAAAACCATTTCTTCCATTACTTCTTAAGTATTTTTTTACAGAACCCGCACCACCTAAGTGAGCTGCAGCAACTAAACCAGATTCAGTTATTTTAATTCCGTTAATAACTCTACCTTTATATTTTGCAATTTCTTTTCTTAATTCCCATTTGTTTCTTGCAATTAAAGCTTTAAATGCTTTATCCTGCCAAGTTGCATTTTTTAAGAATTCTTTAAAATCATATACTCCTACAGCTCTTAAAGTACTTCTACCAAATTGATATTTTCCCATATAGCCATAAGGATTAACCATATTTAAAATTCCTCTCGACTCCTTAAAAGCCAATGCTTGCCTAAAACCTACAAAGGTTTTTCCAACATAAGGAATTTCTACACTACTAACTTTCTCATCAATATTGTTTAGTTCATCCTCATTAGGAACACTATAGTTGATTTCTTCGTTTTCGTCTATATGAAAACCAGGAACTCTTTCAATTTGGAATGATCCAAAACCTGAAGAAACTATAACCACTAAAACAATTAATCCTAAAAAATAAGAGCTTTTTCTTACCATAAATTTTTATTTCTCAGCGTCTGTCACTCATCTGAAATTTCCGAGGGCAAAGATACAAAAAAAATTACAATATTGATTTACAGTCTGTTAAAGTTTTCTAAAAGTAGATAATACGGCCTTTAACACCGTTAAAATCATCATATTGAAGTGTTGGAGCAGGAATTTTTATTGTGTTAAAAACAGAAAAAACAGACTTTAAAAAATGAGATTTTGTCTTAATTTTCGTCAAATCGACATCAAGACTTAAATAAAATTGACGATATGAGTTTTGATTAAAACCATTTAATTGTGCTTCAGAATCTGTTCCGTATAACATATTTTCAGCACCATATCCAACAGCTAAGTTCAACCATTTTGGAATAAAACTTGATTTCGTAAAAGAATACAAGTTAAAAGATAACCAATACGTTTGTCCGTTATAATCTTTTAAAATTTGTTCTTGAAAAGATGCGCCTAAAGTTTCAGGGCGAAATTTTGCTTTACTAGTTTGATGAAATGAAAATTTAGGAGTAATTCTTTGTTCGTTCCAAAGTAATTCTTGAGAAACATACAATAATGTTCCTGAACCATTTGCAATAATATCTCCCCAAGAAGCTCCCCATTCTTGAGAAAAACCATCAAAAACTTCAACCACAGTTAAAAATCCGAAACCTAAAGTAGAACCATAAAGCAATTGCTCTTTTTTTGATGCTCCACTCCATTGCAACATTTCGCTCCCAAAACGACCCACATGATAAGTCGAAAAAAAATGCCCAGCTTTATCCATTTGATTCCATTCCTTATTATCATTGATAAAATGAAAATTAGTTTGCGGATAATCTTTATACCAAAGTTGATTTAACCCGATTAAAGTTACACCCAAAACACCAACTTCTCCAATATAAACATAAGTTCTTCTAGATGTATCTAACGTATCTGAAGGTGTTAAAAAGGTGTTTATTTTTGATTGTGAATAGGACGAAAAAGCTACAAGTAATCCTATCAGCACCATTCTAGCCCTGGTTGCAGCGATACCTTGTATAGCGGAAAACAGGAAAATGGATAACTGGTATGAATGAACGTTTCGCTTCAAATGATTAACGGTTAATGCCTAATTTATTTACCCAAGCTGCATATTTACGAGCATTTACTTGATGTTCTGCATAATTAGATGCAAAAGCATGATACCCTGGTTTTTCTGGACTTGCACAGAAGTAAATATAATCGTGTTTTTCAGCATTTAAAACCGCATCGATTGCAGAAATATCGGGCATTGCAATTGGCCCTGGAGGTAAACCAGTATTAACGTAAGTATTATAAGGTGACTTTATTTTTAAATCGTTATGATAAACACGTTTAATAATTTGGTCAAAATCACCTGTTTCTTTTTTAATCGCAAAAATTATGGTTGGATCAGCCTGTAATGGCATCCCTGTTTTAAGCCTGTTTAAATAAACACCTGCAACCGTTGCTCTTTCATCTACTTTTGCCGTTTCTTTATGCACAATTGAAGCCAAAACAGAAACTTCAATAGGAGTTAAACCTTTTGCAGCAGCTTTTTCTAAACGTTCATGATTCCAAAATTTTTTATACTCTTTTGCCATTTTATCGGCAAGTTTATTGGAATTTACATCCCAATAAAACTCATAAGTATTTGGAATAAACATAGCTAAAATATTTTCTTCGGTAAATCCATTTTCTTTTAAGAAAGGCTCATTTGTAAAAGAAACATATAACGCTACACTATCAGGCTCCAACTGAGAAGCCATACGTTCTGCTAATTTACCCAAACTTTCTTGATTGTTAAAAGCTACTTTGACAGGAATATTTCTTCGCATAGCTCTAATCATATCAAAACTAGTCATGTTTTGTGTCAATAAAAACTTACCTGACTTTACATTTACATCGTAACTTCTTTTACTCGCTACAAAATCAAACTTGCTCATATCTTTAACAAAAGGAGCCAATTCTTGTTGCACCATTTCATAAGTAGCATTTGTGGGAATATAAACAAAAACTTCTTTTTGATTAAAGGTTGTATTTGGAGTAAATGCTTTATTATAAACATAAGCCGTAACTCCAGCTGCAATAAACAATCCTGCAACGGCAACAATCGTAAGTATTTTTTTAATTTTCAAGCGATTTAGTTATTAGTGGTTAATAAGTTGGTATAAAATTTCATCTTCAAAACTTCCGTTAACTTTATTCCAATCTTTTTTTATTCCTATTTTTTCGAATCCAAATTTAGAAAAAAGAGCGATACTAATTTCATTTTTAGAACCAATATTTGCAAATAATTGATGTAATTGTAATTGATTGAATGCATAATCGATTAACAAAGACAAAGCCTCTGATCCAATTCCGTTATTTCTATTGGAATCATTCATAATTACAATGCCAATTCCTGCTCTTTGGTGCATGGGTTCAAATTCAAATAAATCAATTAATCCAACAGTATCATTTGAATTATTCAAACAAATTGCCAATCGTAATTGTTTGGCTTCATATATATCTTGATGTGCATTTTCCAAATATTGACGAATTAAAAACTTACTATAAGGTGTTTGTGTATTACTTACATGCCAAATGCTTTCATTATTCTCAATTTCGTATATGAAATCTAAATCTTCTGGCTCAAGCGCTCGTAAATATATATTTTGTCCTTTTAAAGTCATTATCAGCAATTTATAATTCCTTCAAAAACAAAAGTAGCCGGACCAATTAGATTAACATTGGTAAAAACACCGTTATGCTCATCAAAATTGACTGCTAATTTTCCGCCTTCAACATTTAATTTAATATGATTTGAAGTTGTTTTTTTAGTTACAAACATAGCTATTGCAACGGCTGTAACTCCAGTTCCGCAAGATAAAGTTTCATCTTCCACTCCTCTTTCGTAGGTTCTAACTGCAAAAGTATCATCGTTTAATTGAGCAACAAAATTCACATTACTTCCTGCTTTACCATATAAATTAGAATAACGAATTTTCGCTCCTTCTTCCTTAATATTATAATGTGCTAAATCTTCAACGATTTCAACATGATGTGGAGAACCTGTATTTAAAAAAGTATAACTTTCTTTTACTTCAACAACATCTACATCTTTCATTTGAAGTGAAATAATATTATTAGAATCAATCGTTGCAAAATGATAACCATCTACCGCTTCAAATTCAGCCTTATCAGAAATAACCCCCATTTGTTTTGCAAATGCAACCAAACATCTACCTCCATTTCCACACATGGTACTTTCATTCCCATCTGAATTATAATACACCATAGTAAAGTCATACTTATCATGGTTTTCTAATAAAATAAGTCCGTCTGCACCAATGCCAAATCTTCTATCACATAGTCTTTCAACTAGTTTGGTATCATTTTTGGGAAATATAGAAGTACGATTATCAATCATTACGAAATCATTTCCGGTGCCTTGGTATTTGTAAAATGTAAATTGCATATAGTTAATTTCTTTTGCAAAAATACAAATATTAATAAGATGTTAAACATTGTTAATCGAGCGTTAAAATCTTTTTAACAAAAAAAAATGTATTTAAATTTACCTAACCAAATTAAATTATTGAACTATGAAAAAATACACAGGACTATTATTTGTTTCTTTATTGAGTGGTGCAATAACGCTAAGTGCTTACAAAATTATATTTGAAAACAAAAGCACATCATCAGCTGTAACGATAGCGCCAAATTATGCGAAAAATGTAAATTTAGGAGCTGAAACAATAGACTTTACTACTGCTGCTGAAACTACTTTACACAATGTAGTACACGTAAAAAATGTAACTGTTTCAAATGTTCCTCGAAATCCAATAATGGAATATTTCTATGGATATCAGGGAAACCAACAACAAACACAAATAGGAACAGGGTCTGGAGTTATCATATCTGAAGATGGATATATTGTTACCAATAACCATGTAATTCAGAATGCTAGTGAATTAGAAATAACTCTAAACAATAATAAATCTTATAAAGCAAAATTGATTGGCACTGACACCAAAATGGACATTGCACTTTTGAAAATAGAGGCAGATGAAAAATTACCATATATTGTTTTTGGAGATTCAGATGAAATAAAAGTAGGAGAATGGGTTTTAGCTGTTGGAAATCCATATAACTTAAATTCAACTGTAACTGCAGGTATTGTTTCAGCAAAAGCAAGAGATTTAAGCAATGAAGGATTACAATCTTTCATTCAAACTGATGCAGCTGTAAACCCAGGCAATAGCGGCGGTGCATTGGTAAATACTCGCGGAGAATTAGTTGGAATTAACACTATGATTTCTTCTCCAACCGGAAGTTATGCTGGATATTCATTTGCTGTACCGTCAAACATAACGCGTAAAATTATTGAAGACTTAATGCAGTTTGGAAATGTACAAAGAGGAGTTTTAGGCGTCGAAGGTGGAGAATTAAATAGTAATGTTGCCAAAGAAATTGGAGTGGACCAAACTCAAGGATTCTACATTAACAAAGTAACTAAAAATTCTGGTGCTGAAAAAGCAGGGCTAAAAAAAGGAGATATCATTACTGCTTTAGACGCTAAAAAAATAAATGGATTCTCAGACTTAACTTCATATATCAATACGAAAAGACCAGAAGAAATTGTCAATGTTAGCGTCATTAGAGACGGAAGTAAAAAAACAATTCCTGTAAAACTTACTAAAAAAGAACTTTTAGCATATGAGTTCAACGGAATTGAGCTTGAAGATATTGATACAAACGATAAAAAAGAATTTAAAATAGACTTTGGTGTAAAAATCAAAAATATAACAAACGAAAACTACTTAGATTACGCCAAAGAACTTGAAGGAAGTATTATTTTAAGTATTGATGGAGTGAAAGCCGATAATGTTGACAAAGTTTCAAGTTATTTGACTCGTAAAAAAGGCTCAAAAGCACAATATCAAATTATAACAAAGAACAAACAAATTCTACGAATTATAATGTAATCTATTAAAGCTCAAATTAAAAAACCATGTTTTTAACATGGTTTTTTTTATATTATTTATAAAAATAATTTCCCTATGAGGTTTGAAATCTTTATTTTTGCAGAATTATAAACAACACATTATAACCACTTCATGAGTAATAACAATTTATACGAAAAAGAACTTGCTTTCCAGGCCGACAGACGTAAGGCTTGCGTTGAGTTTATCAAAATCGTTAGCGATTTATGGTATGATAAATCTATTGAGCTAATTTTATTTAGAAATCAACTTATTGATAGAAATGTAAGTGATATCATTAATTTGCATGAATATGCGGGTGAATTTGTTCAGAAACCAATTAATATTTTTGATTCGGTTGAAATTGCTCAAGCAATTAACAGTTTAGATTTACCACCATCGAGAATTGATATAGGTAAATTAACTTACGAATATCATTTAGAAGACAATAAATACAATGATGCTACTGCATTTGTATTGGACAAATTAAAAAACGCTAAAAATT
The DNA here is from genome assembly GCF_025947225.1 of Flavobacterium sp. N2270. Classification (NCBI taxonomy): domain Bacteria; kingdom Pseudomonadati; phylum Bacteroidota; class Flavobacteriia; order Flavobacteriales; family Flavobacteriaceae; genus Flavobacterium; species Flavobacterium sp. N2270. The sequence goes on from NZ_CP110005.1 coordinate 8,713, forward strand.
ACTCTGATATTAAACCAAAAGACGTAGTCTTATATGGTTTTGGAAGAATTGGTCGTTTACTTGCTCGTGAAATGATGAGTAAAATGGGAAAAGGACAACAAATGCGTTTAAGAGCAATTGTAACTAGAGATAAAAGTGATGCCGTTTTATTAGAAAAAAGAGCTTCATTATTACGTTATGATTCTGTTCATGGAGATTTTCAAGGTTCAGTAATTGCGGATCCAGAAAACAACGCATTAATCATTAACGGTACAACAGTTCACATTATTACAGCTAATTCTCCTGAAGAGATTGATTATACAACATATGGAATCGATGACGCTTTAGTAATTGATAACACTGGAGCATTTACAACTGAAGAAGCATTAAAACGACACTTAACATCAAAAGGTGTAGATAAAGTATTATTAACTGCCCCTGGAAAAGGTGTTCCAAATATTGTTTATGGTGTTAACCATACTGAATATAATCCAGACGAGGTTTCAATTTTTTCTGCAGCTTCTTGTACTACAAATGCAATTACTCCAGTTTTAAAAGTAGTTGAAGATACTTTAGGTGTTGTAAAAGGACATTTAGAAACAATTCATGCTTATACTAATGACCAAAACTTAGTAGACAACATGCACAAAAAATACCGTCGTGGTAGAGCTGCAGGTTTAAACATGGTTATTACCGAGACTGGTGCCGGAAGCGCTGTTGCAAAAGCATTACCAAGTTTAGCTGGTAAATTAACTTCTAATGCAATTCGTGTTCCTGTTCCAAATGGTTCATTAGTAGTATTGAATTTAGAAGTAACTAAAAAAACTACAGTTGAAGAACTAAATAACATCATGAGAAAATATGCTCTTGAAGGAGATTTAGTTGAACAAATTAAATATTCATTAAACAATGAATTAGTATCTTCTGATATTGTTGGAACCTCTGCTCCATCAATCTTTGATAGTAATGCAACTATTGTTTCTGCTGATGGAAATAACATTGTAATGTATATTTGGTACGATAACGAATATGGTTATAGTCACCAAGTTATACGTTTAGCAAAATACATTTCTAAGGTAAGAAGATATACTTATTATTAGTAAGGTAGAAATATTTAAATAAAAAAAGCGCTTCAATTGAAGCGCTTTTTTTATTTATTTAAGTAAAAAGCTTTTATTTTTTATTCAAAATTATTTCTTTACGTTGAAAAGATAAATAGTTCTCTTCTTGTAATTCATTTAATAATATATTTAATGTTGGTCGAGAGGTTCCTATTAAAGTTGCGATTTCCTTTTGAGTATAGGGATGGCGTATAATAATATCTCCCGAAATTTGATTAGTATAACCAAAATCTTCTGCCAATTCTTTTAAATATTCTTTCAAACGTGTTTTTGTATCTTTAAATAAAAGTAACTGAAGCCTTCTTTCTAACTTTTTGAATCGAAAACCAATAAATTTATAAATCTTAAGACTGAATTCTTTATTTTCTCTTAGTAATTCAATCATTTCAGGAGTAGTAATTGGGCAAACCGAAGTTTCCTTATCTATAGCTTGTGCAAATTCATTTCTGTTTTCTTGTCCAAGAATTGCTTTTTCTCCAAAAATTTGACCTTTAGATAAAATTGCAGTAATAATCTCGTCTCCTTCTTCGGTAACGTAACCAATTTTAACCTTTCCTGAATTTACCAAGAAAACTTTGTCAGCTGCATCTTCTTCAAAGTAGATGAAATCATTCTTTTTATATTCATTAAAATCATGCCCCCCTTCATATCCCTTAAATTTATGAGGACAAAGTATGTTAAAAAGATTTACATCTTCAAAAAACCAAAGTGAATTCATATTGTTAATTTATTTCAAAGTTAGTCAATAAATTCAAAAAACACATTTTCCTTTTAACATCTTGTATTGATTTTATATTTATATTTTAACACTTTTATTGATAATAAAACAAAATAATATACTTATATTTAAATATTAATCACTATTACGTCGTTATTATGAGAAAAATTACTTTTATTATATTTTTAATATTACCACTTAGCATTATTGCGCAAGTTGGTATCGAAACCACTAGACCTACCAAAACACTAGATGTTAATGGGGAGATGAGGGTTAGATTTACTTCATCTAATTTAAATGAACCGGCTGCCAAAGATTCAATATTAGTTGTTGATAATTTTGGTAATGTAAATAGAACTTCATCAAAAAAAGTAGTAAACAGTTACTTAAAAACAGTTGTAAAAGGAAAATTCTCCTCGAGTTCAGTTGTTAATTTAAGCTTGATTTCTAACAAAGTAACCATTCCTTTTGATGCTGTAGATTTTGATATAAACTCAGAATTTAATACCACTACAAACACATTTACAGCTAAACAAGATGGAATTTACTCTATAAAAATTCAAATTAAATCTGATGCAACAGTTGGAATTGCAACAAATTTTGGAGTTGCTATTTCCAAAAATGGAAGTATCATTTCTAGGAATAATTTTGCAAATATTAGCTTATTAAGCACTAATGTTACACCGCCAATTAGAAGCTTAGAAAGTTTAGTTCAATTAAACACTGGAGATACTATTAATTTCAACATAGTTAGTGATTTAATCAGTGTTTCCATATTAGGCACAAGTGAAGACTGTTTTTTCACAATTCAACAAATTAGATAAATAAAAAAAGCTCCATAAACGGAGCTTTTTTCATATCATATATAATCTAATTAAGCTTTGCCTGCAGCAATTAAGTTTAATGCAGAACCAGCTTTAAACCATTCTATTTGACCTTCGTTATACGTATGATTCGCCATAATTATATCTTTAGAACCATCTGCATGAACAAACTCTAACGTTAATGGTTTACCTGGAGCAAATGACGTTAAATCTAAGAAATTGATCGTATCATCTTCTTGAATCTTATCATAATCTGCCTCATTAGCAAACGTTAAACCTAACATACCTTGTTTTTTTAGGTTTGTTTCATGAATACGTGCAAACGATTTTACTAAAACCGCCGTAACTCCTAAGAAACGAGGTTCCATTGCAGCATGCTCGCGAGAAGATCCTTCACCGTAATTATGATCTCCCACTACAATAGAAGGAATATCTGCCGCTTTATATGCTCTTGCTACAGCAGGAACAGCATCATAAGAACCGCTTAATTGATTCTTAACTTTATTTGTTGCTTGATTAAATGCATTTACTGCACCAATCAGCATGTTATTTGAAATATTATCTAAGTGACCACGGAATCGCAACCAAGGACCAGCCATAGAGATGTGATCAGTAGTACATTTTCCAAATGCTTTGATTAACAATTTAGCACCTATAATATTCTCACCATTCCAAGGTTTAAATGGCGCTAATAATTGTAATCTGTCTGAAGTTGGAGAAACTACAACCTGCACTCCACTTCCGTCTTCAGCTGGAGCTTGAAAACCTGCATCTTCTACATCAAAACCTCTTTTTGGCAACTCATCACCATAAGGAGTTTTCAACATTACTTCTTCTCCTTTATCGTTGATTAAAGCATCTGTCAAAGGATTAAAATCTAATCTTCCTGAAATTGCTAAAGCAGCAACCATTTCTGGAGAAGTTACAAAAGCATGCGTATTTGGATTACCGTCGGCACGTTTTGAGAAATTTCTGTTGAAAGAATGAACGATAGTATTTTTTTCTTGCTTGTCTGCACCTTCTCTATCCCATTGACCAATACATGGTCCACAAGCATTTGTGAATACTTTAGTACCCATTTTTTCAAAATCAGCAATGATACCGTCTCTTTCAATAGTGTATCTAATTTGTTCAGAACCTGGGTTGATTCCAAACTCAGCTTTTGGAGTAATTCCATGTTCAACCGCTTGTCTCACAATAGAAGCTGCTCTTGACATATCTTCGTAAGAAGAGTTTGTACACGAACCAATTAATCCCCATTCTACTTTTACTGGCCAACCGTTTGCGGCCGCTTCCTCTTTCATTTTAGAAACTGGTGTTCCTCTATCTGGAGTAAAAGGGCCGTTGATATGTGGCTCTAATTCTGATAAATTGATTTCAATTAATTGGTCAAAATATTGTTCAGGATTAGCATATACTTCTTTATCAGCTGTTAAATAATCCGCTACTTTATCAGCAGCGTTAACAACATCTTGACGACCTGTAGCAGCTAAATATCTTCTCATGGAATCATCGTATCCAAAAGTTGAAGTTGTTGCTCCAATTTCAGCACCCATGTTACAAATAGTACCTTTACCTGTACATGACATTGAAGTAGCGCCTTCACCAAAATATTCTACAATTGCACCTGTTCCTCCTTTTACAGTAAGAATGTCAGCTACTTTAAGAATAACATCTTTTGGTGCAGTCCAACCAGAAAGTTTACCTGTTAATTTAACTCCAATTAATTTTGGAAATTTTAATTCCCAAGACATTCCAGACATTACATCAACAGCATCTGCACCACCAACACCAATTGCTAACATACCTAATCCACCTGCATTTACAGTATGAGAATCGGTTCCAATCATCATTCCACCTGGAAATGCATAATTTTCTAAAACGATTTGGTGAATAATTCCTGAACCTGGTTTCCAAAAACCAATTCCGTATTTATCTGAAACTGATGAAAGAAAATCAAAAACTTCTTTAGATTGATTGTTAGCTAAAGCCAAATCAGATTTAGCTCCATTTTTTGCTAAAATTAAGTGATCACAGTGAACTGTAGTTGGAACTGCAACCGTTTTTTTGTTAGCATGCATAAATTGCAACAATGCCATTTGTGCCGTTGCATCTTGGCAAGCAACTCTATCTGGAGCAAAATCTACATAATCTTTTCCACGCGTAAATGCTTGCGTAGGTGTTTTCTCCCAAAGATGAGAATATAAAATCTTTTCAGATAAAGTAAGTGGACGACCAACTAATTCACGTGCTTTGTCTACACGTTCAGTCATTGTTGCATACACTTTTTCAATCATTTCAATATCAAAAGCCATATTAATTTATTTTATTAGTTTGTAATATTTTCCCGTATCACAAGGTACAAAAAAAATAGATGTCATAAAAAAAGCCTGAGTTAATAACTCAGGCTTTTTTATAATATTTAACAGTTAACTTAAACTATCCAACTAATTGTTTTTGAGATGGCTTAAATTTAGTTAATACAATTCCGTCTACTGCTGCTTCGTATTCTGCCATTGTTGGAGTTCTTCCTAAAATAGTAGATAAAACTACGACAGGTGTTGATGATAATAAAGATTCTCCTTTTTTCTCACTAGAATCTTTTACAACTCTTCCTTGGAATAAACGTGTAGAAGTAGCCATTACAGTATCTCCTGGTTCTGCTTTTTCTTGATTACCCATACATAAGTTACAACCTGGACGCTCTAAGTACAACATGTTTTCATATTTAGTACGAGCGGTTCCTTTTGGCGCATTATCATCGAATTCAAAACCAGAGTACTTTTGTAATACTTCCCAATCGCCTTCTGCTTTCAGTTCATCAACAATGTTATACGTTGGAGGTGCAACCACTAATGGTGCTTTAAATTCTACTTTACCATGTTGTGCTTCGATGTTTTTCAACATTTGAGCTAAAATTTGCATGTCTCCTTTGTGAACCATACAAGAACCTATGAAACCTAAATCAACTTGTTTAGTTCCTCCATAGAAAGAAAGTGGACGAATAGTGTCGTGAGTATAACGCTTAGAAACATCATCATTATTTACGTCTGGATCCGCAATCATTGGCTCAGCAATTTGATCCAAATCAATAACTACATCTGCATAATACTTCGCATTAGCATCTGGACGTAAAGAAGGCTTAGTACCTGTTTTTAATTCCTGAATTCTATTATTCGCTTTGTCAACTAAACCTTTTAGTACGTTAATATGATTATCCATTCCTTTATCAATCATGATTTGGATACGACCTTTTGCTATTTCTAATGACTCAATTAATGTTTCATCTTCTGAAATACAAATAGAAGCTTTTGCTTTCATCTCTGCAGTCCAATCTGTAAATGTAAAGGCTTGGTCAGAAGTTAAAGTACCAATATGTACTTCAATAATTCTTCCTTGGAAAACATTTTCACCACCAAATTGCTTCAACATTTGTTGTTGCGTAGCATGAACCACATCACGGAAATCCATGAAGCTTCTCATTTCTCCTTTAAAAGTAACCTTAACCGACTCTGGAATTGGCATTGTAGCTTCACCTGTCGCTAAAGCCAAAGCAACGGTTCCTGAATCGGCTCCAAATGCGACACCTTTAGACATACGAGTATGTGAATCTCCACCAATAATAATATCCCAATCGCTAACTGTAAGATCATTCAACACTTTGTGTATTACATCTGTCATTGCAGGATATTGACCTTTAGGGTCACGTGCTGTGATTAATCCGAAATCATTCATAAACTTCATCAGCTTAGGAATATTTGCTTTCGACTTATCATCCCAAACAGAAGCTGTATGACACCCTGATTGGTAAGCTCCATCAACAATTGGAGAAATAATCGTTGCAGCCATTGCTTCTAACTCTTGAGAAGTCATTAAACCTGTAGTATCTTGAGAACCTACAATGTTTACTTCTACACGTACATCAGAACCTGCATGTAAAACTTTACCTGGCGTTGTTCCAACTGCGTTTTTGTTGAAGATTTTCTCAACAGCAGTTAAACCTTGACCTTCAACAGAGATTTCTTTAGAAGGAGCATATACTGTTGGAATACTTATTCCTAAAATTCCACAAGCTATTGTTTGTAATTTTTTACCAAAAACAACGGCATAAGAACCACCTGCTTTAATAAACTCCATTTTTTGTGGTGTTAAAGCTGCAGCAATATCTTTAAGTTCAATATCACCGTGGTATAATTTTTTTGTTTTTGTATTGATTGTTAAAACCGTTCCAGTTTCAACAGAATATTTTTGTTCTAAAACAGCATCTCCATTTTCATCTCTTACTATATTTCCTTCAGCATCGGTTTTATTTACCCAGTTTTTAAGGTCAATACCAATACCACCTGTTACACCTACTGTAGTTAAGAAAATTGGCGAAATTCCGTTAGTTCCTGCAATAATTGGAGCGATGTTAATGAACGGTACATAAGGGCTAGCTTGAATACCTGTCCACAATGCTACGTTATTTACTCCGGACATTCTTGAAGAACCTACACCCATTGTTCCTTTTTCAGCAATTAACATAACACGCTTATCTGGATGCTGTGCTTTTAATGCAGTTAATTCTTTCTGCATCTCTTTGTTGTGTTCAAAAATACACTGACCGTGTAATTCTCTATCTGAACGAGAGTGCGCATCTGCGCCTGGAGATAATAAATCTGTAGAAATATCACCTGTACCAGCGATAAATGTTACAATATCTATCTTTTCTTCTATTTCAGGAAGTTTAGTAAAAAACTCTGCTTGCGCGTAGCTTTCTAATAACTCTTTGGCAATAGTGTTACCTGCATTATACGCGTCTTTTAAACGAGCTGTATCTGCTTCGTATAAGTACACTTGTGTTTTTAATACTTCTGCTGCTTGTTTTGCAATAGCTACGTCATCACCTAAAGCTAAGTCTAAAAGCATGGTAATTGAAGCTCCACCTTTCATATGAGACAATAACTCAAAAGCAAAGTCTTTCGATATTTCAGCAACTGTTTCATTGCCAAGAATAATCTCTTTTAAAAATTTAGCTTTTACATCAGCTGCACTCGTTGTACCCGGTACAACATTGTAAATAAAAAAATTAAGAGAATCTTTTCTATTTACATTATTTAAATCTTTTATTTGTGCAATGATTTCGCTTAATAATTCAGCGCCATCAATCGGTTTCGGGTGAAGCCCTTGACCTTTTCGTTTTTCGATTTCGTTAAGATAATCGTTGTAAGTGTTCATAATAGATGTCTTTTCAATGTTAAAGGCGATATCCTCGATCATTTCAAAATTAAAAGCCGTAATATCTAGGTTTTTTGCGTTTACTATTCGCCAAAGCCGCACAAATTTAATAAATAGTAATGAGATTTAAAAATTTTTAATAAAAGTAAAGATTCTAAGAATAATTATTTATAAACATTCTATTTTGATGAATATCCTTCAATAAAAACTCAAAAAAACAATGTTTATTGAATAATTCGTAATTTCGATAATTAATATTATTAATTTCTCAAAAATTACATCTAAAACCTATCATTTTAGTAATATAAAGAGATTTAAGTCTAGTATTTATCTCTTAAATTCATCATAGGCTTTTCATAAAAACGATACAATAAATAGGAACTTAAAATGGTAATAAACAAGTAACTAATGATTATTACAACATTTGAAAACCGAATATTAAAATTACTAATTACATATTTCATAAGCACTGTAATAATACTATAGTGCAACAAATACATACTGTATGAAATTTTACTTATCAATTGTATTGGCTTAACAAATAAAGCTTTAGAACTATTCCAATAGACAAACAGTGGTAAAGCTAAAAAAATTGTAAAGGAACTAAGTGTAAAATAGAACACTTTATAATAAAGTGGAGTTGCCACAATATCAAAGCCTAAGACATTCATCACTACAAACTGAAACAAAAACAAATGCAATGAAACTATAAACATATAACCTTTATATTTCTGTAAAAAATCTTTATAAAACATATACAACCAAGCAGTTACAAAACCAAACAAAATACTATCAATACGGTAAATAGTTAATGACTTCAAATTAGAATTCCAAGTAGTCATATCTGAAAATGAATTTTCTAAATAAACGAAATAACGTAAAATATGAAAAAACAAAATCAATACTAAAACGGTAATTATAAAAGATGATTTTTTATTCTTTTTAAAAACAGTCCAGCTAAAAAACAATACAAACGGAATTAATAAATACGTCCATTCTTCTACAGACAAGCTCCACGATTCGGTAAAAAAGTTAATCTTATAATCGATAAAATTTTGAAAGAACACAAAATAAGCAGCCCAACCATCAATTGAATAATTAAAAATTAAAGCAACAATTATATTCAGTATCAAAACCAAATAGTAGGTTGGTAAAGTTCTAAACCACCTTCTTTTTAAAAAAATAAAAATTTCTTTAACCGAGAACGTTTCATTAATGTATTTTTTTAATAATATAGTTCCAATCAAAAAACCACTTAAAACAAAAAACAACTCTACACCAAAAAAACCAAACAATCCACTTACCGATATAAGTAAAGGATTTGAACTATCGATTAAGTAATACACATGCGAAAAAACAACCATTGCAATTGCGGTTGCTCTAACAACATCTAGTCCAAAAATTCGTTGATTATTTTGTATATCTGTATTCATTTTACCTACTTTTGTGAATATCAAACTATTAATTTTGAGAAATTCAAAGATATATAAATATTTAGGCTTCACTTTTATTCTTTCTAGTCTTTTTGGAATTATTACCTATAATTTACTTTCCAACAGGCATAAAGCCATTATTAAAACAACATTAGTCCATAAATTAGGATTAGTTGACAATAATTGGTTGGTTGAAACCGATTCAAAAGAATACAAAATGCTTTCACCAACATTTATTATTGATGCTATTTATAAATCAATGGAAGGTCCGAAATCGTCTCGTTACATTCAATTGAGTCAAAATGATGAAATGCTCTGGATTACAGGTTTTGATGTAAAAGCGTTAGATGCCAAAACAAATGAAGTGATTAGTAACGATTATATTTGTCATATGAACGTTGACTTAAACGATGTTAATTATTATGGAAGCTGGGGGTTAAATGATAGAATTGGCAAACAATATCCAAGACTAACTTCTTTATCAAACGGATTTGTGAGTTTTGATTTCCCAAAAGGTTATGGCGTTCCCATAAAAGGAAATGAATTTTTATTTATTACCACACAAGCATTAAACCATAATGAAGACCCCGTTTTTAAAAAAATAAAGCATTTAGTTACCGTTAAAAACGAGAAATATAACGGAACGCAAAAGCCTTTAATGAGTAAAACGGTTTTTATTCAGTTGCCTTACGACAAGCAAGATCCATTTAAAATGCCGCTTGACCCAGCGAGTAATCAATGTATTCCTGTGGAAACCAAAAACCATAGTTATGATGATGGAAATGGAAATATGCTTTCTGGACATTGGGTAATTCCTAAAGGGAAAAACAGCTACAGAAGTTCTATAAATTCGCAATTACAATTGAAAGACAGTTTACGTTTGCATTTTTCTGCCATACATGTGCATCCATTTACAACTTCAATTGCTTTATACGACAAAACAACAAGGCAGAACATCTTTAAAAGTAATGTTTCAAACTATACCGATAAAATTGGTTTAATAGAAGTTCAACCTTTTTCTTCAGTTGAAGGAATTTGGCTGTATGAAAACCATGAATATGAATTGGTTTTAGAAACCAACAACACTTCTGCAATTGACCAAGACATGATGGGAAGTATGTTTTTGTTTTTTTATGATAAGGAATTGGAAGAGAAACTTAGGAATTAAGGTAAGTCTTCAAAATCAACAACACCTCTTATACAATTAATATCTTGACCAATTAATGGATTAACGTTTTTATTATAATAAACATTTAATAACCTTGTCAATATTTCTGAAGTAATTAAAACACAATATTTACTTCTTTCAGAAAAGTCTAAAATATTTTTAATTGAAACATCTAAACCTTCTCTGTTATCCAAATCTAAAATTGTAAATTCATTATTTTCTACTAGAACAAAAAAAGCTTTAGAATGTGAGCTAAAATTAGAAAAAGCATAAACACCATTAACTAATTCTCCATCATGTTTATCATCAAACAATCCTCTTAAATAAAAATCATATTCACCTTTTTTTAATTCATCAACTCTTTCTGAAGACAACTGACTCTTTTCATACAAAAAGTCTATTAAAAATGGCTTCAAATTATCAAAAGTTAACTTTTTACTATTTTGACCATTTACAAAAGAAGCTATAAATAATAAAATTAAAAAGTGCTTTTTCATAATAGTTAATCTTTAAAACAACTTCTTAATAATATCTTCTTCCGAAATACCTTCGGCGTCGGCTTTATAGTTTTTGATAATACGATGACGAAGAATTCCTGTTGCAACTGCTTGCACATCTTCAATATCTGGAGAAAATTTACCATTTAAAGCAGCTTGTGTTTTGGCAGCTAAAATAAGATTTTGTGAAGCTCTTGGTCCTGCTCCCCAATCGATATAGGTTTTAACAAATTCGGTTGCTAAAGCATTATCCGGACGAGTTTTACTTACTAAAGTTACCGCATATTCAATAACATTATCGGCCACTGGAATTTTACGAATTACATTTTGGAAATCGATAATCTCCTGCGCTGTAAATAATGCATTTACTTGTGGTTTATGATCTGAAGTGGTTGCTTTTACTACATTTACTTCTTCTTGAAACGAAGGATATTCTAATTTTACAGCGAACATAAAACGGTCTAATTGCGCTTCTGGCAAAGGATATGTTCCTTCTTGCTCAATAGGGTTTTGTGTTGCCAAAACAAAATAAGGTAAATCTAATTTATAATGATGACCCGCAACCGTTACAGCACGTTCTTGCATTGCTTCCAATAATGCAGCTTGTGTTTTTGGGGGCGTACGGTTAATTTCATCGGCTAATATTATATTAGAGAAAATTGGACCTTTTATGAATTTAAATTGTCGGTTTTCGTCTAAGATTTCACTTCCTAAAATATCTGAAGGCATTAAATCGGGTGTAAACTGTATACGTTTAAAATCAAGTCCTAAAACCTGCGAAATAGTATTTACCATTAATGTTTTTGCTAAACCTGGAACTCCAATTAATAGTGCATGACCACCTGCAAAAACACTTAAAATAATTTGATTGATTACTTCATCTTGACCTACTATGACTTTTGCAATTTCCTGCTTTAATTCTTTTTGTTTTTGTACTAATTGTTGAATAGTTGCAACGTCAGACATATATATTGGATTTTATAATATTAGAACCACTAAAATAAGAAAAAAAAGCATAAAAAAACCCTTCAACTTGAAGGGTTTTAAATTTTATTTTGAATTACTTTTTTAACCAGTTATTTGTAAAATCGCAATCTTTATAGTCAGCATTAATGCTTATATATGTTTCGTTGATTTTCTCTTCTGTCCATTTCGCAATTGCTTTAATCTTCTTATCAGTTAAAGCTAAGTCTTTAATTTTTAAGTAATCACTTGCAAATTCTGCAGTATGTTCTTCTGTTTTATTGTTAACTGTAATGATTTTGTAAAATTTACCAACACCTCTTTCTTCATCTAAAATAGGCATAGAAATTTGACCAACTTTAAAATTAGAAATTTGACTGTATAATGTTGGATCCATTTTTGTTAAATCGAAACGAGGTTCCATAGTTCTAGGATTTAATAAAACTCCACCGTTGTTTCTAGTCTCTTTTTGATCTGAAGAAGATTTTGCAGCTTCAGCAAATGTAATTTCACCGTTAATAATTTTTTCTCTAATTAGTTCAATTTTTTCTTTAGCATCAGCCATTGCTTTACTTGAAACTTTAGGACTCATTAAAATGTGTCTTAACTCTACTTCTTGACCTTTAATTTTCTCTACCATTATAATATGATATCCAAATTCTGTTTCAAAAGGCTCTGAAATTTCACCCTCACCCAAACTAAAAGCAACTTCCTTAAATTCTTTTACAAAACCAGTTTTACGGTTTATTTTATAAAAACCTCCACTTGAAGCTGATCCTTCATCTTCTGTATACAAAACAGCTTTTGTATAAAAACTTGATCCATTTTCTATTACATCTTTTCTAATAGCGTTTAATTTATCAATAGTAGCTTGTTTTTCTTCTTGAGTAACTACTGGTTTAATAACAATTTGAGCTACTTCTACTTCTGCACCAAATACTGGAATTTCATCTTTAGGAATTTCTTTGAAAAAATTTCTAACTTCTTCAGGAGTAATAGTAACTTCATCCACAATTTTATTTTGCATTTGAGTAGTTAACTTACTTTGCTTGATGATATCGAAAAAGTAATTTTTAAATTCTTCTTCGTTTTTCTTTCTATAGAATTTTATAACCTTATCTAATGAACCTACTTGCTCAACCATAGCATCGATTTGTTGATTCATATAACCATAAACTTCATCATCAGAAACAATAATACTATCTTGAATGGCGTGATGAGCATATAATTTATCTTCTAACTGCTTTCCAAACAATTCACATCTTGTGATGTTTTTAATATCAACTCCTTGTGCTTTAAGTTGAATAAACTCTAAATCAATATCTGAATCTAAAACCACATAATCTCCAATAACAGCAACTACTCCGTCAACTTTTACTTTTTTTCCTTGACCGAATATTACTGACGAGCATAATAATAAAGTAAGAGCTAAAATACTTTTATTTATAAATTTCATATTTGTTATTTTTAATCGCATCATTTGTTATTTCCTTTTCTATTGTTTTAACTAATTCTAATTTTCTGTTATTTATGATAACTTGTTTTATTGTAGGTTTTAAAAATTGTAACGGCGTTGCTTCATTTTTAGACAATACATCATTTACTTTAACAAGCCAAATTGTTGTAGAATCTGGGTATTGAAAATTTTTTCCAGAAACTATATATTCCTCTTTATTATTAACATTAATAAATGGCAATTTTTCATAAACCTGATTAATATCTACCCACATTGAATCATTAAAAGCATAACTTTTAAACTGTATTGCTTGTTCTTGAAGGTCTTTTTTATCATTTTTTGTAAAGGAACTAAACTTTGCTCTAATTTTATCTAACTTTTGATTTTCTTTAACTAAATTAATGTAACGAAGCTTAATTAACTCACTTGAATTTTTAAAATATTGTTTGTTTGAATTATAGTAAGAATTTATTTGAGCTTCAGTAACAACTGTATCTATTTGTTGTTTAACCAGTTCTTCTAAATATGCTTTTGTGTATAAATCAACTTTATATTGATTAATCAAATCGTTAAAACTTTCCATTTGAGCATCTGATAGATTATATTCTGCCGCATTGTAAAGAATTTTTTGTGTTGCCCATCTACCAATGAACGATTTTACAATTGCAATACTATCGTTTTTAGATGTTCCTTTTGGAACTAAATCCTTTATGTCGCTTTTATACAAAAACACATCTCCAACTCTAGCAATAGATTCTGGTTCTTGAGGTTTCTTAAAATAGCTACATGAAGAAACTGCTAAAATTAGAATTATGTATTGTAGTAATTTATACATTACTTAGAAATTTGACTTTTAACTTCTTCAAAAGCATTTTGATTTACAATAACTTTAAACTCTTTTTTTAGTTCATCTACCCAATTGTTTTCTAAAAATTGTTGGTAATCACTAATTACTTTTCCTCGACATTCGTCTAATGATTTTTGTTGCGCTGGTTTAACTTCTTTAACTTTTACAACAAAATAATAATTCCCCTTTTTAACCACAGAAGTTGTTCCAATTTGAGGGTTTTTATATTCTGATAAAACATCATGATTCTCTTCAAACAACCCTGATTTAACCATAACATCAACAACTCCTTTTTTATTAATTTTAGATTTAATATAATCTGTTGTTTTATTTTTTTCTAAATATGATTTTGTCTTTTTTATAACTTTCTCGTTGGTTGAAGAATAAACATCTACATCATATCTATTAGTCCACATATAGTTTTTTGAATTGTTGTTAAAATATGTATTTAAACCAATAGTATCCGTTTTTGCTCTTTCCCAAATTTCTTTCTCCATTAAGTCAAACAATAATAAACCATCTCTATATTCTTCAACAACATTTTTAAATTCAACAAATTCATTTTCCAAATTATCTTCATAATATTGAATTAGCTGTACATCCATCCATTTATCAAATAAATGGTCTACCAAAGCACCAATTGGTTTAATTTTAATATTTGCTTTTTGTTGACTAGACAGATAACTAATAAATGAAGGTGAATATAATTTTCCGTTTTTATTAATTACTGCTATTTCTCCACTTAACTCCTTTTTATTGTCAGGAACCTCCCAAGTTTGAGTATAAAAATCATTAGTCACTGATTTTTTTATTTTTTGCAGTAATTTTTCATTTTTAGTAAATGCATATTTTTTTCTAAGTTTTGCCGCAAGTGAATTTGTAATTATCAACGATCTCTCATCTTTTCTAACCTTATTTTCAAGTTCGGTTCTCATTTCTTGAATTGATTGCACTGGATGCTTTTCAACAAGCTTAACAATATGCCAACCAAATTGAGATAAAAAAGGTTTAGAAATTTCGTTTTTATCATTTAAACTAAAAGCAACTTCTTCAAACTTTTCTGAAGCCAATTGACCCGAACCAAAACGTTGTAAAACTCCACCTTTACCTGAAGTAGATTTATCTTCAGAAAATTGATTGGCTAAACTTTCAAAACTTTCACCTTGTTGAATTTTTTTATAAACATCCTCAATAGTTTGTTTTGCTTTTTCTTGTGAAGCCTCGTCAGTATCAGTTGGTTTTACAATCATAATATGAGCTACAGTTACTTCACCTTTGTTTTTTCTTGCATCTGTAACCTTAACAATATGATAACCAAACTTGGTTCTAAATGGTGCCGAAAATTGACCAACAGTAGTATTGAAAGCTGCATTTTCAAAAGGATAAACCATTCTAAAAGCAGAAAAATATCCTAAATTCCCTTTATTATCCTTTACAGAAGGATCTTCTGAGTATTGTACTGCAACATCTTCAAAGTTTTTACCTTCTTTTAATAGTTGATGAACTTTTGATACTTTAGCATAAGCTTTTAATGTATCTTCAGGAGAAGCGCTTTCATCTACTAAAATTAAAATATGAGATGCTTTAACTTCTTTATTAATTCTTTCGTAAGCTTCTTCTACTAATTCATTAGTTACTTTAGAATCATTCATATAGTTTTTTGCCAACTGACTTCTATATGATTTTAATTCATTTTGATATTTTGTATTATACTGTAACCCTGATTTATATGCTTTTTGAACTTTTAATTTATATCCAACAAAAAGTTCTAAATATTTATCTAAATCTTTTTGAGAGTCATCTTTTACCAAGTCTAAATTTTTATTATAAACTCTAATAAATTCATCAGAATAATATGACGCATCATCAATAGTAAATAAAGCTTGCTTTTCTTGAGAAAAACTATTTTGTATAAACGTAATAAACACTAAAAGTTGAAATAAATATCTCATTGAATAACATTTTTAATTTGCAATCAACAAAAATAACAATTCCTATGTATATAGCAAGTTTCTAATTAGTAATAACGTAATTTATTTTCAATTTAAAAACATAACTCTTATTCCATTTTAGATATTTAAATTAATACGTTAATTTTGCAAACTCTAAAAAAAATAAAATGAGCTTTAAAGAAGAAATTGCTAAAAGAAGAACTTTTGGAATTATATCACATCCAGATGCCGGAAAGACAACTCTAACTGAAAAATTATTACTTTTTGGAGGAGCTATTCAAGAAGCTGGAGCTGTAAAAAGCAATAAGATTAAGAAAGGTGCCACTTCCGATTTTATGGAAATTGAGAGACAAAGAGGTATTTCTGTAGCAACTTCTGTTTTAGCATTCATCTACAAAGACAAGAAAATTAATATTCTTGACACTCCCGGACATAAAGATTTTGCCGAGGACACCTTTAGAACACTTACTGCTGTAGACAGTGTAATTGTTGTAATTGACGTTGCCAAAGGGGTTGAGGAACAAACTGAAAAATTAGTTGAAGTTTGTAGAATGAGAAAAATCCCTATCATTGTATTTATCAATAAATTAGATCGTGAAGGAAAAGATGCATTTGATTTATTAGATGAAGTAGAGCAAAAACTTGGGCTAACCGTTACTCCATTAAGCTTTCCTATAGGGATGGGTTATGACTTTAAAGGAATTTACAACATTTGGGAAAAAAATATTAATTTATTTTCTGGAGACAGTAGAAAAGATATTGAAGAAACTATTGCTTTTTCTGATATAAACAATCCAGAACTTGATGGAATTATTGGTGAAAAACCAGCTAAAAGACTTAGAGAAGAATTAGAGTTAATCGATGAAGTTTACCCAACTTTTAATAGAGATGAATATTTAGCAGGACAACTTCAACCTGTGTTTTTTGGTTCGGCATTAAATAATTTTGGTGTTAGAGAATTGTTAGACTGTTTTATTGACATTGCTCCTGCTCCAAGACCTAAAGAATCAGATACTAGACTTGTACAACCTGATGAAAATAAATTTAGCGGTTTTGTATTTAAAATTCATGCTAATATGGATCCTAAACATAGAGATAGATTAGCGTTCATTAAAATTGTTTCAGGAACATTTGAAAGAAACAAGCCGTATTTACATGTAAGAAACGGTAAGAACATGAAATTTTCAAGTCCGAATGCTTTTTTTGCTGAAAAAAAAGAAATTGTTGATATTTCATATCCTGGAGACATTGTTGGACTTCATGATACTGGAAATTTTAAAATTGGAGACACTTTAACGGAAGGCGAAAAAATGAATTATAAAGGAATTCCAAGTTTTTCACCTGAACATTTTAGATATATTAATAATTCAGATCCTTTAAAATCAAAACAACTTGAAAAAGGAATTGACCAGTTAATGGATGAAGGTGTTGCGCAATTGTTTACATTAGAAATGAATGGACGTAAAATTATTGGAACTGTTGGAGCATTACAATATGAAGTAATTCAGTATCGTTTAGAGCATGAATATGGCGCAAAATGTAGTTATGAAAACTTCCCTGCATACAAAGCGTGTTGGGTTAAGCCTGATGATGCTAAAAATGAAGAGTTTAGAGAATTTAGAAGAATTAAACAAAAATTCCTTGGAACTGATAAATACGGTCAATTAGTATTTTTAGCAGATAGTGAGTTTTCAATACAAATGACCAAACAAAAATACCCAAGTGTAAAGTTATTTTTTACTTCAGATTTTCATAATTCATAATTTTTTAATATAATTGCATAACAATCGCCCTATTTAACCTAAAACAAAAAGAATGAAATTCACAAATTTTAAATTTTTAGCTACTATCATGATGGCTTTCATTAGCTTCCTTAGTGTAGCACAGCCAATTGATCCACCAGCTGATGATGACCCGCCACCAGCACCAATTAACACAAAATTAATTTGGTTAACAATAATAGGAATAGCATTTATGTTTTATTATTTTAAAAATAGAAAGCAATTTGCAACTAAATAATAAAAAAAGCACACTTAAAAGTGTGCTTTTTTTATTATCATCTACTATTTATTATTCATTCATTCTTCTCTCTCTAGCTAGTAGAGTATTCTTTAACAACATTGCAATTGTCATTGGACCTACTCCTCCAGGAACTGGAGTGATATAAGATGCTTTTTTTGAAACATTCTCAAAATCAACATCTCCAGTAATTTTATAACCTCGCTCAGATGTTTCATCTGGAACCCTAGTAATTCCAACATCAATAATAACAGCATCATCTTTTATCATCTCAGCTTTTAAATAATTAGGAACACCTAATGCTGTAATGATAATATCCGCCTGACTTGTTATTTGATTTATGTTTTTAGTATGACTGTGTGTTAAGGTAACTGTTGAATTTCCAGGAAAACCTTTTCTTCCCATTAAAATACTCATTGGTCTACCTACAATATGACTTCTACCAATAACTACGGTTTGCTTTCCTTTTGTTTCAACATTATAGCGTTCTAAAAGCTCTAAAATTCCGAAAGGAGTTGCTGGAATAAATGTACTCATATCTAAGGCCATTTTTCCGAAATTTTCAGGATGAAACCCATCAACATCTTTACTTGGATCAACAGCCATTAATACTTTTTGAGTATCTATTTGATCTGGTAATGGCAATTGAACAATAAATCCATCAATATCATCATTTTCATTTAATTCCTTAATTTTCTTAAGCAATTCAGTCTCTGAAGTAGTGCTTGGCATTTTTATTAAAGTAGATTCAAAACCTACTCTTTCGCAAGCTTTTACTTTGCTGCCTACATAAGTTAAACTCGCCCCATCATTACCTACAATTAGAGCAGCTAAATGAGGAACTTTTTCGCCTTTAGCTTTCATCTTGTCAACTTCAGCAGTAATTTCGTTTTTAATATCTTCCGAAACTTTTTTCCCGTCTAATAAAATCATTGTTTTGTGGTTGTGTGTTGTTTATTAAAAAAATAAGACGCAAAAAATTGCGCCTTACATATTATCTCATTCCTTTCATGCCTTGCATCATACGCATCATATTTTTTCCTCCACCGCCTTGCATCATTTTCATCATTTTACCCATTTGATCAAACTGCTTCATTAATTGATTGATTTGCTCAACACTTGTACCAGAACCTTTTGCAATCCTAGCTTTACGTTTTACGTCAATTACCGAAGGTTTTGTTCTTTCTAAAGGAGTCATAGAGTGAATGATAGCTTCTATATGCTTAAAAGCATCATCTTCTATCTCTACATCTTTTAATGCTTTTCCAGCTCCAGGTATCATTCCGACAAGGTCTTTCATGTTACCCATTTTTTTAATTTGTTGAATTTGAGTTAAGAAATCATCAAAACCAAACTCGTTTTTAGCAATTTTCTTCTGTAATTTTCTTGCTTCCTCTTCATCGTATTGTTCTTGAGCTCTTTCTACTAAAGACACAACATCTCCCATTCCAAGGATACGTTCTGCCATACGATTTGGGTAGAAAACATCAATTGCATCCATTTTTTCACCTGTACCAATAAACTTAATAGGTTTATCAACTACCGATTTAATTGAAATTGCAGCTCCACCACGAGTATCACCGTCTAACTTTGTTAAAATAACTCCGTCAAAATTTAATTTATCATTAAATGCTTTTGCAGTATTAACTGCGTCTTGACCCGTCATTGCATCAACAACGAATAATGTTTCTTGTGGTTGAATTGCTTTATGTACTTCAGCAATTTCATTCATCATTTGTTCGTCTATTGCTAAACGACCAGCAGTATCAACAATTACTACATTAAAACCATTTGCTTTTGCATGCTTAATTGCATTTTGAGCAATTTCAACTGGATTTTTATTTTCTGGTTCTGAATAAACCTCAACACCAATTTGATCTCCTACAATATGTAACTGATTAATTGCCGCCGGACGATAAATATCACAGGCAACTAATAATGGTTTTTTGTTTTTCTTAGTTTTAAGAAAGTTGGCCAATTTACCAGAAAAGGTTGTTTTACCTGAACCCTGTAAACCTGACATTAAAATTACCGATGGATTTCCAGAGAGGTTAACTCCTTCAACATCGCCACCCATTAATTCTGTCAATTCATCTTTAACAATTTTAACTAATAATTGACCTGGTTGTAATGTAGTTAATACATTTTGTCCAATAGCTTTTTCTTTTACTCTTGTGGTAAAATCTTTTGCTATTTTAAAATTCACATCGGCATCTAATAATGCTCGACGAACTTCTTTCAAAGTATCAGCAACATTAACATCGGTAATTTTACCATGCCCTTTTAAAATATGAAAAGCCTTATCTAATTTATCTGTTAAATTATTAAACATAATGTCTTGTAGTTTTTATAAGATGCAAAGATAGTATAAAGTTGTAAAGTTACAAAGAGCTAAAATTGGTTTTAAAATTAAAAATTAGTAACAATAATTCAGATTAATAGACTAACACAATAACAAAACTATAAAAACCTGATTATGATTTTAACAACGACCAATTCTGTAGAAGATTATAAAATTTTAGAATACAGAGGCATCGTTTCTGGTACTTCGGTAAATGCACAGAAAATAAAAATGACATTCAATATGCAAAAACATTATTCCGGAATTAGTGAAAGTATTTCTGAAATTAAAGAACAAGCATTTGTGCAACTTAAAGAAAATGCCGAAAAACTAAATGCCAATGCTGTTGTAGGAATAAATGTTGATATTGAGTTATCTGTTAACAATTATATTACAGTTACAACAACTGGTACTGCTGTTAGTATTGTTAAAAGATAGTACTCTTTTAAATATAAAAAAATGCCGTTTCATGAATGAAACGGCATTTTTTATGTACTTATATTTAGTCTTTCACTTTAAATACTTTTCGAAGAATATCTCCCATTAAGCACCAGTTTGTAAATGAGGACTGCAATAAATTTGCACCTACGAATAAAGTAAACCAATAAAAATTTGGATTTACATACATTCCCAATAGAACACTTATAATTATAAATATTCCTGCGATTCTTGTAATTAGTTTATTAACCATTTTTTTTATTTTTAATTTGACTTTTCTATGTTTAAAACAGCCACATGAATATGTGAAAGCGTTTCTTGTTTTGTATTAAAATCGTTTATGGATTCAAATAACCTATCTACATTTTCTTTTTTTACAAAAGCATAAAACAAAATAGATTGCGATTGATTCATCTCGGCTGAAAACCAATTGGATTCTAGAGCATCTTCTGTACTATCTCGAAAACCAATAACGTCTTTATATGAAAACGTAGTTACTTCTGCTTTTTTTAATTGTTGTTTGATTTCTTTTTCAAACTCTTTAATCGCTGTTAATATTAGTAGCTTCATGATTCTTAAATATTAGTTTCGTTTTGATTTTCTTCCACTACCTCTTTATTCTCCCATTTTTTTCTTTCTGTAATGTAGTAAATTAATGGCACTACTAATAGCGTTAATATAGTAGAAACAATAGCACCTGCAACTAAAGAAATTGCTAGTCCTTGGAAAATAGGGTCAAATAAAATAATTGACGCCCCAATAACTACTGCTCCTGTTGTTAATAAAATAGGTGTGGTTCTTACCGCTCCGGCTTCAATAATAGCTTGTTTTATAGGTATACCTTCATTTAATCGAATTTCAATAAAATCGATCAATAAGACGGAGTTCCGAACCATAACCCCAGCTAATGCAATCATTCCAATAAAAGAAGTAGCTGTAAAGAAGGCGCCTAGAACCCAGTGACCTAATACAATTCCAACTAACGATAGTGGAATTGCAACCATCATTACCATTGGTGTTTTAAAGTTTTGGAACCAACCAACAATTAACATGTAAATTACAATAATAACAACTAAGAAAGCAGCTCCTAAATCGCGGAATACTTCTAATGTAATTTGCCATTCACCATCCCATTTAACACTAAAATTACTTTCATCTGAAGGTTGATCTGT
Source organism: Flavobacterium sp. N2270 (assembly GCF_025947225.1). Classification (NCBI taxonomy): domain Bacteria; kingdom Pseudomonadati; phylum Bacteroidota; class Flavobacteriia; order Flavobacteriales; family Flavobacteriaceae; genus Flavobacterium; species Flavobacterium sp. N2270. The sequence goes on from NZ_CP110005.1 coordinate 30,858, forward strand.
GTACAATTCATTAACCGTATATCCTTTTGGCAATTTCATTTTTTGTAACTTCTCATTCATCCCTAAAATAGCATATACTGGACTTTCTAATCCGCCAGCCATGTCAGCCAATACATAAACTACACGTTTTTGATCTTTACGATAAATCGTATTTTGTAGTGTGTCTATTTTAACTTTTACCAAATCACTTACCGAAACAACATTACCTTGACTTCCTTTAATTTTAAGGTTTTGAAGTTCTTGAAGAGAAGATTTGTCTGAATCATCTAATGCTAGAACAATTCCAACCGGGTCAACAGAATTTTCATCATATAAATTAGAAACTGGCATTTCGCTAAGTAAATAGGTTAGATTACCTACAACTTGTTGTGGTGCAATTCCATTTAACATGGCTTTTTCTTTATCCACTTCCAGTCTATATTCTACTTGTTGTGCTTCAACCATCCAATCTGTATCAACCACATCATCAGTAGTTTCTAAAATTGTTTTTACTTGATTTGCAACTTTAATTTGGTCTTCATAATTAGGACCGTAAATTTCAGCAACTAATGTTGATAATACTGGCGGTCCTGGTGGAACCTCAACTATTTTAATATTAGCACCATATTTTTTTCCAATTTTTTGTACTTCTGGACGAACTATTTTTGCAATATCGTGACTCTGTAACTCTCTGTCAGCTTTATGTAATAAATTCACTTGAATATCAGCCATATTACTTCCGCCACGTAAATCATAATGACGAACTAGTCCGTTGAACGTAATAGGTGCTGAAGCTCCAACATAATTTTGATAATCTACTACTTCAGGAACCGTAGAAAGATATTGCGCAACTTCTTTTGTTACCGCAGCAGTTCTTTCTAAAGTTGTTCCTTCTGGCATATCAATAACCACTTGAAATTCGTTTTTATTATCAAATGGCAACATTTTTACCGTAACTGATTTAGTAAAAAACATAGCTACTGAGCCTAATAATAAAACTATCGTAACTAAAAACATTAGGTTACGTTTTTTAGAATTATCTAAAAGTGGTTGCTCTATTTTTTTATAGATTTTATAAATTCTACTCGTTTCTAAACCCTCTTCTTCTTTGTGTTCTTGGTCATCTTTTTCTTGTAACAAATGGTAACCCAAATAAGGAGTAACTGTTAAGGCTACAAATAACGATAATATCATGGCAATAGATGCACCAATTGGCATAGGACTCATATATGGCCCCATCATTCCAGACACAAATGCCATTGGTAAAATAGCAGCTATTACAGTAAATGTTGCTAATATTGTTGGGTTTCCTACTTCATTAATCGCATAAATAGCAGCTTGTTTAAAAGGAAGTCGTTTCATTTTAAAATGCCTGTGCATATTTTCGGCAATAATAATACTATCATCTACTACAATACCTACAACAAATACTAGGGCAAAAAGAGTAATTCTATTTAATGTATAACCTAATAAATAATAACTAAACAATGTTAATGCGAAGGTTAAAGGAACAGAAAAGAATACAACTAATCCACCTCTCCAGCCCATAGCTAACATTACAAGAATTGTAACCGCTATAATTGCAACACCTAAATGCAATAACAATTCACCCACTTTATGCGAAGCCGTTTCTCCATAATTACGAGAAACTTCTACATGAACATCTGTAGGAATTATGTTTTTCTTTAAACCATCAACTTTTGCTACTATTTTTTCTGCAATTTTCATTGCATCGGCACCTTTAACTTTCGCTACCGAAATAGTTACTGCTGGATATTCTGATTTATAATTAGAGAATTTTTCATTCGCTTTTCCATATCCAAAAGAAACGTAATTTTTAGGAGATTGGGGTCCGTCTTGAATAGCAGCAACTTGCTTTAAATAAACAGGCATGTTTTTATTTACCCCAATTACTAGATTTTCAACATCTTCAGTAGAAGCTAAAAATTTTCCTGTTGTAACTAAATATTCCGTATCATTTTGAACAAAACTTCCCGATTGTGAACTTCCATTATTAGCTTGAATCATTTGCATAATGCTTAACGCATCTACACCATTTTCAGCCATTTTATCTTTATCTAAAACAACCTTTAATTCACGAGTTCTACCACCAATTTCTTTTGTAATGGCAACATCTTTTACTTTTTCAATTTCATTTGTAACTTCTTCCGCTATTTGGCGTAATTGAAAATCATCATATTTTTCACTCCAAAGCGTTAAACCTAACATAGGAACATCGTCTATAGAACGTGTTTTTACCATAGGCTGCATAACTCCTTGCGGAAACATATCTTGATGTTTCATCAATTCATCATACAACTTAACATAGGATTCTTCACTATTTTCACCTACATAAAACTGTACAATTATCATAGCCTGACCGTTCATTGCCATACTATGCAAATGCTCTACTCCTTTTATGTTAGCAATAACTTTTTCAAGTGGTTTTATTACTCTACTTTCTACTTCACTTGGGCTTGCTCCAGGATAACCAACCATAACGTCAGCCATAGGAACATTAATTTGTGGCTCTTCTTCTCTAGGAATTAAGAGCGAACTGTATGAACCAATTATCATTAAAGCCACCATTAACAAAATGGTTAACTTTGAGTTCATGAAAAAATTGGCTATTTTACCTGATATACCTTCTTGCATTTTCTTTTTTTTTTTAAGTTTCAATTACTGAATACTAACTTTAGCACCGTTGAATAACTTTCCATCAGCTGAAACAATATATTGCTCATTAACTGATAAACCAGACAATACTTCTACTTGGTCTCCAAAAGTTTTTCCAATTCTTAACCATCTTAAAATAGCAACATTTCCGCTACCTATTGTGTAAATTCCTGTCAATTGTCCTTCTTTTACCAAAGCAGTCACAGGAATTAAAACTTTATCAGAAACTTTTACATTTTCTTTCTTTTCAACAGGGAATTGAACATTAACAAACATTCCTGATAAAATTTTAGCTTCTGATTTGTTTAAATCAATTTTAACCAAATATTGACCGCCTGTATTTTTAGCTGACAAACTAATTTCAGAAACCTTTCCTTCAACTTCTTGGTTGATAGATTTTACTAAAACATTTACTTTCATTCCTTGTGTAATTAAAGCAATATCACTTTCTGATACCATTGCAGTAACTTGTAATTTTTTTGCTCCTTCAATACTTACTAAAGGCATTCCTGGGTTTGCCATATCTCCTTCTTTTACAAATGTATTAGTTACAACACCACTAAAAGGAGCAGATATATTTGAATATGCAAATTGTGCGTTAATTTCGTTACGCATTTGTTTTGCAGCCTCTAAACCTGCTTTTGCCATTTCGTAACGAGCTGTCATATCATCTAATTCTTTTTGAGAAGCACTTTGTTGTGCAAATAAATTTACAAAACGATCATAATCTTTTTTAGCATTATTATAACCTGCTTGAGCTTGTGTTATAGATGCATTAACTTGTGCTTTTTTAGCCTGTAAGTCGGTATTATTTACACTTACTAAAAGTTGTCCTTGCGAAACTTTTTGTCCTACTTTAACATTTACTTTAGTTACATAACCCATCATTCTAGTACTTAAATTAGCACTATTTTCTGCTTCAATTTTTCCACTTGCAGAAACGTATGGACTTGTATTATTATCTGAAATTCCAGCAACTTTTACAGGAATAGCAGGTAAACTTGCTACTTGTTCTTTTTTATCACCTCCACAAGAAATAAATACTGTTGAAGCTACTATTAATATTGCAATTGCTTTTTTTCTCATGTTTAGTGTTTTTATAGTTAGATTTTCGTGAATTTTAGGTTTCATGGTTTTATTTCGTTAAAAATTGTAAATATTGTTTGGTAAAATTATATTCAAAAACAGCTTGTAAATGCTCTAACTCTTTTTGAGCCATTTGTGTCTCAGACATTAACAAATCGGTTGTCTTTTCTAAACCTTGAGTGTATCTATTCTGAAGTATCCTGTATGCTTCTTGAGATTGTTCGTAAGCTAACTTTGAAAGATTTACTTTATTTTCTGCGTCTAAAAGCTGACGACTACTCTTATTTAACTCTAACTGACTTTGTTTTTTATATTGTTCTGTTTCTAATTCAGCTTTTTGAAAATCAGCCTTCGCTTTTTGGGTTTTTCCAATGTTTTTGTAACCATCAAAAACATCCCATGACAATTGAGCACCAATTAAATACCCTTTAGCATTTGTACTTAAAAATTTACTATCATATAATTGATAATTTCCAAAAGCGTTTAATCTTGGTAAAAAACCATATTTTGAAGATTGGTACATTTTACGATATGCTTCTGATGACATTTCCATTGCTTGAATATCTTTTCTAGAATCTGACAATGATGTGTTTATGTTTTCAATTGCAATTGTGCTTTCTAATTCTTCAGAAGGTTTATATGTTTTTCCATTTGTATCTTCGTTTAAAAGAAACCCTAAATAATCTGATGCATTTTGCACATTACTTTTAGCATATTGTAACTGGTTTGCTATTTCATTTACTCTAACTTGAACATTTAGTAAATCTGTTTTTTGAAGCATTCCGTTTTTAAAATAGTTTTCTACCATTTTAAGATTACCTTTTGCTGTTGCGTTTGCTTTTTCTAATACAATTACTGCTTTATAAGCCAATTGCAATTGCATATAAGATTTAGAAACTTCCAATTCTAAATATTCTTTTGTTCTTTCTGTTTGCAACTGAAAAGCATTCATTTTTGCTTTAGCTGCTTGTCTTCCTAACAACCCATCAATATTAATTAAAGGTTGTTTTACTTCTATAACAGTTGCAAAGTTTTGAATTGGATCGGGATCATTTAATAACGCTGGATTAAAATCAGAAGCCGTTAAAATTTCCTGATTTAATTTTGAACCAAACGCCATTAAAGGATTTGTTGTTGAAATCCCTGTGTAAGAAGCATTAATATTAGGTAAGAAAAGTGCATTAGACTGACGATAATCTCCTCGAGCTGATTCAAAAGATATTTCAGCGACTTTAATTTGAAGGTTATTTTCTATTACCTTCTCAAGTACTTCACTTTTAGAAATTGACAATGTATCTTGACTATTAGCCATATAAGAAGTCATTGCAATTGTACTGATTATTAAAATTTTAATTTTTTTCATTGGTTTATCATTTTACATTAACAAAAGTACGATAGCCAAAATCTACATTCAGTAACAAGTGTTACACTGAAAAGTAACTTATGATACAAAAAGAAAAGAGCATTTTTACAAATGCTCTTTTACTAACCAATAAAAACTAAAAACAATCATCATCTTCAAAATGATTATTACTTTCTTGTTCCACCATGACCACCAGCAACAATTTTCATAATTCTAATGTTTAAATAGAAAAATTTAAAAAATTGTAAAAACGGATTTTGCATTTTAGAACGCTGTGCGTTAGATATTCTTTGTGCCATTTTATTTATTTTTTTAGGATTTAGATAAGGAATTATAACTTTTTAATAAATTCCTATTGATTATTCAGGAATTAACCACCAAAAGGGTTTCATTTTTGCTTTATATATGAAAGCATAATGTAAAGCTAATTTAACCCAATGTCCGGCTAAACCAATATCTCCAAATGTTTTATTTATATCTCTTCCTCCTGTTTCACCATATTTTTTATAATCGGGAACAATTGGATAGGTAGTAATACTTACCCCACTACCTTTTGTCATTCCATAACCAGCAGAAGCTATACAAGCAGCTCCCATATTCCCTAAAGAACCTTTATGATGTAATGATTCTTTACCAGCTTTAATACTATCAATAATATTATCTGCTACTAATCTTGCTGTAATTCCAGAAGGCATACCTGTTCTTGGTGGTGAAGGAAAAATATCTGTACCATTTTTACTCTTTCTTGGTTTAGATATAGAATGAGGCGGAGCAAAAGCAATTCCAGGAGCAAAAATATTTTTATATGATGGATTTTGATAGGTTTCTGGCCAATCTTGAACTGTCCATTCTTCGTAAGGTCTTGGTGTATAATCGGCATCTACAATCATAAATCCTTTGAATAATTTATCGGTAATATCTGCAGCATTTTTATCATATGCTTTAAATCCGTGACCTGAAAAAGCAGGAATTAACATCGCAAAATCATAGGTTTCAGATTTATATTCTCCTTCTAAATTTTCATAATGAGCAATTCCATCTTCTATTTTGTTGACACCAGCACCTAAAATCCACTTGATACCTCTATCTTCAAAAATCATTTCAATCATGTCTTTGGATTTCATATTGAAACCGTTGTAATCCATTAACATACCATCCATTCCGAAATCACCTAAGTCATTTTCATTCGAAATCCATGTTATTTCTACTTTATCTCTAACACCGTGTCTAACTAATTCTTTTTCTACATTTAAAATGTATTCAAAAGCGGCTCCTTGGCAAGTTGCTTTAGCATGACCAGTTCCAATTAAAATCTTAGCTTTTTTATCTGATTTTTTTAATTCATTAATAAGCTCTTTTAAACCGTGCCAAGCGTGTTCAGCATGATCATAAGTACAAACCGAAAAAGCTTTATTTGTTCCTGGATTTAAACCTTCTGTTAAATCGAAAGCTAGTTTTGGCCCTGTTGCATTGATTAAATAATCATAGGTAACATTTTCTTGTGTACCTTTTTTTTCTCCAAACACATATTCAACAGAAACGAATGGTTTATCTTCATTTTTATTTCCTTCAGGATGAAAAGAAACTACTTTAGCTTGTTTGTAACCAATTCCTTTTCTTTTATATAATGGTTCCAATGGAAAAATTAATTGTTCAGCTTTCATTCTTCCAATTCCTACCCAAATATTCGAAGGAACCCATTGGTAATTTCTATTAGGAGAAACTACAAGAACTTCATGCTCTTTCCCTAATTTTCTTCTTAAATGTGCAGCTGCTGTATGACCAGAAATTCCTGCACCTAATATTACTATTTTTGACATTTTGATTAGTTTGATACTTCAAAGTTAAAATATGCCATAACTCCCTACAGCAACATTTGTTACATAAAAAAAGTGTCTAAAAAAGACACTTTTTTTATGTAATTTAATGATCACCGTAGCCTACATCATCCATCTTTCCTCTAAAAACTTTGTATTGAACTATCATGTAAATAATTACCAAAACCAAAGCTATAAAAAACCATTTCATTCCGGTTGCCAATCCGTATTCATGAGCTGCAACATTTTCAATGGTTAACGAAGGGTTTATAGTATTGGTAGACGGTAGTAGTTTAGGAAATATTGAAGCGACTGTTGATGCTAAACCCCCAACTAAAAACAGAGTTGAAAACAAAAATCCCATTCCATGTTTTTTAAACGATTTGACTTTAAATAAGCCAAAAATTCCAGTAAAGGTAATTAAAGGTAAAATCCATAAAAAAGGATATTGAATAAAATTATGAAACGGATTTGGTTCAATAATGTGCCAAACTAATAAAGAAATAACTACCAATGCTAGCAGAGCAAAATTCAATTTAAAGACTACTGTTTTTAGCTTTTCATTGATATCGGCATTTGTTTTATAAATAATCCAATTGGCTCCATGAATGGTTAGGGCTATAACACTTATTATTCCTAATAACAATGTAAACCAATCGATTACACCAAGATTTTCTGAAGTTGGACTAAATTCTGGATTCCATAAAGGTAAAAAGAAATAATGTGCTTCAACTGTAGAAACTCCATTTTCAACCATTCCTAAATTTACACCTCTAACTACATTCCCTAATGCTACTCCAAAGAATAAAGCTAATAACAAACTAGCAATTCCAAAAGCTTTATCCCAAATGGATTCCCACATTGGATGATGTACTTGACCACGTAATTCTAGACCAACAGCTCTAAAAATCAACAACCAAAGCACCATAATTAAAGGCAAATAAAACCCACTAAATGAAGAAGCATACAATGTTGGAAATGCAAAAAACAACACACCTCCAACGGCAATCAACCAAACTTCGTTTGCATCCCAAAAAGGTCCAATAGCATTTGTAATGGCTTTTTTATCTTTTTCTGTTTTACCAAAAAATAAATGTATAATTCCTGCTCCAAAATCATAACCATCTAAAACGACATAAGCAGCTAGCATTATAACTATAACTATATACCAAAAATATTCCATGATCTAATGTGTTTGAGGTTTTGGACCTTTGTTAATAATTTTTCCCACTAATAAAAGAAATAACATTCCTAATAAAAGATACAATCCGATAAATCCAAGTAAAGTGAATAATGTATTTCCTGATGAAACAGTTGGTGAAGCGCCTTCTGATGTTCTTAATAAATTATAAACCAACCAAGGTTGTCTTCCTAATTCTGCCGTGTACCAACCCGTTGTATTGGCAATATATGGAAATGGAATAAAAAATAACAATAACCATAAAACCCATTTCGTTTCATATAATTTCTTTCTAATTAATTGAAAAACAGCAAAAGCCAATAATCCAATAAATAATGTACCTAAACCAACCATAATATGGTAACCATAATACAAGCCGGAAATATTTGTAGGATGAACATCTTCTGTAAATTGATCTAAACCTTTTACTTCTTGATCCCAATTTCCATAAGTTAAGAAACTCAAAATATTTGGTACCGCAATTTTATTGTCTAGTTTTTTGTTTTTTACGTCTGGTTGTCCAATTAGAACTATTTCAGAACCCCCTTTTTCAGTATGAAAAATTCCTTCCATAGCTGCAAAAGTTACAGGTTGATATTTCACAACATTTTTAGCTAATAAATCTCCTGTTGGCATCGCTACAATTAAAGAAGAAATTAAACCAAATATTACTCCTGTTTTAACGAATAATTTACCAAACTCAACGTTTTTATTATTTAAAATATAAAAAGCTCCAACACCGGCAACCACGAAAGAAGCGGTTACTAAAGAAGCAGCTTGATTATGAAAATAAGATGGTAAAAGCCAAGGGTTTGAAAATAAGGCTCCAAAATTATTCAGAACAAATTTTCCGTTTGCTAAAATTTCATATCCTACAGGATTTTGCATCCAGGAATGGGTTGCTATGATTAAATAACCACTCATCCAAGAACCTAAAAAGACTAAAAAACCAGTTAAAAAATGCAACTTTTGACCTAGTAATTTTTCTCCAAACAAGAACAAACCTAAGAACGAAGATTCTAAAAAGAAAGAAAACATTCCTTCCATAGCTAAAGTTTGACCAATAATTCCTCCTGTGAGTTCAGAGAATTTTGCCCAATTAGTTCCAAACTGAAACTCCATTGGAATTCCGGTCACAACCCCCATTGCAAAATTTAAAGCAAAAATACGCATCCAAAATTTGGCGGCATCATTATACTGTTCGGTTTGTGTTTTAATGAATTTCCACTTAAAGTAAACAATCATTAACGAAAGTCCCATCGTTAATTGTGGAAACAAGTAGTGAAACGTGATAGTAAAGGCAAATTGCATTCTATCATAAAATAACATTTCTTCCATTATGTAAAATTTTAAACAAATTTACTAAACTTCAAACACTATAAAGTAACAAGCGTTATATAGCTAAAACTTTAACTAATGTTCAAATAAATTTAATTTGTTTTTTTATAACTCCAAACCGCAAAGCCATTAATTGCAAAAGCATAAATAGTAATTATTGCAATTTGATTTTTTATATCACTAAAACCTGCTCCCTTTAGCATAACCATTCTTATGACCTCTACAAAATAACGTATTGGATTCAATAAAGTGACTTTTTGAGCCCAATTTGGCATACTTTCAATTGGAGTGAAAAGTCCGCTCATTAAAATGAATATTACAGTAAAAAACCAAGCAATAAACATAGCTTGTTGTTGGGTTTCGGTATGATTGGAAATAAATAGTCCAATTCCGAGAATTAAAATTAAATAAATAGAAGTGAATCCATAAATCAAGAAAATATTCCCTAAAATGGGTACGTTGAAAACTAGCTTTGCAATAGTCAATCCGACAGTTAAGACCATTAAACCAATTACCCAAAACGGAAATAATTTTCCAATTATAAATTGGTGCTTTTTAATGGGTGTTACATTAATTTGTTCTAAAGTTCCGACTTCTTTTTCACGAACAATATTCATGGACGATAAGAATAAGGAAAGCATTGTTACTAATAAAACTAAAATTCCTGGAACCATAAATGTTTTATAATTCAAAGTTTTGTTATACCAAAATGATGGGATTGTTGTTATATTTTCGGCTTGTACAATAGTTCCTTGATTATAGGTTTGCAACTGTGTTTGTATAGATTGATTATAACCCGAAATAATTTGCGTAATATAAACATTTGAAACTCCAGCAGTTGCTCCATCTATAGCGTTGATACTTACCGAAAGATTTGTGTTTTGTTGCTTGATTAAATTACGTTCAAAATAAATTGGTATTTCGAGAATTACATCTACATTTCCTTTCTGCATTTGTAGATTGGCTTCTTTTTTTGAAGGAAATTGAGATATTATATTAAAATAATTGGATGCTTGAAATTTGCTTATCAATTCGCGTGAAGCTGAAGAATGATCATTATCAACATAGGAAAACTTAATGTTTTTGACTTCAAAACTAGCTGCGTTTGACAGAATAACCAATTGCATTAATGGTAAAATAAAAATAATAGGCAACATACTTTTATTTCTAAAAATTTGCTTGAACTCTTTTTGTATGATGAATAATATTGTTTTCATTTTATTTAGTTTTTGCCACGAAGACACAAAGTCACAAAGTTTTTTTTATTGAAATTGATTATTCTAATCTTATTTTATATTTTCTGATGCTGATTACTGTGTAAATTATTGTCATTGTAATAATAATTAAAGTTTCTTTCCAAATTAAAGCAAAACTTGAACCTTTTAACATGATGGCTTTGATGATGATGATGAACCATTTGGCTGGAATGATATTACTGATGACTTGTAATGGTAATGGCATGCTCGAAATGGGAAAAATAAATCCTGACAATAAGATTACAGGCAACATTAATCCGAATAGCGAAATCATCATGGCGGTTTGTTGAGAATTAGACAAAGTGGAAATTAAAATTCCTAATGCTAATGCGCAAACTATAAACAAAACGCTTTCTATAGCTAATAAAAAAAGACTTCCTTCAATAGGCATTTTGAACACAAAAAAACCTAAAAGCAGAATAACTGTTGCATTGATTACTGATAAAAAGATGTAAGGAAATACTTTTCCAATGATGACTTGAAACGGTTTTAGCGGAGAAACTAATAGGATCTCCATGGTGCCTAATTCTTTTTCTCGTGTAATGGAAATAGAAGTCATCATTGCTGAAACCAACATTAAAATTACCGTCATTACTCCGGGAACAAAGGTAAAAACGCTTTTCATTTCTGGATTATAAAACAATTGGGTTTGCGTTTGAATTTGATATGTTGGCTTATTATTTTTGTTTTTTTCTTGAATGAAATTTTGTAAAATCGACGTAATATAATTAGATATAGTATTAGCCATATTGGGATCGGTTGCATCTGTGATTACTTGCACTTTTCCGTTTTTTTGGGTTTGTAAATGCTTGATGAAATCATTTTCAAAAACCAAAACGGCTTTAACTTTTCCTTTCTTGAAAACAGATTCTATTTGTGCTTCGGTTGTAATTTCTTGTTCGATATCAAAATATGAGGAATTACTTATTTTTTGAATTATTTTTTGGGTTTCGGTGTCTTTTGATTTATCGAGAATAGCAATTTTTACGTTGTTAATTTCGTTTGTGATGGCGAAACCAAACAGCATAATTTGGGCAATTGGCATTCCGAAAAGTATGAACATAGAACGTTTATCACGAAAAATGTGATAAAATTCTTTTTTTACAAAACCGATGAATCTTTTCATTTTTTAGTAATTAGTTTACTCGATATTTCGAGCCAATTTTAAAAAAACATCATTCATAGAATCTACTTTGAATTGTTCTTTTAATTTTTTGGGCGTGTCAAGTGCTTCAATAACTCCGTCAACCATTATGGAAACACGGTCGCAATATTCGGCTTCGTCCATGTAATGCGTGGTTACGAATATGGTTGTGCCTTTGTATGCTTGGGTGTAAATCATTTCCCAAAATTGTCTTCTGGTTATTGGGTCAACTCCACCAGTTGGTTCATCTAGAAAAACTATTTTGGGTTCGTGTAATAAAGCAACTGAAAATGATAATTTTTGTTTCCAACCTAATGGTAATGAACCGACCAAATTATCAGCAACGTCTTGCATTTCTAATTCTTGTACTAATTGGATTGTTTTTTCTTTTATTTGCTTTCGCGATAAACCATAAATTCCTCCAAAAAAAGTAATATTTTCTTTAATGGTTAAATCGTCGTACAAAGAAAACTTCTGACTCATATAACCAATGCTTTTCTTAACCATTTCTGCTTGAGTCAATACATCAAAACCGGCCACATTTGCTTTACCAGAAGTTGGATTAGAAATTCCAATGAGCATTTTCATTGCAGTTGTTTTTCCTGCTCCGTTTGCTCCCAAAAAACCAAAAATCTCTCCTTTGTAGACATCAAAAGTGATTCCTTTCACTGCTGTAAAATCGCCAAATTGTTTGGTTAAGTTTTCTACTTGTATGATTTTTTCTTTATCCATAATTACAAATCCATAAATACATCTTCAATGGTTGTGATTGCTTTTTTTATTATAATTTCTAAATGATTCTTATGCTCTAAATATTCCTTTAAATCATTTGGATTGAAATCTTTTTTTCTATCAATGTAATGAATAAATTCGCCAAAAGCATAAACACTATAATGACTTGGATAGTTTTTTAAATCGTGAATTAAACCGTGTGTATTTTTAGATTGAATATCATAAATTACTTTTTCATAATTGGCCGTTATGGCTTGTGGTGAATCAATTTTTAAGATTTTACCTTTTTGAATTAAAGCAATTCTATCACATAAGGCAGCTTCATCCATATAAGGTGTGGAAACTAAAATGGTGATTCCTTTTTGTTGTAAACGTTTTAGCATTTGCCAAAATTCTTTTCGAGAAACAGGATCAACTCCTGTTGTAGGCTCGTCTAAAAACAAGACTTTTGGAGCATGAATTAAAGCACAACACAACGCTAATTTTTGTTTCATTCCACCAGATAAAGCTCCTGCTCTACGTTTTTTAAACGGTTCAATTTGAACGTAAATATCTTCGATTAAATCGTAGTTTTCTTCAATAGTTGTTCCAAAAATAGTCGCAAAAAAGGTTAGATTCTCTTCAACCGTTAAATCTTGGTACAACGAAAACTTACCAGGCATATATCCAACCGAATTTCTGATGGATTTATAATCCTCAACAACATCGAAATTTGCTACCGTTACCTTTCCTTCATCAGCAATTAAAAGTGTAGTTAAAATTCTAAAAATAGTCGTTTTTCCTGCACCATCTGGGCCAATTAATCCAAATAATTCTCCCTCATTTACTTCAAAAGAAATTGAATCAATAGCTTTGATTTTGTTGTAAGATTTAGAAATATTTTGGACTGAAATACTCATGTTTTTAAAATTTCAATGGCAATTTCAAAATTCAATTTCAACAAGATACTTGATATTGATTTTTGATATTGCTTATTTTATTAATAGAAAATTACTTTCTTCAATTGCGTCAATTTTATGTTTTACGTTTGGTTCAATTTTTACATAATCACCAGATTTCAAACTGATTTTTTGTGCATTTTCATCGCTAAAAAATGCTTCTCCAGAAACACAAACCAGTAAAGCTGGAATTTTTGTAATATGCTCTTTTAATTGTTCTCCTTTTGCAATTTGTATGGAAATAACATTTTGAGTTGGTTCAAATAAAACATTCGTTTGAACTGCTTTTCCTTCTGTATGTAAGTCTTGTAAATTCATTATTCGAAGTATTGATTAAATGTTGTAAATGATTTTTGAATTTCAGTAAATTGTTCGACAGATTTATCTTTTGAAAATTCATCAACTAAGTCAAGATATGGCAATAACCATTTGTGTAATTCATCGTGTGCCTGACCTTTCATTGTACAATTTGAAGTTAATAAATTAAGGTTTTCTTTTAGATTATCTGCTAAAACTTGATAATTTTCTGGTTTTGAATTATCAAATGAAGCAATATCTTTTTCCATATTACGAATGTGAGCCATCATATTGTCATCCACTTTCCATTTTTTATCCCCATCTAATTGAATAGCCTCATCATCTGAATGATTGTGAATTACAGTTTCAGTTGCTTGATTTGATTCGGTAGTTTCATTTTTTGCTTTATCGTTGCACGAAAAAAGGAAGAATGCAGATAACACAATTGTTGTAATTTTTAATTTATTCATGGTATTTAGTTATAGTTATTGATATTGAATTATAATTTAACTTCTGCTGGCATTCCTATTTTCAAACTGCCATCATTCTTAACGATTACTTTTACTGCGTAAACCAAATTGACTCTTTCTTCTTTGGTTTGGATAATTTTTGGCGTGAATTCAGCTGATGATGAAATCCAAGAAATTTTTCCTTTATATGGTTTTGTCCCTTCATTTTCATCAATTGAAACATTTACTTCTTGCCCAACTTTTATTGATGATAATTGAGTTTCACTAAAATAAACTCGTAAAGTCATTTCAGATAAATCAGCAATTTTATATAATGGTTTTCCAAACGCTGTAATCTCATTTGGTTCAGCATATTGAGCTAAAACCGTACCTTTTACAGGATTAATAATTTTTGATTTTTTAAGTTGATCGTTAATTTTTTCAATTTGAACTTCAATTGATTTTACTTCATTTACAATTGGAGCATTTTGTGTTTCTACACTATTTATTTGTTGTTGCAACACTTTTACTTTTCCCGTAATTTCATCAACTTGACGTTTAGTTGCTGCATTTTCATCAAACATATTTTTAATACGTTTTTGCTCAATTAAAGTGGTTTTTAATTGCTCATTCAACACATTCCGTTGCGACAAAACATTAGCTGATTTAGAATAAATTGTGCTTTTTGAAGCTATTAATTGTTGCTTATTCAAATACAACTGAACTGTATCTATTTGTCCAACTACTGCATCTTTCTCAAGTTGCATTCCTTCATCAAGATTTAAAAATTCTATTTTCCCATTGCTTTCGGCTGAAATTGTAACTTCGGTTGCTTCAAAATTTCCGTAAGCATCTGCTTCATTATCATTCTTGTTGCAAGAAAATAAAGTTAATGCGATTAATATTGTTAGTAAATTTTTCATTTTAATTTTGTCCTTTAATCGTTTGATAATTTATTTTAGCTAATTGAAGTTGTGTTTCATGTATTTTTTGATTAGTCTTTGCGTCAAAAAGATTGTTTAACTCTGTTATATAATCTGATGAAGTTATTACACCATTGCGCAATTGAGAATCATACGATTGTAACACTTTTTCAAGCAATTGAATGATTTGCACATCCGTTTTAATGATAGTTTCCATTTTTAAAATTTCTGATTTTAACTCATTTAATTGCATTTGATTATTGGTTTCAAAAGTTTCTTTTTCAGTTGAAATAATTTCTTTTGCAACATCTAAAGCTTCTTTTTCTGTTTTTGATTTATTCCAATCGAACACATTCCAATTTAATTTTAAACCAACTATATAAAAACTCTCAAACGAATTATTTAACATATTCAAACCAGGATTTCCATAACCAGCTTGACCAAAAGCGTTTAGTTTTGGTAAATTTGATTTTGAAATTACATCTTTAGAAGCCTCAATTTGAGTTTGTTGCAATTCGAAAAATTGTATTTCCGGTCTAGTTCCGTTAGTTTCTAAATTTAAAATTGGTTGTTCTAGAATAGTGTTTTCAGCAAATGAGGTAGTTGTTAAACTCGCTAAATTTTGAAGTTCCTTTATTCTTTGGAATGAATTTTCGGTTAAAGCTTGCTCTAACTTTAGTAATTCAGCTTCTAAAACTTGCTCTGATGCTGGTAAAATAGCTCCATTTCTAACTCCAGATTTAACTTCGCTAATTTTTTCTAAAATTGAATTCTTCTTTGAAATCAACAATCGATTTTGTTCTTGCCACAATAAAATCATCATATAAGAATAATTAATTCTCGATTTTAATTGATACAAATTAACTGTAACTTGTTGTTGAACCGTTTGCGTTTGAACTTCTTTTAATTTAGAATTAGCCTCAATCATTCCACCATTATAAATTAACTGATTAACATCTAAAGTAGCTCTATATTGATCTTTATTTAAAGGTGTAATTGTTACGTTTGGCAAACTAATAGGCAATTGTGTTACGGCAGATTGATAGGTTGCTTGAGCGTTAATATCAATTTTGGGCAATTTTGCTTTGTTTAATGCATCAATTTCTAAAGCAGATTTTTGTTGCAGTAAATTAGTCTGTTTAGCTAATGGATAATTTTTTTCTACCAAATCATAACATTCGTTCAATGTAATTTTTTGTTGAGCTTGAAGGAAAGATCCAAAAAACAGGAATAAAATTATAATTAAATTTCTCATTTTTTAATACTATTTATTAGCATTGAAGCTATATGTGTTTTGCGCTCTATTAACAAATTGTTATATTCTTCTTCATTCGAGTTTGTTATTTTTTGAAGCAAAGGTGCTCCAACAAATGGAAAAACAGATAACGAAAACATATCAATTAATACTTGTTTTGGATTTACATTTCTTATGGTTCCCTTTTGGATTTCTTCTTCAATTTGCAATAGAAAATGCGTTGGTTTAGGAAATTCAGCTTGACTAAAAAATTGATTCGTAAATTCAGGATTATTGTTTAATTCTTGAATAATAAATGTGGGTAAAAACCTATTTTCCATAACAAATGAAATATACTTACCTGCAAAATTTTCAATTTTATCAAACAACGAATCTTGAGAATTTAACACTTGATGAATTTGTGGTGCCAATTGCATAAATGCTTTTTTAAAAACAGCTTCAAAAAGCAATTGCTTACTTCTAAAATAATAATGCAACATCGCTTTGTTAATTCCAGCTTCGTCAGCAATTTCTTGCATTCTTGCACCAGCCATTCCTTTTTTATGAAAAATGGTTATCGCACTTTTCAATATTATTTCTTCTGTATTATATTCTGTTTTCTCCATTTTAACTAATCGGTTCAACCATTTGGTTAACAAAGATACAAAAAAAAGCATCTCAATAAAGAAATGCTTTTAATTTTGTGATTAATCTTCTTTTTTAGCTTCTACTTTTTTAGAAGAGCAACAAGAACTTTTAGCTTCTGTTCCACATGCTTTTTTCTCAGATGAAGCTGAAGCCACCTCTTTCTTTTCAGAAGAACAACATGCTGCTTTTTCAGTTTTTTTAGCTTCTTTCTTTTTTTGAGTTTGAGCTGTAGCATCTACAGAGAACATAAATGCAGCAATAGCTACTATTGTGATTACTTTTTTCATGATATAAAATATTAATTTATTTTTTATAAAAACTTGTGCAACAAATATATATAATTATTTAATTGCACATTTAACTTTATTGTTTTTTTATGATTTTTTTAGAAGAATAAAATTTATGATCAAAAACAAAAGTCAAAATTACAATATTTGTTTTTGCTTCTTCTAAATTAAAGTTCATTTCGTTATAACCTACTTTTAGGCCTTCAATTATCCCTTCAGATAAAATTTTCCCATCAACACTAGACATAATATATTCTAATTCTGAACTATAAGGTATAGAAAACTTTATATTTACGGTGTCATTTACTGCAGGGTTTGGATACACCGAAAAACTAAAAGGATTTGATCCGTCTATCAAATCATGATTTAAAGTAGGATTATAAACCAATTTAACCTCATAAACAGATGGATCGGCACTTGTAAGATTTGTTTGATTATCTGTAAATGCAGAAATAGATGAACTTTGAATTCCTCCATAAATATGACCTATAATAAATTCAGACGCTGTAATATCAGAAAGTTTTATAACACCATTTGAATAATTAGGTAAACTTTCATTTGGAATAAATTCTGATCCAGCACCTTTTAAATTAGGCATTTCTACAGGCAATTGATATTCGGTTAATGAACCATTTGCTGCTCTTTTTGTTCTACTAATTGTTTTTACAAATGGAACTGTATCATCTTGAACTAAAGTCCCATTATTATAATAGTACTGACTTAATCCTCCGAAAAACAAGTTATGCATATTATTATTTGTCGCATCATACAAACTAGCATTTGCACAATGATAATTACTCAAATACTGATTGAAATTCGTTTGAGGAAAATATCCACTTGACTTAATATCTACTGGATACAAAAAAGGTAAATCGGCATTTATTTGAAAAACACCCGAAGAAATAGTGTAACCAAGCTCTCCGTTAGGAAAAACTTGAGGCACTAAGTTATAATCTCTTCT
This sequence comes from Flavobacterium sp. N2270, assembly GCF_025947225.1. Lineage (NCBI taxonomy): Bacteria > Pseudomonadati > Bacteroidota > Flavobacteriia > Flavobacteriales > Flavobacteriaceae > Flavobacterium > Flavobacterium sp. N2270. Next base: position 49,166 of record NZ_CP110005.1, read on the forward strand.
GTGTAAATGTACTGCATCTGTAATTTCAGAATAATTACTAAACGACAATTGAGTTCCTGAGTTATCAATTTCAAATTTTCGAATAGAATTAGAGTAAGTTTGAGTAAATGTTGGATTATTCATAGGATTATATCGGCCGTCAAATTTATGACCTCCAACTAAATAAAACTCATTTCCTATTTTACCTAAATAACCTCCAGTTATAGCAAAACTTGCATTTGTAATTTGCTTAAAATAAGAAGTAATTGAGGTGTTATTTACAATTGCATTAATAAGATTTGGTACATCAACAGATATTAAACCATCAAAAGTTTTATGATCAGCAGCAGTTGCAGAATAAGCATAACCACCAATAATATATAAAACATCTCCATCTTGATAGAAATTCATATTAGTAGATTGTAACTGTTCCTTTAAATCTGTAGCTAAAGAATTAACAGAAGCAGTCCATGATTGTTGAGTAGCAATATCTACTACATACATATCAGTGTTATTTAAACTTCCTGGAAAGGCATTAAAAGGTTGGCGCGCATGTAAACCATCTTTTCGTCCTCCAATTATAAGCCATTTCCCATTATGTTGCCCAACTGCATAGGAATGCAATCCTGGCAATCCAGCTACTGTAACTGGTGTTAGTATAACATCATAAGGAAAATCACTTTGTGCAAATGATGATTGAAAAACAAAAATCATCGCTATAATTTTTAAAAAAAATTTCATGATTTATTTTGTTTAAGTTCTACTTCCTTTTTTTTATTGCTTATTGTATCTCGTTCAACATTATTAATTTGTAACAATTCTAATGAATTATCCTCCAAAGAAAAGTCGGCATCGTTTTTACAACCATGACATTGAGCGCAACTAACCTTATTCGTTGAGAGCAAATTAGTATGTAAAACTGGTTTTGACACAAGTACTATATTATTATAGTTACTTGCAATCAACGTTTTGGTAATTGTTTCTTTCCCAAAAGCAATTAGAGAAACAAACAATACCATTAATATAATTTTTTTCATAAATATTGACATATATAGTTATACCATAGTATTAAAAAATAATATGGTTAATCGTTTTAAAAAACAAATAACTATACTTTTGGAGGGTGCCAAATATTATTTTGAAAATTTGAAACGAAAAAAGAATCATAAAAAGAAGTTTCTTTTTTTAATTCGAAATCAAAAAGCTCAAAATTTAAATTATAATTATAACTCTTTATAATTTGCAATGGACTAAAATTTAAGCTCATTACAAACTTGCCAGTATCGCATTCTTTTTGCTCTGAATTATTACAAGTTTGTTTACTATTATTACAAAATTGAAGTTTTACAGCACGCACCGATGGCAGAGCTATTAAAACAACTAAGTAGATAAATAATATGTAAACCTTAAATTTCATTACGTAAATATATGATTTTAAACAATATCTAGTATTTTTTCTAGAAGTTTTTGTTTTGATAAAACTTCGGCAGTTTTCCAAATTAACTCTCCATTTTGAAATAAAGCAGTTGTAGGAACAGAATCTATATTGTAAAGATTTACAACTTCTGGCACTTCATCAACTTCTACAACCAGAATTTCAATACGATTGCCAATAGATTTTTTAATTTGTAACAATGTAGGCTCAATCATTGCACAAGGTTCGCAATTAGAATTAATAAATTCAACTAAAATTGAACCTTCTGATTTTATTATTTGAGGAAATTTATTTGACATATTTTAAAAAGTATATAAAAACAGTGTAAGTAGTTAATTAAAGCTAATGTAATTAATTTTAAAATTTCAGTTTGTAACAAATATTACTTATCAAGTAAAAAAATACTAGGAATTTTGTATGATATAAAAAATTGCATGAAAATTTCAATTCATAATAGTTTAATTCTAATAATCACATTTAGTGTATTATGTTTTAATTTTAAAACAGCTATTTTGCAATATGAATTTATTTTTGACAACGAACATTTTACAGAAAAATATTGTTCAAATATTAAAAAACCTGAATTAAAATGTAATGGTAAATGTCATTTAAAGAAAATAAGTTCTGAAAAAGAAACTCAAAACAATTCTAAAAAAACATTTTTTGACATAGAAATTACATTTTTCAATTCAGCTTGGAGCTATGACTTTAAAAGCTATGCTTTTATTGAGAAAAAAAGAAAACTTTTTAATGATTTTTTAATAAAATCAATTAAAAAACACCCTTTAGAACATCCACCACAAAGTTTGATTTAATAACTCGGCAGCTTAATAGCTTATATATTAAATCAAATTTATAAAAATGAAAAAATCAATATTGGCCTTAGTTGTACTAGGCACAACTTTCTTGTATGCACAAGAACCAGTTAAAGAAGTAGACTCAGTAAAAGTTACTCTTTTAAATGAAGTTATAGTTACTAAATCATTAACAAAAAATCCTGCTCAAATTATTGTAAAAAAAGATTTTACAGAAAAAGTAGTCCAACCTAAAAACTCAGGAGAATTATTTGAAGACATCAATGGTTTTCACCTTATTAAAAGAGGAAATTATGCTGTTGATCCAGCTTTTAGAGCTTCGCAATACGAACAATTAAACGTACAAATAGATGGTGGAACAAAAGCTTTTCATGCGTGTCCAAACCGAATGGATCCAGTTACCACTCTAATTAATCCAGAAGAAATTACTAAAATTGAAATCATAAAAGGACCTTTTTCTGTACGTTATGGAAATACTTTTGCCGGACTTATCAATCTCGTTTCTAAATCTCCAGCAAATAACAAAAAAATTATTGGAGGAAGTTTTTCTTCTGGATATGAAAGCAACGGCAATTCAATTGTGAACCTATTTTCTTTAGAAAGTAAAATTAAAAAGTTTGATTTTTCTGGAAATTTCAGTTACAGAGATTATGGTAATTATGAAGATGGTAATCAAAATGAAATACCTTCTTCTTTTAGAAGTATCAGTTACGGATTAAAAACAGGTTATCAAATTGCAGACAATCAACGTTTACAAGCTACTTTCCGTCAAAATTTTGGTAGAGATGTATTGCATGCTGGATTACCAATGGATACGGACGAAGACAACAGTACACTCGCTAATTTAGATTATAAATGGGAAAACACAGGAACCTATTTTAAAGGATTAACAGCTAAAGCCTATTATTCTTTTGTAGATCATATTATGAGTAATACTAGAAGAGCATCATTTGCAAATTCAGAAGCGGTTTCTAAAGTAGAAGCCTTAACTTATGGTGGAAAAATAGAAACAGAATGGCGATTGGGTACTAAAATTAACTTGTTTACTGGAGTTGATATGGTAAATTTATCAAGAGATGGTGGTAGAGATCGATTAGTAAAAGTCAACATGATGGGAAATCCATTACCTACTCCAATAGCTTTTTATGATAAAGTTTGGCAAGACAGTTACTCTAATGATTTTGGTTACTTTGCAGAAACTAAAATTAAAGCATCTAATAAATCATGGTTAACTGTTGGTTCTCGTTTGGATTTTGTTACTTCTGATGCAAATGATTTAGATGCCACTTTTGCAGCTTTGTATCCAAACTTAGAAAAAAGAAACGAAACACTTTATAGTGGAACAGTTTCCTATCAATATTTGTTCAATTCAAACTATATAATGGAAGCTTCTTTTGGTAGAGGAACAAGAGCTGCCAACATAGAAGAGCGTTACATTGCCTTCTTCAACATTGGAAGAGATGCTTATGAATATGTGGGAAATCCAAATTTGAAACCAGAAGTAAACAATCAATTTGAATTGAGTTTTGATGGAAAATCAAAATTAAACGGATTCTTTAATGAGGTACAGTTTGGAACTTCGGTCTTCTATTCTATTTATGAAAACTATATTTTAGGAGTTGTTGATGAAACTTTAATTAGAAAATACAATTCAACCACACCACCTATTCATCCAAAAGTATTTAGAAACATTGACAATGCTTTAAAAACAGGATTTGAAGTTTATGGAAATGTACAGTTTTATAACAATTTTAATTTTGGTACAGAAGTATCTTACACATATACCGAAAATAAAGATTTCAACGAAAGTTTACCTTTAACGCCACCTTTAGTAACCAGATTGAAATTAGGTTATGATTACAAAAAGTTTTGGGCTAAAGCGCTTTATACGTTAACAGCTAAACAAAATAAAATTGCAACCAGTTATGATGAAATTGCAACAGCTGGTTACGAAGTAATGGATTTAAACATTGGGTACAAACCTATTGAATCATTATCTATAGGAATGGGACTTTTAAATGTGTTTGACCAATATTACAATAATCACTTGACTTTTGCTTTCAACAATGTGGCAGGTTATGGTAGAGTTCCTATTACAGAACCGGGTAGAAACTTTACTTTGTTTGTAAATTATAAATTTTAATGGATCAAAAAATCCTCAAGTAATTATGCTTGAGGATTTTTTATTTTGGGGAAAAATCGGTTTACTTTTTTCTTGTAATCTTTATAATTTGAAAACTTTTGAAGTAATTTCTGCTCTTCGTAATTGGTTTTAAAATAAAACAACAACAAAAGAACCAAAGCAATTAAAACTTTAAAAAGTGATGCTTTAAAAAAGGCATATCCAAAAGTAAATAAAATAAGTCCGGTGTAAATTGGATGCCTACTGAATTTGTACATTCCAAAGGTCATTAATTCAGAATCTGTTTTTGGTGTTGGAAAAACAGTCAGATTTTTATTGAGTTGCAAAACCGAAAGTACAGCAATCAAAAAACCTAAAATTGAAAAAATCAAGCCAATATATTTAACTAATTGTGGAAGTTCAAAAGCTGGTAAAAAATCAAAAGCATACAATCCAAATAATAGAAATTGTATGCTTACAAATAGATAATCTTTCCAAGATTTTATCATCTTTTCTTTCCTATAAATCGAACGACAGATCCTTTTCCTTGATGAAATACTCCTTCATTTAATTCAATAATTTCGGTTTTTAGAAAATCAAAATCAACATTTTCAAATTCCTCTTTTACTTCTTCTTCCGAAAAAAGCATAGCAAACTCTTTTGGTCCACCAGAAGGATAGTCTAATTGTTCTTTGCTAAAAGCTTCAAAAACTATAACTCCATTTGGTTTTACTAATCGTAAAATTTGTTGATGCAGTGCTTTTCGAATTGCCTTTGGAAAATGAGCATAAATGAATACTACTCCATCAAAAGAATTTGGTTCAAAATTCAAATCTTCTAACATTCCAACTCGATAATCAATTTTTACATCATTATCACTTGCTAATTCATCCGCTTTCTTTTTTCCTTCACTACTTAAATCAAAAGCAGCAACTTCAAATCCGTTTTTAGCAGCAAAAACAGCATTTCTACCTTCACCTTCAGCGGGAAATAAAATTTTTCCGTGCTTTGGTAGTTTCAAAATAGAATCGGCTAAAAACTGATTAGGATGTATTCCATAAGCATATTCTTTTTTAGCATATCGTTCATTCCAAAAGTCATTCATTATTTATCTTTCTTTTTGGGAGAAGTGACAAACATATTAAATAACAAACCACCCATTAAACCGCCATACAAAGTACTGTTTACTGGTTTTGATGTTATAGCACATGTTCCTGAAGCACATCCAACTTGCAAATAATATACATAACCTGCAACTAAACCTACCACTACTCCAATTCCTGTAATAATATATTGTTTTTTTGTCATTTTAATTACAATGTGAGTGTCCTCCACAACATGATTTTTCTTCAATAATTGCTACACCTTTTATAGGATATCCTTTTTGAGCCCATTTTGAAAGTCCTTTTTTCATGTTCAATAAATTGGTAAACCCATATTCATTTAAAAATTGGACTGCTCTTAAACTTCGTTCGCCAGTTAAACAAACTAAAATAACTTTTTCATTTTTAGGAATCTCATTCATTCGTTCCTCTAATTTACTAAGAGGAATATGAAGAACACGAGGTACATCAAATGAAAATTGATGGAATTCATTTTCTTCACGTACATCTATCAAAAGATAATTGCGTTTTATTAATTCTAAAGTGCTTGTTGGGCAAACTTCTTTTATTTTTATAGTTTCCATTATTTTTTCTTATCAAAAGTAATACTCCAAATTCCTCTAACTTCATTTTCTCCGTAACCAACGGCTAAATCTTTAGGATATAAAGCTTTTATTTTTGCTTGCACATCAGGTTTAATGTTTTCAGGTTTTCCATGACATTGAAGACACATTGTGTTTGTTTCTATTGGATAATAAAACTGAACTTTATTGTCTTGTTCAACAACAACTGGTTTTATTTCTTGCTTAGCAACCATTTGCTTTTTAAATTGATCAATATATTTCAATTCTTCTGCATTTGCCTTATTATTAGGGTTTCTATTTCTATCTGAAACTCTTTTTATAATAGCGTTGTGATGCACTGACATACTATCTGTTAAAGGCATTGCTTGAATATTACAAAAAGCTAAAGCTTCTATAGTTCCTTTCTTTTGGATAGTACCCATTAAATTTTTACCCAAAACTTTTTTAGTTCCTAATGCATACTCTAAACCAATATCGGCAAATGTTTTTTCTTTTTCTTGAGCCACATATTCTTTTCCTGATTGTTCCCAATTCTTATTTCCATGTCCTTGCCAGTGTGAAGCAAACCATTCTGGGGAATCAATTTTATAATCATACATGAAAGATGCTATTTTAACGACTACACTATCAGGAAAAACTTGTTTAGGCATTACTCCAAACTTTTTTACAGCTCCATACATTAACGCTTTATCATCGGTTGGATGATTTACAAATTCTGAAACAGCTTTAATAAATTCTGTTTTATTATATCCTTCTTTATCAATATACCTAGCTTTAATTGCAACCATTGGAGGCGCAATTCTTCCTGTAACTTCATCAGCAGTTGGACTATGGCATAAATAACAATGTTTTTCCATTAATTCTTTAGCCTCGTGTGTATCATACACAAAAACTTGTTCATTATCAACATCTTGATATGTTTCTTTCTTTTTGTTGCAAGAAAAAAGCAAAATTGATAGGGATAGTATAAGTAATTTTTTCATAATAAATATAGTTACACAAATTTATATAATTCATTGATTATTAAATGTAATAAATGTTACACTAATGATAATTATCATATTTATTTTTATTAAATTTATGAAAATTTGTAATTTCTTAATTTATATTTTATGCAAATAGATGTAGATATATTATATACTTGGGGTGCTGTTTCTAAGAAATATCAAAAAGAAGAAATTATATTTTATGAAGATGAAATGGCTTTGTTTTATTACCAAGTAATTGAAGGTTCAATAAAAATGTTTTGCACGAATGAAGATGGAAAAGAATTTACACAAGGCGTTTTTGAGAAAGGAAACAGTTTTGGAGAACCTCCTTTATTTATTGATGAAATTTATCCCTGTTCAGCTTTAGCAATTGAAGATAGTGTTATAATTAAAATTTCTAAAGACAAATTTTTAACTATTATTCAAGAATACCCTGAAATTAATAAAAGTATTATGCAACTATTAGCTTTACGCGTTTTTAGAAAAGCATTAACTAACAAACATATAGTCAATCAAAAACCTGAACATAGAATTATTGCTTTTTTGATAGACTACAAACAAAAAAATGGGGTTTCAGATTCTGAAAAAATTCAAATACCATATACAAGGCAAGAGATTGCTGACTTTACTGGTTTGCGTGTTGAAACCGTTATTAGAACTTTAACTCAAATGAAAAAAAACAACAAAGCAGAAATCAACAATCATAAATTATTCTTCTAAAAAATGAAATTAACCTTTTCAGATTGGATTAAATTTTCTTTATTTAATTTGCTACTAGTAGCCACATTAGGCTTATTAATGCGCTATAAAATTGCTTTTGAATTACCTTTTTTAAATCAAAAAAACATTCAACATTCGCATTCGCATTTTGCATTTGCTGGTTGGGTTTCACAAACTATAATAGTTTTAATGGTTCACTTTTTATCAAAACAAAATGTTGCTACTAATATAGAAAAATATAAAAAAATATTCATTGCCAATATAATTTGCGCTTACATAATGTTGTTTAGTTTTATTTTTCAGGGTTATGGTTTGATTTCTATACTATTCTCAACCTTATCAATATTTGTGTCTTTTTGGTTTGCTATTTTATTTTTCAAAGACTTAAAATTAATTTCAAAAGACAACTTATCTAAAAACTGGCTTAAAGCAGCTTTGTTTTTTAATGTAATTTCTTCATTAGGAACTTTTGCTTTAGCTTATATGATGGCAACTAAAAATATATCTCAAGACTTTTATTTATCATCCATTTATTTCTATTTACACTTTCAATACAACGGATGGTTTTGGTTTGCTTGTTTAGGTTTATTCATGAATCAACTTACACCAAATTTAGCTCTTAAAAAAGCCAATAAAACTATATTTTCTTGGTTTTTTATCAGTTGTATTCCTGCTTATTTATTATCAGTTTTATGGTTAGAGTTACCTGTTTGGATTTATATAATAGCAATATTAAGTGTCATTTTTCAAGTGTTTGCATGGTTAAAATTCATAAAACTAATAATTCCGAATTTTATTAAAAACCATTCATTAATTCCCTTATTCAAATGGATTTACATCAGTATAATTGCTTGTGTTTCTATAAAATTCTTATTGCAATTTAGTTCCACCATTCCAATAGTTGGAAAACTAGCTTTTGGCTTTAGACCCGTTGTGATTGCTTATTTACACTTGGTTTTATTGGCTATTATTTCTGGATTTTTATTGGTTTATTTATTCACCAATCAATTCGTAGCTCAAAACAATACTATTAAAAAAGCTTTAGCATTATTTATTATTGGCGTCTTTTTAAATGAATTGGTTTTAGCCATCCAAGGAATTGCTTCTTTTAGTTATACGTTAATTCCATATGTAAACGAAATACTTTTTGGAATAGCAATTCTTTTATTTTTTAGTGCTTTTTGGATGTTTTATTTAAATACAAAAAGCAAATAAAAAAAATGTTTTTATGATTTGCCTCATAAAATAAAACATCTTAATGTTGGTACTTTGTTGTATAATATTAAAGTATAACCATTATGAAAAAATCAATCTCATTTTTAGCAATTGCATCTTTATTTTTTTTAGGAAGCTGTAAAGAAAATAATGAAAATCCTCAAGAAGCAACAACTACAGAAAGTGGTGTTGATTTAAGTGTTGGTCAAGAAGGTGTTCAAGACGATGTGTCTAATCCAAACATTGTGCAAGTTGCCTCTGGTAGTAAAGATCACACAACGTTAGTAGCTGCTGTTAAAGCTGCAGGTCTTGTAACTTCGTTAAGTAATGCAGGACCATTTACTGTTTTTGCTCCAACAAATGCCGCTTTTGACAAATTACCTGCTGGAACAGTTGAAGGATTATTGAAACCAGAAAAAAAGGGAGATTTAGAAAATATTTTAGGATATCATACCTATGTAGGAATTCTAAAAACTGAGTACATGCAAGATGGTCAAGAGTTTGATATGGTTTTTGGTGGAAAAGTAAAAATCTCAAAGCAAGGTAAAAAAACATTAGTGAATGGATCTGAAATAGTTACTTCCATCGAAACTTCTAATGGAATCATCCATATAATTGGTGATGTTTTATTGCCAAAATAAAAGATAATTATTAATTCAGATTTTTTTTAAAGAAAAAAGCATAGGTAATTTACCTATGCTTTTTTTTGATATTTTAAAAATGAATTACCCGTTTTTACACCTAAAGCTAATTCTTCTAAAGTCGTATTTTCAAGCATAGAAACAAGACCTTCTTTTACTTCTTTAAATTTATAATGAACAGGACAAGGATGGTCTTCTGAGCAATTACCCAACCCTAATCCACAACCTAAAAAAACACTATTACCATCAATTGCAACAACAATTTGTATTAATTTAATCTGTTTTAATTTTTCTTGCGAAATTTCAAACCCTCCATTAACTCCTTTTGTAGAATTAACAATTTTATTTTTAGATAATTTTTGTAAAATCTTAGCTGTAAATGCAATTGGAGAATCTATTGCAATTGCAATTTCTTTAATACCTACTTTTCTTTTCTCGCAACACTTACTAGCAATAAAAATTGTTGCTCTAATTGCGTATTCACAACTTTTTGAAAACATTTTTTTTTCAAAATTAATTATTTTTTTAAATAAAAGATAATTTTATCTTTTATTTAACTTATATGATTTTTATCATGTTTTTATATGTTTAAAAATTGCAATTTTGTTAACAATAAAAGACATTTTAGTCCTTTATTTAAATACTAACTAAAACTATAAATCTATGCTTTCAAAATCACAAGCAAGAGCGTTTTTTCTAGGCGGTACAGTAGTCACCTTTTTAATTTTTATAGGTCTGACTATTTATTCCTTTATGCCTAGTAACGACCAAACTAACTTTAAAGACATTGACAAACATGTCGTTAGAGGTAAAGAATTATGGGAATCCAATAATTGTATGGGTTGTCATAGTATTATGGGAGAAGGTGGCTATTATGCTCCTGAATTAACCAAAGTAATTGAAAGACGTGGAGAAGGCTATGTAAAAGCTGTCTTAATGTCTCCAGTTCCATGGGCTCCAAAAGGAAGGAAAATGGTTGCCTATAAGATGAATCAAGAAGATGCTGACGCTATGGTTGCGTATTTTAAATGGATAGGTAACATTGATTTAAATGGCTTTGATAGAATAGTATCTCCGTTAGCTAAAGATAAAATTAAAGATCAACAAAAAATACAATAAGAATATGAAATATAAATCACAAAAAGTAGCCTATTGGTTTTTTGCATTGTGCATGTTATTGTTTTCTCTGCAAATTATCTATGGGTTTATAATGGGCTTTGACCGAATTGGAATACAAGGCCTACACGAAATTATACCTTTTAATACAGCAAGAGCAGTTCACACAAACCTACTTGTTGTTTGGTTATTAACCGGATTCATGGGAGCTGCTTATTACATTATTCCAGAAGAAGCACAATGTGAACTAATTAGTGTTAAATGGGCATATATTCAATTAATTTCACTTGCAGTTGTTGGGGTTATAGCTATTGCTGGTTTTCACTTTAACCATTGGGAAGGAAGAAAATTTTTAGAAATCCCAAGAGAATTAGATTTCTTAGTAGTCGTTAATGTCCTAGTATTCTTAGGATTAATCTTAGGAACTCTTTTTAAAGGGAAAAGAAAAACTACTACAGCTTTAGTATTAACAATGGGATTAGTATTTGCAGCTTTATTATACATTCCTGGAATGATTTGGTTTGATAGTCAAGTAATGGATTCTTTCTTTAGATGGTGGGTAGTTCATTTATGGGTTGAAGGTGTATGGGAATTAATTATGGGAGGTATTTTATCTTACTTATTAATTAAACTTACTGGTGTAGATAGAGAAGTTATTGAAAAATGGTTATATGTAATTATTGGTTTAACATTCTTATCTGGAGTATTAGGTACAGGTCACCATTATTATTACATTGGTGTAAACAAAATTTGGTTAGTAATTGGCGGAATATTCTCTGCATTAGAACCTTTAGCTTTCTTAGCAATGGCATTATTTGCTGTAAACATGTATCGCAAAGGAGAAAAAAGTCATCCAAATAAAATTGCTTTATTTTGGACAATTGGTTCGGCAATAGTTTCTTTCGTTGGAGCAGGTTTATTAGGTTTTGCGCATACTTTACCGCAAACAAATCTTTATACTCATGGAACTTTAGTAACTGCAATGCACGGACATTACGCTTTCTGGGGAGCTTATGCAATGATTGTACTTGCAATTATTAGTTATGCTCTTCCGAACTTAACAGGACGTAAACGTTACAACAATACAAATGGACACATGGCTTTTTGGATTTCTAACATTGGAATTCTTGGAATGACTGTTGCCTTTGGTGTAGCCGGAGTAGCACAAGTTTATATGGAAAGAAAACTAAAAATGGATTTTATGGACGTGCAAAACGAAATTGCAATTCACTTTGTAGTTTTACTTGTCTGTGCAACAATGTTTACTGTAGGGATAAGTATGTATATTTATGAATTTGTTAAATATGGTTTACCAACAGATGAAGCTCTAGAATCTTAAAAAACGAAAAAACATGAAAAAACTTAAATTAATATTAACTGTTGCTACAATTGCATTATTTGTAAGCTGCAAATCAAACAACGAAGAAGAGACAATTGATGCTTCTAAAATAAAAACAGAAGGAGCTCCAATTATTGCAGAATTAACCTCACCTCCATTTGTACCAAAACCTATTGGAGATAGACCTGCAAAAAAATTAATTGTAAACTTGGAAATCATTGAAAAAGAAGGCGAAATGGCCGATGGTGTAAAATACATGTATTGGACATTTGGTGGTACTGTTCCTGGAAGTTTCATAAGAACAAGAGTTGGTGATGAAATTGAATTCCACTTAAAAAATCATCCAGATAACAAATTACCTCATAATATCGATTTACATGCCGTAACAGGTCCTGGTGGTGGTGCAGCTGCTTCATTTGTAGCTCCTGGTCATGAAGTAACTTTTTCATTTAAAGTGTTAAACGAAGGATTATTTGTTTACCACTGTGCAACTGCTCCTGTTGGAATGCATATTGCAAATGGAATGTATGGTTTAATTTTAGTTGAACCTGCAGGAGGATTACCAAAAGTAGATAAAGAATACTACATTATGCAAGGAGACTTCTATACTAAAGGCGCTTATGGGGAAAAAGGATTACAACCTTTTGATATGGCAAAAGCAATTAAAGAAGAACCAGATTACGTAGTATTTAATGGAAAAACTGGTGCTTTAACTGGTGATGGTGCTATTTCGGCAAAAGTTGGTGAAACAGTTCGTTTATTTGTAGGTAATGGTGGTCCAAACTTAGTATCTTCATTCCACGTTATTGGTGAAATTTTCGACAATGTTCATGTAGAAGGAGGATCAATGATTAATAAAAACGTACAAACTACATTAGTACCAGCTGGTGGTGCTGCAATTGTGGACTTTAAAGTAGATGTACCAGGAAATTTAGTTATTGTAGATCACTCTATTTTTAGAACATTTAATAAAGGAAGTCTTGGTGTTTTATCAGTTACTGGAGATGAAAATAAAACGATCTATTCTGGTACACAATCAGATAATGTTTATTTACCTGAAGGAGGAACAATTCAAACTATGCCAAATAGTAAGTCAGCTGCTCCTACAAAAGCAGTAACTCTTGCCGAAAGAATTGCAGATGGAAAATCAATTTATTCAACAACATGTTTTGCTTGTCATCAACCATCAGGTGAAGGTTTGCCAAATGCTTTCCCACCTTTAGCAAAATCTGACTATTTAAATGCTGATATAAATAGAGCGATTGATATTGTTATACATGGTAAAACTGGCGAAATGACTGTTAATGGTAAAAAATACAACAGTGTTATGACTGCACAAACATTAACAGATGATGAAATTGCAAATGTTTTAACTTATGTATATAGCACTTGGGGTAACAGCAAAAAAGAGGTTACTAAAGAAATGGTTACTAAAGTGAGAAATGAAAAAAAATAATTAATTAGTTTAATAACCATGGTAGTGTTTCATGAATTACTATCATGGTTATTTTTTTAAAAGTAGAAATTGAAAATCACAAAAATGTATAGAATATATTTTTTATTGATCATTATACTTATTGTTTCTTGCAAAAACAATGAAGAGCAAGTAACTACTAAAATTAGCTCTATTTCAAATGTAACTGTAGAAAAAGAAGCAGATAGCCCTTTTAAAGTTACAACTGAAATGGTTTTAATTAAAGGTGGAAGTTATGTGCCTTTATATGGAAAAAAACAAGAAGAAGTAATTGTAGACGATTTATATATAGATGTTTATCCTGTTACAAATGCTGAATATTTAGATTTTATTAAAAAGAATAAAAAATGGCAAAAATCAAAAGTAAAAAAAATATTTGCCGATGATAATTACCTTAGAAAATGGCAAAACGACACATTATTAAATGCTGATGCAAAACCAAATAGTCCAGTAACAAATGTATCATGGTTTGCTGCAAATGCATATTGTGATTGCCAAGGAAAAAGATTAGCAACTGTTGATGAATGGGAATATATAGGCATGGCAGATGAAAAAATTGCTGATGCTAGAAAATTAGAAACCTATAATCAAATGATTTTGGATTGGTATGAAAAACCAAAAACATATCAAAATGAAATTGGACATACCTTTAAAAATTATTATGGTATTTATGATTTACATGGATTAGTTTGGGAATGGACTTCCGATTTTAATTCCATTTTAATAACTGGTGAATCTAGAACTGATTCGGCAGAAAACAAGAACCTTTTTTGCGGAAGTGGCTCTTTAAACGCGACCGATTTAATGAATTACGCTGCTTTCATTAGATACGCTTTTAGAGGAAGTATCAAAGCAAATTATTCAGTGCAAAATTTAGGATTTAGATGTGTAAAAGATATTGAAAAATGAAAACAAAAATAATAGTACTCGTAGTTACAGGTTTGCTTCTATTAGGTTGTAAACAAGAAGAAAGTGAAATTAAAAAAACACCTATTTCAGAAGAATCAATCTTTAATTTAACCAGTAAATGGAAAACTCAAGATAATAAAACCATTGAAATAAAAGATTTCAGAGGAAAAGTTTCTGTAATGGTAATGATTTATACTACTTGTAAAGCAGCTTGCCCAAGATTAGTTGCAGATATGCGTGATATTGAATCTAAAATTCCAAAAGAAGATTTAAAAGATTTAAACTTCATTTTAGTAAGTATTGATCCAGAAACAGACACACCAGAAAGACTAAAAGTATTTGCGAAAGACAACTTTATGGACGATGAACATTGGACATTCTTACAAGGAACACCAACAACTGTACAGGAATTTGCTAATGTTTTAGCTGTAAAATATAAAAAAATTACGCCTATAGATTTTTCACATTCAAATATTATAAGTGTTTTTAATAGAGAAGGAGAATTAATACATCAACAAGAAGGATTAGGCGTAAATAATAAAGAAACCATTGATAAAATACTTGAAACAGTTAAAAAGTAAATTTTTATCAAATAAAAAATAAATAATGACTACAAAAGTTCCATTTTATAACCCAATAAACAAAGAAGTAGAAGTTTTTGAAAATGTGTACCAAAACAAAATTCCGTTTTTATTAAAAGGCCCAACTGGGACTGGAAAATCGAGATTTGTAGAATATATGGCTCACAAATTAGATAAAAAATTAATTACAATTAGTTGTCATGAGGAAACCTCTTCTACCGATTTAATTGGACGATTTATTATCAAAGGATCAGAAACTGTTTGGATAGACGGACCATTAACAAAAGCTTTAAAAGAAGGTTCAATTTTATATTTAGACGAAATTGCAGAAGCACGTCCAGACGTTATTGTAGCAATTCACTCCTTAACAGATCATAGAAGAGAGTTATACATTGACAAGCTAGGAGAAACTATAAAAGCGCACGAAGACTTTATGCTTGTTGCTTCATTTAACCCAGGATATCAAAGAGGGTTTAAAGAATTAAAACCTTCTACAAAACAACGTTTTACGGCATTGTCTTTTACGTATCCAGAAGCTTCTCAAGAAATTGAAATCCTTATTCAAGAAACAAATGTAGATGCAGATGTAGCTAAAAAATTAGTGAAAATTGGTAACAAAATTAGAAACCTTACAGAACTTGGTTTGGCCGAAACTGTTTCAACTCGTTTATTAGTAGATGCTGCAAAATTAATTCATACCAATTTACCAAAAAGATTAGCTGTAAAAGTTGCAATAGTTGAACCTTTAACAGACGATTTAGAAATAACTGAAGCCTTAACCGATTTATGTAATTTAATGATTTAATGGAACTTGACGAAATAATATACAGCAAGGTTTTACAGTTTTTCAAAAAGAACAAAAAGGTTGATGTTGATTTGGTTAACCGTACCGTTCATTTAGAAGAGATAAAATCTCGTTTAACTATTTTGGCAAGAGCTATTACAGGCGATGCTATTGAAATTTTCCCTGCTGAAAGAGAAGGCGGCTATAAAAACAACAACTTTTTTCTTCCACTTTCATTTGGTCAATTTACTACTTCTAAAGCCAATCTTTCTTTTTATTTTTTCAGAATTTTATATCTAACAGAACAAAGAAAATTAGAATTTAATTGGAATGAAACTCTAGAAAATAGTTTAGAAACATCACAACTAAAAGCCTTTGAATCTGCTCCAGTAGTTTTAAAAAATTTAGTTGAAGAATTTCCGTTAATGGCAGATTTACATCATGAATTTTATACTTTTTTTGATACACAAGAATCAAAAGACTTTAGTTGGTTATACGGAAAATGGATGCAAAATAGTCCAGAAGTTGAAAGCGATAAAATATTAAATATTTTTTCAGACTTAGTCAAAAAAGCTGATGAGGAAGAACAAGAACAAACAATTTTAAAAGCAAATCCGGTTGAAGAAGTAAAAAGTCTTGCAATTGATAAAAAACAGCAAGAGGATTACGTTTTGCTGCATAGTTTTGAAAAGGTTGAAACAGCAGAAGAGTTTAATGGAAATTGGCGCGATTTTGACGGTTCAGATGAACTAGAAAAACACCAAGAAGCATTAGAAGAATTGAATATGAAATTTACAGTTCGTGTAGATGATACTACGCATTCTGTGTACCAAGCTGACTTTGTTGAAAACACAACTATTTCTGAAAGTGCAGAAAGAGACGAAAAAGGGTATCACATAAAATATAACGAATGGGATTATTCATCAAAAGCGTACAAAGATTCTTTTTGTAAGGTCTACCCTATTTCTCAAGTAAAAACGGACGTTGATTATTATAATAATACAATTTCTAAAAAAGCATCTGTTCTAAATGGTTTGCGAAAAATGTTGACCAATGTTAATAATAAGATGCAACAACATCGAAGGCAATCACAAGGTGATGAATTTGATATTGATGCAACGACAGATATGATTACCGATGTTTTATCTAAAAAAACACCATCGGAAAATATTTATTTATCTAACCGAAAAAAAGATAAAGACATTTCAATTTTATTGCTTTTGGATATTAGTTTATCAAGCGATTCTTATGCTGCTGGAAACAAAATTATTGATGTAGAAAAACAAGTTTCAATCTTATTTGGAGAAATTTTAAATGAATTTGATATTGATTTTTCTATTAATTGCTTTTTCTCAAAAACAAGAAATTATTCAACCTATTTAACCTTAAAAGATTTCGACGAAGATTGGCAAAAAGCTAAATATAAAATTGGTGCTGCTGAACCACAGGGTTATACACGAATTGGTGCAGCCTTACGTCATTCGGGAGCTTTGCTAGAAAAAAGAGAATCCAAAAACAAATGGGTTATTTTTCTTTCTGACGGAAAACCAAATGATTATGATAAATATGAAGGAAAATACGGAATTAATGATGTTAAAAAAGCACTTAAAGAACTAAAGCAGAACCAAATTAACACATACGCTTTAGCAATTGAAGCGCAAGCAAAATATTATTTACCACTTATGTTTGGTCAAAATCACTACCAAATATTAACAAATCCAGAAGATTTATTAAAGTCATTGGTTAAATTATATGAAAAAATTAAACATTAAAAAATGAAAACAACAACTGTCGATTATAAAAATGTTTTTTACCCACCAGGAGGAATTTTAATGTGGATTGTCATCTTTTTAGAATTAATTACTTTTGGAATGGCTTTAGTAGCATTTGTTTATTATGGAGCTGAAGAACCAGAAGTTTTTCATCAATCTAAACTTCAATTAAATCCAACTATAGGCGCAATAAATACAATATTTCTACTAACAAGTGGATTATTCGTTGCAAATGCAATTCATTTCTATAAAGAAGGAAACATAAAAAAAACAACCTTCTTTTTTAAGCTAGCTATGCTTGGAGGTTTACTGTTTCTGTTTTTAAAAAGTTTTGAATATTATACTAAAATAGAAAACGGAATTACTTTAGATACAAATACATTTTTTTCTTTTTATTGGATGTTAACGGGTTTTCATATTATTCATGTTCTTATTGGGTTAGTTTTATTGTTTATAACTGAAAAAAATATAAGTAAGAATAAAGCTGAGTTAGAAGATGTAGAAGCATCAGCTGCTTTTTGGCATATGTGCGATATTATTTGGTTACTACTTTTCCCTATTATTTATTTAATTTTTTAGAAATGAAAAAACATTTAACTCTTGTATATGGAATAGTTTTATTACTAACTATTGCTACAGCAATTCTATCTAAATTTAGTGTTCATAAAACTGCAACCATTTCCATATTAGCACTATCGGGTGTTAAGTTTTTATTAGTTGCTTTTCACTTTATGGAATTAAAAAAAGCAAATGTGTTTTGGAAAGTAACCTTAAGTCTTTTTTTAATGCTACTAATTGGAATTATATCATTAATAATTTAATTTTTTTGTGATTTAAATCATAAGTAAAAAAGATACTTATCCTTTTTTTTGTACAACAATTAATTTAATACAACAAATATGGAAAAGCATAGCTATAATGTAAATTTAAAATGGGAAAAAGATCGTTTAGGAACTTTATCTTCAAATGAATTACCTTCAAAAATAGAAGTAGCAACTCCTCCAGAATTTGACAAAGGAATTCCTAATATTTGGTCACCAGAACATCTATACACAGCTTCTATTTTAAGTTGTTTTATGACTACTTTTTTGGCTGTTGCCGAATTTTCAAAATTTGAATTTATTGATTTTCAATGCAGTTCTGACGGAATATTAGAAAAAGTAGAAGGGAAATATTTAATGACACAAGTTATTATAAAACCAGTTTTAACAATTATCGATCCAAATGATACAGAAAAAGCAAATAGAATTTTACAAAAATCAGAAAAAGCTTGCTTGATTTCAAACTCTATTAAAACAGAAGTTTTAGTTCAACCAACGTTTAATTTTCAATAATCTTTTTTTGTTTTTTAATAGATGGAACAATCTAAAAAATACTTGTTAATATTACTCGTTCTAGTAACTGCTTTTACACTATATAACTTTAACATTTATACTTCCGAAACCAATTATACAACTATTCGATTAAGTAAAAAAGCAATTGAAGGTGAGAATATTTGGCTACAAAACAACTGTAATTCTTGTCATCAAATTTATGGCTTAGGTGGATATTTAGGTCCTGATTTAACCAACGTATATTCTACAAAAGGTAAAGGTGAAAAACTCATTAAAACCATTGTAAATAGCGCAATAAAATCAATGCCAAAGTTCAATTTTAACGAAGATGAGAAAGACTTATTAGTACAGTTTTTTAAAGAAATTGATCAAACAGGACATTACCCAGATATTAATGCAACAATTAGCAAGGATGGTTGGGTTACTATAAAAAACAAGACATTAGAAAATGAAAAAAAATAACTATCCTTTTTATTTTATAATCATTGCATTAATAGCTTTGTTTTTAGGAATGCTCTTTGGTTTATTAGGAGGCTTACAATATGTGTTTTCGGGTTTTATAAAAGAAAAACTTCCGTTCAATGCCATTAGACCACTTCATACTCTGTTTGTGGTATCGTGGATTTTATTGGCGCCAATAGGCGGAATTTATTATTATTTAACATCAAATTCGTCAATACTATTTTTTAAAAAAAACCTTATAAAATGGCATTTTTGGTTATTCATTTTAACAGGAATAGGCATAGCAATTTCTTATTTAACTAAAAACTTTGCAGGTAAAGAATATTTAGAATTTCCGAGTTATTTCTATTTTCCAATTGTCCTAGGTTGGATTTTATTTGGCATCAATTATTTTAAAACAATGCTCCCATCGTTTAAAAATTGGCCAGTATATTATTATATGTGGGCGACAGGAATTGTGTTAATGATTTTCCATTTTACCGAAGCACACTTATGGTTATTGCCTTATTTTAGAGATAATTATATTCAAAATATAGCCATGCAGTGGAAAGCTGGGGGTTCCTATGTTGGTTCTTGGAACATGTTAGTTTACGGAACTGCACTTTTTGTAATGTCAAAAATAAGTGGTAATAATAGTTATGCAACTTCAAAAAAAGCGTTTTTCTTTTATTTTTTAGGTTTAACTAATTTAATGTTTGGTTGGGCTCATCATATTTATATGGTTCCCACTGCTTCATGGATTCGTTATTTTGCATACGGAATAAGTATGACCGAATGGATTATTCTATTTTCAATTATATACGATTGGAAAAAAAATCTATCGCAAGAACAAAAAATCCAATTTTCAATTGCTTATAAATTTATGCGTTTGGCCGATTTATGGGTTTTTCTAAATATTGTAGTTGCCCTGTTAATTTCAATTCCATCTATTAATTTATTTACACATGGAACCCATATTACAGTTGCACATTCTATGGGAACAACCATTGGAATAAACACTTTAATTCTATTTTCATCAATAACTTATATTTTCAATACTGAATTTTCATTTACTTATAAAACGGTTAAAAAATTAAAAAACGGAATACAACTTTTTCACATTTCATTTATTTTATTTTGGGTAACACTTTTAATAATGGGATTAAAAAAAAGTATTTGGCTTTTTGGTAATTCAACCGAAACTTTTGGCCAATTTCAAGATTCACAACATGTTTTACATCTTGCTTTTGTGCTGTTTGGAATTGGAATTATTACAGGAATTGGAACCATTATTTATAATTTAATTAAAACATACACTGAAAAAAATAATTAAAAATATTTTATATGTCTAACAAAAAAAATAATCATACGTTTCACATTCCAGTAATGGGATTGGCGTATACAATAGACAGTCCAATAAGAATTGCCCAATATGGCATTTCTTCTGTGGTTTCAATAACTGACGATGACCTTATTGAAAAAATGAGAGCTTTTTATAGTGAAAAATTTAGTATTCCTTATCAAGAGATTTCACAAAAATTTAATGATTATCGTGCTGAAAGAATTACTCATTATTTAAATTTAATGGATACAATTGTAAACGATAAATTTGAAAAATTTAAACATGAATTAACAGAAAGCAAGTCAGCTTTAGAAAACTATATCGCTTTACTTCCAAATAAATCAGAACTTAAAAAAGGGCTTCAAGAGTTTATGGAAGAAGGGTTTTCAATTAAAGAAACATTAAAAAATTTTGTTGAAAAAAATGTTTCTGTAGGAGAAATTGATGTTAATATCATGACGAAAGTAGATAAAGAAAACTACATTGGAAATGAAAAACTATCAACAGAATTTAATGATGCGCATGCTGCTTTGCGTGGTTTTGCAAACAGCAATTTAAGCTCATCTGTAGTACTTTCAGCTGGTTTAAATCCCAGGTTATACAGCTATTTTGAAAATTTTTATGATTTCTTTCCAAATGAAAATTCATTTTTAAAAAAGAAAATAATTTTAAAAGTAAGTGATTATCGTTCTGCATTAATTCAAGGAAGTTTTTTAGCTAAAAAAGGGCTTTGGGTTTCTGAATACCGAATTGAATCGGGTTTAAATTGTGGCGGTCACGCTTTTGCAACTGACGGGTTATTATTAGGTCCAATTTTAGAAGAATTTAAAGTTAAAAGAACCGAATTAATAAATGCAACACATGAATTATTAGTAAAAGCATTAGAAATTAAAGAAATGCCAATTCCTAATGAACCTTTATCTTTAAAAATTACCGCACAAGGTGGAGTTGGAACAGCTGAAGAGCATGAATTTTTATTAGAAAATTATAATTTAGAAACTATAGGTTGGGGCTCTCCTTTTTTACTGGTTCCAGAAGCAACTTCATTAGATAAAGAAACTAGAAACCTTTTAGCAAAAGCAAAAGAAGATGATTTTTATTTGAGTAATATTTCTCCGCTTGGAGTTCCTTTCAATTCAATAAAAGGTGTTTCTAATGATTTTTGGAAGCAAAAAAGAATAGACGATAATAAAGCTGGAAGTTCTTGTCCTAAAAAATTCTTAGCATTAAATAAAGAATATAATGAAGAAGGTCTTTGTACAGCTTCAAAAAAATATCAAGACAAAAAACTTGCCGAATTAGAAGAAAATAAAGGTCAATTTTCATTAAATGGATTCATAAAACAAAAAACATTAATTACTGATAAAGCTTGTCTTTGCGTAGGTTTAGCAAATGCATCTTACATGGAAAATGACATGACAATTAAAGGGCAACAACAAGGAGTTGTTATTTGTCCTGGACCTAATTTGGCATATTTTGACAAAGAGATTTCTTTAGTTGAGATGGTTCAACATATTTATGGAAATACAAACATTTTAAAAAATAAAAATAGACCAAACATGTTTATTAATGAACTTAAAATGTATGTAGATTATTTTATAAAAGAAATAAACACACTTACAGCAGATAGCACAAATGCTAAATTAAAAAAGGTAACTAGTTTTAAAAATAATATTATTGAAGGTATTGAATATTATTCAAATTTATTTTCGAACTCAAATTTTTTCAGTTTAGATAAAGTTACTCTTCTAAAAGAGCTTGAAGATTATAAAAAACAATTATTAATAAACGTAAAAAGTACTGATAAATATCATCTTATAGCTTAATTCTATGTGTTAAT
Source organism: Flavobacterium sp. N2270 (assembly GCF_025947225.1). Taxonomy (NCBI): domain Bacteria; kingdom Pseudomonadati; phylum Bacteroidota; class Flavobacteriia; order Flavobacteriales; family Flavobacteriaceae; genus Flavobacterium; species Flavobacterium sp. N2270. The sequence goes on from NZ_CP110005.1 coordinate 71,701, forward strand.
TTTGTCTAAGAATTAAAACAATAAATACATTATTTATGAAAACAAGTTATATAAAAAAAGTCTCATTATCCTTATTTGCAGTAATTGGCATGAATACATTTGCACAAGAAATCGATGCAAATTTACAAATGAGACCACGTTACGAATATAGAAATGGCTTTAAAGGTTTAATGTTAGACAGCGAACTTCCAACTTCTTTTGTAACGCAAAGAACTAGGCTAAATTTAAACTTTAAGCAAGAAAAAATAACTGCAAAGCTTACATTTCAAAATATAAGAACATGGGGAGATGTTAAAACTACTACAAATGATGATAAAAATGGTGTGATGCTTTTTGAAGCTTGGGGACAATATAATTTTAATGAAAACTGGAGCACTCGAATTGGTAGGCAAGTTTTATCATATGACAACCAAAGAATATTTGGAGAAATTGATTGGATTCAACAAGGACAAAGTCATGATGCTCTTTTAATATCGTATAAAAAAGCTAAAAGTCAACTAGATTTAGGAGCTGCATTAAATGCGGACTCTGAAGCTTTATATCGTGACTTATATGTTACCAATTATAAAAATATGCAATATGCGTGGTACCATACAAATTTTAGTAGTTTACAAATGAGTTTATTAGCATTAAACACAGGTTTTCAATATGAAGAGCCTATTACTGCTGATTTAAAAGTAGATTATATGCAAACTTTTGGAACGTTTTTAAAATATAAAAAAAATAAATTAGATGCCGATTTAAGTATATATGCGCAAACGGGTAAAGGGAAGTTAATAACTGAAAACTCAACAGTAAGTACTTATAATATTGGCCTAAATCTAAACTACACTTTTACTGAAAAATTAAAAGCAGGGATTGGATATGAATTATTGTCTGGTAAAGACCAAACAGATACAAGCAATAAAATAAAATCCTTCAATCCTATTTTTGGAACAAACCATGCATTTAATGGATTAATGGATTACTTTTATGTAGGTAATTACAAAAACACAGTAGGTTTACAAGATATTTTCTTAAAACTGAATTATACTTCTAACAAATGGAAATTTAATGTATCACCTCATGTATTTATGACTGCAGCTGATGTAATAAATCCTATTGTACCAACAAAAACAATGGATAGTTATTTAGGTACTGAATTAGATTTAGTTGCTTCTTATCAATTACATAAAAACATTTCTATTTCTGCAGGGTATTCTCAAATGTTTGGATCTGACACCATGGAAGTACTTAAAACTGGTAACAAAGGATTAGATAATAATTTGGGCTGGGTAATGGTTAATATTGACCCTAGAATATTTACTTTTTCAAAATAATTAATTAGTTAATAGGTGGAAAAAGACTGTGTCGGCTAACTTGACATGGTCTTTTTCAATATTTATTACCATCTTATTTACCTTTTTATTTTAAATTTGAAAACTAAATACATTTCACATGATTTCTGTTCAACAAGCTATTAACCTATTAAACAATAATATTCCTAAGTCTAAAAAAAATCAGCTTTCTCTATTAGATGCGCAAAATCATATTCTTGCAGATGATGTAGTTTCAACTATAAATATGCCTCCTTTTAGACAATCAGCAATGGATGGGTTTGCATTAAACATTCATGATTCTTTAGTTTACAATTTAATTGGAGAAATTAAAGCTGGAGATTCTCATAAAATGGAATTAAAACCCGGTGAAGCTATAAAAATATTTACTGGAGCTGCTGTGCCAGATTCAGCTAATGCAGTAATACAAGTAGAAAAAACTTCTCTAAATGGAAACAGATTAGAGTTAAACGAAACCATAAATTTAAACACAAATATTAGACCCATTGGTGAACAAATAAAGACTAATGAAGTTGCACTTATAAAAGGAACGAAATTGAATGCTGCGTCTATTGGCTTTCTTGCAGGTCTAGGAATTACTACAGTGACAGTTTATAAAAAGCCTAGTATTGGTATTTTAGTAACAGGGAATGAACTTGTAAAACCAGGAAATAATTTAGAATACGGAAAAATCTACGAAAGTAATTCTATAATGTTACAAGCTGCTTTAATAGATTCCGAAGTTAAAAAAAGCACTATTTACGAAGTAAATGACGATTTCTTAAATACTAAAAATAGTATTAAAAAAGCGCTTAATGAAAATGATATTCTATTAATTTCTGGAGGAATTTCTGTTGGAGATTATGATTTCGTAAAAGGGGCATTGAATGAATTACAAGTCGAAACTCTTTTCTACAAAGTAAATCAAAAACCAGGAAAACCTTTATTAGCTGGAAAATTTGAAGATAAATTAGTTTTTGCACTTCCAGGAAACCCAGCTGCAAGTTTAACTTGTTATTATATTTATGTAAAGCCCATTTTAAAAAAAATAACTGGTGAATCAGAAAACTCTTCTACAATTAAAAAAGAAATAACGCACAATTTTATAGTAAATAATACACGAAGTCAATTTTTAAAAGCTAATTTTTCAGATAATAATGTTTCGGTTTTATCGCACCAACAATCTTCTATGTTAAATACTTTTGCGCTTTCCAATTGCCTAATTCATCTTCCAGAAGGAAACTACGAATTAAAAAAAGGTTCAAAAGTTGACATTTATCATATTTAATAACATTCTCATTTCGTTATCTTTGTAAAAGCATAACGAAAGAAGTTTATTTTGAAAATCAAAAGTAAAATTTGGATAGAGTCTAATAACGGAATTCTTTTAAGTGAAGGCCGCGTGCAATTACTTAAAATGATTGACGAAACAGGTTCTCTTAATAAAGCGTCTAAAGCGTTAAAAATTTCGTACCAAAAAGCTTGGCGTTTAATTGATGAAGTAAGTAAAACTACAAAGCAACCTATTATAGAAACCAAAATTGGTGGCGCAAAAGGTGGCGGAACAATATTAACTCCTTATGGAAAATCGTTAATTTCTATTTACGAAACTATAAATAAAGATTGTTGGCAGTTTTTAGACGAACAATTAAAAAAGCATTCTTTATGTTAGTATCTGAAATCTTAAATTCACCATTATTACTTTTACTATTACCAATAGTAGCCTTTTTATATGCAAGTGTTGGACACGGTGGAGCAAGTGGATATTTGGCGTTAATGAGTTTGTTTGCTCTACCAATTACATTCATGAAACCAACTGCTTTACTCTTAAATATTTTAGTTTCTGGAATTTCATTTTATTTTTATTACAGAGAGAAGAATTTTAAATGGAACTTATTTTATCCTTTTGCTATTACATCTATACCATTTTCTTTTTTAGGCGGATTTTTAACAGTGGATTCTAAAATTTATAAAATCATATTAGGAACATTATTATTATTTGCTGTTTTTCGATTATTAGGTTTCTTCGGAAAAGAAAAGGCTGAATTAAAAGAAATAAATATAAAATACGCATTACTAATTGGAGCAATAATTGGCTTTTTATCTGGCTTAATTGGTATTGGCGGAGGAATTGTATTGAGTCCGGTTTTACTATTACTAGGTTGGGCAAACATGAAACAAACTGCTGCAGTTTCTGCACTATTCATATTTGTAAATTCAATTTCTGGAATTTTCGGATTTTTATCAAAAGGAGGTGAAATACCAACTTCCTCTACTCTATTAATTGGAATTGTGCTTATTGGTGGTTTTTTTGGAGCGTATTATGGAAGTAAAAAATTCAACAATATTGTATTGCGAAATGTTTTGGCTTTTGTTTTAGGAATAGCAATTATTAAACTCTACACTATTTAATGAAAAACATTTCAGCATACATAATTGCAGGTGGAAAAAGTTCCAGAATGGGTTCTGATAAAGGTATGTTACTTTTAAACGAAACTGTTTTTATAGAACATATTGTAAAAGCATTACAAGAAGCAACTATTCAAAATATAACTATTGTTTCAGCCAATTCAGATTATGATTTTTTGAACTGTAATCGAATTGAAGATATATATCCTGATAAAGGTCCAGTTGGTGGAATTTTTACTGCTTTGTCACATTCAAAAACAGAACAAAACATTGTTTTAAGTGTAGATGTTCCGTTAATTTCAGCTGAAATTATTACTTGGTTGATTGCTAATATTGATGATGAAAAGCTAATTACACAAGTAAAAGTTGCAGATAAAACGAGTCCGCTAATTGCGGTTTATAATAGAAATGCAGTAAATACTTTTGAAGAACATCTAAAAAAAGAGCAATTAAGGTTAAAAATGGTTGTCGAAGCAATTCCGAATCAAACTATTGAAGTTCCTGAAAAATGGCATTCTTTATTGCAAAACATCAACACAAAAGAAGACTATCAAAACTTAATAAAATGACGATAACACTAAAATATTTTGGCTTATTAGCTGATATCACAAACACAAACGAAGAGTTGTTTCGTCTTGAAAAATCAGATTTTACAACAAACGATTTGATGCAACAATTGAATGAAAAATACACTGGTTTACAAAATGTTTCTTTTGTAATTGCTGTGAATAAATCAATTACCTCAACAGAAATTAATTTAAACAATAACGATACAATAGCATTATTACCTCCTTTTGCAGGCGGATAAAAAACAAAAATGGAACATTCAAAACAATATGCACGACAAATGGCTCTTCCTGAAATTGGAAGTCTTGGTCAGCAAAAAATACTAAACGCAAAAGTGTTGGTTATTGGTGCTGGTGGATTAGGCTGTCCTGTTTTACAAATACTGGCAGCTTCTGGTGTTGGAACACTTGGAATTGTGGATGGTGATGTTGTGGATGAAACGAATCTTCACCGTCAATTACTTTATACGACTGATGATTGCGGCACTAAAAAAGTGGTTGCTGCAGCCAATGCAATTCGTAAAATTAATTCAGATGTAAAGGTTAATGTATATCCTGAATTTATTTCTGAAAGTAATATTGCAACTATTGTAAAAGACTATGAAATATTAGTAGATTGCACGGATACTATTGCTACACGTTACCTTATTAACGATATAAGTGTTCATTTGGGTAAACCAATGATTTATGCTTCTATTCATAAATTTGAAGGACAAATTAGTGTTTTTAATTACCAAAACGGACCAACATATCGTTGTTTGTTTCCTGAGAAAAATTCGCAAGAAATTCCAAATTGCGTAACTACAGGAGTTTTAGGTGTTTTACCTAATACTTTAGGAATGTTACAGGCAACAGAAGTCATGAAAATCATACTTGGAATTGGAGAAGTTCTTTCAGGAAAGTTACTTATTTACAATGCTTTGAACATGTCTTTTAACGAATTAGAATTTAGTAAAAACGAAGAGCAAATTCGTATTGGAACTAAAAAAGGAACAGAATTAGAAAGCTCAGAAAAGCAAAATCATGAAGTCAATAAAGAGGCTTTTTTAGATTTTTGTTCGAATGAAAACTATACGATTATTGATTTACGTGAAGTACATGAAACACCAAAATTAAAGCATAAAAACATCATCAATATTTCGTTTTTAGAAATAGAAAAGCATATTAATCAATTTCAAAAAGACCAACCTATTATTCTTTTTTGTCAGAGTGGCATTCGCAGTAAAAAAGCGTTAAAATTTTTTTTAGAAAAAGGATTTACAAACATAGCACATTTACAAAAAGGCATTCAAAAGGTACAATTAGAAGTTATTTAAAATATTAGAAAAATGGAAACACCAAAACCTATAAAAAAATCATTTGTTCAAGGACCAATTTCAGCAGAATTCATTGGCAACTCTATTGCTAAACACCAAACTAAAACATCTATTGGTGCACATAATATTTTTCTAGGTCAAGTTCGTGCCGATGAAATAGATGGAAAAACAGTTGCAGCAATTGACTATTCGGCTTATGAAGAAATGGCGGAACAAAATTTTCATGAAATACGTGAAGCTGCTTTTGAAAAGTACGATCTAACTTGTTTACATATTTATCATAGTTTAGGAAATGTAAAAGCAGGTGAAATTTGTCTGTTTGTATTTGTATCTGCTCCAAGAAGAAAAGTCGTGTATGAAGCATTGAACTATTTGGTAGAAGAAATTAAAGAGAAAGTAGCCATTTTTGGTAAAGAAATATTGGAAGACGAAACCTATACTTGGAAAAAAAATAACTAATCATGGTAGATATTACTCATAAAATCATCACGCAAAGAACAGCAACAGCTCAAGCAATTGTAAAAGTTGGAAGTTCTGAAACTATAAAAGCAATCAAAGACAAAACTGTTCCAAAAGGAGATGTTTTAGAAGTGGCAAGAACTGCTGGTTTATTTGCGGTGAAAAATACTTCAAACGCTATTCCAGATTGTCATCCATTACCTATTGAATACACAGCAATTGCTTATGATATTCAAGAAATGGAAATTCATATTGAAATCACTGTAAAAACCATTTACAAAACCGGAGTTGAAGTGGAAGCTATGCACGGAGCAAGTATTGTTGCTTTAACTATGTACGACATGCTGAAACCTATTGATAAAAATGTAGAAATTTCAACGGTTAAATTATTACATAAAAAAGGTGGAAAATCTGATTTTAACGATGCTAAAAGTTTAAATCTAAATGTAGCAGTAATTGTCTGTTCCGATAGTGTTTCAAAAGGAAGTAAACAAGATAGTGCAGGAAAAGCAATCACTTCTAAATTGAATACTTTAGGTTTAGATGTTACCAATTATATTATCATTCCAGATGAAATTACAGATATTCAAAAAACAGTAAACACATTAAAAGAAAACAAAACAGACTTAGTTATTTTAACTGGTGGAACAGGTTTGTCGAATAGAGATGTTACACCTGAAGCCTTAATTCCTCTATTAGACAGAAGAATCCCAGGTATTGAAGAAGCAATTCGTTCGTACGGACAAGACAGAACTCCTTATGCCATGTTATCTCGAAGTGTGGTTGGATTTATTGGATCTACTTTAGTAATTGCTTTACCAGGCTCTACAAATGGAGCAAGCGAATCGATGGACGCTATTTTTCCATCTGTATTGCATTTATTCAAAATAATTAATGGTTTTAACCACGGAAAATAATATGTTGAAAATAGAAGATTTACACGGTCGAGTGCACGATTATTTACGAATTTCAATTACTGAAAATTGTAACCTTCGTTGCACCTATTGTATGCCTGCCGAAGGAATAAATTTGACTCCAAAAGCACATATAATGACGGCTGATGAAATTGAAACTATTGCCAAGACATTTGTATCACTTGGAGTAAAAAAAATTCGATTAACAGGTGGAGAACCATTAGTTAGAAAAGATGCTCGCGATATTATTGAACGTCTTGGAAAATTAAACATCGATTTAAATATTACCACAAACGGACTTTTAGTTCATGAATATATTAATACTTTTAAGGCAGCCGGAATTTCGTCTTTAAATATAAGTTTGGATACTTTACAAAAGGAAAAATTCAAACAAATTACCAGACGTGATCATTATGATACACTTTGGAAAAACATCGAATTACTTTTAGAAAATAATTTTATTGTAAAACTAAATGTTGTATTAATAAAAGGTTTTAATGATTCCGAAATTATTGATTTTATTAATCTTACCAAAACCTTAAATATTAAAATTCGATTTATAGAATTTATGCCTTTTAACGGAAACCAATGGGACAAATCGAAATTGGTAACTTATGCAGAAATTCTAGAAAAAGTAGATAATCATTTTAAAGAAAACACTATTCTTCGAATGGAAGATAAACTAAACGATACTGCAAGAAATCATAAAATAGAATCCTTTAAGGGAAGTTTTTCGGTAATTAGTTCTGTTACCAATCCTTTTTGTGGTACTTGTAATAGAATTCGTTTAACTGCCGATGGAAAACTAAAAAACTGTTTGTTTTCCAATACTGAAAATTCCTTATTAGAAACTTTACGAGATGGAAAAAGTATACTTCCTATAATTGAAAAAAATATTAAATCTAAATTTCCTGTTAGAGGCGGAATGGAAAATGATGCAGAATTTCAAAACCCAAAGCTTTTCTCTAAAAATAGAAGCATGATAAAAATAGGAGGTTAAGAAAAAATTAACATTTACTGATAATTGTCATAAAATTTCCAATCTAGGAGAACTAATTTTACACAAAATTAATTATTTAAGGGTATGAGTAATTTATCACAATCACACAAAATATTATTTATAAATACTTTAGCGTTTACAATATGCTTTGCTTGTTGGACACTAAATGGTGTTTTAGTAACCTATTTAATAGACAAGGGAATTTTTAATTGGACTGTTATTGAAGCAGGATGGTTAATGGGTATTCCTATTTTATCTGGAGCTTTAACAAGATTGCCAATAGGAATTTTAACCGATAAATACGGTGGTAAAAAAGTATTTACATGGTTATTGTTTTTATGTGCCATTCCTTTATTTTTAATTCCGTTAGCTGATTCATTTTGGGGATTCGCTATTTTAAGTTTATTATTTGGTGTGGTTGGAGCGAGTTTCGCTGTAGGTATTGGATATACTTCTGTTTGGTATCCAAAAGAATGGCAAGGTAGAGCTTTAGGTATTTTTGGAATGGGAAATGCGGGTGCCGCATTAACTACTTTTTTAGCTCCTTCTTTATTAAACTACTTTTCAGAAAGTGATCCTATAAATGGTTGGAAACTTTTACCAATTACTTACGGAATTGTACTTGTAGTTATCGGATTCTTATTTGTTTTATTGACAAAAGAGAAAATTGTTCAAGGAGAAACAAAAAACATCAAAACACTTTTACAACCTCTAAAGTCTATGAGAGTTTGGAGATTTGGAATTTATTATTTCTTAGTTTTTGGATGTTTCGTAGCCTACTCTCAATGGTTATTACCAAATTTCATGAATGTATACCATACAACTTTAGTAATGGGAGGTATGTTTGCAACATTGTTCAGTTTACCTTCAGGAATTATTAGAGCGTTTGGAGGTTATTTATCGGATAAATTTGGAGCAAGAAAAGTAATGTATTGGGTTTTAGGAACTTCAATGGTTATTAGTTTTTTATTAATGTTTCCTAAAATGGAAGTTTTTACTGCTGGTCCTGGAGTTTTGGCAGGAAATAATGGTATTGTTACCAATGTTACTTCTGAAAAAATAATGGTTAATGATAAAGAATATGTTATTGCGCCAAAAACAGAAAAACAATTAACTAACAAACCAATTTTTCCAGTAAAATCATCTTGGCAAGAAGTAATTGTTGCAGAAAACCAATCAGTAAAAAAGAAAGAATTATTAGCAAAAGGTGTTACACATATTCAGTTTGAAGCAAACATGTGGGTTTATTTAGTTTTAGTTGTTCTAATTGGTGCTTGCTGGGGAATTGGTAAAGCAGCAGTTTACAAACATATTCCAGAGTATTTTCCGAATGAAATTGGTGTTGTAGGTGGAATGGTAGGACTTATTGGTGGGCTTGGAGGTTTTTTCGGGCCAATTGTTTTTGGTTACTTATTAACTTCTACAGGGTTTTGGACAAGTTCGTGGTTCTTCATTTTTGCAGTATCAACAATCTGTTTAATATGGATGCACAAAACAATTATTAAAGCAATTCGTAAAAACAATCCTGAATTTACAACACAAATCGAACAAAAATAATAGTACAATTAATTTTACCTAATTAGTTAAAAATTTAATAATAAAAATATGGCAGTAAATATTAAAGATTGGAACGTAGACGATGAAGGTTTCTGGAAGTCTACAGGAAAAAAGATAGCAGATCGAAATCTATGGACTTCAATTCCTGCGTTATTACTAGCTTTCTCTGTATGGATTATGTGGGGAGTACTAATTAAGTACATGAAAGAATTTGGTTTCAATTTCGGGATGACCGATGGATTAGTTACTGGAACTACAGAATATATAAATGCTTTGAAAGAAGTAAATAATCTATACTATACTTTACCAGCAATTGCAGGTTTAGCAGGTGCAACTTTACGATTACCTAACTCTTTTTTAATTTCATTAGGAGGAGGTAGAAATGTAGTTTTTATAACAACTGCGTTATTACTTATTCCGGCAATTGGTACAGGCATAGCGTTGTCAGATGTAAACTCATCTTATCTCTTTTTTGCAGCAATGGCTCTATTTTCAGGACTTGGGGGAGGTAATTTCTCTTCATCAATGAGTAATATATCATTCTTTTTTCCAAAAAAAGCGCAAGGATATGCTCTTGGAATGAATGCAGGGCTTGGTAATTTAGGTGTTGCTATTATGCAAAAAACAATTCCGTTTATTGTTACATTCTCATTATTTGGTGGTACAGCTGGTGCAATTGCAACTGCAAAAGGAGCTCCTTTTGAAGGGATGCAAAATGCTGCATGGATTTGGGTTCCACTTATTGTATTAGCTTCTTTAGCTGCATTTTTTGGAATGAATAATGTAGATTCAGGAACTCCAAGTATGCCAGATACAGCAAAAGGGGTTTCAAAAACACTCTACATGATTGTACTAGGTTTAATAGCTGCTGGTATTGGTGCTTTTATGTTAGTTGGAATTCCGTGGGATTCATTTGGAATGAAAGATTCTGCAATGTGGATTGTACTTCCTTTAGTAATAGTACTAACTGTTTTATTAATGAAATATGGTACACCTGCTGATATAAAAGAAAATCTTAATAAACAATTTTCAATACTTGGAGATAAACATAATTGGATTATGACAATAATCTATACTATGACTTTTGGTTCATTCATTGGTTTTTCTATGGTGTTCCCAAAATTAGCGCAAGATATATTTGTATACACAAATCCATTAGATCCTGAATGGGCAAACCCTAACGCTCCTAACATTATGCTTTGGGCCTTCTTGGGGCCAATGTTTGGTGCTTTAGTTAGACCAATTGGAGGAATTCTTTCTGATAAAGTAAATAGTGGTGCTAAAATTACAATGTGGAGTACTATTTTTCAAATTATAGCTGCTTTAACTGTTGCCTATTATGTTGTGCAAGCAAGAAGTTCTGAAACTCCAGAATCATATTGGTGGCCTTTTTTCGGAGCATTCATGGTTTTATTCTTAACAACTGGTATTGGAAACGGTTCAACTTTTAGAAGTATCCCGTATATTTTTAGCAAAGAAAAAGCAGGACCTGTTTTAGGATGGACAGCTGCAATTGCTGCTTATGGAGCATTTATTATCCCTAATGTATTTGGGCAGCAAGTTACTGCAGGAACACCTGAATATGCGCTATACGGTTTTGCAGTTTATTATTTAATTTGTTTAGTTCTTAACTGGTGGTATTACCAAGGGCCTAAAAGAGAAGTGGATAATCCATAATTTTTTTTACAACTTCAAAAAATGTAAAAAAACAAATTAAAATAATATTTACTATATTTAAGTCATGATATAACTTGTCTTCTTAAAAACACTCTCAAAAGACAAGTTATATTAACTAATAAACACAAAGTATACAGATGAAAAATAAAACATTTAATACAAAGGCATTACTTATAGCTACTGGCTTATCTATAGTTATGGTTTCTTTGGTGTTTTTTGGATCTAGAAATCTACAAAATTTTGATGCAGCATTAATTACCTATTTATTTGGGACAATATTTGCCTTTTTCGGAATCGTATATAGATATTCCGTTTGGTTGCAACGTCCTCCAACATGGATTTATTTTAAAAGAGGAATTACTTATTTGGTAACTGGAAAAGTGTTTTCACATCTTTGGTTTGTATCCAAAGAATCTATCGAGAATATAGCTTTTCAGAAATTTATTTACCCAAGAGGAAAGTACCGTTGGATTGCCCATTTTATGATAGCAATTGGTTGTACTTCAGCCTTTTTAATTACTATACCACTTACCTTTGGGTGGATACACTTTAGCTTGGCTCCAGGTGGAATTGACATTTATGAAGCACACTTCTTTGGTTTTCATATGATGTCATTTAAATTAGGTTCTATTATGGCTTTTATGACTTTTCATGCCTTAAACTGGTCATCATGGTTAGTTATTTTAGGCTCATTATATTATTTAAGAAGACGATTAACAAATCCAGGTTTAATTGCAACACAAACATTCGAAGGTGATTTACTTCCATTGTTATTATTAATTGCAATTTCAGTTACTGGTTTAGGACTTACTTTTTCCTACCAATTCATGAAAGGTTTTGCATTTGATTTCTTAGCTGTAATTCATGCTGTAACCGTAATTATGTTTTTAATATGGATTCCGTTTGGAAAATTCTTTCATATCATTCAAAGACCAGCTCAAATTGGAGCACATATCTATAAACAAGAAGGAATAAAACAAGGAATGGCAGTTTGTGAGCATACTGGTAAAGAATATGCAACTAACTTACATGTGAATGATCTAAAAATAGTTACAAAAGAGTTAGGTTTCAACTTTGACAGAGAAGATGGATCGTCACATTTAGATTTAAGTCCAGAAGGAAAAAGATCTCGTTTAGCGCAAGCGCATTTAAAAGCAAGATTAGAAGGTGGAAAATTATTCGGTTAATAAATAAAGATTAAAAAAAAATAGCATGGCAAAGTTACCTGTTCCAGCAGAAAAAATAATAGAACAATTTGGTCCTAGTTTGAATTATTCACCAAAAGATGGATATGAAGGTAGAGATGAGCCAGATAAAGTGGTTGAAACGCATTGTTGCTTTTGTGGTATGCAATGTGGAATAAAGTTATTAGTAAAAACAAACAAAGTGGTTGGTTTTGAACCATGGATGGAATTCCCATTTAACGAAGGTCGTCTTTGTCCTAAAGGAGTTCAACGCTACTTACAAAATAATCATCCAGATAGATTATTAGGTCCAATAAAACGTGTCGAAGGAAAAGGTTTTGAACCTACTTCTTGGGATGAAGCTATGGATAAAACGGTTTCAGAGATAAAACGAATTCAGGAAAAATATGGAAATGATGCATTTTCTATGCTTTCTGGAGTTTCTTTAACGAATGAGAAAAGTTACCTGGTTGGTAAATTTGCCCGTATCGCTTTAAAGACAAAAAACCTTGACTACAATGGCCGTTTGTGTATGGTAAGTGCTGGTGCTGGAAACAAAAAAGCCTTTGGTCTAGATAGAGCTTCTAATACTTATGCCGATTTAGAATATGCCGAAGTAATTATCGTTGCTGGAGCAAACATTAGTGAGACCTTCCCTACTCTAACTCATTGGATTTGGAAAGCAAGAGATAGAGGTGCAAAAATTATTGTTATTGATCCCCGTGTGATTCCTTTAGCAAGAACTGCTGATGTGCATTTAGATGTAAAACCTGGTACAGATTCGGCTTTATATGGTGCAATGTTAAAGTATTTGGTTGACAACGACATGCTAGACCATGATTTTATAGATAATTATACTTCTGGTTTTGATATTACTATTGATGCTGTTAAAGATTATACTTTAGAATGGGCAGAAGGAATAACAGGAATAAAGAAGGAAAAAATTAAAGAAGCAGCTGAACTTTGGGGTAAAGCTAAAACTAGTTTCTTTTTACATGCAAGAGGAATTGAACACCATTCTAAAGGTGTAGATAATGTTTTAGGTTGCATCAATTTAGTATTAGCAACAGGAAGAATAGGAAGACCGTATTGCGGTTACGGAACTATTACTGGTCAAGGAAATGGTCAAGGAGGTAGAGAACACGGACATAAATGTGACCAGTTACCTGGAAATAGAGATATTGAAAACCCAGAACATAGAAAATATATTTCAGAAGTTTGGGGAATAGATGAAAAAGATATGCCTGGTAAAGGATTGTCTGCATATGAAATTATTGAAGCGATTCATAGAGGTGAAATTAAAGGTTTAATTTCAATTTGTTTTAATCCTTTAGTATCCTTACCAAATAGCAACTATGTTAGAGAAGCCCTTGAAAAATTAGAATATTATGTGTGTATTGACTTTTTCTTAAATGAAACTGCTCGTCATGCTGATATTGTTTTAGCAGGTTCTTTACAAGAAGAAGAAGAAGGAACTACAACTTCTGCAGAAGGTAGAGTAATTAGAATACGTCAAGCAGTAACTCCTCCTGGAGATGCTAGAACGGATACTTCTATTATATTAGAATTAGCGGAAAGATTAGGCGTAAAAGATAAATTTACATTCGAAAATAGTGAAGCTATTTTTAATGAATTAAGAGTGGCATCAAAAGGTGGTACTGCAGATTATAACGGAATTACTTATAAAAGAATTGAAGATAATATGGGAATGTTCTGGCCATGTCCTACGGAAGACCATCCAGGAACGCCAAGACTTTGGGAAGATAAAAAATTTAAAACACCAGATGGTAAAGCACACTTTAACCCAGCTCCCTATAAATTACCAGGTGAAGTTACAGATGAAAATTATCCTGTAACATTAACGACAGGACGTGTAGTTTCGCAATATTTAAGTGGAACACAAACACGTAGAATTGGAAAATTAGTAGATCAATACCCTGAGCCTTTATTAGAATTACACCCAGAATTGGCAGCGAAATATGGCATTCAACAAAACGAACTTATTAAAGTAAGTACTCGTAGGGGTGAAGGTATATTCCCAGCAAATATTGTAGAAACAATTCGTAAAGACACTGTTTTTATTCCTTACCATTGGTCAGGTTTAAAATCAGCAAATTTATTGACTCCCGGGACATTAGATCCAATTTCAAAAATTCCAGAATTTAAAGTTTCTGCTTGTAAATTAGAACCCTTAAAAGAACAAGCAAAACCATCAAGTGAAACCAAAGCATACGCAAGTATCTAATCTATAAAAATTAAAATATGAATTATACCGATTTTAATAAAAATGAAGAGTTTTTTGTAGATATGCAACGTTGCATTGGTTGTAAGGCATGTGAAATGGCTTGTGCTGAGTGTGAAACTAACGGGCAAGATTCAATGATTCATGTAAATTATGTAGAACGAGCAGAAACAATTCAAACAACAGTACAAGTTTGTATGCATTGTGACGACCCTGTTTGTGCAAGTGTTTGTCCAGCCGATGCAATTTCTAAAGACGAATTTGGAATTGTACATACAGCAAATACTGAAAGATGTATAGGTTGTTCTAACTGTGTAATTGCATGTCCTTTTGGGGTTCCAAAGAAAGTAGAAGAATACGATTTAATGATGAAGTGTACTATGTGCTACGATCGTACAAGTGTTGGAAAAAAACCAATGTGCGCAACCGTTTGTCCTAGTGGTGCATTATTTTATGGTACAAAAGAAGAAATTCAAGAAATGCGTCCAAACAGTTCACCTGTAAACACATTTGTTTTTGGAAAAGAAATTGTCAATACAAAAGTAAATATCATGATGCCGAAAGGTAGTAATGAGCTAATAATATATTAAACAGAAGTTTATGCCTGATAAAAACAATAAAGAAAACTGGAAAAAAGATTTTCCTATTCATAAACAAGATGCAACACAAGTAAGCCGCCGTGATTTTGCTAAATTTTTAACATTAGTATCTGGAGGTTTAATGGTTGGAAGTGGTTTAGTTGCTGCTAAAGCATATTTAGACCCTAAAGAAAAAGTGCAAGGAGAACATTTTATCTGTGATAAAAATGATGTACCTGTTGGCGGAACTAGAGGTTTTGTTATAGAAGGCAGCACTATTCCGTATATCTTAATTCATTTAGAAAATGGTGAATTTAGAGCATACGAACAAAAATGTACACATTTATCATGTTCTGTTTTTTATGCACCAGGTTCTGGAAAAATTGAATGTCCATGTCATAAAGGTTTTTTTGATGCCATGACAGGTGAAGTTTTAGAAGGTCCGCCACCAAGAGCATTGCCAAAACTAGAAGTGTTCTTTAAAGAAAATAATGTTTTTGTAAAATCATTTCAGGAAGCAATTAGCTAATAAGCATAATTAAAAAACAAGATTATGAGTAATTTTAGAACAAGTCAAAACAAAGCAAATCCTAACAAACTAAATAATATATTATCAACTTTAATATTTGTTTTAATATTAAATGTTAGCTTACAAATTTGGTTGCTCTATACTGCATTAAATAATGCACTAGACAATCATAAAGAGATTTTAATTCCAGCATTTATAGCTTCCTTAGTGATATTTTTAATTGGATTTAGCTGGCTTTTTTATTTACCAAAAGGTAATAGAAGTGCATAAAAAAATACCGAAATATTGTTTCGGTATTTTTTTATCTAATTATGACTTGAGGTTGTTTTAACGTATTTAATTCTTCAATTTTTAAACTCATGGAATTAGGTAAAGGAGATAAGGTTTCACTTCCGTTAATATAATTTTGCACATAGAAATTACCTAAATATCCATTCTTTTCAAGATAATTTTGCATTTCAATTAAATCATCATTAGTACAAAGTTCAGAATGGTAAGTTGTTCGTATTTCGTAGGCTATTTTAGAAGACTTCAAAAGTTCAAAAGAGGCTTCAAAATCAGAAAACAAGTTAGATTTTGTAATTGTTTCAAATTTATCAGGAAGCGCTTTAAAATCTAATGCAACATAATCAATTAAATTAGCGTCTAATAGTTTTTTTAAAACCTTTGGACTGCTTCCATTTGTGTCAATTTTAACTAAAAAGCCCATTTCTTTTACTATTTCAATGTGTTCTAAAATAGTTTTATGAATAAGACATTCCCCGCCACTAAAAACAACTGCATCTAATAACCCAATTCTTGTTTTTAAAAAAGCAATAACATTGGTAAACGCAATAGTTCCTTTGCCCAAAACAATTTCGGGATTGTAACAATACAAACATCTCATATTACAGCCTGCATACCATAAAATACAAGCGGATTTATGTGGATAGTCTAAAAGAGTAAAAGGTGATATATTTGAAATAGTTTTTGCTAACACACATTTTCTTTAAAATGAACACGCTGTTTGTGTTCTCCTTTCTTTCCAATATTGAAACTCTCTACAGGTCTGTGATAACCCATTACTCTCGTGTAAACCAAACATTTTGTTCTTAAATGCTGATTTTGTTCTAGTACTTCGTTAGTTTTTGTGTTCATAAGCTGTGTTATTAAGGTTTTCAATTAAAGTTTCATCGCATTTTGGACAATATTCGTGTTCGCCATTTAAATAACCATGACTTGGACAAACACTAAATACTGGTGTGACTGTTATATAAGGTAATTTGAAATTTGTTATTACTGTTTTTACAAAGTTTTTACATGCTTCAGAAGAACTAATTCGTTCATTCATGTATAAATGCAATACGGTTCCTCCAGTGTACTTACATTGCAATTCGTCTTGCATTAATAAAGCTTCAAATGGGTCTTGTGTATAATCAACAGGTATTTGTGAACTATTCGTATAATAAATATTTTCTTCCATTCCTGCTTGTAAAATTTCAGGAAAACGTTTTTTATCTTCTTTGGCAAAACGATAGGTAGTTCCTTCGGCTGGAGTTGCTTCCAAATTATACAAATTACCCGTTTCTTCTTGGTATTCTTTCATTCTATTTCGGATATAATCCAATACTTCCAAACAAAAATCATTACCATATCCAGAAGTTAAATCGAACATTCCTTCGGTATAATTAAGCACCATTTCATTCATTCCATTTACGCCAATAGTAGAAAAATGGTTTCTAAAATGAGGTAAATAACGTTTTGTATATGGAAATAAACCTCTCTCGTACATGTCTTGTATAAAGACTCGTTTTTTCTCTAAAGTAGATTTAGCTATTTCTAAAAGTTTATCTAATTGTTCATACAAACCTTTTTCATTATTTTTATATGAATAACCAAGTCTCGCCATATTTACAGTAACAACACCAATACTTCCAGTCATTTCAGCACTTCCAAAAAGTCCATTTCCACGTTTTAATAATTCGCGTAAATCGAGTTGCAAACGACAACACATACTTCGTACCGCATTTGGTTTATAAGCACTTTCGTTTTCAATTTTTACTCCGTTTTCATCTAAAGTATATTGACTTCCAATGAAATTTTGAAAATAAGAAGAACCGATTTTTGCTGTATTTTCGAAAAGAATTTCGGTGTTTTCCCCATCCCAATCAAAATCTTCTGTAATGTTTACTGTTGGAATTGGAAAAGTAAACGGTTGCCCATTTGCATCACCTTCGGTCATAACCGTATAATAGGCTTTATTGATGAGGTCCATTTCTTTTTGAAAATGTTCGTACCGCATTTCTTCTAAGTTTGAAACACCTCTTTCTTTTACTTTTTCTAATAAAATTTGTTTATCAATTCCTCTAAATAAATGAATGTCATTTTTTGTTGGAACTTGTTCTTTTAAGTCAGACGGAACTACCCAATCCAA
This sequence comes from Flavobacterium sp. N2270, assembly GCF_025947225.1. Lineage (NCBI taxonomy): Bacteria > Pseudomonadati > Bacteroidota > Flavobacteriia > Flavobacteriales > Flavobacteriaceae > Flavobacterium > Flavobacterium sp. N2270. Next base: position 89,861 of record NZ_CP110005.1, read on the forward strand.
AGTAATATTCGTAAAAGGCGATTGTCCCCAACGCGCTGGAACATTTAAGTTATAAACGAAACTTCTAACTGCTTTTAAAACTTCATCAAAAGATAAATCGTCTTTGAAAACATAAGGAGCTAAATACGTGTCAAACGAACTAAAAGCTTGCGCACCTGCCCATTCACTTTGTAATATTCCTAAAAAGTTAGCCATTTGTCCAAGCGCTTCTCTAAAATGAGAAGGCGCTTTACTTTCTACACGGCCTCTAACGCCATTAAAACCTTCGTTTAATAAAACACGCAAACTCCAACCGGCACAATAGCCTGTTAAGCAATCTAAATCGTGAATATGAATATCACCATTTCTATGCGCGTAACCTTCTTCTTTAGTATAGACATTGTCTAACCAATAATTCGCAATTATTTTACCTGCAGTATTATTTACCAATCCTGCATTTGAATACGAAGTGTTTGCATTTGCGTTTATTCGCCAATCGGTTTGAGAAATATATTCTTCAATGGTTTGTGTGCTGTCTACATAGGTGGTATCATCATTTAAACCATCCACATGTTCTCTTTGTAACTTTCGTGTATGACGAAATAACATAAAAGAACGCATTACATTAAAATACCCTTTTTCAAAAAGAGCTTTTTCAATACAATCTTGAATATCTTCAACCGCCCAAACTTCTTTTTGTTCTATTTGGTGTATTACCGTTTTATAAATACTTTCATCATACGGAACAGTTACGCTATTAAAGCTCTTCTCGATTGCATCTTTTATTTTATAACTTTCATAAAGTTTATAATCGCCGTTTCTTTTAATAACATATATTTCCATAGATAATTAAGTTTAGAGTAATTAGTACATTTTTAATTTTAATTTAGAATTCTAAGAAATTGAAAATTTTTCTTCCATTTCAATAGCTTTAACAAATAGAATATTGTTTTCTAAATGAATGTGTTTGTGTAAATCTTGTTCAAATTCATGTAACATTGAAAAGGTAACTTTATACGTATTACAAGCATCTGCGGGAGGTGTGTAATTATTTGTTAATTCAGCAATTTTAACAAAACGATCTCCTTCATTTTCGTGTTCATGTTTCATCATGGCAATAGGATTACCAACAGTTCCGAAGTTAGGTTGTACTATATCTTGATCTGTACGTGAAGCATTTGCCATTTGTTTAATAAATGGAAATAAAATCAATTCTTCTTTTTTCATATGTTGGGCTAATTCTCCTGCACAACCTATAAATAATTCATTTATTAAAAATAATTCGGGATGTGCACCTCCATGTACTTTACACAATTTATCTAAGAACGCTAATAAAACTGGCGTTTTTTCCTCTACATAGCGATGGTGTGTTTTTTCGATATAATCAACTAATAAATCAATTGGCCATGATTGAAAATCAATTGCTCCATCTGATTTCATTTCTAATAATTGATTAACTTCTTTTTCAATTAATTCAAAATCCATTCCTTTTTTACTGCAAGCTTCTTCAATTGTTCTATTACCTTTGCAACAAAAATCTATTCCATATTTTGAAAAAACAGAAGCCGTTCTAAAATCTTTCGCTACATATTCTCCAATGGTTTGTTTTTCTAATATATTCATAATATTTACATTTTATCATTTAAGTAATCTGATTTTCAAATTACAATTAGAACAATATTACAACATAAAACATATTAGGTTTTATGATTAAAGTCATACCCTAAACAAAATATTCGCTTTTATTTTGCAGATGAAAGATTAGGCAATTAAAACGCTATTAAAATGGATGAAAGAACTCCTACAACTTTAGAAAAGGGACACCCTGTTAGCATTTATTTTCAAGAAATTGAATTAATTAATGAATTAATTAATGAATTGGTAGAATCAGACCCAGAGGTTGATTTTCAAAAATTCTATAATGTATTTAACCAATTAGCAACAATTGAAAAGCGCTTTGTTCGAAAAGAAAACCAACTTTTTCCTTTTCTAGAAAAATACAATTGGAATGGTCCATCTAAAGGAATGTGGTCTTTTCATGACACAATAAGAGAGCAGTTTCGATTGTTAAGAGGTTATGTAGAAACAAAAAACTTTGAAAAATTAAAAATTAATTTAGAATATCTTTTAAATGGTATTTATCGATTAATGGAAATAGAAGAAACCATGTTATTTCCGAATGCATTAAACCTTTTAAATGAAGAAGATTGGGTAAAAATGCGAAAAGGAGAAGAAGAGATTGGTTGGATGCTTAAAGAAACTCCCCCAAATTACCCAGAAAATCAATATATACATCCTTCAGATGATTTTACAGAAAGAAATTTAGATTTTACTTCAAAAGATGCTTCTCATTTTGATGAAGGATACATGACGATTGAACAAGTTAATTTGCTTTTTAGAACTATACCATTAGATATTACTTATGTAGATGAAAATGATAAGGTGATTTTTTATAATCGTGGAGAAGAAAGAGTATTTCCAAGAAGCGCAGGAATTATTGGTAGAGAAGTAAAGTTTTGCCATCCCCCAAAAAGCGTTGATACCGTTTTAAAAATTTTAGAAGAGTTTAAAAAAGGGAATAAAAACGAAGCTTCGTTTTGGATAAATTATAAAGAACGATTGATTTACATACGTTATTTTGCGGTTAGAGATAATGATAAAAAATACAGAGGTGTAATTGAAATGTCGCAAGATATTACCGACATTAAAAAAATAGAAGGAGAACAACGATTATTAGATTGGAACTAAATTTTTAATACAAGAAGAAAAATGAACACAGATATATTAATAGAAAAGATTCTTCAATTAAAAAAGGAGAAAAATGCGGTTATATTAGCCCATTATTACCAGGAAGAAGCCATACAAGAAATTGCAGATTATGTCGGCGATAGCTTAGGCTTGTCTCAAGAAGCTGTAAATGTTGATGCCGATATTATTTTGTTTGCAGGAGTTCATTTTATGGCTGAGACTGCTAAAATTTTGAACCCAAATAAAAAGGTAATTCTTCCCGATTTAAAAGCAGGTTGCTCGTTAGCCGATTCTTGTCCGCCAGAATTGTTTAAGACGTTTAAAGAACAACATCCTAATCATATTGTGATTACTTATGTAAATTGTTCGGCAGAAATTAAAGCTTTATCTGATATTGTTTGTACTTCATCAAACGCATTAAAAATTGTAAATTCTATACCAAAAGAAACACCAATTATATTTGCTCCCGACAAAAATTTAGGAAAATATATTATAGAACAAACAGGCAGAGATATGCTGCTTTGGGATGGCTCTTGTATTGTTCACGAAGCCTTTTCAATTGATAAATTATTAGAATTATATAAACAACATCCAGATGCTGAAATCATTGCACATCCAGAATCAGAAACACATATTTTAAAAACGGCAAAATACATTGGTTCAACCGCAGGAATGATTAATTATGTAAAAGAATCGCCTTCTGATAAGTTTATTGTTGCAACAGAAGCTGGTATTTTGTACAAAATGCAACAACAAGTACCACTTAAAACACTTATTCCTGCACCATCACATGAAGATAACACTTGCGCCTGCAGTGAATGTGCTTTTATGAAAATGAACACCTTACAAAAGGTTTATGATTGTTTATTAAATGAATCTCCCGAAATTATAGTTCCTGCACATATTCAGGAAAAAGCATTGATTCCGATTAACAGAATGCTTCAATTATCCTAAAAAATGAAACAAACAGATTATTTAATTTTTGGCTCTGGTGTTGCCGGATTAACTTTTGCTATAAAAATCGCAACTCATTTTCCAAACAAAAATGTTACCATAATAACCAAATCTAACGAAGAAGAATCCAATACAAAATATGCACAAGGCGGAATTGCTGTGGTGTTAAATCAAATTGAAGATAACTTTCAAAAACACATAAACGACACTTTAATTTGTGGTGATGGATTATGTAAAAAAGAAGTTGTAGAAATGGTCGTTAAAGAAGGTCCAAAATGTGTACAAGAATTAATAGGTTGGGGAGCACAGTTTGACAAAAACGAAACAGGAAGTTTTGATTTAGGCAAAGAAGGTGGCCATTCAAACCATAGAGTTATTCATCATAAAGACCAAACAGGTTTTGAAATTGAAAGAGCCATTTTAAAACAAGCTCATTTACAAAAAAACATTACTATTCTCGATTTTCATTTTGGTTTAGAGCTAATTCTCGAAAACAACAAGTGCATTGGAGCAACAGTTTTAAATGAAAAAAACAATGAAATTAGTACTGTTTTTGCCAACCAAACCTTATTAGCAACAGGTGGAATTGGTCAAATTTATGGCCATACTACAAACCCTGAAGTAGCTACTGGTGATGGAATTGCAATGGCTATTAGAGCCAAAGCAAATGTAAAAGACATGGAGTTTATACAATTTCATCCAACAGCTTTATATAATCCAGAACTAAAATCTACTTTTTTAATTTCAGAAGCTGTTAGAGGTTTTGGTGCAATTTTGAGAGACAAAAACGGAAAACGCTTTATGCTTGATTATGATGAAAGAGGCGAATTAGCATCGAGAGATATTGTGTCGCAAAGCATTGAAAAAGAACTTAAAAATTCAGGAGAAGACTGTATTTATTTGGATTGTACTCATTTAGAAATTAATGCATTTAAAAAACATTTTCCAATGATTTATGAAAGGTGCAAAGATTTTAATATTTTTATTGAGAAGGATTGGATCCCTGTAATTCCGGCACAACATTATTTGTGTGGTGGCATTGAAGTTGATACATACGGAAAAACTTCAATTGAAAACTTATTTGCCTGTGGTGAATGTTCTTATACAGGTTTGCATGGTGCAAATCGTTTGGCTTCAAATTCATTATTGGAAGCTTTGGTTTATTCGGATAGGATTTTTGAATATTTAAAAATAAATTCGAAATTTTCATTTGAAAACAAACTTCATTATAATGATATTAATCAGGAAAAAAATCAGTTTGATGTAGTAGATGACTATTCAGAAATAAGAACAAAACTTCAAAGTTTAATGCAACAAAACGTTGGTATTGTTAGAAACAATAATGATTTGAACGAAACTTTAAAAAAATTACTCATTTTACAAAATGATATGAAAATACTAGAAAGCAAAAATCATATTTCTAAAGAACTTTACGAACTTAAAAACATGATTGATGTTTCAATACTAATTGTAAATCAGTCCATATTGCGAACTGAAAATTTTGGTAATTTTTATAAGGTTTAGTTTATCGCTTTATCCATCATTGCTTTTGAAATATTCATAGCACGATTTTTAATTTCTTCTGCTTTTTCTCCTTTGAATAAAGAATCTACGGTTTCATTAAACATCATATTCCAACGGTTAAAATGTGTAAAATCCATAGGTGCTTTTTGATTTAATGATTTGTGAGTCATCATTGGGTTTCCATCAAAATTTCCAGTGCAAAAAAGGATATTTTCCCAAAAATCATACATTCTTGGTAAATGAGAATCCCAGTTAACATGAGCTACTTCAGTAAAAATGTATCCTATGGTATCATCACCTTTTACTTTTTCATAAAAAGCATCCACTAATTTAATAATATCTTCTCTATTCTGAATATCTTTCTTCATAACTCAATAATTTAAGATTATAAATCTTTGCTTTTAAACTTTTTTAAGGAAATGAAAAACGGAATAATTGCCCATAAACACAACAGTAAAAAGGAAATGATTAATCCTGATGTTGTGCCAAAAAAATCTTTAAAAATAGCTCCTGTATATCCCATCATAGCAGAAACATCAAGGTGCAATAAAATTTGAATTCGGGCTAAATCAATTGGACTAAGTGCAGTAACCGCAACCATTGCTTTTTCTATAGGATATTCTGATAATTGAAACAACAAGAATAAAACCATTCCGTCAAAAAGTAAAGCAAAATACAACCAAGTCATGATAGCTATTCCGATTCCTTTTGCTTTATCTCTAGTTAAGATAGAACTTAAAAAAGCCAACGCCACAAAAACTACTGAAATAATACATCCTATTAATATCATCATCATTCCAATGGAATTGGGTGAATAAATCAATAATGGAATTCCTGCTCCAACGAAAAAGGCAACTACCATTGATGAAGATAATCCGAAGAATAAACTCATCCAGATTTTTACCCTTTTAATGGGTTGGCTTAATAAAAGTTCAATAAATTCGGAACTATTATATAAATATATGGTTGCAAAAAGAATAGAAACTAACGGAACTGTAAATAATATTACATTCAATATAGTTAATAACCCTTTTGACGAATTGTCTTCCATTGTAAACGAACTCCAAGATAAAATGGCTAAAATTAAAGTGTAAGCCAAAATAATTTTGTTCTTTAAAATATCGGATAATATGATTTTTATGATTCTGTTCATTTTATTTTTTGTTTTTTAAAACACTAGCAATCGCTTTTGAAATTTTAGTTTCATTTGTTTCTTCTAAAAGAGTCGCTACTTTTTTATGAAAATGAACTTCTCCATCTTGCATAAAAACAATTTCAGTAATTAAATCATCCAATTCACTCAATAAATGTGAAGTGATTAAAATCAATTTTCCTTTTTCCTTTTCCTTGATGATTTTTTCTTTTAATAGTTCAGATGCCAATGGATCTAATCCAGCTGTTGGTTCATCTAATATCAAAACATCAGGATTGAATAAGAAAGCTATGGTAGCACTCACTTTTTGAGTTGTTCCACCAGAAAGTGTTCGCATTTGTTTGTCGAACATTTTTTCCAATTCAAATGCTTTTATCAAATCTTCATCTAAAGCCTCGTTAGAATTTCGAATTGTTTTTATCATTTCGATAATTTGTCCGATGGTCATTGTATCAGGATAACGACCAATTTGTGGCATATATCCAATGTCATTTCGGTACAAATATTCTTTAGCAATTGATTTTCCATTAAAATGAATAGTTCCATTATCTGGCAAAACCATGCCTAAAACGGCTTTAATTAAGGTTGTTTTTCCGCAACCATTTGGTCCAATTAAGGCTATACATTCTCCTTTATTACAAGTAAGGTCAACGTTTTTTAGCACTTCTAATTTCCCAAACTTTTTATTAATATTTTTTATTTCTATCATATTGGCAAAGACTTCATTAAAGGCTTGTTATCTATAAAATTATCAGGTGTAATACTTGGCAATACTTTTTCCGATTTATCTAAAAGTGAAATCATAAAACTTCTGTACAACAACATCGTTGAAGGATTACTTTCGGCTAAAACGGCAAATAAACTCAGTGGATGATAAGGAACATCTCCAAAACCATTTTTGTCTAAATCATAGCCTTCATACTTATCCCAATAATTAGAATCAAAATTATTCAACACTAAACTTCCGTTGGTTCCCATATCGAATGTGTTACCTAAAAAGTTATTGTTAAAAATCACATTATCATCACAACTAGCTTGAACGACCATTGCCCAACCATTTTCTTGAAACAAATTATTTTCAAATTTCATTCGATTAGACCCTTCCATATAGACAGCTGCTGTGTTTTTAATGAATTTATTACCTAAAATATATCCATCATTAAGTTCTTTCAATAAAAGTCCGTAAGCAGATTGTCCCCAATTTTCATCAAATTTATTGTTAATCATTTTCACATCTTTACTATACATTACGGCAACTCCAGCTCCGTTGTTTCTAAAAGTATTGGTTATATAAGAATCGTTGTGTGAAAACATAAAATGCAATCCATATCTAATGTTATTTTGACTGATGTTTCTCCAAATTATGGAATCGTACACAAACTCAAAATAAATACCATCACGATGACCTTGAATTTTATTAGCGATTATTTGAATATCATTACTTTTCCAACAATGAATTCCATTTCCAAGTTTTTGTTCTTCTTTTCCGTAAGCCTTTAAGATATTGTTTTTAATAATACAGTTTTTTCCGTTTTGAATATAAATTCCGAAAAAATTGTCATCTAGAATATTATTTTCTATACGAATGTAATTATGACTATATACTTTAATTGCCGCTGGATCTTCCATAGAAGCAAAAGAAGAACGAATAAATTTTAATCCTTTTACTACAACGCTATCTGCTTTTATCGAAAGAATTTCAAATTTTTTTTGTCCGTCTAAAACGGGATAATCCTTTCCTAAAAGAACAATTTTTTTATCAATTGTAATATTTCCTTCTCGGTAAGTTCCTTTATGAACCACAATGGTATCTCCAGCTTTTGCTAAAGCTATTGCTTCTTTTATAGATTTGATGTTTTTTGTAGCACCAACTTCTATTCTCTGTCCATTTATTGTAAAGGATAAAAAGCATAAGAAAAGTATATAGCTAATTTTTTTCATTACTATTGTTTGATGATATTATCCCAAGTAATTTCTGTTGCTTCTAATTTATCTTTAACTGAATTGGCTTCTTCTTGACTTGAAAAAGCAGCCATGTTTCCTCTCATTGGACTTGAAATTGAACCCCCTTTTAAATAGTAAGCTGTTTCAGCAGGAATTAATACATTATCTGATGTATATTGATTTACAAAATACGACTTTACTTCTGTTTTATTTTCATTTACATAACTTGATAAACAACTTAAGTCGTCAAACTTATAAATTCTTCCTTTAGTGGTGATAAGTTCTGAACCAAATTTTCCATCAGCGATACTCATTTTACAAAAAGCGCATTGATCAACATTTAATTTTATTGGTTCAACTTCTTTGCCTTGACAAGAAACAAATATTCCACTCGCTAGAAATAGAAGAGCAACTACACTACCTTTTTTTTTGAACTTAGCCATTAATTCATATTCTTTAAATACAATAGCAAACATCAATAATCCAGCACCAACTAACATCCAACCTCCAATATCTGGAATTGAAAAAGCACCAAAATTAAGTAATTGTTTGTAACCTATTAAGGGTGGTTGATAAGCCATTCCGGGAACAATAATAGCCGCATTTGGATCTAAATTATGTCCGTATTCGTAGTTCCATCTATAGAAATCTATAGCAGCTAAAATTACAAATAAAACAAATGTTCCAAATAAGACTAAAGTTCCTTTTCTGCTTTTTAGAAAAATTAATAGTAAGGCAAATAATCCGAAGAATCCCATGATATAAGGTAAAACTTTGAACTCAATAAAGTTTTCGGTGTGCAAAGTTGCCATTCCGATATAGTGATTTAATCCGTTGATGATTTCAACATCACCACCAATTTTATGTGCATGTAATTTCAAGACTAAACCTTCAGGATATTGTGGTGCTTCTAATTCTATTTGCCACATTGGAAAAAAAAGAGAAGCAAAAAACAATCCACTCACAATCAAAAGTAACCCTTTTGAAAGTAATGATATTTTTGAGGTACTCATAACTTTAAGTTTAAAAAAGGGAACAGTTAACCCACTGTTTTACTGTTCCCTTAAAGAATTTTTGTTTATTTAACTGCTGGCATGTTAGTTCCAACACTATAAGTAAGTGGTGTAGTACTTCCTTTTGGAGACACCCTAATATAACCTTGCATTTCTTGGTGAAGTGCACTACAGAAATCTGTACAATAGAATACCGATGTTCCAACTCTTTCTGGAATCCATTTTAAGGTAGAAGTTTCTCCTGGCATGATTAACAATTCGGCTGTTTTAGCGCCTTTTACAGAGAACCCATGAGGTACATCCCAATCTTGTTCTAAGTTAGTTATGTGGAAATAAACCTCATCACCTACTCTTATTCCTTCAATATTATCTGGAGCAAAGTGTGAACGAGTTGAAGTCATGTAAATATGAACCACATTTCCGTTACGAACCACTTTAGATTCTTTTTCACCTTTGGTTACATAAGGATGTTGATTTTCTTCAATTTTATAGAATTTATACTGTCCGTTATTTCGAATTAAATCAGCAGGTGCAGCTTGTGCATAGTGAGGTTCACCAATAGTTGGAAAATCTAATAGCAACTGCATTTTATCACCAGTAATATCATATAATTGAGCCGATTGTGTTAACTCTGGTCCTGTTGGCAAATATCTATCTTTAGTAATTTTGTTATAAGCAACCATATATTTTCCGAATGGTTTTTTACTATCACCACCTGGAATCATTAAGTGACCCACAGAGTAATAAGTAGGAACTCTATCTAATACTTTTAAGGTTTTAATATCCCATTTTACAATTTCTGAAGAAACAAACATTGTAGAATAAGCATTTCCTTTCCCATCAAATTCTGTATGTAATGGCCCTAAACCTGGTTTTTGAACTTCACCATGTAAAACGGCATCATACTTAAGAACTGGAATTCCATTATAATCACCTTCGTATGTTTTTTTGCTTATTGCATCTAACATTTTTGTGTAACTAAATACAGGAATTAAAGCCGCTAATTTACCTGAACCTACAATATATTCACCTGAAGGATCCACATCACAACCGTGAGGTGACTTTGGACAAGGAATCATGTAACAAATATCTTTTAATGCCATTGCATCCAAAACTAAAACATCTTCTTTCATTTCTGAAACGGCAGAATGTGTTTTTTCATCCCAATAGTTATGAGCATATCTAGCTTTTTCTCTTTTACCTTTTCCGGCTTTGATATATTCTTCTGCTTTTTTCCAGTTCACAGCCATGATAAAATCTTTATCTTTTTGAGAAGCATTAACTTCTAAAAGTGTATTAGCTTGTTCTGAATTATAACATGAAAAGAAGAACCAACCGTGAGATTTTCCTTTACCTGCGTGAGATAAATCGAAATTTACAGCCGGCAAACGTAATTGGAATGCAATATCCATTTCACCTTCTTTTCCAACTTTTACAAAACTAATGTGTGCTTTGTAATTTTCTTTATACGTATTAATTGGTACATCACCTTCTTCGTAATCACCTGGTACTCCAAAACGAGTTCCTGCAACTACATATTCTGTATTTTCTGTAATAAATGGTGATGAGTGATTTCCTGCACTGTTTGGTAACTCAATAATTTCGGCAGTTTTAAAACGTTTTAAATCTACACGAGCAATACGTGGTGTATTGTTTCCGTTGATAAAAACCCAACGACCATCTACTTCTCCATTTGTTTGAGACATTTCTGGGTGATGGGCATCATCCCAAGGAACAAAACCGTGTGAAGTGTTTAACATAGGTTTTGTTTCTTCACTAAAACCCCATCCACTTTCTGGATCAACAGAAAATACTGGGATTACTTTTAACATTCTACCACTTGGCAAACCGTAAACACTCATTTGTCCACTAAATCCACCTGAAACGAAATTGTAAAATTCGTCATACTTTCCTGGTGCAACATATACTTTTGAAGCTGCGTCACCACTAACTGCATTGCTTGAGTTTTTAGGTTTACATGAGGCAAAAAAGGCTGCGACTAATACTGTAGCAAAAGTTGCTTTTAAAAATCTATTTTTCATATACTTTCGATTTTAAATTACTTATTTTACACCGTCATTTTTACGCATAAATTCTAAAATTTCACGTGCTTCAGTGTCGTTTAATGATTGGTTAGGCATTCTCACTAAACACAATTCCAATTGCGCTTGTAGTTCTGGATCTTTGTCAATCATTGGGTCTGGATTGGTTATGAAGTTCATAATCCATTCTGGTTTTCTGCGCTCAGTTACACCTTTCCAGCCTGGACCTACTAAACGTTCGTCAGTCATTTTGTGACAAGAAGTACATTTAACACTAGAAACTTTTTCACCACTTGTAGCCATTGCTTGGTCTAATGCTGCTCCTAATTCTACATTGGTATGTTTTCCTTCTCCTCTATTTGGATCATAAGAAGAAGCGTCAGTTGCAGTAGATTCTTCAGCTACAGTTGGCTTTGAAAAATCTTCTCCTGAGTCTGATTTACTTTTTCCACATGAAAAGAACAAAACAGACATTACTAATAATAAAGATAACTTGTTCATAAATTTTATTTTTAATTTATACTACAAATTTCGGATTAATACAACTCTTTCTTTATGATTGAAATCATAAACTAAAAGATATTTTTACATATTTAATTTGAGGATAATACTTGAAATATATTTATGTATTTTTGCGTTTGAAAAGATTTTTAAAGAAGTAAAAAAATAATATAGTTTTTTATTATTATATGATTTAAATCATATTTATCTTGTAAGCCAAATATTAATTTTGTCTAATAAATTATTTCATACTGTAAAAGTTGAAGAAAATAATATTCATAATAATTCTTTTTATGTTAATCAAACCGGTTTTGCCAGTTGTTGATTACATAATTAATTATGATTATATATCAACTCATTTATGTGAAAACATTGAAAAGCCAGAATTAAAATGTAATGGTAAATGTCATTTGAAAAAAGAATTAGCTAACGAAGCAAAAAAAAGCAGCCCTAAATCAAATGAACAAAAAAGTAACTCTATAGCATTTGAAATTTTATTTTGTGAAAACATAACTTCTTATGTTTTTAATTTTAATATGTATTTTGATAAAAGGGTTAAATCTTTATATAACTGCATATACTTTCGATTAAATAGTACTTCTATTTTTCACCCTCCTATTTTAGCATAATTATATTATTTATTGAGTTTTTTCAATAAAAAATTATTGGCTATTTCTTAGTCAATACACTTTACTTATGTCTAAAATTAAACAAAATTAAAATGAAAACTTTAAAATATACTTTCCTATTTTTAGTAGGCGCATTAGCATCATGTTCTTCAGACGATTCATCAACTGTATCTGAACTTGACGGATTAAATAAAATTCAAGAAATTGAAAACACAACACATATTATAGAATTATATAATGCTAATGGAGCTTTAGAACAAGGTTATAATGGTATTTCCCTTCGTATTAAAAACAAAACTACAAACGAATATGAAGACAACGCAACAATTACTTGGATGCCAAAAATGCATATGACTTCTATGACGCATTCATGCCCTATGTCTTCAATTTCTAGAACTCCTTTAAAAGAAACATTATATAATGGATATATTGTTTTTCAAATGGCTCAAAACACAACTGAATATTGGGATTTACAAGTTGATTATACAATAGATGAAGTTGCTTATTCAGCTACAGCCGTTATTGATGTTCCTGCTTCTACAAAACAAAGAGTTACAACTTTTACGGGTTCAGATAATGTAAAATACATATTAGCATTAATTGATCCAGCTGACCCAAAAGTGGCTATTAATGATGCTACTTTTGGTTTATTTAAAATGCAAAGCATGATGTCGTTTCCAATAGTTGATGATTATACTATTAAAATTGACCCAAGAATGCCAAGTATGGGAAACCATGGATCACCAAATAATGTTAATTTAACTCAATCTGACGATGATTTATATCATGGAAAATTATCATTAACAATGACAGGTTATTGGAAAATTAACTTACAATTATTAAACGCATCTGATGAAGTTTTAAAAGGTGAGGAAATTACAGAATCTGTTACTGCAAGTAGTATTTATTTTGAATTAGAATTTTAATTTAAAAAAGGGTTGAAATTGAAATTTACAACCCTTTTTTACTTTCTTCTAATGTATCATTTCATTTAAAAAAATTAAATAAAGTGTATAAAAAAATATATAAATGAGAAACTTAACGCTAGTATTAACCTTGCTTTTTAACATCACTTTTTTAATTGCACAAGAAAACGATTCAATAAAAAGTATAAATTTAAATGAGGTTATTGTAATTAAAAAAGTAAGTTCATTAGATCAAAAACAATTTAAACCTTTATCAACTATAGACGAATATCTACAACAAGCAGGAACAGTAGAAATGATAAAAAGAGGAGGATATGCTTGGGAACCTAACATCAATAACATGAGTACAGAAAGAACGGTTGTTACCATTGATGGTATGCGAATTTTTGGTGCCTGTACCGATAAAATGGATCCAATTACATCATATGTTGAAGTTTCAAATCTTTCTGAAGCTGAGATTTCTTCTGGTCAAAATGGAAGTTGTCATGGACCAACAATTGGGGGTTCAATAGATTTAAAAAGAAGTAAAAGTACATTTGCTAAAAAAGGAATAAATGGTTATATCAACTCAGGTTATGAATTCAATAACCAACAAAAAATAATAGGAGCTGCTATAAATTATGTTGACAGTTTGTTTTTCACAGACAACAATATCATGTTTAGAGATGCTGAAAACTATAAGGCAGGAAACAATAATGAAGTGTATTTTTCACAATTTAGAAAACTAAACTTGTCAAGTACTACAGGTTATCTGGTTAATAAAAATAAATATTTTGAAGCAGCCGTTATTTACGACAAAGCAACTAATGTAGGTTATCCAGCATTGCCAATGGATGTTTCTTTAGCAGAAGCTTTAATCTCTTCTCTAAAATTTGAATACGTTTCTTTAAATGGTATCATAAATAAACTAGAAACAAAGATATACTACAATACCATTACACATACAATGGACGACACAAAGCGTCCAAGTGTACCTATTCATATGGACATGCCTGGCTGGAGCGACACGTACGGAATGTATTTAAACTTAAATGGAAAAGTAAAAAACAACACTTTTTTAGCTACTTTCAATTCGTTTTACAATCGTTCAAAAGCAGAAATGACTATGTATCCAAGTGACCCAAACGAAAACATAATGTTTATGCTTACTTGGCCAGATGTTGTTACGTTTTACAATGGAATCTATTTAGACGACACTTATGAATTTAATAGTAATTCAAGTGTAAAAGTTTCTGCAAGTTTAGGAAATCATTATAATGAAATTAAAAGCACATTTGGCTTGGAAAGTTTACAAATATTTTATCCAAATATGGAAGCCAGTCAAAATAGAATTCTAAAAAGTTTAGCTTCAAATTACAACTGGAAAAAAAACAGCTTTGGGTTTAATTTTGGACTAGCTTATGGAGAAAGAGCTCCATCTATTTCAGAAGGATATGGATTTTATTTATTCAATAGTTTTGATCGATATGATTATGTAGGAAATCCTGATTTAAAAAACGAACAATCAGTTGAAGGTTCTTTGGGAATTAGTTATAAGCCGTCGAAGTTTAAAACATCCTTAACTACATCATATTTTCATATTTCAAATTATATTATTGGAACTCCAGATGCATCAATTTTACCAATGACTATTGGAGCAAGTGGCGTAAAAATATACAACGCATTAGATTATGCTACCATAATAAAATCGGTTTTTAATTTTGAAACATACCTAACAAGTAATTTAAAATGGACAAATCAATTTACTTATAGCTATGGAAAAGGAAGTGATGAAGAAAACTTGCCTTTTATTAGTCCGTTAGCTTATAACTCAAAATTACAATTTAACAAAAGAAAATTTTCTTCTGAAATTGCTTTACAAGGTAATTTGATTCATTCTAATTACGCTCCAAAATATGGTGAAATTAAAAAACCAGATTATGCAATTGTAAATTTCGCTTCAAATTATATGTTTGATATTGATAAAAACAAACTAAACATTAGATTAGGAATAGAAAATATATTAGATAGCGAATATTCTACTTTTGCAGACTGGAACAATATACCAAGAATGGGGAGAAATGTATTTGTGAATGTAAATTTTGGATTTTAATTTGTTTATATAAAAACTAGTGAATTTTCATTTGGCGCTAACGCAATACTACCAATAAACCAAAATTTAACGGGTGGAAATGTTGAAGCAAATTACCGCTGGAGTTTAAATTTAAATTACAGCCTATAAATAGCATTTGAATTAGTTATTACTATTGAAAAAGCCAACAATTATTGTTGGCTTTTTTTATTCAAAACCAATTACTAAATAAAAAAATATTATCCAACTATAATAAAATACTATTACAAATAATTATACGATAAATTAAATTAATACACAAATACTTCTATTACTTTATATAACTTTTTATTATAAGAAATTTGTACCAACAAAATAATTAAAAACTTATAAAAAATTATACAATGGAAAATCAAGTAACATTTATGCCGAGAATTGGCGACCAAGCACCAGAATTTACTGCAGTATCAACTCAAGGAACAATCAATTTCCCAAAAGATTATGAAGGAAAGTGGGTTATTTTCTTTAGTCATCCTGCAGATTTCACACCTGTTTGTACTTCAGAATTTATGACGTTTGCAAACATGGAAAAACAATTTAATGATGCTAATTGTGATTTATTAGGTTTATCAATTGACGGTTTATATAGTCATATAGCATGGTTAAGAACCATAAAAGAAAAAATTGAATATAAAGGAATGAAAGACATTGAAGTAACATTTCCTTTAATTGAAGATATTTCTATGAATGTATCAAACAAGTACGGAATGATTCAACCGGGAGAAAGCAGTACGCAAGCTGTTAGAGCTGTATTCTTTATTGATCCGAAAGGAACGATTAGAACAATTCTGTATTACCCTTTAAGTATTGGACGAAACTTTCAAGAAATCTACAGAACATTAATTGCATTACAAACTGCAGATGAATTTCAAGTAGCTTGTCCAGCTGATTGGTATCCTGGAGATGATGTAATTGTACCAACTGCGGGTTCTTGCGGAGTGGCTAAAGATAGAATGGAAAGTAAAGAAGAATTAGACTGTAAAGATTGGTTCTTTTGTACAAAAAAACTTGACAAAGATTTAGTCATGAATACTATTTTAAAAAAATAAAACCTAAGAAAATAGAATTTTAAAAGGCATGTTAACAGCAGGCCTTTTTGTATTTTAAAACTGAAAATAAATAAAAGGTTGTGGTCCAGAGGAAGCTGTGGCATAAACAATCCAAAAAACAAATCCCAAAAGAAGGGCTTTAATGTAAATAGGAATTGCGTTAAAGCCCTTTTCTAATTTATTAATTCCGTTCTCTGGAATAAAATGCCAAACAAAACCAAAAACCATTAAGAAAATCACATTCTTATAACCTAACAAAATAGTTTGCCATTGACTTAGATTAAAAGTTAATGAAGAAATATTATCTACAATTTGAAAAGCAGTTTGAAAATCCTTGGCTCTAAAAAACAACCAACAAAAAATCACAAAGTGTAAGGTTAAAAGAATTTGAATTGTTTTTACAAAATAGTTTTTTGGTAATTTAATAAATTGTCCAAAGAAACGCTCAACTCCAAGGGCCAAACCGTGTAAAACTCCCCAAAAAACAAATTTCCAATTGGCTCCATGCCATAAACCACCAAGAAGCATGGTCATGAAAAGATTAAAATAAGTACGAAAATTACCTTTCCTGTTTCCACCTAATGAAATGTATAAATAATCTCTTAACCAAGACGATAATGAAATATGCCATCTTCTCCAAAATTCAGTGACAGAAGAAGATTTATAAGGCGTTCTAAAGTTAGGCGGTAAAGTGAAACCCATTAATAAAGCTAAACCTATTGCAATATCAGAATAACCTGAAAAATCGCAATAAATTTGAAGTGTATATCCATAAGAAGCTAATAAGTTTTCAAAAGCAGAATAACTATTTGGTGCATCAAAAACTCGGTCAACAAAATTAGAAGAAATATAATCAGAAATTACCGCTTTTTTAAGCAAACCTCCAATAATTAAGAACAAAGCCTTATTAAAATCTTCTTTAGTAATTTTTAATTTCTCATAAATTTGAGGAATAAAATCACTCGCTCTAACAATTGGCCCTGCCACTAACTGCGGGAAAAACGAAACAAAGAATAAAAAATCGACAAAGCTTTTTGTAGGCTCTAAATCTTTTCGGTACACATCAATGGTGTAACTTAAGGTTTGAAATGTATAAAATGAAATTCCTACCGGAAGAATTATATCTTCAAAAGCTACATTTCCGCTGAAAAGTGTATTATAATTATCAATAAAAAAATTGGTATATTTAAAATAAACCAATAGTCCTAAATTGACTAGCAAACTCAATATCAAATAAAATTTCCTATAGCCTTGTTTAGTTTCTTCAAAAATAAGTTTAGATAAAGTATAATCTAAAACAGATGAAAAAATAAGCAACCAAAAATAAATTCCGCTGCATTTATAATAGAAAAACAAAGAAAAAAGAACCACATAAGTAATCCTGAAATAATGTGTTTTTTTAGATAAAATATAGATAAAATAGAAAATGAGGAAAAATCCTAAAAACAACGCACTGTTAAACAATAAAGGCTGTTTAGGATTATATATAAACCAATTTTTAACGATTTCTATCGATACATCTCCAAAAACATTTTGGAAAACATCTTGTATATGGAATAAGGCTAACAAACTATTCTACCGATTTAAAATTAGTATACGTTTCCATCAATGCTTTAAAAAATAATTCTCCTTGTAATTCATATCCTTGTTTTGAATAATGTACTTTATCTCTAGACATTAAGCCTTTTTTAGCATTCGAATTCACACTGTAAAGCCCACCCATATTTCTATACATGTCCCAAACTGCATAATTATTCTTCTCTGCAAATTCAATAATCGCTTTGGTATAACTTGCTACAAAAGTATTGGGATATTTCCTTTGAAAAAGTGACGGAGGCGGAGTCGTAAGTAAAATTTCAACTTCAGGATTTTGCTTTTTTATAGAAAGAAGCATTTCTTCTAATTCTGTATAAAAAACTGCCGTTTCTCTTTTATCAAAACTTTCATTGGTACCTAAAGAAATAACAACTAAATCCGCTTCAATAGCCTGTAATTGTTCAAAAAACAACGGGTATTTTAAATAATCAGAAGCTTTTGCTCCATTCACACCAATGGCACTGTAAACGATTCCCGAATTATTGTTTTCTAAAATGATTCCATTCAAAGAAAAGTCAGTCGTTTTATCATTTGAAGTAATGTAAATTTTATCTAAACTTTCTTCTGATGCATAATTGTATGAATAGTTATCTTCGAAAATAGTGACCGGAATAAATTCTGACTTAGTTATTTTTACGGGTTCTTTTTCATCTGTGGGAATTCGTAAAGTTTTACCAGCCTGAATGGTATTGGAACGTAAATTATTAGCTTTTTTAATTTCTAAAACCGTACAATTGTATTTATTTGCAATAATTGAAAGTGCTTCTCCGCTTTTAATTTTATGGTAAATTACTTTTGGTTTAGAAGATTCAATTACAATATTTTTAGTTGTTTTTGCTAAATTAAAATTGTCTTTTATAGGTGCTACTATTTTAATTGAATTAAAAGCATATGATTTATCTCTTACGTTCAATTCAATGGCAAAATCATTTTTATCGGTATATAAAGCAATTCCGCTCAACCCAACAGGTTTACCTTCATCAGGCTTAACATTTCTATAATTGGAAAAAGAAATAGAACTGGAATATTTTATATAATGACTTCCATTTGTACTTGCTAAATTATAAGGGAAAGTGAATCCTAAACCTGCATTTCCAAATTGTTCTTGCAAAAGCGAACGCATTTTTCCTGAAAACAAATCGGCTTGAATATGTGAATCTCCAATATGAACAATTCTTACTTTATTTTGTTTTATACTTTCAACAGAATCCAACTTTTGTAAAAACCGAGTAATAGCTTTTGCATTGTATATTTCGTTTTTAAACTCAACTACCGAAACTGTATCAATACTTACTGAGTCAATCATAACTTCAGTTGTATCAGTAAAGGTTTGAGCCAACAAAAATTGACCAAAAAATAAACCAAAAAATAAAATACTATTCTTCATAAACTATACTGTCCTTAACTATTTTAGCACTATCTTTTTTAATTGGTTTACTTACGGGTTTCTTTACAGGTCTAATTTTTTTATATTTTTCATATCCTTCATCAATCTGATTGAAAATCATTTTAGCAACATCTCTTGCTCCTCTAAAATTAAAATGCGTATAATCTTTATTGGCTCTTGCAGGCTCTTCATCAACCCATTGAACCATTGAACCATCTCCACCCATTAAAGTATATAAATTCACAAATGCCGATTCTGATTTTATAGCGTATTTCTTTTGAGCCAACATTAAAGGAACAACAGCTGAATCTGTTTTCATTTCCATGTCGTATTTAGTTGATTTATCAGCTGTAGAGACAATTAAAATAGCAACACCCGGAAAACATTCTTTTAAATGCGCTACCGTTTTACTCATTCTTTTTTCATACCAAGAATAATTATAAGAACCATAATTAAGCACATTTGTTCCGTAATGTAGTACAATTAAATCGTAATGCAACTGCTCTTGAAATTGTTTCATTAAACCAATATCAAACATAGATAAAGGCAAACCCGAATTTCCTCTGCTCGAAAAATTATCTACATGAACCCCTTTTCCATTATCAAAATTAAAGCCATAAACAGGAATACTATCTGCTTGTGTAAAATGAATCTTCATTGCTTTTTGTCCGTTTGACGAAAGAGATAAAGTGTTTAACTTATTTGTAGGTTTTAATTTTTTATAAATGGTATCTGTACCAACAATTTGATAAATTTTACCCTGTGTGTTTTTAGATTTCCCATAAAATAAAGTTGGATTACCTAATTCGGTAGCGAAACGTGTTTTTGTAGCTCTAAATTTAACCCAAGCATCATGCAACGTATCATTTGCAAAAAACAAATGTCCGTTTACACCAAATGGACTAACCGGATGTTTGGTTTTTAAATAAGAATACGTTTTCCAATTTCGCGAAAATTCATGAGAAATTGAATTTCGAGAAGAAGCCGATTCTGAAGTAATGTTTACAAAACCAACACCTTCACCACCAAATTTTTCTTGAAAATAAGTTCTAAAGTCTTTTACAATCATATCTCCATCAGTCATTGAATCTCCAAAATAGGCTATTCGTACTTTCTTTGTTGGATTTTTTTCCAATTGAAAAAGTTTTTCAAAAAAAGAAACCAAAAACTGGTCACCTTTATACACTTTAAAAGTTTCTGACGGAAATCTTACGCCTTCAACAGGCGCAAAATCTATTTTTTTATTTCCTAAAGTATCTGTAATATCTTCTTTTTCAGCATCGGCAACAGCTTCTAAAAGAAAACTATCAATTACTACATTTTCGGTTAAAGTTGAGCCTTCATCAAAAATTCTTTTAGGCAAAAATGTTTTGAATACCAAAAAGGATGCCGTTGCTAAAAGCAAGGCAAGAAAAGTTTTAAAAAAATAAGATTTAGATTGTTCCACTTTAATTTAGCAAAAATTACATTCTTTCAGGAACTTCAATTCCTAACAATTGAAAAGAAGATTGAATAACCTCAGCTACTTTATTTGCCAATTGTACTCTAAATACTTTTAAAGCTTCGTCACTTTCACCTAAAATAGATACATTCTGGTAAAATGAATTGAATTCTTTAACCAAATCATAGGTGTAATTTGCAATTAACGCTGGACTATAATGATGTGCTGCATTCTGAATCGTTTCAGGAAAAAGCTGAATTTGTTTGATTAATTCTTTCTCTTTTTCATGTAATGACACTTGGACTGCGCTCAGTGTGACATTTTTATATTCGAATTCTGCTTTTCTTAAAATAGACTGAATTCGAGCATAAGTATATTGAATAAACGGACCTGTATTTCCAGCAAAATCGACTGATTCTTCCGGATTAAACATCATTTGCTTTTTAGGATCAACCTTTAACATATAATATTTTAAAGCGCCTAAACCAATTGTTTTATACAATGTCGCTTTTTCTTCTTCTGAATAGCCTTCTAATTTTCCTAATTCTTCCGAAATAGATTGCGCTGTAGCTGTCATTTCAGCCATTAAATCATCTGCATCTACAACGGTTCCTTCACGCGATTTCATTTTTCCAGAAGGCAATTCTACCATTCCATAACTTAAATGATACAAACTATCTGCCCATTCGAAACCTAATTTCTTTAAAATTAAGAACAATACTTTAAAATGATAATCTTGTTCGTTACCCACAGTGTAAACCATACCTCCAATATCGGGATTGTCTTTTACACGTTGAATAGCAGTTCCAATATCTTGCGTCATGTAAACCGCAGTTCCATCTGAACGAAGTACAATTTTACGATCTAAACCATCTTCTGTTAAATCAATCCAAACAGAACCGTCTGGATCTTTTTCGAAAATGCCTTTTTCTAATCCAAACTGCACTACTTCTTTTCCAAGCAAATAGGTATTGCTTTCGTAATAATAGGAATCAAAATTTACACCAACTGATTTATAGGTTGCTTCAAAACCATCATAAACCCATTGATTCATTGTTTTCCAAAGCGCAACAACTTCTTCATCGCCAGCTTCCCATTTCAATAACATTTGTTGTGCTTCAAGAATAGACGGCGCCAATTTCTTAGCTTCTTCTTCCGTTTTACCTTCCGCTATTAATTCAGCAATTTCTTTTTTGTAGTGTTTATCAAATTCTACATAGAAATTTCCTACTAACTTATCTCCTTTCAACCCAGTTGATTGAGGAGTTTGTCCGTTTCCAAATTTTTGCCAAGCCAACATCGACTTACAAATGTGAATTCCACGGTCGTTGATTATTTGTGTTTTGTATGCTTTTTTACCCGAAGCTTTAATAATTTCGGCCACAGAATAGCCTAATAAAATATTACGAACGTGACCTAAATGCAATGGCTTATTGGTATTAGGTGAAGAATATTCAACCATAATGGCTTTTTCACCTTCTTTTGGTGCTACAAAACCATATTTTTCTGTTTTTTGAATAGAATTGAAAAAATCTACATAAAAAGCATCGGTTATCACAATATTTAAAAATCCGCCAACTACATTAAAACGTGCAACTTCAGCAACATTCTCTACTAAATACGTTCCAATTTTAGTTCCTATTTCAACTGGATTGCCTTTTAATTGTTTTACTAATGGAAAAACAACCATAGTAACATCACCTTCAAAATCTTTCCTAGTTGCTTGAAATTCTACTTTATCTAATGATAAATCGAATAAACTTTGAACGGCTTTTTGAATGTGAATGGTTAATGTTTCTTGTAAAGTCATTTTTCTATTGTTTTTAAAGGTGCAAATTTAATCTTTTTTAGTAATTAGTTAAAAGTGATTAGTAATTAGTTTTTTATTATTTTAAAAACAAAAAAGTGATTCAATTGAACCACTTTCTTTATATAATCTTTCAATTTAGTCTTTTCTCTTTCTTCTAAAAATTTACCAGCGAATAATAACACTCCCCCAAGTGAAACCAGAACCAAAAGCAGCTAAAACCACTAAATCACCTTCTTTAATTTTTCCTTGTTCCCAAGCTTCAGTTAAAGCAATAGGAATAGATGCTGCAGTTGTGTTTCCGTATTTTTGAATATTATTAAACACTTGATCATCAGATAGTTTAAATTTTGATTGAATAAATTGAGAAATTCTCAAATTAGCTTGGTGAGGAACCAACATATCAATATCTGAAACTTCTAAATTATTGGCTTGTAAACCTTCGTTAATAACTTCACTAAAACGAACTACTGCATTTTTAAACACAAATTGTCCGTTCATATAAGGATAATAACTTTCATCATTTGGATCATTATCCGCAATAATATCAGTTACCCAACGTTTTCCCATTCCTGGTGCAACTAAAGATAACTCTTCAGCATGTTGTCCTTCAGAATGTAAATGTGTAGATAAAATTCCTTTTGATAAATCTTCTTCTCTAGATAAAACGGCTGCTCCTGCTCCATCTCCAAAAATTACCGAAACTCCACGACCTCTATCGGTCATATCTAAACCTGTTGAATGCAATTCTGAACCAATTACCAATACATTTTTATACATTCCCGTTTTAATATACTGATCTGCAACTGAAATAGCATACACAAAACCCGAACATTGATTACGAACATCTAAAGCTCCAACTGTTTTTAAACCTAAATCTCTTTGAACCAAAACTCCTGGACCAGGGAAATAATAATCGGGACTTAAAGTAGCAAAAACGATAAAATCGATATCTTCTTTAGCAACGCCTGAACGTTGAATGGCAATTTCTGCGGCTTTAACACCCATTGAAGTTGTTGTATCTTCTCCTCTAATAATGTGTCTTCTTTCTTGAATTCCTGTGCGTTCTTGAATCCATGCGTCATTGGTATCCATTAACTTCGACAAATCGTCATTAGTCACTACATTTTCTGGCACATAAAACCCTAATCCTGATATTTTTGAATGATACATATATTGTATTTTATTTAAAATCTAAACCGCAAATTTAAGAAATAAATAATATTAACTGTCATATTTATTAATTTGATAATTTTAAAAGAGTTAAATATAAAGTAACTCCTGGCTTTAAAGATACTAGTGATTCAAAATACAAAACACCTTCTTTATATTTTGCTTCTACCAAATATTTTTGTCCTTTATAATACGATTTGATTACATTAACTTCTAATTTTGATTTTTCTACAACTACAAGTTCAAAAGGATAAACTAAAATATCTTCAAAAGAATCAAGTTCAAAATATTTTTTAGAAATCTGATTTACATCGCCAAAAAGTTTAGCTATTTCTAAATTATTTTTTTTACTAAATAATTCTTTTGGTTTCTCTGAAGCGATAATCTCTCCATTTTTCAAAACTATTATTTCATCTGAAAAAGATAATGCATCATCCATATCGTGAGTAGCCACTATGCAGGTAATTCCTTTTTCTTTAGCATAATTAAAAACACTTCTCCTTAGATTATTTTTTCTAGAATTATCAATATGACTAAAAGGTTCATCAAATAATAGTATTTCTGGCTCTAAAGCCAAAACGCGTGCAATTGCAACTCGCTGCATTTGTCCACCACTAAGATTTTTCACTTTAACATTAGAAAACTCTGTCATTTCGACTAAATCTAGCAACTCTTCAACTTTTTTTTGTTTCTCTTCAAGATAAAAATTAGACAAAAATTTACCAATATTCTCTGCAGCAGTCGTAAAAGGCATTAAATCGAAATCTTGAGCCAAATATTTCATAAAAGACATTCCGGGAACTAAATTATACTTAGGACCTAAAACTTCCGCATCATTCCAAAAT
Organism: Flavobacterium sp. N2270; assembly: GCF_025947225.1. Classification (NCBI taxonomy): domain Bacteria; kingdom Pseudomonadati; phylum Bacteroidota; class Flavobacteriia; order Flavobacteriales; family Flavobacteriaceae; genus Flavobacterium; species Flavobacterium sp. N2270. The sequence continues at coordinate 114,682 of NZ_CP110005.1, forward strand.
ATTTTTCCCTCATCTAAATCTTCAAGTCCATAAATCACTTTTAACAAAGTACTTTTCCCACTCCCACTTTCGCCAATAAGTGAAATATGTTTCCCTTTCTCAACTGAAAAAGATATATTATTGAGAATTTTAGATTTATCGTATGAAAAAACAACATTAGTTAATGAGAGCATCTTTTTAAAATTTTAAGCAAAAGTATAAAGAAAATACAGGAATTCTGGTTCAAAAAAATCGATTAAAAAATAATTTTCATATTCTATTTATTAATTATATATTGCACAACCCTAAATTATTAACCAATTTACGATGAAAAAAAACTTATTTGCTTTAGCAATTATATTAGGCGCATTATTATCACCTAATCTTTCAAATGCACAATTTGGAGTTGAATTAAATTATGGAATGAACGGTTCTTATGAACCAAGCTATAGTGGTTTCACACACTTTGGAGGTGGTGTAAGCTATAATTTTAATGAAACTTTTGGAGCAAAAATAGATTTTGCTTCTGATAAGTTTTCTATTAAGAATGATTTTGGAACTGAAACTGGAACTTCTAACACAAGAATATCTTTACAAGGTGTAGTTAATGTTTCTAATTTAATTGATGATCGTTCATTTTACAACAACTTTCAACTGTTAGCACATGCTGGTGCGGGTTTGTCAATTTTAAAATCTGACATAAATACAACAGGAACTGACCATATTTTAAATGTTATTATTGGTGTAAATCCTCAATATAAAGTAGCAGAAGGGTTATATCTAGGAATTGACGCATCATTTATTGCAAATATTTCTCAACATTATAATTTTGACGGTACATCAACTTATGTAGGAGATGATGTAAATTCAATTACAGGTTTAATGTACAATATATCTGCAACTGTATCCTATAAATTTGGAGACAATTATTAAGCTCTAAAGCATAAAAATATTTTAAAGCCCAATTCGTTGAATTGGGCTTTTTCTTTACGTCAATTTGTCAGTTATACTTCTTTGGTATCTCTTTTGAAATAAAACAAATAATAAAATGTTTAACTAAAAAATAAAAATATGTCTTCAGGAAAAATTAATGTTTCGGTTGAAAACATCTTTCCCTTAATAAAGAAATTCTTGTACAATGACCACGAAATATTTCTTCGTGAATTGATTTCAAATGCAACTGATGCTACCCTAAAATTAAAGCACTTAACAAGCATTGGTGAAGCAAGTGTAGAATATGGAAACCCTAAAATTGAAGTGAAAATCGATAAAGAAGGAAAAAAAATCCATATTATTGATCAAGGATTAGGAATGTCTGCCGAAGAAGTTGAAAAATACATCAATCAAATTGCTTTTTCTGGTGCTGAAGAGTTTTTAGAAAAATACAAAGACTCTGCCAAAGATTCAGGTGTAATTGGTCATTTTGGTTTAGGTTTTTATTCTGCGTTCATGGTAGCTTCAAAAGTGGAATTAATTACAAAAACTTACAAAGATGAACCTGCAGCGCATTGGACATGCGATGGAAGTCCAGAATTTAATTTAGTTCCTCATGATAAAACAGAAAGAGGAACAGAAATAATTCTACATATTGCTGAAGATTCATTAGAATTTTTAGAAGAAAGTAAAATTCGCGAATTACTTACTAAGTACAATAAATTCATGCCAATTCCTATTAAGTTTGGAACTCGTAAAGAGAAAATTGAGCAGAAAAAAGGAGAATTCGTTGATAGTGAAAACAAAGACGAAATTTTCACAGAGGTTGAAGTAGATAACATCATCAATAATCCAAATCCGGCATGGACAAAACAACCTGCTGATTTAACCGAGGAAGATTATAAAAATTTCTACCGTGAATTATATCCAATGCAATTTGATGAACCTTTGTTCAATATTCATTTAAATGTAGACTATCCATTTAATTTAACTGGAATTTTATATTTCCCTAAGTTATCTGCTGACATTCAAATGCAAAAAGATAAAATTCAGATGTACCAAAACCAAGTTTTCGTTACGGATAACGTGGAAGGAATTGTACCTGAATTTTTAACAATGCTTAAAGGTGTTATTGATTCGCCAGATATTCCATTAAATGTATCGCGTTCTGGCTTACAAGCAGACAGTAATGTAAAGAAAATCTCTAACTACATTACGCGTAAAGTTGCCGATAAATTGAAGGCTTTGTTTACAGAAAACCGTGAAGATTTTGAAAAAAAATGGAACGATATTAAAATTGTATTGGAATACGGAATGCTTTCGGAACCAAAATTCTATGAAAAAGCAGGTGCCTTTACATTGTATCCAACTACTGATGATAAGTATTTTACTTTAGAAGAATTAAAAGAAGCTACTAAAGATACTCAGACAGATAAAGACGGAAAATTAGTCGTGTTATATGCATCTAATAAAGAAGCGCAACATAGTTATATTGAAATTGCTAAAGAAAAAGGATACAAAGTTATCTTATTAGATTCGCCAATTGTTTCGCATTTAATTCAAAAATTAGAAGCGGATAATGAGAATCTAACTTTTGCTCGTGTAGATGCCGATCATATTGACAAGCTAATTCAGAAAGAAGAAAATCAAATTTCTAAATTATCAGAAGAAGAAACAACATCTTTAAAAAATATTTTAGAAACTCTTGTGCCAAAAGAAAAATATGCTGTACAAATGGAAGCGATGGACAGCAACGCGGCTCCGTTTATGATTACACAACCAGAATTCATGAGAAGAATGAAAGAAATGAGTCAGTCTGGCGGTGGCGGAATGTTTGGAATGGGAAATATGCCAGAAATGTATAATTTGGTAGTCAATACCAATTCTGAACTAGCTTCTTCTATTTTAAGTTCTAATAATGATGAATCTAAAGCAACATTAGTAAAACAAGCGTTGGATTTAGCTAAACTTTCTCAAGGCTTATTAAAAGGTGAAGAATTGACTTCTTTTGTAAAACGTAGTTTTGAAACGTTAAAATAAGAGAAAAGAAAAAAATAAATTTTATACTAAACCTGCAAGGATTTATACTCTTTGCAGGTTTTTCTATTTTACACAATATTATAAATCATAAAGTAGTGCGAAATACTTCCGCCTAAAACGAATAGATGCCAAATGAAATGTCCATACGGAATTTTTTCAAATGCATAAAAAATAGTCCCCAAAGTATATAAAACTCCGCCAAGAGCTAAGTAAAACAAAGCTTCAACAGATAATAAATTTATTAATTGCTCATATTCAACTACAGCCAACCAGCCCATAATTAAATAAATAAGCAACGATAATTTATCAAGTTTTCCGGTTAAAAACAACTTCATTACTAATCCTAAAGCGGCAATGCTCCAAATTACTAAAAAGAGTGTCCAACCAGTAGTTTTCTCTAAAGTAACCAAACAAATTGGTGTATACGTTCCTGCTATTAATAAGAAAATACCAATATGATCAAAAATTTGTGCTTTTTGCTTTTTCTTCTCGTGAGAAATAGCATGATAAACAGTTGAAGCTGTGTAAAGAGCAATTAAACAAAAACCATAAATAACGATACTTAAAGTGCTAAAACTGGTTAATTCTCTGTTTTTTAATAACAAAAAAACAAGCCCAAAAACACCTAATATAATTCCAGCAGCATGTGAAATTACATTTAAAAATTCTTCTCTATTTTTAATACTTAATGACATTTTAAACTAAATTGCTCTATAAAGGTATAAAAAAACAGAAAAATGTATTGTTAAAATACTTGTAAAAAAAGAGCTTAATTTCTTAATTCCCAATTAAACCGCCTTCTTCTTTTTTATCATTATTCAATAAATTAGAATCAACTTTTGCCAATTTGTTTTTTGTTGGAATTTTATAATTCAGCGTAAATCCAATTCGTCTTGTGTCATATTTACTCTGTAATAAAACAGCTGTTCCTGCAGAACCAAAACCTTGTCTATTGGTATTTAAAATATCATCAAAATTAAGAGCAACAGATAAATTATCGTTTAAGAATTTTTTCGAAAAAGTAAAATCTAAACTGTGACTAAATGATTCTTTTGCAACAAAGTAATAGTAATTTCCATTTGGTGTACTATAGTTATAATTGGCAATAAATTTAATGTCTTTTGGTAACAGAATTTGCGACATAAAATTAAAAATCCAAAAACCTTTAGTCTCCAAATCAGGAATTTCATGCAGTTGATAACCAGCATAAGCGTATAAAAAATTAATTTTATCAGGGTTAAAATCAAACTTTAAGGTTTCGTTTAGTCCTTTTGTAAATAACATATAAGGAATAGGTAAACCAAGATTAAAATTGTGAATTTTTAATTCAGGTACATTAATACTTGTATTTGAAATTGCATTACTATTTTCAGAAACCCTATTTACCACTTGATTTTTTGCAGAACTTACCGAATAACCAATAAAAGCATAATCAAAAGCACTAATTTTCATTTCGAAATTATCAAAAATAGTAGGTTGTAATTGCGGATTTCCAGAATAGTCTACATTAGGGTTTTGATAGTTGGTATTATTAGGATTTAATGACGAAGTACTTGGCAAACTAATCTTCTTATTATAATTAAAACTCATAAATATTTGAGGGTGAAAATTATATTGAACACTTGCGTTAGGGAAAAATTTAAATTTCTTAAACGGAATCAATTCATCGGTATCGGTATTTCCTTTAATTAAATAATCTTCTGCCCTACTTCCTAAAATGAATTTAAACTTTTTATAATCGGACTGAAGTTCTGCGTAAGCAGCCACTGTTCTTCTTGTATAATTTAAATTTTCAATACCATCGCTCTCTGCTTCAAAAGAAAGTTCGTCTATTAAAGTTCCAACACTAAATTTACTTTGGTCTAAAAGTTTAATTTCTTGAGAATAATCAATTTTAAAATTTAAATAATCTTGAAAACTAGAATTATTTAAAATGGAAGCATTTGTAATTCTTGAATCCAAATTAAAATCGGTTCTATTTCTATTAAAATTAAATTTAAACTCTAACTTTTTAGTTACATCTTCAAAATATTTTTGATAGGTAATTAAAGCATCTTGCCTATTACTTTTGGTCTTACTAAAATCATCCGAAGTAAAACCAAAACCATTGGCTAACGTATAAGCATCGTTATTATTAAAATTCATGTCATAATTCAACAACAATCGATCTCTTTTTAAATTGAACTTTAATGCCGATTTTACATATGTACTTCTCCCTATTCTATCTGCATCAGTATCTGACAAAACAACACTTGGACTTGCTGTTGGTTGATTTGTTACTATAGACCATTGCGCACTTTCTCTATAGTTTTGACCAATGTTAATTTGCCATCCAAAATAGTTATTTCTAGCATTTAAAAGCAAGCTGTTATTAAAACGAACTCTTGTTTTATCATAATCGGTAAAATTTGCACCTGATGAATACGTGGCACTTAAATATTTTTTTGCAGTTCTACTCGTTATAATATTAATAATTGCACCACCAGAAGTAGCAGGAAATTCAGCTCCTGGTTGCGTAATAACCTCAACTTTCTCTATGCTGTTTGCAGGCATTCCTTCTAAAAAAGAATTCAATTCATTAGAATAAATATTCAAAGGTCGTCCATCCAAATAAACTTCTAATTGCTTTCCTTGATACATCATGCCGGCAACATCAGAAATAATTAAACCCGGAAGTTTTTTTAATCCTTCTAAAACCGAACCTGAATTTAATTGTGGTTGTTCAGAGAAATCAAAAACAGTTCTATCAGCCTTTTGTTCAATTGCCTTCTTTTTCTTAACAACTACAACTTCATTGAGTTCAACTTCTTTCTCAGTTTTATTTTCCTCTACTTGAGCATTACTAGTAAAAACAGTAACAACAAAAACAATTACTAAACTTAAATACTTATTCATTAAAACTTTGATTTCATATTAGACTAATTCTCCTAAATTTGTTACAACATATCATCAATAAAACAGAAATGAATTTACAACCCACTTTAGCTAACGAAATAATCACCATTAAGCCTATTCAAAAAGAAGATTTTGAAGCTTTATTTGCTATAGCCTCAGATGAACTTCTTTGGGAACAACACCCTAATAAGGACAGATATAAAAAAGAAGTATTCCAATTGTTTTTTGAAAATGCAATACAATCTAAAGGGGCATTTATCGTTATTAATAATAAGACAAATGAAATAATTGGTTCTTCACGTTATTATGAATTTAACGAAGTTGAAAAAAGTATTGTAATAGGTTATACTTTTATTTCAAGAGCATTTTGGGGCAAAAACTACAACAGCAGTTTAAAAGAATTAATGATAAACTATGCTTTTCAGTTTGTAAACAAAGTATATTTTCATGTTGGCGAAACAAATTATCGCTCGCAAAAAGCAGTTGAAAAATTAGGCGCAATAAAAATTGGAGAAATAAAAAGCGAAAACTTATCTAAAATAAACTGGGTTTATCAACTTAAAAAATAAAACTATCTTTATTGTACTAAACACTAAAATGTTGATTTTTTTTAACATTTTTTTAAACCTTTTTGTTTTTTAGGCATCTAATGAATATATAACACTAAAAAAAATGATTATGAAAAATTTAAAAACGTATGTGTTTGGAAGCTTTTTAGCTTTAAGTACAATGCTAGTTTCTTGCAATAAAGATGAAGATATTGCTGTGGATACGGAACTTCTTGCTGCAAATGCACAAATTGATTTTGGAAATGAAGTAGATTTTAATGCTGGTGTAGATGTGGCAAATGAAAATTCTAGTTATTCAGATAGAAATGGCACAGATTTTCAATCTATATATGCTACATGTGCGGATGTTTCTGTAGACAATCCTAATATAGGTGAATTTCCTAAAACATTCACTGTAGATTTTGGAACTGGATGTTTACATAATGGTATTCTTCGCTCAGGAATAATTACAATTACTTTTTCAAATTATTTTATTGAATATGGAAGTACAATGACCATTACTCGTTCAAATAATTATTATGTAAACAACAGAAAGTTAGAAGGAACTGTTGTGTATGAAAACACTACCACAAACACTGCAATTCCTAGATGGAACAGAACGGTTACTAACGGAAAACTAACAACTTTAACTGGAGTAGAATATACTTTCTACGGTAGTAGAACTGTACAACAAACGGAAGGTGTAGGAACATTAACTCTAGGAGACAATACTTATGAAGTTTTGTCTGGTAATCATACAGTAACAAAACCAAACGGAAGCACACTTACGGTAACAGTTGTTGAAACATTAATTAAAAAATATTCTTGTAATTATATTTCACAAGGTCAATTAAACCTTCAAGGTTCTTATTTAGATGGTATTCTAGATTATGGAGACAATACTTGTGACAATCAAGCCACTTACACACATTCTGATGGAAATGTTTATAATGTAAGTTTGTAAATAAAACAATTAGTAATCAAAAGTCCTTAAGTACATATAAAACTTAAGGACTTTTTTTTTTATAATTAAGCCTAATAACTTATTATATTCATTTATATTTGCGCCCCTTAAAAAAATGAGACATGTCGAAAAATGAAATAGTAAAAGGAGTATTTTTAGTTGCTTTAGGCGCAACCAGCTATGGAATGTTAGCTACATTTGTAAAATTAGCCTATTTAGATGCTGAGAAATTTACAACCGCAGAAGTAACTACTTCTCAATTTGTATATGGAATTATTGGAATTCTTTTAATTAATGTATTCCAAAAATTTAAAAATAAAAAAGAGGTAGTAAAAGCAACACCAAAAAACATATTCAACTTAATGTTAGCAGGAACTTCATTAGGAACGACTAGTGTTTTTTACTATTTATGTGTAAAATACATTGACGTTTCTATTGCAATTGTATTGCTAATGCAAACGGTTTGGATGGGCGTTTTACTAGAATGGATATTAGACAAAAAAGCACCTTCAAAACAAAAAACAATTGCCGTTTTTGTAGTTTTAATAGGAACTCTTTTAGCAACAAATATTTTGTTTAATGAAGTTGAATTAAACGCAGTAGGTATTTTTTGGGGAATGTTAGCAGCAGCTTCATTTACAACAACAATGTTTACAGCAAATAAAGTTGCACTTGGTATTTCTTCTGCTCAACGAAGCTTATTTATGCTTTTAGGTGGAGCTGTAATTGTTTTAATCTTTAGTCTTTATACACAAAACAGACCTTTTAACTTTGCTATTTTTGGTAACTATGGAATATTCTTGGCGCTGTTTGGAACTATTATTCCACCAATGCTTTTAAATGCAGGTTTTCCAAAAACTGGAATTGGACTTGGAAGTATTGTTTCTTCGTTAGAACTACCTGTATCTGTTTTAATGGCATACTTTTTATTAAATGAAACAGTTGTCTTTTCACAATGGATTGGAATTGTATTAATCATTACTGCAATTGTAATAATGAACATTAATTTCAATAAAAAATAGTTCCTTATTTATATTTTAGATAAATTCGTTACAAATTAATTTTGTATGACTTTACCTTGGCATCAATATGTAATGGGGATAATTTATGTTTTGGCTGGTCTAAATCATTTTAGACAACCTCGCTTATACCTTAAAATTATCCCACACTATTTACCTAACCCTAATTTATTAAATAAACTAAGTGGTATTGCAGAAATACTACTAGGCATTTTGGTCTGCTTTTCACTTACTTCTAATTATGCAGCTTGGGGTATAATAGCTTTATTAATTGCCGTTTTTCCGGCTAATATTTATATGTATCAAAATGATAAAGCTAAATTAGGACTACCAAAATGGATATTATTACTAAGATTACCTCTACAATTAATTCTAATGTATTGGGCCTTTTTATACACTTTATAAAATGTTAGATTTATTTCCAAACGAAAAAATAACTTTAAACCTTCCAGATGCTGTTTTTGAATATTATCCTAATTTCTTCTCGAAAGAAACAGCAGATGAACTTTTTAAAAAACTTTTAAATGAAACTCCTTGGCAGCAAGATGAAATTACAGTTTTTGGAAAAACACATTTACAACCACGATTAACTGCATTATATGGAAACGAAGGAAAACCCTACTCTTATTCTAATATCATAATGCACCCACATTATTGGAATCCTTTACTCACTTATATAAAAGAAAAAGTAGAAGAAACTTGTAATCATTCTTTTACAACGGTTTTACTCAATAATTATAGAAATGAAAAAGACTCTAACGGGTGGCATGCCGATAATGAAAAGGAATTAGGGAGAGACCCAATCATTGCCTCGGTTAGTTTAGGAGAAGAAAGGGTTTTTCAATTAAAACACAATACTAATAAAGAAGCCAAACAATCATTAATTTTAAAACACGGTAGTTTATTAATAATGAAAAAAGGAAGTCAAATTTATTACAAACATCAAATCCCAAAAGCTACAAAACAAAAAAAAGAAAGAATAAACTTAACCTTTAGAACTATTTTGTAAAAAAAATTATCGTAGATTTTTATTATTTTATTTTTTTTTATAATATTGAACTATCAACTTAAAAATAAATAATTTTTTCATCTGATGGAAAAGAAAGGAAAAACAGAATTAGATAACAAATCATTAGAAAGAATTGTTACTTTGGCGCAAGAGGAAAAAAAGCCTTTTGATATAATTAAAAAAGAATTTGGTGTTTCTGAAAAAGAAGTAACCGAATTAATGCGAATGCGTTTAAACAAAGACAACTTTGAACTTTGGAAAAAAAAGGTAGCGGCAAATAAACCAAAACCAAAACCTCAAAAATTCAATCCTATTGAAGATGATGATTTAGATAGTAAATATTACTTTAAAAATAAATTTGATTAAAGCAAAATGCTCTTGAAATTCAAGAGCATTTTTTTTATATATGATGTAACAAATTTCAATAAACCCATACTTATATACAATCAATAGTAAAAAAATGAAATCAAAGATTCACGAAATCCTATCTACAAAAAATGTAATCATGAGTAAAAAAATAATTTTAAGCCTTGCTGTAGCAACCTTTTTTTGGAGTTGTAAAACAGCTCAAACTACTCCAAAAATAGATGTAGTAGACGTATCAATCGATTTAGTAAATGTAAAAGACGATAAAGTAATGGTGTCTATTATTGCACCTAGTTTTACTTCTGAAACAGCAACTTTTCATATCCCAAAAACAGTTCCTGGAACTTATTCTGAAGATGATTACGGTCGTTTCATCGAAAACTTCAAAGCATTTGATACAAAAGGTAATGGTTTGCGCGTTACTAAAATTGATGAAAATTCTTATTCAATTTCAGACGCAACTAAACTATCAAAAGTCACTTATTTAGTAAACGATACTTACGATACTGAAGGCGGCGGTGGTTTTGGAAAAAGTGAAGATGTTTTTTCTCCTGCTGGTACAAATATCAAAGCAGGCGAAAACTTCATGTTAAATACGCACGGTTTTGTAGGTTATTTTGCCGGAAAAACGGAAACTCCATATAAAATGACAGTGACTCATCCTGCAAACTTATTAGGTGTATCTGCAATGGTAGATTTAGATAATTCAGACACAAAAGATGTATTCAACAGTTCAAAATATGCAACTTTAGTTGAAATGCCATTAATGTATTCTAAGCCAGACTTTACTTCATTTATGGTAGACGACATGGAAATCATCATAAGTGTTTATTCTCCAACAGGAAAATATACTGCTAAAGACATTACTCCTAATATGGAAACAATGATGAGAGCGCAAAAGAATTTCTTAGGCGCATTCAATTCAACTAAAAAATATGCCATCTTGTTATATCTTTCTGATATGCAAGCAAAAGATGCTAAAGGATTTGGAGCTTTAGAACACCCAACTTCAACAACAGTTGTAATGCCTGAAATGATGGGATTAGAAATGTTACAAGAACAATTAAAAGATGTAGTTTCTCATGAATTTTTTCACATTGTAACTCCATTAACAGTCCATTCAAACGAAATTCAATATTTTGACTTTAACAACCCTCAAATGTCTGAACATTTATGGATGTATGAAGGTGTGACTGAATATTTTGCAAACTTATTCCAAGTAAATCAAGGTTTAATTGACGAAACTGAATTTTTTGAAAGAATGGCTCAAAAAATTGCTCAAGCAAGTGAAATGAATGACAAAATGAGTTTTACTAAAATGAGTAAAAACGTTTTAAATGCTCCATATAAAGATCAATATGTTAACGTATATCAAAAAGGGGCATTAATTGCAATGTGTTTAGACATCATTATTAGAGAAGAAAGCAACGGTCAAAAAGGAATTTTGACTTTAATGCAAGATTTATCTAATGAATACGGAAGTAAAAAAGCATTTAAAGATGATGAGTTATTTGCTAAAATAACCGAATTAACGTACCCATCAGTTGGTGAGTTCTTAAAAACTTATGTTGCTGGAGAAACTCCAATTCCTTATGCAGATTATTTTGCAAAAATGGGTGTAACTGAAGCTAAAATAGAAGTAGCAGGAAATCCATTCTTAAAAGGTCAAACTCCATACATTACGGTTGACCCTACTACAAAAGAAATCATGATTTTACCAAGTATTGAATTGAACGAGTTCATGACTTCAATGGGATTAAAAAATGGAGACAAAATTCTTGCTGTAAATGGTACAAACTATAACTTAGACAACATTTACGATTTAGTATTAGGTTCTGCAAATTGGAAAGACGGTGAAGCTATGACCGTTAAAATTAAACGTGATGGTAAAGAACAAGTATTAAAAGGTAAAATTAAAATGCCTAAAGAAGTTCGTGAAGGTTACCAATCCACAAATGAAGCGAAGAAAGCAATTAAAGAAGCTTGGTTAAAAGGTTAAATTTATTAAAAAACACAAATAGCAAATCCTCAAGACTCATAGTAGTTTTGAGGATTTTTTTCATTATTTTGCATCCAAATAAAAATTCATGAGCAACGCACCCTTTTTTACTGACGATACTATTGTATTTGGTCTTTTAATGCTATTATTAGGTTTTGTATTTCATACCTCTTCAAAGGAAGATGGTTTTTGGAAAAAATTCTACGGAGTTGTTCCTGCCTTATTAATGTGTTATTTATTACCCGCTATCTTTAGCTCTTTAAACATCATTTCGCCAGAATGGACCGAAATAGATGCAAACGGAGAAGTAATCTCAAAAGAATCATCTGTATATTTTATAGCCAGTAGATATCTATTGCCAGCAGCACTAGTATTAATGACGATAAGCATTGACCTAAAAGCTTTATTTAATTTAGGTCCAAAAGCATTAATTGTTTTTCTTGCTGGGACAGTTGGAATTATTTTAGGCGGACCAATAGCCATTTTAATCGTTTCTATCTTTTCTCCAGAAACAGTTGGCGGAAATGGTTTTGACGCGGTTTGGAGAGGGCTTTCTACACTTGCCGGAAGTTGGATTGGCGGAGGAGCAAATCAAGCAGCTATGCTAGAGATTTTTAAATACAATCAAGAAAAATACGGAGCAATGGTATTAGTAGATATTGTTGTTGCCAATATAGGAATGGCTTTCTTATTGTTTGGAATTGGAAAAAAAGAAGCTATCAACAAATGGTTAAAAGCAGATAATTCATCTATACAAGAACTACAAGATAGAGTTTCAGAATATCAAGAAAGTGTAAAAAGAACACCTTCGTTAAACGATTATATCATTATTACAGCCATTGCTTTTGGCTCTGTCGGATTATCACATTGGGGATCACAATTATGTGCCTCATTCTTTTCTAAAACATTTGAAATTGTAAATGATCCAACTAGCTTTGCTTCTACCTTTGGTGGAACGTTCTTTTGGATGGTAACTATTGCAACTATATTAGGAATTGCATTGTCTTTTTCACCATTAAAAAAATATGAAGGAGCTGGAGCAAGTAAAATAGGGAGTGTTTTTATATACATATTAGTAGCCTCAATTGGTATGAAAATGGACTTAGGTTCAGTTTTAGAAAATCCAGGCTTAATTGCAGTAGGAATAATTTGGATGCTTATTCATTTTATCATTATTTTTGGCGTTGCAAAATTAATAAGAGCGCCTTACTTTTTTATAGCAGTTGGAAGCCAAGCAAATGTAGGCGGAGCAGCTTCTGCACCAGTTGTAGCATCGGCATTTCATTCATCTTTAGCTAGTGTAGGCGTTTTATTGGCTATATTTGGTTATGTAGCCGGTACATATGGAGCAATTTTATGTACCTATTTAATGGAAACAGTAGCACCAAAATAAATATATTTATAATAAATAATGAAAAAGATATTCATCACAGGAATAAGTTTAATTACATTAATTGCTTGTAATAAAAACGAAGAAGGTAGTAATTTACACCTAACCGGAAACATTGAAGGCTTAAGTCAAGGAAAAATTTATATTCAAAAAATACAAGACACAGCATTTGTAATTTTAGACAGTATTGAAATTAAAGGAGATTCTAAATTTGAATCACACATTACACTCGAAGAACCTGAAATGCTCTATTTAACCTTAGATAGAGGTCAAAGTAATTCAATTGATAACAGTCTACCCTTTTTTGCTGAAAAAGGAAAAATGAACATCAATTCAAAGCTTAAAGAATTCTATAATGCTGCTAAAATAACAGGATCTAAAAACCAAGAGTTATTAGAAGAATTTAATTCGTTTAACTCGAAGTTTAATGATGAAAACTTAATTTTAACTGAAAAGAGAATTAAAAATCAAATTTCTAAGAATATTTCTACTGCTGATAGTATAAATACAGCTTTTGACAGATTGAAAATAAGGAAATATAGATATACAGCAAATTTTGCTTCAACTCATGGAGAACACGAAATTGCACCTTATTTAGCAGTTTCAGAAATTGCAGATATTAACATTGCATATTTAGATACTATTCAAAAACATTTATCTCCTTCAGTTACAAAATCAAAGTATGGAAAAATGTTAGACGAACATATTAAAGCAAGAAAAGCTTCAGAATAAAAAAATCAACAGAATAAAAAAGCGGCTAATGAAAATTAGTCGCTTTTTTTTATTTGAACACATTTATATAAAACGAAAAAACCATCACTAAAAAGTGATGGTTTTAATTTGAGCCGGCGGAGGGACTCGAACCCACGACCTGCTGATTACAAATCAGCTGCTCTAGCCAGCTGAGCTACGCTGGCAACTCAAATTTCGATTGCAAATATAGGACTGATTTTTAAATATCCAAACCTTTTTTGCATTTTTTTTATTGATTTTTTTATTTTAATTCGTTTATTTTTGCAACTATTTGATTAGCAACAGTTTCATATTCTGAACGAATTTGCTTGTAATGTGCTTTTTTGTTTTCAACCTTTCTATCTCTAATTCTAGAAACAAAATTATCGTAATTATCATAGATTTCGTCAACCAATACATCAGTAGCCTCAGTTGGTTTTCCTCCATTAGTCATTTCCCAGATGTAAACGATGTTTACTAAATCACCTAAAACGTAGTTGATTTCTTTTTTCAAGTTTTTAACGCTTGCCATTTTGTTCTTGTTTTAAAATTTATGCAAAATTACATAATATTTTGGTAGTACAATTTTTTTAGATAGAAATTTCTAATATAGTCGCTTTTCCATGAAGTTCAAAAGCATCTAATTCTGCTGGAATTAAAACCGTATCTCCTTTTTTATAGCGAAACACTTCTTTATTTAAATGAATTGAAAAATCACCTTCTGTACACATCAAAACAGTAAATGACTCTTTATTTTTTTTCCACATAAAATAAGAAACCAAAGAAATAACATTAGTTGTAAAATAAGTGTTCTTTACACAAGTATTTCTTTCATTACTTTTTAAAGTATAATTAATTCTTGAATGAACCACATTATAATTAATTGCCTCTAAAGCTAACTCAGTATGCAATTCTCTACTATTTCCATGAGCATCTACCCTATCCCAATCGTAAATTCGATAAGTATTGTCGCTCGTTTGCTGAATTTCAGCTATAACAATTCCACTACCTATTGCATGTATTGTTCCTGTTTCTAGCAAAAACACATCACCTGCTTGAACAGGAATTTCGTTTAGTAAAGAAACAATTGTATTATTTTCTAAATGAGATAAATATTCCTTTTGATTAGAATTTTCTTTAAAACCTACAATGATTCGCGAATCTTTATCAGCTTGCATTACATACCACATTTCGGTTTTACCAAATGAATTATGCCTTACTTTAGCCAATTCATCATTAGGATGTAATTGTACTGATAAATCTTTGTTTGCATCTAAAAACTTAAAAAGCAAAGGAAACTCACTGCCAAATTTTTCAACAACTTCTTTCCCTAAAAGCGCTTCAGGGTTTAGAGCAATAACCTCATTTAAGTTTTTACCACTTAAAACACCATTATTTACAACACTTATATCATTAGGAACTGAAGACAATTCCCAACTCTCACCAGCATTTTCAATTGCAATCTCTTTATTTAAAAAAGTATTGAGCTTGGTTCCTCCCCAAATTCTTTCTTTAATAATAGGTTTAAATG
This sequence comes from Flavobacterium sp. N2270, assembly GCF_025947225.1. NCBI lineage: Bacteria > Pseudomonadati > Bacteroidota > Flavobacteriia > Flavobacteriales > Flavobacteriaceae > Flavobacterium > Flavobacterium sp. N2270. The sequence continues at coordinate 130,087 of NZ_CP110005.1, forward strand.
TTAATGGATATAATTTCATAAGTGTATTAAGTGCTGCAAATATGCGAAAAGTTTAATAAATAATAGTGCTAAAAACTACTCTCCTTTATAAGTTACAAAATTTCTAGCTGTTTCATATAAAGTGATTTCTAATTCTTGATCACTCGAAATATAGTTTCGTAGTTTATTCCAAATAACAACTACAATATTCTCTGCAGTAGGATTTAAATTTTCAAACTCAGGAACATCTAAATTTAAATTTTTATGATCAAAAGCGTCTTCAATATGTTCTTTTATTAAATCTGCCAAAATCTTAACATCAATAACGAAACCCGTTTCTTGATCTATTTCTCCAGTCACACTGACTATCAAATCGTAATTATGACCATGAAAGTTTGGATTGTTACATTTTCCAAAAACCAAATCGTTTTTTTCATTTGTCCAATCTTTACGATACAACCTATGAGCAGCATTAAAATGGGCTTTCCTAGAAACAGTAACTTTCATAAATACTTTTAATTTTTAATTAACGATTATTGATTTTTGATTTCTTCTAAAATTTGAATCCTAAAATAAACATTTCTATAGTTTATGATCTTCTAAATAGTGGTAAAACTTGTCGAAAATAATTTTAAACCAAACCGTATAAATTTCTGGATGAAGTTCCATATCTTTTTTAACATCTTCAATCTTCATCCATTTCCAACTCTCAACTTCTTCAGGATTTATTTTTGGCTCATCATTAGAATAACCAATCATTACATGATCTAACTCATGTTCGGTTAAACCATTATCAAATGGCGCCTTATAAATGAAAGAAAAAAGCTCTTTTAATGGAACAACAAAACCCATCTCTTCTTCTAACCTTCTCTTACCAGCTTGAAGATTTGTCTCTCCTGCACGTTGGTGACTACAACAAGTATTCGTCCACAATAATGGAGAATGGTATTTATGTGAAGCTCGTTGTTGTAACATGATTTCATTATTGCTATTTAAAACAAATACTGAAAATGCTCTATGCAGTAACGCTTTCTCATGCGCCTCCATTTTATTCATTAAACCAATCGGTTCATCATTTACATCAACTAAAATTACTTTTTCTTCTTCCATGATTTTTTATTCACTTCAAAAGTACAAAAAAAGAATATTTAAAACTATTTGATTTCATTAATACAAAACATAAAAAAACCTTAAATCCCTAAGTCTTTGTTATAAAAACAAATTAATTCACAATCAATACATTACAATTATTTAATTCCTATTCAATTTTATTGTATCTTTGTCAAAATGCTATATAATTAACTCTTCACAGTTATACTTTCTTTTAATTGTTATTGTTTTTTTTCAACATTTTATCACTTTATTATTTTTAACTTAAATTATTACATTATTTAATGGCTAGACCTCAAGAAACTTTTAACAAAAAAGAAAAAGAAAAACTTAAATTAAAGAAAAAGCAAGAGAAGCAACTTAAGAAAGATGCTCGTAAAGCTAGTGGAAAAACGGACGACATGTTTGTGTATGTTGATGAAAACGGACACTTAACAAGCACTCCTCCAGATCCATCAAAGAAAATTGTTATTGAGGCTGAAGACATTGAAATAGGTATACCTAAGAAAGAAGATATTGAAGAAGTTCCAACAGATAGAAAAGGAACGGTTGATTATTTCGACACTTCAAAAGGTTTTGGATTTATTAAAGAAGTAGATTCTAATGATAAATTCTTTTTCCACGTTAGTAGTTTAATTGACGAAGTTAAAGAAGGTAACTTAGTTACTTATGAACTTGAAAAAGGACCTAAAGGAATGAACGCAGTAAGAGTAAAGAAAATATAAATACTCTATTCAAATATAAAAAAAGCCGCTTTGATTAGCGGCTTTTTTATTTTATAAACTTTCTTTGATTTTTAATGCACATTTTTCACCATCTATCGCTGCCGAAATAATTCCACCAGCATAACCTGCTCCTTCCCCACATGGATAAAGTCCCTTTATTTGAACATGTTCTAACGTTTGATTATCTCTAGGAATACGTACAGGCGAAGATGTTCTACTTTCTGGAGCATGTAATATGGCTTCATTGGTAAAATAACCTTTCATAGATTTACCAAACTGCACAAAACCTTCGCGCATTGTTTGCGTTAAGAAACCAGGAAAGACTTCTCCAAGTTCAACAGAAGTGGTTCCTGGAACATAGGACGTTTTAGGAATTGAATCGGATATTTTATTCTGTGTAAAATCAATCATTCTTTGGGCAGGAACTTTTTGTGTCATCCCAGCAACTTGCCATGCTTTTTGTTCTATTGCCTTTTGAAACTCCATTCCGGCTAAAGCACCAAACTTTTCAAAAGGTTTAAAATCTTCTAATCGTAATTCTACAACTATTCCAGAATTAGCAGTAGCTTGATCTCTTTTTGAAGGCGACCAACCGTTGGTAACCACTTCACCTGGAGCTGTTGCGCAAGGTGCGATAACTCCTCCCGGACACATGCAAAAAGAATACATTCCCCTACCTCCAACTTGCTTCACTATAGAATAAGGTGCAGGTGGTAAATACTCACCCCTAAAATCACACGAATATTGAATTTTATCAATTAAATCCTGTGGATGTTCGGCACGAACGCCCAAAGCAAATGGTTTTGCTTCAATATAAACCTGCTTTTTATCTAATAATTCAAAAATATCACGAGCAGAATGTCCTGTTGCTAAAATAAGTTTATCAGCATGTATTGTTGCGCCATCTTGAAGCACAACTCCATCCACTTCATTATTTTTTATTAAAATATCGGTAACTCGTTTTTCAAATAAAACTTCACCTCCGCATTCAATGATTTTTTCTCGAATATCTTGAATAATTTGCGGCAATTTATTGGTTCCAATATGTGGATGCGCTTCTACTAATATTTCTGTTGAAGCTCCAAAACCCACTAAAAGCTCTAAAATTCGATCTACATCGCCACGTTTTTTGGAACGTGTATATAGCTTTCCATCAGAATAGGTTCCTGCTCCACCTTCTCCAAAACAATAATTAGAATCTTCGTTTACAATATGATCTACATTTATAGCTTTTAAGTCACGCCTTCTTCCTCTTACATCTTTCCCTCTTTCTAAAACTACTGGTTTTAAACCCAATTCAATTAATTGAAGCGCCGCGAACAATCCTGCCGGACCAGCTCCTACAACAATTACTTCTTTTTCATTCGAAACATTAGGGTAATTGGGTAACTCAATTTCAGACTCTACAAACTCTTCACCAACCAAAAATACATTGGCTTTTATATTGACTTTAATTGCTTTTTGCCTTGCATCAATGGAACGTTTAACAACCACTGTTTTTTGAATCTCTTTTGGAGATACGTGAAACAGCTTTGCAACATGCTGATTAAGCAATACTTCATTAGCGGCTACTTCTGGTGAAACTTGAAATTGAAATTCGCGAGGCATTAAAATTGATATTTAGATTTCTAGACTTTTTAATTGGGTACAAAAGTAGCAATTTGAAATTGTACTTTGTAACTTTACAGCTTAGAAACTTTGCAACTATAAATAAAATGCGAAAAATTAAACTAATTTGGGATTTTAGAGGTCAAGCTGCAGCGAAAACAGCAGAGCATCATGAAATACATTTGAAGGAATTCTTAGAAATGGAAAAACATCCACTAAAAATTACTGGCTTTGAAATTATAAACGAAATGTACGCTATTGCTTTTTTAGTCGTAGAAGAAAAAGATATGATTACATTTAGAGATGCACTGAAACCTCATCGTGGAGAAGTTTTTGAAAATTAGTGTTCAGTCGCAGTAATTAGTAATCAGTTAAAAATTGTGAACTAAATACTTTTATCAAAAGTAATTATCGAGTTATTTAATCCCTAATATTTTTTAAATCTTTAATTATTTTTAAAAATCCAATAGAATCTTTTTCAATTTTATCTTTATATATTGGAATCAAATATTCTCCTTGAATAAAATATTTCATTGCTCTTTTTGATAAATATCTTTCCTTATCAATATCTAATTTAATCGTATCTGAGTCAACTTTATACTTTCCACGCCTAATTGTTGTCCATTCAATTTCTCTTGTTTTTAATACAAAATCTCCATTATATAATTTAAGTTCATTCCCAATTATATCTGAAGCAACAAATTCAGGATCTCTGTCGAAAAAATCATACGGAAAGAAAAATGAACTAATGCTTATTATGGTTGCAATTACTAAAAGAATCAAAATAATTTTTGATTCTTTTACATTTTGCTCCTTTTTTATTCTATAGATATTCTTAAAAAAAGTAAATAGAAATATCCCGATTCCAACTAAAAAGAAAAAAAAAGTTCTAAATCCACCAAAAAGCCCACCAAAATCACCTTCAGTTTTTAATTCAGATAAAAGAATAAAAAACAACAAAATTCCAATTGGAATAATTGCTTTAAAAATTAGATTATAGTTCGTTTTGTTCAAATCTTCATACACTAATTCGCCACCTCACTAATAAACTTAATTCGCATTAAGCGTAATTCTTCGGTATCGTATTCACCATCAAATTCAGATAATGCAGCTTTAATATTATCTGATTGAGATTCCATGAAATAATCATGAATTTCTTCTTGTTGATCTTCGTCTAATATTTCGTCAACCCAATAGCTTATATTCAATTTTGTACCTGAATATACTATCTGCTCCATTTCTTTAAGCAAATCATCCATTGATAATCCCTTTGCAGAAGCAATATCGTTTAAATCGAGTTTTCTATCAACATTCTGAATAATGTATAATTTTAATCCTGAATTTGCACCTGTCGATTTTACTACCAAATCATCTGGACGAATAATATCATTATCTTCAACATATCGATTAATTAAATCTAGAAACTCTTTACCATATTTTTTAGCCTTTCCTTCACTCACACCATGAACATTCCCAAGTTCATCTGTTGTAATTGGATATTTAAGCGCCATATCCTCTAATGATGGATCTTGAAAAACAACAAAAGGAGGAACACCTAATTTCTTAGCCACTTTCTTTCTTAAATCTTTTAGCATTGACATTAACGCTTCGTCTGCCACACCTGAAGATTTAGAAGAAGTCACAATACTATCGTCATCAGATTCATTATATTCATGATCTAAAGACATCATAAATGACTCAGGATTTTTAATAAAATCATGCCCTTTACTAGAAAGTCGAATTACTCCATAACTTTCAATATCTTTTTCTATAAATCCGTTGACTAAAATTTGACGAATTAAAGCCATCCAATATTTATCATCAAATTTATTTCCTTTACCAAAATAAGATTGTTGGTCAATTTTATGCGCTTTTATTACAGCATTAACTTTTCCTACTAAAGCTAAAATAATTTCTTTTGCCTTAAATTGTTCTTTGGTTTGCTTAATTACTTCAAGCAATAATTTTACTTGATCTTTAGCTTCTTCTTTTTGTTTTGGATTACGCATATTGTCATCCATATCTGCTCCTTCTCCTGTTTCTGAATCAAAGTCTTCTCCAAAATAATGCAGTAAATATTTTCTTCTAGAAATTGAAGTTTCAGCATATGCTACAACTTCCTGTAACAAGGCAAAACCAACTTCTTGTTCAGCAACGGGTTTACCCGACATGAATTTTTCTAACTTTTCAATGTCTTTATATGCATAATACGCCAAACAATGACCCTCGCCACCATCTCGACCAGCTCGACCAGTTTCTTGATAATAACTTTCTAACGATTTAGGAATATCATGATGAATTACAAAACGAACATCTGGTTTATCAATTCCCATTCCAAAAGCAATAGTTGCAACTACAACATCAACATCTTCCATTAAGAAATTATCCTGATGCTTCGCACGCGTTTTTGCATCTAAACCAGCATGATAAGGAACTGCACTAATACCGTTTACTTGTAAAAGTTGAGCAATCTCTTCTACTTTTTTTCTGCTTAAACAATAAATAACACCCGATTTTCCTTTGTTTTGCTTAATGAATCGAATAATATCTGATTCTATATTTTTTGTTTTAGGTCTAATTTCATAATACAAATTAGCTCTATTAAAAGAAGCCTTAAAAGTATTTGCACCTGGAATATCTAAATTTTTAAGAATATCTTCTTGTACTTTTGGCGTTGCAGTAGCCGTTAAACCAATAATAGGTATATCACCTAACTGTTTAATTATATTTCTTAAGTTTCTATATTCAGGTCTAAAATCATGTCCCCATTCAGAAATACAATGCGCTTCATCAATAGCTACAAAAGACAATTTTACACCTTGTAAAAACTCAATATACTCGGCCTTTGTTAGCGATTCTGGAGCTACATACAGTAATTTAGTAACACCCGATTTTATATCTGACTTTACCTGATTTATTTCTGTTTTAGTTAATGATGAGTTTAAAACATGCGCAATTCCATACTCAGAACTTAAACCTCTAATAGCATCTACTTGGTTTTTCATTAACGCAATAAGCGGAGAAACGACAATTGCTGTTCCATCTAATACCAAAGCAGGCAACTGGTAACATAATGATTTACCACCACCTGTTGGCATAATTACAAATGTATTATTACCGTATATGATACTTTTAACTACTTGTTCTTGAAGTCCTTTGAATTGGTTAAACCCAAAATATTTTTTTAACTCTTTGTGTAAATCAATTTCGTTTAGTTTCATTCTCTATTAATATGATTTTACCTAAATTTGCATTTATAAAGATACAATAATCTTTAAAAACACAAAACAATTAAAACAACTACTTTGAATACTACAACTACAATTTTAGAATCTGCTAAAAAAACCATTTTAGCCGAGAGTGAAAGCATTGCCAATTTGGTAAATTATTTAACCGATGATTTTGCGAAAAGTGTAGATATTATTTTTAAATCCAAAGGAAGACTTGTTATAACCGGAATAGGCAAAAGTGCTATTATTGCTCAAAAAATAGTGGCTACTTTAAATTCTACAGGAACACCTTCTATTTTCTTACATGCCTCAGAAGCAGTGCATGGCGATTTAGGAATGGTTTTACCCGAAGACGTAATTATATGCATTTCAAAAAGCGGAAATAGTCCAGAAATTAAAGTTTTAGTTCCTCTCTTAAAACGATTTGGCAACACCTTAATAGGAATGACTGCCGATTTAAATTCGTTTTTAGGAAAAGAATCACATTATATTTTACATGCTCATGTAGACAATGAGGCATGTCCAAATAACTTAGCTCCAACAAACAGTACAACCGCTCAATTGGTTTTAGGAGATGCCCTTGCGGTTGCTTTAATGGAAGTAAGGAATTTTAAAAATGAAGATTTTGCTATATATCATCCTGGAGGAGCGTTAGGAAAAAAATTATTATTAAAAGTCAAAGACATGTTAGATACAACTCATGTTCCTAAAGTCAATCCAAACGACAGTATTAAAAAAGTGATCATGGAAATTTCTGAAAAAAGACTTGGAGTCACAGCTGTTGTAGAGAACAATACTGTTATAGGAATTATTACGGATGGTGATATTAGAAGAATGTTGAATACTCGAGATAATTTTGTTGACTTAGTTGCTCAAGACATTATGACCAAAAATCCGAAAAATATCGATTCTAACATATTAGTTTCTGATGCGTTAAACATTTTAGAGAACAATTCAATTACACAATTAGTTGTTTTAGACAATAACAAATATCTAGGTATTTTACATTTACACGATATTTTAAAAGAAGGAATTGTATAATGGCGAAGAAAAACTTAAGCGAAATGTCTTTTTTAGATCATCTTGAAGAGTTAAGATGGTTATTAATAAGAAGTACGATTGCCATTCTTGCTTGTGCAACTGTTGCCTTCTTTTTTAGCGACTTTATTTTTGATAAAATTTTATTTGGACCAAAAAACGTAGATTTTATAACGTATCGATTTTTTTGTGATCTTTCTCAAGAGTTTGGTTTAGACAAAAGTCTTTGTGTGACCGAAATTCCAATGCGAATTCAAAGTAGAGAAATGGGGGGTCAATTTTCGGCCCATATGTGGACTTCAATAACCGCTGGTTTTATTTTAGGATTTCCGTTTATCATTTGGGAATTCTGGAAATTCATAAGTCCTGCGCTTTATGAAAAAGAAAGAAAATATGCTGTTTTATTTATAGTTACGGCTTCCATTTTATTTTTCACAGGAGTATTGTTTGGTTATTTTATGATTGCTCCATTATCGGTTAATTTTTTAGCTAATTATAATGTAAGTAAGGAAATTTTCAATGATATTGACTTAGATTCCTATATTAGTTTATTAAGATCATCTACAGTGGCTTGCGGGTTATTATTTGAATTACCAATTCTTATTTATTTTCTAACCAAAATAGGTTTGGTAACTCCAAGCTCACTAAGAAACTATAGAAAATACACTCTAGTAATCGTATTAATTCTTTCAGCAATTATAACTCCTCCCGATATAATCAGTCAAGTTATAGTAGCAATACCAATCATGATTTTATACGAAATAAGTATTTTAATAAGTGTTATCGTTCATAAAAAACAAGAAAAAATAAAATAATATGTCAAATCCAGTACAAGAATTCAATGATTATCGTTCAAAAATGAATGATAAACTTTTGGCCGACAATAATAAAATTGTTAAAAGAATTTTCAATTTAGACACAAACGCATACGCTGAAGGCGCTTTAGATGTTAAAACTAAAGAACTTTTAGGGTTAGTAGCTTCGGCTGTTTTAAGATGTGACGATTGCATTAAATATCATTTAGAAACTGCATTTAAAAACGGAATTACCAAAGAAGAAATGATGGAAGCCATGGGAATAGCCACTCTAGTAGGAGGTACAATCGTAATTCCTCATTTAAGAAGAGCTTATGAATTCTGGGAAGCATTGGAAGAAAGTGCTCAGTAACAGGATAAATTATTGTTAAATCGCTTAACTGTTAAATTGTTTATTCGTTTATTTGTGGCTAAATGTTCCCTTTTAAACCCATAAACTTTTAAACTCATAACCATAATATGAAACTAAGAGCAGAAAATTTAGTCAAAACCTATAAAAAAAGAAGTGTTGTAAAAGGTATTTCTGTAGAAGTAAACCAAGGAGAAATTGTAGGGCTTTTAGGTCCAAATGGTGCTGGAAAAACTACTTCCTTTTATATGATTGTAGGTTTGGTAAAACCTAATAGTGGAAATATTTATTTAGACGATTTAAACATTACAGATTATCCAATGTTTAAAAGAGCTCAAAATGGAATTGGTTATTTAGCACAAGAAGCGTCTGTTTTTAGAAAACTAAGCATTGAAGATAATATTTTGAGTGTCCTTCAATTGACCAATAAAACCAAAGAAGAACAAGTAGCCAAAATGGAAGAATTGATTGCTGAATTTTCTTTAGAACATATTAGAACAAATAGAGGAGATTTACTTTCTGGTGGAGAACGAAGAAGAACAGAAATTGCTCGTTGTTTAGCAACTGACCCAAAATTTATTTTACTTGACGAACCTTTTGCAGGCGTTGACCCAGTAGCGGTTGAAGACATTCAACGAATTGTAGCTCAATTAAAAAATAAAAACATTGGAATTTTAATTACCGATCATAATGTCCAAGAAACTTTAGCGATTACCGATAAAACGTACTTAATGTTTGAAGGTGGAATTCTAAAAGCTGGTAAACCCGAAGAATTAGTGGAAGATGAAATGGTAAGAAGAGTGTACTTAGGTCAGAATTTTGAGTTGAGAAAGAAGAAAATAGAATTTTAGTTGTAGGCATAAGCTTTTTACTTTTAACTTTTAAAAGCACTTCGACTCCGCTCAGTGTGACAATAATGGTTGCAGCTTTATTTTCTCAAAGTCTCAAAGTCTCCCCATCACTTTAAGCTTTTATTTTATACACTTATTTTGAAGCGATAAAACCGAACCGTTATACACATTCAAGTCTAATCTTCCTTTTACTCCTTCTACCTCACCATTTTCGGTAAATTGCCAAAAATCCCATTCGTCTTTAATATCTTTTATCCAAAAATTATAATTCGCAATCCAAAACGGATAATCTGAGAATTCATCTTTCAAGAAATCATTATAATAGCTTTCGCCCGAATAAATAATTGGCTTTACTTTATAATGTTTTTCAACAACTTCAAGCCATCTTCTTAAACCCAATTTTAAGTTAGCAATAGATTGTGTTTTAGGTAATTTTTCAATATCTAAAACCGGTGGCAAGTCGCCTTTTTTTAGTTGTACTGTTTTAATGAAATTATTGGCTTGTTCAATTGAATTTTCATTAGGACGATAATAATGATAAGCACCACAAATTAAATTTCTTTCCTTTGCCTTTTTCCAATTTTCCTTAAACCTTCTGTCTATTTTATTATTTCCTGCCGTGGCACGAATAAAAACAAATGACATTTCAAAAGATTCGTTAATATTATATGTTTTTTCCCAATCAATAACACTTTGATATTCCGAAACATCAAAACCTAATGCTTTATCATCATGGTTCAACAACACCTTTTCAATATGTTCGTTTGAAATTTTTCTTTCCTCTTCCGATAAAGAACTATAGGGTTTTTCAGGTATAAAGCCTAAATAAGATAAAAAACGTGTGTGATATTTATAGCCTACAATAATTACCATCAGCAATAAAATTCCTGATGTAATTATTGTAAACTGATAATTAGTGGTTTTCTTTTTAGTAGCTTTTTTTACAACTACTCTTTTTCGCGTAGCCAAATGATGTTATTTTTTAGATAACGAATTCAACACCATAGAAAGTATTATGTAAGAAATAATAATTAATGGAATTGCTACAAACTTCAATAAAATTAGCAAAATTACAGCAAAAACTACAAAACTAATTTGAAGTTTAGCTTCTGCCCAATTTAATTTTTTAAACTTTAACGAAAATAAAGGAATTTCAGCATTTAGTAAATAAGTACTTATCAAAGTAATTACCAATAACACATAAGGATTATCTAAAGCAATTGTAAGCCATTCATATCTGCCAAAATACTGAATCATTGGAATACTCATAATCAACAGTGTATTTGCAGGAGTAGGCAATCCTATAAAAGAATTAGTTTGTCTCGTATCAATATTAAAATTAGCCAATCGATAACATGATGCTAGTGTAATAAAAAAACCAAAATACGGAATAAGTCCCATATAAAAAGTTTCTTCAGTAAGCATATATTGAGGTTGATTTTGCTGAATAGTTTCAAATAGTTTAAACATTAATAAACCAGGAACAACTCCACTCGTTACCATATCTGCAAGTGAATCCAACTGAACACCTAACGGACCAGCTACGTCAAATTTACGTGCTAAAAACCCATCCCAAAAATCAAAAAATATTCCTAACGAAACGAAAATAAAAGCATGATCGTAAAAACCATTAAAAATAGCAATAATCGCAAGCAAACCACATAATAAATTTAAAAGTGTTAATGCGTTTGGAATGTGTTTTTTAATGTTCATAAAAAATAGTTAAAAATAAAGACTTAAAGTGTTTCTATAGCCCTGATAGAAGTGACATTATCTTGCTTTGCAAGTAATATAACGAATAGCAGGAAATACAAATATACAAAACCAAATGTGTGGCTTCAAATAATTTAAAGCAAATGTAATACAATAAGTTAATAGAATTTGAGTTTAGTAATTAAGAATTTTATTAGATATTTGTAAAAATTACAACGGCTTTGAAAAAGACCTTTATACTATTTATTTTTTTACAATCATTATTCTCTTTTAGTCAAACAGTTAGAAAATATTCTAATGAATTTTTGAGTATTGGTGTTGATGCTGCTGCACTTGGAATGAGTAATGCTGTTACAGCCCAAAGTGGCGATGTAAACTCAGGATACTGGAATCCGGCAGGATTAATAAAACTAGAAGACAATCAGGTTGCTCTAATGCATGCGAGTTATTTTGCTAATATTGCTCAATATGACTATGCGGGTTTTGCTATGCCAATTGATACTGAAAGCGCCGTAGGACTTTCTATAATTCGTTTTGGTGTTGACGATATTTTAAACACTACTCAGTTAATTGACAGTCAAGGAAACATTGACTACAATAGAATTTCTCTTTTTTCAACTGCCGATTATGCTTTAACCGTTTCCTATGCAAGAAGTTTACCTATTGACGGCTTAAATATTGGGGTTAACGGAAAAGTGATTCACAGAGTAATAGGTGATTTTGCCAGTTCATGGGGCTTTGGGTTTGATTTAGGCTTACAATATATAAGCGACGATGAAGACTGGAAGTTTGGTTTAATGTTAAGAGATATTACTACTACTTACAACACTTGGATCATTGATGAAGACAAATACAATGAAATTGCCGATGCTGTTCCTGGAGAAAACCAAGAATTACCAGAAACGTCTGAAATTACATTACCAAAAGCACAATTGGGTATCTCTAAAAAATACATCATTCGTTATGATTATAGTCTTACAGCAGCAGCAAATTTAAACATGCAGTTTACGCAAACAAATGATATTATTTCTACTAGTTTAGTAAGTATCGATCCTGCAGTAGGTTTTGAATTTGGTTATGTAGATTTAGTATTCTTAAGAGGTGGTGTTGGTAATTTTCAACAAATTACACAAATAGACGATTCAAAAAAATTAAGTTTTCAGCCTAATATTGGATTAGGGTTTAAATACAGAGGCATTCAAATTGATTATGCCTTAACAGATTTAGGCGATCAAAGTGCTGCACTTTATTCTAATATTTTTTCTTTAAAAATTGATTTCGATATTTTTAGACATTAGCCTGTTCTTATGAAAAAATTATACTTCTATTTATTCCTATTTTTTTCTTTACACAGTTTTGGTCAGAGTACTACTTTATCTGAAAACTCAAAAGTAAGCGTTTTGACTATTGGTACAGGAAATGCATCACACGAATTATATGGCCATACCGGAATTAGAATAAAAGATTCTAAAAACGGAATAGACATTGTTTACAACTATGGTTTTTTTGATTTTAACACACCTTATTTTGTAGCAAAATTTGTAAAAGGCGACATGAAATATTTTGTTTCAACGCAACGTTATATGGATTTTGAATACAGTTATATTTTAGACAATCGTTCTATATACGAACAAGAAATCGATTTAAGTTTAGACCAAAAAAACACCTTATACAAAAACTTAAACGCTTCTTTATTTTCTGACGATAAATATTATACGTATAAGTTTATTGACAGAAACTGTACTACTAAAGTAATTGACAAACTAAATGATGTTTTAGTTAACGATTCAATTACTACAAACAAACCTGTTGAAATTAGTTATAGAGATATTTTAAACATCAATTACCTCGACCATGATTATTTTACCAAATTAGGAATTAATTTAATTTTTGGAGAAAAAGTAGATAGACTTGCCGAAACACTTTTTCTGCCCTTAGAATTACACCATGTTTTAAAAACGAAAACATACAAAGGCAAACCTTTAGTGACCAATACTAAAACAGTATTTGAAGCCCAAAAAACAGATTTTAAATCTTCTTTATTAAATTCTCCTTATTTAATAATTTTAATATTGGCTTTAATAGTCTTAATCAACAACAAAAAGGTTACTTCTTTCTATTTTTCAGTTATTGCATTGATTGGTGTTTTTTTATGCTTAGTAGGTTTGTATTCTTTTCACGAAGAAGTGCTATGGAACTATAATGCTTTATTATTCAATCCGTTATTACTTGTTTTTGTATTTACTATGTACAAGCGAAGTGCAAAAACAATAATTACTTGGGGAAAAATCAATTTGGTTTGCCTTATTGCGCACTTCCTATTAATCATCAACAAAGTCGACTTAATGCTTTTCTTGCCTTTTACAGTAGCACATTTTATCTTAATCACTAGAATTATTATGAAGTGTAAGAAATCAATGGGTAATGGATAATGAATAATGGATAATGAATCTCCAAATCTCTCCTTCTCCAAATCTCCCCCTACTGTCCTTTAAAGAACAAAACTGTATTTAATGTTTTTAACACGATATTTAAATCTAAAAACATACTTCGGTGTTTTATGTAGTACAAATCATATCTTAATTTCATAAGACTGTCTTCTATACTTTCACCATAAGAATAATTTACTTGTGCCCAACCTGTTAGTCCGGGTTTAACAACATGTCTTGTTTTATACAAAGGTATTGTATTTGCAATTTCGTCTACAAAAACAGGGCGTTCTGGTCTAGGTCCAATAAGTGCCATTTGTCCAAATAATACATTTATGAATTGAGGAATTTCATCTATACGCGATTTTCTTAAAAACCTTCCAAAAGGAGTAACTCTAGTATCATTGGTACTGGCAAAAACTGCACCGTCTTTTTCAGCATTTACAATCATGCTTCTTAACTTATAAATTTGAAAAGGTGCTCCGTTTTTCCCCACTCGTTCTTGAACATAAAACATAGGCCCTCTATTCCAAAACAAATTAAACAACATAAGAACAGGTAAAGCTAATCCTAAAAAAGACAAACCGATTAAAGCAAAAAGTACATCAAAAAAACGACTGAAAAACAAATACAATTTATTTTGATTACTTCTACTAAAAGGGAAAAATTTAAACAATTCTTTATCCTCTTGTTGCAAAGGAAGTCTTGCGGTTATTTGCTCATAAACATCTGAATATTGACGAATAACTATTCCGCTTTCTAAAATTTGAAGCAACACTTCATATTGCTCTAAACTAATCGATTTATTAGAATCATCGGCCACTATAATCTCTGAAACATAATGAGTTCTAACCGTTGATTTTAAGTCAGACAATTTAATTTGTGGAATTTCCGTAGTAATCGCTTTGTCATCTGTAACCACAAATCCAATTACTTGGAAATTAGGATTAACCTCCTTTAACTTATTGATAAACTTTACTACTTTTTTACCGCTTCCTACAAAAATAACTTTTTTTACAAATCGATTCGTGGCTAAAAAAAGGATGTATAAATTTCTCCAAATGAGTAAAGCCGTCAATATGGCCAAATAGAATAATATAATTTGAAGTCGATTTGACGGTAAAATGGGCGTAAAAAAAGGAGTTAATAAATACAGTAAAGTAGTAACGGAAGTAGTTAAAATAATGCTTTTTAAAATTTGATATCTATTACTCGCCGTTTGCAGGTTATACATATCAAAAACAGTTCCTATAACTGTGATATAAGCCGCTAAAAGTATCGTCCAATAGTAGCTATCTTCTCGTATTGAAAAATAATCAAACTTAAAATTATGGCTAATTAAATGCAAGAAACCCAAAACAAAAACAACATCAAAAACCCGTAAGAGAATTTTTCGCTCTGAAATTTCAAAATGTATTTTGCTATTTTGAGACATGTTTAAAAGCTTTATTTTTTTGACAAAGAAACAAAAAATAATGTTAAATAATTAACAAATGCATTCTGATTACTCTAATTATTTACTGAAGTAACGCATGCCACTTCTTTTTTACCATCATCCAGTCCATTTGCTCTATGTAGGCTCTTCCTTTCTTTGATAGTAAAAGCGCTTTTTCTTGATTTTCAATTAAATGAATGATAGAATCAGCCATATGTGTACTGTCGTTGTCGTTTACTAAAACTGCATTTTCATTATGCGTTAGTAAAAACGGAATTCCTCCAACATTAGTACTCACAACAGGCAAGCCTAAAGCCATGGCTTCCATTACACTAACTGGCGTATTATCAAAATGGGTGGTATTGATGAAAAAATCAAAATCTTTAGATAAATCTATCCACTCTTCTTTACTTAAACGATGAGTAAAACATACCTCAACATTTAATTGTTTAGCATATTGCTGAGTAGTTTCCATACTTCCGTCTTTATCAGGTCCCACCATAGTAAGCGATGCATTTGGAAAACGAACTTGCAATTTCTTTAAAACATCAACCGCCATTTTAGGGTTGTATATCGTAGCAAAAGCCCTTACCCATA
This sequence comes from Flavobacterium sp. N2270, assembly GCF_025947225.1. Classification (NCBI taxonomy): domain Bacteria; kingdom Pseudomonadati; phylum Bacteroidota; class Flavobacteriia; order Flavobacteriales; family Flavobacteriaceae; genus Flavobacterium; species Flavobacterium sp. N2270. The sequence goes on from NZ_CP110005.1 coordinate 145,966, forward strand.
ATAATTTAGGCTCAAATGACTTTCTCACCTTAAACGGATAATTTTTTAGCTCAATACTGTTAGGAATATATTCTACATTTTGAAAACCTCTTTTGGCAAATTCAGATAATAAATAATTGGAAGGCGCCACATTTTTATAAGCATTTTCAAAAAGCATTTTACATAATTTTGGATGGCTATCCAAACGCTTTGGTAAATCTCCACCGTGTAAAATAGGAATGTATTTTGTTTGAAACACTCGTGCTATTTGACTGCACAAAAAAGCATACCAAAAACTCGAAGTACTGTAGGCATCTATAATAATATAATCGACTTTTTTTGCGTATTTAAAGGTTGTCAAAATCATATCCACTAAACGCAACAGTTGGTTTTTCTTGCTGGATGCATAAAAAACAACATATCCTTCCTCTTCAAAAGAGTTCCCTAAAGTTTCAACAGTGGTTTTATTATACCCGTGCTTGGAAATGGCATTACCTATGTAGAGAAGTTTAATCTTCTTCATTGTTGAAAGAAAGATTTAGTACTGATAATGCATAAACAAATCCGGGGGCAGCTAAACGCATGGCAGCATGATTAATAGTTAAAATCCAAAATAAGAAAAAAGATAAAGCAAAAATATTTCTCTTATTGTCTATGAAATTAATTAAAGGTGTAAAGAAAATAATCAATAAGCATACAATACCTAAAAAACCATGTTCTGCAAGCGTTCTTGAAATCTCATTATGAGTAGGCAATAAAATACCTGTTTGTTCTTCCCGATATTCTTTATTTTTACCAACACCAACACCTGTAATTGGATTTTCCCAAAACATCAATAATTCCGATTCAATTAAAGTTTCCCTACCCGTCAACTTACTTTGTTTTAACTTACCAGAAGCATCTTGATTTGCATACCTTTTATCAATAAGCCCATCTGTTGTAACTGACGTGTACGTCCATATACCTATAGACAAAGCAAACCCTGTCAAGATCATGACAAAAACTTTCATTTTAGCCCTAGCATTAATTCTAAAAAAAGTAAAAGCAATTAAAATCAAAATCATGCCTATACCTACATAAACACCTCCTCTTGAAAATGTTAGAATCCCCCTAAAAGTAACCACTGCAAGAATAACTACCGTAACAAATTTTTCCAGTTTAGTTTTTGCAAATAGATAAAAAATAGTAAAAAAAACAAACATTCCAAAGCCTAACATGGTCGACATTTGATTTGGGCCAAACCCACCAGAGGCATCATGATTAGATGAAGTATTTAAAAAAACCTTAGTCTTATTTGAACCATATAGAATTATATAAGCAACAATGGATAAAATGGGTAGCCCAAAAGCTAAAAATATTTTTTTAAATTGCTTTAAACTAATAGTCTTTCGATAACAATATAAAGCTGAAAAACCCAAACTAACAGGCCCTGAAATATTAAAAGCAATAGCTTTACGAATATTAGCATCAAAACTCAAAGTATGAACACCATAAAACACTCCAGGAATTAATAAAAAAAGATAAATTAAATAAACATAACTTCCCTGATGGAAACCCCTATAAAGAATTCCTAGAGTCATTAAAAGTATTATATTATATTTCCCATACTCGCTTATAAATCCTCCTTCAGTCATCCTTAAAAAAACCTCTGCTCCTACTATATAAGCCGAGACAATTAACGCTTCGTGGTTTTTGTTTTTATTTTTAATTACCCACATATACCCAAAAAACACAATTAACAAACTGTATATTTTTGCTAGGAAAGGCAAAGCAAATACCACTGCACCAAGAAGTAGATGAAAAAAAATTAAAAAAAGATATGGGTTTCTCGAAGTCTTATTCACTTTTTACTTTTAGAATATAAAATTATATTTCAGTTAAGATATTTTGAAAATTCAATCGAACATATTTTTCTTCCGATTTTGTTTACATGAATATCGTCATAAAACATATTGCTATCATTTATTAAATTTGAATGATTAACCATTTTAAATTTACCTAAAACAACCTTTGTTTTATATATAGGTGCAATATAAGAAACTAACTTGATATTATGAGACTATGAGAAACATCAAAAAAAAAACTATTTAATAATACATTCAACAATAGTTACTTATTTTGAAAGTGGTTTAGCCGGGACACCTATTAATATTGTATGATCAATTTCACAAGAGTTTACAACACAAGCAGACGCCCCAATATTTATTCTATTACCTAAAACAACAGGACCTAAAACAACTGCATTTGCACCAAGATGACATCTATCACCTATAATAATTCCTTTTTCTTTGGTTCCTGCTCTACCTCCAATGACATTTCCTCCAGTTAAAGTTAAATTTTCTCCAATTACTGATAACCCCGAAATCACAACACCTACAGAAGGATGTAAAATCAAAAGCCCTCCCTTAATATCTGCCTTGTAATTGATATCCATATTAGAATAAGCTTGTATTAAATTAAAAAAAGGAATAAAGAACACTCTTATAACTGAATAAGGCTTACCCAATAAAAGAAACATACCTCTCTCGAATCGATACAAAAAAAGTCCCCAAAAAATCCTACTCAACCAAATATGTAAAATTCTTATTTTATATTTTCCTAATAATCTATTTAGGTCTTGCGAAAAATATTTTATTTGTTGTCTCATTTTTATCGTTTTAATTATTTCATTTAAAAAAATCTTTAAATGAATATTATTATTTTTCAATCAACCTTTCAAATTTTTCTAGAGCTTCTTTAAAACTGTGATTTTTTTGTAAATAATTCCTTGCCGCCTGAATATTATTTGTTTTGTTAGAAATAATTTTTTCTTCAATTTCAACAAGAGAATTAGTCCTCAACAATAAGCCCATTTCTATCCAACTTAAAATTCCTTCATGATACAAAACGAAAACAGGAGTTAATGTAGCCATAGCTTCCAGTATTACATTAGGTGTTCCTTCAAAAAGTGAAGTTGAAATTAAATAATCTGCATTTTCTAGATAAGGTCTTACATCATCTATATTTCCCATAAATTCAACTGGTAAATCCTTGGCCTGAATTTTTAGTTGTTGTTCTAAAACTCCTTTCCCAATTATTTTTCCCTCAACTACAATACCTTTTGAATGTAATTCTTCAACAAGCTTTATAAATAAGTGGGGTTGTTTTACTTTTTTTAAACTGCCAATAAAAAGTAAATGCAAAACATCTTTTCTCTCTTTTTTTTCAAAATTATAATAATCTAAATCTATTATATTAGGCAATATATCTAAATCTTTAGTATAAAATATTTTTTGGGCATTGTCCAATCCATGAACTGAATTTGCAATAATTTTAGTTGGAAAGCTAAAATGAAGCCAAGAAAACAATCCGTTTTCTCTTTTTTCAGAATATCCATCATTCCGAATAGAACCAAAGCTTAAAGTGTTGGTAATTCGACCAACAAAACCTGCATAAAAGCCCGTATAAAAATGAAAACCATAAATCAATTTTGGATTAAATTTTCTTACTAATTTATAAACCTCATAAAGTCTTTGAAATTTATTGCTCGATTTACCAATATAAACAACTTCTACATTTAAATTTCTAATCTCATTTTCAAAATATTCTCCCTGAGTTAAACAAGCCACTTTAACATCATAATTATTGCTTTTTAAAATTTTACACAAGTAAAACAATTGTTTTTCTGCACCTCCTTTACCTAATGAACCAGCGATAAAAAGTATTTTCATTTAGATTTCATTTAACTTAACATTCCAAGCTTGCTCTAAATGAAAACCTATATCTTTTGCCCACTGTTCTAAAGTAAACTGTTTAGCATAATTAATTCCATTTTCACTCATCTCTACAGCTAATTCAATATTTGAACTTAAACTATTCAATTGACTTGCAATTTCAACAGCGCTTCTTTCTTTTAAAATTATTCCTGATTTAGAGGTATTAATTAATTTTTCCAAAACAGAAACTGGTGTTGTTATAACAGGTAAACCCTGACTCATAGCTTCTAAAACAACTTTTGGAAATCCTTCTGGCGCATTAGTTGGAAATACAAAAAAATGATTTTGTTGTAAAACGTTTAGAACTTCTAAATGATTTAACTTTCCATGAAAAACAACTTGATCATTTAGTTCTAGATTATTTACTAACTCTTTCAATTTATTAAGATATCCTCCATTTCCAACTACATCAAAATAAAAAACTTTTCCTTGGTCTTTTAAAATCTTTAAAGCTTTAATAACCAGTACTGCTCCTTTAGAATATTCTTGTCTAGAAACAATACAAAGCTTGTTAGGTAATGACCAGTCTCTAGTATGATTTTTATGTTCAATTTCATTAAGTGTTAAACTACTCGAAAAAATCCATTTAATATTGGGATTTATTTTTGATGGTGCTTCATCAGAACCTCCAGTGGTTAAAAAAACTTTTTTACCTCCAGCAAATTGTTCCATATACCATCGCCAAAATCGTTCTGCTACAGAACGTTGCACAAACCAATTACCACAATGTCGAATATAAAGCGGCTTATTGAAAATATGTGCTAACAAAAAACCAACGGTACCAATATTACTTGGAATAGGAGCATGAATGGCATCACATCTTATAATTTCAAGTATAAATTTAGGAAAATAATATAAGAACCAAAATGGCATAAAAAACTTGTTCAACAGTCCTTTTTTAAAGAACAGTTTAACGGGTACAATTGTAATAGTTGGGTTTGTAAAATAAACTTCTCCTTTCTCATTTCCCCTTATTTCTGGAACAATTATTTTAGTAGAATCGAATAATTTGGATAAATAATCCATATGCATGGCAAAACCGCCATCGGTAGCCCAACCCGTGGGTGAACTTTTACTTTTCCAGCACTCTTTATGTGAAAAAACTAATAATTTCATATTTTATTTTTCTATAATTTTATGTAAATCCAAAGCAAATTTTTGATAGGTTGCTTCAAAAGTAAATTCTTCTTCAACTCTCTTTTTTGCTTGTAAAGCAACATTATTTCTTAATCTATAATTATTTAAAGTACGTTGAATTGCTGAAGACAAATTATCTTCATAAATAATAATATCAAAGTTATCTACAAAACCCATTCCCCATACCGCATCATTTGTGGTTAAAACAGGTATTACAAAGTGCATTAATTCAATTAACCTGCTTCTAAATCCAAATTTTCCTTCAAAAGGAATTACAGCTAAATCAATTCCTTGAAACTCAAGAGAAATATCTTCAACATAACCTAATAAAGTAACATTCGCATATTGATTTACTATTTCTTTTAATGATTCAGGCGGATTTGAACCTATAATTTTTAAAGAAATAACTAAATCCTTTATATTATGTATTGCTTCTATTACTTGGATTGCAGCTTTATAATTTCTTTCACTACCCAAACCTCCATAAAACAATAAGGAAAACTCTTTCGTATCTTCTTTTTTATTCACTTCAAATGGTTTGAGTTTAACTCCCATTGGAAAATAATAAATTAATTGTTTTGGGTAACATTTTTTAAAAATAGCATCTTCTTCTTTATTAATAGCGATTAACAAATTAAAACTGTTATTTAATGCAACTTCAAACTCTAATTTCTCATACTCATTAATTAAAAAAGTTCTATAAAAACCAGGCATCCAGCGCTTCATTGCAATGAATTCTTTAAAAGAATTCAATAATATATTATGTGTATCACAAATTACAAATAAGCCTTTCTCTTTTAACCTTTTTGCCATTTTATGTAAATGCCAATATTCAAAAAGTACAACATCGAAATTATCTTCCAGCTCTTTTTCAATTCCGTTAAATAAAAAAGGGATAATAAAATTTGAATCTTTACCATAACCCAAATAAGGTAAAATTTTAAATAAAAAAGCTAATATTAAATTTGGTTTTTTATTTTTGAGATATATAATTTTTACAGATGTATTTATAGCTTTTAAAACCTCTATTTTATCAGAAGTAGTTTTATCTTCATGCAATGTAAACAACGTAATATCATTCCATTCTGAAGCAAGGGCTAACAAAGTATTATAAACACGTTCCACTTGCCCACTACCATTTGAGAATGGATTAACATGACTTACTATAGCTATTTTTTTAGTTTGCATTTACACTTTGCCTTATAAATTTAATAAAATTATCTTTCACAATTTCACCTAATTGTTGTTCGAAAAAAGCATCTACTAATGCACTTCGTTCCGCAGAAAAATTATCCGTATTTTGTATCGCTTCTTCTAAAAACAACCTCATCTCTTCTTCGTCTTTGGCTACTTGAACGGCGCCACTATCAACAATAGGTTTATAATGGTCAAAGCTATAAAAACGAGTATAATTATAAGGATAAATATCTTTTCCGGGCGGATTATACCCTACATTAATTGCGGGTTTATTCAGCATACACAATTCTAAAGAAATAGTGGAAGCAACATTAATACCTGCTATACAATTTTTCATTAAAGCGATAAAAAAAGCCTGATCCGATTCTAAAGGAGTTTGAAAATTTTTTTCCCATTCTACATTAGGAATAATGATGTCTTTTCGTTTATGCTTTAATGCATCAAAAACATCACCTTTGTCTTTTGCATACGTTCTAACGACTAATTTTAAATTAGGATCAATTGCTTTAATAATATCCGCTATTCGTTCTACCACATACGGTTCATAAGGCATATGATGACTCATACCAGAAGAATATAAAAAATAATTATCTTCAGGTTTTAAACCTATTTTTAGATATAAATCGTTTTTAGCTAAACACTTATCATCATTAAAATGATTGATGAATTGGGGAGTACCCGTCACTAGAACTTGTTGTTCTTCAATATGTGGATAAATAGAATGAAAATCGGCTTTTATTTTGGAATTCCAAGCAAAATAATAATCATATCGAGGTACTACTCTACCTTGTGAAGTTAAGTTATCCCAAGAATACAAGAAAGTAGCTGTTTTTATTTTTTCTTGATTAGCTGCATAAATTAGTGGCAATGCAATTCGCGCATGAGAATGAGAGGTATTAAAAACCAATTTGAATTTCTCTGCTTTAAGACAATTACGATGTGTAATAATTTGCTGTTCTCTGTTAGCCAACCATGCATCTATTTGTTCTAAAAAAACTAATGCTCTTTGATTAGCCAATACTCGTGCAACTGTCTTTTTAAAAAAACGAATAGCCTTTTTCCTAATAGTATTGGCCTCTACATCGCGCATTTCCCATCGCACTTTTGCAGCTTCAGACCACATATAACGATTATGTGCAAGATCAAAAATTTCAAAAAACAATTTATAAATATACGAAAACTTTTCCGGTTGTAATTCTATTAATTCATCACTATGCTCTTCTAAAAGCTCCCAAATAGGTTCATTAGGTTTTACAGCATGTAAAGTAACATGATAATGTGTACGCAATTCTTTAACTATATCAGTATAAATAAAGTTACGAATGGTTTCTCCACGCGGAAGTATTATAAGTATTTTAGGCAATTTAGACATTAGGCTTCTTCAAAAATATTATCTAATTTATTGTAAAATGCATTTACTTCATCTTGTGAAATATTTACTTCATTATCGGTATTTTTAGCTTCCTTATTTGAAAACAATCTCTTGAAATAAACTTTAGGACGCAATGAAAAATCTCTTTTTAATCCAAAAGCATCTTTTATCTTATTGGGCAATCTATTATTATCTTCTAATTTAAATTGATTTAAATTTTTTATTAAATTCAATTCATCTACTTCATTCCAATTTTCAATTGTTCCATAAATTTGTAGAGCAACTCGTTCATGTGCTAAACCATCTAATTCACCAAAAATTCCTTTTAAAAATACAGTTACGTCTTTAGTATCCCAATCAGTATATTTGGTATTTTTAATAAACGCATCAACTTCTTCAAAGTTTTTCAATATATATGAATATCTTTTGTGTTCTTCATAAGTAGCACTACTATAAGTGTCATCATCCAATTGAACAACAGGTTTTCCTAGCAACCACGATTCTAATGCAGTGGTACAATTTCTTTGAATAACTAAATCACTATACTGTAAAAATGGTTTTACAGTTTCGTTAACAATCAACTTAACATTTGGCAATTCACTAAAAAACGCATCGTAGTTAGAGATATAGGCTTCTGATGGATGTGTTTTATAAAAAAAACAAATATTTGGATTTGCTAAAGCCAAATCTCTAATAATTGTGACATGATTTTTAAATTGTTTCTGATTATCATTAAAAGCTGAATTTATTGTATCTTCAGTATATTTAGCTTTATTTTTATAGCGAAAATGAAATTTTTCAAAATCATAACCTTGGTAAGGAGTAGTTGACATATACGTTATTATGCCGTTGAATTTTTCTAAATCATATTTAGCATAAAAACTTTCTTTACTAATCCCAAAATTCTTTAATTTACAATTCGTTAAAAAATCAAATCTAGGATTTCCTGTAATTTTAAATTTATCAATAAAGTTTTGAGAGTACTCTAAAGCCCTAACTCTTTGAATCATTTTTTCATTCCAAGCACAATAAGTAGTAACTCCTAAGTCAGACGCTTTTGGATGTCCAAAAATTTTATCAAAACTTGAAATATCTTTATAATAGCCTTCTGTAAATAATAACACAACTTTAACCCCTATTGAAGAAGCCCAATTGGCGAGCTCTTTTTTATGATCCCAAACCAAATGATCCATTACCAAAACCGCAGGTTTTATGCTTAAAATTTCTTTTTTTACGCTATATCCATGCACAAAAAATGAGTCAATATTATAATGTTTTTTTAAATAATAACCTACCAATCCATTACCATGAAAGTCTCTCGCTTTATAGGTAGTTATAAAAATAACTTTTTTCTCTTCCAAATTCATTTAGTTCATTTCTTTTAAAAACCGATCTCCTTTTTCATAATCTTTGTCTGCCACAGTGCCAATAATTTGATTGTAATATTTCGGATGCAAACCAAAACCTGGACGCACTGAACGAAGATTTTCTTCAGTAAAAACTGCTCCTTTTTTAATGTTTTCTGCAATATATAAAGAACGACTGAAATCCCTGCCTTTTTTTTGTTTTTCTGTCAACGCATAATCTACTTTACCAATTGCTTTTTCAGCCTCTCTAACAGCTTTTACCATTACTGTAAACTCTTCCTCATTCATTGAAAAAGATGCATCAGCACCACCAATAGACCTGTCTAAAATAAAATGCTTTTCAATTATTTTTGCTCCAAAAGCGGTAGCTACAATAGGCACCGTAGCTCCCATGGTATGATCTGAAAGCCCAGAAACTACATTAAATCGCTCCGCTAAATCTTTAACCATAATCATGTTTGCTTCTTCAATAGGTGCTGGATAACTTGAGGTACATTTCAGTAATGCAATATCGTGGTTCCCTACTCTTTTACACGCTTCAACAGCCAATTCAATATCTGCTAATTCTGCAATTCCAGTAGAAATAATAATAGGTTTCATTTTAGAAGCAGTATATTCAATCAACGGAATATCAGTAATTTCAAAAGAAGCAATTTTATAAGCAGGCACATTCAATGTCTCTAAAAAATCAACCGCTGTTTTATCAAAAGGTGAAGAAAAACAAATTAGTCCTTCAGAAGTAGCAGTATTTATTAATTCATTATGCCATTCCCAAGGTAATGCAGTTGTTTTGTATAAATCATAAAGAAATTGACCATCCCAAAGTGTTCCTTGATTAATCTTAAAGTCATCATTCTTGCAGTTTATGGTAATTGTTTCAGGTTTAAATGTTTGAAGTTTTATAGCATCTGCCCCAGCACGTTTTGCTGCTTTAATAGTTTCAATTGCAATTTTTATATCTCCACCATGATTGGCAGAAAGTTCTGCAATAATAAAACATGGTGAGTCATTACCTACAAGTATATCTTTAATTTTAAAAGTTATCATTATAAATTCGTTTATGATATATATTCGTTAAATCCTTTATAAAATTTTTTACCAATAGCATTAGCTGTATATTTAGAAATAGGAAGACCGAGTGCATCTTCTATAGACCAAATTACATCTTTAAATCCAAAAAGGTGTCTAAAAAGAACTGTGCTAGAGAAACGTGGATTAATTTCAAATACGACTGGCCCTTTGCTAGTTATTCGTAATTGAACATTAATACTTCCTTTTAAATTTAATTTTTCAGCAATTGAAATTAAAACACTTACAATTGAATTATCAATTATTACTTCTCCATAACCACTGAATCCACCTGTTAACTCTCTTTTTAAGATTATCGTTCGTATTTCTCCTTTACTACTTCTAAAAACACCACAAGTATATTCTCCATGTGTGTCATCTAAATATTCTTGAACTATAAATTCTGAATTCACACGTTTAAGGTATTGAAATGTTTCATTATCATGAACCACATATACTTGAGAACTTCCTGAACCAGTTCTTGATTTCAAAATAACAGGATAAAAACTCAATTGATCAACTTCATTTACATTTTGTGTCTTTGGAAATGGAAGATTATTATCCTTTAAAAAAATTGCTGTTTTTAATTTATCAAAACCAATTTCTAATGCGAATAAAGAAGCAGTAATTAATTTTGCTCCACCTATATTATCATGTATATTATGTTCAGAAAAAAAACGTAATTCTGGTTCAGAAACTGGAATTATAAAATCAATTTTATTTTCCTGTACAAAGTTAGTTAAAAAAGAAATAAAGTTTTCATTAGTACATCTTTCTCCTAAAGAGAAATTATTATAAATAAATTGAGCAGCATTTTTATTCGAAATATCTATTCCATACAAATCATCTACATGATTATTGAGGAGCTTACCAATACTTTGTCCAATATCACCACCACAACCAGTAACCAAAATTTTACATTTAAATTTCATTATTATTTCTTTTTAGTATAGTTTGTAAATAAGGGATATCTGGATTAATTTGTTCCAATTCTCCTAATAATATACTTACATCATAAGAAGTGCTCATTAATTGAAACTCTTTAGTTTTAGAATCTAATAAGACCCAATTACCTATTCCTCCTTTCTTACGAGATTGACCTACAGAACCAACGTTTATAAGAGTATTTTTTTTGTTTTGATGAACAAAAGGATAGTGAGAATGTCCGACAAACACAAAATCAACAGAAACATCATTAGAACGATTTAAAATTTCTTCATTTGTATCTGGATATAAATAATAATTAGGGTCCCAATGTGAACCATGACACATTAATATTTTTGTAGCATTAATAATGACTTCCTTTTGATCAGGAGCTGTTAAAATTTCATCAAGCTGTTCAGTACTAAGTTTATCAATTGCAAATTGATGTCCATTGCCGTATTTTTTTGTTAGAAAAGACATTTTTAGCTCACCATTTATAACTTTTTGAAGCATTTCCTCGTGATTACCTCTAATTAATTCATATTCCCATTTACTAAGCAAACTCAATACTTTATCAGGATGATAATAGTACCCAATAATGTCACCAAGTATTAATAACTTTTTTACACCAATTCTCTCAGCATGGAGAAGTACTTGCTGCAATGCATAAACATTACCATGAATATCTGACAATATGGCTAACTTCATATAATAAGGCTAATCTTTTCAATAATTTTTTGAGCGGCCATTGAAGCAGGTTGCAACTTACCATCTTCTTTAAGCGCAACAAAATCTGCATGTTTTGTAAATCCAGGAATTGAAGAATTCCTTATTTGTAATTGCATATCAGTATCTATTACTCCTGGATCGACATTAATTGCTTTAACAAAATTATTATTTGCTTCTTGATCAGAAAGTGATTGAGTGAAAAATTTTAAGTATGCTTTAGAACTTCCATAGACTGACCAACCATCAATACTATAATTTGCAGCACCAGATGTAATATTTATTATTTCAATTTTCGCCTTACAGAACGTTTTAAGAACATAATTAATAATTATAGATGGCGCTAAAACATTAACTTGTAAAGACTCAACTAACTCATTATCATTTAATTCACCTATTTTTCCAATTGGAAAAATAGTTCCTGCATTATTTATATAAAGTACTTCTTTTGCTTCTAAAGATATCGTTTCAAGATTTTTAAGTAATTCACTATTATTTAACATAGATAAATCGACAGGAATAAACTCAAAACGCGGATCATCATTAGAAATTAAATCAGCCTGAACTTTAGAAACACGCCTTGAAAGAGATACAATTTTATCAAAATACTCATTGTTAAATAGTTGGTTAAAAAGCGCCTCACCAAGTCCCTTGTTAGCGCCAGTTATTATAGCAATTTTTTTATTAAAAGTATTCATTTCATAGTCTTTAAATTTACTTTGCATACAATATCTTTTAAAGGTTTTAGAATGAATTTTAACGTTAGTCGATTTATTATTAGCAAAAGGAACATTTTTTAAAACTTTTTCTAATTGATAGTTACAAGATTCTAATACGTTATATAAATGAGGTCTCAAATCAAACGCATAGGTAAAAATTCTATGAAATTTTAATTGTTCAAAGGCAACTTTTTCAATTAATTGAAGAAAAACTGACCAATATTTAGCAAAATATTCCTTTTCTAGTTCGGTCTTCATTACAAATGAAATCTCTGCGTTTTTGTCAATCCAATTGATGTGAACCAAGCCACCATAACCTATAAACTCATTATTTTCAAAAAATGAGAACAATAATTGGTCAGGCCTTTCAACTTCAAATAAATTAGACACTACAGTTGCAAAATAATGCTCTTGTTTTTCTCTTGTTAATGGCTCAGTTTGCCTTAAGTGGTATAATTGTTCATTTCGAATTTGTAAAATAGCATACTTATCTTCATCTCGGATAGGCTCTATTCGAAATCCATTCTTTTCAAAAACATTTGTTTTAAGGATTTTATATTTTCTCATTTAAGATTTGGATTTTATATTTAAATTCGGCTAACATCCAATCCGATTCATTATCAATATCCTGAACCAATAATTCATTTAAAACAACGGTTCCTGTTTTATCCGTTAACAATGCTTTCTTTTTTAATACCTGTTCACAGTTCATAAAATAGAATTGTCCTACATCATGATAGGAAATTTCTAAATCTTGAGAACGTGTTAAAGCAAACTCTGGATAAAAAAAAGAAAGTTTTTCTTCTTGCAACCTTAGCGCTCTTTGAATAGGAAATGAAAAAGGAACAACTGGAAATACAGTATCCAAAAAATTTTGCTGTAAAACCGTAAAAGCTTCTTGTAAGGAAGCTATTTGAATTAAAGGAGCACATGAGTAAATACAACAGGCATAATCAAAATTTTTACCTTGCTTTTTATAATTTATTAATGTCTCCTCAATAACATCGTAAGTAGTAGCAAAATCATCACTATTCTTTTCACTTCTCAAAAAAGGTACTTTGGCACCATACTTTAATGCAATTGAAGCAATTTCATCGTCATCAGTAGAAACCATAACCTCATCAAACAAATTACTATTAATAGCAGCCTCAATAGAATAAGCAATAATTGGCTTCCCTAAAAAAAATTTAATATTTTTTCTAGGTATCCTTTTACTGCCTCCACGTGCTGGTATAATAGCTATATTAGGCATAGTACTTTTCAATTATTTGAATTACAAAATCTTGTTCTTCATCGGTCAACGTAGGGTACATAGGTAAGCTGATGCATTGCTTATAATAAGTTTCTACTTGAGGAAAATCATTTTCTTTCCAACCCAACTCTTGATAATAAGGCATTAAATGACAAGGAATATAATGAATTTGTGCATGTATATTATTTGCCTTTAAATGATTATAAAGTCCTAAGCGATCTATTACTTCTATTATGTACAAATGATATGCATGCCCTTCAATATATCCAGATTGTCCTTTAATATATTCTTTATGCAAAAAAGACTTTTCGTATTTCTTTGCAATCGATTTTCTTCTTTCAATTCCTTCATCTGCTCTAGCAAGTTGGCTAATACCTAATGCCGCTTGAAAATCGGTAAAACGATAATTAAAACCTAATTCTTGCATTTCCATGTACCAACCAGGATAACCTTCTCCTTTTGAAGTTGTTATACCATTTGCTAATGCTACTGAATTTTTAAAAAGAGAGGCGTCACGTGTAATTCCATGTGTACGCAATGCTAATAATTTATGATACAATTTTTCGTCATTAGTCGTAATCATACCTCCTTCTCCAGTAGCTATATGCTTAACCGGATGAAAAGAAAAAATAGCCAAATCGGCAAAATTTCCATTTCCACAATTTTGTTTATTATTTAAGCTATCTATAAAATAGCCTCCTGGTGCATGACAAGCATCTTCAATAATCCATAAATTGTATTTTTTCGCTAATGCTTTCAAAGCTTCTAAATTAACAGGTGCTCCTGCAAAATCAACAGGAATAATTCCTTTATAAGTTCCTTTTGGGGAAGCTTCTAGAAGTTTTTCAACCTTATTTAAATCTAACAAATAGCTTTGAGAATCAACATCTGAAAAAACAACTTCCCCACCACAATAACGAATACAGTTTGCAGAAGCTGCAAACGTTAATGGAGTGGTAATTACCTTATCTCCTTCAGAAACACCTAATACCATTGCTGATAAATGCAAGGCAGCTGTTCCATTTGAAACTGCAACGGCATAGTTACATCCAATATATTGTGCAAATGCTTCTTCAAAAGCTAAAATAGTGGGTCCTTGCGTTAAATAATCTCCTTTCAGAGCTTCTGTAACAGCTTGGATATCTTCTTGGGTTATATTTTGTTTTCCGTAAGGTATCATCAATTATTTTTCTTGAAAATCTGTATACAAATGTTCTTTAATAAGTAAGCGTAAAGATTCTACAGTTTCCCACTCCGTATTTTCTCCTGAAGTATAACTGAAGCCTTGAGGAACTAATTGAGCATTGAAATGTTTTTTATATTCTTCTAAATTCCAATTGGTTACTTGGGGTAAAATTACAAAATACTTACCTAAATCATAAGTTGTAAAAGAATCTGAAGCGGTGATCATTTCTTCATGTATTTTTTCTCCAGGTCTAATTCCTATTATTTTATGTTCACAAGATGGCCCAATAGCTTGAGCTACATCCATAATTTTATACGATGGAATTTTAGGCACGAATAACTCGCCACCCCAAGCACTATCTAAGGCATGTAAAACCATATCTACTCCGCCTTGTAATGAAATATTAAATCTCGTCATTGATGGCTCGGTGATGGGCAAAACTCCCTCTTCTCTTTTATCCATAAAAAATGGAATTACAGATCCATTTGACCCCATAACATTTCCATAACGAACAACAGAAAATTTAATATCTTGTTTACCTTTTATATTATTTGCTGCGATAAATAATTTATCCGAAGTAAGTTTTGTGGCACCATATAAATTGATAGGCGCACAGGCTTTATCTGTAGACAAGGCTACTACCTTGGTTACATCACTAGCTAAACTTGCTTTAATGACATTTTCGGCACCTCCTATATTTGTTTTTACACATTCATCTGGGTTATATTCTGCTATATGAACGTGTTTCATTGCCGCAGCATGGATAACATAATCTATTCCGTTAAAAGCACGCTTTAATCGTTCTAAATCTCTAACATCACCAATAAAATAGCGAATAGCAGGATATTCTTTATCCGAAAACTCTTGTGCCATTTGATACTGCTTTTGTTCATCCCTTGAGTATATGACTAATCGTTTTACATCCGGCCATTTTTTCAAAATAGTCTTGGTTAATTCTTTGCCTAAAGAACCTGTTCCTCCTGTAATTAATATGGATTTATTACTTAACATTTTTATTTTAAATTTTTTATTATCTGCTCGGCAAATAGTTTCCCATATTTACCTTCATTTTTATATTCACATAGATGTAAAACAAGAGCATTACTTGTATTTTTTATACTATTCTTATCTTTAGAAAACGCTTTCAATTGTTCAAAAAAAGCATCCCAGTTTTTAACATTATTCAATAAATCACTATTATTTAAATCTTCTAAATGCTTAAACCCATAACTTACATCCCTCAAAAAAGAATCAAATTTTTTATCATCTGATAAGTTCTCAGTTATATTAATATGCGGTTTATTTAACATGGACGCATCTAACAAAGTCGTAGAACTGGTGGCAACTACTAAATCAGAATAATGAAATGTACTTACCCAATTTTCAAGCATTTGTTTATCCATAAAACGGTATTTCTGCTTGCTTGATGTTTGAACTTCGCTTTGAATTTTTATTCGATTATCTATATCTTTAAATTTTGGTATATAAGTTGAAAAATCTTTAATAGGATGTGGTCGTACTAAAATTTGGAACGCATCCAACAATCCTTCTGTAGAGGCCAATTTACAAAATTTCAAGCAAACATCAATCTCCGAAGTTATAAATAAAGGCGACCCCAAAGTATACAACAGCAACGGCAATTCTTCATTTAAACCGTATTGATTATAAAACACCTTTTTATCCATAAGAAAATCAGGATTTGAAAACACATCATATTGAGGAGTTCCAAAAACAAAATTCTTAGTTTTTAAAGTGTAAGGGTAGTATTTATTCAACTCTTGTATTCGAACAGAAGACCACACTCCATAATAATCAGATGTATATAGCATTCTCGATTTAGTGGTAATATTGTCCCAAGAAGGAATGATGCTTACAATCGAAACATTCATTTTTTTAGCTTCAATCGCTACTAAAGGCTCCTCTACCCAAAAAGGATTTAAAACCATTAAATAATCCAATGAAGTATCTTTTAAATCTGAGGCTAGAAAAGGATTTCTTTCGCTAACCTGAACACTTTTAAAAACAAGCCATTCCATTAAAAAATGCAAATGAAGTAACGATACCAACTTTCCTAAAAAAAGTAGAAACTTTAATTTAGCTGTTTTCTTTGTTTTATACTTAATATTGATTGCAATACTTTTTGCATCTAAAGCATACATCCAAGCATATTCATTAATTCTCCTTAAATAACTAGTCCAATTTGGCAAAGGTTTAAGCTCGGGAAATGGTTTTACACTAACATTTTCTATTGTCCAATCGTTAGGGTTCGAAACAAAAGATTTTGCCCATATCTCTACAGTAAATTCTTTTGTCAATGTACCTAAAAAAGTAGAATGTTGCAACATCCTATCGGTAAATACTGAAGTTGTTAGTATAAGTAATTTCTTTTTTTTCAATTCTAAAATTTTATAATTCTTGCATTTTAATAAACTCATTCATCCTAGAGGAATTATTATTTATTAATTCATCATAGCTTCCACTTTCAATTATTATTCCTCCTTCAATTACATTAATTATGTCAGAGTTTTTAATAGTAGATAATCTATGCGCAATAACAATAATTGTAATTTTACCATTTAATTCTTCCAGACTTTCAATAATACTTTTTTCTGTTTCAGAATCCAACGCACTAGTAGCTTCATCCAATATTAAAATTTTAGGATTACGATATAATTCTCTTGCAATCGCTATACGTTGCTTTTGCCCACCAGAAAGAGAAACACCTCTATCACCAACATCTCTGTTTAAATCATTATCATTTTTAATAATCTCATCTAAATGACTCATTTTTATAGCATTCCATAAACGAGAATAATCTTGCTCTTTGTTATAATCCCAGGAAGTGATATTATTTAGTATTGTATCACTAAAAATTACAGATTCTTGTGCAATATAACCAATTTTTGAACGCCAATCTTTTAAATTAATTTCACTTAAGTCAATACCATCAATACTCACATTTCCCGAATTGGGCTTTAACAAACCTGTTATAATATTAATTAATGTGCTTTTACCACTTCCACTTTTACCTACAAAAGCGACTGTTTTATTTAATGGAATTTCTAAATTAATAGAATCTAGATTTTTAATCATAGAATCATTAGAATACTTAAAATCTATATCCTTTAAAATTATTGATTTTGAAAAATCAACTTTTTTCACTCCTGCACTATCCTCTTGATTTTCAATTAAACTAGATTCTAATTGAATAACTGAATTTGTACTTCCTATTTGCCCTAAAAAATTATTCCAAGTAGATTGAGAAGATAAAAAATAATTGGTAGAACGGTAAAACAACACCAATAACATTAAAACTACGGATGTTTCTATTTTAATTACAGATACAGAAACATAAACAATAAGCAATACTAATAAAAGTACTGCAGGCTCTTGAATTGCAAGAACAAAATTGGTTCTAATATCTTTTTGAATTTTTAACCTTCTAATGTTAACAACGGTTTGTTTTAAAAAATCATTAAGATGATAAAAATTATTTGTTGATTTTAAATATTTGTAAGATTGAATAAACTGAATTAATAAGCTATTAAATTTTGAGTTAGACGAAGTTATTTCTTTTGAAATATTTTTAATTTTTACATTTAACTTTTTAAAACCTAAATAATATATCATTCCGAAAAATAATATTATAAAAGTAAATTTATATTCTATGAAAAGAATGATAATTATAAATGAAATACCTGTAAATATGGTTACTAAATAGTTAGAAAAATATATAAATCCAGAAACCATATTTTCTACTTCTAAAGTAAAAGTACTAGACAATTTTCCTGTTTCTCGCTTAGTATAATTTGTGTATTCTAAGCCAGATAAATTTTTAATCATATTTTTCCTTATATCCAGTAAAAACTTACTTGAGTAAAACAACTTAAAATAACCTGTTACAAACTTAAAAACTGCCTTAAAAAGAAATAGTACAACAAAAATTGTTACTAAATTATTTATGGTATAATCAATAGAAAAAAAAGTTAACACATCGCTTACAATAGGAAAATTAGTAGCTTCTAATTTTGGTTTATTTTCTAGAATACTTTGTAAAATAGGAAAAATCATGCTTACTCCTATACTTTCTAAAACCCCTGTTAGGAAAGAAAGACATACAATAAATAGCATCCCAAATTTTACATATTTAAAATAAAATTTAATGATCCTTAATCGACCTGAAAGATTCCCAATTAAATCCATTATCCTATCGCATTCAAATTAATCCACTGCCAAAGATAAAAACTATTATCTTGACTTCCATTTTTATATGCATTCCATAAAGCTAATACTTTTTCTTTTTGCACAAAGTTACCATTAGAAAATTCTACTATTTTCTCATCTACATAAGCATGTAGCTCATGAGCCATCCATTCTCTTTGCGGAGTTTGCAGAGGTCTTTTAGGAGCTAAAGCTACTTCGTTACCCAACAACTCTTTAACAATTTCACGCAACATCCATTTTCCTTGTCCATGCTTTATTTTCATATTGCTTGATTGTGCAAAAGCTAATTCCACTAATCGATAATCTAAAAATGGCTCTCTTAACTCTGTCCCATGCAACATACTTATTCGATCATTAAAACGCAACGCCCTTGGTATTTTAGTGTAAAATAAATCTCTATACTGCAGGTTTTGCAAATCATTATCAAAAGGCTTTTCATATACTTCTTTCTCAGCAAATCCTTTAAACTCTTCGGTTAAAACTTCTGGCCTAACAGGTGCTGTTTTCGTTCCTTGAATGGTAAATCCTGAATTGGTTTGATAATAATCATATCCTGCCCAAGCCTCATCCATGCCTTGACCGTCTAGTAACACTAAGATTCCTTTTGCTCTCGCTTTTGCAAATATTTGATGATACGCCAAAGTAGGAAAACCACCAAAAGGTTCTTCTTGAAGCGCAGCAATTTCCGCAATCAGTTTAGGCACTTCTTCTGCCTCTAACAAACATTTATTTAAAGGATTCTTTGTTTTTTCTAACATTAATTCTACCCAATGCAATTCATCATAACGCTCATCATTGGTATAAAATGTAAAAGCTTCTATTGTTTTATTATCTGGAAATTCTTGATTTACTAAAGCCAATAACGCTGAAGAATCTAAACCTCCACTTATATTAAATCCAACAGGAACATCTGCTCTAAAACGCAAACGAATACTGTCTTGTAATAATTCTAAATATTTTATTTTTAGCTCTTTTTCAGCCAATTGAGGTGTATTTTTTATATGATTTACGAAGTCGTACCATTTTACTGGTTCTACTTTTTTTTGAGCATGTAAATCATATTCAAAATAATGTCCTGCAGGTAATTGATGAATATTTTCCCAAAAAGTTTCATTTGGCAATCCATAAGTTCCAAAACTTAAATAATTAGCCCAAACTTTTTTATTTTTTATTTTTTCAACACCCGCTGCAAATAGTGTTTTTATTTCACTAGCAAAAAATAAAGTGTCGTTCTTAAAAGCATAGTAAAAAGGTTTTACTCCAAAACGATCTCTGGCTGCAAACATTTTTTGTTCTTTGGTGTCCCAAATTGCAAAAGAAAACATTCCGTTTAAATCATTCAACATTGTTTTTCCTTTCTTTTGAAAAAGCGCCAACAAAACTTCTGTATCTGAAGATGTTTTAAAAGAATAATCAAACAGCTGTTCTTTTAACTCTAAGTAATTATATATTTCGCCGTTAAAAACAAGTATAAATCTACCATCTGAAGAAACCATAGGTTGATCTGCTTCAGAACTTAAATCAATAATAGACAATCTATTATGACCTAAAAACACATTTTCACCTATCCATTTATGGGTTGCATCGGGTCCTCGATGACGTTGTGCAAACAACATTTCGTTTATACATTCATTTCCATTAGGTAAAGAACCTATTATCCCTACAATTCCACACATAGTATTACATTCTTAACTGAAGTACTTTTGCTTCAGCTATTTCCCAATCTTTTAAAGTATCAATATTACAAAAATAAGCAGGATCACTCTCTATATAACTAATAGATGCACCATAAAAGGAATGTTTCTCTTTAATTACAGCTGTTTTAGTAATATAAATGCTTCCGTCTCTAAAAAAAGAAACGGGCAAATCTTGTCTTCTTTTAATAATTTCTTTTTCACCGGTGGCGATATCTAAAGTTCCGTTTTTATTTTCTAAAAAAGTCCAATGCGGATTATATTCGTGAGGCACTTGTAAAACACTAAGCAAACAATCTGTTTTTTGATTAATGAATTTCTCAATTGCCTCATCAATAAATCCTTCTTTTCTAAATGGAGAAGTTGGTTGCAATAAACAAACCGCATCGTAAAAAACTCCCTTCAATTCAAAAAACTGCAAAGCATGAGCAACCACATCAATTGAAGACGCACTATCTACAGCCAGTTCAGCTGGTCTTTTAAAAGGAACAGACAAACCTATATTTTCAGCCACTTGTATTATCTCATCATCATCAGTTGATAAAACTAAATCCGTAATAAACTTAGACGCATTTGCAGCTTCAACCGTATATGCCAACAAAGGCTTGCCATTTAGTAATTTAATATTTTTACCAGGAACACCTTTGCTTCCTCCTCTTGCAGTTATAAGCCCCAATACTCTCATTAGTACATAATGGTTTTATGAAATTGCAATGGAACTTGTTCTAGTAAATTTGCTATATTACTTCCTGCATTACCACCACCATATACATTTGATTTGGTTGTTTTTCCTGTTTTCAAATGGAATTGAATGGCACTTGTTATTGCTTCTTTATTATAGTCAACATCTATTACATTTGCACCACGATCCCTACGATTTTGGCGACTTCCAATATTAACAGTTGGCACTCCTAAATAGGCACATTCTCTAATTCCAACACTTGAGTTTCCAATCAAACAACTAGAATGATTCAATACATGTAGGAAATCTTTTCCCTCCATGTTTTTAAAAAAATGCACATTTGGTAATTTATTATTTTCCCTGAATGCTCTTATTCCTGAAGAAGTACCATCGGCACCCGCGTCTACATTAGGCCAAAACCATAATGTGGGTTGATTTAATTCTGAAACGGCTTTTAAAGTTGTTTCAATATGTAATCTTGAATTTTGATATTCATTCGTTACTGGATGTTGCATAACCACCAAATAACCATTTGATAAATCAGGCTCTTCTCCTACTCCTCCATATTTTTCGTAAGGATTGAAAGGCAAAGTTGTACTGTTTTCTATAACTTGTTTTGCTAAATCAATAGAAGGACAACCTGTATTATATACAAAATCTGGGTTTTCCCCTAATTTGATTACGCGTACTTTTGCATCTTCTGAAGCCACAAAATGATAATCGGATAATTTAGTAATTGCATGTCGAACTTTTTCGTCAATATTTCCTGTTACTTCACCTCCTTGAATGTGCGCTAATGGAATATTCATATACGATGCCGCAATCGCAGTTGCCATGGTTTCAAATCGATCGGCAACCGTTACTACAATATCCGGTTTTAAATTTTCAAATACCGATGATAATTCTAGGATACCTATTCCTGTAGTTTTTGCAGCAGCAGCTAAGTTTTCACCTTCTAAAACATTAAAAACTTTCGCACTAATTTCAAAGCCGTCTTTTAGAATATAATTAACCGCACTTCCGTATCTATCTAACAAAGCAGAAGCAGCAACTACCAATTGTAATTCTAATTGTGGATGCTCTTTTATGGCTTGTAAAGCAGTTTTTATTCTACTATAACTAGGTCGTGCAGTAACAACTACACATATTTTTCTTTTTGACATATTAAGCTATATTTTCTGGGATTAAAAAATCCCATTGCTTTAAATCAACTAATAATTCTTTTCCAATAACATTTCGGAATTCTTTGGCACTTATTCCTTTATTTCCAGGTTTTTTAGATTCTAAATCAGTTATGCTTAAAACACTTCCTTTTTTCAAATCCTTATTAACACTTAATGATTTTCCAAACATAATTTTCAAATCATTAAACGTACGTACATCTTGTTTTGAATAATCTGAATGAATTGATTCTTCAATAGACCTTACTCCATTTACCAATTCTTTTGTTTCTTCTATAGTTAAAGAAGCTTTAGCATCTGGACCAAACATCTCTTTATTAAAAACTACATGAAATTCTAATATTGAAGCTCCCATTGCGACTGCAGCTAATGGCGCCACAATTCCAGCCGAATGATCTGAAAAACCTATTGGAATTTGAAATTTATTCTTTAATTTTTGTATTTCATTCAACCCCCATTGGCTAGCAACTGTTGGATAAGCAGTTGTACATTGCAACAAACTTAATTCATTACCATAAGGAGATAAAAAATTAATAGTTTGTTCAAGCTCTTCATAATCACTCATCCCTGAAGACAGTATAATTGGCTTTCCTGTAGCTGCAATTTTTTGTAACATCAAGTAATTATTCAATTCTCCAGATCCTATTTTGTATCTTAAAACACCTATTTCTTCTAATAATTCCACCGCAGCACAACTAAACGGGGAAGACATAAACTCAACTCCAACTTGATCACAATGTTCTTTTAATCCTTTCCATTGTTCAGGAGTAAACTCCATTCGTTTCCAATACTCCATTCTAGTGGCATCCTCATAACTAAAATTAACCCTAAAGGACTCAAAAACACTACTTTCTGCTTCAGCAATATGTGTTTGAAATTTAACTGCATCTACTCCAGCTTTAGCTAATGCATCTATATAACTATGTGCAATACCTAAACTTCCCTCATGCGCTTGAGCAATTTCAGCTATTATAAACACTTTCTTCATCTTCAAATGTGTTGAATTTCTAATAATTTTACATGTCTTGTCAAAAATAAGCTATTTTAAAGAAGGTACAAATTTATTTGGATTTTGTTTGTTTTAAAATTGAAGTGCAAGAAACCAATTATGAACTTATAAAGTTTACTGAAGTGCATTTTACGACAACTTTATTCATAACAAGGATACGCGTAATAAACAAACCTCAAGTCACTCTCCCCATCTCCTTTTCTCTAAGTCTCTCGACAAAAACTATTGACACAAAAAAGAAAATTATTTAATTTTAATTCAAAAAAGAACAATGGCAAAAATAATCGCACCTTTTAAAGTTAAGGGAACCATAGACGATCTAAATTTTTACAACACACCAAACGGTAATTATGTCAGAACCAAAGGAAAAACAGGCATAACAAAAAAGCAATTCCAAGAAAACCCTATCTTCGACCGCATCCGACAACAAGGCAATGAGTTTGGAAGTTGTGTACTAAAAGCAAAAGCATTCAGGCTTACAGCAAAACAATTCTTCGACAAAGCAAAAGAAGGTTCCTTTGCAGGAAGAGTAAACAGCCTATTATTTGAAATACTAGAAGAAGATACCAAACACCCTATTGGAGAACGCAAACTGGAAAACGGATTACAAACTCCCGACGGACCAACTCTTTTAGTAGGTTTTGAAGCCAATAAATCACGACCTCTAAGCAAAACATACAAACGAAAAATCACTTTCAATTGGGAAAAATTAGAACCAAACATCAAAGCCATAAACCCTGAAAAAGACATCAACTGGCCCGATTCAGAAGCCAATCTTGTGCACCTGCAATTAGCCATTGCAAATTGGGACTATGAAAAAGATACTTGTGAAACCCTTTACAGCAATGAAATTACGCTAGAAAAAACAAGTAAAAAACACACCTTAAACTGGACACTCAACACGCCAAACGAGAAAAAACTTTGGATAGCATTCATATGCATTTCATTTTCAAATAAAATCAGAAAAAAAACCAAACCAGTCCATAAGAAAGAGAATACAGCAACCATACTAAGCTTTAAAAACCATTGAAGAAACGTAATCATCAAGACCCTCACAACATTATTTTAATGTTGTAAACTTA
The DNA here is from genome assembly GCF_025947225.1 of Flavobacterium sp. N2270. NCBI lineage: Bacteria > Pseudomonadati > Bacteroidota > Flavobacteriia > Flavobacteriales > Flavobacteriaceae > Flavobacterium > Flavobacterium sp. N2270. The sequence continues at coordinate 170,520 of NZ_CP110005.1, forward strand.
TCTATATCAGTATTACAAAGCGTTGATTCAAAAAAAAGTTGAAGAATTAGCACCTTAGTTTACATTAGGAATATAATGACCAGAAAGAATTTGAGACCATAAAAATCAGTCTCTTTGAGACCGATATTCTGGAAGTTGATTGCACAAGCCCTTAAAGTACGATAAGTTTCTACACAGACAAATATTCTACACTCAAGCCCACCTGATTCCTATCCCCCAACCCTCCATTTCTCTTCACAATTCACCGCTACTTTTCACTAAATAAACTATCTTTGCATTAAATTATAATGTTAAGATGTTTTCCATTTTCAAATCTAAACCAAAACTTAAAGAACTCATTCCAAGTGATTATGTGGATATCCATTCGCATCTTTTACCGGGAATAGATGATGGTGCACAAAATAAGGAGGATAGTCTTTTTATTTTGAACGAAATGAAGAAGTTAGGCTTTAAAAAAGTCATTACTACTCCGCATACGATTAAAAATGTGTGGGACAATTCGAAAGAAGATATTGAAAATACCTATACAAAGTTGAAAGCCGATTTACCCCAAGAAACTGACAACTTACAACTTGGTGTAGCATCGGAATATTTCATGGATGAAAATTTTTTAGCACAATTTAAAGCAGAACCGCTTTTAACGCTAAAAGACAATTACGTTTTAGTTGAAATGTCGTATTTAAATCCACCAATGCAGTTGTTGGAAATTCTTTTTGAATTGCAGCTAAAAGGCTACCAACCAGTATTGGCTCACCCAGAACGTTATAATTTTTACCACAATAACTTTAAAATGTATGAGGAGTTAAAAAAGGCAGGTTGTTTATTTCAAATGAATTTACTTTCTTCTGTTGGTTATTATGGAAAAGAGGTTGCTATAGCAGCTGACACTCTTTTAGGAAAAAAGATGATTGATTTTGTTGGAAGTGACATTCATCATGAAAACCACATAAAGTCTTTTCAAAATAAAATTATTATTAAAAATAAAGAAGCACTTGAAAAAGCAATAAGTGCTAATGTGTTTTTTAACTAAAATTTATTTTTTAAAAATGTTTTTCCAAGATTTCTTGCTTTCACTTTCTGCTTCATAACCGTAACCATAGCCATAGCCATAGCCTTTTTTACCATTTGTATCGTTTAACAAAATTGACATATTAGGTAATTTGTTTTCTGAATATAGTTTTTGTGGAAGCTCCAGCATTCTTTTGTCTAAGAAATTAGCACGCGCTACATAAACGAATGCATTTGCATTTTTAGCAATAATTAAAGTGTCGGTAACCAAACTTACTGGTGCCGTATCTACAATTATATAATTGTACTGTTTTTTTAATTCTTCAAAAGCAATATTCAATTTAGACCCCATTAGCAATTCTGCAGGATTTGGCGGAATCACTCCGGCAGGCAGTACATGTAAATTAGGAATCTCTTTACTGCTCACAATAAAATCGTTTATAGGGGCACTTGTTTTATCTGCTAAAAAGTTGGTTAACCCTTTTTGAGGCAATTGCATATAATCATCTAATTTAGGGTTACGAATATCTGCACCTATTAACAGTACTTTATCGTTAGATTGTGAAATTATTGACGCTAAATTAACCGATACAAATGTTTTTCCTTCTTTAGGATAAGTAGAGGTTAAAAAAATGGTTTTCGCTGTTCCTTCTTCCACTTCATTGAGTAAGAATTCTAAATTGGTCCTTATAATTCGCATGGCTTCTGCAGTTGTGGATCTCGATGAGTTTTCAACTAAAAGCACGCCGGTATCTAATCGAGGGATTTCACCTAAAAATGGTAACGTTGTAGCGCGTTCTATGTCTACTCTTGATTTAATTTTAGTATCGAATAAATCGTTGATATAGATTACTCCAAAAGGAATAAGTATCCCTAAAAGAAAACTTCCCAAGTAAATGACTTTTCTGTTTGGCGATACAGGAACCGAAGAGGAAATAGCCAAGTCAATTACTTTTGCATTAGGAGCTGTAACCGCTAAAGAAATAGCCATTTCTTCTCTTTTTTGCAATAAGTAAAGAAACAAAGCTTCTTTTACATGCTGTTTTCTATCAATATCGCGAAACAAACGTTCTTGTGTAGGAATTTGAGCTATTTTACCTACCACTTTAGCTTTTTGTCGGGTTAAGTCTTGTTGTTGAATTCCTAAAGACGATTTATATTGTGCTAAACTCGCTTTAACGTTTTGCTTTAACGAAGTAATTTTAGCATCTAATGCTTTTACTAATGTGTTTTTTTCGCCTGCCGTTTTGGTAAGTTTATTGCGTTCTAAAACTAATTTATTATAATCGGAAATTAAACTCGTTGCGCCTTGATCTTGCGCTATGATATTTGCGGGCAATGTTTCTGAAAAATCACTAGAATTAACATAGTCCATCATGGTTTCAACCACTTTAATTTGGGTTAAGTTGGCCATTTTTTGCTTTTCCACTTCACTGGCATTTTCTAAAAACAAACCGGCTTCAGAAACGATATCGGTAACTTGATTGGACTTTTTAAAAGCCTCCACATCTTGCTCTACCCCTTGAAGTTCTTTTGCAATAAGCTCTAAGCGCTGGTCTATAAATTTTGAGGTGTTTTCAGATACATATTTTTTATCATCAATTGCATCTTTATTATAATTTGACACCAATTCGTTTAAAAAATCAACGGCTTTTGATTTTACAGGATCAACAATACTTAATTCTATAACACTCGTGTTTTTACTTAAAGTACTAACCAACAACCTGTTTCTAAAACTTTCTACGAGTTGTGCTTTGGGGTAATAATTCACCGCAATATTAAACTCTTTATTAAGACTGTAGTCTTTTGTTTTTATAAACTGTAAAACAGCTTCGTTTACTTTAATTTTTTCTCCATATTTAAATGTTCCTATAGCAGAATCTGAATCGTTATAAAGTTTAAAAGAAGCAGCATCATGATGTGCAATGCGGTATTTTTTATAGCTACTAAAATAGTTTTCATCTGCTTTAAGCACCACCATTTTAACAGGGTAACTTTTATACAATTCTTCCGACTTTACCCTCCCAATATTCATATAAACGGTTGTAAGCTCTAAATCTTGAATGGTTCTATCAATTAACGTTCTCGATTTGATAACCTCAACTTCATTGTCTACATTACTTTTAATATTAGACAACATACCTAAATCTGAAAAAGCAGAAAGTTCGTTTGCAATTCCACCCTTTCGATCGTCTTTAACCAAAATCGTAGCATTGGCTTTATATTGAGGTACGGAATATCTTAAATACAAATAGGCTACAGCTAAACAAAGAAACACACCCAATACGAACCATTTCCATTGGGATAAATATTTATAAACCTCTTCTTTTAGGTTAAAGTTGTTTGATGAACTAATTGAGCTTTCTGTTTTTTGCATTTTATCGTATTGTAATAGCTAAAATAGTAACTAGTAATGAAATAGCCGAGATGGCTACTGTTAAATTTGGTCCAACTACTGATGAATTTACTTTTGTTTTATTGGGTTCAACATACACTACATCGTTTTGAGCCAAATAATAATATTCGGAATTTAAAAAGTCGGAGTTTGTTAAATCAATTTGTTGAGTTGTTTTAACTCCATTTTTTTCGCGAATGACCAAAATGTTTTTTCGTTTTCCGTAAACCGTAAGATCTCCTGCCATACTCAATGCTTCTAACACTGTAATTCTTTCGCTATTAACAGTAAAAGTTCCTGGTTTTGCTACTTCTCCTAAAACTGAAACTTTAAAATTTAAGATTCTCATATGAATTATGGCATCTTTTACATGGTCTTTTAATATTGATTTTAATTTATCAATGGCTTCTGTTTTAGTTAAACCACCTAATACAATATCTCCTAACATTGGAAATTGAATGGCTCCCTTACTGTTTACTATATAGGCTTGGACTTGTTCATTTACCGCAATGACTTCGGTAGCATTTTGTATGGCTACACTTTTTAAATTATAAGGTGCGGCTACTTCAGGATTTTCAGAGCTAACCATAATAGACAATACATCATCCGGTTGTATGGTAGGTTCATATTGTGTGGCACTGGAAGTGATATTGTTATTTTGTAAATACACTATATTTTCTTTTGAAGCACAGGAAGCTATCAAAAAGGAAAATAGTACTAGATATATTGCATTTTTAAATTTCATTCTCTTCTTTTAAATTTTAACAAATATAAGATTCTTTATATAACTTCTAATCTAATTTCTCGAAGCTCGAATTCATGCTTTTAAATTCGGGAACCATTTGTTTCATTTTCTTTACAATTTCAACCGTATTAAAAGTGGCCAATAAAGTTTTTAAGGATTCAATATCTGAATTTACAATTTCATAATTAAACTCTTCCAATTCTTTAGAAATCATTATTTTATCGTGATGTGTTTTCAATGTTTTAGAACTTTCGTTTAACAGTTCTTCATATAATTTTTCGCCCGGTCGCAAACCTGTAATTTTGATTTCCATTTCTGTATTGGGAATAAAGCCGGCTAGTTTTATCATTTTATGAGCCAAGTCGATGATTTTAACAGGTTTACCCATATCAAATATATATATTTCGCCACCATTTCCCATAGAACCGGCTTCAAGAACCAACTGACAGGCTTCGGGAATGGTCATAAAATAACGAATGATATCGGGATGCGTAACGGTTAACGGACCACCTTCTTGAATTTGCTTGGTAAATAAAGGTACAACAGAACCGTTCGAACCCAATACATTTCCAAAACGGGTTGTGATTATCTTTGTTTTTGATGTGTTATGTTCATTTATATTAAAAGCCAAGGATTGCACATATTGTTCCGCAATTCTTTTACTTGCCCCCATTATATTACTGGGATTAACAGCCTTATCTGTCGAAATCATAACAAAGGACTCTACTGCATATTTTACAGCTAAATCGACTGTATTCTTAGTACCAATTACATTGGTATAAACCGCTTGATACGGATTATTTTCCATTAAAGGAACGTGCTTGTAAGCCGCGGCATGATAAACCACTTGGGGCTTGTGTTCTTTAAAAATGAAGTCCATCATTTGAACATCTTTTACATCAGCAACATAAGGAATAATTTTAATATGCTTTACATTGTTAACTATTCCATTCACTAAATCATAGAGCGGTGTTTCTGCTTGATCTACTAATACTATTGCATGTGGATTAAAAGTTATAATTTGAGCAACGATTTCGCTACCTATAGAACCCGCCGCACCAGTAATTAATACTATTTTTTCTTTTAATTGATTTGATATTTGAAGGGTATTTAACTGTATGGGTTTTCGTTCTAACAAATCATTAATATCGAAATTTTTAAGGTTTTTAGAAAGGTCTTTTTGATCTTGCCAATCTTTTACTTTTTCAAGAGTTAATACTTTGAAATCGTTATCTAAACAATCGTCAACAATTTTTATTTGTTGCTTTTTACTCAGCATCCTATCGGTTATAATTAAAGCTTGAGCATTGAACTCTTCTAAAATTGCCGCTATGTTTTGAGAATAATTTACTATGGGCAAACCTAAAAGCAACCTAAGATCATGTGATTTGCCGTTATCTACAAAGGCAACCACTCTATACTTTCTAGGTTGTTCTAAATTTAAAGCATTAGCAACTGCAACTGCATTACTGTCATTTCCAAAAAGAATAACCCTTTGTTCTTTTTCTAAATTACCATATTCAATGTATTTTTCATATAAGAATTTAACGGCCACTCTAAACAAGAAAAGCAATAAAAATGAAATGATAAAATGAATTAGTAATACTGGAAAAAGAAAAATTTTATTTCCTGTAATTAAAAAGTGGATGTAATTTAAAGTGACTAATGCTAAAAAAGTAGCAAAAGTTGAAACTAATAGTTTTAAAGCGTCAATAAAACTGGAGTGTCTTATGATTCCTGCATAAGTTCTAAATGCAAAAAGAAAAAAACATATGTAAGAATAGTAATAATATACCTAGAAAGAACCGAATAGGTATCATAGTGCCTGAATGTAAGGTTTTCAACAATATAATAGGTTACGATGCTGGCAAAAAAAACAATACAAACATCCATACAAAAAACAATCCATCTGGGTAAATAACCAAGATTAGAAAATCGGTTTGCTAAGAAAAATGTTCCTACTTTTTTCAGCAAAGAAGAACTTGGTTTATGTTCATTATTTGTCAAAGTATTTGAATTTTAAAGAATTGGGACAACAAAAATATTAAACTTATTGAGTTAATAGCCTTATTTATAATTAATATTACAGTAACTATTTAAAAAAAGCATCTAAAACCACTCTAATTCTATTTTTATCTGCTACAGATAAATTAGAACCCGAAGGCAAACACAATCCTCTGTTAAACAAATCTTCTGAAGTTCCGTTTCCAAAAAAAAGATATTTAGTAAATACAGGTTGTAAGTGCATCGGTTTCCACAAAGGTCTCGATTCAATATTTTCGCTTTCAAGCGCTAATCGTAAAGCTTCTCGTTGCTCATAAGATTGTAAGACAATTGCACTCAACCAATGGTTAGAATAAAAATCCACAGAGGGCTCTTGTAAAACTGTTACGCCGTCCATTTTAGAAAAATAATTTACATAAAACTGATTCATTGTTCTACGCAATTGCACATGCTCATCTAACACCTCCATTTGTCCGCGACCAATTCCTGCGCAAACATTACTTAATCTATAATTATACCCTATTTGACTGTGTTCATAATGCGGTGCGGCATCTCTAGCTTGTGTGGCTAAGAAAACGGCCTTCTCTTTTATTGCTTTTGTTTTTGTTACTAAGGCTCCACCTCCAGAAGTGGTAATGATTTTATTTCCGTTAAACGATAAGATAGAAACATCTCCAAAAGTACCACATTTTTGCCCTTTATAAGAACTGCCTAACGCCTCAGCACTGTCTTCAATAATAGGGATATTGTATTTATCAGCAACCGCTCTTATCTCATCTACTTTATAAGGCATTCCATATAAATGAACTACTATAATGGCCTTAGGTTTTTTACCCTTTGCTGTTCTATCGATTATAGCCTCTTCTAAAGCTTTTGGACACATGTTCCATGTTTCTTTTTCGCTATCTACAAAAACAGGTGTTGCGTTTTGATAAATAATTGGATTTGCCGAAGCCGAAAACGTCATGGATTGACAAATGACCTCATCGTCTTTTTCTATTCCTAATAAAATTAAAGCCAAGTGAATAGCTGCCGTTCCCGAACTTAAGGCAGCAACAAAAACACCTTCCTTTAAATAGTGTTCAATATCTTTTTCAAAACCATTAACATTTGGACCTAGTGGTGCAATCCAATTTTCAGCAAATGCTTCTTGAATGTATTTTTGTTCGTTTCCACCCATATGAGGTGAAGAAAGCCAGATTTTATTGCTCATTTTTAATTTCTTCTTGGTATTTTATTATTCTCCCAGGAACCCCTACAACAACGGCATTATCGGGTACGTTTTCAATGATTACAGCACCTGCTCCTATTTGTGCATTTTTACCTATTTGCAAACCGGGCAAAACCGAAGCGCCTATTCCTATTTGGGTTAGCCCTCCAACAGATACACCTCCACCTAAAGTAGCATTAGGCGATATATGAACATAACTAGAAATCATACAATCATGCTCTACAATTGCACCAGTATTAATAATACAATGATCACCAATTATGACGCCAGGATTAACGACTGCTGTAGCCATTATTTGTGTTCCTTTTCCAATTTTAGCAAACTTAGAAACTACTGCAGATGGATGAATGGTCATGACAAAATTTGTATTTAAGGTTGTGGCTATTTTTTTTCTAATTTGATTGCTCCCTATTGCAATAATAGTATTTTTGTTTTTAAAAAAATCTGAATTGGTGTTTAAAAAAACCTTAAAGCCATATAATTCTACAACATTAGGGTTATCATCAAAAACAGCTTTAATTTGGTATTTATTTTCTTCTAACAAGACATCGATTACAACTTTTGAATGTCCGCCACAGCCAAAAACGACTATATCTGTGTTCCCGCTAAAAGGCTCTATTGTTGCGGCATTTTCAGCATTTATACCTTCGCTAATGAGTATTTTCTTTATGGTTTTTAAAATGATTTTTACATCTAATTTAAAAGACAAGTTTTCAACATAAAAAACATCTAAATCAAATTTTGTTTCCCAGTCAATTGCATTTCTACCGTTTACTTGTGCCCAACCTGTAATTCCGGGTTTCACATCATGCCTCCTATTTTGATAAGGAGAATACAAATTCATATATTGTGTTAATAAGGGTCTTGGCCCTATAAGGCTCATATCGCCAATTAAAACATTTAGCAATTGAGGAATTTCGTCTAATGATGTTTTTCGAACAAAAGATCCAATACGTGTTAATCGTTCAGCATCTGATAAAAGATTCCCTTTGGCATCTTTTTTATCATTCATCGTTTTGAACTTAACGATGCTGAATATTTTCCCTTGATAACCTGGTCGCTTTTGAACAAAAAAGGGTTTTCCATTATTGGCAATAGTCAACAATATAGTTATTGCAAAAAACAAAGGTAACAGCACTATGAATCCGATTAAGGACAATATAAAATCTAGTATTATTTTAATAAAATTTTTATACATTTATTATACTAATTCTTTATAAAATCGCAACCATTGTTCAGACACCTCATCAGCTGAAAAATTTTGAATAACATAATTTCTTCCTTCTTTACCTAAAACTTTTCGAGTGGTTTCTTTTGTAACTAACAATTCCATTTGATTATACAGTTGGTTTATATTTTTTACTTCATGGCGTAAACCTGTTTTGTTTTCAAGAATCGTTTCTGCTAAACCATAAGTGTCGCTGCAAATTATGGGCAATTCTAATAATGAAGCTTCAATAACACTTGTTCCAAAACCTTCTCTATAACTGGGTAAACAAAAAACATCAGCGGCCTGCAAAACTTCTTCTGGTTTTGAGGTTGATCCAAAAAAGAAATAATTGGAACTTATAATTGTTTGAAGTTGAGTTTCCATGTTTTCTTCATCAAAACCTACCAAAAGTAATCGTACGTTTGGATATTTTACATTCAATTGTTGAAAAGCATGTGCTAAATCTAATATGCCTTTATCGGTGTTCATTCTGCCTAAAAAAGCAAAAACAACATCATTTTCATTATAACCTAATTGTGCTCTATATTTTTTTCTAACGGATGCTGTTGGGTTAAAACGACCAACATCTACTCCACTGATTGAACCTTTACCCAATACTTGAGAATTGGATTCTTTTATAATTTTATTTGCAATTAAAAATTGTCTTTGCGATTGACCGTCTACAAGAATATGTGTTGAAAATTTAACTATTATTGTATCTAAGAATTTTAACAATCGTTTTTTTAATCCCGTTTGTGTATGCCAAACTTGTCCTGTAAAAATATGAATTCTAATGGGTGTTTTAGACAACCAAGCCGCAAGTATTCCTATTAAACCTGCCTTAGGGGTAACCGTATGTACGGCATTAAACCTTTCTTGTTTTAAGTAAATACTTAATTTGATTAAGGCCATTACATCTGAAAAAATAGCGATGTTTCTATTTATTTTAATGTCTTTTTTATGTGTTACAAAAGGAATTTCTTCTTGAATTTTTTCGTCATAATTAGCAACCAAAGTAATTTGAAATTCCCTTGAAAGGTATTCAAAATGCTTCAACAAAAATGCATTTGCTGTTAATGGAGTAGAAACTATGAAACAGATTTTTTTCATTATAATTTTTAAAATTTACCTTCAAAGTTTTCATATTTCTTACAATCTTGAAGACTTGGTTTTTGCCCAACTTTTGATAAGTATAATTTTTCAACCCCAAAAATACTTAAAATAAAAACAACAGAAGTTTTCAAAACAGAAGTTGTAGCGTATTTTATTTTTTGAAGTATACTTACTTCTAGTCTATTAAAGGATTTTATATTAAAACTAATTGATTTGAAATATTTATAAAATGAAAAAGAGTTGTCTCTTTTATAACCATAATGAATTCTAGGTGTAAAGGCATATTTTTTCTTAATAAGAATCCTTCTTAAAAAATCTAAATCTTCAGAAAACCTGAAAGTTTTATCATAATTTACTCCTTCAATATCTTGAATACGAATAATAGAAGAAGCATGAGGCAGTTGAATAAAATTTATAAAAGAATTAAAATAAAAAGCAGTTTCATTTTCAAAAGGTCGAATTACACTGTACAAATTATTATTTTTATCGGATAAAGCCATCGCAGATGAAAGTAAAGTTACATCTGGATGCTGTTCCATATAATTAAATTGAAATTCGAGTTTATCTGGAAAATAAAAATCATCCGCATCCAACATACACATATATGGAATTTTTAAACTTCTAACCATATCTATTGCTGCTTGACGAGCAGAACCTCTGCCCATATTTTTTGAAAAATTAACAACTAAATATTTATTTACATCTAAAGTTGAAATTACTTCTTTTGTATTGTCGGTAGACCCATCATTTACGATTATACAAAACCAGTCTTTAAAAGTTTGATTTTCTAATGATTTTAAAGATTTTAAGATTGTACTTTCCCTATTATAAACAGGAACTACAACGGCTATTTTTTTAGTTTGCATTATGCAGTTTTAAAATAAATTAACAAAGTAAACAATAAACTTCCAACTATCATGAACCCAATTACCTTAGTTTGATTGTCAAATATTTTTTGTTTTAACAGTGGATATATCATTACAACGGGCATTATAAACCAAGATAGATAAGCTGTTCTGTTTGTATATGCAGCATAAATCAAAAAAACCCAAACTAGATTTGCAATAATATAAGTGTTTAAAAGTCGATTATAAAAAACAGATTCAAACTGTTTTTTATACTTATAATAATATCCTAAAACAATAGCAACAGCACTATATAATATAAAATCAATTCGATAGCTTCTTCGTACTGCTTCACCATCAATTTCATCAGAAAAATAAGTTTCTACTCTTCTATCATCAAAAATACCAGAATTTAAGAAAAAATCAGATATAAGAGTTTCTATTTGGCTTCCAAAAAAATAACTAATAACAACTACGGAAAGCCACATTTTTATTAAGAACTTAGTATCTTTAACTTCACTCGTTAAAATAAATGCAATCAAAGGCAGAAACATGGATTTATGAAAAGAAATGGAAATTAATATTATTCCATACATTAACCATTTTTTATCATAAAAGGATAAAGCAAATATAAAAACAGAACTTGCTAAACCATTACGCACACCATTGATACCAAAGGCCCAAAAAGACATTGAAGTTACATATAAGAGTAAAGCAAAAAAAACATACTCTTTAAACCATTTCTTAAAAGTATAATAAGGAAGTAAAACATATATTAAAGCACATATAAAGTAAAACCCAACAATGTCTAAAAATGGCTTTACAGACAACATTAAAAAATAAAATCCAAAATCAGACTTTACTCCGTAACTAGTTAAAGATAAATTTTTATACATTTCACTGTAGTGATTTGTATCTCCAAAATATTTCCAGTTACCATAAGGGTCTCTTAACCCAATAAATGCAATTACAATTAATAGTACTAAAAAGGTTCCAACATATAAATTAATTTTTGGAAAACATTCTAGATCTTTTTTTATAAATAAAGGTAATATGCTAAATAAAACAGTGATGCTTAGCAATAGATAATAAACATTTGAATATATCTCAACTGGTATCATTCTAAAAGTAATTGTTTTAAATTTAAATTGTATTTTTTCCAAGTACAATTTTCTAAAATTCTCTTTCTTGCTAGTTTTTTTTGTTCTTCCAATAAAACTGGATTATCTATACATTTAATCAAAATATCTGACAATTCTTCTTTATTATCTTGTTCTATTAACCAGCCGCCAGTTTCGTTTGTAACTGCATCTGCTATTCCGCCAGTTTTAGTTCCTATAACAGGAATTCCACAAGATTGGGCTTCCAAAAAAACTAAGCCAAAGCCTTCTACCGAAGTTGAGTCATCTTGTTCTCTTGTGCAAAGTACAAAAATATCATTTGAATTATAAAAACTAGGTAAAACTTCCTCTTTTATAAAACCATGAAAATGAACTTGCTTTTGAATCCCTAATTGTTTAACAAGTACTTTTAACTCTTCTAAATAAGGTCCAATTCCTCCGATATTCCATTCTATTTTTTCTTGATAATCCGTTGGTAAAGCTGCAATTGTTTTTGCAATAAAATCGTAGCCTTTAAATTGTAGTATTCGAGAAAGTGTTGCTATTCTAAACTTTTTATTAGCTTCTACATTAGTTGCTAACGGTTTAAAAAAATCTGAATTAACACCTAATGGTAAAGCTACTGACTCAGCTTTGGGATTAATTTGATGTATTAACCCCTTTGTATATGCACTATTTGCAATGTTTAGTTTTACTTTCCCTAAAGTCCATTTTGCATATATAGACAACCAAAAATATTTTCTAAAAGTGCTTTTTCCAGCTAAAAACTCTGTTCCATGACCTAAAATAAAAACATTTTTAAATCCTGCTAATATTGCCAAAGTAGCTTCTGGATGCCAAAGCCCACATAAAACGTCAACATTTTGCTTGTTTTTTATTTTGTATAAATATTGGAAAGCTTCTTTTTCACATTTAAATCGGTCAGAAGAAAGTTCTACAATTTCAATTTCATGGACATTATAAGGAATTTGCTCACCATATTTTTTTCTTGTTAAAACTTTTACATCAGAATAATATTCCTGCATTCCTGAAGTAATTTCTTTGCACAAGCGAGCTATTCCACCATTTGAAGGCGGAAAGTCATAAGAAAATATCAGTAATGTTTTATTCATTATAATTAGTGCATTTTACGCTAGCAATTCCAGCCTTTTTACCTTCTAATCTGGCTTTAAAATAATTACTAAAAATGGTTATTTTACGATAAGATACAGCATACGCAACTACTAGTTTTAATAGATATAAATGAGCACTTATTCTATTTACAAATTTTAAATGACGCTGAATTATTAACGAACGGTTACGAACCAAAGAAGCAATATATTTTTTTATATCGAGTACACGACAACCACCTGTTTCTGCAGCTAAATGATGAAGCCTAGCTTTAGAATGGAACATAATTTCATATCCTACATTTTTAACGCGTAAACAAAAATCGGTTTCTTCGTATAAAGCAGCTCCTTTCGTTAAATTTTCATCAATTCCATTTACTTTTAGTAAAACTTCCTTTTTCGTAGAAAAATTACACCCTTTTGCATGATCAACTTCAAAGGTTCCCTCTAAATGAAAACCAGGAATTGGAGTTGCAGTCCATTTATTAAAAACACCTGTTCTACTACCTTCATTAGGATTGTTTTTTTCAATTATTCCTCCAGCAACAACACCTGTATTTTTATTTTTCAAAATCGAAAAATGTTCTTGAAGTAATTGGTTATTACAATTTATATCATCATCTACATATAATATAAAATCATATTCCGCATTTTGCCATCCAAAATTTCTAGCTTGAGGCAAACCTTTAAAAAAAGTAATATGATGGTATTTTACAAATAAATAGTCTGAAACAAAATTAATTACATCAATATCTGGCTCATTCGATTGATCTACAATAATAATTTCAAATGGAAAGGTGCATTTTTGTACAACCAAATCTTTTAAGGTAGTAATTAAAAAATCAGTTCGATTTAAAGTAGGTATGATTACGGATATTCCTTGCATTATATTTTTTTCTAATTAAAATTTCTTCAATTTGTTTAAATAGACATTTCAAATTTATAAACAATTAACATAGTTAAACCTATAGATATTAAAATGGGAACTATAATAATAACTTGGTTTATTAAATTAAACTGTTGTACCAAAATCAACAAAATTATGTAACCGATATTTTGATGTATTAAATATAATGGATACGATATTTTTCCTAAAAATAATAATATCTTAGATTTTGACAGAAAAGTTATTTTTTCAAACGACAATAAATAAAAAGTAAAAAAGAAACCAGTTACCACAATACATTCTTCTATACTTGATTTTAAAGGGTCTGTTGCTTTTGTTAAAGTTAAAATATAATAACTAATTAAACTAAAAAAAATTAAGATATGAGAAGTCCATTTTTTTCGTTCTGCTTCGTTTTTCCAAATAGTATAAAACATCATTCCTCCAAAAAACAAAGGACTCCATTTCATGTTTAATATAATACCAATCATAAAAACACTATAGTCATTTGGAATGCAAATGATAGAGGATAACAACCAAAGAAAGCCAATAATTTGAATATGTTTTAATAATTTGAATTGGTATAAACATAATATAAATCCATAAAACAATAATTCTGCAGCTAAAGACCAATAAACGCCATCAATATGCTTATTATGTAATATGGGAATAAATAAATCTTGAATTACGGTTGAATTTAAAAGAAAATCGAGTTTTGAAAACGCCAATTTTGACACTCCAGAAATTAAAATCACTAAAGATGTAAGAAATAAAGGAATCCAATAAGTGGGATAAAGTCTAACAAATCTTTTGATGATAAATTCTTTAATCGATTGAATTTGTTCTATGGACATAAAAATAACAAAACCACTAATTAAAAAGAAAAGTTCTACACCCAAATAGCCGTATTTAAATTCAACACTAAAATTTAATGGTGTATTAAATTTAAAATTAAAAATTGTAGTATAATGCCTTAAAACAAACGCTATTGCTGCAAAGCCTCTTAATGCATCTAAACTCTCAATTCTTTTTTTATCCATTATCAGCCTTCAATTATTTGAATAAATTGCTTAACCTGACTACTTGCTAAGTATTTTTTACAAAACTCTTCGTTAGGTTCTTGAGAAAATGTACTATTTGTTATGCTTGAGAAGCATTTAAGTGCTTGCTCTTCGTTATCTAAAAACAATCCTAAATTAGCATTAGTTAGTTCCTTTCTAGCTTCACTAGGATTTGGCACTATTGCTAAGACGTACTTTTGTAAGGCTATATAGTCTACCATTTTCGCGAAGTTTGTCCACCAATGACTATCATAACCAGGAATTAAAAGAACGGCTTTTGAAGCTACAATTCTTTTATACAATTCTTTTTGAGGTAAATGGTCTTCAAAAATCAATTTTTCTTTAATTAAAGACGAAATTCCAACTTCATTTATAGCTTTCTTATTGATTGCCGAATTTCCAATAAACCTAATTTGAAAACTCTCGTTTAATTCCGGTTTGGTCTTTAAAAAACTTTCTAAATACTCAAAGAAAACTCCCCCATAATCTTTTAGAAACTCACCAATATATATTATTTCATTTAATGGGTTAATTTCTTCCTTCGGAATATAATCATCGTCTGCTCCTGTTGGAATAAAATGCGTTTTTTTATCATATTTGCCTCCATATAAATCATGATAAATCAGTTTGTAACTAGACGATAATCCTGTAATTATATCTGCCGATTCTAAAGCATCAATTTCAATTTGTTTTTGTTCTTTAAAAACTCTTGGTAATGAAGAATGGTTTCGTAAAGAATACATAATTGGATCTCTAAAATCTGCAATCCATTTAACATTATGCTCCTTTTTTAACCGACTTCCAATTTGAAGTGTTGTAAAAGGTAAAGAAGTTGTATAAATATACTGAATGTTCTTTTCTTTTATTAATTGGTTTGCTTTTTTAACCGTACCTTTTCTCCAAGTCCAAAAACGATCTGGAACATTTAAATAATTATCTAACAAATACTTATACAAATAATTTTTAAAAAAAGATTCTTTATTTAATATAGTATTACTTTCTATAGAGTTTGTGTTTTCAGTATTTTGCTTTAATTTTTTAAGTGTTTTAAATGTTCTATCCTTACCTGTAATCCACATATACAAACCTCTTAATGACGGTTCGATATATTCTGTTCGATATATTTCAACACCCTCTAAATCTTTTAAAAGGGACTCATCTTCATTATATATATAATTTGTATTTACAGTTAAAACAATTGGATTCCATCCCTCACGCTTTAAATATTTGACCAATTTATGGGCACGAAAAACTGCAGCATGTGTTTCGGGAGCGAAAAATGGCGTTATGACAAGAATATTCTTATTTTGCATGGTATAATTTATATAATTCAGATACATATAAAGCTACATCATATTGCTTTACATTCTCCAATGCATTTTCCGTAAATTTAGGATAAGCCTCATCGTTAAGAATCAATTTTTCCATTTTTTCGGCTAACGCATTTTCTGATAATTTTTCATAAACAAAACCATCTATACCATTTGAAACTATATTTTGAATACCTCCAGAATTAGGAACAATCGCTGGAAGACCACATGCCATAGCTTCAATACATACAATTCCGAAAGGCTCATATGGAGCAGCATGAATAAAAGCAAAAGCATTTGGCAATAGTTGATCTACATCATTTCTCATTCCTAAAAAATGTATCGCATTGGAAATATTTAATTTATTAGCTAACAATTCTAATTCGTTTCTTTGATCACCATCCCCACAAACCAATAATCCTACATCATGACCCTTTTCTTTCAATAATCCAATAGCTTTAATAGAAACATCAACTCTTTTATTAACTCCACGACCAAGTGTTCCAACAGTTACAAAAGTAAATTTTGGTGGATTATCTATAAATGTATCTAATTTTTTATTTGCAATAGATTTATACTTAGACAAATCAACACAATTATACATTACGTTTAGTTTGTAATTAAATATTTTATGTGTGCTATTTGTCCATTGTTTTAATTGATTACTACAAACAATTATTTTATGAAATAAAAATTGAGACATAAAATTTAAAAATCTAAATTTTATGGAATTCATATAAATATCTCCTTGTTCAAAACCTATTCTATTTTTTACTCCTACCATAAAACCAGCAGTATTTGCTAATAGTCTAGACCAAGTTAAATGTGTTTCAATTACATCTGGAGCTTCTTTTTTTATTATTTTTTTTAATAATTGTAATATTTTAAAAAAGGATTTAGTTTGAAAAAATGATCTTAAATTTAAACAAATAACTTCTACATTTATTTCTCTGAATTTCTCACTTAATGAATTATCTTCAAATAGAACAATTATTTTTTGTTCATCTTCTGGGTGCTGCAAAACCATTTCTTTCACAATAGTTAGTAAATGAGTTTGTGCTCCGCCCATTTTAATTTCATCTATAAAGTGTAAAATCTTCATAATTTATTTTTAAAAATTAGACGCTTTTCCTCTTCATTTAACATTTGAAAAAAAACCAAAACAAAAATGAACGTATAAATTAAGTTTTTCAATATAAAATTGAACCAATTAATTTTATCAAAAAGAGTAAAACCAAAATAACAACATATATATATAATCATAAAGGTTATTCCAAACTTTAATATTGTACTTTTTATAAACTTAAAGACATTTAGATCTAATTTTTGTTGATAATAGTAGTTCATAATCAATTGTAGAACAAAAATGGCACTTACTAAACCATAAATCATTCCAAATATGCCAAATTTTAAAGACAAATAATAGCCCAATACGGATCCAATTATACTAAATAATAAAAAAGACAAAGCTTTAAAACGCAACATTTTTTTTGCCTCTAAAATAGCATGTGCATATCCTTGAGAAATAGGAAGTACATAAACAAGCATTATTAAAACCGCTATTAAATAAGCAGGTTGATACAGTTTTCCTATCCAAAGTAATATAAAGTCTTGGCCAGTTAATAAAAAAGCGCCAAGTACATATAGCAATAAATATAAAGAAATTCGGCCAACTTTAATCATTTGATTAGTAAGAGTTTCAGCAGAAGCATTATTATAAACAGATTGGATTGCTTTTGGTAAAATTAAACCATTTACAACATTTCCAAAAGTCGTATAATATATCCCTAGCATAACACCTATTCCAAAAACAGCAACCGTTATTGTATTAGTTGTTGTTCCTAATATCACTTGACCTGTTCTCCATTGAAATTGATACACTAAAGCGAAAATGAAGATCCAAAAGGAATATTGAAATATTTCTTTAACATAATAAAACTCCCATTTATGAAGCTTAATGCTAACCTTTAGTTTAAAAAAGGTGTAATATATTGTTACTATAATAAATAACAAATTTACAATTGTGTCTAATACGACAATACCTATTGCATCTGCATCTTTTTTTAAAATAAGAACAACCGCAATACTCCTTACAACAACTTTAATTATAGTTAAAAGTCTTGGAAAAATAAATTTTTCGTATCCAGAACAAATACCTGTAAAAGCTCCGCCAGGTAAAGTTATGGCTATATTGAAAATCAAAATCAATAACATAGTTTTGGCTTTACTCAACTCGCCATAAGATAATGAATTCTTAAACAAAACTTCTACATTAAAATAGAATAAAATACCAAAAAAAGTAATTAAAAGCCCTATAAAAGTATATATGATAAGGCTTATGGCTAAAAAATTTTCTTGTGCTTTACTGTCATTTTGCACTCTATATTGGGCAACAAATCGAACAATAGTATTATTTAATCCTAAATCTAAAACGGATAAATAACCCACAAAAGCACCTATAAGCGTATAAAGACCATATTCCGAATCGCCTAGCATTTTAATAATAAACGGAGTTAATAATAACCCCGTTATATTTGTCAATGCTAGATTAGCATAAGATAATATAGCGCCAAATTTATGCTCTTTCAAAATTTAATATTTATAATTTCCCATCTACAGCCTCAAGCAGAACACCTTTCACATCATACAATACACTATTTTTTTTCCTCAAAAGAGATAAATCTAATGTTTTAAATTCTTTATGTGCAACACCTAAAATAATAGTGTCAAATTTTTCATTGGGTACATTATTAGTAACCTCAAGTCCATATTCATGAGCCACTTCCGCAGGGTTAGCTAAAGGGTCAAAAATAGTTACACTAACTCCATATTCTTTCAAAGAAGAGATAACATCTATAATTTTTGTGTTACGAACATCGGGGCAATTTTCTTTAAAAGTAATTCCCAACATTAAAATAGAAGCGCCATTTACAACTACCCCTTTTTTAATCATGTATTTAATAACTTGTGAAGCAACATACTCACCCATAGAATCATTTAATCGTCTTCCAGCTAATATAATTTCAGGGTGATATCCTTTTTCTTGTGCTTTTTGTGCTAAATAATATGGGTCAACCCCAATACAATGTCCGCCAACTAAACCCGGTTTAAAGGGAAGAAAATTCCATTTAGTTCCGGCAGCTTCTAAAACAGCAGCTGTATCAATTTCTAATAAATTAAAAATTTTAGCTAATTCATTTACAAAAGCAATATTGATATCGCGTTGCGAGTTTTCAATAACTTTAGCCGCTTCAGCAACTTTTATACAAGGAGCTAAATGTGTTCCTGCAGTAATTACCGTTTTATATAAATCGTCTACTTTAATTCCAATTTCTGGAGTAGAACCTGCGGTAACTTTTAATATTTTATCAACCGTATGTTCTTTGTCTCCCGGATTAATACGTTCTGGAGAATACCCAGCGAAGAAATCTACATTAAATTTCAAGCCTGAATTTTTCTCTAAGACAGGTACGCATTCTTCTTCTGTAACTCCAGGGTAAACAGTTGATTCATAAATAACAATATCACCTTTTTTCAAAACTTTTGCAACGGTTTCACTCGCTCTATACAAAGGCGTTAAATCGGGCTTATTGTGCTTATCAACCGGCGTGGGTACCGTAACAATATAATAATTGCACGATTCTATTTCTTTTAAATCATTTGTACAAAACAATCCATTCGCTTCAGAATTGGTCTCTTTTAAAACTGCTTTTAAAACGTCATTTTCAATTTCAAGCGTAGCATCAATACCTTGGTTAAGTTCGTTTATTCTATTTTGATTAATATCAAAACCAACCACATTAAATTTTGTGGCAAACAAACGAGCTAACGGTAAGCCTACGTAGCCAAGTCCAATAATAGCCAGACGAGGTGATGGGGTGATGGAATGATGTTGCGACATTATAATTTCCATTTTTCAGGTTCAACAATCATTTTTACTAACATACCTAATACCATATCATATTGTTTATAAATCTCATTATAGAGCTCATTATTAATATATTTACATTCTAACGCAAAGTCTAACCATACTTGTGTTTCTGCAGCTTCGGCTTCACAATCTGAAAGTTTAGAAACAAAATTTTTAGGATATCTTCTTTTTCTAAAAGCCTCAGCTAAATTTGCACAAACAGAACGAGAACTTCTTCGAACTTGATCTGTTAAAGAATACTTCTCATCAACAGGGAAACTTTTCGAAACATTATAAATTTCCATACTCAATTCAAAAGCCAATTGATAAACCCTTAAGTCTTTATGAGTAGCAATTTTCGCCATAAAATATTTAATTTTAAAGTCTCTCCTAATCTCCAAGTCCCCCAATCTCCCAATCTCAAAGTCTCCCAGTCTCAAAACCTAACTCCCAATAGATTGATAAATAAATCCTATTTTTTCTAATTCTGCTTTATTTAATAAATTTCTTCCGTCGAATACGAATGCTGGCTTAAGCATTGAATCGTATATTTTTTGCCAATCGTAGGTTTTAAACTCATCCCATTCTGTCAACACGGCAATAGCATGAGCGTTTTCACATACTTCATAAGGATTTTCTATAACCGAAAGTCCTTTTTTATTATCATTTTCACTTCTAGATGCCAAGTAATTTAAATCGAACAGAATTTGCTTTTCACTCACTTTTGGATCATAAACAGAAACGTGAGCTTGTTCAGAAAGTAAATAATCGGCAACATAAATTGCAGCTGATTCTCTTGTATCGTTTGTGTCTTTTTTAAATGCCCAACCCAGGAAAGCAATCTTTTTACCCGAAACGGTATTGTATAATGTTTTAATGATGTTTTTTGCAAACCTTCTTTTTTGGTGATCATTCATAATAATCACTTGTTCCCAATAATCTGCTACTTCATTTAATCCATATGACTGAGCTATATAAACTAAATTTAGGATGTCTTTTTGAAAACAAGAACCTCCAAATCCTACAGATGATTTCAAGAATTTTGAACCAATTCTGCTGTCCATTCCAATGGCTCTTGCAACTTCATTTACATCTGCTCCCGTTTTCTCACAAAGTTCTGACATTGCGTTTATAGAAGAAACTCTTTGCGCTAAAAATGCGTTTGCCGTTAATTTTGACAATTCAGACGACCAAACATTGGTAGTTAAAATATTTTCTTTAGGCACCCAATTAGCATACACATCTACTAAAGACTGAACTGCTTTTTTACCTTCTTCAGAAGAATCTCCTCCAATTAAAACTCTATCTGGAGCCAATAAATCTTCAACTGCAGTACCTTCAGCTAAAAATTCTGGGTTAGATAAAATTTGGAAACTTACTCCATTACCTGTATTATCTAAAATATCCTTAATAGCGCTTGCAGTTCTAACAGGTAAAGTAGATTTTTCAACCACTATTTTATCAGACTTAGCTACTCTTGCAATTTGGCGAGCACATAATTCAATATACTTTAAATCTGCCGCCATACCTTTACCTACTCCATAAGTTTTTGTAGGTGTATTTACCGAAATAAAAATCATTTCAGCTTCATCAATAGCTTTATCTACTTCTGTTGAAAAAAACAAATTTCTTCCTCTAGATTCAGCAACGATTTCGCTTAAACCCGGTTCATAAATAGGAATATTATTGACATCAACATCATTCCAAGCAGCAATTCTTTCCTCGTTTAAATCTACTACTGTAACCTTAATATTAGGGCACTTTTGTGCAATAATAGCCATTGTTGGACCACCAACATAACCTGCACCAATACAACATATATTCTTAATCATATTCTATTTTAAATTTTTCCAATACCACTCAACTGCCTCCTTAAGTCCTGTTTTTAGTGAATATTGAGGATTATAATTTAATAATTTTTTTGCTTTTTCTACACTTGCTAAAGAATGAGGTATATCTCCCGCTCTTAAAGGGCCATATTTAACTTCTACTTTTAAAATTTCAGGATCAAATTCACCTAAATATTCTTTTACATAACTTATTAACTCATTTAGAGTAGCTCTATCACCGAAAGCAGTATTATAAACTGTATTGATAGCGTTTTTATCTTGCGTTTCTAATGCTTTTTCATTCATATGAATCACATTATCAATATAGGTAAAATCTCTAGAAAAGTTGCCATCACCATTTACCACCGGACTTTCATGATTTATAAAACTTTTTACAAATTTAGGAATAACCGCTGCATAAGCTCCATTTGGGTCTTGATTTCTTCCAAAAACGTTAAAATACCTTAGACCAATTGTTTCTATACCATAGGTTTTACTAAATACATCGGCATAAAGCTCATTTACATATTTGGTAACAGCATAAGGTGATAATGGTTTACCTATACAATCTTCAACTTTAGGTAACGCTTCTGAATCTCCATATGTAGACGAACTTGCCGCATAAACGAATCGAGAAACCCCTTCTTTTGTAGCTGCTTGTAAAACATTTAAAAAACCTGAAACATTAACCTCATTTGAAGTTAATGGGTCATTAATTGATCTTGGAACAGAGCCAAGCGCAGCCTGATGCAATACATAGTCCGTTCCTTTTACTGCATCTTCACATGTTTTATAATCCCTAATATCTCCCTCAATTAATTTGAAGTTTTTATTATTTATTAAATGAGCGATATTATGAAAATGACCTGTAGCAAAGTTATCCAAGCAAACCACTTCATTATATTCAACAAAGTAATTACATAAATTAGAACCTATAAAACCAGCTCCTCCTGTAATAAGTATTTTTTTATTTTTTATTACTTTTTCCAAATCCTAAGAATTTTTTTTTCGAAACTTATTCAGAATCTTTTTTAATCCTTTTTCTTCCACTACTTCATCATGATATGACTCACCATAAGCTCCATAACCATAGCCATAACCGTATCCATAACCATAGCCATATTTATTTTTATTTTGGAACCCGTTTAATAAGACACTAATATTATTTAGTTCTCCTCTTTTATGTTTTTCATTTACAACTGCAAGCATTCCCTTTTTGGTAAATCCTTGTCTAGTAACATATATTGTGGCATCTGCATATTTTGCTAATTCTAAGGCATCAGCAACTAAACCAACAGGAGGTGTATCTAAAATAATGTAATCATATTTTAGTTTTAACTCTTCAATTAAATCATCCATCGCTCCACCCATTAACAATTCAGCTGGGTTTGGCGGAATAGGACCTGAAGTAATTAAGTCTAAATAAGGTATGTGAGTTGATTGAGTAACTTCTTCTAATGTTTTTTGACCTATTAAATAGTTCACAACACCCGTAATATTATCAATATTGAAATCACCAAAAATTCTTGGCTTACGTAAATCTAAACCAACAATTACAGTTTTCTTTTCACTTAATGCAAAAACGGTTGCTAAGTTAATTGAACAAAATGTTTTACCTTCTCCACTGACTGAAGAAGTAAGCATTAAAATTTTAGAACCCTCAACTTTCTGTTTTTTATACATAAACTGTAAAGAAGAACGAATTGCTCTAAATGATTCTGCTAAAGGTGATTTTGGTTTTTCAAAAACTGATAAGTTATTTAGTGTATTTCTCTTTCCAATTACTCCAATTAAAGGAATTTTTGTAAGTTTTTGAATATCATCAGCAGTGTTTATGTTATTATCTAATAAGGTTATAAGAAATACAATTAAAAATGGCACCAAAAATCCAATTAAAATTGCTAAAATATAATTAATACTTGTCTTTGGCCCCCTTAAACCTCCACCAATATCCTTTGCGGGGTCGATAAAGTCTATATCAGAAATGTTAGCTGCTTTAACAATTTCTGCTTCACTCCTTTTTTGTAAAAAAGTACTATATAAATTGTCTTTCAGATCATATTTTCTAGTAATTTTAACTAGTTCTTGCTGTTGCTCTGGAAGCTTACTGATTTCACCTTCAAGAGCTGAAATATTTCTATTTACAATAGCCATATCTACATTCAAAGAAGTCTTAGCACTAATAATATTTTGTAGTAACACTTTTTTTAATGCTTCCATTTCCGAATCAAACTCGGTGAACATTTTATTGCTTTTAACTGAATAACCTAACTCAGCTCTTTGAGTAGACAATTGAATTAACTTTGATACATTAATTAAAATATTAGGGTCATCAATTCCTGCAACTGATGGCGCTGGCAATTTAGAAAAGTCGTTATTTTTAAGCAAATATGTATTCAATAAATTTAAATATTTGCTTTTACGCTCAAGTTCATCTTTTGTTATATCGAACTCTGAAACTTTATCTGTTAATTTCTCACCACCAGCTTCTAATTGAAATACATTTTTTCCTCTTCTAAAATCTTTTAATTCATTTTCTGCTTCTTTTATTTGACCTTCCATTTGTAATAATGTAGAATCAATAAAATTAATTGTATTTGTTGCAAATTGATTTTTACCATCTAACTGAATCTTTTTCAACATTGATACAGTAGTATTTAAATATTTTACTAATCGATATTTATTTGCTCCTTGTAATTGCAAGGTAATAACTGAAGCAGCTTTAGTATCAGCAGAAACATCAATTTCTTTATACTTAGCTACCGTTCCATTAAAATCACTAAATCTTAAATAAAACTCTTTTCCTTTAAAATTAATTGCATCTGGATTTAAATGAAGATTTAATGTTAAGAATGGCAAATTAACTTCCTCATTAATCTTGTATTTTTTAACAAATACATCATTTAACGTTCCTAAATCGCTTTGAGAGTTATCAATGTAATGGATTAGTTTTCCCGATGGATATTCGGCAAAATCAACACTTAATTCATATTGATTAGAAGATAAAAACTTAATTTTGATAGGCGTATTTAAAAGTTGTCCTTTATTTTTATCTATTTTCACATAGAAAGGGACACTGCCATAAACGTCTTCAAAATAATACTTGCCTTTAACTTCGTAATTGATATAATATTCTAGATTATCAACAACTAATTCATTGTGCGAACGCGACTTTAATGTTGTAATTACAGTTTGAACTTTATCTGAAACACCTCCCCAGTTAAAAACCAAACTGGTATTAGCTGTAAAAAATGGATTGTTTTCATCTTTAACAACAATGCTAGATTCCATTCCATATATCTTTTCTTTTCTAATATTTACATTATAAGCAATTAGAAATGTAATAATAAAACTTAACACAAACCATTTCCAATATCCAATAATCTTTAAAAAAAATCCTTTAAAATCGAAATTTGATTGAGACTCAAAAAAAGTAAAATCTTTAGTATCTAACATCTTATTCTCTATTATAGATTTCTAGTTAACAAAATAGTCGTTGTTATTAATGACAATGCAGTTATAATTGTTCCTATTGTTTGAACACCAGTGGTTCCTGTTCCCCAAGACTTTTGTTTCAAAGGTTTTATATAGATATAATCATTTGGTTGTATATAAAAAACTGGAGATTCAAATGCTTTTGAACTAGTTAAATCTATATAATATGTTTCAAAACCTTGAGGTAATTTTCTAATAACTTGCACTTCTTTCCTATTTCCTGTAATGGTAATATCTCCAGAGTTTGCAATTGCCTCCATTATGTTTACTTTATCCTGAAACAATACATTTGTTCCTGGGGTGTTAATCTCACCATTCACAGTATATCTTAAGCCCGCTAATTTTACATTCACAAACAATCTCGCCTCACTCTTAAAATATTCATCCAAAAGTCTTTTTTCAATTTCGTTTTTAACTTCTTCAACAGAATATCCTAAAACATTTAAGTTTCCTAAAACAGGTATATTAATATTTCCATGATCATCTACTGTAAATCCATTGAAGTAAAGTGTTTGTGGACTTTGCTGCACTTGATTTAGTTGAGTAGATGGATTAAACATTTCCACTAATCGTTGATCCAAGGCTTTTATTGATATTGATAAGATATCATTTGTTTGAACACGATAAGGCTTTGAAAGAGATTCATTTACCTGAATAAATTGATTCTTTTCTTGTTCTTTCTGTAAATAAATTAAGTCTTTATTTGGTATACACGAAGTAGCAAAAACTACTATTAATAATATATATATAAATTTATACAATTTCATTACATTTTATTTAAGAAAACAAATATAGTTTTTAGAATTAAATTTGAGAAATTTAAACCCTTTTATATTAAAAAAATTAATTCTGTTTCAACGAGCTTTCAAACGGAATTCTATGCAACAAACTTCTTCCTAATGTTACTTCATCAGCATATTCTAATTCATCTCCAATTGCAACACCTCTAGCAATTGTTGATGTTTTTATATTAAAATCTTTAATCTGTTTATAAATATAAAAATTAGTTGTATCTCCCTCCATAGTTGAACTTAGTGCAAAAATAATTTCTTCAACATTTCCTAGTTTAATTTTATTAATTAAAGTACTTATTTTTAACTGACTAGGCCCAATTCCTTCAATAGGGTTTATTTTACCACCTAAAACATGGTAAACCCCTTTAAACAAACCTGTATTTTCAATAGCCATAACATCTCTAACATCCTCAACCACACATATTAAACTCTTATCCCTTTTTGTATTACTACAAATTAGACAAACTTTATCGTCTGAAATATTATGACATTCGGTGCAATAAGAAATTTCACTTCTTAATTTAAATAGTGAAGAGCTTAAATTTTGCGTTTGATCTAAAGGTTGACGAAGTAAATGCAAAGCCAATCGAAGTGCCGTTCTTTTACCAATTCCGGGTAATTGAGCTATTTCATTTACCGCATTTTCTAATAATTTTGAAGGTAATTCCATAATTACAAAAATACAAAAGTAAGTCATTTTATTATTAATATATTCTTTTATCTTTGTTTGAAATTAAGCAAAAACTATGAGCCCAATATCAATTCTTATATTAATACTATCTTATTTTAGTGTACTTATTTTGTTCTCTTACTTTACAGGAAAGAAAGAAGTTTCAAATAACGACTCTTTTTTTAAAGCAAACAAGCAATCGCCTTGGTATTTAGTAGCTTTTGGAATGATTGGATCTTCTCTTTCAGGAGTAACATTTATTTCCGTTCCTGGAAAAGTAGAAGGCTCTCAATTTGTTTATTTTCAAATTGTTTTAGGATACATTGTTGGATACTTTATTATTGCTACCGTTTTACTCCCACTATACTATAAACTTAATTTAACCTCTATTTACACGTATTTAGAAGATCGATTTGGGAAATATTCTTATAAAACAGGAGCTTGGTTTTTTATTATCTCTAGAACTGTTGGCTCTAATTTAAGATTACTTTTAGTTGCCGATGTTTTGCAAACTTTAGTATTTGAACCACTTGGCATTTCATATTGGATAACCGTAACTGCAACAATTTTATTAATTTGGCTATATACTTTTAAATCTGGAATTAAAACTATTATTTGGACCGATACACTTCAAACATTCTTCATGTTAGTATCTGTTGGAATTTGTATTGTTGTAGTTTCTGAAGATTTAGGTTTAAATATTTCAAATTTTTCTTCTTTTATAGCGGATAGTGATTTTTCTAAAACTTTCTTTTTTGAAGACATACATAAACCAACTTATTTTTGGAAACAATTTTTATCTGGTGCTTTTATAGCAATTGTTATGACAGGTCTAGACCAAGATATGATGCAAAAAAACCTAACATGTAAAACACTAAAAGATGCGCAAAAAAACATGTTTTGGTTTACAATTGTACTTACTATTGTTAATTTTTTCTTTCTTGTTTTAGGATTATTATTTACAGAATATGCCTTAAAATATGGTATTAACGCTCATGGTGATGCTTTATTTCCAATTTTAGCCAATAAGCATTTAGGAATAGTCGTAGCATTTAGTTTTTTACTTGGCCTTATCGCCGCAGCTTATTCAAGTGCAGATAGTGCTTTAACATCATTAACCACTTCTTTTAGTATTGATATTCTTGATATTGAGAAAAAATACGATGAAGTAAAACAGGTTACAATAAGAAAAAGAATTCATTTAATGTTTGTAGTAATTTCTATTTTTGTAATCTTATTTTTCAAATACGCCTTTAATGATTCAAGTATCATTGATAAAGTATTAAAATTTGCAGGGTTTACTTATGGGCCATTATTAGGTCTTTATAGTTTTGGTTTATTTACCAAATGGAAAGTCAAAGATGTTCTTGTACCAATTGTAGCCATTTTAGCAGTAGTAATTTCTTTATTATTAAACAACTACAGTTTTGAATGGTTTGGTTTTAATTTTGGATTTGAAATATTAATCGTAAACGGAATACTAACTTTCTTAGGATTAATATTGATTCGTAGCAAGCAAAACTAAAGTACAAGATTCTTCAAAAGCAATATTATTAGCTTTTAGAATTTGTTCAAACTCTTCATTTTCAGTTCCAGGATTAAAAATTACTCTTCTTGGCTTTAATGATAAAATATAATCGTAATATTCTTGCTGTGCTTTTGGATTAATATAAAGTGTAATAGTATCAATTGCATGAAAATCTAGTTTTTCAGTTTCAATAGGCACATCTAAAACCATTCCTTTTGCAGCTCCAATTGCCACAACTTGATGACTTTTTGCTAATAAATTATTTATTGCTTTATAAGAATATCGTTCTTTATTTGTAGAAGCCCCTATAACAAGTGTTTTCATATGTAAATATTATTATTTTTTAGAAATGTGTATCGCTTACTTTTTTAGATAGTTTAAAAAACAATATTAGTATTTGTGATTTCACATATTTAGAATATTTATATAAAATTACTAAAATAATTATAACTTTGAGTTAACATTACATTAAAAGCTATTTAAAAAAAGTAGCTATATCTTTGCAAAAAAAATTATGGAGCTATTTATTTATGTATTTGCCGCACTATTTTCTGTTCTTAATCCTTTAGGAGCAATTCCTATTTTTGTTGGACTAACTCAAGATGACAGCAAAAAAGAACGCTCGAGAATTTCAATTTGGACAGCTATAAACGTTTTTATAATTCTTTTAATATCCTTTTTTATTGGAGAATATGTGCTTAACTTTTTTGGAATTAGCATTGATGCTTTAAGAATTGCCGGTGGAATTATTATTGTTAATTCTGGCTTTTCTTTATTGTCTGGAAACATAAGTAAGCGAAAAGGATTAAATAAAAAAGTTACTAATGACGCTATGCACAGAAACGACATTGCACTTACCCCTTTAGCAATGCCAATGCTCGCAGGCCCAGGCTCTATGTCATTATTAATAGCTATGTATCAAGAACAACCAGAAATTTCCGATAAAATTATTACATGTGCAGCTATCTTATGTGTAGCACTTACTATTTTTTTTATTTTAAAAAGCGCTCATTACTTATCAAAAATATTAGGAGCATCGGGTATTGTAGCAATTTCACGTATTATTGGTTTTATTGTAATTGCAATTGGTATTCAATATATAAGTAGTTCTCTTGTAAATATATTAGCTACTGCATTTTAATTATTAATAAGAACCAATTAGAACCTTAAAAAAAAACCTTAAAACAATTTGTATTTTAAGGTTTTCTTTTAAATAATTTATTCTACAAAACCAACAGCAACTGTATTATTTGTTTGCATATCAATTAAAATAAATGCTCCATTTGCTTTATTCTCTGAGAATTTATCTAAGAAAAGAGCATTTGCAAGTTTTAAATTTACAACTGCAATAGTATTTAATTCAATACTAGATCCTTCAAAATTTTCTAAAGGATTTTCAGGATTTATTAAATAATTTACTTCTTGAATTTTACAAAAAGTAGTTCTTGAAGCAACTTGTAAATGATATTTTGCACTTAAATTAGCAGGTTTTTCGTCTAACCATACTATACGTGCTTGTACTTCTTTTTCGAAAAGAAAAGGAGTAGTTTCTTTTGCCAAAAGCATTCCTCTGCTAATATCAATTTCGTCTTTTAATCTAATTTGAATAGAATCACCAGTATTAGCTTCTGATAGAGTCGTTGTAAATTTTCTAATTTCAATTACTTCTGATTTTTTTTCAGACGGCAAAACACTCAATACATCTCCTACTTTCACACTTCCAGAACTTACTCTACCTGCATACGACCTGTAATCTATAAACTTATCATTTTGGACATGATATACTTGCTGCACATCCATTCTAAATGGTTTTGTGTTTTCTACTTTCTTAGAGAAACCATGTAAAACAGTTGACAAGGTTTCTCCATTATACCAAGGTGTATTTTTGGAAACATGCACTACATTATCTCCTTTTAAAGAACTAATTGGGATAATGGCAATATCTTGTTGAATAGGTTCTAATTGCTTCACCATTTTGTCGATTTCGGCAGCTATGTTTAGAAAAACATCTTCACTATATTCGACTAAATCCATTTTATTGATACAAAACACCACTTGTTGCAAACGCAACATACGACTAATAAAATAATGACGATGCGTTTGTTCCAATAAGCCTTTACGAGCATCAATTAAGATAATCGACAAATCGGAATTAGAAGCACCAGTCACCATGTTTCGAGTATATTCCACATGACCAGGACTATCAGCAATAATAAACTTTCTAGTTTCCGAAGAAAAGTAGATATGAGCCACATCGATAGTAATTCCTTGTTCTCGTTCTGCAATTAAACCATCAGTAATCACAGAAAAATCTAAATCTTCTAATCCTTTTTCTTTTGTTTTTTTACGAACAAGTTCTTCTTGCTCGATTGTCAATGCATTATTATCATACAGAAAACGACCTATTAAAGTACTTTTCCCGTCATCGACACTTCCTGCTGTATTTATTTTAAGTAATTCCATTTTTTTATTCGATAGTTAGATTATTTGAGAGTACGATTCTTCGATTCTTGGAAAGTTCGATTCTTCGATTCTTCGAAAAATCTAATAATCCAAAGATCCAATCATCAAAAATAGCCTCCCTTTTTTCTTTGTTCCAAAGCGGCTTCCGATCGTTTATCATCTATCCTCGCTCCTCTTTCTGATGATTTTGATGCTTTGTTTTCATACATTACTTCATCAATTGTAGCTGCATTTGATGGTAAAGCTGCTGTACATGTCATATCTCCAACCGTACGAAAACGAACAATATCGGTAACAATCTCATCGGTTTCCACCAAATTCAAATACGCTGAGTGTGCTAAAACGGCTCCGTCTCTTTTTACTAATTTGCGTTCGTGAGCGAAATAAATAGAAGGCAATTCTAAATTTTCTTGTTTGATGTAACTCCACACATCTTCTTCGGTCCAATTACTAATAGGAAAAGCTCTTACGTTTTCACCAAAGTTGATTTTACCATTCAAAATTGTAAACATTTCCGGACGTTGTTTTTTAGCATCCCATTGTCCAAAATCGTCTCTTACTGAAAAGATGCGTTCTTTGGCTCTAGATTTTTCTTCATCACGACGCGCTCCGCCAATACAAGCATCAAACCCGAATTCTTCGATAGCATCTAAAAGCGTTACGGTTTGCAACGAATTTCTACTCGCATACTTACCTGTTTCTTCCTGTGCTTTATTTGAATTAATACTATCTTGAACATAGCGAACGATTAATTCGACATCTAATTCAGCTATTAATTTATCACGAAAAGTTATCGTTTCTGGAAAATTATGACCGGTATCGATATGCATAAAAGCAAACGGAATCTTAGCCGGATAAAAGGCTTTTTGCGCTAATCTTGCTACTGTAATGGAATCTTTTCCACCAGAAAACAACAAGACTGGTTTTTGAAATTGGGCTGCGACTTCTCTTAAAATATAAATACTTTCGTTTTCTAATTCCTCTAAATGATTTCTCATTTCTTTCATTTGTTATTAATTATTTTTATCTTGATGAATGTGTAAGCCACATTCTTTTTTACCATTTTCCCACCACCATCTACCAGCTCTAAAATCTTCTCCTTCTTCAAGAGCACGAGTACAAGGTGCACAACCTATACTTAGGTAGCCTTTTTTGTACAAACTGTTTATTGGGATATTATGTTGGGCAACCAATTCTTCTACTTCTTCTAAAGAGAATTTCAATAAAGGATTGAATTTTATCAATTGGTTGTCTTCATCCCATTCTAAAAACTGCATGGTTTCTCTATTTTGCGATTGTTCTGCACGTAAACCAGTAATCCATAAATTAGCACCTGCAATAGCTTTTTTTAAGGGTTTAACTTTTCTTACGAAACAACAACTCTTTCTACTTTCAATACTGTCATAAAAACCATTGACTCCGTCTTTTGAAACATAGTCTTGAATATCAAGTTCATTAGGATAATAGACATGAATTGTTTTTTGTTTGTATTTATCTTGTGTTTTTTGGAAGACTTCGTAGGTTTCATTGAATTGTCTTCCTGTATCTAATGTAAAAATAGAAACCTCATTTTCGAATTGGTCTAAAAAATGATGAATTAATTGGTCTTCAATACCAAATGAAGTTGAAAAAACATGTTTCCCTTCAATGGTATTAGCAACATATTGTAAACTTTCTGCTAAGTTGAGCGTTGCTATTTTATTGTTATACTCTTCTAAAAGTGATTTTATTTTGTCCATCTTGCCCAAATTCTTTCATGAAAAAAATACAATATCATTTTTGTAAAAACTTCAAAACTGCCAATTGAAAAGGCAATTTTAAAACTTCCAGTCATTATATAAGAAATAATTGTAGTATCAATAGTACCTACAATTCTCCAAGTAACCGCTTTTAACGCAGATACTTTGACTTCTTTATGTTTTTCTAAAGGTTTTTTAGATCTTATTAAATCGAGTATCATTTCAACTATTCTATTTTTTTTCAAATATACTATTAGTCTATCGAATAAGTAGACTAATTTGGTAAAAAAAATCAAAAAGTTATTAAATCGTATAATGTTTTCTTTTCTAAAACACTCAATGCATTATCTCTAACTTGAATCATTAACTTATTTAAGCCACACGTTTCTTCGCTAGGACAATCATCGCATTTCTCATAAAAATTTAAACTTACGCAAGGTAACATAGCTATTGGCCCGTCTAAAAACCTAATAATTGTTGCAACAGAAATTTCTTTTGGGTTTTTCATTAAGTAGTAACCACCACCTTTCCCTTTTTTAGAACCTACCAAACCAATTTTCTTTAAATCTAACAAAATAGCCTCTAAAAATTTTTTAGAAATATTTTCTTTTTCAGAAATTTCAGAAATTAGAACAGGCATTAAATTATCTTGCTTTGCAATATAAATTAACGCCTTTATTCCATATTTTGTTTTTTTTGACAACATCGATTATGCTTTTGGCAAGAAAACTTCAGCCATCATACAACGAGCGCTTCCGCCACCACAAAGCTCAATAGTATCTAAACTTGCATAAATAATTTTACAATGTTTTTCTATTTTAGTAATTTGCTCTTTTGTTAAACATTGGTAAGCAGCGTTACTCATAACTAAGAACAACTCGTCATTTGCACCGCGCACTTGCAACATATTTCCGGCAAAATTATTTACTTGTTCTTCCGAAATTAAAATTACTTCTTTACCACTATTTTTTAAACGCTTTAAAACATTTTTTTGTTCTGCTTTAACATCAATACAATCTGCACAAACAACAGCAAAAGTTTCCGCTAAGCACATCATTACATTAGTATGGTAAATATGTTTTCTTTCGCCATTTGGTAACGTTTGAAAAGCTTCAAAAATTACTGGATCGTAATGAAAATCTTCACAAAACTCAATAAAAAGTTCTTCATCTGCTCTTGGAGACAAGGCGCAGTAAGCAATTTCATTTTCCCTGTCTAACATGATACTTCCCGTACCTTCTAAAAATAAATTATCTTCTTCAGCAGAAGTATAATCAACAATGTTCTCAATTTTGAATCCTTTTTCTTCCAAAAGATCTAAAATTTCTTCACGTCTTTCTAATCTTCTGTTTTCTGCAAACATAGGATAAAGAGCAACATCTCCATTTTCATGAAAAGAAACCCAATTGTTAGGAAAAATACTGTCAGGAGTGTCTGGCTTAAGAGTATCATCAACCACAATAACGTTCACTCCTGCAGCTTTTAATTTCACCACATAATTATCAAATTCTTCTTGTGCTTTTGCATTTACAGTTGCAGGTAAAAGTCCATCTAAAACTTTTTGATAGTAATTGTTTACAGCTGTTTGTTCGTTCATACGGAAAGCAACCGGACGAATCATTAATATTGTATTTGTAGTTTGGTTCATTTTGTATTTTAATATAAATTATTCTCTAATTAATGGCAAAGTTGAACAACGAAGTAAACCTTCTTGTTTAGCAATTTCAGCATATGGAATTTCCTCCACTGTAAATCCGTTTTCCCTTAACCATGTATTTAATCTTGTGAAGTTTTTTTCTGAAACTACAACATCTGGAGCAATTGAAAAAACATTTGAATTCATTCCGTACATTTCATCTCTTGTAATGTGAAATAAATTTTCTTTTCCAAAAAGATTCACCAAATACATATAATCTGCTTCTTCACGGAAACCACTTTTGTAAATAATTCCTTTATCTTTTCCAACAGGCTGAAAACAACAATCTAAATGCAATGCATTATCTTTTGCTTCGATTTTTGATTTAACCAAATCAAATTCTTTAACAATTTTATGAGGAAATAAATTTTTAATATAATTTACACCTTCCATATTTGTTCTTGCTGTGATATAATCTTTATAATCTGAACCTTTATATGTCCCAATAAAAATATGATCATTCCAAACCATAACATCACCACCTTCTATATGTACTTCTTCTGGCGGACGAACTACCTTTTTAGGATCTATTTGATCTATTACATATTGAATAGCATCTAATTCGCGTTCTCGATCAGGCAAAATATTTGCTTTAATAAAAGTATCATCAATTACAAAACCAATATCTCTTGTAAAAATTTGATTGTAATTTTCAATAATTTCTGGCCTAAAGACTTTTACATCATATTTTTGAAACACTTTATTAAAAGCTTCCATTTCATTTACCATATCTTTTTCTACAGGATAAGTTCCTGCTAGAATATGTTCTAATGATTTTGGATCATAAGCTTCTTCTACTGTTGGAGTTGGTCCGTTACTTATTGCAGTTCCTAAAACCACTGCTTTTAATCGTGATGACTCGTTTTTTACATTTAATTGTAACATAAATTGGCTTTTTTAGCTTTTACATTGTTATTCCATAACATAGTATGGCAAAGATAGGAAAAGGAATTAAATAGTATGCTTCACTTTTTCTAAATATTGTGTATAAAAAAATCCCGATTTATCGGGATTTTTTTATACAATAATTTAAAAATTATCTTTTTTCAACTGGGACGAATGCTCTTAAATTTTCCCCCATATATACTTGTCTTGGACGACCTATAGGTTCTTTATTTAATCTCATTTCTTTCCATTGAGCGATCCAACCTGGTAAACGTCCTATTGCAAATAAAACGGTATACATTTCAACAGGAATTCCCATTGCTCTATATATAATTCCAGAATAGAAATCTACATTTGGGTATAAACTTCTAGCTTTGAAGTACTCGTCTTCTAAAGCTACTTTTTCTAATTTTTTAGCAATATCTAATAATGGATCATCTACACCCATAGCAGTTAAAACATCATCAGCTGCTTTTTTAATTATTGTTGCTCTTGGATCGAAGTTTTTATAAACTCTGTGTCCGAATCCCATTAAACGGAATGGATCTTCTTTATCTTTTGCTTTTAAAACGTATTTATCAACATCTCCACCATTATCGTGAATTTCTTGTAACATTTCTAAAACTGCCTGATTAGCCCCACCGTGTAACGGTCCCCATAATGCAGAAACACCTGCAGAAATAGAAGCAAATAAACCTGCATGAGAAGAACCAACAATTCTAACTGTAGATGTTGAACAATTTTGTTCATGATCAGCATGAAGAATAAATAATTTATCTAAAGCTGCAACTACTTTGTTATCCATTTTGTATGGCTCAGTAGGAATTTCAAACATTAAACGCATAAAATTTTCTACATATCCCTTAGTATTATCATAATAGTTTAAAGGATAACCCATTCTTCTTCTATATGTCCAAGTTGCAATAACCATAAATTTCCCCATAGTTTTGCAAACTGCATCATATAATTCTTTTTCATTATCAACATTCACTGGTTTTGGGTTAAATGCTGTTAATGCACTTGTTAAAGAAGACAAAACACCCATAGGATGAGCTGTTTTAGGAAAACCCTCTAAAATAGTTTTCATTTCTTCGTTAACTAAAGTGTATTTTCTTATGTCATTTTCAAATTGCTCTAACTGTTTAGCAGTTGGCAATTGACCAAAAACTAATAAATAAGAAACTTCTAAAAAATTTGATTTATCAGCCAATTCTTCAATTGAATAACCTCTATAACGTAAGATTCCTTCTTCACCATCTAAAAAAGTAATTTCACTATTACAAGAACCTGTATTTTTGTACCCTGGATCAATTGTAATTGCACCTGTTGCTCCACGCAACTTTTCTATATCGATAGCTACTTCATTTTCAGTCCCAACATAAACAGGGAACTCATACTTTTTGCCATCTAGCTCTAATATTGCAGTTTTTGACATATTTACTAAATGTATTTTATAATTTTACGAACATTGCGAATTTAACGAATAAAAATTTAATTTTAAAGTTATTTTAAATAATTTATCGTTAATTTTTAAATAAAAAAACCTACTAATAACTTAACATTAGCAGGTTTTTTTATTTTTTTGTAAAAAGTTATTTTTTTACCTTAAAAGCATTTGATCCCGGGAAATATGCAACCTCTCCTAATTCTTCTTCAATTCTTAATAATTGATTGTATTTTGACATTCTATCTGAACGAGAAGCCGAACCTGTTTTAATTTGTCCACAGTTTAAAGCAACTGCTAAATCAGCGATTGTATAATCTTCTGTTTCACCAGAACGATGAGACATTACTGATGTATAACCCGCATTATGTGCCATATTAACAGCAGCAATTGTTTCGGTTAAAGTACCTATTTGATTTACTTTAATTAAAATTGAATTAGCTATTCCTTTATCAATTCCTTTTGATAATCTCTCTACATTAGTTACAAATAAATCATCTCCAACTAATTGTACTTTTTCTCCAACTAAATCTGTTAAAATCTTCCAACCTTCCCAGTCGTTTTCATCCATTCCATCTTCAATTGAGATAATTGGATATTTATTTGTCAATTCTGCCAAATATTCTGCTTGCTCTTGAGAAGTTCTAATTTTTCCGGTTTTACCTTCAAATTTAGAGTAATCATATTTTCCATTCACATAAAATTCAGCCGAAGCACAATCTAAAGCAATCATGATGTCTTCTCCAAAAGCGTAACCTGCGTTTTCAACTGCTAATTTAATAGAGTCTAATGCATCTTCAGTCCCTCCTGATAAATTTGGTGCAAATCCACCTTCATCACCTACTGCAGTAGATAAATTTCTATCGTGTAAAACTTTCTTTAAATTATGAAAAACTTCTGTTCCCATTTGCATTGCATGCGAAAAGTTTTTTGCTTTTACAGGCATGATCATAAATTCTTGAAAAGCAATTGGCGCATCTGAATGTGAGCCACCGTTTATGATATTCATCATTGGAACCGGTAAAGTATTAGCGGAAACTCCACCAACATATCTATACAAAGGCATTCCTAATTCATTAGCTGCTGCTTTCGAAACCGCTAAAGAAACACCTAAAATTGCATTTGCTCCTAATTTAGATTTATTTGGAGTTCCATCTAAATCAATCATAATTTTATCGATAGCATTTTGTTCAAAAACTGAAGTTCCAAGTAATTCATTAGCAATAGTAATGTTTACATTTTCGATTGCTTTACGAACACCTTTACCCATAAATTCTTTGCCACCATCTCTTAATTCAACAGCTTCATGCTCTCCTGTTGAAGCTCCACTTGGGACAGCCGCTCTACCTAAAGTTCCATTATCTGTAATTACATCAACTTCAATTGTTGGATTACCTCTAGAATCAAGAATTTGTCTTGCATGAATTTTAATAATAATACTCATCTTGTATATTTTATTTTTTTAACGAATTGATATTTTCTATAAATTGATCAAACAAATAAGTTGAATCGTGTGGTCCCGGACTTGCTTCAGGATGATATTGTACTGAGAAACAGTTTTTAGATTTAGAATGCATTCCAGCAACAGTATTGTCATTTAAATGCAAATGCGTAATTTCTAAATCAGGATGCGCTTCTAATTCTTCTTTATTTACAGCAAAACCGTGATTTTGAGAAGTAATTTCACCTTTACCAGTAATTAAATTTTTCACAGGATGATTGATACCCCTATGTCCATTGAACATTTTGTAAGTTGAAATGCCATTTGCTAAAGCAATAACTTGATGCCCTAAACAAATACCAAATAGTGGATTATTTTCACTCATAATTTCTCTAGCAACTTGTTGCGCACTTATAAGAGGCTCTGGATCACCAGGACCATTGGAAAGAAAATAACCATCTGGAGAAAACGCTTTCATTTCTTCATATGAAGCATTGTATGGAAAAACCTTAACATAACAATCTCTTGAAGCCAAGTTTCGTAAAATATTCGTTTTAATGCCTAAGTCGAGAGCAGAAATTTTGTATTTGGAATTTTCGTTTCCATAAAAATAAGGCTCTTTAGTAGAAACTTTAGAAGCTAATTCTAGACCTTTCATATCAGGCATAGAATCAAACTCT
Source organism: Flavobacterium sp. N2270 (assembly GCF_025947225.1). Lineage (NCBI taxonomy): Bacteria > Pseudomonadati > Bacteroidota > Flavobacteriia > Flavobacteriales > Flavobacteriaceae > Flavobacterium > Flavobacterium sp. N2270. The sequence continues at coordinate 209,132 of NZ_CP110005.1, forward strand.
TTCATTAACTCTTCAGCAGGAGTTCCATCTGTACAAATAATAGCATTCATTGCGCCATTATCTCTAATATAACTCACTAATGCTCTAGTATCAACATCAGAAATTACTATTAATTTTTCTTTTTCTAAATAATCATACAAACTTTGCTCTGCATTTTCTCTAGAATAATTGAAACTAAAATTTTTACATACAAGACCAGATATTTTTACCGAATTTGACTCAACCTCTTCTTGGTTAGTGCCATAATTTCCAATATGAGCATTAGTTGTAACCATAATTTGACCAAAGTAAGAAGGATCAGTAAAAATCTCTTGATAGCCTGTAGTTCCAGTATTAAAAGCAACTTCTCCAAAAGTCTTTCCTTCTATACCAATTGATTTACCATAAAAGACAGTACCGTCTTTTAATAGCAATAAAGCTTGTGAGCGATTAATGTATTTCATTGTGTGTTGTTGTTGTTGTTGATTATGCAAATTTAAATTAAAAATTGAAAAAAAGGTATATAAAAAAAGGATAAACAATGTTTATCCTTTTTTTAAGCTATTTAGAAAAATAAAATTTAAATATTTTTACTACATCATCCTCGTTAGAGTAAGACAACTTTTCATCTGAAACAAAAGCTTTAATTTCTTTTTCTTTATCGCTGAAAATTTTTAAAATAAATTTTTTCTTCAACTTAAGAGTTTCCAAAGATGTACCATTTAAATATAAATATTCTTCTTTAGTCTTATAAAAACTAGGCGAAGTTACCTGAGTTAATGGGTTAAGAACACCATCAACAACAGAAACATCAAATTTTTTAAAAAAATTATAATTCCCATCAACATTTAAAACTTGTAACAACTCGCCATTAAATAATTTATAAGTTTTGGAATTGTAATAAACAAAGTTTAAGTCATTTTTATTAAACTGAAAAACAGAATCTCTTGAAAATTTAGTTTCTAACTCTTTAGTCTTTATGTTATAATTTAAATTATCTAAAGTGAATCTACTACCACTTTTAGATTGCATCACAAAGTTTCCACTCCAAGTAGGAAACAAATATACTGAACCTTCAATTTGAGACTTTACTGGTTTAGAAACAATCCAAGCACCATTCATTTTAACTTCATCATTAATACCTGAAGTAGCTGAAGAATTATTAAAATCAAATTGATTATCGCTTTGCGCAAATAATGAAGAAGAAACAAGTAAGAATAAAATAATATATTTCATAAAATATTTTTTTTGTAAGCAAATGTAATAAAAAAGAGACATATTTTACAATATGTCTCTTTTTTTATAAAAACTTTAAGATTATTCTGGAGCATTTGTGTTTTCAGAAGCATCAGTAGTTGGAGCTTCAGCAACATCTGCTTTTTTCTTACCACGACGAGTAGTTTTCTTAACTTCTTTTTTACCAGCAGTATAAATGGTATTGAAATCTACCAATTCGATCATTGCCATATCCGCATTATCTCCTAAACGATTTCCTAATTTAATAATACGTGTATATCCTCCTGGACGATCACCAACTTTAGCAGCTACTTCTCTGAATAATTCAGTAACAGCATATTTATCTCTTAATTTAGAGAATACGATACGTCTGTTATGAGTAGTATCATCTTTTGATTTTGTAACAAGAGGCTCAAAAAACACTTTTAAAGCTTTTGCCTTAGCAACAGTTGTATTAATACGCTTGTGTTCTATTAACGAACAAGCCATATTAGCTAACATAGCTTTTCTGTGACTTGATTGTCTACTTAAATGGTTGAATTTTTTTCCGTGTCTCATGACTAACTATTTAACCTTCATCTTGCTGCAATCCACTATGGAGAGCAAAATATGAAGAATTTATTCTTTATCTAATTTATATTTGCTTAAATCCATTCCAAAAGAAAGATTTTTAGCCGCAACTAATTCATCAAGTTCTGTAAGAGACTTTTTACCAAAGTTTCTGAACTTCATTAAATCATTCTTATTGAAAGAAACTAAGTCTCCTAATGTATCAACTTCTGCCGCTTTTAAGCAATTTAAAGCTCTAACAGACAAGTCCATATCAACTAATTTAGTTTTCAATAATTGTCTCATATGTAAAGACTCTTCATCATATGATTCTGTTTGAGCAATTTCATCAGCCTCAAGTGTAATTCTTTCATCAGAAAACAACATAAAGTGGTGAATCAACGTTTTAGCTGCTTCAGTTAAAGCATCCTTAGGATTAATAGAACCATCAGTTTGGATTTCGAAAACTAATTTTTCATAATCGGTTTTTTGTTCCACACGAAAGTTTTCAATTGAATACTTTACATTTTTTACTGGAGTGTAAATTGAGTCAGTATAAATTGTACCAATGGGTGCGTTCGCTTTTTTGTTTTCTTCAGCAGGAACATAACCTCTACCTTTTTCGATAGAAAGTTCCATGTTGATAGTTGTTTTGCTATCTAAATTACAAATAACTAAATCAGGGTTTAAAATTTGAAAACCAGAAATAAATTTTTGGAAATCACCTGCAGTTATTTGCTCCTTATTTGTTAAAGAAATAGAAACAGACTCATTATCAATATCTTCAATTTGTCTTTTAAAACGAACTTGTTTAAGATTTAATATAATTTCTGTAACATCTTCTACAACACCTGAAATAGTAGAGAATTCATGTTCAACTCCTTCCATTCTAACAGATGTAATAGCGTATCCTTCTAAAGAAGAAAGCAAAACTCTTCTTAATGCATTACCAACTGTCAATCCGTAACCAGGTTCTAAAGGTCTAAATTCGAATTTACCTTCAAAATCGGTTGAATCGATCATGATAACTTTATCGGGCTTTTGAAAATTAAATAATGCCATATAATTCGACTAATGTCAGATTTTATTTGTTATACAACTCAACGATTAGTTGCTCTTTAATGTTTTCAGGAATTTGTAATCTTTGAGGAACAGCAACATAAGTACCTTCCATTGTATCATTATTCCAAGTAATCCATTCATAAACTTGTGAAGCACTTGCTAAAGAATTTGCAATTGTTTCTAAAGATTTAGATTTTGCTCTAACAGCAACTTTATCTCCTGCTTTTAAGTGATATGAAGGAACATTTACTAATTCTCCATTAACTGTAATATGTCTGTGAGAAACGATTTGACGAGCAGCTCTACGAGAAGGAGCAACACCCATTCTATATACAACGTTATCTAAACGAGATTCACATAATTGAAGTAAAATTTCACCTGTAACACCAGAAGCTGCAGCAGCTTTTTTGTATAAGTTTCTGAATTGCTTTTCTAAAATACCATAAGTATATTTAGCTTTTTGCTTTTCCATTAACTGAACAGCGTACTCAGATTTTTTACCTCTTCTTTTAGCCATTCCATGTTGGCCAGGTGGGTAATTTCTTTTTTCGAAAGCTTTATCTTCTCCGAATATTGCTTCGCCAAATTTACGAGCAATTTTTGTTTTTGGACCAGTATATCTTGCCATTTCAATTTTTTTAAGATAGAGATTATGAATTCAGGTCAAATCCTTCGATAATCGTAATTCTATCTAGTTTATACTAAATTATTTTTTTTTAAGAGTGCAAATATATAATAAATATATTTGATATTAAACTCTTCTTCTCTTTGGAGGTCTACACCCATTATGAGGCATAGGAGTAACATCGATAATTTCTGTAACTTCGATACCACTATTGTGGATAGAACGAATAGCAGATTCTCTACCGTTACCAGGACCTTTAACGTAAACTTTTACTTTTTTAAGTCCAGCTTCAAGAGCTACTTTTGAACAATCTTCAGATGCTAACTGTGCTGCATATGGAGTGTTCTTTTTAGAACCTCTGAAACCCATTTTACCAGCTGAAGACCAAGAAATAACTTCACCTTTCTTGTTTGTTAAAGAAATAATGATATTATTAAAAGTAGCACTAACATGAGCTTCTCCAGTAGATTCAACGATAACTTTACGTTTTTTTGCTGTTGCTTTAGCCATACTTACTTATTATTTAGTTGCTTTTTTCTTATTAGCAACAGTTTTTCTTTTACCTTTTCTAGTTCTAGAGTTATTCTTAGTTCTTTGACCTCTTAACGGAAGTCCAGCTCTATGACGAATACCTCTTTGACATCCAATATCCATTAAACGTTTAATGTTTAATTGAATTTCTGAACGTAATTCTCCTTCAATTTTGAAAAATGAAACAGCCTCACGGATGGCGCTAATTTCATCATCGTTCCAATCTTGAACTTTTTTATCTTCACTAACACTAGCTTTAGCTAAAATATCTTTAGCTCTACTAGCACCTATACCAAATATATAGGTTAATGCGATAACTCCTCTTTTTTGTTTAGGTATATCTACCCCTGCAATTCTAGCCATAATTATCCTTGTCTTTGTTTAAATCTAGGATTCTTTTTGTTAATAACGTATAATCTTCCTTTTCTACGCACAATAATGCACTCGGCACTTCTTTTTTTAACTGATGCTCTTACTTTCATTTTAGTAGCTTTAGTATCTATATGTAATTCTTGCTTTAGACAAATCGTAAGGGCTCATTTCAAGTTTTACCTTATCTCCTGGTAATAATTTAATATAATGCATACGCATTTTTCCAGAAATATGAGCGATTACTATATGTCCATTCTCTAACTCAACACGAAACATTGCATTTGATAATGCTTCGATAATTGATCCGTCTTGTTCTATTGCTGATTGTTTTGCCATAAAAAATTAAGCTACTGCTTTTCTATTTTTACCACTCTTCATCAAACCATCATAATGTCTATTTAACAAATATGAATTAATTTGTTGAATTGTATCAATTGCAACTCCGACCATAATCAATAATGATGTTCCTCCATAAAAATAACCCCAAGCCCCTTGAACTCCCAATAAACTAACAACAACAGCAGGTAAAACCGCTATAATCGCTAAAAATAGAGAGCCAGGAAACGTAATTAAAGACATGATCTTATCTAAGTAATCACCAGTTTCAACACCAGGACGAAAACCAGGAATAAAACCACCAGATCTCTTTAAATCATCAGCCATTTTATTTGTTGGTACAGTAATTGCGGTGTAAAAATACGTAAAAATTATTATTAACAAAGCAAATACTATATTATATACTAACCCAAAAGGATCATTAAACATTCCAGCTAACGACTGTGCTGTGTCTGATTCTTTAGCTAAACCAGAAACTGCAGCAGGTATAAACATAATTGCTTGTGCAAATATGATTGGCATTACACCAGATGCGTTAAGCTTTAAGGGAATAAATTGTCTTGATCCTCCCATTGAATCTTCTTCAAACTCACCAGAAACAGTTCTTCTTGCATACTGTACAGGAATTCTTCTCATTGCCATAACCAACAGGATACAAGCTATAATAACTAAGAACCATAAGATAAGTTCCAATACAATCATCATAACACCTCCATTAGCCTGTGTAGTTCTAGAAGTAACTTCTTGAATGAAAGACTGAGGCATTCTTGCAATAATACCCACCATAATCAATAATGAGATACCATTACCAATACCTTTATCAGTAATCTTTTCACCCAACCACATTGCAAATATCGTTCCTGTGACTAAAATAAGCACTGAAATTGATAAGAAAAAGAATGAGAAAAACTCAGGAACAAACGCTTCACTAGGTAAAGTCGTGTTAAGGTTATAAATATAACCTGGCGCTTGAACAAGAGTAATAAGGATAGTTAACCATCTTGTAATTTGGTTGATCTTTTTTCTACCACTTTCACCATCTTTTTGAAGTTTTTGTAAATATGGAACTGCAATTCCCATTAACTGAACAACAATAGATGCTGAAATGTAAGGCATAATACCCAATGCAAATACAGAAGCCTGCGAAAACGCACCTCCTGTAAATACATTAATTAACCAACCAATACCTTCGTCAGTTTGATTTGAAAGGTTTCCTAATTGAGTAGCATCAATACCTGGAAGAGTTACTTGTGCACCAAAACGATACGCAAGCAAAATAAGTAAAGTAAAAGTTATTTTATTTCTTAACTCTTCTATTTTCCAAACATTGACTAATGAATCTATAAATTTCTTCATTTTACTAATTAGATTATAAACTTACTACTTCTCCACCAGCAGCTTCTATAGCCGCTTTTGCAGTTGCAGTAAATTTGTGAGCACTTACTTTTAATTTAGTTTTTAGCTCACCTCTTCCTAAAATCTTTACTAAGCTATTTTTTGTAGCTAAACGAGTTTCAACTAACACTGAAAAATCAAGTGTATCAGTTATCACACCGTTATCTACTAACATTTGAATTGTATCAAGATTTATACCTTGGTACTCTTTTCTGTTGATATTTTTGAAACCAAACTTAGGCACACGTCTTTGAAGTGGCATTTGCCCTCCTTCAAAACCAATTTTCTTAGAATAACCAGAACGAGATTTTGCTCCTTTGTGTCCACGTGCAGCAGTACCACCTTTTCCAGAACCTTCTCCTCTACCTAATCTTTTATTTTGGTTATGTGTTGACCCTTCAGCCGGTTGTAAGTTACTTAAATTCATAACGAATATTATTATTTAGTTTCTTCTACAGAAACTAAGTGTTTAACTTTATTTACCATTCCAAGGATAGCAGGATTTGCATCATGCGCAACAACTTGTCCCATTTTACGAAGACCTAAAGCTTCCAATGTTCTCTTTTGATCAAGAGGACAGTTGATTTTACTTTTTACTTGTTTTACTAATATTTTTGCCATTTTTCCTTGAATTTTATCCTTTAAATACTTTATCTAGAGAAAGTCCTCTTTGTTTTGCAACTGTTGCAGCACTTCTCATTTGTAATAAAGCATCAAAAGTAGCTTTAACAACGTTATGAGGATTTGAAGAACCTTGAGATTTTGACAATACATCATGAATCCCTACAGACTCTAATACCGAACGAACAGCACCACCAGCAATTACTCCGGTACCATGCGATGCAGGCATTAAATTAACTCTAGCTCCTCCAAATTTTCCTTTTTGTTCGTGAGGTACAGTATGACCATATAAAGGAATTCTAACTAAGTTTTTCTTAGCATCTTCTACTGCTTTAGCAATAGCTTCAGATACATCCTTAGATTTTCCTAAACCATGACCTACAACACCGTGCTCGTCTCCAACTACAACAATTGCAGAAAAACCAAATGCTCTACCTCCCTTAGTAACTTTAGTTACACGGTTTACATTAACCAAACGATCTTTTAAATCAAGACCACCTGGTTTAACTAGTTCTACGTTTTTATAATTTTGATACATAATTTCTTAGAATTTAAGTCCTGCTTCTCTAGCTCCTTCAGCTAATGATTTTACACGTCCATGATATAAATACCCTCCTCTATCAAAAGATATTGTATTGATACCAGCTTTAAGTGCTCTTTCAGCAACTAATTTTCCAACCGCATTAGCAGTTTCAACGTTTGTACCCTTTACAACTTCATTTTCACGTGAAGATGCAGAAACTAGTGTTACACCGTTTACATCATCTATGACTTGAGCATAGATTTCTTTATTAGATCTAAATACAGAAAGTCTTGGCTGAGCAGCAGTACCGCTAACAGTCTTTCTAATTCTGAATTTTATTCTCTGTCTTCTTTCAGTTTTTGTTAATGACATAGTCTTAATTTTTAAGCTGATTTACCTGCTTTTCTTCTTAATACTTCACCTACAAACTTAACCCCTTTACCTTTGTATGGCTCTGGTTTACGGAAACCTCTGATTTTAGCAGAAACTTGACCTAATAATTGTTTGTCAAATGATGATAATTTTACTATTGGATTCTTACCTTTTTCAGATATAGTTTCCACTTGAACTTCTGGTACAATATTTAAAACTATATTGTGTGAAAATCCTAAAGCTAAATCAAGTTTTTGACCTTGATTAGAAGCTCTATAACCTACACCAACTAATTCTAATGATTTTGTAAAACCTTCAGAAACCCCTATAATCATATTGTTTATAAGAGAACGATAAAGTCCGTGTTTCGCTCTCTCATTTTTTTGATCAGATGAACGCTCAACGATAACATTGTTATCTTCAATTTTAACCGTAACATCAGAAAACTCCTGAGAAAGCTCGCCTAATTTTCCTTTTACTGTAACAACAGCATCTTTCACCTCTACAGTTACTCCTGCTGGTATTGCAATTGGATTTTTACCTATTCTTGACATTCTTCGTCTTTTTATTAATATACGTAACAAATAACTTCTCCACCAACATTAAGTTGCTTTGCTTGCTTACCAGTCATTACACCTTTTGATGTAGAAACGATAGCAATACCTAAACCATTTAAGATTCTAGGTAAAGTAGAAGAACCTGAATATTTACGTAAACCTGGTTTACTAATTCTTTGGATATCTTTGATAACAGACTCTTTAGTCTCTTTATCATATTTAAGAGCAATTTTGATAGTCCCTTGAACAGAGTTGTCTTCAAATTTGTAACTTAAGATATATCCTTGATCGAATAAAATCTTTGTGATTTCTTTTTTAAGGTTAGAAGCAGGAATTTCAACCACTTTGTGGTTTGCAGCAACTGCATTTCTAACTCTTGTAAGATAATCGGCAATTGGATCTGTATACATTTGTATAGAATTGCGGTTAGGGTTTTCGTTTGGCACTCACCAAACGAACCTATAACCAGTTAATTTTTATTTGGATTGCAAAAGTAATAACTTTTTACGAGATTACCAAGATGCTTTTTTAACACCTGGAATCAAACCTTGATTAGCCATCTCACGGAAAGTAACACGTGAAATACCAAACTGACGCATGTAACCTCTTGGCCTTCCAGTTAACTTACAACGATTATGCAAACGTACTGGAGAAGCATTTTTAGGTAATTTTTGCAATGCTTCATAGTCTCCTGCTTTTTTTAAAGCTTCTCTCTTTTCAGCATATTTATCTACAATTGCTTGTCTTTTAACCTCGCGGGCTTTCATTGATTCTTTAGCCATATCTTAGTTCTTTTTAAAAGGTAACCCTAGTTCTGTTAATAATGCTTTAGCTTCTGTATCTGTATTTGCAGTAGTAACAAAAGTAATATCAAAACCAGAGATTCTGTTAATTTTATCAATATCAATTTCAGGGAAAATGATTTGCTCTAAAACTCCTAAATTATAATTACCTCTACCATCAAAACCAGTAGCTTTAATTCCACCAAAGTCTCTAACAGATGGTAATGAAGATGTAATAAGTCTATCTAAAAACTCATACATTCTTTCACCACGTAAAGTTACTTTAGCACCAATCGGCATTCCTTTTCTTAATTTAAAAGATGCAACATCTTTTTTAGAAATTGTAGCTACTGCTAATTGACCAGTAATTTTAGTCATTTCTTCTACAGCATAATCAACTAACTTTTTGTCAGACACAGCTGCACCAACTCCACGGCTTACAACAATTTTTTCAAGTTTAGGAACTTGCATAACATTTTTGTAACCGAATTCTTCTGTAAGAGCAGAGATCACTCTACTCTTATATTCTTCTTTTAATCTAGGTATATAAGCCATTACTATAATACTTGATTAGATTTCTTTGAAAATCTGATTTTCTTATCTCCTTCAACTTTAAATCCAACTTTAGTTGCCTCTTTTGATTTAGGATCAATTAAAGACAAGTTAGAAATATGCATTGGAGCCTCTTTCTTAACGATACCTCCTTGAGGGTTTTTTGCACTTGGCTTCGTATGTTTTGAAACCATGTTAACACCTTCAACTACCGCTTTATTTTTATCACGGATAACACGTAAAACTTTACCTTCAGAACCTTTATGGTCTCCAGCAATAACTTTAACTACGTCTCCAGATTTAATTTTTAGCTTTGTCATCATTTTAGATATTAAAGCACCTCTGGTGCTAATGATACAATTTTCATGAATTTATTATCACGAAGTTCTCTTGCTACTGGACCAAAAACACGTGTTCCTCTCATTTCACCAGTTGCATTTAACAAAACACAAGCGTTATCATCAAAACGGATATAAGATCCGTCTGCTCTTCTCACTTCTTTCTTTGTACGTACAACTACTGCTGTAGAAACTGCTCCTTTTTTTACGTTACCGTTTGGAGTAGCATCTTTAACAGAAACTACAATTTTATCTCCAACAGAGGCATAACGACGTTTCGTTCCTCCTAAAACACGGATAGTCAAAACTTCTTTTGCTCCTGTGTTATCTGCTACTTTTAATCTTGATTCTTGTTGTACCATAATTACTTAGCTCTTTCAATGATTTCAACTAATCTCCAACATTTAGATTTACTTAAAGGACGCGTTTCGCTAATTCTTACAGTATCTCCAATGTTACAGTCGTTTGTTTCGTCGTGTGCAACGTATTTTTTCGTTTTCAACACGAACTTACCATACATAGGGTGTTTTACTCTTTTTGTTTCTGAAACAACAATAGATTTCTCCATTTTGTTACTAGTAACAACACCAACTCTTTCTTTTCTTAAATTTCTTTTTTCCATCTTTCAGCAGAATACAATTATTGTAACTCTCTTTTAGTTAACTCTGTAGCAATTCTAGCTACAGCTCTTCTAATAGTTCTTATTTGAAGAGGATTCTCAATTGGTGAAATCGTGTGAGCTGCTTTTAAATCAGCATACGTTTTCTTTAATTGACTAAGCTTCTCTTGCAATTCTACTGCAGATAGATCTTTTATTTCTGATTGTTTCATAATAAATTTAGATTATGCTTGAAAATCTCTAGCAACGACAAACTTAGTTTTAACAGGAAGTTTTTGAGCGGCAAGACGTAAAGCCTCTTTTGCTACAGAAAGTGGAACTCCACCAACTTCAAACATTATTTTTCCTGGCTTAACAACTGCAGCCCAGTATTCAACTGCACCTTTACCTTTACCCATACGTACTTCAAGAGGCTTTTTAGTAATAGGCTTGTCTGGGAATATTTTAATCCATAATTGTCCCTCTCTCTTCATATAACGAGTAGCTGCAATACGAGCTGCTTCGATTTGACGAGAAGTTAAGAACATTCCATTTTCATGTACAGATTTAATACCAAACATTCCATTTGAAAGTTCATGCCCTCTTTGAGAGTTACCTTTCATTCTACCTTTTTGTACCTTACGGTATTTTGTTCTTTTAGGCTGTAACATTTTTCTTTAGTTTAAAAAATTACTTTCTTTTGCTTCTGTTTGGTTTACCTTTTCCAGATCCTGCAGATTTAGACTTTTGTTTGTCCATACCTACTAACGGAGAAAGATCTCTCTTACCGTAAACCTCACCTTTCATTATCCATACTTTAATTCCCATTCTACCATAAGTAGTATGAGCTTCAGCCAATGCATAATCAATATCAGCTCTGAAAGTTGACAAAGGAATTCTACCATCTTTAAAACCTTCTGAACGCGCCATTTCAGCACCATTCAAACGACCAGAAATTAACACTTTAATCCCTTCAGAATTCATTCTCATTGCAGCAGAAATAGCCATTTTAATAGCTCTTCTGTACGAGATTCTGTTTTCGATTTGACGTGCAATACTGTTAGCCACTAAAAAAGCATCTAACTCAGGTCTTTTGATTTCAAAAATATTGATTTGAACTTCTTTATCTGTAATTTTCTTAAGTTCTTCTTTTAACTTGTCTACCTCTTGACCACCTTTACCGATAATAATACCAGGTCTAGCAGTAGTGATAGTAACGGTTACAAGTTTTAAAGTTCTCTCGATAATTATCTTAGACACACTAGCTTTTGATAAACGTGCATGGATATACTTTCTGATTTTGTAGTCTTCAGCGATTTTATCACCGTAGTCATTTCCACCATACCAGTTTGAGTCCCACCCTCTGATGATACCAAGTCTATTTCCAATTGGATTTGTCTTTTGTCCCATACTGTTTATTAATTACTTTGTGTGTTATTATTAGATCCTAATACGATTGTAACGTGATTAGAACGCTTTCTTATTCTATGAGCGCGACCTTGAGGTGCTGGTCTAAGTCTTTTCAACATAGCACCACCATCAACTCTGATCTCTTTAACAATTAAGCCTGCATCTTCTAAACTTTCCTCTGCATTTTTAGCCTGCCAGTTAGCAATAGCTGATAACAAAAGTTTTTCAAGTTTATTCGAAGCTTCTTTACTATTAAATCTTAATATATTAAGAGCTAATTCTACCTTCTGACCTCTTACTAAATCTGCAACGATGCGCATTTTTCTAGGTGAAGTAGGGCAGTTATTCAATTTTGCGAAAGCAATAGACTTATTAGCCTCTTTTCTCGCATCTGCTGTTTCTCTTTTACGAACTCCCATGCCTCTTATTTTTTACCTTTATTTTTTGCACCAGCATGACCCCTAAAAGATCTTGTTGGTGAAAATTCTCCTAATTTATGTCCTACCATGTTTTCAGTAACGTAAACAGGTACAAATTGACGACCATTATGAACTGCGATAGTTTGCCCAACGAAATCTGGAGTAATCATAGATGCTCTTGACCAAGTTTTGATCACAGCTTTACTATCTTTCTCTACATTATCTTGAACTTTTTTATCCAATTTATAGTGAACATAAGGTCCTTTTTTTAATGAACGTGCCATATCTTATATTATTTCTTTCTACGTTCTACAATATACTTGTTACTCGGGTTAACTTTAGAACGAGTTCTATAACCTTTAGCTGGTAAACCTTTTCTTGAACGTGGATGACCTCCTGAAGAGCGTCCTTCTCCACCACCCATTGGGTGATCAACTGGGTTCATTGCAACTGGTCTTGTTCTCGGTCTTCTACCTAACCATCTAGATCTACCAGCTTTACCTGATACAACTAATTGATGATCAGAGTTAGAAACAGCTCCAATTGTAGCCGAGCAAGTTAACAAGATCAATCTTGTTTCACCAGAAGGCATTTTAATAGTAGCATATTTTCCATCTCTTGCCATTAATTGAGCAAAAGTTCCTGCCGAACGCGCAATAACAGCACCTTGACCTGGACGTAATTCAATACATGAAATCACTGTCCCTAGAGGAATTTTACTTAAAGGCATTGTGTTTCCAATCTCTGGAGACGCATCTGGACCTGAAACTAAAGTTTGTCCAACTTCTAATCCATTTTGTGCAATAACATAAGTTTTTGCACCATCAGCATAAGCTAATAAAGAAATAAAAGCAGAACGATTAGGATCGTACTCGATAGTTTTAACTGTAGCTGGAATCCCATCTTTAGTTCTTTTAAAATCGATTAAACGATACTTTTGCTTGTGACCACCGCCCATATAACGCATGGTCATTTTTCCTTGACTATTTCTACCTCCAGAGTTTTTTTTCGGCGCCAACAAAGAGCGTTCCGGCTTATCAGTTGTAATAGTGTCAAAGCTATTCACAACTCTAAATCGCTGACCTGGGGTAATAGGTTTTAATTTTCTAACTGACATGTTCTATTAGATATTATTATAAAAATCTATTGTTTCACCTTCTTTTACTTGTACAATTGCTTTCTTGTAAGCATTTGTTTTACCACTGATCAAACCACTTTTAGTGTATTTTACCGATCTATCCGCTCTGTAAGTCATAGTGTTAACAGCCTCAACATTCACACCATAAGCAGCTTCAACTGCATTTTTGATTTGAATTTTATTAGCTGACTTCTGAACCACAAAACCGAAACGATTATAAACTTCACTAAGTTTAGTTATTTTTTCAGTTATAATAGGTTTAATAATGATACTCATAACCTTAATTATTTACTTAAATTTTCTTCAATTTCTCCAATCGCACCTTCTAAAACAACCAAACTATTTGTATTCAAAATAGTATAAGTACTTAATTCTGAAGAGCTTACCACTGAAGAAGCCTTTAAATTACGTGACGACAAATATACATTTTTATTTGAATCGCCCAACACAAATAAAGATTTTTTATTTTCTAACCCTAAAGCTTTCAATACGTTAATGAAATTTTTAGTGTTTGGAGCTTCGAAACTGAAGTCTTCTACAACAATCAAATTAGACTCTTTTACCTTAATAGATAAAGCAGATTTTCTTGCTAATCTTTTTAAGTTTTTGTTCAATTTGAAAGAATAACTTCTTGGTCTTGGACCAAAAACAGTACCTCCTCCTTTAAATAAAGGATTCTTAATACTACCAGCACGAGCTGTACCTGTTCCTTTTTGCTTTTTAATCTTACGAGTACTTCCAGTAACCTCTGCTCTCTCTTTAGCTTTATGAGTACCTTGTCTTTGATTTGCTAAGTATTGCTTAACATCAAGATATACTGCATGATTATTTGGCTCAATTGCGAATACTGAATCAGAAAGTTGAACTTTTCTTCCAGTATCTTTTCCGTTGAAATCTACTACTTTTACTTCCATTACTTCTGAATGATTACATAAGAGTTCTTGTGTCCAGGAATAGCTCCTTTAACAACTAATAAGTTCTTTTCAGCAACAACTTTCAAAACTTTTAAATTTTGAACTGTAACATTATCACCACCCATTCTACCAGCCATTCGCATTCCCTTGAATACTCTAGACGGATAAGATGAAGCTCCAACAGAACCAGGTGCTCTCAAACGGTTATGTTGACCATGAGTCGCTTGACCAACACCACCAAAACCGTGACGTTTTACAACACCCTGAAAACCTTTACCTTTTGACACTCCTTGAACGTCAACATACTCACCTTCAATGAATAAATCCACAGTGATAACATCACCTAATTTGTGCTCTTGTTCAAACTCCTTAATTTCAACGACTTTTTTCTTCGCAACAGTTCCTGCTTTCTTAAAGTGAGCTGCCTCAGCTTTAACAGTTTGCTTTTCAGATTTGTCATCGAAACCAAGTTGTAGAGCAACGTACCCGTCAACCTCCTCGGTTCTGACTTGGGTAACTACACATGGACCAGCTTCAATTACTGTACAAGGAATATTTTTCCCGTTTTCATCAAAAATGCTAGTCATGCCAATTTTTCTTCCGATTAACCCAGACATATTAAACTAATTATTAATTAAATTTTACTTTTTGTATACATATAATACATACACACCTCTTTTTGAGGGTGCAAATATATAATTTTTTTTTAAATACCGCAAATATAATTAGTTAGACCAAAAAATAAGTTTTTGACCTAAAAAACAACTTGAAGTATTTAAAAAAACCGCAGTACATAAATACTTGCGGTTTTTATTACTGACCAAACAGTTATATTGAAATTATACTTTAATTTCAACTTCAACACCACTCGGTAACTCTAATTTCATTAAAGCATCGATAGTTTTTGAAGAAGAACTATAAATATCTAATAACCTCTTGTAAGAGCTTAATTCAAATTGCTCTCTAGATTTTTTATTTACGTGTGGTGAACGTAAAACAGTGAAAATCTTTTTATTTGTTGGTAAAGGAATTGGCCCAGTAACTACAGCACCAGTACTCTTTACAGTTTTTACAATCTTTTCAGCAGACTTGTCTACCAACATGTGATCGTAAGATTTTAATTTTATTCTGATTTTTTGACTCATTTTCTTAAAAATTAAGCGTTACCTTTTGCTTTTTTAATTACTTCTTCTGAAATATTAGAAGGTGTTTCTGCATAGTGAGAGAACTCCATTGTAGAAGTAGCTCTACCAGATGACAATGTTCTCAATGTAGTTACATAACCAAACATCTCAGATAAAGGCACATCAGCTTTAATAGTTTTTGCACCAGATCTATCTCCCATGTCATTAACTTGACCTCTTCTTCTATTTAAATCCCCAACGATATCACCCATATTTTCTTCTGGAGTAATAACTTCGATTTTCATAATAGGCTCAAGAATAACAGCTCCTGCAGCTTTAGCTACTTCTTTATACCCCATTTTTGCCGCTAATTCAAAAGAAAGAGCATCAGAATCTACAGGGTGAAAAGATCCATCAGACAAAGTAACTCTCAAACTATCCACAGCATAACCTGCTAATGGACCAGTTTTCATAGCTTCACGGAAACCTTTTTCAACAGCAGGAATATATTCTTTAGGAACATTTCCTCCTTTAACAGCATTAATAAATTGTAACCCTACAGCTGGCTTACCATCAACATCTTCAGCAGGCTCTAATGTAAATACAATATCACCGAATTTACCACGTCCACCAGATTGTTTCTTGTAAGTTTCTCTATGAGTAGCAGATCTTGTAAATGCTTCTTTATATTCAACTTGAGGCTCACCTTGGTCAACTTCAACTTTAAATTCACGCTTCATTCTATCAATCAAGATATCTAAGTGTAACTCACCCATACCTGAAATAATAGTTTGACCTGAAGCCTCATCAGTTCTAACTGTAAATGTAGGATCCTCTTCAGCTAACTTAGCTAAAGCCATACCCATTTTATCAACGTCAGCTTTTGTTTTAGGCTCAATTGCAATACCAATTACAGGATCAGGGAATTTCATTGACTCAAGAATAATTGGGTGCTTTTCGTCACACATTGTATCCCCAGTTTTGATATCTTTAAATCCTACAGCAGCTCCAATATCTCCAGCCTCAATATATTCGATTGGATTTTGTTTGTTAGCATGCATTTGGTAAATACGAGAGATACGCTCTTTATTTCCTGAACGAGTGTTCAAAATATAAGATCCCGCATCTAAACGTCCTGAATAAGCACGGAAGAACGCTAAACGACCAACATAAGGGTCAGTAGCAATTTTAAATGCTAAAGCAGCAAATGGCTCTTTAACATCTGGCTTACGTAATATTTTTGTTTGATCTTCTTCTAATAAATCAGCATCATCAGGATGAATCCCCTCAATACCTTCTTTATCCATTGGAGATGGTAAATACTTACATACAGCATCTAACATAAATTGAACTCCTTTGTTTTTAAACGCAGAACCAGCAATCATAGGAATGATAGCCATATCAATTGTAGCAGCTCTTAATGCAGCATTAATTTCATCTTCAGTTATTGAATTCTCATCTTCCATATACTTATCTAAAAGATTTTCGTCATATGTAGCGATTTCTTCAATAAGAATAGAACGATATTGTTTAACTTCATCAACCATATCAGCTGGAATATCAATAATATCAAAAGTAGCTCCTTGAGTTTCATCATGCCATACAATAGCTTGATTTTTAACTAAATCAACAACTCCTCTGAAATCATTTTCCTCACCAATAGGTAAAGTGATAGCAACAGCATTTGATTTCAACATATCTTTTACCTGTTGACATACTGCTAAGAAATTAGATCCTTGACGGTCCATTTTATTAACAAATCCCATACGAGGTACTCTATATTGATCAGCAAGTCTCCAGTTAGTTTCTGATTGAGGTTCAACACCATCAACAGCACTAAATAAGAAAACTAAACCATCTAATACACGTAACGAACGATTTACCTCTACAGTAAAATCAACGTGTCCCGGAGTATCAATAATATTAAAGTGGTAAGGTATAGACTCTGGCAACAATGCACCTTGCTTTGTTGGAAAATTCCACTCACAAGTAGTTGCAGCAGAAGTAATAGTAATACCTCTTTCTTGTTCTTGAGCCATCCAGTCCATTGTTGCTGCACCATCATGCACTTCACCAATTTTATGCGATTTCCCAGTATAGAATAATACACGCTCTGTTGTTGTTGTTTTACCAGCATCAATGTGAGCAGCAATTCCAATATTTCTTGTATATTTTAAATCTCTTCCCATTTCTTCTAATTAAAATCTAAAGTGTGAGAATGCTTTATTTGCATCTGCCATTTTATGAGTATCCATTCTTTTCTTAACCGCAGCACCTTCTTCTTTAGAAGCTGCTAAGATTTCAGACGACAATTTACCTGCCATAGATTTCTCATTTCTTTTTCTTGCATATAATATTAACCATTTCATTGCAGTAGAAATTTTTCTATCTGGACGAATTGGCATTGGTATTTGGAACGTTGCTCCACCTACTCTACGGCTTCTTACTTCTACGTGAGGCATAACATTTGTTAATGCATCTTTCCATAGCTCTAAAGCTGTTTTTTCTGTATCTCCTTTTTTAGCTTCTACAATGTCTAATGCATCATAAAATACTTTAAAAGCTGTTGATTTTTTACCATCCCACATTAAGTTGTTTACAAAACGTGTTACTAACTGATCGTTAAATTTAGGATCCGGTAAAAGAGGTCTTTTTTTGGCTGCTCTTTTTCTCATGTCTTTTCTTTAAAAGTTTAAAAATTACTTTTTAGCGTCTTTTGGTCTTTTTGCTCCGTACTTAGATCTTCTTTGAGTTCTACCGCTAACTCCGGCAGTATCCAAAGCACCACGTACAATGTGGTATCTAACACCTGGCAAATCTTTAACTCTTCCACCTCTAACTAATACTATCGAGTGCTCCTGTAAATTATGTCCTTCTCCAGGGATGTAAGCATTTACTTCATTACCATTTGTCAAACGCACACGCGCAACTTTACGCATTGCTGAGTTTGGTTTTTTAGGTGTTGTAGTATACACACGCGTACAAACCCCTCTTCTTTGAGGACAAGAATCTAAAGCAGCCGATTTACTCTTCTTAGTTATTTTGGCTCTTCCTGTTCTTACTAATTGTTGAATTGTTGGCATAACTGTTAATAATTGTTACTAATAATTTAATATCCCCGCTTTTTAGGGGATGCAAATGTAATGATTAATTTAAACAAAACAAACTTAATCCATTAATTTTCAATCATCTCTAAATGAAATATTTATTTACATTAAAAAACAGAATTAATAACTTAGTTTCATCAAGCTATTTACAAGACATTATACTTAATTTATTTTTTTTACGTTTCTTTACATCAATGAAATATTTTATTCTGTTTTTTACTTTATTTACTTGCAATCTTTCTATTTCTCAAAACTTTTATTTGAAAATTGAAGGCGAAAATGACTTTGAAACCAAGCAAATTGACTCTATAAACTATAAGAGTAAACATAAACTTGTGGCAGATATATTAAAGGAGAAAGAAATATTTGATTTAACACTTCAAAACAATGGTTTTTTTGAAGCTGAATTAATAAAACAAACAAAAACGAACGACAGTACATTTTTATTTCAATATAAATTAGGCTTACCTTTTAAAAAGATACATATATATACAGGTACAATTTCAGAAGACATTTTAGCTACACTTCAAATAGAATCCGACTCCATTCGACTGAAAATAAAAGAAACTGAGAGTTGGATGCAATCTAAAGTCAACTTACTTGAAAAGAAAGGCTATTCATTAGCTAAACTTTCATTGACTAATCATAAACAAATTAAAAATAAACTTACTGCTACTTTATTTATAGAATTAAACCAAAAAAGAACAGTTGATGATTTGGTCATTCTTGGATATGATAAATTTCCAACAAACATTAAAAAGAATTGGATTAAAAAATATAAAAGAAGAACCTTCAACCAAGATTTGGTAAAAGAGATAAACGATGATTTTTCCGAACTTCCATTCATTACACAAACAAAATATCCAGAAATATTATTTACTGAAAATTCAACAAAGATTTATACTTATCTAGAAAAAACAAAACCAAATAAATTTGATGGCTTTATTGGTTTTTCAAACGATGAAAATAACAAGTTGATTTTTAACGGATATTTGGATTTATCACTACAAAACATTTTCAATTCAGGAGAAAAATTTAAACTCTATTGGAAAAACGACGGAAAACAACAAACTTCTTTTAACCTTGGAACAGAATTACCTTACTTATTTAAAAGTCCGCTTGGATTAAAAGCTGATTTACGAATATTTAAAAGAGACAGTACATTTCAAAACACAATTACCGATTTAAATTTAGGTTATTATTTTACGTATAACAAAAAAGTATATTTAGGTTTTCAAAACACCAAATCAGTAGACATCCAAAAAGTAAATTCAGCAACTTTAAATACATTTACCAATACTTTTTACACCACAAGTTTTGAATATTTCAAAAGAAAAATAGATGACTTCTTATTTCCAGAAAGAACAAATTTCCTTTTCAAAACAGGTTTTGGAAATCGTAAAATAGCTTCCGAAAACACTTCTCAATTTTTTGGACAAATAGACGCTACTCATATTTTATATTTAAACACCAAAAACAACATTCGAATAAAAAACCAAACGTTTTATTTAAATAGTGATACTTATATAATAAACGAACTGTATCGCTTTGGAGGAATCAATTCCATTAGAGGTTTTAGAGAAAATAGTTTACAAGCCAACTTCTTCTCAGGCTTAATGCTTGAATACAACTATATTCTAGCACCAAATATTTATGTTCATTCTATAACTGATTACGGCTATTTTCAAGATAAATCATCAGAAATACAAGATAGCCTTCTCGGGCTTGGATTTGGATTTGGATTACTAACCAATAACGGTCTTTTTAATTTGGTTTATGCAAATGGCTCTACAAATAATCAAGCGATCAAACTTTCAAATTCTATAATTCACATTAGTTTTAAAACGAATTTTTAAAAAATTTCTAACTTGTAACTTTTACTTCTAACTTTAATTTATCTTTGCCAAATGGAAAAAGAAAATCAAATATTTGGAATTAGAGCAATAATAGAAGCTATTGTTGCAGGAAAAGAAGTCGATAAAGTTTTTATTCAAAAAGACGCACAAGGCGAATTGATGCAAGAGCTTTTGAAAACAATGAAAAAAAACAATATTAATTTTGTTTATGTTCCTGTTGAAAAACTTAACCGATTAACTTCTAAAAACCACCAAGGTGCAGTTGCAAGTATTTCACCTGTTTCTTTCCATGATTTAGAAACGTTGGTTACAGCAGTTTTAGAAAAAGAAAAAACACCTTTATTTTTAATATTAGACCAATTGTCTGACGCTAGAAATTTTGGAGCTATTATCAGAACTGCAGAATGTACTGGAGTTGACGGAATTATTATTCAAAAACAAGGTTCTGCACCTGTAAATGGAGATACTGTAAAAACTAGTGCTGGTGCAGTATTTAATGTCCCAATTTGCAAAGTAGACCACATTAAAGACGCTATTTTCTTTTTACAAGGAAGCGGAATCAAAACTGTTGCTGCAACTGAAAAAACCGACAATACCATTTACGACATATCACTTGCTGAACCTACTGCAATTATAATGGGAAGTGAAGACCGTGGTGTAAACCCCTCAGTATTGAAAATTGTAGATGAAAAAGCAAAATTACCAATGTATGGAACTATAGAATCGTTAAATGTTTCTGTGGCTTGTGGCGCTTTTTTATATGAAACGGTAAGACAAAGACAGTAGATTGAAGAAGGTAGAGTTTAGATTATTGATTTCAGATTGTTTTAAAAATCAAAAGTCGTTAATCTATAACCATCAATCTTTTTTAATTCCAATAAAATTATAAATTACCTTTAAAGAAGTTGTAAAGTATTCCTTTACGACTTCTTCTGGTTTTGGCAGAGGGTTAAATTTTCCTGTTTCGTCAAAATTTTTTATAAATGGATCCAGCTCTGGGTTAAAATCAGGTTTTTCCCAGTCGTATAAAATAGGTTTTGCAAATTGAGGTGTTCTTAAAACCAAAGCAAAAGCAATTCCTGTTAAAAAACCACTTAAATGTCCTTCCCAAGAAATAGCGTCATCTACTTTTGGAAACATATACCAAACCATTCCGCCATAAAACACAACGATTAGCAAAGACAAGGCAACTAAACGATAATATTTGGTAAAAATTCCTTTAAAAAACATAAAACTTACCAAAGCATAAATTAATCCGCTTGCACCAATATGATAACTCGGTCTTCCTAACAACCAAGTTCCTAAACCTGAAAATATAATTCCGAAAATAAGAACTACAAAAGACTGTTCTCTATAAAAAAATCGTAGTGCCGCTAACAAAACTAATAAGGCTAGTGAATTATTTATTAAATGTTTTAAATCGCCATGCAAAAAAGCACTGAAGAAAATTCCTTTTGCACCAAATGCTTCTCTTGGATACACACCATAATGTGATAAGCTGATATGAAAGTGTTTTTCTACCCAAAATACTGTCCAAAGCGACAATACAAAGAGTAATGGTAACAGTACTACCGATGGCGTAAAAACAAATGGATTTTCTAAACTTGGTTTTTTCATATAATTGTAATCTCAAAGATAAGACCAAATAATTTGTTGTGCTATTTTGTCAGAAAAAAGAAAAAATACAAGTCCAAAAGAATATAAGATAGCCCTGATAGAGCCGATAGCTTTGTAGCGAAGCGGAAAACTAAAGGTGAAAGCAGGAATATGGATTGCAAAAACATCAAAAACTTTCGCTTCAAAATAAAGATTGTTTCATAAAAAGGATATGATTAAATTTGTGCTATGGAAGCACCGTTAGCAGAAAGAATTAGACCCAAAAACTTATCGGAATATATTAGTCAGTTGCATTTAGTAGGCGAACAAGGTTCGTTAACACATCAAATTGCAAAAGGAATAATTCCAAGTTTAATTTTATGGGGACCGCCTGGAACCGGAAAAACGACTTTAGCGCAAATAATGGCTGAAGAAAGTAAGCGACCATTTTATATTTTAAGCGCTATTAATAGTGGTGTAAAAGATATTCGTGAAGTTTTAGAGAAAGCCAAACAAAGTGGCGGAATTTTTACGGCTAAAAACCCCATTTTATTTATAGATGAGATTCATCGTTTTAGTAAATCGCAACAAGATTCTTTATTAGCAGCAGTTGAAAAAGGTTGGGTAACCTTAATAGGAGCCACGACTGAAAATCCGAGTTTTGAAGTAATTCCTGCTTTATTGTCAAGATGTCAGGTTTATGTGTTGAATCCGTTTTCGAAAGATGATTTAGAAGCATTATTAAATCGAGCAATTGCTACAGATCGTTATTTACAAACTAAAAAAATTGAATTAAAAGAAACCGAAGCTTTACTGCGATTATCGGGCGGTGATGGAAGAAAATTATTAAACGTTTTTGAATTAGTAATTAATGCAACCGAAGAAGACACGATTGTAATTACCAATGAAAAAGTAATGCAATTGGCTCAAAAAAACACCGTTTTATACGACAAAACCGGCGAACAACATTATGATATTGTTTCAGCATTTATAAAATCGATACGAGGAAGTGATCCAAATGGTGCAGTTTATTGGTTAGCTCGAATGATTGAAGGCGGAGAAGACGTGAAATTTATAGCTAGAAGATTATTAATTTTAGCTAGTGAAGATATTGGAAATGCCAATCCAACCGCATTAATTATGGCAAATAACACGTTTCAAGCAGTTACAACAATTGGTTACCCTGAAAGTAGAATTATCTTGAGTCAGTGTGCTATATATTTAGCGAGTTCAGCAAAAAGTAACGCGAGTTATATGGCCATTGGAAAAGCACAACAATTGGTAAAACAAACAGGCGACTTGCCAGTTCCGTTACATTTGCGAAATGCTCCAACCAAATTAATGAAAGAATTAGGCTATGGCGATGAATATAAATATTCGCACGATTATGCCAATAATTTTGCTGAGCAAGAATTCTTGCCAAATGAAGTTTCAGAAACTAAATTTTTTGAACCTGGTGATAACGCTCGTGAAAGAGAATTACGCACTTTCTTGAAAAATAGATGGAAAGATAAATATGGGTATTAGGTATTAGGTATTAGGTATTAGGTATTAGGTATTAGGTATTAGCAAAATTACTTTTTACTTTTTACTTTTTACTTTTTACTTTTTACTAAAACTTAACCTCAACTTTTTCAGAAACTAATACTTCGTTTTGGTAATACTCAAAAAACCAACCGTTTATTTTCTTCATAAAAACACCATTTATTTCTCCTTTTGAAGCAATAAAAACCGATTCGTTTGATGTTTTTTGAATAAGATAAACTACTGTTGGAGCACTATCAACAATTTTATAACCGTTTGAAATAGGAAGTGCATATAGCTCGCCTTTTAGAGGCTTCACAACTTCCGCAACGATAGGTTTAATTTCTTTAACTTCAACTTTTTCTATAGTTTGAACTACAGGTTCTTTAATTTCATTTTCAGGAGCATTTAAATTTTTGATTTTCAAACTTCCTCTTAAAGAAGTTAGAGCAAACCTTAAAGCTTCATTATATGCTACATTATAATCTTTATCTCTACTAGAGCCTTCTGCACTTGTTAGAAGAATATTATTTTGACAATCAGTTAAGACTACCGTCAATCTGCTCGCAAAAAGTCCATTATTTTCAGTAACATCTGCAAATAAAACAGTGCACCTATTATTAGCAATTTCTTTTGGTAAAATATCTTCAGCATAATATACTTTAAACCCTTCGGTTTCAAAAAAAGATTTTGTTAGTGAATTCAAATTATACTTATTTTCTTCCTTTAAAAAAGAAAACTTTTTAGGAAGAATAATTATTTCGTATTTAGATTGTGCCGAAATACTAATTGTAAATAAAATTGTAATAATGAATATTAACTTTTGCATGTTATAATATGTTTTTTAATTCTAATAAATGATTTACTTGATAAATTGATTTTGATGTACTGAAATTTTGTTCATTAAAATAAATAGCATCTATTCCAAAGCTTAATGCTCCATCAATGTCTGCTTCTAAACTATCGCCTATCATTATACTTTCTTCTTTAGAAGCTTTTGCCAAAGATAGTGCAAATTCAAATATAGTGGGGTGTGGTTTTTTAACTCCAACCATTTCAGAATTAGTAATAGTCTGAAAAAAATGATCAATTTTAGAATTCCTTAATTTTCTGCCTTGAACTTCACCAAATCCGTTAGTAATAATATGTAAATGATAATTTTCTTTCAGATAATTAAGCACCTCAATTGCTCCGTCAAACAACAAGTTATTGTCAGGTAAATGTATAATATAATCTTCTGAAAGCTGATGAATCATTTCATCAGTTATTGAAAAGTCTAAAGCTTCAAACACATCTTTTAAACGATAAAAGCGTAGATGCTCAATAGAAATTTGATTGACTTGATACAATTTCCAATAATGATGATTTCGAGGAATATAATATTCTAGAAATTCTACAACTGAAACCTCTAAATTATGTTTCTTAAAAATAATTTCAAATGCAAAAGCCGAATTTTTATCAAAATCCCAAAGTGTGTGATCTAAATCAAAAAATATATGTTTCTTATTAGAGAAGGTTTTCAATTGATACAATTATTTACCTGCAGTAATTACAGTGTTTTCTATGTGATAAATCCAATCTTCAACATCGCTATCATTATAACGAAATGTTCCTTTTAAGGTAACATATTGATCGGTTTTTAACTTAGGTAGTTCTCCTTTAAATTTAATACCCATTATTGTTTCTGGCCCTGATTTTCCACAGAAAAAACATGCAGCAAAAACATTTTTACTAATAGCATAATTCTTATTATCAATAGGAATTATAAAACCGCTAATTACTACCGACTTCCCTTGCATAGACTTTAGTTTTGGGTTTATTACAGGAAACATAACTTCACCATATAACTTATCTGGTTTTTTTAGATAATCTATTTTTCCTAATAATGTCCAAGTTAATGTATCTGCATAAACAGAAGTTGTTGCTTTTTGAAAATTTTGTTTTTCTTCTTTCGAATTAAAACTAAATAATGTAATTGCAATTAATAAGGCAAGTGAAAATTTTAATGTATTACGCATTTGCTAATGTTTTTGATATGTTTAAATTATAAGCTTTTATTGCAGGAATTAACGCCGCAATTATACCTACAGATATTGTTAGTAAAAATAATATTCCTTCTTTCTCCCAAATGAATTCGTAAGGATTAAAACTCAGTTTAAAATCTTCTTCAGATGAGTTTGAAATAAATATCAATGCTACTCTTCCCAAAATCGTACCAAAGATAAATCCAACAGTACAAAGCAACAAACTTTCAATCATTATTAGTTTTAAAAGTTGTAATCTTTTTGCCCCGTTTACACGTAAAAGCGCAAATTCATCTTTTCTTTCTTTTAAAGTATTGAATAATGCAATAAAGATTGATATTCCAGAAATTAACATAATTCCGTAAGCTAAATAACGAAGTCCGTTTATTCCAACACCAAACAAACTAACCAATCGGTTTACTTCTAATGCCGGTGAAGCAGCTTGCATTTTTGTGTTTTGAGGAATAAGACGTTGCCAAGTTAATTTTGCCATAGGATTTCTAATCTGCAACAAAACAGCAGTTATATCCATTCCTTTTTTATCTAAAGTAAATTCTTCTGAATGATGCTCTTCTCCCTCTTCATGAACATGCCCTTCTTCTCCATGTGCTGGATTTGCTTCTTCATGTCCACCGTGCATTTGCCAAACACTTGGAATAGTACATAAGATTAAATTATCAACAACTTTACCCGTTTGTTCTGCTATTCCAACAATTTTATACGCATATTGATCATGAACTTCTCCTTCAGCAGCATCACCATGCGAACCAAAAAATTCATCTCCCAACTTTAAATTTAATTTTTGAGCAATTTCAGAACCAACAACTACTTCAAAATTATTTTCGAATATTTTTCCTTGAGTAATTTTCGCATCATATTTCTCTAAATAATCTGAAGTTGTTCCTAATATTTTATAACCTCGATAATTGTCTCCAAAAGCAAGTGGAATTGCCTTTTTTACAAATGGATGTTGCATCCAAACTTTTGCAGAATCGTAACTTATGTTTCCTGTAGGCGCATCTACTTGGTAAACTGAAGAAAGAATTAATTGCAACGGACTTCCTTGTGCTCCGAGAACTAAATCAACCCCATCAATATTATTGGTAAATTTTTCTTCAAATTGTTTTTCCAATAAAACCAAAACAGTAATAATTGCTACACTTGAAGTTAGTAATATTATACTTAAAATAGTATTCAATGGTTTAAACCAAATATTTCGCCATGCTAATTTTGTAATCATCTTACACTAACGTTAATTGGTTAATAAATTTCTCTTTAATTCTACTATCATGCGTTACAATAATAAGCGCAGCTTTATATTCTTTAGATAAACTTGTCAGCAATTCAATTACTTTTTCAGCGTTTTTATCATCTAAACTCGATGTAGGCTCATCTGCTAAAAGCACTTTTGGTTCATTCATTAAGGCTCTTGCAATAGAAACACGTTGTTGCTGACCAATACTCAATTGACTTGGTAATTTATGTGCTTGCTTTTCAATATCTAATTCAACTAAAAGTTTTTTAGCCCTTGTAGTATTTTTATTCCCATTAGCCAACCAACTAGCCATTTCTAAATTCTCTAAAACCGTTAAAGAAGAAATAAAATAAGACTTTTGGAAAACCAAACCAATATTCTGACCTCTAAATTTATCGTTTTCTCTTTCATTCAAGGAAACAATATCCGTTCCATCAATTAAGATTTTACCTGTTGTTGGTTTCAATAAACCTGCTAGAATATGTAAATAGGTTGTTTTACCTTTACCAGAATCGCCAGTAATTAAGATGGTACTTCCTTCAGAACAATACAAATTAGGCAAAATAAAAGATTGCTCTTTATTGTATGAAAAAGTAATATTTTCGGCACTTATAATCATTTGATAAGCTAATTTATAATAAGTTGCAATATAAGGAATTGAAAAGAGATTATTTCTTAAACTTTTCTAAAAAATTCCTTCATCTGCAAAACTAAAATAACTGTGTTCGGTAATTATTACATGGTCTAAAATTTGAATGTCCAAACTCCTACCTGCTTCTTTTAATTTCTTAGTAATTTGAATATCTGCACCACTAGCTTGTAATTTTCCAGAAGGATGATTATGCGATAAAATAATAGAAGTTGCATTATGCTCTAAAGCCATTTTGAATACAATTCGAGTATCGACAAGCGTTCCAGTCAAACCACCTTTACTTATTTGCGATTTGTAAATTACTTTGTTGGAATTATTAAGGTACAAGACCCAAAACTCTTCGTGAGGCAATTCACCAATAATAGGTTGCATAATTTCAAAAACTGCTTTACTTGAAGTAATTTTAGATAACTCAACCGTTTCTTCAACTCTTCGTCTTCTTCCTAACTCTAAAGCTGCAGCAATAGAAATAGCTTTTGCTTCTCCAATTCCTTTGAACTGAATTAATTGTTGAACCGTAAGTTTACCAAGAAGATTTAGGTTGTTATTTGTAGAAGCTAAAATGCGTTGGCAAAGTTGCACGGCACTTTCGTTTCTTGACCCAGAACCTATAAGAATAGCAAGTAATTCTGAATCAGATAAAGAAGCTCTTCCTTTTAGAAGGAATTTCTCACGTGGTCGATCATCCTCGGCCCACTGATTAATTGGCGTATACATAAAAATTTATTTTGGCGTTTATAAGAACAAAGTAAATTCTTTTTTTAATACGTTCAAAATAAATGCATTGAAAAATACGTTTAGAAAAGAAACACTATATGAAAATGCATTTTGCCTTTCTTTTTATTCCGATTTTATTTTGTTGCCAAAAAGAGCAATCACTACCTACTGATATAAATAATGTAACAATTAACAATATTACAGGAACAGAGCAAAGAATTAAACCAATTGAAAATCCAATTGACTTTTATCAAAAACTTTCTAATGCAGCAATATCTATTATTGACCCTGAAATAGTTTACACGCCAGCTTATGTTGTCATAAAATATCCAAATGGAGACGTTCCTCCAAAAACAGGGGTTTGCACTGATGTTATTATTCGTGCATATAGAAAACTTGATATTGATTTACAAAAAGAAGTGCATGAAGATATGAAGGCAAATTTTTCAAAATATCATAACTTAAAAAAATGGGGATTAAAAACTACTGATAAAAATATTGATCACAGAAGAGTCCCAAATTTGGAAGTTTTTTTCGAACGAAAAGGAGAGAAATTGCCTATAACAGACAATCCAGATGATTACAAAACAGGTGAGATTGTTTCTTGGCTTTTAACAGGTGATGCAATTCCTCATATTGGAATTATTACGAATTTAAAATCTAAAGACGGAAAAAGACCAATGATTGTTCACAATATAGGTAGCGGACAAGTTTTAGAAGATTGTTTACTGAATTGGAAAATTGTGGGGCATTTTAGGTATGGTGAATAATCTAGACACAGTCATTGCGAGGCACGAAGCAATCTAAATAATCATAACATCTTTAATATCTTCAAACAAATCATCCCAATTGGGGTTCATTTTTTCAATTAATTCTATTTTAGCTTTTCTTGAACCACCTTTTAATTGTTTTTCCCTAGAAATGGCATCACCAATCATTTGGAATTGCTCATAATAAACTAGTTTATTTAAATTATATCTAGCAGAAAATGAGTTTTGAAATCTTTTCTCTCTGTGTTCTATAATTCTATTTGGTAAATTAGAAGTTACACCAATATACAATGTTGTATTGGAATGATTTGTAATAATATAAACAAAACCTGGCTTCATTTTTTAGATTGCTTCGTTCCTCGCAATGACGCTGATTACTCAATCAACGTTTTTACCTCATCAAAATTCAACCCGCCATAATTTCCAGAACTCATTAAAAGCAAAGCTGAATTATCAAAGTTTTGAGCAAATAAGAAATCTTTAAATTCTGTTGGATTGGTGTAAATAATTAAATCGTCTCGTTTAAAAGACTGTGCAATTTGGTCGTAGGTTACTTCTTCTAATTGTTTAATTTTCACAGCATCTGGCGAATAAAAAACAACGGCGACGTCTGCCGATTCTAAAGCGCCTTCGTATTCTTTTAAAAATTCAGCATTTAAACTAGAATACGTGTGTAATTCTAAACAAGCGATTAATTTTCTGTCTGGATATTGATTTTTAACCGCTTTTGTAGTGGCTGCAACTTTACTTGGCGAATGTGCAAAATCTTTGTAAGCAACTTTACTATTTCCTTCTGCAATTTTTTCTAAACGTTTGCTTGCACCTTTAAAAGTTGCAATTGCTTCATAGAAATCAGCTTCGTCAATTCCCATATTTTGGCAAATCCATTTGGCACCAGCTAAATTATTTAAATTATGCGCTCCAAAAACTTCAATAGGCATTGGTCCGTCTGGAGTTTCTAATAATGTAATTCCATTTTCTACCGAATATTCTGGAGTTAAATATGGAATTCTTCTAATTTGGTTTTCGGTTTCTTCGGCTACTTGTTTTACAGTTACATCTTCTTCATTATAAACTAAAATTCCACCTTTTGTAATTTGATTGGTAAAAATTCGAAATTGTTCTACATAATTTTCAAATGTTGGAAACACATTTATATGATCCCAAGCAATTCCTGATAGCAAGGCAATATTTGGTTGATATAAGTGAAATTTCGGTCGTAAATCCATTGGTGAAGACAAATATTCATCACCTTCTAAAACAATAAAATCGTTATCTTCTGTAAGGTGAACCATCGTATCAAAACCTTCAAGTTGTGCGCCAACCATATAATCGACCTCAACATTATGATAATGCATTACGTGTAAAATCATTGAAGTAATTGTTGTTTTTCCGTGAGAACCACCAATTACCACTCTGGTTTTATCTTTCGATTGTTCGTATAAAAACTCTGGATACGAATAAATTTTCAAGCCTAATTCTTGTGCTTTTAATAATTCTGGATTATCTGCTTTTGCGTGCATTCCTAGAATAATTGCATCAATATCGGTAGTGATTTTCTCTGTAAACCAACCCATTTCATTTGGCAACAATCCTTTTTTCTCTAAACGTGATTTTGAAGGTTCAAAAATAGCGTCGTCACTACCTGTAACTTTATATCCTTTATCATGTAATGCCAATGCTAAATTGTGCATTGCTGCTCCGCCGATGGCTATGAAATGTGTTCTCATTTTTTTATTTTAAAAGTTGATTTGTGAATTTGATTATTCGATTAACCGATATAACTATTCAACAAAAACTTATTTTTCAAACAATTCTTTTAACTTATTTGCTTTTGCTTTTTCCTTTAATTTATTCAAATACAAATCATATAGTTTTTCAAAAGTAGTTTTTGAATTCCCAATGATATGCGCATTTTTATAATTAATTTCAGCATTTTTATATCGTTTAAAATAAACATCGATATATCCTTTTGCTAAATATCCGTCTACTTTTGAAAGTTGCATTAATTCATTAGCATATACTTGCGCTTTTGTTTCACTTCCTCCTATTATTGCAGGAATTTCAATATAAAAAATTACTAAAGCCCAACGAGATTCAATATGCTTTTTATCTAATTTTGTCGCTATTAAAAAAGCATCCTCGACATCATCAATCATCCCTAATGCGGCAAACTTATTACTTTCTTTCGCTTTCATTCCTAATGCTCCACCATACTTATAATGATAGTTTGCATTTTGAGGGTTTTGCTGTTTGATCTTTTCGTAGCATTTAATAGCTTCAGCCCAATCTTTATTATGACCTGCAATATCACCTAAATACTCAATTGTTTTTAAGTTTAATGGAAATTGACTTAAATAATTATCGAAATGAATTTTTGCTTCATTATATTTTTTTTGAGCAAACAATTTCTCCCCTTTTTCAAAATTAGATTGAGAAAATAGGTTAGCAGAAATTAAAAACAAAAAAATGAAATATTTCAAAATGTAAAATTTGATTCAAAAATAAGAAAATGATTTTTAGTTGAGTTTGATTTTAACTAATTTAATTATAATAATATACTTTTAGTTTCAATAAGAAGAACTATCATTTCTTAAAAATAATAGATGAATTTAAGATATACTCATTTTTTTAATTATTTTTATCCCGTTTTGAAATTGTATTTAACTAAACTATAAAAAATGGAATCAGGAAAGAGTAATAAAAAAATTACAAAAATAGAAGGAGCTGACGAACAATCTACTGCATCAAGAGGTTTTGTTCCTACAGAAGAAAGCAAAGGAAAAGCTACTCAATTAAGAATGTTTGCAGCATTATCATGGCTTGGTGCTATTGGTGCGCAAATAGGAGCAATCATGCTTTTATTTAAACAACCTGTAAACATGACTTGGATCATAGCTTTAATTGTGGTTGATTTAGCATTAGCTATTTTAGGTTCTTACTTATGGAAAAAATCGAATAGATTAGATCCTGCCTCTGAAAAAAACAAGTTTATGTTTTTTATGCAAAGTCAATTAGGATTAGTAGTAGCTATAATTGCATTTTTACCATTAGTAATTTTTGTGTTTACGAGCAAGAATCTTGATGGAAAACAAAAAGGAATTATTGGAGGAATTGCAGCAGTTGCATTAGTTATTGCAGGAATTGCAGGAACAGATTTCAATCCGCCTTCAGTTGAACAATATACAGAGCAAACAGAGCAAGTTGAAGGGTTAAATAACGGGGTTAATCATGTATTTTGGACAAAATCTGGAAAAAGCTTTCATTTGTTTCAAGATTGTGGGTATATAAACTCTGACAGAACAACAGAGATTTTCCAAGGAACTGTTGCTCAGGCTAGAGAATTGAAAAACATTACCGATCTTTGTGATAGATGCGAGAAAAGAGCTGAAAAAAATAAAGCCGCTGAAAATCTTTTAGAAACTCCTGAAACAGAAGAAAGCGTTCTTGAAACAGAAGCTGCTGAATAAATTTAACTAAATCATATAAAAAAACCGACTAGCAAATCCTAGTCGGTTTTTTTATAAATATTTTTAAAACTATACATTTAGCATTTGCCAAAGTTTATCTTTTAATTCTACTAAACCTTGTTGAGCTACTGAAGAAATAAACATATATGGAACACCTTTTAGTTCTTTGTCTAAAACTTGTTTCATTTCTGTTTGAAGTTCTTCATCTAACATGTCCGATTTAGAAATTACTAAAAGTCTGTCTTTATCTAACATTTCTGGATTATATCGACGAAGTTCATCTAATAAAATCTCATATTCTTTCTTAATATCATCTGCATCTGCTGGAACTAAAAACAACAGTGTTGAATTACGTTCAATATGGCGTAAGAAATAATGTCCTAAACCTTTTCCTTCTGCTGCACCTTCAATAATTCCAGGAATATCTGCAATTACAAATGATTGAAAATCTCTATAAGCAACAATTCCTAAATTAGGTTTTAATGTTGTAAAAGGATAATCAGCAATTTTTGGCTTAGCCGAAGTTAAAACAGATAATAAAGTTGATTTTCCTGCATTTGGAAAACCTACTAAACCAACATCAGCTAAGACTTTTAACTCTAAGATAACATCTAGTTCTTCAGATGGCATTCCTGGTTGAGAATAACGAGGTGTTTGATTTGTAGCCGTTCTAAAATGCCAGTTCCCTAAACCTCCTTTACCTCCTCTTGCTAAAATTTTAGTTTCATCATGTTCTGTAATTTCAAACAGAACCTCTCCAGTTTCTTTATCTTTTATTACAGTTCCTAATGGAACCTCTAAATATTTGTCTTCACCATCATGACCAGTACTCCTAGAGCTTCCCCCATCACCACCATGACTACCTTTTAAATGTCTAACAAATTTTAAGTGAAATAATGTCCAAAGGTTTTTGTTTCCTTTTACATAAACATGTCCTCCACGTCCTCCATCACCACCATCTGGCCCACCTTTTTCAATAAATTTTTCTCTATGCAAATGCGTAGATCCTTTACCTCCTTTACCAGAAGCAACATATATTTTTACGTAGTCTACAAAATTCCCTTCTGTCATAACTTAATTAGTAATTAGCGATTAGTAATTAGTGATTAGCTAACTACTACTCTAAAAATATTTTTGCAAAGATAGTTTTTTTTTAGCCCTTATAGTAGTGGAAAGCTTTTTTGTGGTAAAAGACAAATTTTGCTCATAAAAAAAGAGCGACTAAAGAAGCTCTTTTTTTATGTTTAGCAAATGTTTTTTAGACAAAAAACTTGCAACGAATAGAAGGATTAGCTTCTTATAAATTGTCTATTACTTTACTTAATCTTTCTGTAATTTCTTCAATAGAACCTATACCGTTAACAGCATAAAATTTATTTTGATCTTTATAATAATCCATTAATGGAGCCGTTTTTTCGTTGTACTCTTGATATCTATTTCTAATTTTTTCAACATCTTGGTCGTCTGCCCTACCTGAAGTTTTTCCTCTTTCTAGCAAACGCTGAACTAAAATTTCATCATCTGCTTCTAATGCAACTGTTGCTGTTACATTCCATTCTTTCGTTTTCAAAAAAGCATCTAAAGCATCAGCTTGAGCAATTGTTCTAGGAAAACCGTCAAATAAAAATCCTTTCGAATCAAGATTCTTTTCAACTTCATCTTGTAACATTTTAATTGTTACTTCATCAGGCACTAGATCTCCTTTTTCAATATATGATTTAGCTAACTTTCCTAAATTGGTATCATTTTTCATGTTATATCTAAAGATATCACCTGTTGAAAGATGTGTTAAACTGTATTTTTGTTTTAAGAATTCTGCTTGAGTTCCTTTTCCAGCACCTGGCTTTCCAAATAAAACGATATTAATCATGTTGTTGTGTATATTTGTGTTAGCTAATTGATAAACGTTTTTTAAATTTCTACCTAATCCGTCATAATCCAATCCATATCCAACAATAAATTTATTTGGAATTCTTATACCAACATAGTCTAATTTAATGTCTTTTTTATAGGCTTCAGGTTTAAAAAATAAAGTTGCAATTTTAAAATGTTTTACTTTTTGTTCTTTAAATATGTTTTTTAATTCTTCAACTGTATTCCCAGTATCTACAATGTCCTCAACAACTATTACAGATCTTCCTTCTAAACTTTCATTTAATCCGATAAGTTGTTTTACATTATTAGTAGATTGTGTTCCTTCATATGAAGCTAATTTTACAAAGTTCACTTCACAAGGATGTTCATAATGTTTCATTAAATCAGCCATCACCATGAATGAACCGTTTAAAACACCTATAAAAACAGGGATTTCTTCACTAAAATCAGCTGCAATTAACTTTGCCATATTTTGAATAGCAAAATCTAACTCTTTTGCTTGTATAAAAGCTTCAAATTTTTTGTTGTGTAGTTGTATCAATTTTCAGTAGTTTTTAGGAATAAACAACAAATTTACTAAACTCGTAAGGATTTCAAATAAAGTATTTTATTTTTTTTGCAAATTTGGTATATTTACAAAATGACAACAGAAATGTTTACCAAAATTGATCAAAGTAATGCCAGTAAAAAATGCCGAATTATGGTGAGTAATTTTGCAATGAAAAGCGATGAAAATTTAGTTGAATTAACTACTACTGCTTTTGATATTTCGAATAAAAACCATGTGAAAGCTTTTTGGTCCTTAGAACTAGTTTGTGAAAAAAAACTTAAATTATTTACTCCTTATATTGACGAATTTTGTACAGTTTTATCAAAAATAAAAGACGACTCTGCTGTTAGGCCAGCAACTAAAATTTGTTGGTTTTTAGCTAAAAGCAATAAAAAAAACGGAATTTATTTATCAAAAGACCAAGAACACATTATTATAGAGAATTTAATTGACCGATTGATTCAAGATGAAAAAGTAGCAGCAAAAGTATATGCAATGAAAGCATTATTTGTTTTTGGAATAAAACATAACTGGATTTATGACGAATTAAAACCTATAATTACTCAAGATGCTTATCAACATACAGCTGCTTATCAATCTTGTGCTCGAAATATTTTGAAAAAGATAAATTAATTTTCAAAATGTTTATCTTTGCCTAAACACAACTACAACGAAATGAATTACTTTTCTTCTGATTTTAAATTAGGAATTTTAGGCGGAGGCCAATTAGGCAAAATGCTTTTAACCGAAACTAGAAAATTTGACGTTCAAACTTTAGTATTAGACCCAAGTGAAGAAGCACCATCTCGTTTTGGTTGTAACGCTTTTTACAAAGGAAGTTTAATGGATTATGATACTGTTTATCAATTTGGAAAAATGGTAAACGTACTTACAATTGAAATTGAAAACGTTAATTTAGACGCATTAGACAAACTTGAAGAAGAAGGACTACCTGTTTTTCCATCACCAAAAACGTTGCGTTTAATACAAAACAAAGGAAAGCAAAAAGATTATTATGTAGCCAATGGAATTCCAACTTCTAAACATTTACGTTTTGTAGGCTTAGATGATTTAAGAGAAAGTTTAGCAAAGGATAAATTAGATTTCCCTTTTGTATGGAAAAGCGCACAATTTGGTTATGATGGGAACGGCGTAAAAATTTGCCGTTCTGCTTTAGATTTAGTCAAACTTCCAGATGTTGAATGTATTGCTGAAGAATTGATACCTTTTAAAAATGAGTTAGCTGTTATTGTTTCTCGTTCTACAAATGGAGAAATAAAAACATATCCTGTTGTAGAAATGGAGTTTCATCCAGAAGCCAATCAAGTGGAATACGTAATTTGTCCAGCACGAATTGAAGATTCAGTTGCATTGAAGGCGCAAGAAATTGCATTAAAAGTTTCAGAAGCGTTTAACCATGTAGGTTTATTAGCTGTAGAAATGTTTCAAACTGAGAATGATGAAATTTTGGTAAACGAAGTGGCTCCAAGACCACATAATTCTGGACATTATTCAATTGAAGCCAGTTATACTTCTCAATTTGAAAATCATATTCGTGCAATTTTAGGTTTACCTTTAGGAAATACAAGTAGTAAAGTTGCGGGTATTATGGTAAATTTAGTTGGCGAAGAAGGTTTTACAGGGCAAGTAGTTTACGAAAACATAGAAAAAATAATTGCTATTGACGGTGTCACTCCACATATTTATGGAAAAAGAGAAACGCGACCGTTTAGAAAAATGGGACATGTTACTATTGTAAACCCTGATATGGAACAAGCAAGAAAAGTTGCTGAAGTAGTGAAGAATACAATCAAAGTAATTAGTGTTCAGTAAATAGTTTTCAGAAAACAGAAGAAAGTTTTGCTTATAAACACAAACTTGTCTTTCTGACGAAGGAAGAATCTCATAAATTAAGATTATAGTTTTTTATATTTTCAATTTAAATAAACGATTAAACAACAAAAAATGAAAGTAGCCGTAATAATGGGAAGTATTTCAGACATGCCAGTTATGAAAGACGCCATAGACATATTAAAAGGATTTGACATTGAGGTAGAAGTAGATATTGTATCTGCTCACAGAACGCCTGAAAAATTATTTGACTTTAGTCAAAATGCACACACAAGAGGAATTTCAGTAGTAATTGCTGGAGCAGGTGGTGCAGCACATTTACCAGGAATGGTAGCATCGATGAGCCCGTTACCCGTAATTGGTGTTCCGGTAAAATCAAGTAATTCTATTGATGGTTGGGATTCTGTTTTATCAATCTTACAAATGCCAGGTGGAGTTCCTGTTGCAACTGTTGCATTAAACGGAGCTAAAAACGCAGGAATTTTAGCCGCTCAAATCATTGGAAGTCACGACAAATGTGTGTTGGATAAAATTGTTCTTTACAAACAAGGATTAAAAGAAGCAGTTATAAAAGCTTCGGAAAGTTTATAAAAAAATGAAGCTCCATCCCTGGAGCTTCTGAAAATCTATTCACATTTAAGTGACAACTATAAAAAAAATTCTTGTTTGGGACAAAAAGGTCTCTTTCATCATCATTTCGTCGACAAAAATATACACTTTATCGATAATTACAAAATATTATGACAATTTTTTTAGAAAAATTCAACACAAAACACAATTCTGCACCTTTTAACAAGATTAATCTTTCAGATTATAAACCTGCTTTTGAAGAATGTATCGAAAAAGCAAAAGCAGAAATAGATGCAGTCATTCAAAATACTGAAAATCCAACTTTTGAGAACACTATAGAAGCACTTGATTTTGCAGGTGAAAATCTAGACCGTTTATCAAGTATTTTCTTTAATCTTAATTCAGCAGAAACTTCTGAAGAAATGCAAAAAATTGCACAAGAAGTTTCTCCTCTATTAACTGCTTTTAGTAATGATATTACATTAAATGAAGATTTGTTTAAAAAAGTAAAAGCCGTTTACGATCAAAAAGATAGTTTGACTTTAACAA
This sequence comes from Flavobacterium sp. N2270, assembly GCF_025947225.1. Taxonomy (NCBI): domain Bacteria; kingdom Pseudomonadati; phylum Bacteroidota; class Flavobacteriia; order Flavobacteriales; family Flavobacteriaceae; genus Flavobacterium; species Flavobacterium sp. N2270. The sequence continues at coordinate 246,931 of NZ_CP110005.1, forward strand.
CAGAACAGGCTACTTTATTGGATAAAAAATACAAAGGTTTTGCAAGAAATGGCGCTTTACTTTCTGAAGATAAAAAAATGCGTCTTCGTGAAATTGATAAAGATTTAGCTAAATTAAAACTTACTTTTGGCGAAAATGTACTCGCTGAAACAAATAACTATCAACTTCACTTAACCAATGAATCAGATTTAAGTGGTTTACCCGAAGGAACTATTGAAGCAGCAAGAACCTTAGCAAAAAGTAAAGAACTAGAAGGTTGGATTTTTACTTTAGATTATCCTAGTTATATTCCTTTTATGACCTATGCAGATAAACGCGAATTACGTAAAGAATTAGCCATAGCTGCTGGAAAAAAAGCCTTTCAAAATAATGAATTTGATAATCAAGAAAATGTTTTAAAAATTGCCAAATTGCGTCATGAAAGAGCAAATTTATTAGGTTATGCAACACATTCTCATTTTGTTTTAGAAGAACGAATGGCGCAAAATCCAGAGAAAGTAAAGTCGTTCTTAAATGATTTATTAGAAAAAGCTAAACCTGCAGCTGAAAGAGAATTTTCAGAATTAACTGATTTTGCAAAACAATTAGACGGAATTGAAGTTTTAGAAAAATGGGATGGCGCTTATTATTCAGAAAAACTAAAACAAAAATTATTTAGTTTAGATGATGAAAAATTAAAACCTTATTTCAAACTAGAAAATGTTTTAAACGGCGCTTTTACAATTGCTGAAAAATTATACGGAATTACATTTAAAGAAGTTTTTGACATTGACAAATACCACGATGATGTTCAAACTTTTGAAGTTTTAGATTTTGAAGGAAATCTTGTTGCATTATTCTATACCGACTTTTTCCCTAGAAAAGGAAAACGAAACGGAGCTTGGATGACTTCCTTTAAACCTCAATTTATCAAAAATGGAGTAAACGAAAGACCACATATTTCTAACGTCTGTAATTTTACACCGCCAACAGAAAGCAAACCTTCACTCCTAACCTTTAATGAAGTTACTACTTTATTTCACGAATTTGGCCATGGTTTACACGGAATGTTAGCCAATACAACTTATCCAAGTTTATCAGGAACTTCAGTATATTGGGACTTTGTAGAATTACCAAGTCAGGTTATGGAAAACTGGTGTTATGAACCCGAAGCTTTAGCATTATTTGCAAAACATTATCAGACAGGAGAAATTATTCCACAAGAATATGTAGAAAAAATAAAAGAAAGTGCTAGCTTTTTAGAAGGAATTGCAACTATGCGTCAAATTAGTTTTGGTTTATTGGACATGGCTTACCATAGTAATGACCCAAAAGATATAACTTCTGTAAAAGAATTTGAAGAAGCTGCTTTTGAAAACACAAAATTGTATCCAGATGTTGCTGAAAACTGTATGAGCGTTTCGTTTTCGCATATTTTTCAAGGCGGATATTCTTCTGGATATTACAGTTATAAATGGGCTGAAGTTTTAGATGCAGATGCTTTTGCTTATTTTCAAGAAAAAGGAATTTTCAATAAAGAAGTGGCTACTAAGTTCAAAGAAAATGTACTTTCAAAAGGTGGAACTGAATTACCAATGGAATTGTACAAAAAATTTAGAGGTCAAGAACCAAAACCAGAGGCTTTGTTGAAAAGAGCTGGGTTGATTTAAATAAAAATGAGTCAGATATATTACAATCAAAAATTAATAAAATTAATTGAAAAGTTATTTATTAATGGAAAAGATGCGAGAGAAAAGTTAATAGAAAATGAAGATTTAATTCATACAGTGTATCTAGCATCAAACTCAAATGATTTGGACACAAAAACTAAAACTAGTTGGAATAAAATATGGAATGATTTAAACACTAGTAAGGAAATAATATTAACAAAAGACAGAACTATATCTTCATTTAGAAATACAGTTTCATCAAAAAGGAATAAAACTTTATCTAAGTATTTACAACTTATTTTTGAAGAATATTGTAAAATCATATAGATTTTAGAAACCGAAGAATTACTACTTCGGTTTCTTTACAAAACAAACTTTCATTTTTTTTTGAAACTTTAAAAACTTTTATATATCTTTGTGGTATGGAATTTAAAGAAGCAAAAAATAAATTCGTTCAAACATGGGGAGCATTGGGTAGCCAGTGGGGAATTAATAAAACCATGGCGCAAATTCATGCTTTATTAATGATTAGCAACGAAGCTATTTCTATGGAAGACATAATGGAAGAATTACAAATTTCTCGTGGAAATGCTTCTATGAATATTCGCGCATTAATGGATTGGGGAATTGTTTATAAAGAATACAAAGCAGGAGAACGAAGAGAATTTTTTACTGCTGAAAAAGATTTAGATGAATTAGCCGTAAAAATTTCAAAAGAAAGAAGCAAAAGAGAAATTAAACCAGCTTTGAAAGTTTTAAAAGAAGTTTCGTCAATTGAAGCTAATAAAACAGAAGAAGAAAGACATTTTGTAGAACAAACTTCTAAACTTTATGATTTTGTTTTAAAGGCAGATAATGTTTTAGACAAAATTACAGAATACAAAGACAATTGGTTAGCCAAACTGGTTGTAAAGATTATGAAGAAATAAACTAAAAAAATTTAACCTAAACTTTCATTTTTTTCTGAAAGTTCAAAAATAAAATATATGAAAATAGCACAAAAAATAAACAAAATTAGTTACATAGCAACTCTTTTTCTTTACCTAACAGTAATTTTTGGTTTATATGCACAGATTGCTTTAGGCGCAATACAAATACTAATTGCTTTATATATTAGTTTTAATATGAAATTCCTAACAAAGAAAATGAAATATCAAATAATTAATTATTGGATTTATGTAGCTCTTTATTCAGCTTTAGTAACAGCTTTTTTTAATGATTGGATTGACTTTAATGACAATAATTTACTTTTAATAATTACAATTATAATATTACCTATGAGTATTGCAACATATTTCACAATTACTTTAAATAAAATAGCAAAACAGAATGAAACAAAATAAATTAATCATAGCTGCTGGAACAGGATTTTTAGGACAGGTTTTAGTAAACCATTTCAAAAATAAATTTGAAGAAATTGTAATTCTTACCAGAGGAAAGTCAGAGACCAGAAACAATATTAAATATGTGCATTGGGATGCAAAAACATTAACTGGTTGGGAAACCGAATTAGAAAAAGCTGATGTTTTAATAAATCTTGCAGGAAAATCGGTTGATTGTCGTTATACTGATGAAAACAAGGCGGCCATTTTAGCTTCTCGAATAGACAGCACCGCAATTCTTAACCTAGCTGTACTAAGCTGTACGAATCCACCAAAACATTGGCTAAATTCATCCACAGCAACAATTTACAGACATTCAGAAGACAAACAAATGACAGAAGAAAACGGTGAAATTGGCGATGATTTTTCGATGAATGTTGCCAAAGCTTGGGAACAAACTTTCTTTGAAGTTCCAACCAAAAACACTTTAAAAACTGCATTGCGAACTTCAATAGTATTGGGTAAAAAAGGAGGTGCATTTATCCCTTTAAAAAGACTGACACAAATTGGATTTGGCGGAAAAAATGGAAGCGGAAATCAATTTGTCAGTTTCATCCATGAAGATGACTTTGCAAGAGCAATTGAGTTTATCGTAGAGAAAGAAATGATTGGAACTGTAAATGTAATTGCTCCAAATCCGGTTAGAAATAAAGATTTCATGAAACAATTGAGAAAAGAAATTGGTATTCCGTTCGGCATTCCATTATCAAAAACTTTATTAAAATTTGGGGCTAAAATCATAAAAACAGAACCCGAATTGGTTTTGAAAAGCAGAAATGTAATTCCCAAAAGATTATTGGATAACGGTTTTGAATTTAATCTTGGAACAATTGAAAAAACACTTAAAAATTTATTATCATGACAACTATCCATCTCATCACTAAAATAAATGCACCCATCGAAACTGTTTTTAATAACGCTAGAGACATTAGTGTTCATATTGAAACCGCAAGTAAAACAAATGAAAAGGCAATAGCAGGAATTACTTCTGGTTTAATTGAATTGAACGAAACAGAAACGTGGGAAGGAAAGCATTTTGGATTAATCTTACACCATCAAAGTAAAATTACTGAAATGAAATTCCCATATTATTTTACAGATGAGATGGTAGAAGGTTGTTTCAAAACATTTAAACACGAACACACTTTTACACACGAAAACGGAATTACTATAATGGAAGACAAATTAATGTACGAAACACCTTTTGGAATTTTCGGAAAACTATTTGACAAATTAGCCTTGAATAAATACTTAACAAACTTCCTTTTAGAAAGAAATCAAAGTTTAAAAATGCTGTCCGAAAACCAACAATAAAACCAACCAAAAGAAAGGCACACTTTCAACCCAAAACGAAGTATAGTATTTATTTCTATTTGAATTTGCAAAAAAAGTAAAAACAAATAAAATAAAAGAAACGAATAGTGAAACTACAAATTGATTACCATTAAAATTAGGTGTAAAAAACTCAAGTAACAAAAAAAACACAATTAACAAATAGTTAATAAGTTTAGTCTTTTGAATTCCAATTCGTTGAGGAATTGTCTTCAAAGGAATTGCATCAAACTGTAAATCAATTATTTCAAACAGTAACATCAGAATAAAAACAAACAAAAATCGCTGAAAACATTTAAAAGCAATTTGAAAAGAAAAGTCTAATTCTTTATTCACAACAGGCAACACAACTGTAACACCAACCCATGCAATTGCTACCAAATAAATTTTAATTCCACCCCAATTTCTCATATTTTCTCTTTTAGGAAATAAGGGAAGAGTATATAAAATTGTAATTAAAAGCACCAGTATGCCAATTGATTGTGTAAAAAAAGTAAGTTTTAAAAAATAAAATACAGAGGCAAAAAATGACACGACACTTAAAGCAATGATTAACTTAAATTTGGTTGTCAATTCTACTTTTTTAATTCTTGCTAGTTCATCATATTTTATAAAATTATAACCCACCACTGTTCCGTAAAAACCAAAATAAGCAACCGGTTCATCATAAGGAATGTTTAACTTAAAAAAAGTTACACGAATTAATGCATAAACCGCCAAAGCAACATGGAGACTACTTTCAATATAAAAATCAAGAATGTTTTTAAAAATTCGCATGAAACAAAAATAAGCAATGTGTTAATAAGAATGCTATTTAGTTCATAAAATCACAAAAAATAGCTTTCTAAATCAAAATTATTACGAGATTAATAATTACTTTTGCCAAACAAATACACAACTGAATAAACCTACAGCTATTTGATTATGAAAACAGATTCATTTGCCTTAAGACACTTAGGACCAAGAGAAAACGATTTGCCAAAAATGTTAGACACTATTGGTGTTGAAACATTAGATCAATTAATATTTGAAACAATTCCATCGGACATTCGCCTAAAAGAACCATTGGAATTAGAACATATCATGACTGAATATGAATATGCAAATCATATTCGTTTATTAGGAAGAACAAATAAAGTTTTTAAATCATATATTGGTCTAGGATATCACCCAACCATTGTTCCTCCTGCAATTCAAAGAAATATTTTTGAAAATCCAGGATGGTATACAGCTTATACACCTTATCAGGCAGAAATTGCTCAAGGTCGTTTAGAAGCTATCTTAAATTTCCAAACTACAGTTATCGAATTGACTGGAATGGAAATCGCAAATGCATCTTTATTAGACGAAAGTACTGCTGCTGCTGAAGCAATGGCTTTATTATTTGATGTTCGCTCACGTGACCAAAAGAAAAATAATGTGTGTAAATTCTTCGTTTCTGAAGAAATTTTGCCTCAAACTTTATCTGTATTGCAAACGCGTTCTACTCCAATTGGAGTGGAATTAGTTATTGGAAACCACCAAGAATTTGATTTTTCTAGTGACTTTTTTGGTGCAATTTTACAATACCCAGGAAAATATGGTCAAGTTTATGATTATGCTGATTTCATAAAAAAAGCCAATGAAAACGAAATAAAAGTAGCGGTTGCTGCTGATATTTTATCTTTAGTAAAATTAACGCCTCCAGGTGAAATGGGAGCTGATGTAGTAGTAGGAACAACTCAACGTTTCGGAATCCCAATGGGCTACGGCGGACCACACGCAGCTTATTTTGCTACAAAAGAAGAATACAAACGCTCGATGCCAGGAAGAATTATAGGAGTTTCGCAAGATGCTGATGGTAATCGTGCCTTACGTATGGCATTACAAACACGTGAACAACATATAAAACGTGAAAAAGCGACATCTAACATCTGTACAGCGCAAGTTTTATTGTCAGTTATGGCTGGAATGTTTGCGGTTTATCACGGACCAAATGGTTTACGATACATCGCAGATAAAGTTCACGGAATGGCTTCCACTTTAGCTGATGCTTTAAACAAATTAGGCGTTTATCAAACCAACACTTCCTTTTTCGATACAATAGTTGTAAAAGCGGATGCTAAAAAAGTAAAAGCTATTGCCGAAAGTAAAGAAGTAAATTTCTTCTACATTGATGATGAAACAATTTCAATTTCTTTAAACGAAACTATTTTATTTAGTGATGTTAATGAAGTAATTGCCATTTTCGCTGAAGCAGTTGGAAAAGAAGCTTTTGAAGTTTCTGAATATGTATTGGAAAACAATTATCCGATGCACTTAAACAGAAAATCGGAATTCTTAACGCATGAAGTATTCAACAAGTATCATTCTGAAACCAGTTTGATGCGTTATATCAAAAAATTAGAACGTAAAGATTTATCGTTAAATCATTCGATGATTGCTTTAGGTTCTTGTACTATGAAATTAAATGCAGCTGCTGAAATGTTACCTTTAAGCATGCCTTATTGGAACACCATTCACCCATTTGCTCCATTAGACCAAGTGCAAGGTTACACAAAAATGCTTAAGAAATTAGAACACCAATTAAATGTAATTACAGGTTTTGCAGGTACAACATTACAACCAAATTCTGGTGCTCAAGGTGAATATGCTGGTTTAATGGCTATTCGAGCTTATCACCAATCAAGAGGAGATGACCAAAGAACGGTTTGTTTAATTCCTGCTTCAGCTCACGGAACCAATCCAGCATCTGCAGCAATGGCAGGAATGAAAATCATCGTTACCAAAACTATGGAAAATGGTAATATCGATGTAGAAGATGTGAGAGAAAAAGCAATACAATATAAAGATGAATTATCATGTTTAATGGTAACTTATCCTTCTACTCATGGTGTTTTTGAAAGTGCTATTAGGGAAATCACTCAAATTATTCACGATAATGGTGGTTTAGTTTATATGGATGGTGCAAATATGAATGCACAAGTTGGATTAACAAATCCTGCTACAATTGGTGCTGATGTTTGTCACTTAAATCTACACAAAACATTTGCCATTCCTCACGGAGGTGGCGGGCCAGGTGTTGGGCCAATTTGTGTGAACGAAAAATTAGTTCCATTCTTACCAAGTAATCCATTAGTAAATGTTGGTGGAGAACAAGCAATTACTGCAATTTCTGGAGCTCCATACGGTTCGGCTTTAGTTTGCTTAATTTCTTATGGCTATATATGTATGTTAGGTGCAGAAGGAATTACAAATGCAACTAAATATGCAATTCTAAATGCAAACTATATGAAAGCACGTTTAGAAGAGCATTATCCAATTTTATATTCTGGTGAAAAAGGAAGAGCTGCTCACGAAATGATTTTAGACTGTAGAGCTTTCAAAGCGAAAGGAATCGAAGTTACTGATATCGCAAAACGTTTAATGGATTATGGGTTCCATGCTCCAACAGTTTCTTTCCCAGTAGCTGGAACTTTAATGGTTGAACCAACTGAGTCTGAAGATGTTTCTGAATTAGACAGATTTTGTGACGCTATGATTTCTATTCGTAAAGAAATTGAAGATGCAACTATTGAAGAACCAAATAACGTATTAAAAAATGCTCCTCATACATTAAATATGTTGACTGCAGATACTTGGACATTGCCATATTCAAGAGAAAAAGCCGCTTATCCGTTAGAATATGTAGCTGACAATAAATTTTGGCCAAGTGTTCGTCGAATAGATGAAACTTATGGAGATAGAAACTTAGTTTGTAGTTGCGCTCCTATTGAAGCATATATGTAAAATAAAATAATCATCCGTGATTAGAATATAGAAAAGGTTTCAAATTTATTTTTGAAACCTTTTTCTTTTTTATGATAAATGTCAGACAATAGAAGTGCAAGAATACTAACTTTGTCTAAAATTAAAAAAATGAATGATATTGAAACTAGAGATGACATTCTTTTAATCATGAAAGAATTTTACGAGAAACTTCTAAAAGACGACACAATTAGTTTTTACTTTACAAAAATTACTGATACTGATAAAAATTTAGAACATCATTTTGAAATTTTGGCTACTTTTTGGGAACAATCTTTATTTATGAAAGGTGGTTATAGCAATAATATGTTTCAAATTCATAAAGATTTACATGAAAAACAAGCTTTAAAAAAAGAACATTTTGACACTTGGCTGGAACACCTTTATACTACAATCAATTCGCACTTTGAAGGTAAATATGCTGAACAAATGAAAACCAATGCTTTAAGCATGGCAACGGTAATGCAAATTAAATTTCAATAAAAGCATTAAAGATTGCGTTATTAATAATTTAAAAACATTATTCTATCAATTTCACAATAATATGCATGCATAGTACTTTTAAACGTAGTATTAAAATATTAATCAGTATTTTAGCAAATTAAACTCTCACTAATGCAAATTAAAATCACAGGTTCAGGAAGTTATATTCCATCTTTAAGAGTAACAAATGAAGATTTCTCTAAGCATGAATTCTTAAATGAAGACGGAACAAATTTTAAAGCTTCTAACGAAGTAATCGCAAGAAAATTTGTAGAAATTACAGGTATTCAAGAAAGAAGATATGCTACAGCAGATATGAACAATTCTGACATGGCTTTTATTGCTTCAAAAAAAGCTATTAAAAATGCAAAAATTGACCCTGAAACTTTAGATTACATCATATTTGCTCACAACTACGGTGATATAAAACACAATACAATTCAGTCTGATACTGTTCCAAGTTTAGCTTCTAGAGTAAAGCAAAAATTAGCGATAAAAAATCCTAAATGCGTGGCTTACGACATACTTTTTGGGTGCCCAGGTTGGATTGAAGCAACAATCCAAGCAACCGCGTTTATAAAAGCAGGGATGGCAAAAAAATGCTTAGTAATTGGATCAGAAACCTTGTCAAGAGTTGTTGATATTCACGATAGAGATTCTATGATTTATTCAGATGGAGCTGGGGCTACAATTATCGAAGCAACTTTAGATAATGGAGGAATTTTAGCAACCGAATCTGCAACATTTGCAATTGATGAAGCTAATTATTTATATTTTGGAGAGTCATTCAATAAAAACCTTGATCCTCATGTAAGGTATATAAAAATGTACGGACGTAAAATTTATGAATTTGCACTTACAAATGTTCCTTTAGCAATGAAAGACTGTTTAGATAAAAGTGGAGTAAGTATAAATCAAATTAAAAAAATATTGATTCACCAAGCAAATGAAAAAATGGATGAGGCAATTGTAAGTCGTTTCTACAAATTATATGATCAAGAGATGCCAGAAAACATTATGCCAATGAGTATTCATAAACTTGGAAACTCAAGTGTTGCGACTGTTCCAACGCTTTTTGATTTACTTACAAATGGTGAAATAGAAAATCAATCAATTCAAAAAGGCGATTATTTAATTTTTGCTTCGGTTGGTGCAGGAATGAATATTAATGCTTTTGTTTACCAATATTAATTAATTTATCTATCCAAAAATTTAAACTAAAAACAAGCTTTAATTTATACGTTAGCCATACTATTAAAGCAATATTCAATCCAGTTTTAAAGAATAAATTTACAAAGTGATTTGAAAACTCAGGTAAAAAGTAAATTGCCGATGTTATAACTAGTATAACAAAAAATAGCTGAGCGTATTTTTTATCGAATGGAAGTATTCCAAATTTTGAGTAAATAAAATACAATTTAAAACTATTAAATAAAGTCATTGCAATTAAAGATGCAAAAGCTACTCCGATAATTCCAAGATTTGTTTGTGTTAAGAAATAAACATTTAGACTAATGTTTAAAACCACTAAAACCAGTACAGATATTATATTAAATCGGAAATACTTCGAATAGGAAATAATTTCAGAATTAAAACCAGTTGCCATATTGAAAAGCACATTAGCGCCTAAAATAACAATTATTGGAATAGAATCTACTAATTTATCGTAAGTAGGAAGCATTTGAAACAAAGAATCAATTCCTAAAATTATACAACCAAATAAAACTGCACCAATAAAAAACAGTAATTTAGAAGTTTCAATATATTTTTCTCCTAATACTTTAATGTTGCCACTTTTTATAAGTGAAGAAACTTGTGGCGCATAAATAGCATACATTCCTGTTGCGGGAATTGCTAATGCAGAAGCTAACATTACTCCTATTGAATAAGTTCCATTTGCTTCAAATGAAAGAAATTCAGGAATCATAAACGAATCTACTCTAAAGGCAAAGAAAGAACCAAAGCTGCCTACAAAAGAATAAAAACTGTATTTATAATAATCTCTTTTGGAAATTTGGCTAAACAAAGAACTAAAGTCAAAATTCATATTGATTTTATATTGTCCAAACAAATAAACCGAGAGTAAAACCAATAAAATAAAATAAGAAATTATAAAAGCGACCAAACTACTTATAACATCAAAATATCCCGAAAGCAATAAAATAAAAACAAATGGCAAAGCTAACTTAGGGATGATTTTTTCATAAAATGTTGGTATCGACAGCTTTTGTAAATTAGTTGCCTGACGTTTAAAAAGCTCTACAAATGCTAATGAAAAAGCAATAGGAAAAGCATAAAAAACGTACTGATAATTGTTCCAATCAACAAATTGATTTCCTAAAAATAAAACCAAAAAAAGAATACAACTTACAAGCAAGATGGTTCTAATTCCATACTTAAAAAGTTGCATTCTATTTGATTCAGATAAATCAGGATAAAAATGAATTAAAGCTTGTGCTCCACCAAAAACCATTATTGGAAATAGAATTTGCGCAATACTGTCTACATAACGCACAATTCCTAAAAACTCTTTGTCATTTGGATACACAAATATCGTTGAAACAACACCAATAATGATTCCCACATAATTAATTATGGTAAACCAAAAAGCTTGCTTATGTGTATTGTTTTCTTGCATTATTTATAACTTCTTCGTGCTTTAATAATGGTGATAAAATGAAATTTCAAAAGCGCATAATATCCTAATAATTGTAAAAACATAGTAAGCACTTTCGAAAATGAATAAAACTTTAAAAAATATTTAGGCAATCCAAAAACCGACTTGAATCCTTTTAAATAACTAATTATAATATTGTTACTTGGGTTTAAAACCTCAGCTAAGATTCTAAATTTTGCTTGCGTACAATCTTTTTTAAAGTTACGTGTAATAATTCTATCGTGGCAAATTCTTGAATTTTTAACAACAACCGTTTTGCATTTGTGAAACAAAATCCTATCGGTATAATTCCTGTCTTCTCCATAATGTTGAAACATAGGCTCAAAATAGCCGACTCTTTCAATTGTCTTTTTTGAAAGCAACCAAGCTGCTGCATTTACAAACGGAACTTCATCAATATTATCTGAAATTGACTTTGTTTTTCTTTTGCAATACGTTTCAAAGCTTTCATCAAGATGAACTTCATCCCCAGAATAATGAAGCGGACTTACAATTCCGTATTTTTCATTAGTTTCTGCAACCACGACTAAGTTTGAAATTGTTTCCGGAAAAACCCATGTGTCTTGATTTAATAAAAAAACATAATCAGCACCAAGTTCTAATGCTTTTTGAATTCCAAGATTATTGGCTTTACCAAAACCTAAGTTTTCAGCAGATTGAATCAATTGAATCTTAGGAAAAGATTGGATAATTTCAGTAGAATTATCAGTAGAATTGTTATCTACCACAATCGTATTTACTTTATAAGAAGATTCTTCTAATGACTGAAAACATTTTTTCAACCATTTAGCTCCATTATAAGTGACAATTATTACAACTATTTTTTTTTCCACAAAATTCATTTTACCAAACAAAAATACTGATATTTATTCTGTAATTAACTATTTGTTTACTTTTGTAAGGAGGAATCCTATTTTACCGAAATAATTCATGAATTTTTACATCATAATTCCAGCACATAACGAAGAACAATTTATTAGTTTAACATTAGATTCCCTTTTGAATCAAACCGTTTTACCAAATAAAATTATTGTTGTAAACGATAATTCCATGGATAAAACAGCTGAAATAGTTTTGGCTTTTGCCGAAAAAAATACGTTTATTTCGTTAATTGAAAAAAAATCAGACGCAATACATTTACCAGGAAGCAAAGTCATTCAAGCTTTTCAAGAAGGAGAAAAACACATTGATGATAATTATGATATTATTGTAAAAGCAGATGCCGATTTAATATTTCCAAACAATTATTTTGAAACCATAATCAAACATTTTCAATCTGATTCTACAATTGGAATGGTTGGCGGTTTTGCTTACATTGAAAAAAACGGAGAATGGTTTTTAGAAAATTTAACCGATAAAGATCATATTCGCGGGGCATTTAAAGCGTATAGAAAGGCGTGTTTTGAGCAAATTGGCGGACTAAAACCAGCTATGGGCTGGGACACTGTTGATGAATTGCTATGTAAATTTTACAATTGGAAAGTTGTAACCGATGAATCTTTGCAAGTAAAACATTTAAAACCAACAGGAGCGAATTATAATAAAACAGCACGTTACAAACAAGGCGAAGCTTTTTACAGGCTAGGCTATGGATTCACTATTACTTTTATTGCTTCTTTAAAACTAGCGTTACGAAAAAATAAACCTTTACTGTTTATAGATTATATGAATGGTTTTTGGAAGGCAAAATCTTCTAATATAGAATTATTAGTTTCTGAAGAACAAGCGAAATTTATTAGAAAATATCGTTGGAAAAAAATAAAAGAGAAGTTGTTTTAAATGCAACGAATTGCGTAAGTGGTAGTAGCGGCATCCTTTTATGTAGTTTACGAAATAAAAGATATAGCGAATGACACGGCCCTTTAGGGTTACGCCCAAAAAACTTACTACACTTCCTTTAAAACTCATCTTAAATTACTATTTTTGAAGATATTTCATACACTATGATGCTCGTTCGATATTTATCGCAAATAGGAAAATATTTCATTATGCTAAAAGAGGTTTTTAATAAACCTACCAAATGGAGCGTAATGAAACAACTAATTTTAAAAGAAATTGATGATCTAATTATTGATTCGCTTGGAATCGTTGCTTTTATTTCTTTTTTCGTTGGTGGTGTTGTTTCTATACAAACTGCCTTAAACTTAACTAATCCGTTAATTCCTAAATATTTAATTGGTTTTGCAACCAGACAATCGATTGTTTTAGAGTTTGCTCCTACTTTTATTTCTATTATTATGGCTGGTAAAATGGGTTCATTCATTACATCTAGCATTGGAACTATGCGTGTAACGGAGCAAATAGATGCTCTTGAAGTTATGGGTGTAAATTCATTAAATTACTTAGTTTTTCCAAAAATAATTGCACTTCTATTATATCCATTTGTAATTGGAATTAGTATGTTTTTAGGTGTTTTTGGCGGTTGGATTGCTGCCGTTTATGGCGGTTTTTCTTCTAGTGGAGAGTTTATAAACGGTATTCAAGTAGACTTTATTCCTTTTCATATTGTTTATGCTTTTATTAAAACGATAGTTTTTGCTATAATTTTAGCAACAATACCATCTTTTCATGGTTTTTACATGAAAGGTGGAGCACTTGAAGTAGGAAAAGCAAGTACAGTTTCATTTGTTTGGACATCGGTAGTGATCATTTTAATGAATTATATTTTAACACAAATACTTTTAAGCTCATGATAGAAGTTAAGAATTTAGAAAAAACTTTTGGTGATCAAAAAGTATTAAAAGGAATTAGCACTCGTTTTGAAGCCGGACAAACTAATTTAATTATTGGTCAAAGTGGTTCTGGAAAAACAGTTTTCTTAAAATCACTTTTAGGAATTCACATACCTGAAGCCGGAACTATTTCTTTTGACGGAAGAATTTATAGCGAATTAACAAACGATGAAAAACGTGCTTTAAGAACGGAAATAGGGATGGTTTTTCAAGGAAGCGCATTATTTGACAGCATGACTGTTGAAGAAAATATTGGCTTTCCATTGAAAATGTTTTCAAATAAAACACCAAAAGAAATTAAAGAACGTGTAGACTTTGTTATTGAAAGAGTAAACCTAATCAATGCACATACTAAAAAGCCTTCTGAAATTTCTGGCGGAATGCAAAAACGTGTTGCTATAGGAAGAGCAATTGTAAATAATCCGAAATATCTTTTTTGCGACGAACCCAACTCTGGTTTAGACCCAAAAACTGCCATTGTAATTGATAATTTAATTCAGGAAATTACAAAAGAATATAACATTACAACTGTTATTAATACGCATGATATGAATTCTGTTATGGAAATTGGCGAAAAAATTACGTTTCTTAAAAACGGCTTATTAGAATGGGAAGGTTCTAACAAAGAAATTTTTAAAACAGATAATGAAGCGGTTACCGATTTTGTTTATTCATCTGAATTATTTAAAAGAGTTCGAAAAATGTATTTAGAAGACGATACTAATTAATCATTCTCTTCTACTGTAATTTTTTCATTTTTCATTTTTGTACGCAACCAATTTTGAAGCGATTTAGTGCTTTCTAATTTTTCCTTACTCTTTACATTTTTATTGAATTTTATGTGAAAAACAGGAATTGTATCAGTCGTTGTAAAGTTTGTTGTTATTGAGTTTGCAAAAGCGACTTCAGTAATTTCATTTTGCAAAGACTTAATTTCATTGGCAATTTCATTAAAAGGAAATGTTTCTTCTTTTTTTACAATTAATTGATTCTTTAAATCGAAAATTTCCCTGTCTTTTTCTAATAAAATGGCGTCTTTCTTAACCAATAATTGTTGGTTAGATAAAAAAGAGGATTCTATTTCGTTAATTTTATTTATTGTTTCAATATTTCCTGCGTTTTGTAGTACTTTAAAGTCACAATTCTCATAGCCCATTTGCTTCATTTCTTCTTTAAACTGAGCAATATCCTCATTCGAAAGGCTTTTTCCTATCACTGCAAATTCAATTTTTTTAGCTGAATAGTCAGTGTTTACATCTAAAATTAAAATTCCTTGCTCTGTTTTTACGCTTTCAATTAAATTGGCTACTTTTTGATTAAAATCTGATTTTTTATACAAATTATAAAACATATAAACACTTGGAATCAAAATAGCAATTGCAAAAATTGTAATTATTTGAGAAATTCTTTTTCTTCTTTGAGAATTTGCATACGCTTCGTAAGGAAACTTTAAAAACCGAACTACAACAAAAGTAGCTGATGCAATAAAAACAGTATTAATTGAGAATAAAAATAGGGCACCTCCAAAGAAATTCCATTTACCCGTTGCTAAGCCGTAGCCAGCAGTACAAAGTGGCGGCATTAAGGCAGTTGCAATAGCAACACCTGCAATTGTGTTTAAAGATTTATTTCTTCTGCTGAGTGCAACAATTAAAGCTAAACCACCTGACAGTGCAATAATAACATCACGAACATCTGGAAAAGTACGAGCAACAAGTTCAGGCGTTTCGTCTTGAAACATTGGAATACTAAAAAACAAAAAAGAAGTTAGCAAACTAAGAATTACCATAACACCAAAATTCTTTAGTGCTTTTCTTAAAAAGTCAATATCATTAATTCCTAATGAAAGTCCCATTCCTAAAATAGGCCCCATTAAAGGCGAAATTAACATGGCACCAATTACTACAGCTGTTGAACTAGTATTCAATCCTGCAGAGGCAATTAAAATAGAAAAAATCAAAACCCAAGCAGTTTGACCTTTTACGTATATTCCGTTTTTAACATCTTCAATAGTTGCTTCTTTATCAGTATCTGAAGAAATGTCGAAAATCTCTAATAAATACTTTTTAATAACTGCTAAAATATTAATGTTAGAATCTTGATTATTTTCCATTTTTAATTAATTAAGTTTTGTAACTATTTTTTTAATATCTTGTTCTTTACTCTTTGGATAAATCATTAACACATTATCTCTATCTACAACAATATAATCATTCAATCCGTCAATTACAACAGTTTTCTTACCATCAGTTCTAATGATATTATTAGTCGCATTTTCTAATAATACTTTAGCATTAACAATAGCATTCTCATTTTTATCTTTTGGCAACTTATCATATAATGAACCCCAAGTTCCTAAATCATTCCAATCAAAAGTTGCTGGTAAAACAAATACATTTTCGGCTTTCTCAAGAATAGCATAATCTATAGAAATATTCTCCGCTAAAGGATATTGTTCATCAATAAACGCTTTTTCTTTATCTGAATTATAGACTTCATAACCATTCATAAAATGAGCATACATTTTAGGTTGAAATATTTCAAAAGCTTCTAAAACTGTTTTAATACTCCAAATAAAAATTCCTGCATTCCACAAATAATTACGACTTTGAATAAATTGCTTTGCTGTATGATAATCTGGTTTTTCTCTAAACTGAACTACTTTTTTTATAGGTCTACTATCTAATTTATCAAATTCAATATAACCATAACCCGTATTTGGAAAAGTTGGAACAATTCCTAATGTCATTAATGATTCTTGCATTTCACAAAAATCAAACGAACGTTGAATATTAGCCACAAACTGCATTTCATCTTCAATCCAATGATCACTAGGAGCAACAACTACAACTGCATTTGGATTTTGTTTTTTAATTTTTAACGAAGCATACAAAATACAAGGAGCCGTATTTCGCATGGCTGGCTCTAAAACAATTTGCTCTTGTTTTACCATTGGCAATTGCTCTAAAACTAAACTATTATAGCGTTCATTCGTAAGAATTAGAATATTTTCTTTGGGAATTATTTGAGATAATCTGCTGAATGTTTTTTGAATTAACGTATCGCCAGTTCCTAACATATCGTGAAATTGTTTAGGAAAATCGGTTGTACTTACTGGCCAAAAACGAGAACCAACTCCTCCAGCCATTAATATTGCGTAATAATTTTTATTCATTTTTTAAATTTCAAAGTTTTTAAAGCGACTAACTTGGTAAAAGTTCTACCTCAGCATTAGGCTGAAACAAAAAAATCCTTCCTGTACTTAATTCCACACACTCATATCGCTTAACTCTAAGTGCTATTTTTTTAAAAATTCTACCATTATGAATTCTAAAGTGACTTCCGTATGGTAATTCAAATATATAATTTTTATCGTTTTCTTCTGCATCAAACTGCTTTAATGCTAAAGATAAAGTTGCATCAGTATCACTACTAGCTTTTGGGTTTCTAAAATGACGTGCCAACAAAGGCAACAATTGATTAGGAAATATTTCTGGCCGTATAAAAGGAACCATTAATTTTTGAAAAGTGAGTTTCCATTCATTTCCATGAGGTTTTATATATCGTCCATATTTTTCAAAAGCAACTAAATGTGCAATTTCATGAATCAATGTCATTAAAAAACGATATTTATTCAAATTAGCATTAACCGTAATTAAATGATAACCCTGTGCGTCTTTTCTATAATCACCATGACGAGTAACGCGTTCATTTACAATTTTTAAATGTACGTGATTTGCTTTGATCAATTCAAAACAGGATTGAACAGCGTGTTCAGGAAGATATTTTTGTAAAACGTTACTCAAGCTATTCTATGGAGTTGTTGATGAAACCTGTAAAACTTTTCCGTTATAAAATTTATTTCCGGCTAACGAAAAGTCGTGAATATAGTTTGCCATTTCTTTTGCTGAAATTGGCGCTTCATATCCTGGAAAAGCTTCTTGTAGCATTTCGGTATTTACAGCTCCAAGAGCTAAAACATTAAAAGCAAAACCTTGTTCTTTATATTCTTCAGCTAATAATTCAGACAATGTAATTACCGCACCTTTACTAGAAGAGTAAGCTGCTAAACCTGGAAACTTCATGCTTCCTTGAATTCCGCCCATAGAACTAATTGTAACAACATGACTCCCTTTTTGCATAAATGGAATACAAACACGTGTTAATTCGGCCACAGCAAAAACATTTACTTTATACACATTTTCAAAATCGGTAAAAGAAATTTCTTCAAATGGTTTATTCAATAAACTTCCTGCATTGTTAATAACTATATCGACTTTTTTCCATGTTGACTTTAGAAAATTATCCACTTGAACAAATTGCTCTTTATCTGACATATCAATTGAAAGACAAGTGATGTTTTGGTGCTTAATAAATTCTGGAGGTGTTTTTCTAGAAATAGCCAAAACCTGATGACCTTCATTAGCAAATTGCAAAGCCAGTTCGTAGCCAATTCCTCTAGAAGTTCCTGTTATAATTATGTTTTTCATTATTTTTTTAATTGAATTTCTTTAGTATCTGCGTTCATCATTTTTTCTAAAACAGGAATCGTTTTATTTATCACATTTGTAATATGAGCCGTATCCATTAACTCAAATTCATCATCTGGTTGGTGATAAAAATCGAAGTTTTCAAAGTCGAAAGTTGAAACCGTTTGAGCTGGCACATCAAATTCGGTATAAAACGGATAATTATCTGAAGCCCTGAACAATTGATATTGTGTTTCAGCAGGAATATATCCTATTAATTTTTCACTTGCATATTCATTCATAATTTGCGCCATATTACTTCTCCCAAAACCAGTTAAATACAAGAGCATATCATCTCTATTCATTTTAACGCCAATCATTTCATAATTGAACATAAAATACAAATCTATATTTTGATCATTTAATTTCTTTGCTAAATGTTTCGAACCTAACAATCCTTTTTCTTCTGCAGAGAAAAACACAAACAATACACTTCTTTTATTCGTTTTACTTTTAGCAAAATACTTCATTACCTCAGTTACAGCCGTTGTACCTGAAGCATTATCATTTGCGCCATTCCCAATATCATCACCGTTAACTGCTGCTATTTTACCTATATGATCATAATGTGCACCAATAATTACAAACTCATCTTTTAGTTTTAAATCAGTTCCTTCTATATAACCTACAATATTATAAGAAGTTTTACTAAAGTTTGAAAGCGTATCGCGATAGGTTTTGAAATAAGGTTTTACTCCGTTTTCTTTTAGCATATTTTCTAAAAAAACACTCGCTTTTTCAATTCCTTCACTACCAGAATCTCTTCCTTCTAAATCATCTGAAGCTAAAAAAGATAATGTTTTGGCAACATTTTCTGGCTTTGAAAAATTGATTATTGAAACAGCATTTGTTTCTTTCGAATCATTAACTACTTGATTGGTTTTACAAGAAAGCACTAAAAGCGCAGCAAGAAATAAGAAATTCTTCATAAAATCTATTTTTGTAAAAATAAAAAAATCCCAACAAATGTTGGGATTTTAAATATAAATATTAACTATAATTTATGCTAACATAGTAACAGGATTTTCCATAAACGCTTTAAACGTTTGTAAGAATTGAGCTCCTGTTGCACCATCTACCGTTCTGTGGTCGCAAGCTAAAGTAACAACCATTGTATTACCTACAACAATTTGTCCGTTTTTAACCACTGGTTTTTCAACAATTGCACCAACTGATAAAATTGCTGAATTGGGTTGATTGATGATTGAAGTAAATGATTGTATACCAAACATTCCTAAATTAGAAATTGTAAACGTACTTCCTTCCATTTCTGAAGGCTGAATTTTTTTAGATTTTGCTTTCCCTGCTAAATCTTTCACAGAAGCACCAATTTGAGACAAACTCATTTGGTCTGTAAATTTCAAAACAGGAACCATTAAACCATCTTCAACAGCTACGGCAACACCAATATTCACATGGTGATTGATTACCATTGCGTCTTCTCTCCATTGAGAATTTACTTGTGGATGTTTTTTCAACGCCATTGCTGACGCTTTAACTACCATATCATTAAAAGACACTTTTGTATCTGGCAAAGTATTGATTACTCCTCTTGATGCAATTGCATTGTCCATATCTAACTCAATTGTTAAATAATAATGAGGTGCAGTAAATTTAGATTCAGCTAAACGACGCGCAATAGTTTTACGCATTTGAGAATTTTTAATTTCCTCTTGAAACATTTCTCCAGCTGGTACAAATGGTTGCACTGCAGCAACAGCATTTGTAGCTTGGTTTACCGCTTGAGCAGAGGTTGGATAAACTTGTTGTGAAGGAGTAAAGTTTTCAACATCACTTTTCACAATTCTTCCATTTTCTCCAGAGCCCGAAACTTGCGCTAAATTAATTCCTTTTTCTTGTGCTATTTTTTTTGCTAACGGTGAAGCTAAAATTCTTCCTCCATCATTTACTACAACCGCAACATTTGAAGGCGTATTTGAGTTTATAATAGGAGTTTCTGAAACAGCCTTTTTTGGCGCTTCAGATGATGCACCACCAACTTTATAGTTAGCTGCGATAGCAGAAACATCAGTTCCAGCAGGGCCTAAAATTGCTAAAATAGAATCTACAGGAGCAGTTTTTCCTTCTTCAACACCAATATACAATAATGTGCCTGCATTAAAAGATTCAAACTCCATTGTAGCTTTGTCAGTTTCAATTTCTGCAAGAATATCTCCTTCTGAAACTAAGTCTCCAATTTTTTTCAACCAAGTTGCAACAGTTCCATCAGTCATTGTATCACTTAGCCTTGGCATAGTAACTACAATAACTCCCTCAGGTACTTTTATATCTAGATTTTCTGAAACAACATCTTGTTTTATTTCTTCTTCATTAGCTGGTTTAGATGTAGAAGCCTTACTTAATAATGCAGAAATATCTTCTCCTTCTTTTCCAATAATAGCCAATAAAGAATCAACAGGTGCAGATTCACCTTCTTGAATTCCAATATACAATAAAGTACCTGAATTAAAAGATTCAAACTCCATTGTTGCTTTATCTGTTTCAATTTCAGCAAGCATATCTCCTTCTGAAATTTTATCACCAACTTTTTTAAGCCAAGTTGCTACAACTCCTTCAGTCATTGTATCGCTCAAACGCGGCATTGTAATAATTTCTGCCATAGCTTATAATTTATGAGGAATGAATGGGTAATTTTCTTGTTCGTAAACAACATCATACAGTTGCTGAACATCTGGATAATCAGATTCTTCAGCAAATGTTGCACATTCTTCAACTAAATCCTTTACTCTTTGATCAATTTCTTCAATTTCACTTTCAGAAGCATAATTGTTTTCTTTGATAATATCTAATATCTGCGTAATAGGGTCGATTTTTTTATATTCTTCTACTTCATCTTTAGTTCTATAAAGTTGAGCATCAGACATAGAGTGACCTCTATAACGGTATGTTTTCATTTCTAAGAATGTTGGTCCATCACCACGACGTGCTCTTTCCATAGCTTCGTGCATAGCTTCTGCAACCTTTACAGGGTTCATAGCATCTACAGGACCACAAGGCATTTCGTAACCTAAACCTAATTTCCAAATATCGGTATGATTTGCTGTTCTTTCAACAGAAGTTCCCATTGCATATCCATTGTTTTCAACAATAAATACAACTGGTAGTTTCCATAACATGGCCATATTAAAAGCTTCATGTAAAGATCCTTGACGAGCAGCTCCATCTCCAAAATAAGTTAATGTTACCCCTCCTGTTTCAAAATATTTATCTGCAAAAGCAATTCCTGCCCCAACTGGAATTTGAGCTCCAACAATTCCATGCCCTCCATAAAAGCCATGCTCTTTTGAAAAGATATGCATTGATCCACCCATTCCTTTTGAAGTACCAGTAACTTTTCCTAATAATTCAGCCATAACATTTCTTGGGTCTACACCCATACCAATAGGCTGAACGTGATTACGGTAAGCTGTAATCATTTTATCTTTTGACAAGTCCATAGCATGAAGTGCTCCTGCTAAAACCGCTTCTTGACCATTATATAAATGAAGAAATCCTCTTACTTTTTGTTGAATATATAGCGCAGCCAGCTTGTCTTCAAACTTTCTCCACAATTGCATATCCTCATACCACTTAAGGTAAACCTCTTTTGTTATTGGTTTCATTATTTTTTAATTAAATTGAATTTTGCACTCATCGCTATTCAGATGTTACAAAAAGGTACAAAAAGCAAAAATACTACTTACAAGCTTATTGAAAAAATAAATTTTGTTTTTTTTACAACAATTAACTACAAATATTTTTTATCAAACATAAACGGAAGTATGTTCTTTAAAGAATTTGATTTATATATTTTTCCTTTTCCTCCCATAAAATATATTTCTATATCCTGATCTTGCTTAATTTCATACTCGGCTATTGACTGCCTACAAGAGCCACATGGAGGAATTGGCTGTTCTAAATCTCTATCGACAGGTGATGCTGATATAAACAACTTTAAAATTTTAGCATCTGGATAATTAGCTCCTGCATAAAATATAGCTACTCTTTCTGCACACAATCCAGATGGATAAGCTGCATTTTCTTGGTTTGAACCTTCCACAACTTTGCCATTATCTAAAAGAATTGCGCAACCTACTGTAAATTTTGAATATGGCGCATAGGCTTTTTTTCTAGCCAGTATAGCTAATTGCATCATTTTTTGAGAAGAAGCATCCAACTCATTTAAATTTTCATACTCCACGAATGAAGTTGTTATTGTAATTTCTTTCATGTTTAGGGAAAAAAAATCCAAATTCTAATTAAGAATTTGGATTGTATTTTTTAGTTATCTAATAATTAATATTCGTCGTATTTATCTCCAAAATTAAATGTTAGAGAAAAACGCAATGTATTTTCTAATGGATTTCTTACTTTAGAAGCAGAGAATAAATATGATACATCAATTTTTACAATATTATATTTAAATCCAGCTCCTAATGTAAAGAATTTTCTAGCTCCTTTAACCTCACTTTCGTGAAAATAACCAGTTCTTAAAGCAAATGAATCTTGATACCAATACTCTGCACCTAATGCATAAGTAAACTCTTTAAATTCTTCACTTAAACCGTCTGGTGCATCACCAAACGAACTAAACATTCCACTAACCCAACTTGTTTTTCTATACTCATTATTAGCAATGGTATAATCTGTGTTATCAATTGTTCCACTTTCGTCTTCATCTCCAACTTTTGGAGGCGTTGGCACCATTAACTTAGTCGTTTCACCTGTAAGTGTAATTTTATTATACTCATCAAAAATAAAATCAAAACCAAGCCCTAATCTTAAATTAGCTGGCATAAAATTTCCAAACTCATCGTTTCCATCATTGTTATAATTAATTTTTGGACCCATGTTTTGTAAATTAATACCTGCTCTCCATCGACCATTAAAATCATTATAAGCAACCTCTTCTGATTGATAAAATGCCGCAATATCTACGGCAAAACTTGTTGCCGCTTTAGCATCACTATTATCTGTAGCAATTTGTAAATTTGAACGCACAAAACGAGCTCCAATACCCATAGCGAATTGATCACTCAACTTCAGAGAGTATGAACCGTCCAAAGCCAACTCATTTGGGTTCACGGTAGTAGTTTCCTGCCCTAAGTTATTAGTTAATTGAATATCTCCTAAACCAAAATAACGGAAAGAGGTTGCAAAAGCACTTCTTTCATTTATTCTATTATAATATGTTATTTGACCTAACGAAATATCATTTGCAATACTTGTTAAATATGGAGTATAACTTATAGAAAAACCTTGTTTATCTAACGAAAAAGCATATTTAGCCGGATTATGTTGCTGCGAAAAAACATCTGCTGATGTTGCAACTCCCATATCTCCCATACCCGCAGAACGAGCATCTGCAGCAATAAGCAGGAAAGGCACCCCAGTAGTAATTACTCTATTTTCATCCTGAGCAGAAATGTTCTGGAAAGTTAAAATTAAGGTTAAAAAAAACGCAATCTTTTTCATTTAGTATTTTAATTTAATTGAACAAATATAATATTTTATTATAGGATTACAAGTTTCTCGTATTTTTCTGTTTTTTTACCCGTTGTAGTTGAGCGAACAGTTAGCTTGTAAATATAAACCCCTTTTCCTATTTTATCTCCAAAGTCATCCTTTCCGTCCCATGTTATTTCTCTACACAAAAAACCATCAGTAACCACTTGTTGATTTATTGTTTTTACTAGTTTTCCTGAAATAGTTAAAATTTGCACCTGTACGTCTAATGGCTCAAATGGCATATTGTGAGAAAACCAAAATTCAGTATAACTAACAAATGGGTTTGGATAATTTAAAACTTTTTCTATTCTTAAACCATCTTCATTACAAACGGCATTAAACTGAATTTCTTGTGTTATTAAGTTATTATATACATCCCAAGCTTTAAAAAGAATAGTATGCATGCCCGATTCTAAATCCCTAAACGGGAAACGAACTTTACCTTTGGTGTAATCGTTATTTTCTGTTTCATAATAATCATTTAAAACGTAAGGATTTGACTCATCACCATCTAAAATAGCAACTATATCATGACCAATACCACTTGCTGTATTGATTCCGTTTTCATCTTCTAAAAAAGCAAGTAAGTAAGGTGAGCAATTAGTAATTCCTCCTGAAGCAAAACTTTCGTCATTCATGTACAACCTTACAGTTGGCGGAGTATTATCCGCAGGAGCACTTGTATTAACGCCACCAATTTGAATATCTGTATTATAACCCGTCTGATCTTCTAAAACAGTATTACTTCTTTTAGAATAAAAACTAATTTTTCCGTTCCCAATAGGAATTCTAATATCCTGAGGAACGACAAAACTTAAATCGAATTTACCATTAACAACAGAAGCATTTCCCCTAAAAATAGTTTCTCCAAGTGTTGTGAAATCCATAATTATTAATTGACCAGAACTATTAGTTGTACCATTATTTCCTAATGTACTTCTATTGATTTCTTTATCGAAAATTTGAACTGCCAAATCTCCGTTATAATCAGAAATCAAATTATCAGATTCATCTACAACTTCGCCCGAAACTTTCATTAAACTTAAGGCACTAAACACATCATTTGGCAAACTCACGTCTACATCATTAACTTTGGTTAAAACTACTTTAGACTTAGGAATTGCTAACTTTAATGCAGGGTCACCTATGTAAAAGACAACTCGCCTATTATCTGAACCTGTTCTTAACTTAGTTAAACGCAAAGCCTCTGCAATAGTAGGATAATTAGTTGACCCAAATGCATACAACTCTTCACTAAGTATATTATTCATTGTAAAACCAGTAGTAACACCAATTTGCCTTGTGGTTGCAATTAAACTAATCGCACCGCCGCTTGTATTCCAATACATATATTCACCTCCAGTAAACCTGTTTGGATCATCAAAACGAGTAAATTCACATGTTATTGTAACAAATAAAGGATACCTGTATTTATTTGTTAAATTTTGAGCATCAATTTTTTCAAATAAACGCTCTCTGCCCAAAGACTCTTCATTTCCATGTCCGAAATAATTAAAAACTAAAGCTCCAAGCTCTAAATTATCTAAAAAATCTGCTTTTGCTTCTGGATATCTTTCACCTCCAGCGGCAACTTGCTGAATATAAGCGTCTGTATGTATTTTTTTTACATTTACAAATGGTTTTTGATCCACTAAAGTATTTGCTAAATCATCTAAGCCAAACTGAAGTGTTGCATCTGTAGCATCATCTGCATCATCAGAATAAATGACATAATTATTTCTCCATCTTCCATACGATTCTTCATCATGATATTCAATCACTTTGTCAACCATTTCATTTGCTTGTTGCACTGACGAAACTAACATTCTACCTACTGCAATATCAATACCGTCTGCACCACTTAACATTGTACCTTCTGAATCATCCATAAGCCCGTAAAAATCATCAGACATAAAAGACAAGTACAAAGAAAAATTAGAAATATTATTAGTTTCGCTTGCCAATGGGTTAAAACCGTGAAAAACAGGAACAATGTTAGTATTACTTGATAATCTATTTTTATAATCGTAAGATGCGTCGCCAAATAAATTGACATACTTAACTCTATTTGAAACATTCGAAGCATTTTGATAAACATACTTTATAAAGTTTCTTATTGCTGCAACATCTTGTTTTCCTGAACTAAATTCCTGATAAATACTTTCAATGCTTACCACTTTAACCTTCATTCCGGAATTCAACCTATGAAAATCGGCCAATCTTTCTGCAGGTGTAAATAAATTATTTGGTGTAATAATTAAATAATCAATATCCTCAAAGACACCTGAATTATTAAGAAAAATAGTCCCTTTAAGGTTTTGATTAGAAACTAACGTATTCGTTTCTTTTAAAGGCGAGTAAGTATCTGAAAAATCAACTGCAATATATTTTTTTTCAGTACCTAAATTTACTTTAAAACTGAAATTAGAACCTGACGAATTAATATAATTTTGAACATTAAAACGATCTGTTACATCCCAAACCTCATTAATATTACTTGCATTAGTAAAATTATATTGTCCAACACCAATATTTGATAACTGTTGATTATTAAAAAATGGAAACTGCTCTCCAAATCCAGACAAATTCCTTACAGTCGTCAATCTAATAAAATCTAAATAACCATTTGATGATGGAACTCCACCATTGTTATAAGTTAGATTTAAACTTATTGTTGATGACGACGAAGTAAAACTAGCATTTAAAGCACTTTCGTAACCCTCAACACCGCTAAACGCAACCAAAGTAGGAAAAGTTAAACTTCCAATTGTTTGATTATTAGCCTCTACATCAAAAGAAGATACTCCGTAGGACTTTGAAGCAAAGTTTATCTTCAACCCAACAGGAGATGAAAGATCTAAATTCGGAATTAAAAACTCAAAAATTTGCTCATTATTAATATTGAACTGTTCTCCAAACCATCTTCGACCAACTTTACCTGCATTAACTAAGTCCTTCTCGTATGTTATAACATCATTATAATTTGTAAAACTAAAACTTGGAGCTGCCGTTGGCTCTATAGCGGAAGCTATTCTTTTACCAGAACCAGATGACGTCGTAACATAAAAATAAGATTTATCAGAAAATAAATTGACACTAGTTAAACTTTCTGTGTTCCAAGTATCTACGCCCTCAGCATAAAAAAGAATAAAATCAGAATCGTTAAAAACGCCGTCATCTTCACCTACAAATTTAATAGCATTTTCTTCCAAATCACTAGGGTAAGAAGTACTATTTAACAACGGTAACATTCTACCACCATTGCCATATATTTTGATATTTCTTGGATCTCCCGAAACATTAACACCTAAAGACTGTAAAAAACTTTTTGATAACTTATATACCCCTGATTTCTCAACATAAAACCTATGCCATGTTCCAGAACTTAAAACAGAATTAGTAATTGAATTAACAACTAATGAATTATTTCTTAAATTATTATTATAAGTAAAATTAAAACTAAAAGAAATAATTTTCTTTAAAACACCATTTTCATTAATAATAGGAGACAATTTTAAAACAGAATAAATATCTTCTCTTGCTTTTACAGACTCAATAGAATATTTCAACTGATTAGGCAGTTTAGAAATATCGAGATTTTTAAGATAAGTAGATGGGATTATCTCATATTTAATAGAATTAATATCCAATGAAGAAGAATCAATAAAACCGTTACTTTTAAATAAATAACTTAAACCAATTGTTTTATTAGGGATATTTAACTCAAAATAATTATTGTCAAATCGCGGGAACTCAAAATAAACATCATCTCCGAGATATTGAACAGAATTACTCCAAGTTAAAGAAATATTAGTCTGATTTTGAGAATAGATAACCCCAAAAAGAAAAAACATAAAGTAAATAAAAATCTTTTTCATTCTTAACAAAACGTAGTTTTAGTATATATATTACAAAGAGAAAAAAATAAATCAATATATCTAAATTTATACAATAAAAAAAAGGCTAAAACGTTATAAAAGAGTTAGATTAACAAATATTTAATATTTTTTTAAAAACATGTTGCAAATTAATTGATAATTATTATCTTGCGACTCTAAAATTATTACCTACTAAAGTATGAAAATTAAGAAAATTATGACTTTAAAATTGATATTGGCATTGTCAGTAGCAATAGGTTTTACTAGTTGTAGTAAGAGCTCAGGAACAAAAGGTGGTTCAAAAGCTACGGGTTGGAAAATCAACGACAAAGAAGGCGGCTTTCAATTCAACTCTAAGTTCAAACAACAAGAAACTCCTCCAGGAATGATTCCAGTTGAAGGTGGAACTTTTACAATGGGTAAAGTACAAGATGATCCTATGCATGATTGGAACAACACTCCAAATCAACAGCATGTACAATCATTTTTTATGGATGAAACAGAAGTAACTAATATCATGTATACTGAATACTTGTTTTGGTTAAAAACAGTTTTTCCTCCAGAAGATGAAAATTACAAAAACATATATACCGGTGCGATTCCAGATACTTTAGTTTGGAGAAATCGTTTAGGTTATAACGAAACAATGACAAATAACTACCTAAGACATCCTGCATATGCAGAATACCCAGTAGTTGGTGTAAATTGGATTCAAGCAACTGAATTTAGCAAGTGGAGAACTGACCGTGTTAATGAAAATATTCTTGAAAGAGAAGGATATTTAAAAAAGAACGCAAAAGTTAAAGACGTTACAGCCGAAACCTCATTCAGCACTGAAACTTACTTAGCAGCACCTACACAAACTTTTGGTGGTAAAGAAGACGTAGTACTTAAAAAAGAGTTAAATAAAAGCGGAAGACAAGAAGTAGCAGATACTGCAAAAAATGTTTATGCACAAAGAAATTCTGGTTTAATATTACCTGAGTACAGATTACCAACTGAAGCGGAATGGGAATATGCAGCATTAGCTTTAGTAGGAAACAGAGAATACAATATCTACAAAGGGCAAAAGAAATACCCTTGGAACGGACAATACACACGATCAGGAAAAAGACAATACAGAGGAGACCAATTAGCTAACTTCAAACAAGGTAAAGGAGATTATGGCGGAATCGCAGGTTGGTCTGATGATGGTGCAGATATTACTAATAAAGTTAAAAGTTACCCTCCAAACGACTTTGGATTATATGACATGGCAGGTAACGTAGCTGAATGGGTTGCCGATGTTTACAGACCAATGGTTGATGACGAAGCAAATGACTTCAACTACTTTAGAGGTAACGTTTATATGAAAAATAAAATTGGAGAAGACGGTACAACTGAAATCGTAACAACTGATAACATTACTTATGATACATTAAGCAATGGTAAGATTGTAGCCAGAAACTTCCCTGGTCAAATTGCTCAGGTTCCAGTTGATGACAATGAAACCTACTTAAGAACTCAATTCTCTACTTCTGACAACAGAAACTATAGAGATGGTGATAGAGCTTCAACTAGACGTTTTGACTTTGGTTCATCTGAAGAAGAAGATGAAGGTAAAGAAGATCAATTTAGAATGTATGAATCTCCTAAACATACAATATCTGTAGATAGTTTAGGTGAGATGACTAAAAAATATGACAAGTCGAATGACAGAACAACTTTAGTTAACGACAACGTTAGAGTTTATAAAGGTGGTTCTTGGAGAGATAGAGCTTACTGGTTAGATCCAGCATCTCGTAGATATTTCCCACAAGATATGGCTACTGACTATATTGGATTTAGAAATGCAATGTCTAAAGTTGGACCAAAATCTAACAAGAAGACTCCTAGAGGAAATCCAAAACAATAAATACAATCATACTTTTATAAAAAGCCCTTTCAATTGAAAGGGCTTTTTTAGTATATTCGCTTTATGAAAATAGAAATCTTATATGTAAAGTTTCTTGAATGCTCAGAAGTTTCAACTGACACAAGAAAAATAGAAAAAAACAGTATGTTCTTTGCACTTAAAGGAGAAAACTTTGATGCGAATACATTTACTGAAGAAGCAATAAAAAAAGGTGCTAAATACATTGTAATAGACAATCCTAATTATCAAATTGAAGGTAAAACAATTCTTGTTGATGATGTTTTATCCACATTACAAAAATTAGCAAACTATCATAGAAAAAAATTAAAAACACCAATTATAGCACTTACTGGTAGTAACGGAAAAACTACAACTAAAGAATTAATAAAAGCAGTACTTTCTGCCAAATTCAACACGATTGCCACTATTGGCAACCTAAACAACCATATTGGCGTACCCCTAACCCTATTAAATTTCAATAAAGAAACTGAAATAGGAATTGTTGAAATGGGCGCAAATCATCAAAAAGAAATTGAATTACTTTGCCAAATAACTGAACCTAATTTTGGATATATTACCAATTTTGGGAAAGCACACCTAGAGGGTTTTGGAGGAGTTCAAGGCATAATCAAAGGAAAAAGCGAGTTGTATGATTATTTAAGAACAAACAATCAGATTGCATTTGTAAATCTAGATGATGCTTTACAACAAGAAAAAACAAGAGACATAAAAAATTATTCTTTTTCTAAAACTACCGAAAATGCAGATGTAAAAATTACATCAATTGAAGCAAATCCAATGGTTAAAATTCATTTTAACAGTACAAATGTAACTTCACATTTAATAGGCGCATATAACGCAAACAACATTAACGCGGCCATAACTATTGGAAAGTATTTTAAAATTGAGGATTCTGTTATCAAAGAAGCTATAGAAAATTATATTCCTACAAATAATAGATCTCAACTTATTGAGAAAAACAGCAATGAAATAATATTAGACGCCTATAATGCAAATCCAAGCAGCATGACTGCAGCAATTAGCAACTTCATACAAATTGAAAAAGCTTCAAAAGTTGTTATCTTAGGAGATATGTTTGAATTAGGAGAGGAAAGTTTAACAGAACACAAAAACGTTATCAATTTATTGAAAAATGAAACTACTATAACCTCACATTTAGTTGGAAAAGATTTTTATTTAAATAAAGAAAATAGTTCTCATTTACATTTTTATCAAAACTTTGGAGAATTCTCAAATTACTTAAAGAAAAATGAACTAAAGAATAGTTTTATTTTAATTAAAGGATCTAGAGGAATGGCTCTAGAACGAGTTTTAGAATTTATATAAAATAAAAAAAAGCACTTCAAATGAAGTGCTTTTTTTGTGGGCGATGAGGGGTTCGAACCCCCGACCCCCTCGGTGTAAACGAGGTGCTCTGAACCAGCTGAGCTAATCGCCCCAATAAAACGCTTTACTATTACCGTATTGCGAGTGCAAATATACATTCATTATTTGTAATTGCAAACATTATTTGATTTTTTTTAAATTATTTCTGCAACTACAAAAGTACTTCCTCCTATGTAAATAAAGTCTGCTTTTTTTGATGAATTTAAAGCACTTTCATAAGCATCTGAAACAGAAGAATATAATTTCCCTTTAAGCCCAATTTTCATACCTTGCTCCATTAAAATAGATGAATTGAGAGCACGTGAAACATTTGGAGAACAAAAATAATATTTAGCATTTTTTGGAAATAATGGTAAAATAGAATCTAATTCTTTATCATTAACCACACCTAAAACAATATGTAAATTATCAAATTGTTCTTTTTTAATCTGATTTAAAACAACTTTTAAACCATGACTGTTGTGTGCGGTATCACAAACTACTTTAGGAGAAGCATTTAATACTTGCCACCTTCCTAATAAACCAGTATTGTATATAACATTCAAAAAGCCACTTTCAACATGATTTTGTGAATAAACAAACTCATCTGAAAGTAATTGTAAAGCACATAAAACTGTTTTCTTATTAGCTATTTGATAATCTCCAAGTAAAGCGCAAGGAATTTCTCGAATATTTTCATCTTGAGCATAAAAAATTTTAGAATTATTGTAATCAGCTAATTTATCAAAAACAGGTTTCGTTTCTAAATCATATTCACCAACAACAACTGGAACATTTTTTTTAATGATTCCGCCTTTTTCAAAAGCAATTTCTCTTAAAGTAGTACCTAAAAACTGTGTGTGATCTAAACCAATATTTGTTATGACAGAAAGTAATGGGGTAATTATATTTGTGGCATCTAATCGACCCCCAAGACCAACCTCAATAATTGCAACATCTACTTTTTCATGTGCAAAATAATCAAAAGCTAAACCCACAGTCATCTCAAAAAAACTCAATTGATACTCTTCAAAAAATGATTTATGATTTTGCACAAAATCAACAACATAATCCTCGGAAATTAGATTTCCATTAATGCGAATTCTTTCTCTGTAATCTTTTAAATGTGGAGACGTATACAAACCGACCTTATAACCTGCTTCTTGCAACACAGAAGCCAACAATGAAGAAGTAGAACCTTTTCCATTTGTTCCTGCAACATGAATAGTTTTAAATTGCTTGTGTGGATGATTAAGGTAATTATCTAATAAAAAAATATTAGATAAATCATTTTTATAAGCAG
Organism: Flavobacterium sp. N2270; assembly: GCF_025947225.1. Taxonomy (NCBI): domain Bacteria; kingdom Pseudomonadati; phylum Bacteroidota; class Flavobacteriia; order Flavobacteriales; family Flavobacteriaceae; genus Flavobacterium; species Flavobacterium sp. N2270. The sequence continues at coordinate 279,470 of NZ_CP110005.1, forward strand.
AAGCGCCTTGATTTTGAAACATTGGAAGCTGACTAAAAAGCCATTCAGTAGTTTCTTTATAATTCATTTGAATATTTTTTTGAAGCGAAACTTTAGTTCTTTTGTAAAGGCAATACCCGCTTTTCGCACTGCGAGGCAGTTAGCTATAATCGGGGCTAATGGAAAAACGAATTGAATATTTGGAAACTTATTCGCCAAGCTTAAAATTAACCACAACAAAACCTATTTGAGTTTCTGGTGCATTTGAATCTGCTTGCCATTTAAATGTTCTAGCCGTTTCTAAAGCCGGATTAACCAAACAAGGATTTGTATTTGTAGTCCCTTGCGTACGTTCTGCTTTTATAACATTTCCATTTCTGTTAACCCATATTTTTACAACAACAGTACCCGATTCATTGCAATCTTGTACTTTTTTGGTATTTCCTGATAACTTTCTACCGGCTAAACCCCAGCCTGTCCCATTTCCAGAACCATTCCCAGAACCTGATCCACTTCCATAAAAACTATTCGCATAAATACTTCCGTTTGGATTACCTTTATCACCAGGTAAACCATCGTCACCATGCCCACCATTATCTTTTCCATCTTTTGGCTCTCCATTAATTAACGCATCAAGAGCATTACTGGTAGACTTAGATGGAATCTTTGGTGTTTCTGCTTTTGTTTTAGGTTGCTCTTTAGGAGTATTGGTTTTAGGTTTTGTGTTATTTTTAGGTGTAACTACAACAGGTGATTCGTTATCTTGAGTCAGCGTATTTTCTTCACTAGAAGTTACAGGTTCACTTACTGATAGCGTTGGTGCAGTTTTAATAGGTTCTGTAGGTTGTATTTCCCCTTGACCTACATCACTTGTTCCAAAATTAACAGCGATACCGTTTTCAGGTGGCGGATCCATATAAGTTAACCCTAAAAAAGTAAACAATAGAAAGAGTATTACAAATAATATACTTGTAATAGTAAATGATTTTTTTTCTTCTGGTGTTTCTAAAAAGCTCATTTTTTCTATTGTTAAATTATTGAAAAACTAAGATGTAAATTATTTTGGATTTACAGCTACAACCATTTTCATACCATTTCTGTAAGCAATATCCATTACATAAACCACTTTTTCATGTGGAACAGATTTTTCTGCTCTCAAAATAATAGCTTTTTGTTCTTGATTTTCCATTAAAGACAAAAGCTGAGACTCTAACTGAGCCTCATCAACTTTATCTTTATCTATAAAAAATTGTAAATCTTTATCTATACTAACCGCTAAATTTTTATTACTATCGGTTTTACCTTTTCCTTTAGGTAAAACTAAATCTAAAGCATTAGTAGTAACCATCGTTGAAGTTATCATGAAAAAAATTAGTAACAAGAAAACAATATCCGTCATAGAAGACATGTTGAATTCAGTAGATACTTTATTTTTATTTTTACCTAACTTCATATTATACTGGTTCGTTTAATAAATCTAAAAACTCAACTGCATTAGCTTCCATTTGGTTAACAATCTTATTTGTTTTAACAACTAAGTGATTATAACCCATATAAGCAATGATACCAACGACAAGACCAACTACTGTTGTAGTCATTGCAGTATAAATACCTTCGGCAAGAGCACCAACTTCAATTTGCCCACCTCCGCTAGCCATTTTATGAAAAGCAAGAATCATACCAAGTACTGTTCCTAAGAAACCAATCATAGGTCCGGCTCCAGAAATAGTAGCCAACATACTTGTGTTTTTTTCTAACTTATACAATTCAAGATTACCTGCGTTTTCAATTGCAGTATTAATATCTTCTAAAGGTTTTCCAATGCGAGAAATTCCTTTTTCAATTAAACGAGCGACTGGTGAATTTGTTTGAGCACATAACATTTTTGCTGCATCTATTTTTCCTGAAGAAATATGTAACTTAATATTATTCATAAAGCTAGAGTCAATTTTACTTGCTTTATTGATTGCCATAATTCTCTCAAAATAAAGAAATAAAGCCATAAATAACAACAAGAACAAAACAATCATTATTGCTATACCACCTGCTCCACCACTTGTAAGTAAGGACCAAATTGATAAAGTTTGTTCAACTGGTTGTGTGTCTTCTGGTAAAATTTGACTTGCTACAGCTAAACTATCTGCTTGAAGAAATATATTCATGTTTAAAATTTATTATATAACGAATAATTTAAAAAAAAATTGTTTTTTTAATGAGCAGCGTTTAGTAAAAAATCTCTTAAAATGATAAAACCTGCAGAGCCTGCCAAGAAACCAACTAACGCTAACCATCCAATATTTTTTAAATACCACATGAAGTCAATTTTTTCCATTCCCATTGCAACAACACCTGCAGCAGAACCTATAATTAAGATACTACCTCCAGTACCAGCTGAATAAGCAATAAAATGCCATGCTGGTTCATCCATTCCAATTTGAAACATTCCAATACTTGCTGCAACTAATGGTACATTATCGATTACTGCTGAACCTACTCCTAACAATAAAACTACTAAATCAGAAATTTTTGTAGAAGAATGTTCAGTACCAAGGTAAGGAACATTAGCTTCTAAAGTTCCTGCAAAGTCAAATAACATTCCCAGAGATTCTAAAGCTGCAACAGCCATTAAAATTCCTAAAAAGAACAAAATACTTGGCATTTCAATTTTTGATAGCGACTTATGAACAGGCGAATGATGTCCGCCTTCTGAAGTAGCTTCACCTAATGTAAATTTTCTATTACTTAAAAACTCTGCTACAGCAGCTACTACCGCTAAAGACAACATCATTCCTACATAAGGTGGTAAATGTGTTATTGTTTTAAATACAGGTACAAATAGAATTGAGCCCAAACCTAAGTAGAACATTATTGCACTATATTTATCAGTAGATTTCTCTTCTTCAACTTCTGGCTCAATAAAACCTTTAAATATCTTCATTCGAGAAGCAATAAATGTAGGAACTGCAAAACATAAAATAGAAGGCAACAATACGTGCTCAATTAATTGCGCTGCAGAAACTTTATTTGCAATCCAAAGCATTGTTGTAGTAACATCTCCGATTGGAGACCAAGCACCACCTGCATTAGCTGCAATTACAATTAATCCAGCAAACCACAGACGCACTTCTCTGTCTTTTATGATTTTTTGTAAAATTGTAATTAATACAATTGTTGCTGTTAAATTGTCGATAATTGCTGAAAGTACAAATGCCAAAATAGTAAACAACCAAAGTAACTTTCCTTTACTTTTAGTTTTAATAAATGATTTAATAGTAGAAAAACCATCAAAATAATCAACAATTTCAACAATAGTCATAGCTCCCATAAGGAAAAATAAAATCTCGGCTGTTTTTCCTAAATGATGTAACAAAACACCTTCTACATGATGGCTTTCTTTTCCAACACCAGGAAGAATCTCAAAAACTTCCAAATGATTTACAGCTATTAATGCCCATAAAATTGCCATCATTCCTAAAGCAGGAATTAATTTGTCAATTTTAAAAGTGTGTTCCATAGCTATTGCAACATAACCAAGAACAAATATTGTAATTAATAGAATTTCCATTTTTTAATTATTTAATAAGTTGTTTTAAAGCAATTTCAAATGCGCGAGCACTAATATTCTTTTTATCTGAATTTGCATCGAATGTTTTTTGAATTGCTGATTTTATAATATTTGAAGTGTCAGAAAAAATTGATTCATCAGTCATTTGTACTTTTTTCTCCATAAAATATGCAAAAACTCTTGCCATTCCACAGTTCGAAATAAAGTCTGGAATTAAACTTACTTTAGAGTCTGTTTCTTCCATAATTGACCCAAAGAAAATTTCTTTATCAGCAAAAGGAACATTAGCACCACATGAAATTACTTCTAAACCAGATTCAATCATTGCGTCTACTTGTGTTTTTTGAACTAATCTTGAAGCTGCGCACGGTGCGAAAATATCTGCACCTAAAGTCCAAATTTTCTCATTTATTTCATCAAAAGGAATCATATTAGGCGCAACTAATTTATTTCCATCTTTATTTAAGAATAGTTCTGTAATTTCTTGAAATGAAAAACCATTTTCATTAATTAAACCACCATCTCTATCAATAATTCCAACTACTTTAGCTCCCATTTCAGCTAAATAAAAAGCTGCTGCAGAACCTACGTTTCCAAAACCCTGAACAATAGCTTTTTTCCCTTTTACATTACCACCATAAATATCATAAAAATGACGAACAGCTTCAGCAACTCCATAACCGGTAATCATATCAGCAATTGTATACTTTCTGTTTACATCTGGAGAAAAATTTGGATTTTCTATTACTTTGATTACTCCTTGACGCAATTGTCCAATTCTATTAATTTTATCTGCTTCTGTTGGTTGAAAATGTCCATTAAAAACTCCTTCTTGCGGATGCCAAACACCACAAGCTTCTGTCATAGGAATAACTTCATGAATTTCATCCACATTTAAATCTCCACCAGTTCCATAGTAGTTTTTAAGCAAAGGAGAAACTGCTTTATACCATCTTTCTAAAACACCTTTTTTACGAGGATCATTTGGATCAAAATTAATTCCTGACTTTGCACCACCAATTGCTGGTCCAGAAACAGAAAATTTAACTTCCATAGTCTTAGCTAAAGAAAGTACTTCATTCATATCTAACCCTTTACGCATTCTGGTTCCGCCACCTGCAGCACCACCTCTTAAAGAATTAATTACCGTCCATCCTTCTGCTTCTGTTTCAGGATCTTTCCAATTGAATACTATTTCTGGTTCTTTATTTTCAAATTTCTTTAATAAATCTTTCATTTATGTTCGTTCTTTTGAGTTTTACAAATATACATATTCTTATGAATTATGTATATTCTGTAACTCTAAATTAACAAGTTGGCATTTCAAAAAAACAACTGATAACTGATTTTCAGTGTATTATAAATTATAGTGAAAAACTTTTCCTGAACAATGATCCTTATTTGCTCCAGTAACTGACGATAATACATTAATTTCATTACGCAATTTTAAAACTCCTAGTAATGCAAAAACAAGTGCTTCTTTAAACTCTAACGTAACTTTATCAGGAATAACAATATTAATTTCAGGCAAATAACTTTGCATTCGTTCAATTAAAAAATCGTTATAAGCTCCTCCTCCAGTTACTAAAAGTGATGTATCTCCTCGAGATATTGAGCTACTTATTTGAAAAGCAACATGTTCTACAAATGTTCGCAACAAATCAATTTCAGAAATCTTATATTTAGAAATTAACGGTAATATGATTTCATTGACAAATTCAATTCCTAGTGATTTTGGATAAGGCAATTTATAAAAAGGTAAGCCATTCAATTCGGCTAATAACTTAGTATTTAAATTTCCACTTCTTGCTAAACTACCTCTATCGTCATAAGCAAAACCTAATTTATTTGCATACAAATTCATCACAGTATTAACAGGTGAAATATCAAATGCAATTCTACGTGAATTTTCTTCAAATGAAATATTCGAAAATCCACCTAAATTCAAACAATATTCATATTGAGAAAACAACAAACGATCGCCAATAGGCACTAATGGCGCTCCTTGACCACCAAATTCAACATCTTGAACTCTAAAATCACAAACTACATTTTGCTTAAGCAAAGTATATAGTTTCTCAAGATTACCTATTTGAAGTGTAAATCCATTTTGTGGTTGATGTAAAACTGTGTGTCCATGAGAAGCAACTGCATCAATTTCAACAATAGAATACTTCAAAATAAAAGAATTTATTATTCTAGCCAATTCTTCCGTGTAAGATTCATTTAAATCTAACAGCTCTTGTTTTGAAGAATTTACAGCACTTGACAACAGATTAAACCAATAGTCTGAATAAGGAATAGTTTCCGAAAAATGAATATCAAAATCCCACTTATCAGAATATGTTAAGGTTACATAAACCAAATCTACACCATCTAACGATGTGCCCGACATTACGCCAACAACCTGATAACTATCTTTAAACATGGGTTAAAATTACAAATTACTATTGAAAAATTGCTAATTAATAAGTACATTTGAAAACTTTTATAAAATACACCAACTTTATTAATATACTATGGATTTTAAATTAACCGAAGAGCAATTAATGATTCAGCAAGCTGCTAGAGATTTTGCTCAAACAGAATTATTACCTGGAGTAATAGAAAGAGACGAACACTCAAAATTTCCTACTGAACAAGTTAAAATGATGGCTGATTTAGGTTTCATGGGAATGATGGTTGACCCAAAATATGGTGGAGCTGGTTTAGACAGTGTTTCTTATGTTTTAGCAATGGAAGAAATTGCAAAAGTGGATGCATCTGCAGCAGTAATCATGTCGGTTAATAATTCACTAGTGTGTGCTGGATTAGAAAAATACGGCTCGGAAGAACAAAAAGTTAAATATTTAACACCACTTGCTAAAGGAGAAGTTATTGGAGCATTTTGTTTATCAGAGCCAGAAGCAGGTTCTGATGCAACTTCTCAAAGAACAACTGCAATTGATAAAGGCGACCATTATTTATTAAACGGTACAAAAAACTGGATTACAAATGGTGGAACAGCATCTACTTATTTAGTAATTGCTCAAACGGATGCTGCAAAAGGTCACAAAGGAATTAACGTTCTTATTGTAGAAAAAGGAATGCCAGGTTTTGAAGTAGGACCTAAAGAAAAGAAAATGGGAATTCGTGGTTCTGATACACATACTTTATTATTTAATGATGTAAAAGTTCCTAAAGAAAATAGAATTGGTGCAGACGGATTCGGATTTGCATTCGCAATGTCAACACTAAACGGAGGAAGAATAGGAATTGCTTCTCAAGCTTTAGGAATCGCTCAAGGTGCTTACGAATTAGCTTTAAAATATGCTCAAGAGCGTGTAACTTTCGGAAAACCAATTTTCCAACACCAAGCAATCGCTTTCAAATTAGCAGATATGCATGTTAAAATAACTGCTGCTAGATTATTAATTCACAAAGCTGCTGCCGAAAAAGATGCTGGTGAAGATATTGCTCATTCTGGTGCAATGGCAAAATTATACGCTTCTGAAATTGCCTTAGAAGTAGCTAATGATGCAGTACAAATTCACGGCGGAAATGGATATGTAAGCGAATACCACGTAGAAAGAATGATGCGTGATTCTAAAATCACACAAATTTACGAAGGAACTTCAGAAATTCAACGTATTGTAATTTCAAGAGGATTAGTAAAATAAGCTAACGCTAATAAATATTATAAAGTCCGATTTTTAAGTCGGACTTTTTTTATGCTGTGCCCTCCACTTCGTTACGGTCGGGCTATACGCTATATCTTTTACTCCATTTGCATTTCATAAAAGGATGCCGCTGCTATCCCTCACAGAAAATCGTACAAGAGACAAAAATTTATTATAAATTAGCATTATGAAAATAAAAGATTTAAAATACTTTGTAGTTTTCTTAATTATAATCTCTTGTAATGAGTTATCAAGAGAAAATGAATTTTACTCGTCAGGAAATATAAAAACCTTACATGAATATAAAGGCAATAAATTATTAAAATCTACTTTTTATTATGATAATAATGAAATAAAATATAAAGAGCTATTTTATAAATCAAAATATGATAGTTTAGTATATTATTATGATAACGGGAATGTTTTTAAAAAAGGAAAGAAAAACAAAGAAGGATTACATTTTGGAATTTGGAATTATTACACAAGAGAAGGTTATTTGAGTAATTCGAAAGAATTTTTATTAATTAATAATAGCTGGAGCAAAGGCAATTGGCTAAACCAAAGTGTCTATCTTAATAAGAAAGGTGATACAATGTATTATGGAAATAATAAATTTAACATTTATGACCAAGAAGAATTCAAGAAAGAATCAGAAGGTGAAAAAACTTCTTTTTTTGTAAGGTTTCATAAAAATAACATTAGTGACACAATAAGTATTTCAGAACCTTTTAGTTCAATTGCAGAAGATGGATTTCCAATGTGGGAAAAAGCTAATTCAGAAAGCTATATTGTTTTAGCAAAAGAAAAAAACAATTTCAATAGTGATTTTTCAAATGAAAATACAGTTAAACTAGATACATTTATTTGTCTTGAAAAAGATAAATTCAATCAAGGAATTTTACCAAATGTAAATAAAAAACATACTGTAGTCTTTGGTAGATGGTTTGATACACCTGGTAAAAAGTATTTGAGAGGGTATATGGTAGAACATTATAAAAGAAAAGCAACTCCTAATGACAGTGTTAGAGGAGAAACAAGACGAACATATTTTGAAAAAATAATTTATGTTAAAGACACAATTAATTGAAAACAATAAAAACACTTTGTACTTTACCTCATGAATGATAATTTTATAACCGAGTACTTCGGTATTGGCATACAAAACGGTAAAACTCCAGAAAATTTAGGTGTTTTATGGCGTTCTGCACAAAATTTAGGTGCTAGTTACATTTTCACCATAGGAAATAGATATGCCAAACAAGCTTGTGATACCCATAATGCAGTAAAATCATTACCTTATTTTCATTATGAATCCTTTGAAGATTTTTACAAAAACTTACCAAAAGGTGCACGATTAGTTGGCGTAGAACTAGATGAAAACGCAACTGATTTAGAAACCTTTGAACACCCAAGACGTTGTGTCTATTTATTAGGGGCAGAAGATCATGGACTATCAAAAAAAGCGATAGAAAAATGTCATTATTTGGTAAAATTTAAGTCCGAAAAAAGTTTAAATGTTTCCGTTGCTGGCAGTATTGTACTTTACGATAGAGGAATAAACAAACCTAGACAGTAATAATTATATAAAACATTACAATATTAAAAAACAGAGCTGGTAAAGGAATCGACAAAACATTGCAAATACTGATAAAGTAACTAACAGAATATTAAACCATGGAACAAGAACTGATATTGATAAAATGGAGGAAAATACTGTAAAAGGACATAAATAATTAAAAAGATATGAGTTTAGTAAATTTAGTTTTAAGTTTAGTTTTACTTTGCGCTGGAATTTATATTTTGTATGGTATATATAAGAAGCTATCGTCAAATCCAGGTACAAATACGAGCGGTGTGATTGCAGGAGTAGGATTTATTTATTTAGGATTTATGGGAGTTATAAACAAAATAAATATTATAGAATTAATTAAAGAGATTTTTAATTAAACCATAGTCTGATAGCTCGGATTTGTAGTCCGTGCCTACAAAGTAATTAAAGAAACATAGGCGAGCAATTAAAACGGTTCGCCTTTTTCAATCCTACAAAACAAATACTAAATCCAATTCTTAATTCATAACACCAAACCACAACACAATTTAAAGCTTCTTAGAACGCAATATCTATTTCGTTTGGTATAATAATTAATGTATTTCTTTGTCACCCTGACGCAAGGAAGGGTCACACCAGTAGCTAAACAGTATAAATTCAAGTAATTTAATGAGATTCCTCATTTCTAAAAACCCACATAAAACAAAAAACCCCGTTCGTTAGAACAGGGTTTTTAAAAGAAAGGCGGTGTCATACTCTCCCACAGGATTGCAGTACCATCTGCGCAAGCGGGCTTAACTTCTCTGTTCGGAATGGGAAGAGGTGAGCCCCGCTGCAATAACCACCTTAAGAGGTTAAATTGCTTTAGGCAATTTTTTCAAGTTTAATTATCAATTATTAATTGTTAATTATCCATTGAATAATATCTTAACATACTGAGACAAGAAAATCATGTTTGTATAGAAAGTTTCTCCCTCCCACCGAAGTGGGAGGAAAATGTACATAAGCTTACGGGTTATTAGTACTACTTGACTATGACATTACTGCCTTTACATCTATAGCCTATCAACCTAGTCATCTTCTAGGACCCTTAAAAGAAATCTCATCTTGTGGTGGGTTTCGCGCTTATATGCTTTCAGCGCTTATCCCTTCCAAACGTAGCTACTCTGCAGTGCTCCTGGCGGAACAACAGATACACCAGCGGTTTGTCCAATTCGGTCCTCTCGTACTAGAATCAGATCCACTCAAATTTCTTGCGCCCACAGTAGATAGAGACCGAACTGTCTCACGACGTTCTGAACCCAGCTCGCGTGCCACTTTAATGGGCGAACAGCCCAACCCTTGGGACCTTCTCCAGCCCCAGGATGTGACGAGCCGACATCGAGGTGCCAAACCCCCCGTCGATATGAGCTCTTGGGGGAGATCAGCCTGTTATCCCCGGCGTACCTTTTATCCTTTGAGCGATGGCCCTTCCATGCGGAACCACCGGATCACTATGCTCTACTTTCGTACCTGATCGACCTGTATGTCTCTCAGTCAAGCTCCCTTATACCATTGCACTCTACGCACGGTTACCAAGCGTGCTGAGGGAACCTTTAGAAGCCTCCGTTACTCTTTTGGAGGCGACCACCCCAGTCAAACTACCCACCAAGCAATGTCCCCCGAAAAACGGGGTTAGGCCCTAGATAAGCAAAGGGTTGTATTTCAACAATGACTCCACAACGCCTAGCGACGCCACTTCACAGTCTCCAACCTATCCTACACATCACTTATCCAAGGTCAATACTAAGCTATAGTAAAGGTGCACAGGGTCTTTTCGTCCCACTGCGGGTAAGCGGCATCTTCACCGCTACTACAATTTCACCGAGCTCATGGCTGAGACAGTATCCAGATCGTTACACCATTCGTGCAGGTCGGAACTTACCCGACAAGGAATTTCGCTACCTTAGGACCGTTATAGTTACGGCCGCCGTTTACTTGGGCTTCATTTCAATGCTTCTCCGAAGATAACATCTCCACTTAACCTTCAAGCACCGGGCAGGTGTCAGGCCCTATACTTCATCTTACGATTTTGCAGAGCCCTGTGTTTTTGATAAACAGTCGCCTGGATCTTTTCACTGCGGCCACGCATTTGCGTGGCGACCCTTCTCCCGAAGTTACGGGTCTATTTTGCCTAATTCCTTAGCCATGAATCTCTCGAGCACCTTAGGATTCTCTCCCCAACTACCTGTGTCGGTTTACGGTACTGGTACTTATAATCTAAGTTTAGAAACTTTTCTTGGAAGCCCTTAGGCACACTATCCCTTTGTCCGAAGACTCCGAGTACTATCGATCTTTGCCAGAATCTGCGGATTTGCCTACAGTCTCTATAGCTACAATCTTCAACGAACTATTCCGTCAGTTCGCGGTGCTTTCATCACTCCGTCATTCCATCACAATTATAAGTAGTACGGGAATATTAACCCGTTGGCCATCCACTACCCCTTTCGGGTTCGCGTTAGGACCAGACTAACCCACAGCTGATTAGCATAGCTGTGGAAACCTTAGTTTTTCGGTGTGCGGGTTTCTCGCCCGCATTATCGTTACTTATGCCTACATTTTCTTTTCTAAACAGTCCAGCATGACTCACATCACACCTTCGACCCAGTTTAGAATGCTCCCCTACCACTTGTAATAAATTACAAATCCATAGCTTCGGTAGTATACTTATGCCCGATTATTATCCATGCTCGTCCGCTCGACTAGTGAGCTGTTACGCACTCTTTAAATGAATGGCTGCTTCCAAGCCAACATCCTAGCTGTCTAAGCAGACAAACCGCGTTATTTCAACTTAGCATACATTTGGGGACCTTAGCTGATGGTCTGGGTTCTTTCCCTCTCGGACATGGACCTTAGCACCCATGCCCTCACTGATGAGGACCATTATATAGCATTCGGAGTTTGTCAGGAATTGGTAGGTGGTGAAACCCCCGCATCCAATCAGTAGCTCTACCTCTATATAACTATATTTCATCGCTGCACCTAAATGCATTTCGGGGAGTACGAGCTATTTCCGAGTTTGATTGGCCTTTCACCCCTACCCACAGGTCATCCCAAGACTTTTCAACGTCAACGGGTTCGGTCCTCCACTTTGGGTTAACAAAGCTTCAACCTGCCCATGGGTAGATCACACGGTTTCGCGTCTAACACTACTGACTAAAGCGCCCTATTCAGACTCGCTTTCGCTACGGATCCATGGCTTAACCACTTATCCTTGCCAGCAACGTTAACTCGTAGGCTCATTATGCAAAAGGCACGCCGTCACCCCACTTAAGGGCTCCGACCGCTTGTAAGCGTATGGTTTCAGGATCTATTTCACTCCGTTATTCACGGTTCTTTTCACCTTTCCCTCACGGTACTGGTTCACTATCGGTCTCTCAGGAGTATTTAGCCTTAGCGGATGGTCCCGCCAGATTCATACAGGGTTTCACGTGCCCCGCACTACTCAGGATACCACTATTCATATCTTCTCTTACTTATACGGGACTATCACCCTCTATGGTTAACCTTTCCAGGTTATTCTAATTCAATCCGCATGAAATGTCGTGGTCCTACAACCCCAATATTGCCGTAACAACATTGGTTTGGGCTAATCCGCGTTCGCTCGCCACTACTTACGGAATCACTTTTGTTTTCTTCTCCTCCGCCTACTTAGATGTTTCAGTTCAGCGGGTTTACTCTCCTATCGGAGTGACATGTCTTCAACATGCCGGGTTGCCCCATTCGGATATCTACGGATCAATTCGTGTGTGCCGATCCCCGTAGCTTTTCGCAGCTTATCACGTCCTTCATCGCCTCTGAGAGCCTAGGCATTCCCCATACGCCCTTATTTTGCTTATTGTACTTGTTTTATTAAATATCCTACATAAGTAGAATACCCAAAAATTTGTGCTTTCTATATATTTAATATATTTTCTTTTCTCAATATGTCAATGAACTTGTGGCGCGTCGCCACTGACAATAATGCCAGTTTTAACGTATAGCCGTTGTGGAGAATATCGGAGTCGAACCGATGACCTCTTGCGTGCAAGGCAAGCGCTCTAGCCAGCTGAGCTAATCCCCCAATTTTAAATCCAAAATTATGAATTCAGAATTATGAATTGTGAATCCCAACTTCTAGAATTTCCTTATAAGTTAAAAAAGTAGTCCCGGGCAGACTCGAACTGCCGACCCCTACATTATCAGTGTAGTACTCTAACCAGCTGAGCTACGAGACTCTGTTTTTTACTTATATTGTATTATTTGAACTAACAGCGAGAGTAATCCCCAATCAATAAAGAACCTATTCTTTATCTTTCTCTAGAAAGGAGGTGTTCCAGCCGCACCTTCCGGTACGGCTACCTTGTTACGACTTAGCCCTAGTTACCAGTTTTACCCTAGGCAGCTCCTTGCGGTCACCGACTTCAGGTACCCCCAGCTTCCATGGCTTGACGGGCGGTGTGTACAAGGCCCGGGAACGTATTCACCGGATCATGGCTGATATCCGATTACTAGCGATTCCAGCTTCACGAAGTCGAGTTGCAGACTTCGATCCGAACTGAGAACGGTTTTGAAGATTCGCATCTGGTCACCCAGTAGCTGCTCTCTGTACCGTCCATTGTAGCACGTGTGTGGCCCAAGGCGTAAGGGCCGTGATGATTTGACGTCATCCCCACCTTCCTCACAGTTTACACTGGCAGTCTCGTTAGAGTTCCCGACATGACTCGCTGGCAACTAACGACAGGGGTTGCGCTCGTTATAGGACTTAACCTGACACCTCACGGCACGAGCTGACGACAACCATGCAGCACCTTGAAAAACGTCCGAAGAAAAATCTGTTTCCAAATCTGTCGTTTCCCATTTAAGCCTTGGTAAGGTTCCTCGCGTATCATCGAATTAAACCACATGCTCCACCGCTTGTGCGGGCCCCCGTCAATTCCTTTGAGTTTCAAACTTGCGTTCGTACTCCCCAGGTGGGATACTTATCACTTTCGCTTAGCCACTCAGATTGCTCCGAACAGCTAGTATCCATCGTTTACGGCGTGGACTACCAGGGTATCTAATCCTGTTCGCTACCCACGCTTTCGTCCATCAGCGTCAATCAATTAGTAGTAACCTGCCTTCGCAATTGGTATTCCATGTAATATCTAAGCATTTCACCGCTACACTACATATTCTAGTTACTTCCTAATAATTCAAGCCCTACAGTATCAATGGCAGTTTCCTAGTTGAGCTAGGAGATTTCACCACTGACTTATAAGGCCGCCTACGGACCCTTTAAACCCAATGATTCCGGATAACGCTTGGATCCTCCGTATTACCGCGGCTGCTGGCACGGAGTTAGCCGATCCTTATTCTTACAGTACCGTCAAGCCTCTACACGTAGAGGTGTTTCTTCCTGTATAAAAGCAGTTTACAATCCATAGGACCGTCTTCCTGCACGCGGCATGGCTGGATCAGGCTTGCGCCCATTGTCCAATATTCCTCACTGCTGCCTCCCGTAGGAGTCTGGTCCGTGTCTCAGTACCAGTGTGGGGGATCTCCCTCTCAGGACCCCTACCCATCATAGTCTTGGTAAGCCGTTACCTTACCAACTAACTAATGGGACGCATGCTCATCTTATACCGTTGGAACTTTAATTATCAAATGATGCCATTCAATAATACTATGGGGCATTAATCCAAATTTCTCTGGGCTATTCCCCTGTATAAGGTAGATTGCATACGCGTTACGCACCCGTGCGCCGGTCTCAAGTTAGCAAGCTAACTCTACCCCTCGACTTGCATGTGTTAGGCCTGCCGCTAGCGTTCATCCTGAGCCAGGATCAAACTCTTCATCGTAGTGTTTTTAATATTGTACGATAAAGGCTAGGTTTATTTCTTAATCTCTTAAGTCTTACTCTCTTATTTTTTACAATCTAAATCCGAAGATCTAAATCGTGCTGTCAATCCAATATGTCTATGAACGTGTCATTCTTTTTATTATCGCTTGTTTCTCAAAGCGGGTGCAAAAGTACAACTTCTTTTTAATCTCACAAGTGTTTTTGAAAAAAAAATTAAATTTTTTATTTCTTATCCACTTACTCAATAATTCTCAGAACGTCGCCACAATTGCGGGCTGCAAAGGTAAAACCTTTTTTGACTCTGGCAAACTTTTTTTGAAAAAAAATTTTCTTTTTTACCAGCCGTTAACCCTAAGTTAACTTATCAATAAATGTAATGAACTTGCCTTTGAATGCGGGTGCAAAAGTAGCACCTTTTCTCATTCCCGCAAACCTTTTTTAATCTATTTTTTAAAGTATTTTTCTATCCTTTGATTACAAGATACTTACAAATCAAAAAAAATCAATTTTAAATTTTAAGTGCAAGAACAAATACAAGTTTTAAATGCTAATCTCTAGTTTTAAATACAAGTTCAAGAAACAGATTCAAGAAGAAAATTCATGTTTCAAACACAAAAATTAAATGAAATTGTTTTAAAAAACAACTTTAATACTTTATATATAGTATACAAATAAACAATTTACAACTCAAACAAACCCGCCATAGCCCCGAGTGTAGCGGCATCCTTTTATTAATTTTCCCTGAAAATAATAAAAGATACAGCGGAAAGCGGGAATAAGCTACTAAAAAAAATTAATCGAATCGGATGGCTTTTACCGGAGAAATCTTAGTAATTATATAAGAAGGAATTAATAAAACCAGTAAACAAATTATTATTGTTCCTAGATTTAAAAGTAAAATGTGTAGAAGATTAATATCGACCTGAACTTCGCTTACGTAATAATTTTGTGGATTCAACTTAATTATTCCGAATGTTTTTTGAAGAAACAATAAAGCGAGTGCGATTAGATTACCAAATAATAAGCCTCTTGAAATTAAATAAGCTGCGTTATACAAAAATATTTTTCGAATATTCCAGTTGTTTGCTCCCAATGCTTTTAAGATTCCAATCATTTGAGTACGCTCTAAAATAAGAACCAACAAGGCTACAATCATATTAATGGTTGCCACAACAATCATTACTATTAATATAACAACAATATTAAAATCGAATAGCTTAAGGAATTCGAAAATACTAAAGAATTTTTCCTCGATGGTTACACTATTATATGTAGGTGGAATTTCTTTATAGACTTTATCTCCAATTTCTTTAATTTGAGTGAAGTCGTTTATAAAAACTTCGAATGCTCCAATTTCATTTTTTTTCCACTTATTGATTCTCTGAACGTGACGAATATCACCTATAACATATGACGCATCAAATTCTTGAAAACCCGAATTATATATTCCAACAATTTTGAAATTACGAAGGTTAGGCATTTTACCACTTTCCTTCATGAAAAACGTATTGAACTTATCGCCCAACTTTAAATGCAATCGATTTGCTAAATATTGAGAAATTAAAACCTCTTCGTTAAGTTCGTCTTTATAATTAGGCAAACGCCCTTCAATAATATATTCTTTTATATTGGTCCAAACGTAATCTTTACCAACACCTTTTAATATAATTCCTTCAACCGAACTTTCTGTTCTGATAATTCCGGCTTTATTTGCGACTGCTTGAATATGATTTATTCCTTCAACCGTTTTGAACTTTGGATAAAAATCCTGATTAATAGATATAGGCTGGGTATGGACTTGAGATTGATTGTCGTCGAAATTTGCAATTACGATATGTCCGTTAAAAGCAGCTACTTTTTCGCGAATTTTATTTTGCAAACCAATTCCTGTTGCAACAGAAACGATCATCATGATAATTCCAATTGCAATTGCTGTTATTGCAATTTTAATTATTGGAGAAGAAATACTACTTTTATAACTTTTAGCAGTAATTAATCGTTTTGCTATAAAATATTCTAAATTCAAAATTATTATGGTCTCTAAATTGATGCTCAAAAATACATTTTTATTCTCGTTTATACTTCTTTTTTCATGTGGAAATTCGGCAAAGCCTAAAGTTGAAAGTCAAAAGTTGAAAGTTGAAAATATTGAAACCAAATTAGATTTTAAAACTGGTGCTGATAATTTTGAAAAATACATTCCGCTTTTAGAAAATAAGAAAGTAGGAATTGTAACGAATCAAAGCGGGATTTTGACCAATAAAACGCATTTAGTTGATTTCTTGTTGACTAAAAAAATTAACGTTCAAAAAATATATGCTCCTGAACACGGTTTTAGAGGAACTGCTGATGCTGGCGAAGTGATTAAAGATGGGAAAGATACTAAAACAGGCTTACCTATAATTTCTCTTTACGGAAATAATAAAAAACCAAAACCAGAGCAATTAGAAGGAATTGATATTATGGTTTTTGATTTGCAAGATGTTGGCGCTCGTTTTTACACCTATATATCTTCTTTGCATTATGTAATGGAAGCTTGTGCTGAAAATAATATTCCGCTGATAGTTTTAGACCGACCAAATCCGAATGGTGGAATTGTAGACGGACCGATTTTAGAAAAAGAGTTTACAAGTTTTGTAGGAATGCACCCAATTCCGGTTTTACATGGAATGACAATTGGCGAATATGCTAAAATGATTAATGGTGAAAAATGGTTACAAAACGAAACACAATGTGATCTGAGTGTAATTCCTTGTGAGAATTATAAAAGAACTATGTTTTATGATTTATTGGTAAAACCTTCGCCAAATTTACCAAATGCACAATCGATAAATTTATATGCAAGTTTGTGCTTTTTTGAAGGAACGAATGTAAGCGTTGGTCGCGGAACAGATAAACAATTTCAAATTTACGGTTCACCATATCTTAACAAAGGCGCATTTAGTTTTACGCCACAGCCTAACGAAGGCGCAAAAGACCCAACTTATAATGGAAAGCTTTGTTATGGTGAAGATTTAACTAAAATTGAACCTGTAAAACAATTGGAATTAAAATGGTTGATGAAAGCTTATGCTGAAACTACTGACAAATCGAAGTTTTTTAATTCGTTTTTTACCAAATTAGCCGGAACGAAAAAACTACAAGAACAAATTGAAAAAGGTATTTCTGAAAATGAAATTAGAGCTTCTTGGCAAAAAAGTTTGGTTGAATTTAAAGAAATGAGAAGTAAGTATTTGATTTATGAGTAATCTTTGGAACACAGATTTAACAGATTTAAATAATTTTCAAGGATTTACGTCGTTAAGTATATTATTGACAATAATTGTAGCTATAGTTTTCATTATTGCTTTAGTTTATTTTTTTAAAAACTCTAAATCTTATAATAGATATTCTATTCCTATATATTTTGTCATACTTATTGTTTTTACAGCAGCAGGTTTTATGTACATCAATAAAGACCAAAAAATAACAGATTTAAAAGCAGATTACGAAATAGCAATTGGTAAGATTGATAAATATATAGTTACAAAAGGCCTAAATATATCAAATAAATGCGATTTTACATTTGAGAAAAAAGGAAAAGTATTTTATGGAAACAACAATTCAAATCCTTATACAAATCTTCCAAATAAGAAACCAAATTTAGAATTAAGTTATCTGGTAATTTATCAAAAATCAAAACCAATAAATAGTTATATTCTTTTGAATTACTCAATAAAAGATAGTACTGATTTAAAAAAATATCAGACTTTATTTGAAAAAGAAATTCCAAAGAATGTTTTTAGAAATGATTAAAACTAAAATTTAAACTAAATCACAAAGGCATTTTTTCTTTCATTTTCTCTACAATATTGTAAGCTGCAGGACAAACTTCTACGTTTTTTAAAGTTAAATCAGTTATTTGTTGGAATTTCTTTCTATTGGTATGTGGAAATTCGCGACACGCTTTCGGACGAATGTCATAAATGAAGCATTTATTTTCATTATCTAAAAAAGTACAAGGCACACTTTGCAACACATAATCGTTGTCTTCATCTATTCGCAAATATTGATCAATGAATTGTTGTGGTTTTTGTTTGAAATTTTTAGAAATACGTTCAATATCGGTAATGGTAAATAATGGTCCCGTAGTTTTACAGCAATTAGCACAATCTAAACAGTCGGTTTTTTTAAATTCGGCATCGTGCAAATCCTGCATCACTTTATCCAAATTTTTTGGCGTGCGTTTTTTCAGCTTATCAAAATACTTTTTGTTTTCGATATGCGTATCTTTGGCAAGTTTTCCGAGTTCGTTTAGATTTGGTTTTAACATTATTTGAATTAATTCATTAAAGCTAAAACAAATTTAGACTTTTAAACTCATAAACTTCTAAACTCATTAACTTTTATTATGAAAGACCTTTTTGGAAAAGCCATTTTAGATTATCAAACTAATAATAATCCGGAAGATATCATTACGGAAACTTCTATTTCTGAAGCAGATGAAATGAGTGTTGCGTATTTGTTTCGTGATTTTAAAGAGATGCCAAAACTGGAACAAAAAGCATTACAATTGACTAAAGGAAAAGTTTTAGATGTTGGATGTGGCGCTGGAAGCCATGCTTTATATCTTCAAAATGAAAGAAAATTTGAAGTAACTGCAATTGACATTTCGGAAAACGCAATTGAAGCTTGTAAACTGCGTGGTTTGAAAAATGCTGAAATTGTGAATGTGTTAGATTTAGATGCTTCTGAAAAATTTGACACCATTTTATTATTAATGAATGGAACCGGTATTTTCGGTAAACTAAATCAAATTTCAACTTATCTTCAAAAATTAAAAATTCTTTTAAATGAAGGCGGACAAATTTTGATTGATTCGTCAGATATTATCTATATGTTTGACCAAGATGAAGATGGTGCCTATGAAATTAATGCAAATGGTTATTATGGTGAATTGACTTTTTCTTTAGAATATAAAGGAGAAAAAGAAGATGAATTTGATTGGCTCTATCTTGATTACAACACTTTACAAAATGCAGCACACGCAAATGGTTTAGAATGTGAACTGATTTTAGAAGGCGAACATTTTGATTATTTGGCTCGATTAACTAATTAAACGTTAGTGGCATTTTAAATTGAACACTAATTGGTTTCCCTCCTCTTCTTGCTGGTTCCCATTTAGGCGCTTTTTTTAAAACACGTATTAATTCTATTGCAGAATTAGTTCCTAAATCGCGTAATATTCTAATGTTCTTAACTTCTCCAAGCTCATTTACGTTAAAAGTAAAAATAATTTGACCTTTTCTTTCGACAGATGAAACATCAAAGTTTTCAATTATAAAATCATAAAACTTTTCAATATCTCCACCTTGAAATTTAGCATCTATTAAATCTCCATTTAAATATACTTCGCCTCCACCACCACCAAGTTGTGCATTTGAAAAATTGACAAAAAACAAACTAATTAATAAAGTAAAAACTATCTTTTTCATTGACTTAAGGAATATTCAAATATTTATGTGTTTGCAAAGAAACTCTCCATTTTGGATTATTCATTACATAATCAACTATTAGCGGAGTCATTTCTTCTTTTTTACTCCACTCTGGTTGTAAAAAAAGAATAGCATTTGGATTTGTTTTTGCAGCTTGTTCTTCAGCAAATTGAAAATCATGCTTATTGAAAATGATTACTTTTAGTTCGTTTGCAATATCATAAGCGCCTTGAACCGGTAATTTCATTTTCTTTGGTGATAAACAAAACCAATCCCAAGTTCCAGTTACTGGATATGCTCCAGAAGTTTCAATATGTACTTTTAAATCTTGTGCTTTTAATTGGGCTGTTAAGAAACTCATATCCCATGTTAAAGGCTCTCCACCTGTAACCACAACCGTTTTGGCATATTTTTTTGCATTAGCCACAAAAACATCAACATGTGTTGGTGGGTGCAACTCTGCATTCCAACTTTCTTTAACATCACACCAATGGCAACCCACATCGCAACCGCCAATTCTAATAAAATAAGCAGCTGTACCTGTATGATAACCTTCTCCTTGAATGGTATAAAACTCCTCCATTAAAGGCAACATTTCGCCTTTATCAACCGCAATTTGTGTTTCTTTCTTCAACATTGTACTTAAAATAGTTGTCAAAGATAAGGATTAGTGATTAGTAAATAGTAATTAGCGAATAGTAATTAGTGGATTTATGCTATTTTTGAAATAAATACTAATTTGAAAAATCATGAAAAAATACTTAATACAGAAAAATCCTTTTGTGGTTCCTACGACCGATGGAAAGTTAATTGAAGAGCATCATGGATTAGCATCTACTGAAAATAAAAACATTTCTATTGCTCACATGATTGCCCCACCAAAATGGAGTGAACCTTTTCAAACTCCAGAATTTGAAGAATATACGTATATTATTTCTGGTAAAAAGCAATTTATTATTGAAGACACAATTATTGTTTTAGAAGCTGGCCAATCTATAAAAATTGAAGCAAATACTAGAGTTCAATATTCAAATCCTTTTGATGAACCTTGTGAATATATTGCCATTTGCAAACCTGCATTTGATTTTAATAAAGTACATAGAGAATAAAAAAGTGGCAAAAAACCAGTTTTCTATTCTCTAAGTAATTGAAGAATACGTTGTTCAACTGGTTCTGTTTCCCAAATTTGTTCAATATTATCAATTTCAAGAATTTCTTTCATGATTTCGTTTTGTCTATCACCTTCAGCCAATGCTTCTGCATAAGGTTGGTGACTGAATGTAACCCTACTATACAAAGGTGTCCATTTATCTGGATATTTTTCTGAAAACCATTTTTCAATTTGCTTTTGCAAATGAAATTTATCATCGGCTGTTTTAGAACTCATTTCCATAAAATTACGATACGACAACTCAGCAATTGCATCTGCATTAGGCTTACGCGAACTTTCATATTCAGTAAAAATAGTTTGCCAATCGTCTCCGTATTGCTCCATCAATTCGCTTAAAACAGTAATGTCTTCAAATCCTGCATTCATCCCATGACCGTAAAAAGGAACAATTGCATGACAAGCATCGCCAATTAAAGCAACTTTATCATTAAATGTCCATGGAAAACATTTCATTGTTACCAGATAACTTTTTGGGTTTTTAAAGAAATCCTCAACTAAATTAGGAATAACATTTTCAGTAGATGGAAAATATTTGGCAAAGAAGTTTACTAATTTTTCTTTTGTATCCAATTCTTCGAAGGAGTTTTCTCCTTTAAAAGGCATAAATAAAGTACATGTAAAACTACCGTCTAAATTTGGCAAAGCAATTAGCATAAAGTTTCCACGTGGCCAAATATGTAGTGAACTGTTATCTAATTTATGTGAACCGTTTTCATTGGCAGGAATATTTAATTCTTTATATCCAACTTCTAAAAATTCTTGAGAATAATTAAACATGCTTTGACGTTGCATTCTATGTCTCACTCTTGAAAAAGCTCCATCTGAACCAAAAACTTTATCATATTTATAAGCTTTCCATTCTCCTCTTTCCTCTTCCCCTATGTGTAAAATAGCTTCTCCAAGCGAAACATCCCAAACTTTATGCTCAAAGAAAAACTCAACACCAACTTCTTCTGCTAAATCAATCATCTTTCTATTCAATACGCCGCGAGAAAGAGAATAAATAGCTTCACCTTCTTTGCCATATTTTTGATAATTAAGCGATTGATCCATCATGTGAATTGCCCTTTTTTCCATTGGCAATCCTATTTTTTTTATTTCATCTGCAATACCAATCTTTTCAAGTGCTTTCCATCCTCTATTAGACATCGCCAAATTAATTGAACGACCAGAGAATTTAATCTTTCTAATATCTGGACTTCTATCGTAAACATGAACAATGTGGCCTGCTTTTTTTAAGTATATTGCTAATAAAGAACCTACTAATCCAGCTCCAACTACAGCAATTTTTTTAGGTGTTTGCATTTTAAAAAATTTCTTACTACAAAAATAAGTAATAATTAAATGAGACCTGTCCCAAAATCATCTTTTTTACGAAAAAGAAATAATTTTGTTTAATATTTTTATATTTTTGTTAAACAAATAAAGCTATGATAAAAATCAATAGAACTGAAATTGATAAAATGAGTAAGATTGATCGTTTAAATCTTGTAAACTCAGCTACAGGATATAAGTCTGCTAACTTAATAGGAAGTGTTTCAAAAGATGGAATTGAAAATTTAGCAGTTTTTAGTAGTGTAACCCACTTAGGAAGTAATCCTGCATTAATAGGTTTTATAATGAGACCTGCAACAGTTGCAAGAAATACTTATAAAAACATAAAGGAGACAGAATATTTCACAGTTAATCATATAACAAAAAATCTAATACAAAGGGCGCATCAAACTTCGGCTAACTATATAGAAGAAGTATCTGAATTTGAAGCTACAGAAATTGAGTCTGAATATTTAAATGACACAAAACAACCCTTTGTTAAGGAAAGTCCTGTTCGAATACTTTGTAAATATGTAAATGAATATTCAATTGAAGAAAACGGTTGTATTCATATCATTGCATCAATTGAAGAAATAATAGTCGAAGAAAATCTTTTACAAAACGACAAGTGGCTTCAGCTTGAAAAAGGAGAGATAGTTACAATTAATGGATTAGATGGATATTGTCTTCCAAAATTAATCGACCGTTTTGAATATGCAAGACCAAATTCAACGGTAAAATCAATGTTAAAAAATGGCTCATAAAAAACTAAATCTTCCTGAAAAAATATGTAAAACTTGTGGCTTACCTTTTACTTGGAGAAAAAAATGGAAAAAAAATTGGGACGAAATAAAATACTGTAGTGATAAATGTAGATTAAATAGAAATTCCAATGATAAAATTCCAGATTCCAATTAAAATGAACAATCTAGTTTGGTTTAGAAATGATTTACGTGTTCAGGATAATAATTCTCTTTTTGAAGCGTCTAAAAACAAAAACAACGTAATTGGCGTTTATTGTTTAGATCCAAGACAGTTTGAAACGAACAAACACGGATTTAAAAAAACAGAAAAATTTAGAGCTAAATTTTTATTGGAAACCTTACGGGATTTAAAAAATAATCTGACAGAATTAAATATTCCATTATATATTTTTCATGACATTCCTGAAAATGTTATGCCAAAATTAATTGAACAACATGCAATAACATCAATCTTTTTACAAAAAGAATGGACACCTGATGAAGTGTTAATTAATACGAATGTTAAAAATAAAATAAATCTTTCTACAATTAAATGGACAGAAACCTACGATCAATTCTTGTTTCATCCTAGCGATATTCCTTATGCTAATTTTGATAAAATTCCAGAAGTTTTCACCGAATTTCGAAAAAAATGTGAAAAAGAAAGTAAAATTCGCCCTTGTGTTTCCATAACTACAATGCCAAAAGAAAATTTCTTTGAAACTTCTAATATTATTCCGAGTCTAGAAGATTTAGGATTAGAAAGTTTCAAATTACATAAAAATACTGCTTTTCCTTTTCCTGGCGGCGAAACAAATGCTTTAAAAAGAATAGAAAATTATTTTTTTGAAACCGAAAATTTATCCGAATACAAAAAAACAAGAAACGGATTAATTGGTGATAGTTACAGTTCTAAGCTTTCTGCTTGGTTGGCAAACGGAAGTATTTCAGCACGAACAATTTATTGGGAAGTTCAAAATTATGAAAGAGAAATTTGTAAAAATGAAGATACCTATTGGTTAATTTTTGAATTAATTTGGAGAGATTATTTTAAATATATTTCCTTAAAACACGGAAACAAAATTTTCCAACTAGATGGAATTTTGAATAATAAATACGATTGGAAATTTAGTCAAAAGGCATTTAATGATTGGGTTTCTGGCAACACCAAAGAACCTTTTGTAAATGCAAACATGAGAGAACTAGCTGAAACTGGTTTTATGAGCAATCGTGGACGACAAAATGTAGCAAGCTTTTGGGCCAAAGAATGGGAGCAAGATTGGAGGATTGCTGCCAGCTATTTTGAGAGCTTACTTATTGATTATGATGTACATTCAAATTATGGTAACTGGATGTACAATTCTGGTGTGGGAAATGACCCAAGAAATCGAAAATTCAATATTAAAAGACAAGCAGAACTATACGATGGAAAGGGAGAATATCAAAAAATTTGGTTGAAAAATAAACGATGAGAAAGCTACGACTTATATTAGGAGACCAACTAAATGCTAAGCATTCTTGGTTCAAACAAAAAAATAAAAACACAATCTACTTAATGGCCGAAATGCGCCAGGAAACTGATTATGTAAAACATCATATTCAAAAAGTGGTGGCTTTTTTCTTGTCGATGCGTAATTTTGCTGAAGCTTTAAATAAAGTAGGACACCAAGTAATCTATTTTAAAATTTCGGATAATGAGAACCAACATGATTTAGAAAAAATTATTACAAGAGTTATTTCTGATAAAAAAATTGAAAAATTTGAATACCAATTACCTGACGAATACCGTTTAGACGAACAACTGAAAAGTATTTGTAAAAACTTGAAAATAGAAAGTAAAGTTTATGACACCGAACATTTTTATACTTCTCGAAATGATTTAACTAATTTCTTTCATGGTAAAAAAATACTGTTGATGGAAAATTTTTATCGAATGATGCGTAAAAGACATCACATTTTAGTAATCAATGAACAACCAATTGGCGGTAAATGGAATTATGATCATAGCAATAGAAATAAATATAAAGGAGAAATAGCAATACCAAAACCTCTTTCTTTTAGTAAAGATGTTTTAAGTATAGTAAATGATATTCAAATGGCAGATGTGAAAACATTCGGAGAAATTGATGCTGAAAATTTTCCTTGGCCAACAACTCGTAAAGAAAGTATTGAACTTTTAGATTATTTCTGCACTAATTTATTGGCATATTTTGGAGAATATCAAGATGCTCTGTATAGCGAACATGCGTATTTATTCCATTCTCGTTTGTCATTTGCAATGAATTCAAAAATGATAAGTCCAAAAGAAGTTATTGATACTGTAATTACCTATTTTAACAATAATCAAGATACGATTGAAATTTCTCAAGTCGAAGGTTTTGTTAGGCAAATTTTAGGTTGGAGAGAATATATACGAGGTATTTATTGGAAAGAAATGCCAAATTACGCCAAAATGAATGCGTTGGATAACCAAAATAAATTACCTGACTTTTTCTGGACAGGAGAAACAAAAATGAAATGCATGCAACATGCAATTTCGCAAAGTTTAACCGAAGCCTATACGCATCATATTCAACGTTTGATGATTATTGGAAACTTTTCTTTATTAACTCAAATACATCCTGATGAAGTTGATGCATGGTATTTAGGAGTTTATATTGACGCTATTGAATGGGTAGAAATGCCAAATACGCGTGGCATGAGTCAATATGCAGATGGTGGAATTATTGCTACAAAACCATATGTATCTTCTGGAAGTTACATTAATAAAATGAGTAATTATTGTTCTAGCTGCCATTATAAAGTAAAAAACAAATTTGGCGAAAACGCTTGCCCTTTTAACAGTTTGTATTGGAATTTTTTAGATGATAAACGAGAACATTTTAAAAATAATCAACGTATGAATATGATGATGGCACTACTCAATAAAATAAAACCAGATGAATTAATACGTATAAAAGAGAAAGCACAATATATCATGGAAAACTTAGATTCCTATTAATAAAAAAGAGTTGTAAAACCTACAACTCTTTTCTATTAAACTTTAATATGTCCCCAGTTTTCTCCTGTTTTAATTCTATGCAATTGCATTTCTGTAATTCCAAATTCTTTAGCAATTAAGCGCAAACGAGTTTTTCTATTTGGATCGAGTAGTTTCCTCTTCAAACGAATAACATCAATTTCTCTTAATTTAGTGTTTTTTGGTCCAAATTTTTCAAAAGCTCTTTTTCTTCCTGCTGCAACATGCGGACTTTTATAACCGTGCTCTCTCATTTCTTGGTAAGTAACCCATTTTAAATTAGTTATAACATTATTTGTTTTATCATAATCTAAATGAATTACATGCGTTTGCTCTTCAGATTCTTTAGCCATAAACAATTCACCTATCATTTTATGAATTGCATGCGCATAAACTGTCTTTTTATTATTGGTTTGCCTAACGTATCTAAAGTAAGGAAATCCATCATTATTTGCAGGTTTTAATAATCGACCTTCTTTAATATTAGAAGTAAAACTCTTTAAACGACCTAAATTAGAAACAGCATATCTTACTTTTCCTGGAACTTCAAGTTCATATTCTTTCCATTGTTCTGTTATAAAATGACTCATTACTTGTGGTTTGGTTAATAGATTTGGGGAAATCATCAGTATTAGTCTAATTTACAAATAAATACCTACTTTAAAAAATTAATTTTTTCTCCTACATTCATTTTTTGAGATTTCGCAAGCATTCCACACATATGAAATAACATACGAGCTCCAACATTTCCATCCCAATCTCCGTTTTCACCCGGAGCAACTTCAACTAAATCAAACCCAATAATTTCTTTATTTGTTTCTGCCAACCTACTGAATAAATAAGTTGCCATTTCATACGTAAATCCACCAGGAACTGGTGTTCCTGTATTTGGGCAATATAAAGCATCCATTCCGTCAATGTCAAAAGAAACACAAACTTTTTTAGGTAAGGAATTAATAATATTGTCGCATAAATGTTGCCAAGTATTCCCTTCAAACAATTGCTTTTTTAAATCAGTATCTGTATGAACTAAAACTCTTCCGTTTTCGCTTTTCACAACTCCAACTTCCTCCTCACAGAAATCTCTAATTCCTACTTGTACAATTTTTGAAATTTGAGGAAGTTTCAAAGCATTATACATAATTGAAGCATGCGAATAAGTAAATTGCTCATAGGCAATTCTTAAATCCATATGTGCATCTAAATGTAAAATTCCAAAAGATTCATGTTGAGATGCTAAAGCTTCATAATATCCAAGTGGTGTTGAATGATCTCCACCTAATAAAACTACTTTTTTGCCTTTATTCATCCAATACTGAGTTCTTTCTTTTACTTCAGTATGCAATTCTCTACAAATTTTATTGATTTTATCTAAATCGTTTTGTAATGCTGGAAAAGTTGAAATATCTTCTCCATTTTCTTGTGCTTCAATAATAGGCTGTGCTAAGCTTTTATATTTTTCAGAATTAGTTGCCCAATGTGATGGAGCATCATCCATAAAAATTCCTAATTTCCATAATTCAGGAAATTCTTGATGGTTTAAATCTACTTGAAAAGAAGCCTCTAAAATTGCATCTGGACCTTCTGAAGCGCCAGCTCCATAACTCACCGTAACTTCCCATGGAACAGGAATTACTATAATTTCGCTTTGTTCTGCAGAAAATGGTAATCCAAAAACAGTTGCATCTGCTAATCCTGGTTTACTAGGATCGAATGTATCTATAATTTGTTGCTTTGTCATGCTATTAATATATTATTTTGATAAAATACCTTTTTTTAAAATTTGGCCAAAATTATACATATCTTCAAAAGAAGTATATAAAGGAACTGGAGCTAAACGAATTACATTTGGCTCTCGCCAATCGGTTACCACTCCGTTTTTCATTAAATAATGAAACAATTCTTTTCCTTGTCCGTGTAAATAAACAGATAATTGACAACCTCTTTCTTCTTGATTTGCTGGAGTTAAAATTTCAAATTCTGCTTCTTCTAGTTCTGCGTCAATTTCATGTAGAATGAATTCTAAATAAGAAGTAATCAAATTTCTTTTTTTAACTATTTTTTTCATTCCAATTTCAGCAAACATATCTACAGATGCTAAATAAGGTGCCATTGATAAAATGGGCAAATTACTTACTTGCCAACCATTCGCACCGTGAACTGCGTCAAAATTTGGCTCCATTAAAAATCTTCTTTCCTTATTATGACCGTACCAACCGGCAAATCTATTTAAATCTTTATCTTCATGGTGCTTTTCATGAACAAAATACCCAGAAACATTTCCTGGTCCAGAGTTCATATATTTATAACTACACCAAGCGGCAAAATCTACCCCCCATTTGTTTAGTTCTAATTCGATATTTCCTGCAGCGTGCGCTAAATCCCAACCTACATATGCTCCTACTTTATGACCTGCTTCGGTAATCGTTTTCATATCAAAAACTTGACCTGTGTAGTAATTTACTCCACCAATTAAAACAAGAGCTAGTTCATCTCCAATCTCTTCTATTTTACTTAAAATATCTTCAATACGAATATTATGTTCCCCTTCTCTTCGCTTTATTTCAACTATTGCATCTTTTGGTTCAAAACCTCTACTTTTAACCTGACTTTGAAACATGTATTGATCTGAAGGAAAAGCTTTTTCTTCGCAAATAATTTTAAATTTATTTGGAGTTGGGTTGTAAAACGAAACCATTAGTAAATGTAAGTTTACCGTTAAAGTATTCATTACACCAACTTCAGTAGGTTTTGCTCCAACAATTTCACTCAACGGTTGGCAAAATCTTTCGTGATAATCCCACCAAGGTTTATCTGCATAAAAATGTCCTTCAACTGCTAAGTTGGCCCAGTCATTCATTACCTCATCTACATATTTTTTTGCGGTTTTAGGTTGTAAGCCAAGTGAGTTTCCTGTAAAATAGATTACATCTTTATTATTTATTTGTGGGAAAATAAATTCGTTTCTGTATTTATTTAACTCATCATGAGCATCAAGTTGTTTTGCAAATTCTAAATTATTTTCAAATTTCATTTGAGAGGTTGTTTATTTAAAGGGTAAAAATAAGTATAAATTAAGAAAGGTAAAAAAGAATAGTTATAAATAAAAAAATCGCATCAAATAGATGCGATTTTTAATATACAGTTTACTTTATGTTATAAGATTAACATTGCATCACCATAAGTGTAGAATTTATATTTTTGCTCAATTGCTTCAGCGTAAGCTTTTTTCATTAAATCATGACCACAAAAAGCAGAAACCTGCATTAACAAAGTAGACTTAGGCATATGAAAATTTGTTACCATAGCATCTGCTAAACTAAAATCATAAGGCGGGAAAATAAATTTATTTGTCCAACCTGTGTATGGGTTTAAAGTTCTTTGAGAAGAAACTGAGCTTTCAAGCGCACGCATGGATGTAGTTCCTACGCAACATACTTTATGTTTTTTGGCTCTAGCTCCATTTATAATATCACAAGTTTCTTGAGAAATATCCATTTCTTCAGAATCCATTTTATGTTTTGATAAGTCTTCAACCTCAACTGGGTTAAATGTACCAAGGCCAACATGTAAAGTTACTTCTGCAAAATTGATTCCTTTAATTTCTAATCTTTTCAATAAGTGCTTTGAAAAGTGTAAACCTGCTGTTGGAGCTGCAACTGCACCTTCATTTTTAGCATAAATTGTTTGATAACGTTCTGCATCTTCAGGAGTAACCTCTCTTTCAATATGTTTTGGTATTGGTGTTTCACCAAGTTCTAATAATTTAGCTCTAAACTCTTCGTAAGAACCATCATATAAAAAACGCAAAGTTCTACCTCTTGATGTTGTGTTATCGATAACCTCAGCAACTAAAGTTTCATCATCTCCAAAATATAATTTATTTCCAATTCTAATTTTACGTGCAGGATCTACTAAAACATCCCATAAACGTTGCTCCGCATTTAATTCTCTTAATAAGAAAACTTCGATTCTAGCACCTGTTTTTTCTTTATTACCGTATAATCTTGCTGGAAAAACCTTTGTATTATTTAAAACCATAACATCACCGTCATCAAAATAATCTATCAAGTCTTTAAACATTTTGTGCTCAATTAAACCTGTTTTTCTGTGTACCACCATTAATCTTGATTCGTCACGATTTTCTGCTGGAAATTCTGCCAATAATTCTTCTGGCAAATTAAATTGGAAATGAGATAATTTCATGTAAGAAAGTTATAAGTTATAAGTTATAAGTTATGAGCCAGTTACTCATATAAATAAAACGCCTGCAAATATACGATTATGAAATAGGCGTTGTCAAGTAAAAAGCGGTTTATTTTAAAAATCCTACTGTTTACTGAACAACGCCTATGCAAAAACTAAAAAAACTACTTCTTATAACTTACTCAATAGTTTTACTTTATTGTGCATATCTTTAGAAGCGGTTAAGATTAATGCTCCTTTTTTTCCTTTTTCGTAATAATGCAACTTATCGCCTTCTTCCATTTTTATAGTTGTGGTCGCCCCTTTAGTTAACGAATAACTACCACCACTTCCAGCGTTGATCACTTTTACTTCATTATCCGTATCATTTTTGATTTTGATGTCAAATTTTTCAGAAACTGCATCTTCTTTAAAAATTTCGTTAGTTTGCTTTATTGATATGATGTTCATGGATAATAACCCTAAAGACAAAACAGCAATGATGATTACTTTTTTCATTATTTTATTACTATTTTTTTAGTTGCAATATTATTATCTGTATCTTGAATACGAACCATGTACATTCCAGAAGCTAAATCAGAAACATTAATTTCTTTTTGATTAGACGATAGTACTTTTTGCCCTTGAATGTTGTAAATTTCTACTGATTGTAATTCTATTGCTGTTTCAATGTTTAAAATATCGTTAACTGGGTTTGGGTAAATGGATACTTCTAGGTTGTTTTGTATGAAGTTTTGAGAAGCTAAAGTGTTGTTTGTGTATAAGCTGGCTACATCGGCTGGTGTTATTGCATAATTATAGATTTTTAAGTCATCAACATAGCCGTCAAAACCAATGAGATTAAAAAGAGAACCACTACTTGTATTCCATGTTGGTCTAGAACCAGTTAAAACTGAAACACCATCAATATAAATTCTTATAAAACCAACTGCATTGTATGTACACACCACATGTTTCCAAGTGTTGTTTGGAATAATTACTGATCCGGTTAAATCGTTTGCCCAGCCATAATTATTGATAGTTGTTGGTTTAAATGAGAAACCATATGCACCATTGGTTACTTGTGATCCATACATAAATACATTATTGTCAATTGTTGAAATAGTTATTGGTTTTATCCAAAAAGACACTGATCTAGTGCTATTTGAAATTGGCAAACCAGTTATTGAAACTCCCATAGAACCATTTACCATATTTATAGCAGAATTTGCATTACCATTTCTATCTTCAACAAACATATTTGAATTTGGATTTGAAAAAGTCGTGTTTCCATTAACATCATATAACGTATTATTAAAATTGAATTCAGCAATTGCTGGTAATGACGGACTTGTTGTAAAAGTATAAGTAGCACTATATGAATTTCCTGCTGCATTATTTCCTACTATCTTATAGTAATATAAAGTGTTAGGCGTTAATCCGGTAATTGAAACGTTACCAGTGATTGTAGTATTACCGCTTGAAGGGAATCCAACAATGACTGTCCCTAAAGTTGAAGTTAGTCCGTATAAAATATCAGATATTGTTGAACCATTATTTGCGTTCAAAGAATAGGTAATTATTGCTGAAGTGGGTGACACTACACTTGAAACATTTGAAATTGTTGCAAGTGTTACTACTGGTGGAGCAGCAGTTGTAAAACTAGTAGTTCCAGAAGTAATAGTTGTAGAATTACAAGCTTGTAAATAACCACTATAAAATCTATAATAATAAGTTGTACTAGCATTTAACGATGCTATATTGAATGTGTACGTTTGAGTTTGAGTGTTAGAATTTGTTATTGTTGTTACATTTGATGCAAAAGTAGAAGATGTGGAATATTGCAGATAAAAAGTAGAATTTGTACAGTTATAAGTATTTACATTAACACTGATTGTAGCAGTTGCGTTGGTTATCGAACTTGTTGTAATGTTGAAAAAACCAATTTGAGAGAATGATAATGCACTATTTAATAATGCAAAAAGTAAAAGTAATTTTGTTTTCATAATATTTAGTTTTAAAGTTTGGTTCAAAAATACTTTGGTAAAATCATCTTTATAATAGTGAGTTTACCAAACCCTATTTTCAGTTTACTAAAAACATAAAAAAAGAAAGAGCACTCCGTAAGAGCACTCTTAATCATTATAAAAACAAATTAAAAATTATTATAAAAAGAAAAGAATATAAAACTAACAACAACAATTCTAACCTATATTCTTCTAATTTTGATTTTAAATGTTTCATAATTTACTATTTAATTACTATTTTCTTAGTTGCAATGTTATTGTCTGAATCTTGAATACGAACCATGTACATTCCTGCAGCTAAATTGGAAACATTAATTTGTTTTTGATTATATGAAAGTACTTTTTGCCCTTGAATGTTATAAATTTCTACTGATTGTAATTCTAATGCTGTTTCAATATTTAAAACATCGTTTACTGGGTTTGGGTATAAGGCAACTTCTAGGTTGTTTTGGTTGAAGTTTTGGGATGATAGTGTTGTATTGTTATTAAATAAGCTTACCACTTCAGTAGCTGAAATTTCTCTATTATAAATTTTCAAATCATCCACAGCCCCATTATAACCTCCTTGCATAAAACAAGTATTAGTACTTGATGTATTAATTGTACCTGCGTAAGTGCCTATTAGCACCCCATTGACATATTGTTTCACTGTTCCAGATATATTTGTTGTAACTACATAATGATACCAAACCCCGTTTGTGATAGTATAGTTTGTTGTTTGATAAAAAGGTGGTGCTCCAAAAGCAAAATTATTAGTCGGAAAATTACTATAAGAAATTAAGAACCTAGAATTAGTTGATCCATCTCCATACTCTAAAGGCACTATTTCTCCAACTGACACATTAACAAGCAACCATATAGAAATTGATCTTGCTACACCACCAATAGGAATGTTATTAATTCCTGTAAAAGCAATACCTGTACTTCTAGACAATGCGCTGTTACTATTTGCGTTTCTGTCTGCAACATAAGAACTCGCTCCAATAAAAGTTTCTCCATTAATATAACTTGTTGCGGTATTGTTAAAAGTAAAATTTGCAATTAATCCTGTTTCTTGTGAATAAACGCACACACTGCAAATTAAATAAAAAGTACTACTTTTTTCATAATTATTTCTTTTAAATTTAGGACAAATGTATTTTATCACGTGCCTGTGTAATTTAATGAGTTTACCAAACACTATTTTCAGTTTACCAAATATAATTTCGTTAATCCATAACTAGGTTTCGTATACTCATTTGTAATATTATAAAGTGTATTTTATACATTTGTTTAAAATCAAAACCAATTGCGAATTATATTATTTTTACTATTTCTTTTACTTACGAATTTAGGCATTAGTCAAAATCCGTATCACATTACTATTGACAAAACTTCTGGATTGCCTTCTAACAGTGTGTATGATATTTTTCAGGATAGCAAAGGTTTTATGTGGTTTGCTACTGGAAAAGGATTGTGCCGATATGATGGAAATGAATTTACATTATTTACTGCCGATTTTCAAACTTCTAAATCGGGTTCTTGTATTCAAGAAGATAAATACGGACGCATTTGGTATGAAAATTTTGATGGGTTTTTAAACTATATTGAAAATAATGAGCTAAAAGCATTAAAACAAAATAAACCAATAGGTTATTTTAGATACGGAATTAATGATGACCATATACAGGTGTTAGAAGAAAACGGTATTCAATTCTATGATTTAAAAACGCTTAAACCTTCAAAGAAAATAAATCTAAAATTAAATCATTTACAATTTGCATTTTATACTCATAATACGCTTTACATATTTGACGAAAAGTTAAATGAAATTGATGCAACTGGAAATATAAAATCATACTCTTATCCTAACAACTTTATTAAAGAATTTAACGCTCCAATTGTCCAAAAAACAACCAATGGAATTGTTATTATATCAAAATACACCAATGATTATTGTTTTTTTGAAAATGGAAAATTTAAAGAAGGAAAATTTAATTTTCCTACAGAATTTATTCAAAATTTAGCATCAACAAATGACAATAATCTTTGGCTTTGCACTACTAAAGGAATAATACACTTTAACACAAAAACACTAAAGGAGACAAAATACTTTTCTGATAAAAATATTTCATTTATTTATATAGATAGCCTACAAAACCATTGGATCTCAACAATTAATGAAGGTGTACTCTTTATTGAAAATTTTGACACTAAAATAATTGAAACCAACTCTAAACCCAATATTTTAACTCACTCAAATTATGGTTTATTAGCAGGTTTAGAAAACGATATTGTAATTAAATTAAATCCTCAAAATAATACATACCAAACAATATACCAGGGTAATCTAAATCATGGCGTCAACCAATTATTTCATGATAAAAAATCAAATACTACTTTTTTAACATCTTCAAAATTTAAAATAATTTCTCATAATAAAGTAGAAGAATTTTTACTTGGAGCCGTAAAATCGATAGCAAAAATTGACGATAAATATTTTTCATTTGCAGCTAGTAATGCTTCAGGAATTTTTACTAATAATTTAAATTTGAAAAGTAATTGGGATTCTGTTTTTAAAAAGTATGCCGCTTTGAATACTAACTCTTCATCAAAAATAAATTTAGTTTATAATGTTAATGGAAACCAACAACTTATAATCCAAAAAACGAAACTATTTATTTTGCAACAAACAACGGTTTAATCGCTTTTTCAAAAAATGAAAAAAAAGAAATAAAATACAATAATAAAACTATTTTTTTTTACAAAAATTGAATACTATAATGGAATTACTTATGGTTTAACTAGTAATGAAAAATTATATACAATTTCTATAAAAAATCAAATTAAACCTTTTGTATGTCCTGCTAATTTCACTGCTGTTACTATTGAGAAAATTTCAATCGAAAATAATTTATTATTTGCCTATACACCTGACGCTATCTACGAAATCAATCTCAATAACAACACGTATAAAAAAATCATAACATTAAATAAAGAAACAACCATTTCAGATGTAAAATTCTTAAACAACAACTATTACTTTGCCTCTTCAAAAGGAATAATTATTAAAAAAAGAGAAGAAGAAAAAATAATTTCCATTCCAAAACTATTCATTAATAAAATACTAATTAATGATGAAAAAATAATTTCCCCAAATAATACTGAACTTAATTATACCGAAAATAATATAAAAATTAATTTCACTGTTTTATCGTTTATTCCGAATGAAAAATTTAAAGTATTATACAGCATTAACAATTCAAAATGGAATACTTTAGATGCTGAAAATAGAAATTTAATTTTGTCTTCTTTGTCGCCTGATGACTATGAAATAAAATTAAAAATTGATACAAAAAATAGCACCGAAATAAAGACTATACATTTTAAAATCAAAAAACCATTTTGGTTAAACACCTTCTTTTTAATTGGAATTGGCATACTTTTTTTAGTCTTAATTTACAGCTTTTACAAATGGCAAATTCGCAAATTAAAACGTAAAAACGAATTACTAATTGAAAAAGTAAATCTTGAAAAAAATCTAAATCAGTCAAAATTAAAAGCAATAAAATCGCAAATGAACCCGCATTTTTTCTACAATGCACTAAATACATTGCAATCTTATATTTTATCAAACGAAAAAAAACAAGCAATAGAATATCTTTCTAAATTTTCTAATCTTACAAGAACCATTTTAGAGCTAACCGAAAAAGATTATATTTCAGTTAACGAAGAAATAAAAACCTTAAAACTCTATTTAGATATAGAAAAAGCACGTTTTGAAGATGATTTTAAGTATGAAATTAATACAAATAGTGATTTAGACAATGAGCACATAAAAATTCCATCAATGATGCTACAGCCTTATGTTGAAAATGCCATTAAACATGGTTTATTGCATAAAAAAGATAATAAAGAGTTAAAAATTAGTTTTGAAAAAAACAATGATATTTTAAAAATTACAATTGACGACAACGGAATTGGCCGACAAAAAAGTGGCGAATTAAATACTATAAAAAACAAAAACCATAATTCGTTTGCTACAGAAGCTATGCAAAACAGAATTGACTTGTTAAACCAATACAATCATAATAACATTTCAATAGTTATAACCGATAAAACTAACTTTTTAAAACAATCTATTGGTACAACGGTAACATTTAAAATTCCAATATCTTATTAAATGAAAGCAATTATAATTGATGATGAAAAACGTGCAAGAGTAACTCTACAATTACTTTTAGCAGAATATTGCCCACAAATTGAAATTATTGCTCAATGTGAAAATTTACCCGAAGGTGTAAAAGCAATTCGCAAACATAATCCCGATTTAATTTTATTAGATATTGAAATGCCTGGTCATAGCGGCTTAGAATTATTGGATTTTTTTGATGAAAGTGACATTAATTTTTCGATCATATTTACTACAGCTTACAACGAATATGCAATACAAGCATTCAAACTTTCGGCAATTGACTATTTATTAAAACCAATTAATCCAGAACAACTTACTGAAGCTATAAATCGATTAGAAATACAGAAACAAAAAAAATTAAATTTTAAATTATTAAAAGAAAACATTTCTAATACTTGTTCAACCAAAATTGCTGTTCCATCTGGAAATAGTTTAATTTTTATCGATACTTCTAAAATTTCCTATATTAAAGGAGAAGGTGCTTACTCAGAAGTATTTTGTGTTAATGACATAAAACATATGGTAAGCCGAAACCTTAAGAATTTTGAAGACACTTTATGTAATAATTCTCCATTTCTTAGAGTACACAAATCTTATATTGTAAATTTTAATTTTGTAGTTGCATACAATAAATCTGACGGTGGTTTTTTAGAACTTGAAAACAAAAAACAAATTCCAATTTCGTCAGATAAAATTACTTTGATTTTAGACAAAATTCAACTCATTAAACGATAAAATTATTCCATTTTAAAACCAATAGATTTTAAATCTTCCCAAAAAGTTGGAAATGATTTTGAAACCACCTCAGCTTCATTAATAACTAATGCAGTTTTTAAAGCTAATGGTGCAAATGCCATTGCCATTCTGTGGTCTTGATATGTATCTATACTTGATTCGATTATTAGATTGTTCGATTGTTCGATTGTTAGAGTATCGTTAGTAACAGAAATAATTGCTCCTAATTTTGATAATTCAGTTTTTAGCGCTTCTAATCTGTCGGTTTCTTTGATTTTTAAAGTATGTAATCCTGTTAGATGACATGCAATTCCTAATCCGAAACAGGTTACTGCAATGGTTTGAGCAATATCTGGTGAGTTGTTTAATTGACAATTGATAATTGGTAATTGACAATTATTGTTTTTTGAAATTGTAATTGATTTATTGCTATTGAAAACCGTTTCTACTCCAAAGTCTTTGTATATTTCTGCTAAAGCTGAATCTCCTTGTATGCTATTTTGTTTGTAGCTTGATAATGTGATTTGTGTTCCAATTTCGGATAATGCAACTATGGAATAGAAATAAGAAGCTGAAGACCAATCTGATTCAATGGTGAATTGTGAATTGTGAATTGTGAATTGTGGATTTACTTTGATGACATTATTTTTAAAACTGGTTTCAACACCAATTTCGTTTAGCAATGCTAATGTCATTTTTATGTAGGGAATGGATGTGATTTCTCCTTCCAAAGTTAATTCTAAACCGTTTTCCAATTTTGGAGCAATTAACAATAATGCAGAAATGTATTGACTACTAACATCTGCTTTTAAAGTCACTTTATTATTTGTGATTTTTTGACCTTTAATTCTTATAGGCGGAAAACCTTCATTTTCATCATAAGTAATTTCGGCTCCAAGTTGTTTTAAAGCTTCAACTAATATTTTTATTGGACGTTCTTTCATTCTTGAAGAGCCTGTTAAAACGATTTCTCTATTTTCTTGAATGGCAAAAAAAGCGGTTAGAAAACGCATAGCTGTTCCTGCATGATGAACGTCAATTAATTGTGAATTGTGAGCTGTGAGTTGTGAATTTCGCAATGCTTCTTCCATCACGTTTGAATCATCTGATTGAGAAATATTCTTTAATTCAATATTTGGATATAAAGCTTGTAACAATAACAATCTATTGGTTTCAGACTTTGAACCTGTAATTTTTATTGATGATTTCGACTTATCTATATTTGAATGTTGAAGTACTAAATTCATTTAATTAGAAACGAATTTTAATCCTACTAAAGATAGAATTAATGTGGTTAAAAAAAATACACGCCAAAAAGTTGCTGGTTCTTTAAAAATAAATATTCCAACTAAAACACTTCCTACAGCTCCAATTCCTGTCCAAACGGCATAAGCTGTTCCGATTGGTAATTCCTTGGTTACTCTTACTAATAAAACCATGCTTATGGTTAGGCAAATTAAAAAACCAGCATACCAATAATAAGATATGTTTCCTGAAGTTTCTTTTGCTTTGCCTAAGCAAGTTGCAAAACCTACTTCAAAAAGACCAGCTATTATTAATAAAATCCAATTCAATTTATTTTAATTTTTCGTTATTATGATGACGGTCGTGATCGCGATTTGTTTTTACATCCATTTTTTTATCGAAAGCTGCTTGTAAGTCAATTCCGGTTTGATTTGCCAAACACATTACTACAAAAACAACATCGGCAAGTTCTTCGCCTAAATCTTTGTTTTTATCACTTTCTTTTTCTGATTGTTCGCCATAACGGCGCGCAATAATTCGGGCGACTTCACCAACTTCTTCAGTAAGTTGTGCCATATTAGTTAACTCATTAAAATAACGAACTCCGTGCTCTTTTATCCAATTATCAACTTCTAATTGTGCATTTTTTATATTCATGTTATTTCTTTTTTAAAACAATTTTCTCTGAGTGCTTTTTAATCATTTCTTTATAAAATAATTTTATAGCATTATAATTTTGAGAAGGTATTAATGTGGCATTGATATTAAGACTCGCAATTAGTTGAATATTGTCTAAATTTTGAGAAATATTATATTTAAAGCCTCCATAATTGTTTTCCATTAATAAATTAATAGGTTCTGGCATTGATTCTACTTCGTATCCTTCTGGTATTTTAATAATTATATTATATGTTTCATTAAATGGATAATCAAATTCTACAGGATAAGTTCTTTCTTCTAATTTGAATGGATTTTCTTCAACTTGAAAGAAAAGCATTGGGTTAAAGTACATTCTATCGTCTAATTTATCAACTAAACTTGAGCTTGAAAAAGAAAAAGATTCGGTAATTGGCTTATAAATATCTTGTAAATTCTTAACATCTAAATCTGTTATTTGAACTCCATTATATCTTTTTCCTATTTTTTCTAAACGAGATTCATCTGTAAGTCCTGCGTTATTATCTCTATAAAGCATTGCATTATAATCTGAATAAATTTCTCTTATTTTTCCATTAACAGAACCGTCTTCGCTTAAAGTACACATTAACGTTAATTGGTCATTAGATGGTGATGAATTGGTTAAATTAATTACTTCTGAAGAACCACCCGTTTTAATTATTCTACCTGTCCAGTTTAATGCTCTAATAGGTAATTTATTTGGAATTGAATTTTTAGAAGTTGCATCTAATAAATAATATTGATTGTTAATTTCTACAGCTGCAATAACATAATTAAAAGCTGTTCTTGATGGGAAAAATGCAATTCCGTTAGATTGAGTACTTACTAAAACAGGATCGGCTTTAAAACCTGCATTTCTAAGCATTGAAACTAAAATTA
This sequence comes from Flavobacterium sp. N2270, assembly GCF_025947225.1. Classification (NCBI taxonomy): domain Bacteria; kingdom Pseudomonadati; phylum Bacteroidota; class Flavobacteriia; order Flavobacteriales; family Flavobacteriaceae; genus Flavobacterium; species Flavobacterium sp. N2270. The sequence continues at coordinate 319,726 of NZ_CP110005.1, forward strand.
AATTAATTTCTGCAACATTTCCTGTTTTTTCTTTAAAGGCTTTTTTCACCCCTTTATCGCAGTATACACTATGAAAACCATCCCATTTTAGATTTGATTTTACAAACTCGAATATTGAAATAAGCTTTTCATCGCTTGATTTTGAGTTGTCGACTATTGTTTTTAAATCATCTTCAAAATAACTTGTTTTGTTAAGTTCTCCTCCAAAATTTTCATTATCATATATATTTTTCACAACATCTTCCCAAGTTATAGAAAATGATTTAAACATTGCGCCTGGCATATTAGAACCAGCCAACTCATGTTGTACTCCAGCTGCATAATTATTTATGTTAGTAACATAATTTTCGTCTTTAATTGCGGGAGCATTATTTAACACAAACTTTGTTTGTGTTTCTGTATAATTTATATTTTGTGAAGAAAAATCCGTCAAAAGAACACCTCCAGTTATTTTTCTCTCATTGTCTCTAAAAGTAATAGTTTTCTCTTTTTTACTTACTTCTTCTTTAGGAAATAAGCTTCCTTTTCTGTAAGCATTATAGATGTAATATTCTGGAATTTTGGTTGTAAACTCTGAATAATTAACTGGGATTGCTTTTTGAAAATACCAATCGGGTAATGAGCTAATAAAAGGCGATTTAATAATATATTTATATTCTACAATAGAGCCTTCTTTTACGTTTGGCATTACTATTTTTTGTTTTGTCCAATATTTATTGGTTTCTTCTTTAAACTCACCTTCTCTTCTAAGTTTTGTTTTTTCAATAGAACCATTTACTAAATTATAGGTAACTGCATTTGAAAAATCGACAAATTCTTTTTCATTTGCACCTGTATAAATTGAAACTTCTTTATTTGCCCAGCTTAAACCTTCTTTTGTGTAAATTTTAATTTTCACTTCAACCTCTGTAATAACCATAAAACCAGAAGTTGAAGAATATTCTACAGATGATTTTCCTATATTAAATAAAAAGGCCGCTTCTGCCGTAGGGTCTATAGGATGTGCTTTTTCTTCTAATTCTGCTTTTGTTACTTCTCCAAGTTCATATTTTTGAGCATTTATAAATTGTAATCCTGCAATTAATAAAAATAAAATTAGTTTGTTTTTCATTTGTTAGTTTGTTAAAATGACGATTTTTAGGTTTTCGGTTTTAGCAATAGTTTCTCTAAATTTTCTATAAGAATTATACTTTTCACTTGTATAAAATCCTTTTTTAAGCAATAGTTTTCTTCTTAAAACTAATGAATTGTTTTCTTTTCTATTAATTTGAACTTCATATTTTCCAAATTCACTTTCAATAGTTATATTTTTAGGAATTGATTCTAATGAAGAATTAGCTGGATAATTAAACACAACTTCGTCATCTAGAAAATATCCACGGTCAATTTCAAAAGGGTTATTTCTTTCTTCATAATTATAGGGAATATAAGAAATAGGATTGATAACATTAATTGGAATTATATATCTATTTCCACTTTTTTGAACAAATTCAGTTGCAGAAAATTTTAAATTTTCAGTAAACTCTAAACTTTTTCTATTATTAACAACTTCAATTTGATCAAAATTTTTGTTATTAATTTTATCTAAATATGAATTATAAAATTTATTTAATTCTGCTTTACTTTTAAGTTCTAAATTAAGTTTGCTGTCGTAAATAATTCCTTTTGACAAAATAGACACATTACAGTTAATTTTACCTTCTTCTAAAAAGTTAATTATTGTTTCTGTTTTTTGGGAGTTTTTTTCATTATTGTAAGAACTTGTTTTTACAATTTTAGATGCTTCAGGAGAAATTATTAATACTTTTCTATCGTCAGTAAAATCTCCTTGAAAACCAAAAGGTTGGGTTTGACTTGTGCATTCTAACCAAACATTTGTATTGTTATTTGGTATTCCTAAAATAGCATGATCTCCTTGCATAGAAACAAAATCTTCTTGCAAGTCCATTTTATTACTACCCGAATAAACAATTGTATAATAAGAATCAATATTAAAAGCTTTAAGCAATGATCTTGTGTAATTTGTAAGTGCTTTACAATCTCCATAGCCTAAACGATCTACATCTCTAGCCAACATAGGTTTCCAACCACCAACACCTAACTGAATACTTACATAACGCGTTTTATCTTGGACATACTTATAGATAATTTCTGCAATTTTTAAATTATCTTTTTCTTCACCAATTAGATTTTTTAGCTTTAAAATTGTTTCTGGCTCAATTACATCGGTGTTTTTTAACATTTCTTGGTTTACCCAATCTCCAAAAACTTGCCAATTTGTAGCATAACCTTTTATACCTTCATAACTAAATTCATCAAGACCGAAAAGTACATATGGAACCATTTTTTTTAATGAAGGAGCTAGTTCTTCTTTTTTAAATGGCTTATAGTTTTCTATTTCATAATACAATTCATTTTGCTTAAATTCCTTTTTTACTTGATTAGTGAAATTAACTTCTTTATACTTAAATTTAATGTTTTCGCTATACTTCAAATGAACTGAAGACTTCAAAGTATGTACAAAATAATCATCTGTGGCTTGCCAAGAAGGAATATATGAAGTATTAGAAGTAACTCTTTCACTTTCAAATAAAATAGTAAATGGATATTGTATTGGCGTATAGTTTAAATAAAGAACTCTGTTGTCTGAAATAAAACCATCGCCAACTGCGCTTTCAACAAAATCCTTCTTTTTGATTTTTTTTATTTCCTTTCCAAATAAATTAAAAATAGTAACTTCAATTTTCTTAATATTATTTGATTTACTAAAATATTCAACAGCATCAACATTTCTTAATCCTTGTTCATTTAAAACCGTTATAACTCTTCTTTTTTTAATTGTCATTTTATCAATAGACTCAATTTCAATATCGGTAAAATCTTCTTGGATTATTGCATTAGCATTTTTCTTTAAACTATCTGGAAAAACAGCTTTATATTCAGTTTGTGAAAAAATATAATTAGAACAAGAGAATACGATAAATATTAGAATTATTTTTTTCATTTATTTACTCTTTATTTTTTGAATCAATTATGATAGTAACAGGCCCATCGTTAACAAGTGATACTTTCATATCTGCGCCAAATTGACCTGTTTGTACTTTTTTACCTAATTCTAATTCCATTTGTCTTACAAAAGTTTCATATAACGGAATTGCAACATCAGGCTTAGCGGCTTTAATATAGCTAGGTCGATTTCCTTTTTTTGTGGCAGCATGTAATGTAAATTGAGAAACAATTATTATTTCGCCATTTATATCTTTTAAAGAAAGATTCATTACTTCATTTTCATCTTCAAAAATGCGAAGGTTCACTATTTTAGATGTTAACCATTCTATATCCTCTTTAGAGTCAGCATCTTCAATTCCAAGTAAAACCAAAAGGCCAAGACCAATTTTAGAAATGAATTCATTTTTAACATTTACAGATGCAGAAGAAACCCTTTGAATTACTACCTTCATTTCTAACTTTATCAATTTACTTATTAGATTGTAAAAATATATTTTTCAACAGTATAAAAAATGTGGTTTTCCTCATTTTTTAAAAAAACTTTAGTATGGAACTATTTTCTCGTTTCATCACTTGCTTTTCGTTCATCACCATAAATATCGTTTCTATAATGTTCGTCATCACCTTCTAAAATTTGGATATAACTTTTATAACGAGACCATGCAATTTCATCTTTTTCTAAAGCATCTTTAACTGCACATTTTGGTTCATCTTTATGTAAACAATTATTGAATTTACATTGTTCTTTTAAGGCAAAAAATTCGGGAAAATAATCACCAATTTCTTGTTTATCCATATCTACAACTCCAAAACCTCTAATTCCTGGTGTATCGATAATTTTAGCACTTCCAAAAGACAAATCATACATTTCTGCAAATGTTGTAGTATGTTGTCCTTGTGAATGAGAGTCGGAAATTTTCTTGGTTTTTAAATTTAAACCGGGTTCTAATGCATTTACTAAAGTAGACTTTCCAACTCCAGAATGACCAGAGAACATTGATGTTTTATTAGTCATTAAAGCTTTAAGTTCGTCGATTCCTTTGTTTTCTAATGCAGAAACACGTAAACATTTATAACCTATTTGAGAATAAATATATTGCAAATACATTTGTTCGTCTGAAGTATCTTCACTGAAAGTATCAATTTTATTAAAAATCAAAACCGCTTCAATTCCATAAGCTTCGGCAGTAACCAAAAAACGGTCAATAAAGCTTGTTGTTGTAGGTGGATTATTAATGGTTACTAATAAGAAAACAATATCAATATTAGAAGCAATAATATGTGTTTGCTTTGAAAGGTTTACGGATTTTCTTACAATATAATTTTTTCGGTCGTGAATTGCATGAATCAAACCATTTTCAACATCAGATGTAGTGTCTAATTCAAAATCTACCTCATCTCCAACAGCAATAGGATTTGTACTTTTAATTCCTTGTAACCTAAATTTACCTTTAATTCTACATTCATAAAAAGTACCACTTTCTGCTTTTACAGTATACCAACTTCCAGTAGATTTATATACAATTCCTTTCATTCAACAAATATATATTATTTATTCACAATTTTTTCCTGGTGATTGATACTTTCTTGGTGAATAGCTTTGAATAATTTCAATACAAATTCTTCACTCAATCCTTTATTTTCACCTTCCAAAATCATTTTTCCTAAAATTTCATTCCATCTTTTATTTTGTAAAATAGCTACGTTTTTTTCTTTTTTCAACAAGCCAATTTCATCAGCAATTTTCATTCTATTGCCAGTGATTTCAAGAATTTTATCATCATACACATCAATTTGCGCTCTAAATTTCGCAAGTTTAATATTATAATCATCTGCTTCGTCTGTTTCTTTACGCACTTTTAAATCTACAAACATTTGTTTTAAAGTATTTGGTGTTACTTGTTGCGCCGCATCACTCCATGCATTATCTGGATCGATATGAGTTTCAATAATTAATCCGTCGTAATTTAAATCTAAGGCTTGCTGACAAACTTCATGAATCATATCTCGCTTCCCTGTAATATGTGATGGATCGCAAATTAAAGGCACATCTGGAAAACGGTTTTGAAAATCAATTGCAACTTGCCATTCTGGGTTATTACGGTATTTTGTTTTCTCATAAGTAGAAAAACCTCTGTGAATAACGCCCAATTTCTTAATATTTGCATTGTACAAACGTTCTAAACCTCCAATCCATAAAGACAAATCTGGATTTACTGGATTTTTCAACAAAACGATTTTGTCTGTATTTTTTAAAGCATCAGCAATTTCTTGCACTGCAAATGGGTTTGCCGCAGTACGAGCGCCAATCCATAAAACATCAATATCGTGCTCTAATGCCAATTGAACATGAGCTGCTGTTGCGACTTCGGTAGACATTAACAAACCTGTTTCTTCTTTTGCTTTTTGCAACCATTTTAGTCCTATTGCCCCAACTCCTTCAAAACCACCTGGCCTTGTTCGTGGTTTCCAAATACCAGCTCTAAAAATGGATACATCTGAATTTTTTAATTCATTTGCAATATTTAAAACTTGTTCTTCTGTTTCTGCACTACATGGTCCAGCAATTACTAGTGGATGATCTAATTTAAAATCATCTAACCATGTTCTCATTTGTTTATTATTCTCCATAACATTATTGATATTGTAAAATTATAACTTATTTATTAATTAGCACTTTGGTATTCTCCTAAAACTTTAAAATGCTTGGTCATTAATTCTAAAATTTTGATTGCTTTTTCAAAATGTTTGTGTTTTTCAAAAACAACATCTACAAAAAAAGCATAGGTAAAAGGCGTTTCAATAACGGGTAAAGATTGTATTTTTGTTAAATTCAATTTACTATTATTCAAAACATTCAAAACTGTGGCTAATGCTCCTGGATTATCTTCTAATTCAAATTTTATAGAAGCCTTATTAATTAACTCTTTTGGAATTTCTTGATTTGAATTTTTCAGAATCACAAATCGAGTTTTATTACTTTTAACAGTGTGTACACTTTTGGCAATAATCTCCAAATTATACGTTTTTGCAGCAACTGAACTAGCTAATGCGCCCATATTTTTAATTAAACCTTCTTCTATTCGTTTAGCAGTAATTGCAGTATCTGAACTTTCAACCAATTTTATATGTGGATACTGACTGAAAAAATCAGCGCATTGCAATAGCGCAATTGGATGCGAATGAACTTCAGTAATATCTTCTATTTTTTGATTTGGAAAAACCATTAAATTCATATCTATGTCCAAGTAAAATTCGCCTATTATATGTAATTCGTTTTTATCGATTAATGAGTAATTTGGTAAAATAGCTCCAGCTATAGAATTTTCAATTGCCATTACTGCTTTATCCGATTGGTTCGTTTTCAAACTCGTAACTACTTCTCTAAAAGAAGAGCATTCATGCAATTGCACATTTTTATCAAAATATTGATGTGCCACTTGATGATGAAACGAGCCTTGTATTCCTTGTATTGCTATTTTTAAATTCATAATTTTTATTTCATTTTTGAGCAAAAAAAAATCCCGATTTGCATCGGGATTGTATAGTTTTATATTAAATACGATTTTTCAATCAATTAACACCACAACAATCCCTTCCTCCTTTCCAGAAGAAATAATATGAATTGTTATAAAATTTAGAATTGTTCAAAATCTTTTTTGTTTATTGAGGGTACAAATGTACTAAGTTTTTTCTTTTTTAATTACTTTTACAACTTAATTTTATAAATATGTCGATAGAAGTTGTAAATATTTCCAAAAGTTACGGAGAACAAAAAGCATTAGATAATGTAAGTTTTTCAATTTCAAAAGGAGAGATTGTTGGTTTTTTAGGCCCAAATGGAGCTGGAAAATCTACATTAATGAAAATTTTAACGACATACATTTCTGCAGATGAAGGCAATGCATTAGTAAACAACAACGATGTTATTGAAAATGCAAAAGCAGTTCAAAAAGCAGTTGGTTATTTACCTGAACACAATCCTTTATATTTAGACTTATACATTAGAGAATATTTAGCTTTTAATGCTGATGTTTATAAAACCCCAAAAGCAAGAATTGAAGAAGTAATTACTCTAACAGGGTTAACTCCGGAAAGCAATAAAAAAATAGGCGAGTTATCTAAAGGATATCGCCAAAGAGTTGGACTTGCATGTGCGCTTTTACATGATCCTGAAGTTTTAATTTTAGATGAACCTACAACTGGTTTAGACCCAAATCAATTAGTTGAAATAAGAGAATTGATAAAAAGCATTGGAAAAAACAAAACTGTTTTTCTTTCTACTCACATCATGCAAGAAGTTGAAGCTATTTGTGACAGAATTATTATTATTAATAATGGTAAAATTGTAACCGATAAAAAATTAAATCAAATATCTGAAAGCACAGAACAAACAATTGTTGTTGAATTTGATTTAAAAATTGAAGAACAGTTTATTCAAAAATTACCAAACCTAACTTCTTATAAAAATACACACGATATGATTTGGGAACTTACTTTTAAAAGTAACCAAGATATGCGTTCTGTAGTTTTTGATTTCGCTCAAGAAAATGGGTTAAAAACGCTACAACTAAGCTCTAAAGACAAAAACGTTGAAGCTGTATTTAGAGAAATGACTGCAAAAAAATAAATCCATTATATCATAGTGATATAATGGATTTATTTGCTGCAACTTTATTTATTTTAATTTTTACTCTAAAGTTGCTAAATATTTATTTTGCATCTTTTCTAAATCATAATAAAGAATCGACAAAGCATATTTTGATAGCTCAGGATCTATAACTTGATTGTAAACAAACACATTTTCAGTTAATCCGTAATCAGTAATTGCTTCTTTTATATATTTAACTGCCTGATTTTTATCATTTTTATAAAAATAACAATTAGCTATTTCTATATAAACATTTTTTAAATCTTCTGCATTTGCTGATTTAATATATTTCTTATACTCCTTTATTGCCAAATCATAATTCTTCTCAACACTAGCAGCTCTTGCATGATCAAGTATTAAGGAGTCGTTTTCATTTGCATAATTAAATTGCGCAACGAAAATAAAAACTAAAGTTAGGATAATTTTTTTCATAGGGCATAAGTATTAAATGGTTCAACATTATAAACTTACCACTTTTTTTAAAGAAAAAAAAATAAAATCCTTATTTAAAAATCATCATTACAATGTTTTTAAATACCATTTTAACACAAAATCTAAATATAATTGACCAATAAGGTGTTTTTAGTAAAAAATATTTAATTTGATTCAATTATTTTTTAATATGTTAACATATTCGTAAAATTATTTTTTTACTAAATAATCGTCATATATTAAAAAAGCATCAATGTCTTTTAATTTTGAAATATACTTTTGACGCAAACTATTATAATTTTTTATATTATCAACTAAAAAATAATTTGTAGTACAACATGTAAAGTCATTAGAAATAATATCCATTTTTGTTACCCCAAACTTTATAATTGCTTCTTCAATTACACGAATAGCCATTTTTTTATTACCTATTTGAAAATAACAATCAGATACTTCAAAATAAAGTTCAGCCAATTGTTTTTCTTCTTCAGTTAGCTTTATAGCTTTAATATAAAATTTAATCGCATCTTTAAACTCATTATTTGTTTTTAATTCTCTTGCTTTATTTTTAAAATCATCTGTCTCATTAGCAAACGAAAAACTAATTGTAAATAACAGAACTAAAATGAATGATAAACTTTTCATATTTATATTTTTAATAGTTAGTTCGTTAAAAGTAATTTTTTCGCTAACTAAAAAACAAAGTATCTGATAAACAGCAATATAAATCGTTAATTTGTAAAAAAGACATGTATATCCTTAATTAAAAATAACACTTTAAAATATTTTTTTCGCAATAGCTTTTATATTTTCAGCCTTTCCCATGGAATAATAATGCAAACATGGAGTTCCAGCTTCAATTAATTCTTTACTTTGCTGCAGACACCATTCGATTCCGATTTGTTTTACAGCTTCATTGTCTTTTGCTTTTACAACTGCCATGATTAAATCGTCTGGTAAATCTACTTTAAATCTGTGTGGAATTAAATTTAATTGTTTCTTAGTAGCAATAGGCTTCAATCCTGGAATAATTGGCACAGTGATTCCTGATTTTCTGCATTTTTTAACAAATTCAAAGAACTTTTTATTGTCAAAAAACATTTGAGTTACAATATAATCTGCACCATTTTTAATTTTTTGCTTTAAGAAATGAATATCACTGTCCATACTTGGTGCTTCCATGTGTTTTTCTGGATAACCTGCAATTCCAATACAAAAGTTAGTACAACAGGAGTTTTGCAAATCTTCATCTAAATAAATTCCGTTATTTAAATTTGAAATTTGTTTTACTAAATCTGAAGCATATTCATTTCCTTCTTTTTCAGGTTTGAAATACGTTTCATTTTTTAAAGCATCACCACGAAGAGCAACCACATTATCAATTCCAAGAAAATCTAAATCAATTAAAAGGTTTTCTGTATCTTCTTTAGTAAAACCACCACACAAAACATGAGGAATGGCATCTACATCGTATTTATTCTGAATTCCAGCACAAATTCCAACCGTTCCAGGTCGTTTTTTTACAATTTTCTTTTGCAATAAACCACTTGGCAATTCCTTGAACTCGTATTCTTCACGATGATACGTTACATCGATAAAAGGTGGTTTGAATTCCATTAAAGGATCAATACTGTCAAAAATAGATTGGATATTTTGTCCTTTTAAAGGTGGTAATATTTCGAAGGAGAACAAAGGTTTTCCGTTGGCTTTTTCTATATGTTGGGTTACTTTCATTTCTTAATCTGCTATATTTGGTGCGAGCCATTTTGTGGCAACTTCTGTTGAAATTCCTCTTCGTTTGGTATAATCGATTACTTGATCTTCTTTAATTTTTCCTAGTCCGAAATACTTACTTTGTGGATTTGCAAAATAATATCCCGAAACCGATGAAGCTGGCCACATGGCCATACTTTCCGTTAAGGTTACTCCGATTTCTTCTGCTACATTTAATAATTTCCAAATGGTTGGTTTTTCTAAATGGTCTGGACAAGCCGGATAACCTGGTGCTGGACGAATTCCCTTATATTCTTCTTTGATTAATTGGAGATTATTTAAATTTTCATCGGATGCATACCCCCAAATTTCTTTTCTAACTTTTAGATGTAAATATTCTGCAAAAGCTTCGGCTAATCTATCAGCTAATGCTTTTACCATGATTGAATTGTAATCGTCTAAATCTTTTTCGTATGCTGCCGCTTTTTCTTCTACTCCAAATCCGGTTGTAACACAAAAACATCCTATATAATCTTGAATTCCTGAATCTTTCGGTGCTATAAAATCTGCTAAAGCAATGTTTGGTGCTCCTGCTGTTTTTTGAGATTGTTGACGCAAAGTCAAAAGTCGAAAGTCAAAAGTCGAAAGTTCTATGTCGTCGTCGTTTATTTGATTGGCTGGAAAAATTCCGAGAATTCCTTTGGCTGTAAACCATTTTTCTGCAACGATTTTATCTAACATGAATAAAGCATCATTATATAAATTGGTTGCATCAGTTCCGACAACTTCATCAACTAATATTTTTGGAAACTTTCCAAACAACTGCCATGACTGAAAAAATGGTGTCCAATCGATAAACGGGATTAATTCTGAAAGCTCAACATCAAAAGTTTTTGTTCCGATAAAATTGGGTTTAGTTGGATTATAATTTTTCCAATCTAATTGCAATTTATTTTTTCGTGCTTGTTCAATAGTTAAATAATTTTTATCACGACTTCTATTCAAATATCCTTCACGAAGATTATCATATTCATCACGGATTGCTTTTACGTAATTTTCTTTGGTTTCTTTTTGCAATAAGTAACTGGCAACTGTTACAGCTCTTGATGCATCATTCACATGAACTACAGTTTCTTTATATTCTGGTGCAATTTTTACAGCTGTGTGAGCACGAGAAGTTGTTGCACCACCAATCATAATTGGAATTTTGATGTTTAGTTTATCCATTTCTTTGGCTAAATAAACCATTTCGTCTAATGATGGTGTGATTAATCCACTTAGTCCAATTATATCTACATTTTCACGAACAGCAGCTTGAATTATTTTTTCAGGTGGAACCATAACTCCTAAATCAATGATTTCGAAATTATTACACCCTAAAACTACAGCAACAATGTTTTTTCCAATATCGTGAACATCACCTTTTACGGTTGCCATTAAAACTTTTCCTGCACTTGAAGATTTTCCTGTTTTTTCAGCTTCTATAAATGGTAATAAGTAAGCAACAGCTTTCTTCATTACACGAGCTGATTTTACAACTTGTGGTAAAAACATTTTTCCGCTTCCAAATAAATCTCCAACGACATTCATTCCTGCCATTAGGTTTACTTCTATAACTTCTATGGCTTTTGCTGAATTCGCACGTGCTTCTTCTGTATCAATTTCAATGAATTCATCAATTCCTTTTACTAACGAATGAGTTAATCGTTCTTGAATGGAACCACTTCTCCATTGCTTACGCCTGTTCGCTTCACTCGAGTCTGCAATAGCTTTTTCATTTACTTTATAATCTCCTTTGTAACTCTCGGCTAAATCTAACAATCGTTCAGTGGCATCTTCTCTCCTATTTAACAAAACATCTTCTACGTGTTCTAATAAATTCTTATCAATTTCATCATAAATTTCTAACATTTCAGGATTCACAATTCCCATGGTCATTCCGTTTTGAATGGCATGATATAGAAAAGCAGAATGCATCGCTTCACGCACTTTGTCATTTCCTCTGAAAGAGAATGAAACGTTACTTATACCACCAGAAACATTTGCATAAGGCAAATTTTCACGTATCCATTTTGTGGCTCTGAAAAAATCTAGTGCGTTTAATTTATGTTCATCCATTCCAGTAGCAACTGGAAAAATATTAGGATCGAAAATAATATCTTCGGCTGGAAAACCAACTTTATCTACTAAAATATCATAACTTCTTTTACAAATCTCGATTCTTCTCTCGTAATTATCGGCTTGACCATTTTCATCAAAAGCCATTACAATTACGGCAGCTCCATATTTTTTTATCAATTTGGCATGATGAATAAACGTTTCTTCTCCTTCTTTTAAAGAAATAGAATTCACCACACTTTTCCCTTGAACTACTTTTAACCCAGCTTCAATAATTTCCCATTTAGAGCTATCAATCATTATTGGAACGCGAGCAATATCTGGTTCGGCTGCAATAAGATTTAGGAATTTTGTCATCGCATAAACTCCGTCTAACATTCCTTCATCCATATTTACATCGATGATTTGTGCTCCTCCTTCTACTTGTGCTCTTGCAATTTCCAAAGCTTCCTCATACTTTTCTTCTTTAATTAATCGAAGAAATTTACGCGAGCCTGTAACATTAGTACGTTCTCCAACATTTACAAAATTGGTTTCTGGAGTAATGATTAAAGGTTCTAATCCTGATAATTGAAGGTATTTATTGGTTTTATAGCTCATCGTTTATTCTCTTGTAATGCTTGTTGACTTCTTTATAAAACAATTTAAAATCTGTTTTATAATTTTGCCATTTATTTTGTAATCCTTTTTTTGTGTTTATTATTTTATTTTTCATTGTAATCAGACTTCTACGGTTATTCCTCTAGGTTTAAATTCATTTGCGACTTCGGCAATTCGTTTGATGTGTTCTGGAGTTGTACCACAACAACCACCAATAATATTTACTAAATTATCTTGTAAATATTCCCGAATTAAAGCCTGCATTTCTTCTGGAGTTTGATCGTATTGTCCGAAAGCATTCGGCAAACCAGCATTTGGATGAGCTGAAATATTTAATTGTGTATTATGTGCTAAACGTTTTAAATAAGGCTTTAATTGATCTGCACCTAAAGCGCAATTAAATCCGATACTTAATAATGGAATGTGTGAAATTGAAATCAAGAAAGCTTCAACCGTTTGACCAGATAATGTTCTTCCAGAAGCATCTGTAATTGTTCCTGAAACCATAACTGGAATATCGATATTTCTTTCTTCTTTGACTTCTTCGATAGCAAAAAGTGCTGCTTTTGCATTTAAGGTGTCAAAAATGGTTTCAACTAATAAAACATCACAACCACCATCAATTAAAGCTTCAACTTGTTGTTTGTACGCAACTCTTAAATCATCAAAAGTCACAGCTCTAAAGCCTGGATCATTTACATCTGGAGACATTGATGCTGTTCTGTTTGTTGGTCCAATTGAACCTGCAACAAATCTTGGTCTATCTGTAAATTCATCTGCAACTTCTCTTGCAATTTTAGCTGATTCATAATTTAATTCATAAACTATGTCTTCTAAATGATAATCAGCCATTCCGATAGTTGTCCCAGAAAATGTATTGGTTTCAACAATATCAGCACCTGCTTGATAATACAAACGGTGGACTTGCTTTACAGCTTCGGGTTGTGTTATGGAAAGTAAATCGTTGTTTCCTTTTAAAGGATGTGGAAAGTCTTTGAAACGTGTGCCGCGAAAATCTTCTTCTGAAAAATTATTGCGTTGTAACATCGTTCCCATTGCTCCATCTAGGACTAGGATTCTTTCTTTTATAGCTTCTTGTATTTTTGACATATTTTTTATTTAACCGCAAAGTTCGCAAGGTTTTTGCAAAGTTCGCAATGCTTAATTAGTAATATGTTATCAAGAAATTGGAGAGGATTTCGTTGGGTTATCTTTTTCTAAATACCGAAACAAGTTCAGCATAAAGAATAGAATGTAGCACCTTCTACAAGAATAGGGTTGCTAAGCTTTCATTGAGTCTAATCTCTCCAGCTTTCGTGATAACAATCATTATATTTATGAACAAGGCAAAGATATAACTAAAATTCAACTTATGAAATATTTTCTAAATTAACCTTTTTAATAATTAAAATTTAGATAAAAATTCTATTTAATTGATTGAAATTAGATTATTATAAACCAAAAATAGCAGAAGCAAGATTCTTTTAGTTCAAAATAAATTCTTTACTTTTTATTTTTTCAGCAATTTTTAATACATCATTCAAAACACCTCTTGCTGTTACTTCTTTTCCTGCACCTGCTCCTTGAATGACGATTGGAATTTCACCATAAGATTTAGTGTAAATTTCAATTAAATTATCTGCACCTTTTAATTGTCCTAAAGCTGAACTTTCAGGAACAGAGACTAATTTTACTTCTAACTTTTTTGATTTTACATCAAATTCACCAACATAACGAAGTACATGATTTTTGGCTTGGGCTTTTTTAGCTACTTCAAAAGGTTTATCAAAGAATGATTTATTGATAGCGTAATCTCCTTTTGAATGTTTCTCATTTAAATTAGGCAATAATAATGATGAAATTTGAATATCAGAAAATTCAAAATCATATCCTATTTCTCTGGCTAAAACCAATAATTTTCTTGCTACATCATTTCCAGATAAGTCTTCTCTTGAATCTGGTTCTGTGTAGCCGTTCTTTTCTGCTTCCGCTAAAACTTTGGAAAAAGAGATTTCTTCTGCTGAAAATCTATTAAAAATATAACTTAATGAACCTGAAAAAACCCCTCTAATTTTAGTTATTTCTTCACCCGAAAAATATAAATCACTTACCGTTTGAACCACAGGCAAACCTGCACCAACATTAGTTTCATATAAAAATGTTTTATCAAAAATAGTTAGATTTTCCCTTAACTCTTTATAAAAATCAAAGGCTAAAGTATTGGCTTTTTTATTGGCCGCAACGATGTGAAATCCGTTTTGGACTAAAGGAATATAGTTTTTAATAATTTCTAAACTTGCCGTAGCATCAACAGCGATTAAATTTTCCAATTGTTGTTCTTGAACATATTCAATAATGTCTTCTACTTTGAAAGGAATTGCAGATTGTTCAAAATTAGCTTCCCATTCATTTGTTAAACCCTCTTTTTCAAAAAAAGCTACAGTTGAATTGGTAATAATTGGAAACCTCAACTCTATATTTCGTTTTTCAAGAAAGAATTTCTGACTTTCTAAAACTTGTTTAACTAAAGTACTTCCGACATTTCCAATTCCGAAAAGCACCACATTTATTTTTATTTTTGACATATTATATTTTTTTTATTTGTTAAAAATTGGATTCAGAATAGCATTTAACTGTTCAAATTCTATTAAAAAAGCATCATGGCCATGAATGGATTGGATTTGACTATAGAATACATTTTGTTTGTGCTTTTTTAAATTTGTAAAGCACGTTCTGATTTCATTTGCTGTAAAAAAATAGTCTGTATCAACTGAGACTAAATGAATATTGGATTGAATTTTTTTAGCAAATTCCTCTAATGTATTTTCTTTTAGAACATCAGTTGTCTTAAGTAAATGATTCATTAATTTATAACTGGAAAGTTGGAATCTACTTTGCAGTTTTTCACCATGATGTAATAACCAACTTTCGACTTTAAAAAATGTTTTGTCTGTCTCGCTTTGAAGGCTATTGCCAAATTTACTCTGTAACGAATCTGGTGTTCTATACAACAACATGGCATGAATACGAGCATCGTGAATTGGGTTTTTTGAATTATTCAAAATCAAATCCTGAATCAACACATTACCAATTAACCAATCGGAAGCTTTCCAACCTGTAGCAATAGGAATTAAGTTTTCAACTTTATTAGGTTCTAATTTTGTCATTTCCCAAGCTATTGCTCCGCCAAGACTTCCTCCAATTAGCGCATAAACAGTATCAACTTTCAAATAAAAAAGGCCTTTCCAGAAAAATTTTGCAACATCAGTAATTGAATAATCTTTATAATTTTCAATTAAATTATCATCATTTCCATCAAAACCATTTCCAGGAATATTGAAGGCAATGACAGTATAAGCATTAGTGTCAATTGTTTTATTTTCACCAATTAGTTCATTCCACCAACCTTTTTTTCCTGTAACATTTGAATTTCCTGTCAGTGCATGATTCACTACAACCACTGGAGCAGTTCCAATTGGCTGTCCAAATACTTGGTAGAACAGCGAAATCTTTTTTTGAAGCTTTCCGTTTTCTAAGGTAAAATCTACAATATCTATTTTTTCTAACATTTTACTTATTTATGAAATTTGTTTTATAAAAATTAAAACCCTCTTTTCAACAAGATTCAATCTGGTTTTTAAATAGAAAAAGTATCAAAAACTGCTTTTAAATCGGCTTTTAAGTCTTCAATATCCTCTAAACCAACAGACAAACGAATTAAATCTTTTGTGACACCTGTTGATTCTTGTTCAGCATTTGATAATTGTTGATGCGTTGTACTTGCTGGATGAATGATAAGTGATTTTGTATCTCCAATATTTGCTAATAATGAAAATATTTTAGTTTCATCGGCTACTTTTTTAGCAGCTTCAAATCCACCTTTTAGTCCAAAAGTCACTACTCCACTTTTTCCTTCAGGTAGATATTTATCAGCAAGAGTTTTATATTTTGAAGATTCTAAACCAGGATAATTTACCCAAACTACTTCTTCTTGATCTTCTAACCATTGTGCCAAAGCCAAAGCATTTTCTGAATGTTTTTTGATTCGGATTTCTAAAGTTTCTAATCCTTGAATCGTTTGAAAAGCGTTAAACGGACTTAATGCTGCTCCAAAATCCCTTAAACCTTCAATTCTAACTTTCGCAATGAATGATGCTGCTCCAAGAACTTCATAATATTTTAATCCGTGATAACCCGCAGATGGTTCTGTAAATTCCGGAAAATTTCCGTTACTCCAATCAAAATTTCCAGCATCTATAATTACACCTCCAAGAGAAGTTCCGTTTCCTGTAATATATTTGGTAAGCGAATGAATTACAATATCTGCACCATGTTCGATAGGATTTAATAAATAAGGAGTAGCAACTGTGTTATCAACAATAAAAGGAACTTTGCTAGTTTTAGCTTCTTTTGAAATTGCTTTTAAATCTAGTACATCTAATTTTGGATTCCCTAAACTTTCTGCAAAGAATGCCCTTGTATTTTCTTGTGTTGCATTTTTAAAATTTTCTGGATTAGATGGATCCACAAAAGTGGTTGTGATTCCCAGTCTTGGTAAAGTGACTTTTAATAAATTATAAGTTCCTCCATATAAACTGCTTGAAGCTACAATATGGTCTCCCGCTTTTAATAGTACTAACAAAGTTGTTGCAATTGCAGCTGTTCCAGAAGCGGTTACTACTGCTCCAATTCCTCCTTCTAATTTAGCTAATCGTTGTTCTAGAATGTCATTTGTTGGATTGTTTAATCTTGTGTAAATAAATCCTGATTCTGTTAAACCAAACAAATTAGCTGCATGATCTGAATTGTTAAATACATAAGAAGAAGTTTGATAAATTGGAACCGCTCTTGTTCCTGCGTTCTTTGTTACGTCGTGCCCTGCGTGTAATGCATTTGTTGCAAATTTTTGTGTACTCATGATAATTGATTTTAGATATTTAATATTAGATTTTTGTGCATAAAAAAGCCCCTTTAGTTAATTACCAAAGGGACTTTATAATAGAAATAGCTTCTTTTTATGTTGTTCGTTTATGGTAATAGCTTGGTGTTGCGCACATGCACATCATACAACACATCATATTATTATTTTTTGTTACCACGTTCATTTTTTAATTATTGTTGTTATTGAAAAGATTCTGAAATACTGATATAAAATCAGCACAAGCAAATTCAGAATAAAAAAAACCTCTACTATTAGCAGAGGTTTCATTTGAATATATTTTAAGAATTTAAAATTATGCAATAGAAATACTCTGCGGAAATTTCCACATCATACAACACATATTACACATTGTTAATTTCATTATTATAACTTTATTTTTATTATGAAGCAAAATTAGATTAATTTTCTGTGAAATAAAAATTAATAGTTGTATTTTCTATTTTTTATCACTAAAGCAATAAATTTTGGTTTTATTTTCCTAAAATATTGCTTATAGCCGAAAAACAAACCAACAAATAGAAAGTTTGGTAAAAAAATCACATAAAAATAAAAAAAAGAATATGTACTTGAAATTCAATTTGATTTTATAAATTTGCAAAAGAAATAAAGAGGAAAAATTTGACTGATTGCAACCTCGTAAAAAAAATGCTAAAGCAGAAATAAATCCCTCCTTTAGTCTTTCGCGCAATCTTTTTTCTTCATAACTATTAATTTAAAAACAAATTTATATTATGGCTTATTTATTTACGTCAGAATCTGTGAGTGAAGGACATCCTGATAAAGTTGCAGATCAAATTAGCGATGCGTTAATTGATAATTTTTTAGCATTTGATCCTGAATCTAAAGTTGCTTGTGAAACACTAGTAACAACTGGACAGGTTATTTTAGCTGGTGAAGTAAAATCTACTACTTACCTTGATGTTCAACAAATTGCTAGAGAAGTAATTCGTAAAATTGGCTACACTAAAAGCGCATACATGTTTGAAGCTGATTCATGTGGAGTACTTTCTGCTATACATGAGCAATCTGCAGACATCAACCAAGGTGTTGACAAAGCAAATAAAGAAGAGCAAGGTGCAGGAGACCAAGGAATGATGTTTGGCTATGCAACTGATGAAACAGAAAACTACATGCCTTTGGCTTTAGATTTATCTCATGCTTTATTAAAAGAATTAGCAAATTTAAGACGAGAAAACGATACAATTACTTATTTGCGTCCGGATGCTAAATCTCAAGTTACATTAGAATATTCTGACAACAACGAACCTATTAGAATTGATGCTATTGTGATCTCTACACAACATGATGATTTTGTTAAACCAAAGTCTAATTCTAGAGCAGATAAAGATGCAGCAAATGATGAAATGTTAGTTAAAATTAAAAACGATTTAGTTTCAATTTTGATTCCAAGAATAAAAGCTCAATATCCTCAATATGCTCATTTATTTAATGACGACATTACTTATCATATTAATCCAACTGGTGTTTTTGTAATTGGTGGCCCTCATGGAGACACTGGCTTAACAGGCAGAAAAATCATAGTTGATACTTATGGAGGAAAAGGAGCACATGGTGGCGGTGCTTTTTCTGGAAAAGACCCAAGTAAAGTAGACCGCTCTGCGGCTTATGCTACTCGTCACATTGCAAAAAACTTAGTTGCTGCAGGATTATGTAAAGAAGCTTTAGTACAAGTTTCTTATGCAATTGGTGTGGCTCAGCCAACTTCTATTAACGTTAATACTTATGGAACTTGTGAGTTAAATTTAACAGATGGTGAGATAAGTAAAATTGTTGAAGGTATTTTTGATATGCGCCCATACTTTATAGAGCAACGTTTAAAATTAAGAAACCCAATTTATAGTGAAACTGCCGCTTATGGTCATATGGGAAGAACTCCAGAAACAGTTACTAAAACTTTTAGTCTTCCTAATGGTGAACCAAAAACAGTTACGGTTGAATTGTTTACATGGGAAAAACTAGACTTTGTTGACAAAGTTAAAACTGCCTTTGGATTATAATTTTAGATCTCGAAATAAATTAAAAACAAAAACCTGATTCATGAATTTGAATCAGGTTTTTTTTTATTTTTATGTAATTACTGACTATAAATTATACTTAAAACTCAATATAACATATCGCGGTTGAACAACATAGCTAGAAAAAGTACTTGAACCTCCTAATTGGCTAAAACTATTATCATTAAGAGACCTAGTATCTAACAAATTAGTTGCTGCCAACTTGTATTCCCACTTACTATCTTTCTTTTGGTAAATTAATGAAGCATTTAAGAAATCATATTCTGTTTCAACTGTTTTTGATTTATTTCTATTGTGATAAAAATTATAATCAGACGTAAAAGAAAAAGAATCTAAGAAATAATATTCTAATGTAATTGCCGGACTATCTATATAATATACATCGCTAAAATTATCATTGATAGTTAAGCCATAAGATAATCCAAGATTTGGTAATGTTTTAAAATTAGTTGAAAACTTAACATTATAATTTTGCGTAAACGATTCAGTAGCCTGAATCTCTGTTGGATTATTATTTGGATCTGAATCCATATCTGGATATACTCGAATATTATTAAATTTACTCCAATTAATGTTTACACCAACCGAAGCTTTATAATATTTAGAAAACGATCGCCCATAATTAAAATTTCCGCTAAAAGTTTCATCAGCAAAACTTGAATTCATATTAACCGCAGACGAAACTTGATTTACTCCTGTAAACAAAACTCTGTTTTTTATTCCTTCTACTTGTTTTGTATAGGTCAAGTTAGCGAAAATATTTTCAAAATTAAACATATTGTATTTAAAATATCTTAAACTATGAACATGAGAAATTGAATTTTCTAAGTTTCTATTTCCACTAAACAAACTATTATAATTTGAAAAAACATAACCTTCAGCTAATTTATTAACATCGGTAAATGAATTACTCATTTTATAGTTATACGTTAGTGTTTCTGATTTTTTTATTTGGAATAGCGCGTAAAAATCAGGTAATAATCGTGTGAAACTATTTTTATTAATTGAATTTAATTGTGTGTCTTTAGTATTAAATTGATGAACACTGAAACCTGGATTAAACGTAAATTTACCAGTGATAAATTTATAATGTAGTCCTAAAAAAACATCATTAAATGCATATTTCACGTCATTATTATACTCGTCTTCATTTAAATCATTAGTAGTTCCATTGTCTAAAACTTGGAAAATATGTGAATTAAAATTTTGATATGAATAAGTGTTACCTACTGTAAAATTAATATTACTTTTTGGCGTAAGCATATAGTAATAATCAAACTTAACATCTGTTTTATTAGTCTTTACAAAACGATCTTGGTTTACGTCATTTCTAGTTTCTCCTGTTTGATAACTCGTTCCTAAATCAAAAGGCTGAATTGCTAAATTTGCATTATAAAAAGGATCTTCATCTTGATACAAATGTTGCATTTCTACTGCAAAAACATTTTTAGTATTTAATGTGTAATAATAATTTAAATTTTGATTAACAGAAAATGGATTTTGTTTTTTTTCAGTATAAATATCTGACAATAAAGAAGAATACAATCCTTGACTTTCTTTTTGATCAGACAATTTAATTAAAGCGTCATAATCTAAATGCAATTTATCAGAAGGCACATAACTTGAACTTAGTTTCAACAAAGCTTGTTGACTTTTTTGTAATGTATTTTCAGTTCTTGTTTCTGTTATATCTTGAGTAGAACCATCAGGCAAATTATCTGTTCTTTCTGTTACAGAATTAGTCTCAATATTGGTTCTATTGTTCAAAAATATTCCAAAACCACTAATTGTCCATGATTTTGTTGGATTATAACTAAAGTTAGCCGCACCAAATTTAGTATCAATACTAGCTGCTTGGTTATTTCTTAATCCTAAAATACCCAAATCGTTTGAAGTTACATTGAATGAAGAACCGCCTTTGCTCATCATATTCTTAAACCCACCCGTAAATTTAAAATAATCTCTCGCAGTTAAAGGTAATTCACCAATATTATTAATATTTCCAATTACATTAATACTGTATTTTGGACTGTAATAGAACAATTTTGGATTAACTAAATAACCATCAGCAACATCGTCTCTAAATCCACCTCCAGCAGTTATATCTCCAAACCAAAAATTCTTTTTCCCTTCTTTTAACTTAATGTTTAAGGCAATACTTTCTTCATTATTTTCAAGTCCTTTTAAGTTTGATACTTCATTATAATTTCTTAAAACTTGTATTTTATCTAAAGCGTTTGCCGGAATATTTTTGGTTGCAATTTTAGTATCTCCATCGAAAAAATCTTTACCTTCGACCATTACTTTTTGCACTTTTTTACCTTCAATTTCAATCTCACCATCGGCATTAACTTCTACACCAGGTAATTTTTTTAAAACATCTTCTAATTTACGTTCAGTTCCATTAGTAAATGAATCAGAGTTATAAATAATTGTATCGCCAGATATAGTAACCGGCATTTCATAAACAACCTCAACATCATTTAACTGAACACCTTCACTCATTATAATGTTATAATTCATATTTGTTTCAGCCGTTTTCAAAACCGCATCAAAAGAATCGTAACCTATATAACTTGCCTTTATATCGTAAGAAGCATTTGCACTTAAGTTAAGGAAATACCTTCCTTTTTCATTAGTAATAGCATAAGCATCCATTGCTTTGGTTTCTTTATTAATAGCCATTACATTAGCCATTTCTAAACCCAAGCCAGTACTGTCTTTTACAAAACCTTCAACACGAATATTTTGCGAAATGGCATTTAAAGAAAACACCATTACAATAATAAATATTATTTTTTTCATTGTTTAATAACTCAAAATATTAATGAAATCTACCTCCACCACCTGGACCTCTTTTACCACCGTACATCTCTTTCATTTCTTCCATTTTCTTTTTAACAATTTCATCGTATTCTGCTTGAGTAACTTGTTTACCTTTAGTTGCTGGTTTAATTTCAACTTTATCTTTTGTATTCATTACAATTTTAGAACATAAAATACTAGTTTTACCGTCGTTAACTTCTAAAATTAAACCTGGTAAACCCCAATAATTTTCTGGACCTTGATTTACAGGAATTTCAGGAGAATACCATGCAGTAATAATAATTTCTTCTGGTTTTTCCCATTGATCCATTAAATTAGTCTTAGAATTTGAAGAATCTTTTTTTGTTTCACCTTCCTTTTTTTCATCATCTTTTCCTCTAAAACGAAAATTTCTAAAATCTGAATCACTTGAAGGACGAACTGCCGTAGCTTTAAAACAATTATATTGACCAATTTTTTTTGATTCTCCTTCAAGCTTCCATGCAAGTTTAGGCAAAGAATCACTTATCAAAAACTCTTTTCCAAAAAACTCTTTATCAATAATTACTTTTTCAGTTTTAACATTTTTGTAATGTGTTCCGCCACCGCCCATCATAGAAGACATCATTCTTCCACCACCTTGCTGACCTGGAGCTTCTAGCTTCTCTTCTTCTTTATAGATTGAAGCTGATTTATCGAAGTTTAAAACAAATGTCTTTTCAAACATTTTTTTCATTCTTTCTTCCATGTTTTTTTGCATTTCTGGAGTTATTTCTCTGTTTCCTCCCATGCCTTTCATAAAATCAGCAGTGCTTGTTTTAGATTCATAAACGGCCATACCTTGAAAATCTTGAGCGTTTAAAAACCCAGAAAACAATATTAATGATGCGATAAGTACTTTTTTCATTATGCTTTGTTTGTTTAATTATACTAATTAAGACTATTAACTCTTAAATTTGTTACAACATTTGACAATAAATGTTATTTTTAGACATTAAAAAATCGAAAAGGTTTAATTAGTTAATTATAAACAATGAAAAATATTTTTAAGTATTTATTTTTTTTAGCATCATTTAGCTTGTTTTCACAAACAAATTATACTTGCAACAAATTAGATTCTTTATTTTTAAGGAATGTAGATAAATACATTGGTAAAGATAATTTCAAAAATTACTACTATACAATAAACAATCAATTATTTAAGCAAAGAAACAACAAGACGTATAACTATAAAAATTTAGCACTTGGCGAAATACACGAAGTTGACATAGAAAATCCTTTACAAATTTTATTACTCTATAAAAATTTCAATACTGTTATTTTACTAGACAATCAATTAAATGAAGTGCAAAAAATAGACTTTAACACAATTGACCCATTTTTAAACATAACTTCTATTGGATTTGGAGGTCAAAACAAACTTTGGTTTTTTGATAGCAATTCTCAAAAAATTGGTCTTTATGATTTAATTACTTCATCAGTTAAATTTTTATCGACTCCTTTTAAAGGAAGTATTTCAAAAAAAATGGCTACTTATAATTTATTTTATTTTTTAAATAATAATAATGAATATCAATCGATTTCCATTTTTGGAAAAATAGAAACCTTAGGGCAATTACCAACAAACGAAGAATTTTGTTTTTTTGACGAAAAAAAAATTATTTTTGTAAATAAAGGTTTATTCTACATTTATGATTTTAATTATAAAACAATTTATAAATTAGATATTAGTGAAAAATCATTCCTAAAATTCTTCTTTAAAGATGGAATTTTATCTATTTTTACCCAGAATAAAATTATTAACTACCAAATAAATTTTTAATGCATATTGCAATAGCTGGAAATATTGGTGCTGGAAAAACAACCTTAACAAAGTTACTGGCAAAACATTTTAAATGGGATGCTCATTTTGAAGATGTTGTAGACAATCCTTATTTAGATGACTTTTATCATCAAATGGAAAGATGGAGTTTTAACCTTCAAATATACTTCTTAAACAGTCGTTTTAGACAAGTTAGAGAAATAAAAGAAACTGGTAGAACAACTATTCAAGACAGAACCATTTATGAAGATGCTTATATTTTTGCACCTAACTTACATGCAATGGGGTTAATGACAAATAGAGATTATAATAACTATAAATCTTTATTTGACTTAATGGAAGACCTTGTGGGTTCACCAGATTTACTAATTTACTTGAGAAGCTCTATACCTAACTTAGTAGATCAGATTCATAAAAGAGGTAGAGATTACGAAAACACCATTTCAATTGAATATTTAAGTAGATTAAATGAACGCTACGAAGCTTGGGTACAAACCTATGACAAGGGAAAACTTTTAATTATAGACGTTGACAACATTAATTTTGTTGACAACCCAGAAGATTTAGGAAATATTATTAATAGAATTGACGCTGAAATAAACGGTTTATTCTAAAATAATTTTATCCGTTTTTATAATGCCACTAATGTGGCATTTATTATTTTAGCAATAACCAAAAAAAAACTTTATGCCACTAGTTACCCCATTATCACCAGATCATGACTCAGAAACAAGAGAATTAGCTGCTTTTTTCAACGAAACTTTAGGTTTTTGCCCTAACTCAGTCTTAACAATGCAACATCGCCCTTTAATATCAAAAGCTTTTATTAATTTAAACAAAGCTGTGATGGATAATCAAGGAAGAGTGACTTCTTGTTTAAAAAGGATGATAGCCTGGGTAAGTAGCAACGCAACAGGTTGTAGATATTGTCAAGCACATGCTATTAGAGCTGCAGAACGATATGGTGCAGATCAAGAGAAATTAGACAATATTTGGGATTACAAAACACATGCTGCTTTTACAGAAGCTGAAAGAGTTGCTCTAGATTTTTCATTAGCCGCTTCAGTAATTCCTAATGCAGTAAATGAAGATATTAAAAAAGCTTTGTACAAACACTGGAATGAAGGTGAAATTGTAGAGATGCTTGGTGTTATTTCTTTATTTGGATACTTAAATCGCTGGAATGACTCTATGGGTACAATACTTGAAAGTGACGCTATTGAAAGCGGAAACCAATATTTAGGAAAAACAGGATGGGAAGTTGGAAAACACAAATAAAACAAAAAAAGCCTTGAATGTATTTCAAGGCTTTTTTAATTAATCTAATTTATCTAGCTTCTTTTCAGATTTTTTTAAATCTTCTTCTAAATCTTTAAGTTTTTCTTGTTTCTTTTTTAATTTATCAAGCCATTTAATTTCATCTTCTGGAGAAAGCTTTCCTTTCTTTTTTAGTTTTTCATACTTTTCAGTACTCTTAACTATATCTTTACTTTGCTTTGAAATTTTCTTCTTGTCTTTTGCTACATTAGCTCTTGCTTTATCAAGTCTTTTACGCTCTTTTTCTAGTTTTTTTAATTCTTTTTCAGCCTTCTTTTGCTCTTTCTCAGCTTTCTTAGCTGCTTTTTCTGCTTTAGCTAATTCTTTCTCTCTCTCTTGTTCAGCTTTCTTAGCTGCTTTTTCTTTTTCTAGGTTTGCTCTTTCTTTTTCTGCCTTTTCAATTTTTGCATTTGCAGTATTTATAGCAATACTATCTGAAACCGGCTCTTGTGCAAAACAAAATTGAAACCCTATAAACAATACAATAAAAAAATATTTTGTTTTCATATCTAGTCATTTAAAATTATATTTACAAAGTTAACAAAAACTTCATCTAAAATGTTTAAATCAAGTGTCTTTCTTTCTCTTCTATTCATCACTTTTTTTATTAGCTGTAAACAAATAGATATTGAAAATCCAGACACTACAGAAAGTAGTTTTAAAAACCCTCAAACTTTTAATTTTTTACCTACTTCTACATCTGGAAAAATATACACTCATGATGCATATAGCTTTTCTTATGTTGAGGAACACGAGCAATCTGAATGGGTAGCTTATGAACTTAATGACAGTGATTTTTCAAATAGGAACAATTTTGACAGACCCTATTTTAATCAAGATCCAGTAGTAGATACAAAATCAGCTGATTGGAGAAATTATAAAAATTCTGGTTATAATAAGGGACATCTTTGTCCGGCTGGAGACAGAAAAAAAACATACGATCTATATAAAGAAACTTTTCTTACTTCAAATGCATCGCCTCAACTTTATGATTTTAATGCTGGTATCTGGAATAGACTTGAACAAAAAACAAGATATTGGGCAACTAAAAACAATGGAATATATGTAATCACAGGCGGTGTTTTAAAAGAAAAATTAAAAACTATTGGTGATGAAAATGTATCTGTGCCAAATTATTTTTACAAGATTCTTTTAACGAAAGATAGAAAAAAAATGATTGGTTTTTTAGTACCGCATTATGAGTCTAAAAAAGCATTATATGAATATATAGTTTCTGTAGATGAAATAGAAAACTTAACTGGTATTGATTTTTTCCCTGAACTTGATGATGTTATAGAAAACGAACTAGAAAAGAACGTTAATTATAAAAAGTGGAGTTTTTAATTACCATTCATTAACTTTATTTGCATCTAGCTTTATGAAGATAAACAGCATTATTGTGAAAGCCCATAAACTAGAACCACCGTATGAGAAAAAAGGTAAAGGAACACCAATTGTAGGGAATAATTTAATTAACATTGCTATATTTACAAAGAAATGTGTAAATAAATATGTGGCTACACAGTAACCATAAACTCTACTAAACTTAGTCTTTTGATGTTCTGCTAAATACAAAATTCGTAAAAACAACGACATAAATAAGAGTATAACTACCACACTACCAACAAAGCCCCATTCTTCACCAACTGTTGTAAAAATATAATCAGTATGCTGTTCAGGCACAAATCCGCCTTTTGTTTGCGTTCCTTCTAAATATCCTTTACCAAATAATCCACCAGAACCAATTGCGATCATAGATTGATTTAGATTATATCCTTCATTTTTTAAATCTACATTATCACTTATTAAAACATCAATCCTATCTTTTTGATGTGGCTCTAAAACTTCATTATATACATAGTTTACAGAGTACGAAAATGCACTTATAACAGCAAAAACAAGTAAATATACAATAGGGTTTCTAGAAATTTTTCTATTTGTAATATAATGCAACAACATAATAACAGAGGCTGCAATTATAATATACAAAGGCGAAATAACTAATGCCGAGAAAAACAAAACGATTGCAATTACACCCGAAATTAAATACCATGAAGGCAATCCTTCTCTATTTAAAACAAAAACTAGAGACAAAAAAATCATTGCACTTCCAGCATCTGGCTGCATTAAAATTAATAAAATTGGCAAACCTATAATTGTAAAACCTATCAATTGATGCTTGGTTTTTGCTAAATTAATTTGAGAATAACTTAAGTATTTTGCTAATAATAACGCTGTACCTGTTTTAACAAATTCAGAAGGCTGAAATCCAAAACCGCCGAATTGATACCAATTAGTTTGGCCTTTAATTGTTTTTCCAAAAACAAACAAACCAAGCAACAAAATAATTCCTAAACCATAAAACACAAAACACAACTTCTCAAAAACTTTAGCATCAGTAAACAACAACGCTAAAATTAACGGAATGCTTAAACCAATAAAAAGCATTTGTCTTCCATAGGTTTGAGAGACATCAAATAAAGACGTTTCTTCTAATGGTAAAGAAGCAGAATAAATGGTCATCCAACCTCCAATTACCAATAAAATGTATAGCAACAAGGTTAACCAATCAATATTATTTCCTATACTTTGATTTTTCATTTAATTCTCTTCTTCTTCTTTTTTTGCTTCTAATTTTAAAGAAATTACTTCTGCATTAGCATCTTTAATTTGGGTAATTGGTTCGTTTCGTTGATAAATTATATTCTCTATTTTTTGATATTCATCTTGAATACTTCCGTTTAACATTCTAGTCTCTAAGTCAGTTCTAGATATTTCTCCATTTACATATTTTTCAATCATCAAAGTAGCGATAGGTCCAGCCCATCTACTACCCCAATATCCATTTTCAATAAAAACTGCAAGAGCAATTGTAGGATTTTCTGCCGGGGCAAAAGCAACAAAAATAGAATGATCTTTTAATTGATAAGTTTTCCCAGATACTCTAATTTTATTTTCGGCAGTACCCGTTTTTCCACAAATCCTTAACCCTTCAACTCTTAATCCAGAAGCTGTTCCAAAATTATAAACATCTTCAAGTCCTTTAATTACAGGATCAAAATGTTTTTTATCAATTGTACTTTGATGTTTTGTAGTAAATTTTTCGTCTAACTTTTGCCCCTTAATGCTCTTAACAATATGAGGTGTGTAATAATAACCCTTATTTGCAACAACAGCCATCATATTTGCCAATTGAATAGGCGTTGTTAAAACTTCTCCTTGACCAATAGAGTTAGAAATAATATACGAACTTCTAATTACCGCACCGTTATAAACTCTTTTATATAATTTAGAATCTGGAACCAAACCTTTTCTTCCAGTAGGCATGTCTGTTCCTAAAAACTGACCTAATCCAAAACTTTTTACATGTTTATTCCAATTATCAACACTAAAATATGAATCTTTATATTTTTCTATTGTTCGTTTATAAACATTTCCAAAATAACTATTACAAGACTTATAAATTCCGTTATTTAACTGTAGCGTATGCAAACCACAGTGACATCCCATAAACCTCCCAAAGTTATAACCATGATTACAATAAAAAGTAGTATTCTCGTCTATAACTTCCTCTTGCAATCCAATTAAACCTGTAACAATTTTAAAAGGAGAGCCCGGCGGGTATTCTGCTTGCAACCCTCTATCATACAAAGGTTTTGCAATGGAGTCGTAATATAAAGCGGTGTAATTTTTGGATCTTTGTCTACCAACTAATAATGCAGGGTCATATGTTGGTGCTGAAACTAAAGCTAAAATTTCGCCAGTTTTTGGCTCAATAGCAACAATTCCTCCTCGTTTATTTATCATTAACTCAGTACCATATTTTTGTAATTCGGCATCAATAGTTAACGTTAAGTCGCTTCCTTGTTTTGCAATAGTATCAAATTGTCCTTCTTTATAAGGGCCAATAATTTTATTGTGCTTATCTCTAAGTAAATACTTTACTCCTTTTACACCTCTTAATTGTTCTTCATATTCTTGCTCAACACCTTGTCTTCCAATTAAATCTCCACTATTATAATAAGGCTGCTTCTTAATTATTCCTTCATTAACCTGTGTAATAAAGCCAAAAATATTGGCTCCATAGTCAACTTGATAATCTCTTAAAGCACGTTTTTGAGTATAAAACCCTTCAAATTTTCTTTCTTTTTCTTGAAAAGCTGCATATTCCTTTTTATTTAACTGCGCTAAGAATACCGAAGGAAGTCTTGGGCTATAAACAATTGCTTTTTCTATTTTTTTAATAAAAAACTCTTTAGTTATTCCTAAAAGTTGACAAAATTCTAAAGTATCAATATCTTTTATTTCTCTTGGAACAACCATAATATCATAAGATGGCTGGTTTGCGACTAAAAGTTTTCCATTTCTGTCATAGATATACCCTCTCTCTGGAAATTCAAACACTTTTTTTATTGCGTTGTTTTCAGACTTCAGCTTTAATGTATCATCAATCACTTGTAAATAAAATATACGAGCGATTAATACTATTGTTGTAACAATAATAACCGATGGTAAAACAATTTTTCTCATCGTTTAGAAGGTTTAATTAAAAAGATAATTAATATACAAAAAAGCAAAGTAAATAAAGATGTTGACAAGGTTCTTAGAATAACATCAACAACTAGACTAAGTCGATAATATTCTAATGAAAAAAGAACTAAGTGATGAATTATTACTGCTAAAAAAAGAAAAGTTACTCTTTCAGGAGATAGTTTATCTGCAATTTTAACGGTTTGATATTCATAACTTAATCCAAATGAAAATTTAAACAAACTTGGTCTTACAAAAGCAAGAATTAAAGAAGCAGCTGCATGAACTCCACCTGAATTTAAAAACACATCAAGCAACAAACCAATTGCAAAGCTACTTAGTAATAAAACAGATTTATTCCCATTTACAGGATATAAAAGAATAAATAACAAATAAGGATATGGATTTATATATCCAAATAAATTAATATTATTGAATATTAAAATTTGGATGGTTAGTAAAATTATAAATCGGAATATATTTAATAAATTATTATTCACTTATTTTTTAATAGTTTCTTGTTCAAGATTTAGTTTTTCTTTTTTCTTTTTATTTTCAATAATGTAGACATAACCCAATGAGGTCATATCATTAAATAATCTAACATTAATAGTATAATAATTTGTTTTAGTATCAATAAAAACTTTATCAATTTTACCAATTGGAATGTTTTCAGGAAAAATTTCAGATTCAGCACCTGTAACTATTGAATCTCCTTTTTTTAAGGATGCCAACCTAGGGACATCAATTAACTGAACATAACCAACATTTTTACCGTCCCAAATTAAAGAACCAAAGTGATTTGAATTTTTAATTTTGGCATTAATTCTTGACTTTGTATTTAATACACTTAAAACAGTTGAGTAATTTTTAGAAGTTTTTTCAATAATTCCAATTACTCCTTTTTCATTTACAACACCCATATCTGTTTTAATACTATCTAAACTTCCAGAGTTTAAAGTCAAATAATTCTCTCTAGTATTAAAAACATTTTTAACCACTTTAGACATTCTTACGTTAAAATCTAAAAACTGTTCTATATGAAGATTTTTGTTTGGTAAAGTAGTGTCTTTTTTATTAAATAAAATTTCTTTTAATAATGCATTTTCCTCGGCAAGTCTTAAATTCTTTTCTCTCAAACTTAAGTACTCATTTGCGTTATCAATTTTTTGATATACAGCACCAGAAACACTATTTGCAGTATTTATATACTCACTTCTATGGTATGAGTGTGATTTTATAGTTAACGTTAATGAAATACCCAAAAGCAGCAAAAACAGCAATCTATAGCTGTTTTTAAATATAAAGTTTATTATTTGCTGCATTTACTTTTTTTATTTTATAAGGATACTTTTGTATTTATTAATGTTCTTAAGAGCAATTCCGGTCCCCCTAACTACTGCTCTTAAAGGATCTTCTGCAATGTAAACCGGAAGATCGGTTTTTAAGGATATTCGCTTATCTAATCCTCTTAACATAGAACCTCCTCCTGCAAGATAAATCCCTGTGTTGTAAATATCTGCAGCTAGTTCTGGAGGTGTTTGAGAAAGAGTTTCCATTACAGCATCTTCAATTCTTTGAATTGATTTATCCAGCGCTTTAGCAATTTCTCTATAAGAAACATCAACTTGTTTAGGCTTACCTGTTAACAAATCTCTACCTTGAACAGACATTTCTTCGGGAGCATTTTCTAAATCTTCAGTTGCTGCTCCTATTTGAATTTTAATTTTTTCTGCAGAAGTTTCCCCAACAAATAAATTATGTTGCGTTCTCATGTAGTAAATAATATCATTTGTAAAGACATCACCCGCAATTTTAACGGATTTATCACAAACAATACCACCAAGAGCAATAACTGCAATTTCTGTAGTTCCTCCACCTATGTCTACAATCATATTCCCTTTTGGTTGCATAATATCAACTCCAATTCCAATAGCAGCAGCCATTGGTTCGTGAATTAAATATACTTCTTTACCATTAACACGTTCACAAGATTCTTTTACCGCACGCATTTCAACCTCAGTAATTCCTGAAGGAATACATACAACCATTCTAAGTGCTGGTGTAAAAAGTCTTTTCTTTAAAGCAGGAATACTTTTAATAAAAAGGCTAATCATTTTTTCTGACGCATCAAAATCTGCAATAACACCATCTTTTAACGGCCTAATAGTTTTAATGTTTTCATGCGTTTTACCTTGCATCATGTTGGCTTCTTTACCAACAGCGATTATTTTTCCTGTAATTCTATCTCGAGCAACAATTGACGGACTGTCAATTACAACTTTATCATTATGAATTATTAAGGTATTTGCGGTACCAAGGTCAATTGCGATGTCCTCAGTCATGAAATCAAAAAATCCCATAAGCTTTTATCGGGTGTTAAATATTTAAAATAGCTACTATGTTACAAATGTAGTAAAATTAATGTTTAAAATGACGTGTTCCTGTAAATACCATTGACAAGTTATTTTCATCACAATAATTTATACTCAACTCATCTTTAATTGAACCTCCTGGTTGAATAACTGCAGTTACCCCAGCCTTGTTCGCAATCTCTACACAATCAGGAAATGGGAAAAACGCATCACTAGCCATAACACTCCCTGTTAAATCAAATTCAAACGAAGTTGCTTTTTCTATTGCTTGTCTCAAAGCATCAACTCTCGATGTTTGTCCGGTTCCTGAAGCACAAAGCTGCTTGTTTTTTGCTAATACAATTGTATTGGACTTTGTATGTTTACAAATTTTAGAAGCAAACAATAAATCTTCAATTTCCTCAATTGTAGGGGCAATCTTAGTTACTGTTTTTAAATTTTCAGCACTATCGGTGATATTATTTTTATCTTGAATTAATAAACCATTCAAACAAGTTCGTACTTGTTTTGAAGGTAATTCAACTTCATTTTGAATTAATAAAATTCTGTTTTTCTTTTCTTCTAACAATTCAATTGCATCATTATCAAATGAAGGAGCAATAACCACTTCACAAAAAAGATTGTGAATTTCTTTTGCTGTATCCAAATCAATATTCCCATTTGCAATAAGGACACCACCAAATGCTGAAGTTGGATCACCCGCTAAAGCATCAACATAAGCTTCTTTCATTGTATTTCTTGAAGCAATTCCGCATGCATTATTATGCTTTAAGATAGCAAAAGTAGGAATGTCGTTTTTAAATTCTGACATTAAATTTACAGCCGCATCAACATCTAATAAATTATTGTACGACAATTCTTTACCATTTAATTTTTTGAACATTTTATCAAAATCCCCAAAGAAAAAACCTTTTTGATGAGGATTTTCGCCATATCTTAAAACTTGTCCGTTAGCAATACTTGCTTTATAAAAAGTATCATCGGTATTAAAATAATTAAATATGGCCGTATCATAATTTGAAGAAACATGAAATGCTTTTGTTGCTAACAACCTTCTTTGCTCTAAAGTTGTATTTCCGTTTTCTTGCGTATAAAAATCTAAAAATCTTGTATAATCTTCAACCGAAGCAACAATTACTGTGTCTTTAAAGTTTTTTGCGGCAGCTCTAATTAAAGAAATTCCACCAATATCAATTTTCTCAATGATATCCGCTTCTTCAGCACCAGAAGCAACTGTTTTTTCGAATGGATATAAATCTACAATAACTAAATCCAATTGAGGAATATCAAATTCTTTCATTTGAGCAACATCGCTAGGATTGTCTTGACGGTTTAAAATTCCACCAAACACTTTTGGATGTAAAGTTTTCACTCTTCCACCCAAGATAGATGGATAAGAAGTTACATCTTCTACAGCAACAACCGGAATACCTAATTCTTTTATAAAAGATTCTGTTCCGCCAGTTGAATAAATAGTAACGTTTTTACTGTGAAGGGCTTTAACAATTGGCTCTAGACCTGTTTTATCAAAAACCGAAATTAATGCCGATTGAATTGTTTTTGTAGTATTCATTTTTGTAGTGTTGTTTTGAGTTGCAAAAGTAGTTATTGAAAACTTAACATTCAAAAGATTAAGAAGAAGTTTTTACTTTTTTTAACAATAAAAATGTAACATATCTTTACTTCAATCTACTAATACATATTCACATCAAATTATGGTTTTATATTTTAGATTACTAAAGGAAAGTTTGAGTTTTGCACTTAGCGCCCTTCGAAATAACAAATTAAGAACTCTTTTATCATTATTAGGAGTAACAATTGGTATATTTTCGATTATTGCGGTTTTAGCTGCTGTTGATTCTATGGACAAAAAAATCAAAGAAGATTTAAGTGATATGGACATGAACACAGTCTACTTAATGCGTTTTTCATTTGGCCCTTCAGAAGTTGAAAAATGGAAAAGAGAACAATTTCCAGATGTAACATATGAAGAATTTGAATTTCTAAAAAAATCGTTAAATGGAATTGATAAAATTTCATTTAATTTATTTACTAGAAATGAAAATATTAAATATGAGTCAAAAACGGTAAATTCAATTAGAGTAAAACCATCTACAAGTGATTTTTTTGAGATTGAACCAATAAAAATAGATAAAGGAAGATTATTTAATGAATCTGAATCAAATTCAGGCAGCCCTGTTATTGTTATTGGGAGTGAAGTTGCAATTGGCCTTTTTGGAGAAACCGATCCTTTAGGAAAAAAAGTTCGTTTGTATGGTCAAAAACTAACCGTAATTGGCGTCCTTAAAAAGCAAGGTCAAGGTATGTTTGGAGACAGTAGTGATATTGCTGTATTTTTTCC
Organism: Flavobacterium sp. N2270; assembly: GCF_025947225.1. Taxonomy (NCBI): domain Bacteria; kingdom Pseudomonadati; phylum Bacteroidota; class Flavobacteriia; order Flavobacteriales; family Flavobacteriaceae; genus Flavobacterium; species Flavobacterium sp. N2270. Next base: position 354,438 of record NZ_CP110005.1, read on the forward strand.
CGTAAACTTTTTAAGGAGAATGTATGGAGACAATAATGACATGTTAACTCCTGCTATTTTAATTAAACCTCAAAAATCTGTTGACATTGACGAATTTAAAGCAGAATTAGCTCAAAAACTCAGAACCCATAGAGGAGTAAAACCTGGAGAAATTAACAATTTTTTTATGAACGTTTTATCTGGTTTTACCGATTTTATTGACAACATTGTTGGTCAAATGAATATGATTGGCTGGGTTATAAGCGCTTTCTCTTTATTAGTAGGTGGATTTGGAATTGCTAACATTATGTTTGTATCTGTAAAAGAAAGAACTAATCTTATTGGAATACAAAAAGCACTAGGTGCTAAAAATAGATTTATTTTGTTTCAGTTTCTTTTTGAAGCAGTAATACTTTCTGTAATTGGAGGCTTAATAGGAATGTTCTTAGTATGGCTTTGTGCAGTAGGTTTAAGTGCTGCATTAGATTTTGAATTTGTATTGAGTTTTCAAAACATGTTACTTGGTACTGGTTTAGCTGCTTTTATCGGTTTAATTTCTGGAATTATTCCTGCTATATCAGCATCAAAATTAGATCCTGTTGAAGCCATTAGAACCGGAATGTAGTTTTTAAAAATAAAATTAGATAAAAAAAATCCCATTCAGTTAAGAATGGGATTTTTTTTATCTAATTTCTTGATTTAAAATTAAATCTAAATACAAGTTAATTTTATCTTTTAGCTCTTTTCTATGTGTAATAAAATCTAAAAATCCATGTTCTAATAAAAACTCCGAAGACTGAAACCCTTCAGGTAAATCCTTACCCGTTGTGTCTTTTACAATTCTTGGTCCTGCAAATCCAATTAAAGCACCTGGTTCTCCAATATTAATATCTCCTAGCATAGCATAAGAAGCTGTTGTACCTCCTGTTGTAGGATCAGTGCAAAGCGATATGTAAGGAATTTTCTCTTCTGCTAATTGAGCCAATTTTGCTGAAGTTTTTGCCAATTGCATTAAAGAATAAGCAGCTTCCATCATACGAGCTCCTCCAGACTTAGAAATCATTACAAATGGGATTTTATGTTGAATAGAATAATCGATTCCTCGAGCTATTTTTTCTCCAACAACAGCTCCCATTGAACCTCCAATAAAAGCAAAATCCATACAAGCAACAACAATATCGTTACCTTTTGATTTTCCTACAGCCGTTCTAACGGCATCTTTTAATTTGGTTTTAGCCATTGCGTCTTTTAAACGCTCATCATATTTTTTAGTATCCTCAAACTTTAAAGGATCTTTTGATGTCATTTTAGGATTTAGCTCTTTAAACTTATTGTCATCAAATAATATTTGAAAATATTCTGCACTTCCAATTCTAACATGAAAATCGTCTTCTGGACTTACCCAAAGATTTCTAGCTAGCTCATCAGTATCAATTACTTTACCTGTTGGAGTTTTATACCACAAGCCTTTTGGGACATCTTTTTTATCTTCGGTAGCCGTTTGGATACCTTTTTCTTTTCTTTTAAACCAACTCATCTTTTATAATGTGTTTATATTATTTAAATCAGCAAACGCTTGCTCTAACCTTGCGTTAAATGTTAATTCTCCTTCGCGAATCCACTTTCTTGGATCGTAATGTTTTTTATTTGGAGCATCTGCTCCATCTGGACTACCTATTTGTGTTTTCAAGTAATCCATTTTAGAAGCCATATAATCACGAATACCTTCAGTAAATGCAAATTGCAAATCGGTATCAATATTCATTTTAATTACTCCATAAGAAATTGCTTCTCTAATTTCTTCTAATGTAGAACCACTTCCCCCATGAAAAACAAAATCAATTGGGTTTGTCCCAGTATTATAATTTTTTTCTATAAACTCTTGCGAATTTTTTAAAATTTTTGGAGTTAATTTTACATTTCCAGGCTTATAAACCCCATGAACATTACCAAAAGCTGCTGCAATTGTAAATCTTGGACTTACTTTCATTAATTCCTCATAAGCATAAGCAACTTCTTCAGGTTGAGTATATAATTTAGAGCTATCTACATCTGAATTATCAACACCGTCTTCTTCTCCTCCTGTAATACCTAATTCAATTTCAAGCGTCATTCCCATTTTGCTCATGCGCTCCAAATATCTTTTAGATATTTCAATATTTTCTTCGATAGGCTCTTCAGATAAATCTATCATGTGAGAACTATATAAAGGCTTTCCTGTTTCTTTAAAGTGAACTTCAGAAGCATCTAATAAACCGTCTATCCAAGGCAACAAATTTTTAGCGCAATGATCTGTATGTAAAATAACTGTAGCTCCATAAGCTTCAGCCAATGTGTGTATATGTTTTGCGCCGGCTACAGCACCTAGAATTGCAGATTTTTGATTTTCATTTGACAAACCTTTACCCGCATTAAATGAAGCTCCACCGTTAGAAAACTGAATTATAACCGGAGCATTTAGTTTTGCAGCTGTTTCCAAAACACCATTTATAGTACTTGAACCAGTAACATTTACAGCTGGTAAAGCAAAGCCTTTTTCTTTAGCATATCTAAAAATTTCTTGTACTTCATCTCCAGTTGCAACACCTGGTTTTATTGAATGGTTCATAGTTGTTTAATTTGTTTATTTGACAAAAATAATAATTTAAAAAATTAGAATGGATAATTAATTCCGAAATTTAAAACTGTTCTACTAAAATTTAAATCTCTAAACCATCTTTCACTTTGTTCTTTCGCAGGATTATAGGTTTTGTAACCAAAGTCTAATCTAAAAACAAAATAATTAAAATCGTATCTAAATCCAAATCCTGAGCCAACAGCAATATCTTCTAATGATTTTAAACCGTTAAAAGTATAATTTTCATCTACTACGTTATCTGATACATTCCAAATATTTCCTAAATCTACAAAAAGTGCTCCATGTAAATTACCAAATAACTTGGCTCTATATTCTGCACTAAAAGCAATTTTAAAATTAGCTTCATTAAAATCATTTACTGCGCCACTTTTACCTGGGCCCAGAGTATACGCTTGCCAACCTCTATTGTCATTTGTTCCTCCCCCAAAGTAACTTCTAGAAAACGGAATTGAATTTGCATTACCATATGGAATAGCAATACCGGCAAAAACTCTTGTAGCTATTACTCTTTGTTTTCCAGCGTTCCAATGTTTAATATATTCTAATTCTGTTTTGAAATACTGCGCATATTCTACACCTAATAATGTTTCTTTATTATTATCACTTAATGGCTCATTTACCTCTTTTGCAAGTAATGATGCTAAATTCCCTGCTGTTTCAAGTTTTCCTTTAAAAGCGTAAAAATTATTGTCATTAAGTCCTTTTTTTGTAGTTTTATTATATGTGTAACTAGAAGAAATAATTAAATTATTTTCAATTAATCTTTTTCTTCTTTCTCCAATACTTCTGATGGACTGATAATCATCATCTGTTGAAACTAAAGAAGTAGCACCAGAAATTACCTCTTCAATAAAATTAACTGCACCAGAAGATGTTAAATCTGTACCATCAACATTATCAGGATTAGTATTATAAATTTGAGCTAAATCATTTAATCTATCGTAAGATGAAGAATATACATTAAAATAATTACCTACATTTAAATTTTGAACATATTGGATATTTAATAAATCATAACGAACAGAAACATTTTCTTTTGGCGTCCAACTATAACCAATTACTCCATTAAAATTACTTTTGTCTAGTCCAATATTTCTTTGTCTTGTTAGACCTACACTCATTTGCGTAGTAGGAAGCATTTCTTTTTTTATAAACCTTTTAGTATTTAAAGGAAAAAATATTCTTGGAAAAGTAATTTTAGCATCGGCACCAATTTCTGAAATATTAAAAAATGTATCGTTTGGATTTGCAAAATCTTTAGATGAGCCAATTTGACCTCTAGTAGACAATTCTAATATTTCAGCACCTCTAAAGAGATTTCTCCATGTTACAGACATACTTCCAGAAATACCAAAATTGATAACATTTGAATAAGTAAGATCTATAGATGGTGTCCAACTATACTTCTTTCTTGGAATTAGGTAAATATTAGCAATTAATCCATTTTCATCATTTGGATCTTCAACGTATTCAATATTTGGAAAATTAAATGTTTTTAAATTACTAATAGATCTAGATGTTAACGTTCTATCAGAATCACTAAACAAATTTCCTTTTTCTATAAAAATAGCATCGGTTAAAGCTTTAGGTCTATAATTTAACTTACCGTTACTATATATATTATAATTTCTATATGATACGCTATCTTTAAATTTATTGTTTATGTTTTTACTGTTATTAACTGTAAAGATATTTACATTACTTATGGAATAAATCTTAAACGGTGTTTTAATTAGCGAATCTCCTTTTTTAACATCTCGGTCTTCAATAATTAATTCGGCATTTATTTTATTAACTGTGTCAAAAGTTACGATATCATATTTTACATGATTAACCTGAAAGTGATATACACCATTATTCCTGAATTCTTTAGTAATTCTGTTTCTTTCGTCTTCAAAATCAGTTTGCTTAAATCTATTTCCTTTTTTTATTTTAGATTGTTGTTCTGTTTGAGCGAATAACGCATCTAATTCTGGCGTTTCAATAAATCGAGAAATAGAATCTATATGAGTAGCCTTACCAGTTTCAATTTTATAAACAATTTTAGCTTTTTTATTACCTAAGGAATCAATTGTGGTTTCTATTTTAGAATTAAAATATCCTTCGTTAAAGTAGTATGTTTTAAACCTCTCTTTTGTTTTTTCTGTTTTTTTTGAATCAATTACAACAGGTTTTTCTCCCGTTTTCTTTAAAAAATTACTAAATCCTGAAACTAAAAAAGATTTCCCTAATCGTTCAACTTGTTTTTCTGAAAGTAATTTAACCAAATTTTCTTTTCTATTTGGTTTTTTATTTAACCAATTATTATAAGAAGAATCCGCATTTTTTTTAGCCAAGTTATAAAGCGAAAGCCTTAACGGAAAACCAAAAAATTTACTGTTTGGTTTTTGAAGCAAAATTCCATCGGTAACTTCTGTATTAACAACCTTATCATTAACTAAAATTTCGTTTTTAGTTAACAACTGATTTCCTTCAGGTACATTTTTAACAATAGAGCATGAAAAGAATATGCTTCCTGTTAGAAATAATAATGCTATTTTTGGTAAATATTTTTTCAATTGATTCAAAAGTTAGTCAAAAATACAATTTTTATGGTTAGTAAAAACCAAATTAAACTTATAACGAGTTTACAACAAAAAAAATATCGTAAACAACATAAAATATTTATTGCCGAAGGTGTAAAGGTAATACAAGAATTAATTGACGCCAATTATATATTGAATGATCTGTTTACAACTCAAGATGATTTTTCTAGTTTAAAATCAGGCAAAACACATGCCATAACAATTTTAGATTTAAAAAAAATAAGTGCTTTAACAACTCCAAATACTTGTTTAGCTACTTTTTCAATTCCTGAAACTAAAAATCCAAAACTAGAAGGCCTTATTTTAGCATTAGATTCTATAAGAGATCCTGGAAATTTAGGAACCATAATAAGACTTTGTGATTGGTTTGGAATTGAAACTCTTTTATGTTCTGAAGAAACTGTAGATGTTTACAACCCAAAAGTGGTACAAGCAACTATGGGCTCAATAAGTAGAGTTAAAGTAGTATATTGTAATTTAGAAACCGAACTAAAAAAAGCCAAAATTCCTGTTTTTGGAACTTTTATGGACGGTAAATCAGTCTATAGCGAAAACTTACCAAAAGAAGGAATCATAGTTATGGGAAATGAAGCAAATGGCATTTCTTCATCTATTGAAAAAATTGTTTCCGAAAGAATTTCTATTCCAAGGTTTGGCAACTTACAACTTACAGAAAGCTTAAATGTTGCTACTGCAACAGCAATAATTTTAAATGAATTTAAACGGCCTGTTTAATTTTAATGAAACATGAAATTAATAAAAATACCTCTAGTTTTCATTTCTTGAACATTTCCTGTCCATTGACTATTAGGGTCATTATCTCTAATTAATTCATCATTCATACTAAACACTCCTTTTATAGTTGGAGAGAATTTAAAATATTCAAAATATAAATCAATACCAAAACCAAGTTCATAAAAACTAGTCCATTTGGTCATTCTAAACCTATCATTTGAATTATCATCTGGAGAATCTGCATTACTGCCTAAATTTAAAGCTGTAGACAATCCTGCAGTTAAATAAGGCCTAATGTTTCCTGTTCTTTGAGAGGAAAATTTTAACAAAAAAGGAAAATAAATATATGTAGACTTTACCTCTCTTACTCTGTCTACTGGATCTGTAATATTAGGATAAGTTAAGTTTCTTTGTGTTATAATTAGTCCTGGTTCAAACCTAAAATCCATAAAGTTTGTTAACCTAAGATTACCAACTAACCCAACATTAAATCCAATAGTATTTTGAACCTCAATATCTTGAGTAACGGATAAATAGTCGGTTTTAAAACCCAAACTATTAAATCCTAAATAGTATCCATAGTGCATTCTTTGCTTGTCAAAATTTTCCTTATTAATAATAGGATCTTTTCCAAACATACCTCCTTGCGAATACAAGGTTGAAGAGAATAAAAATAATAAAATATACTTTTTCATGTTATTTTTTAGAAGCATGGTAAATAGTTGCCACCCCAAATGTTTGTGGCATATGTTCTACATCTATAAACCCAATTTTTCTTAAAATATTGTTTAAAACTTCCCCAAAAGGGAATTTATTTGCTGAATCTGACAAATAACTATAAGCCGCTTTGTCTTTTGAAAACAATTTTCCAACTAAAGGCAAAATAAATTTCGAATGAAAAGCATATCCTTGTTTAAAAGGGAATTTTGTAGGTACCGAGGTTTCTAAAATAATAAATTGTCCGCCTGGCTTTAGTGTTCTTAAAATGTCAGTTAATCCTTTTTCAAGGTTTTCAAAATTACGAACACCATAGGCTACAGTAATTACATCAAAATAATTGTCGGGATAAGGAATATTTTCACCATCACCTAAAACCATTTGTATTTTTGATGATAATTTTTGAGCTTCAATTTTTTTCTTCCCAATATCTAACATTCCTTGCGAAATATCTAAACCAATAATCTCGGTTGCTGTTGTATTAGCAAATAAAATAGCCAAATCACCTGTTCCAGTAGCTATATCTAAAATAGATTTTGGATGTTTAGAAGCTACCATTTTTAAAATTTTTTGCTTCCACTTTGCATCAGTTCCAAAAGAAATTACTCGGTTTAAACCATCATAATTACCAGAAATAGTATCAAACATTTGAGCTACTTGCTCTTTTTTGCCTAAATCAGAATTTTTATATGGTGTAACGTTTTTTGACATGTTATTTGTTTTGAAATGCAAAAATACAATTATTAATGAAACTGTTAAATATATTAGACCTTAACATAAGTTAAATAAGTAAAGTCGTATTGATGTTTTTCGTCTTTTGGATGAAATTCTTCTTTTACTAATTTCCACATTTTCAAATCAATTTCTGGAAAAAAAGTATCTGCATCAATAGTAGCATGCACTCTCGTTAATTCAATTTTATCAGCAAAATCAATTGATTGTTTATAAATTTGTCCACCGCCAATAATAAAGTTTTCTTCATTTTTAGGACAAATTTCAATAGCTTTTTTCAAACTACTTACAACAACACAACCTTCAGGAACATCGTAATTTTTTTGACGAGTAATAATAACATGAGTTCTATTTGGTAATGGCTTAGGAAAACTTTCAAATGTTTTTCTACCCATTATAATAAAATGTCCTGTTGTTAATGTTTTGAAACGCTTGAAATCATCTGGCAAGTGCCAAACCAAATCATTGTCTTTTCCAAGAGCATTGTTTTCTGAAGCTGCTGCAATTATTGTTAACATTCTATTGCAATTTAAAATTAATAGGAATTGAATACATTATATTAACTGGCCTACCATTTTTAACAGCTGGTGTAAATTTTGGTAATAGAGAAATTATCCTTTTCGCTTCTTTTTGTAATATCTTATGACCTCCAGTTGTTTGAATATCGACAACCTTACCTAATTTGTTAATAACAAAACTAACAACTACTTTTCCTTGAATATTATCTTCAGCAGCTTTATTTGGATATTTAAAATGCTTACGAAGATGCTCCGCCATTTTTTGATCAAAACAATAACTTTTATCTTTTTTACTTTCACCTTTACAATTTGAAGATGTTGGTGGTACATCAACAATTTCTAGAGTAAGAGTATCTGAGTTTTCATCAACCAAGCCCGTTTCTTCTTGAGCAAAACATGAAATAGAAAAAAAAGTGACTAATAAGAATGCTAAATTTTTCATTTATTGCAATTTAAAATTAAGAGGCATACCGTATCTTACATTAACTGGTTTTCCTCTTTGTATACCAGGTTTCATTTTCGGTAATAAAGAAAATATTCTTCTTGCTTCTGTTTGTAAAATAGGGTCTGCTCCTCGTGTTTGTACATCTACAACATTTCCTTCTTTATTAATAACAAACTGAACTGAAACTCTTCCTTGAATGTTGCGCTTTTGTGCCTTACTTGGGTATTTAAAATTTGTTTTAATATGCTCACTCATTTTATCATTAAAACAATCTAATCTTTCTTTTTTTACGACATCTTCGCAACCAGGAAAAATGGGAATCTCTTCTATAACAGCAAAAGGCACATTATCTAATGACTTTCCTTTTAATGAATCATTTGTCGTTATCGTTACTTCTTTTAACTCATTTCTTTCTTGAGAAAAGGAATTCAAACTTACAAGAAATAGAAAAGTAAAAAATGATTTTTTCATATTAATGTAATTTAAAATTTATTGGCATAACATATCTAACGTTAACCGGTTTTCCTCTTTGAATACCTGGTTTCATTTTGGGTAATGTTAAAAATATATTTTTGGCTGCAGTTTGCAAAATAGGATCAGCTCCTCTTGCAGCAATATCTACAACATCTCCTTCCTTATTTATAAGGAATGAAACGTAAACCTTCCCTTCAATATTATTCTTTTGAGCTTCAGCAGGATAACTAAACCTTTTTAATATATGATTTCGCATTTGTTTATTAAAACAATCTAATGCAATATTTCTTTCTGCATTTTCACAACCAGGAAAAATAGGGATTTGTTCAATTACCTCAAAAGCTAATGTTGTATTTTCTTCTTCTTCTAATTCTGGAACTGGGACATCAGTTTGACAAAACAGAAAAACAGGAAAAATAAGTAAGGTTGTAAGTATTATTTTTTTCATTTAAGTTAATTTAAAATTTAACGGTATTGTAAACCTTACATTAACTGGTTCACCTTCATGAATTCCTGGTTCCATTTTAGGCAAAGCTTCAAAAATATGTCTAGCAGCTTGTCGCAATATGCTATGAGCTCCTAAAATTTGAATGTTATCAACTTCACCTTCTGTATTAATTGTAAAATGAACCATTACTTTTCCTTCTATATTTTGTGTTCTAGCATCTTCTGGGTATTTAAAATGCTTAACTATGTGTTGATTTATTTTTGTTTTAAAACATTTTAAAATTTCCTCTTCTTTAACACCTTCACAGCCTTGAAAAATTGGCATTTGCTCAACTTCAGCAAAAGGCAACTCTAAAGAATTAGAATCAACGATTCCTATTACAGTCTCTTCTTGAGAAAAACATGTAATTGTAAGAAAAGACAATAGTAAAAAAAATATTTTTTTCATAATACTAAACTGCAACAGCACCTTTAATATGAGGATGAGGATCGTAACCTTCTAAAGTAAAATCGTCAAAAGTAAATTTCAAAATATCTTTCACTTCTGGATTAATTTTCATCATTGGAAGTGCTCTACATTCTCTTGTAAGTTGTAGCTCTAATTGTTCAATATGATTGTTATAAATATGAGCATCGCCAAAAGTGTGGATAAACTCTCCCACTTGTAAATCACAAACTTGAGCAATCATCATCGTAAACAATGCGTAAGAAGCAATATTAAAAGGAACTCCTAGAAAAATATCGGCACTTCTTTGATACAATTGACAACTCAACTTACCATCAGCAACATAAAATTGAAAAAAAGCATGACAAGGTGGTAAAGCTGCTTTATTATTCGCTACATTTTCAGCAAAAGAAACAGAAGTATCAGGCAGTACACTAGGGTTCCAAGCTGAAACCAACATTCTTCTACTGTTTGGGTTAGATTTCAATGTTTCAATTAATTCTTTTATTTGGTCAATTTCTTCGCTGTTCCAATTGCGCCATTGATGTCCGTAAACCGGACCTAAATCACCGTTTTCATCAGCCCAAGCGTCCCAAATTTTAACACCATTTTCTTGAAGATATTTAATATTTGTATCACCTTTTAAAAACCAAAGTAATTCATGAATTATTGATTTTAAATGAAGCTTTTTGGTAGTAACCATTGGAAAACCTTCACTTAAATCAAAACGCATTTGGTACCCAAAAACACTTAATGTTCCTGTTCCTGTTCTATCTCCTTTTTGGTTACCATTCTCTAAAACGTGCTTTACTAAATCGTGATACTCTTTCATTTTTTTTAAGCCTAAAGTAAAAAGTCGAAAGTAAAAAGTTTCAACTTATAATTCATAATTCATCCTTATCCAATAATCATTCCAGCAATTGTAGCTGATAAAAGAGACGCTAAACTTCCACCAATAACAGCTTTTAATCCAAATTCAGATAATGTTTTACGTTGATTTGGCGCTAAAGAACCAATTCCGCCAATTTGAATTCCAATAGAGGCAAAGTTGGCAAAACCACATAACATATATGTTGCCATAATTACTGATTTTTCAAACGTAAAATGAATATCATTTGCCACATTTTTCAATTCGGCAAGTTGTATATAACCAACAAACTCTGAAGCAGCTAATTTAATTCCTAATAATTGCCCCATTAACATCATATCTTCTTTTGCAACGCCAATTAACCACATTAAGGGCGAGAAAATAATCCCTAAAATTGTTTCTAATGAAAATGCTGTATATGGCGTATATTCAGAAATTAAAGCATTTAAACCTGTTAGTGCTCCAACTTTTCCTAAAGTAAAATTAATTAAGGCAATAAATGCAATAAAAACTAATAACATTGCGGCAACATTCGCTGCTAATTTCAATCCTTCAGTTGTACCAGTTGCAATAGCATCTAAAACATTTGAACCTATTTTATCTTTTGTTACCTCAACATCTGTATTTATATTTTCTGTTTGCGGATATAAAATCTTTGAAATTACAATTGCTCCAGGTGCTGCCATTACTGATGCAGCTAATAAATGTCGGGCAAATTCGGCCTCAAGCACTTTATCTCCGCCTCCTAAGAATCCAATATAAGCAGCCAGAACTCCACCCGCAACGGTTGCCATTCCACCAACCATTACTAATAGAATTTCACTTTTATTCATTTTATCTAAATAAGCCTTAATCAACAAAGGTGCTTCCGTTTGACCCAAGAAAATATTTCCTGCGACAGATAAACTTTCTGCTCCTGAAATTTTCAGTAATTTTGTCAATCCTTTTGCCATAAATTTTACAACAATTTGGATAACACCTAAATAAAATAATAAAGAAGTTAATGCTGAGAAAAATATAATTGTAGGAAGTACTTGAAACAGAAAAATAAATCCAAAACTTTTTATATCCATCATTCCACCGAGTAGAAATTCACTTCCTGCTCTTGTAAATTCTAATACTTTGGTAAACATTTTACCCACAATATCAAAAAACATTTGCACAAAGCCTACTTTTAAAATTCCAAATGCTAATACTAATTGAGCAAATAATCCAATTCCAACTGTTTTCCAGTTAATCGCTTTTCTGTTAGCACTAAACAAAAATGCAACTCCAAAAAGAGCAATCATTCCTAAAACACCTCGGCCAATTCCTGTAGCTGTCATTCCTCCACTTGGAATTAGAACAGCCTCACTTTTAACTTCCTTTACTTTATTTGAAGCAAAGAAAGAATAGGCTTTCCCTTTTGTTTTTAATGTTAAAGTTGAGTCTGTTTTAGCTTCAATTACAAATCTTTTTGTCGGGGAATCTGAATTATTTTCAAACAAGAACAAATATTTATCTTGAACTAAGTAATCTCCTTTTTGAAATAAACTATCAGACGATAATTTCAGTTGATAACTACCTTCATTTAGCTCTAAATAATCGTTAGCGCCTAATTGCCATTTTTTTTCAATCTCTTGAGCGTTCATTGAAACAAAACCCAGACAAAGCACTAATGTTAAAATTATTTTTTTGATCATATTAAGTATTGATTATTTTTTAAGATTCTTTTTTTGAGATTTCATCTCTAATTTTTGCTGCTTTCTCATAGTCTTCATTTTGAACAGCTTCGTCTAATTTACTGTAAAGTTCCTCTAAAGAGTTTGAAGCATATTCTTCAACATTTGAAACTGGGTCTTCTAAATCTCCAAAAATTTCTAAATCAGAAAGAGAACCTTCTTTTTCAGTATCTGTTTTTTCTTCTTCCAAAGAATTCATTTGAAGATATATTCCTGCTTTGTCTAAAATATTTTTATAAGTAAATATTGGCGCGCTAAACCTTAAGGCTAACGCAATTGCATCTGAAGTTCGTGCATCTATTATTTCTTCAATTTTATCTCTTTCACAAATAATACTCGAAAAGAAAACACCATCGACTAACTTATGAATAATAACTTGTTTAACAACAATATCAAATCTATCTGCAAAATTCTTAAACAAATCGTGGGTTAATGGTCTTGGTGGTTTAATCTCTTTTTCTAAAGCTATAGCTATAGACTGTGCTTCAAATGCACCAATGACAATAGGTAATTTTCGTTCACCATCAACTTCATTTAAAATTAAAGCGTATGCCCCATTTTGAGTTTGACTGTAGGAAATTCCTTTTATAGTTAGTTTTACTAAACTCATAGTATATTAATTCAATACCTTTTATGTTTTTCTTTCAAAAAAAGGCACATATTTACATTATAATCAAATACAAATATAATAAACCCAAAATGCTTTTTAATGATAAGAGGTCAAAAATAAAAAAAAGAGCCATTTAAACAAAGATAACATGTATCAAAGTTAAATGACTCTTTAAATAAGTATATGATTGTTAAGCGTTATTCGCTTTAAATGCTTTTAATTTTTCAATTAATGCTGGTACTACTTCAAAAGCATCACCAACAATACCGTAATCTGCAACTTTGAAGAAAGGCGCATCTGCATCTGTATTGATAACCACTTTTACTTTAGAAGAGTTAATTCCCGCAATGTGTTGGATTGCTCCAGAAATTCCTACTGCAATATATAAATTTGCTGCAACTGGTTTTCCTGTTTGCCCAACGTGTTCGCTATGAGGTCTCCATCCAATATCAGAAACTGGTTTTGAACAAGCAGTTGCAGCACCAAGTACAGAAGCTAACTCTTCAATCATTCCCCAGTTTTCTGGGCCTTTCATTCCACGACCTGCAGAAACAACAATATCTGCATCTGCAATAGTAACTTTTCCAGACACTTTTTCAACACTTTCTACTTTTACTCCAAAGTCATTATCAGTTAAAGTAGGATTAAAATCTTCTTCAGTTAAAGTTGACGAAGTTTCAATCAATCCAAATGAATTTTTAGCAATTCCAATTACTTTTACTTCAGTTTCAACTTCAGTTATATTGAATGCTTTGTTTGAAAAAGCAGTTCTTTTTACCTGAAACGGCGAAGTACTTACTGGCAATTCAACAACATTTGAAGCATAACCTGCATTTAAACCAACTGCTACAAGTGGAGCAAGATATAAACTATCTGTAGTTGAAGACAAAACTACTAATTTTGTTGCTTCTTTTTCTGCAGCTTGTTTAATAACATCTGCGTAAGCTTTTGCATTAAACGCTGTTAATTTATCGTTTGAAACTTTTATTACTTTATCAACACCAAATTTTGATAATTCAGAAACATCTGAAGTATTTACAGTTAATGCAGTTACAGTAGTTCCCATAGATTCTGCAACTTTTTTTGCGTAAGAAGCTAATTCAAACGCTACTTTTTTAAATTTTCCTTCTGCTGATTCAGCATATATTAATATAGACATTTTTTTAAGTTTATAAGTTAAAAAATAGTTCAAGAGTTTAAAGTCCAAGTATTCATTGAACGTTATAAATCAAAAACTTATTATTAGATTACTTTTGCTTCATTATGTAATAAATTAACCAACTCATCTAAATTATCAGCAGCAACTAATTTTACTGCAGATTTTGGAGCAGGTTTTTCAAACTTAACTACTTTTGTTGCCGATACATCAGAAGTTGGTTCAACAATAGTTAACGCTTTAGAACGTGCCATCATAATTCCTCTCATATTTGGAATTCTTAAGTCTTTTTCTTCAACTAGTCCTTTCTGACCTCCAACAATTAAAGGTAATGAAGCAGATAAAATTTCTTTTCCTCCATCTATCTCTCTCATAACTTTTGCGTTAGTTCCATCTATTTCTAAACCAGTACATGAATTAACAAAATTATATCCTAAAAATGAAGCTAACATTCCAGGTACCATTCCTCCATTATAATCTAACGATTCTTTTCCAGCTATAATTAAATCATAATTACCTTGTTTTGCAACCTCAGCTAATTGTTTTGCAACAAACATTCCGTCCAAAGGATTTACATTAACTCTAATTGCTTCATCAGCACCAATAGCTAATGCTTTTCTTAATGTAGCTTCGGCGTCAGCACCACCTACATTAACAACAGTGACAGTTGCCCCTTTTTGCTCTTTTAACATAACAGCCTTAGTTAAACCAAACTCATCATTAGGATTAATAACAAACTGAACTCCATTTGTATCGAACTCTGTATCACCATTAGTGAAATTGATTTTTGAGGTAGTATCAGGCACATGACTGATGCAAACTAATATTTTCATTTTCTATGTTTATAAGTGAATAATAATGCTACGAAATTACAAAATAAATTCAAAATAATACTATGCATGCATAATAAATTTTTACCTAAAAGTAATTTTTACAACCTTAAATAATAAAATAAGTACTTTAAAGCGTTTTTTTTGAGATATAAATAATATAATTTTTACTATTTTTGCCTTTCAATACAAATTAAAGAAGTTACACTTAATGAGAACTATACAATTTAGAGAAGCTGTTTGTGAAGCGATGAGTGAAGAAATGCGTCGTGATGAATCTATTTATTTAATGGGTGAAGAGGTTGCTGAATACAATGGCGCTTATAAAGCATCGAAAGGAATGCTTGATGAATTTGGACCAAAAAGAGTTATAGACACTCCAATTGCTGAATTAGGGTTTGCAGGAATTGCGGTTGGATCTGCAATGAACGGAAATCGTCCTATTGTAGAGTTCATGACTTTTAACTTTTCATTAGTTGGTATTGATCAAATTATTAACAATGCAGCAAAAATGCGTCAAATGTCTGGCGGTCAATTCAACATGCCTATTGTTTTTCGTGGCCCTACTGCTTCTGCAGGTCAACTTGGAGCTACTCATTCACAAGCATTTGAAAACTGGTTTGCAAACACTCCAGGTTTAAAAGTTGTTGTACCGTCTAATGTTTATGATGCTAAAGGCTTATTAAAAGCAGCCATTAGAGATAATGACCCTGTTATTTTCATGGAGTCTGAACAAATGTATGGAGACAAAGGAGAAGTTCCTGAAGGAGATTACGTATTACCTTTAGGCGTAGCTGATATAAAAAGAGAAGGAACAGATGTAACAATTGTTTCATTTGGTAAAATTATAAAAGAGGCTTTTCTTGCGGCTGATGAATTAGCTAAAGAAGGAATTTCTTGTGAGATAATTGATTTAAGAACCGTTCGCCCAATGGACTATGAAACCATCATTAATTCTGTTAAAAAAACAAATCGTTTAGTGGTTTTAGAAGAAGCCTGGCCTTTTGCAAGTGTAGCTTCAGAAATAACATATATGGTTCAAGAACGTGCTTTTGACTTTTTAGATGCACCAATTCAAAGAATCACAACTGCCGACACACCAGCGCCATATTCACCAGTTTTATTAAAAGAATGGTTACCAAATGCTGATGATGTTATAAAAGCAGTAAAAAAAGTTACATATAAATAAAAAATAACTTATTATATTTGAAACTTCATCAGTTAGCTGATGAAGTTTTTTGTTTAAATGAATAGGAAAAAACACCATGAAGAACATACAATTTCTTTTATTACTATTTACTACTAGCTTTTTTGCTCAAACAAAAGTTGGAGGAAAGGTTGTTGATGAATTTGACGAGCCAATTGCTTTCGCTAATGTGTTTTTCAAAAATTCCATAGAAGGTGTTATTACAGATGAAAATGGTGATTTTTATTTTGAAGGCAAAAAAAACTATGAAACCCTAGTTATATCATTTGTTGGATTTGAAACAAAAGAGCTAAATTTAAAACCAGGGTTAAACAAAAATTTACTTGTAAAACTAGCAGAAGGAACAACCTTAAAAGAAGTTATAGTTTACACAGGAAAAACTTCAAAAAAAAATAACCCAGCAATAGATATTTTAAGAAAAATATGGGAACGAAAACGTAAAAACGGTCTTCACATGTTTAAACAATACCAATACGATAAATATGAAAAGGTAGAGTTTGACATGAATACATTAGACAGCGCTTTTATTAACAGTAAAGTTTTTAAAGGAATGGAGTTTATTTTCGATAATATTGATACTTCTAGAATTACCGGAAAAACTTATTTACCCATTTTTATAAATGAAAGTGTAAGTGAAATTCATGGAGACAATGTTATCAAAAAAGAAAAAGAAATTTTAAAAGCAACTAAAAATTCAGGTTTTGGAAACGGAGATGGAGTAAACACTTTCATAAAAGATCTATATGCGAATTACGACATTTATGACAATTATTTGAAATTTTTTGATAAAGATTTTGTCAGCCCATTGTCCAGAACCGGAATTAATGTTTACAACTATGTTCTTAGCGATAGCTCTTATATTGACAACAAATGGTGTTACCATATTGTATATTATCCCAGAAGGAAAAACGAACTAACGTTTAAAGGTTCATTTTGGGTAAACGATTCCACATTTGCAATTAAAAAAATAAACTTAGAAGCCAGTAAAAGCGCAAATATAAACTGGGTAAAAGAAATTTATATTGAACAAGAGTTTGATGTTCTTAATGATTCTGTATTCTTATTAAAAAGAGATCACATGATGAGTGATTTTAGTTTTTCCAAAAAAGAAGATTCTAAAGGTGTTTATGGAAAAAGGACTACAGTTTTAAAAAACCATAAATTTGACATTCAAAAAGAAGATAAATTTTACAAAGAAGAAGTTAACTTTTACGACAATAGTGTTTTCAACAAAACTGACAAATACTGGGAAGAAAACAGATTTGAAAAGCTAAATGAAAATGAAGCTGGTATATACAAAATGCTCGACACACTTGAAACCGTCCCTCGATTTAAAAGAATTTACAACCTTGCAACAATATTAGGAAGCGGTTATATTCAATATGGAAACTTTGATTTTGGACCAATATTTTCAACATTTGGTTACAATGATGTTGAAGGGCAAAGAATACGAATTGGAGGAAGAACTTATTTTGGACCAAATGACAAATGGAGAGTTCAAGGTTATACAGCATATGGTTTTAAAGACGATAAATTCAAATATGGTATTTCAGGAAAATGGATGGTTAACACTAAAAACAGGTTAATTATTTCTGCAGGAAACCGAAGAGATGTAGAACAAATTGGTGTTAGTTTAACTACATCAAATGATGTTTTAGGAAGAAGCTTTGCTTCCTCTTCATTCTTTTCAAGCGGAACTAATAATAAACTTACATCTGTTAATTTAACAAATGTAGGAGCAGAAATTGAATTTGTAAAAAACTTTACCTTTCAAACAAATCTATCCTATAGAACATTAGAATCTGCATCGAACACATTTAGTTTAGACTATTACACCGACAACACTTTTACAACAACAAAAAGCGATGTAAAACAGTCAGAAGTTAACTTCCAATTAGAATATACGCCGGGAAGAAAAACAGTTGGTTATGGAGTAGAAAGATTAGAGGTCGATAATAATTATGCTCGCCTATTCTTAAGCTATAGCCAAGGATTTAAAGGTGTTCTTGACAGTGATTTTGATTATCAAAAATTACAATTTTTCTACAGACAACCTGTTTTAATTGGAGGTTTTGGAAGATTATTTACAACTTTTGAAACCGGAAAAATATTTGGGACTGTTCCATTAGGTTTAATGGGTGTTGTTCCAGGAAACCAATCTTATTTTATTATTGAAAACACGTATAATCTTTTAGATTATTATGATTTTGTTGCTGATGAGTATGCTTCATTACATTTTGAGCACCATTTTAATGGAAGACTATTCTCTAGAATACCATTATTACGTAAATTAAACTGGAGAGAAATTATTGGAGTAAAAGGAGTATATGGTAGAGTTTCAAACGAAAATAGATTAATCAATGCCTCAGGATTAACTTATGTTGCTCCAGATGACTTATACTGGGAATACCATGCTGGTATAGGAAATATTTTTAAGATTTTAAGAATTGATTTTGCTTGGCGTGGAAGTTATTTAGACATGCCAAATGCGAATAAATTTACCGTAAAAGCTTCATTCGGTTTTTATTTTTAATGATCAATTCCCTCAAATATTTAGTTGAAAAAGATAAAACCTTAAATCAAATTTATACCGATATAGGCAATCCTTATATTCCAAATAGACCCGAAGGTTTTGAAACACTTTGTAAACTTATTATAGAACAACAAGTTTCTCTAGAATCTGCAAAAGCATGTTTTAAGAATTTAGAAGCAAATATTGGAGAAATAATCCCTAAGAACATTTTAAAATATTCTCCAGATCAACTCAGAACATTTTCGATTAGTAAGCAAAAAGCATCTTATTTAATTGCACTTTCAAATGCAGTTGTCGAAAAAACATTAGAAATTGAAAAATTATCTGAATTAACCGATAATGAAATAAGAAATCAATTAATCAAAGTAAAAGGAATAGGTAATTGGACTATAGATATTTATTTAATGTTTTGTTTACAATCAAAAGACATCATTCCTCTTGGTGATATTGCAATTGTAAATACTATTAAAGAGCTCTACAATTGTAAAACTTCTGAAGAAATAAAACTGGTTTCCGAAAATTGGAAACCTCACAGAAGTATGGCCGCGTATATACTTTGGCACTATTACCTCACAAAAAGAAACAGAAAACCAATTATTTACTAATAATTTAAAACTACTTTTTTCTGAATACTACAAAGAATTTGTAACTTTGCAATCCTTAAAAAAAAGAAATAATTAAAATGACAGTAGATAAAGTAACTACGTTTGACGTATTAATCGAAATTCCTAGAGGAAGTAGAAACAAGTATGAATATGATTTCGATTTAAAAAGAATGAGATTTGACAGAATGCTATTTTCGTCGATGATGTATCCTGCAGATTATGGATTTATTCCTGAAACACTAGCATTAGATGGTGATCCATTGGATGTTTTAGTTTTAGTAACAGAACCAACTTTTCCTGGTTGCGTTATGGAAGTAAAACCAATTGGAGTATTCCACATGGCTGATGACAAAGGACCTGATGAAAAGGTAATTTGTGTACCTGTATCAGACCCTATTTGGAACAAACTAAACGACTTAAGTGATGTAAACACTCACTTAATAAAAGAAATTGAGCATTTTTTCCAAGTTTACAAAGATTTAGAAAACAAACAAGTTGATGTTGAAGGATGGGGAGATGTAATCGAAGCAAAAGAAATTTTTATAAAATGCACAGAACGTTTCAATGCAATAGAAAATAAACCAGAAGGTTTATTTAGCATTAAATAATCTTCATTAAAATTATTAAAAAAGGCAATATTCATTAGCAATATTGCCTTTTTTGTTTATTTTTGTTTGACTTTGAACTATATTTTACAACTAAAACAATAAAATTTTATGAATTCAGTAATGATTTATTTGCCAATAGTTATGGCAATAATTGGTCTACTTTTTATGTGGGCAAAGAAAGCGTGGGTTTTAAAACAAGATGCTGGAGATGGTAAAATGAAAGAAATTTCAGATTACATATACGAAGGCGCATTAGCCTTCTTAAAAGCAGAATATAAATTATTAACTTATTTTGTAATTGGAGCAAGTGTTGCTTTAGCAGTTATTGCATATTTTGTACCAACAACTAGTTACCTTATTATAATTGCATTTATTGTAGGAGCTATTTTCTCAGCATTAGCAGGAAATATGGGGATGAAAATTGCGACAAAAACAAATGTGCGTACAACTCAAGCAGCCCGCACAAGTTTACCACAAGCATTAAAAGTATCTTTTGGTGGTGGTACTGTTATGGGACTAGGAGTTGCTGGTTTAGCTGTTTTAGGTTTAACCGCATTCTTTATTATCTTTTTTCAATATTTTATGGATGGCGTTTGGACTTCTACAGACCAAATGACAATTGTATTAGAAACATTAGCAGGTTTTTCACTAGGTGCTGAATCTATTGCATTGTTTGCTAGAGTTGGTGGTGGTATATACACAAAAGCTGCCGATGTAGGTGCAGATTTAGTAGGAAAAGTTGAAGCTGGTATTCCAGAAGATGACCCTCGTAATCCCGCTACAATTGCAGATAATGTAGGTGATAATGTAGGTGACGTTGCAGGAATGGGTGCCGATTTATTTGGTTCTTATGTAGCAACTGTTTTAGCCGCAATGGTTCTTGGAAATTATGTAATCAAAGACATGGGAGGCTCTATAGATGATGCTTTTGGTGGAATTGGACCAATTTTATTACCAATGACAATTGCTGGTTTCGGAATTTTATTTTCAATCATTGGTACATTAATTGTTAAAATTAAAAATGATGATGCAAAAGAAGCAGAAGTTCAAAAAGCATTAAATTATGGAAACTGGGTTTCTATTGCTTTAACAGCAATTTCTTGCTATGTTTTGGTAAAATATATGTTACCCGAAACCATGAACATGAATTTCTTTGGTGAAGGATTAATGGAAATTTCTTCAATGAGAGTATTCTATGCTTCATTAATTGGATTATTTGTTGGTGGAGCTATTTCATCAGTTACTGAATATTATACAGGATTAGGCACAAAACCAGTATTAGCAATCGTTCAAAAATCTTCAACAGGAGCAGGAACAAATGTAATTGCAGGTTTAGCTACAGGAATGATTTCAACTTTTCCAACAATTATTTTATTTGCCGCTGCAATTTGGTCTACTTATGCTTTAGCAGGGTTTTACGGAGTAGCTTTAGCCGCTTCTGCAATGATGGCAACTACTGCTATGCAATTAGCAATTGACGCATTCGGACCTATTGCAGATAATGCAGGTGGAATTGCCGAAATGAGTGAATTACCAAAAGAAGTAAGAACAAGAACAGATATTTTAGACTCAGTTGGTAACACAACTGCTGCAACAGGAAAAGGTTTTGCAATTGCTTCTGCTGCATTAACTTCGTTAGCATTATTTGCTGCATATGTAACTTTTACAGGAATTGACGGTATTAACATCTTTAAAGCTCCAGTATTAGCGATGCTATTTGTAGGAGGAATGATTCCGGTTGTATTTTCTGCATTAGCAATGAATTCTGTTGGAAAAGCAGCTATGGACATGGTTTACGAAGTTCGTCGTCAGTTCAAAGAAATTCCAGGGATTATGGAAGGAACTGGAAAACCAGAATATGGCAAATGTGTTGAAATTTCTACAAAAGCTGCATTAAGAGAAATGATGTTGCCAGGAATTTTAACAATTGGTTTCCCTATTCTAATTGTATTATTAGGAAAGTTAGTGTATTCAGACAACAACCAATTAGTTGCTGAAATGCTAGGTGGTTATATGGCTGGTGTAACGGTTTCAGGTGTTCTTTGGGCAGTTTTCCAAAACAACGCTGGTGGAGCTTGGGACAATGCTAAAAAATCTTTTGAAGCAGGTGTGGAAATTAATGGAGAAATGACTTTTAAAGGTTCAGATGCACATAAAGCAGCAGTAACTGGAGATACAGTTGGGGATCCATTTAAAGATACTTCTGGACCATCTATGAACATCTTAATTAAGTTAACTTGTTTAATTGGTTTAGTAATTGCCCCTATTTTAGGTGGTCATGGAGCAAGTACAGAAAAAGGAGCATGTTGTGCAAAAACGGAAGTTGTTTGTAATGAAGGTAAATGTGATTTGTCTAAATGTGCTACAATGACTAAAGATGAATGTGCTGCTATGTGTGAAAGTAATGGTTGTTCTGATGCATGTAAAGAAAAATGCATGTCTCAATATGATGAGAACGGAAAATACATTGGAACTGAAACTCATGTTCATGGTCCAAACTGCAATCATGAAAAAGCAGAAATTAAAGACGTTAAAATTGAAAAAACAAAATCAGATGATGGAAAAGTTACTGCTAAAGTTACCCTAAAAACACTGGTTAACGGAAAAGAAGTTGTTGAAGAAAAAGTTTTTGAAGGTGACGACTTAGAAGTTGAAGCTAAAATTGCTGAATTAGGTTTATAATTCAACATTCATAAAAAGTAAAGCCCTGTATTTCTACAGGGCTTTTTTTATTACTCATTAAAGTCAATTTTACACAAATACTACTTCTATACTAATTTAAAAACATAATTATAACACTTATAGATTCTTAAATATTTCCTGTAGTTAGAAAATTAAGCTCATTAAAAGAAAGAAAAAAACATAAAAAAGCCTCGAGAATTTCGAGGCTTTTTTTATTAATTTAATCAACTCTTACAAGTTTCTTTTTCTTATTTTGAACAACAGGCTTAACTTCGTTATATACTTTTAAATCAGATAATATATTTACACCTTCATCAATATATACATCTTTCTCCATATCTTCATGCCATCTTTGTCTTTTCTCTTTTAAAAGATCATCCTTATCTAAAACAACTGTTTCTTCTGGCAATGATGTAAAAAGTAATTTATTATGAAATTTAGAAATAGCTTTGAATTTTTTAAGCTGTTCTTCTGAAGATTCAATTTCCTTTTTAAAATTGTCAATATTCAAACTATACTCATTAATATCTTTTCTTTCGAAAATCCACTTAGCATTTTCTGTAATTAATTTAAATTGTTCATTTGCATCAATTCTTGATTTACTTTTTGCAATGATTGGTTCAAAACCAGAAAACACAGGTTTGTAACTTGCTTGCTCAATTTTATCCCAAGGCAAAGCTTCTTTTTCATCGCGCTCCCCCATATCAATAAAAGCATATCTGTCTGGCAAAACAACATCACTTAAAACTCCTTCTCTTTGAGTAGAACCTCCATTAATTCTGTAGAATTTTTGCGTTGTTGTTTTTAAAGCCCCTAAATCTCCGTAAGAACTCCCTCTAACGAATTGATTTAAATCAATCACATTTTGAACCGTTCCTTTACCATATGTATGTTTGCTCCCTATTACAATTCCTCTTTTATAATCTTGTATAGCGGCTGCAAAAATTTCTGAAGCTGAAGCTGAAAAGTTGTCAACCATTACAACTAAAGGACCTGTCCATTGTACTTTTGAATCTTTATCAGAAAGGATTTCTGGTCTTCTATTTGGCGATTTTACTTGTACAACCGGACCTTGCTCAATAAACAATCCAGTCATATTCACAACTGTTTCTAAAGAACCTCCCCCGTTTCCTCTAAGATCAACTATTAAACCTTTAATATTTTGTTTTTTTAGCTTTTCAATTTCAATAGCTACATCTTTAAATGCATCTCTTTCATCTTTATTATCAAAGCTAATATAGAATTTTGGTAAATAAATAATTCCATACTTTTCTCCGTTTTTATCAATAATAGATGATTTTGCGAAAGTTTCTTCAGTTTCAACTTCATCACGAATAATTGAAATTACTTCTAAAGTTCCATCAACTTTTTTAACTGTTAAACGAACTTCCGTTCCTTTTGGGCCTTTAATTTTTTTCACTACATCATCTAAACGCATTCCTGCAATATCTAATGGTTCTTCTTTACCTTGGGCAACTTTAATAATTAGGTCTCCCGCTTCTAGTTTTTTCCCTCTCCAAGCTGGTCCGCCAGAAATTAGTTCTGAAACTTCAACTGCATCATTTTTCTTTTGAAGTCTTGCCCCAATTCCTTCAAATTTTCCACTCATACTGATGTCAAACTTATCTTTGTCATCTGGCGAAAAATAAAAAGTATGAGGATCAAAACGTTCTACAATTGAATTAATGAAAATTGAAAACCAATCGTTTCTATCTAATTCTTTTTCTATAAAATCGAAATATTCATTTAATGATTTTAAAGAATTCTCTCGAGATTCAATTTCAATTTCTTTAAAAGTTTTAACTACATAAATTGAATCTTTTTCTTTTTTACTTGCCTCAATTTTTTCCTTATCAATTATACTAGGTAAAACTGAAAGTTTTAATTGTTTTACCCATCTATCTGTAAGTTCAGCTTTAGATTTAGCATACGATTGTTTTTCATAATCAACATTAATCATTTGATTAGTAGAAAAATCTAATGGTTTACTTAAAATACTTTTATAAATATCTTTAGATTCATCAATTCTCTTAAGTAATCTAGCGTTAGTTAAATCAAAAAATGTTAGATCTTTATTTTTAATCATATCATCAATTGAAGTTTCATACTTTGAAAATTCATCCATATCAGATTGCAAAAAGAAACGTTTTGTAGGATCAATTGCTGTTAAATATTTTGAATATACATTTTTGGAAAACTCATCATCCATTGCAATAGGACTGTAATGACCTTTTTCCAATACAAGTGTTAAAAGCTCAAGAAGCACTTTGTCTTTCTCAGGATCTTCATTTTTCGAAGACGGAACAAAACTCCACAAAACAGCAGAAAGAGCCGTAATAAGTAAAATTATTTTATAATTTCTTTTCATAAAATCAACAATTCGATTCATTAATAAAATTTTCAACTAAGGTACATAAAAAACCATGCCATAAAAATGCAATATACGATAATTTTTTGTTAAAGATTCCCAATGACATTAACACATAGTCTCGTTTTTTACGTTTAATTTAATTAAATTAGCCAAAAATATGTTTTAATGAATAAGCCACTTATTTTAGTTACTAATGACGATAGTATTGTTTCGCCAGGAATAAGAACTTTAATAGAAATAATGAAAACTATTGGAGATGTTGTTGTTGTAGCGCCAGATAGTCCGCAAAGTGCAATGGGTCATGCGATAACATTAAATAACACCTTACATATTGATAAAGTAAATCTTGACAAAGACTTAATCCATGAATACAGCTGTTCAGGAACACCAGTAGATTGTGTAAAAATGGCGGTGAGAGAACTGTTAAAAAGGAAACCCGACTTATGTGTTTCTGGAATTAATCATGGTTCAAATTCTTCAATAAATGTAATTTACTCAGGAACAATGAGTGCTGCCGTTGAAGCTGGTATTGAAGGAATTCCTGCAATTGGTTTTTCACATTTAGATTACAGTTGGGAAACCAACTTAGAACCTATTAAAAAATGGGTTAAAAAAATTACACTTGAAGTTCTTGAAAAAGGATTACCAGAAGGTGTTGTTTTAAATGTTAACTTTCCTAAAGAAAAAACAGGAACAATAAAAGGAGCTAAGGTTTGCCGACAAGCGAAAGCGAACTGGGAAGAAAAATTTGATAAAAGAACCAATCCGCAAGGAAAAGAATATTATTGGCTAAGCGGAGAATTTGTAAATCATGACAAAGGTCAAGATACTGACGAATGGGCACTTGAAAATGGCTACGTTTCGATAGTACCGGTTCAATTTGATTTAACAGCATATCACGCGATACAAACTATTAATAATTGGGATTTATAATTATGAAGAATAAGAAAGATTTAATCATTGGAATTTTATTAGGAATTATAGGAGCAATTGTAGGTTGTTTTATATTTCTAGAGTTTTTTACAAATTTTGGCTTTATAGATGGAGTAACTGAAATGAAAAAACGAGGAATATTGAATAAAGTAATCACACTTGGTGCCATTTTAAACCTTATCATCTTTTTTATTTTATTGCAAAAAAATAAAGATGTTATGGCAAAAGGGGTTGTTTTGGCTATGTTTATAATCACAATTGTAACTTTGGTAATGTAATGAAATACTACATCATAGCAGGAGAAGCATCGGGCGATTTACATGGCGCCAACTTAATGAAAAAATTGTATGAAGAAGATCCAAATGCTGAAATACACTTTTGGGGCGGCGATTTAATGCAAAATGTTGGCGGCACTTTGGTAAAACACTATCGTGATCTTGCATTTATGGGTTTTCTTGAAGTTATTTTGAACTTAAAAACCATTTTAAACAACATAAAATTTTGCAAAAAAGACATTGAAGAATTCAATCCTGATTGTATTATTTTTATTGACTATCCTGGTTTTAACATGCGAATTGCTACTTGGGCCAAAGAAAGAAAAATCCCAACACATTATTATATTTCGCCACAAATTTGGGCTTGGAAAGAAAATAGAATTAAAGCCATAAAACGCGATGTCGATTTTATGTATGTTATTCTTCCTTTTGAAAAAGATTTTTATGAAGGAAAACACAACTTCCCAGTTACATTTGTTGGCCATCCTTTAATTGATGCCATTGAAGATAGAAAAGACATATCTATTGAAGCATTCAGAAAAGAACATAACTTAAGCGAAAAACCAATTGTAGCATTGTTGCCAGGAAGCAGAAAACAAGAAATTGCAAAAATGCTTTCTATCATGTTATCTGTAGTTTCAGATTTCCCCGAATATCAATTTGTAATCGCTGGAGCTCCAAGTCAGGATTTTGAATTTTACAAACCTTTTTTAAACAAAAAAAATATTAAATTTATATCGAACAAAACCTACGACTTATTAAGTGTTTCGCATGCTGCGTTAGTTACGTCAGGAACGGCAACCTTAGAAACTGCTTTATTTAAAGTGCCAGAAGTAGTTTGCTATAAAGGAAGTTGGGTTTCATATCAAATTGCAAAACGAATAATTACTTTAAAGTATATTTCTTTAGTCAACTTAATTATGGACAAGGAAGTAGTTAAAGAATTAATTCAAGATGAATTGAACACTAAGAACTTAAAACTTGAATTAAACAAAATAATTGAAGGTAAAGAAAGAGAACAAATGATTGAAAATTATCAATTATTAGAAACTAAACTTGGTGGTTCTGGCGCAAGTGCTAAAACAGCACACTTAATTGTTAGTTCACTAAAAAAATAGTATTATGAAAAATAATTATTTCATTTACATTTTATTTTTGTTTACAACTATTTTACAAGCACAAAATAGCATAAACAACTTTGAAATCACCGATATTTATGATGGTGAAATGGAATTTATTCTTAATAAAAACTTCAAAGACAGCTTACAAAAAAATCGAACTAGTGTTTCAGCTTTTTTTAAAAAAAAGAAAAAACAACTCAAAAAAATTGAGTTTGAAAATTTTGTTGAAGATGTTGACATGTTCTTAGTTAGAAACAAAATTATAGATTCTGCAAAAATATATATTGGAACACCTTATAAATATGGCGGAATGAGCTTAAATGGTATCGATTGTTCTGCTCTAATTTTTAGAGCATTTCAAAAAAACAATCATGAATTACCACGAACTTCTTCTGCTCAAAGTAAATTAGGTAAAAAAATAAAGAAGAATAAGGCTGAAATAGGCGATTTAATTTTCTTTAAAACTTCAAGAAGAAATGTAATTTCTCATGTAGGAATTGTTGTTGAAAATAAAAATGGATCTATTAAATTCATACACGCATCTTCAAGCAGAGGCGTAACTATTTCATCACTAGATAATGAAACGTATTTCAAGAAAAAATTTGCTAAAATAAAACGCATCATCGGATAAATAAATTATGAAAAAAACATTATTACTTTTTTTATTAGCGCTCTTTTTTGTTAGTTGTAAATCCAAATCTAATATTGTTACTTCAAAAAAAGTAGCCTTAGAAAAGGGAATTTACGAATACGACAAAGATAAAAGTATCGTTATTGCTAAAAAGGCAGCTGAAAAAAAAGCTAAAAAAGAACAAAAAGAAAAAGACAAACAAAATGCAATAATTATTAAAGCTGAAAAAAAGAAAAAAGATGCTTTGGTAAAAAAAGAAGAACAAAAAGAAAGAAATCCGCAAAGAGCAAGTGTTGTTGAAAGCGCCAAAGAATTTTTAGGGACTCCTTATAGATATGGTGGAACCACTACAAACGGATTTGATTGTTCTGGATTAACTTGTATTTCTTACAAAGAAATTGAAATAGAATTACCAAGAACATCAATAGCACAATCTGAGGAAGGAAGAAAAGTTAAAAAAGCAAAAGCAAAACCTGGCGATTTGATTTTCTTTAAAACCAGCAGAAGAAACGTCATTAATCACGTTGGAATTATTACTGAAAATACTGACGGTGAAATTAAATTTATTCATGCATCAACAAGTAGTGGAGTTGTAATTTCTTCGTTATTAGAATCTTATTACGAAAAAGCATTTGCAAAAATTAAAAGAATAATTGAATAATTTTTAAATATAAAACTTGAAGCCGATAAAATTTCCTATAATTCCTATCGTTATATTTTTAGCATTAGGAATTGTTTTTGGTTCTTTTTTTAAGTTCAAATTTTCAATTATATCAATTACTACTTCAATTTTATTTTTAGTCTTTAGCCTTTTATTTTTCAAAAAAAACAAAAAAGGCACTGTTTTTTATTTTGGTTTAATTACTTATTTATTGGCTTTTCAAATTGGAATTGCACTTCAGTATTTTCATCATGAAAAAAATCATAAAAATCACTACACCAAATTCATTACAAACAACGAAAAAGTTTTCTTAGAAGGAACAATTAAAAATAGTACCAAACCGTCTAAAACAAAAAACAAATACATTGTTGAAATAAACAAAATAAACAACAACTTAGTAAGCGGAAAAACGCTTATTTACATTCCAAAAGAAGATAAGATTAAATTAAAACCTGGAACTCAAATTTCGGTTGTAACCAATTTATACCCTATAAAAGACAACTTAAATCCGTATCAATTTAATTATGCAAAGTATATTGAAAAGCAAAATATATTTCATCAAATTTATACTTCTGCAAACGATATAAAAACTGGTAATCAAGAAAAAAGTTTTGATTACTATGTGTTTGAAATTAGAGAAAATCTGATAAATAGTTTTAAAACTCATCAATTTAATCAAAAAACGGAAGGCATAATTAACGCGTTATTATTTGGACAACGCATTTTACTCGATCAAGAAACCATTCAATCCTACTCAAATGCTGGTGTAATTCATATTTTAGCTATTTCCGGACTACATGTAGGAATTATATACTTGATTCTTGGTTTTTTATTTAAGCCGCTAAATCGCCTTAAAAACGGAAGAATCATCAACTTAATTTTAGTTCTTGGAGCACTTTGGTTTTTTGCGTTTTTATCTGGATTATCTCCATCTGTAACTAGAGCCGTTTTAATGTTTTCAATACTTGCTATTGGAAAACATTTTAACCAACAAGCATCAACCTTAAATACAATAGCGGTTTCTGCATTAATTTTACTTTGTTACAACCCAAATTACATTTTTGATGTTGGATTTCAAATGAGTTATGCTGCAGTAATTTCTATTGTGCTTTTAAATCCTTTTTTTAATTTTTTCTATTTTTCAAAAAATAAAATTTTAAACTATTTTACAGGAATTATATTAGTATCATTAGCAGCACAAATTGGTGTTTCACCTTTAAGTATTTATTATTTTAATCAGTTTCCAGTTTTATTTTTATTCGCCAATATTATCGTTATTCCGTTAACATTTGCCATATTATCATTAGGAATAGTGACGTTGTTTTTTAATTTTATTTCAGCTACAATAGCTTCGTTTTTTGGAGTTATACTTTCAAAAACAATTGAAGTTATGAATCAATATATTGCTTGGATTTCGCAATTTGAATCATTTGTAATTAAAAATATATCTTTTTCATTATCACTTTGCATTATTTCTTATTTATTGATTTTCACTTTCATTTATTTGGCTTATCATCCAAAAGCAAAAAATTTGAAATACACATTACTAACATTATTTATATTTCAAATTGCTTTTATATTAACAAAATATAATGAAAATAACACTGAAGAATTGATTGTTTTTGGAAGTAAAAACAGTTTAATTACGATTAAACAAAAAGATAAAATCTCGGCTTTTACTAATAGTCCCGAAGAAAATACTGAAAGTATATCGCAATACAAAAGAAATACTTTTTCTGAAGATGTTTCTGTTCTTCCGTTAGAAAATGTTCTCTTATTTAAAAACACTAAAGTATTAATAGTAGATAGTTTAGCTACGTATAAAATATCTCAAAAACCAGATGTTATTGTGCTTACACAAGGTACAAGAGTTAATCTTGAGAGACTTATTAAAATTAATACTCCAAAAATTATTATTGCAGACAATAGCAATTCAAAATATAAAGTTGAAAACTGGAGAGCAACTTGTTTAAAAGAAAAAATCCCTTTTCATAGCACGTATGAAAAGGGACTTTATATTATTAGAAAGTAAATTATTTAAAAATAATTTTATTTGCTTCTACTAACCATTTTTCAGGACCACCAGCAACATAACCAGTACTTCCTTGACCAACAAGGTTTATCTTCCCATCTTTTTTCTCTGGGTTCACAAACCAAATTGTAGGATATCCTCTTACTTGAAACATGTTTTGCAATTCAAAATTTTGCTTCTTAATCGCTTCATCTTGTGGAGTTCTTCTTGGGAAATCTAATTCAACAAGAATTACATTATCCTTAGCCCATTTAGCAAAATCATCTGTTTTTAAAACTTCTTTTTGTAAACGAATGCACCATCCGCACCAGTCAGAACCTGTAAAAAACAATAATAATGGTTTTTTTTCTTTTATTGATAATTCTGAAGCTTTAGCCATATCGGTATGCCAAGTTAAATTTTCTTGAGCATTTACTACAAATGAACTAACTACAAATAAAAGTGTAAAAAATATCTTTTTCATAATTTATATAATTTATTAAACAAAATTAGGCAATAAAGGTGCCAAACTTTGTTTGTTATCTAACACCGTGCATTAATTTTTTGATAACTGGTGTCATTAATATTGAGAAAGCAGCCATAACAAGAGAAACAATTGTAAGCATCCAGAAGAATGAACTTAAACCTGATTCGTTTGCAATTGCATCAATTTTTTCTCCAAACATACCTGCTCCTTTCATACCAATTGCAACTGCTAAGTACCAAACACCAAACATAAATGCAATCATTCGAGCTGGAACTAATTTACTTACATAAGACAATCCAACTGGTGAGATACATAATTCTCCCATTGTATGGAAAAGATAGACTAAAATTAACCAAATCATACTTACAGAAGCTGTTTTTGCACCTGGCTCAATACCTGTTGCTCCAATAGCTACACAAGCCATACCAAGAGCTAACAATCCCATTCCGATTCCATATTTCATATTTGCAGAAGGATTGTATTTACTTTCCCACCATTTAGAAAACAATGGCGCTAATGATATAATAAATAAAGAGTTTAATGTAGAGAACCATGTTGCAGGAACCTCAGTAATTGCAGTTGTAACCTTTTCGATTTTCAACATTTCTAAAGTACTATCAGATAAAGATAAATATCCTGCAGTATAAAAATCTTTCATAAGCATCCAAATTGCAATACCCCAAATAATTACAAAACTCATTGATAAAATAATATTTGCAACAGCGTAATTTTTAAATGTTTGTTTAAATAATAAATACAATACCCAAGTAATAATTGCTAAAGGAACAATTGTAATTAATGAATTCATAATTAAGAAAAAAGTACTCCAATTTCCTTCTAAAACTCTATCAGTATAATCACTTGCAAAAATAGTTAACGAGTTAGGCGATTGCTCGAAAATAGCCCAAAAGAAAATCGTTAAGAATGCGAAAAAAGTTACAGCGATTAATTTCTCTCTTGTTATTTGAGAATACTTCATTAAACGAGTCACTAACAAATAAATGAATAAAATTAAAGCTGTAGAAATTGCAATTGTATTTCCGTTTTCCCCTAAGAAACCAAAAATATTAACTTTTCCACCTGAAATTTTAGATGCTGGATCATTAATAATCCATAATAAACCTAAAGTTGAACAAACAGCAATAATACCTAACTCTAGTTTAGTAAACGGATTTCTAGTATCTGTATCAGCTGCTTCTGATTTTGCTTTACTTTCAGCAGTTGGTTTTAAACCAATATCACCAAAAATATTTTGTGATAACCAAAACTGTAGCATTCCGAAGAACATAAAAATTCCAGCTAATCCAAATCCGTAACTCCATCCCACTTTTTCACCTAAATAACCACAAAGTAATATTCCGAAGAAAGCACCAGCATTTACACCCATGTAAAATAATGTATACGCACCATCTTTTTTCTCTGGCCTGTCTTTATACATTTCAGAAATAATAGAAGTCATATTAGGTTTGAAAAATCCATTTCCAAAAACTAATAATATAAGTCCTAAATAAATTGAAAATTCAGTTTCGATAGCCATAGAAGCGTGCCCTAATGTCATTAATACGGCTCCTACCACAACCGCCCATCTAAAACCGATGATTTTATCGGCAAAGTATCCACCTAACATTGTAGATAAATATACTAAACCAACATACGAACCAAAAAGTGCAGATGCATTTTCTCTAGTCCATTCCCAACCACCGTCTACAAAAGAAGAAGTTAAAAATAATATTAATAATGAACGCATTCCGTAGAATGAAAAACGTTCCCACATTTCTGTAAAGAACAACACAAATAACCCAGAAGGATGTCCTAGAACTGTGCTTTTAAAAAATTGATCAGTTGAATTTTGACTCATAAGTTAATTATTATAGTTTTATATTGGTTTTTTTAGTTGTTTAACTCTTTATCTACTCCGTGCATTAATTTTTTAATGATAGGCGAAAGTACTAAAAGTAGTGCTCCAAACCCAATTCCTGTATAGAATAAATACTCAAATAATTTTAAATAACTCTGTTTTGCAATGTTTAAATCTGGCGCTAATCCGTTTGAAGTATCTACCGAGGCAATATTAGCCAATACAGAAGCAATAAATTCTGAACTTGCAGTTGCTAAGAACCAAACTCCCATCATAAACCCGACAATTTTAACTGGCGATAATTTAGTTACTGCTGAAAGACCAACTGGTGATAAACTTAATTCACCACAAGTGTGTAAAAAATAAGCTAATATTAACCAAATAGCCGCAACTTTTCCAGCTCCAGAAACATTTATTCCCATTACTAACGCTCCAAAACCTAACCCAACTAAAGCAAGTGCTAAAGCAAACTTAACAGCGGTATTTGGATTGTATTTTCCTAATTTTACCCATAACCAAGCAAAAACTGGAGCTAATAAAATAATGAATAAAGCATTGAAACTTAAAAATTGTCCTGCTGATAATTCAATTCCAAAAATATGTCTATCTAAAATTCTATCTGCAAATAAATTCATAGAAGTATACGCTTGTTCAAATAAAGCCCAAAATACAATTGTGAAAACAATTAATATTGTTAAAGCAATTAATTGCTCACGTGCTTTACCATCTAACTGTGTCATTGCATAGTAAACTATATATAAGAATGAAACGCCACCTGCAACTTGTAATGCCAATGAAACCGCATCGTGGTTTTGTACCATTTGCCAAAACAATAATGCTGAAAGTGTACTACCAATATAAATCAACCATTCATTTTTAAGACCAAATGATTTTTTCTCTAAAAATTCAGGAGCATTAGATTCTCCTTTACCCATTAACAATTTTTTTCCAGAAATAAATGTCAACAATCCAAAAAACATTCCAACACCTGCAGCTCCAAAACCGTAGCTCCAACCATACGTTTCTCCTAACCAAACACAAATAAGTGTTGCTAAGAACGATCCAAGATTAATTCCCATATAGAATAATGTGAATCCAGAATCACGACGCTTATCACCTACTTCATACAATTCTCCTACTAATGACGAAATATTGGCTTTTAAAAATCCAACACCTACTATAATTAATGAAAGTGAAAAATAAAAAACTTGTAAAGCCAAATTATCTCGGGTAATCTCTCCAGTTATAGATTCTGTAGCTGCATTACCTTCATAAGCCATTCCTAAATGCCCTAAAACCAGCATAATTCCTCCAAAAACAATTGCTTTTCTAAATCCTAAATATTTATCGGCAATAAATCCACCAATAACCGGAACAGCATAT
The DNA here is from genome assembly GCF_025947225.1 of Flavobacterium sp. N2270. Classification (NCBI taxonomy): domain Bacteria; kingdom Pseudomonadati; phylum Bacteroidota; class Flavobacteriia; order Flavobacteriales; family Flavobacteriaceae; genus Flavobacterium; species Flavobacterium sp. N2270. The sequence goes on from NZ_CP110005.1 coordinate 388,704, forward strand.
ACTAATGCTGCATAACTACCAATTAATAAGTTCCCTGAATCATCTGAAAACAAATGATATTTTGTAAGATAAAATATTAATAAAGCTTTCATTCCGTAGAATGAAAATCGCTCCCACATTTCTGTAAAGAACAATATAAATAATGCTCTTGGATGTCCGAAAAACGTTTTCTCTTCAATATTCATATTGCTCATATTATAATTTTTCTATGATGAAATTAGTCATTTTTGTATATAATTGAAGGCGTGTTTTACCGCCATAAATTCCGTGGTTTTTATCCGGATAAATAGCCCAATCAAATTGTTTATTTGCTTGCACCAAAGCTTCAATCATTTTCATTGTATTTTGAACATGTACATTGTCATCGGCTGTACCGTGAATTAAAAGATAGTTCCCTTTTAACTTATCTACATGATTAATTGGCGAATTTTCATCGTAACCGCTAGCGTTTTCTTGTGGCGTACGCATGTATCTTTCGGTATAAATGCTGTCATAATATCTCCAGCTTGTTACTGGCGCTACAGCAATGGCAGTTTTAAAGACATCGTTTCCTTTTAAGATACAGTTACTCGACATAAAGCCTCCGTAAGACCAACCCCAAATACCAATTCTAGAAGCATCTACAAACTCATAACCCGCAATAACTTTTGCCGCATCAATTTGATCTTCAACTTCATATTTACCTAATTCTTTATACGTACATTTTTTAAAGTCGGCACCTTTAAAACCAGTTCCTCTTCCGTCAACACAAATTACAATATAGTCTTTTTGTGCTAACATATAATACCAATAGTCGTTTGAACTATTCCATTGATTTGCAACCGACTGCGAACCCGGTCCTGAATATTGATACATTAAAACCGGATATTTTTTCTTAGTATCAAAATCAGTTGGTTTAATGATCCAAGCATTTAATTTATTTCCTTTTTCTGTAATTAAAGGGAAAAACTCTTTTGGTGTAATATTGTATGCTGCTAGTTTGTTTTCTAAACTTTCGTTTGAAACAATCTTTTTTACTTCATTTCCTAAAATTGACTCATTTAATGTATAAGTTGGTGCTTTTGTAACACTTGAAAATGAGTTAATAAAATAATCAAAATTAGGACTAAAAGTAGCGTCATTAGTTCCTGTTTGTTTTGTTAATCGTTTTTTATTTTTCCCTTTTAAGTCAATTGAATAAACATCTCTATTAATCGAACCATTTTCAACAGATTGATAAAAAACTTTATTAGATTTTGCATCGTAACCATAATAAGCAGTTACTTCCCAATCACCTTTAGTAATTTGATTTTTTAATTTTCCATTTTTATCGTAGTGATAAATATGATTAAATCCGTCTTTTTCAGATGTCCAAATAAAACTATTATCAGCTAGAAAAGTAAGGTTATCTGTAACATCAACATAAGCCGCATCTTGTTCTTTTAAAACAATATTTGAAACACCATTTGTTGCATTTATAAAATGCAAATTCAATAAATTTTGATGTCTATTTAAAATTTGAGCACTTAATGTATTACTATCGTTTGTCCATTTAATTCTTGGAATATAAAAATCAGTATAATTTCCTAGATTGATATCTGCTTTTTTATTTGTTTTTAAATCATAAATATGCAAAGAAACTAATGCGTTTTTTTCACCAGCTTTAGGATATTTAAAAACTTCTTGTGTAGGATACAAACCTTGGTTGTACATATCCATAGAGAATTCTGGAACATCCTTTTCGTTGAAACGAATAAAAGCAATTTTATCACCAGTTGAGTTCCATTCATAAGCTTTTACAAAAGCAAATTCTTCTTCGTAAACCCAGTCTGTAATACCATTAATAACTTCATTTTTCTTACCGTCAGAAGTAATTTGAACGGTAACATTTGAAATTAAATCCAATACATATAAATTGTTTTCATAAGCATAAGCAATTTTGGTTCCATCTGTAGAAAAAGAAGGTTCTTGAATTGCTTTATCGGTCACTAAACTCAATTTTTTAGAATTTATATCGTAAATATGATAGGTTGCCGTAAAAGAATGTCTAAATATTGGAGATGAATTTGAAGCAATTAACAATTTATTTTCTGCCTTATTGAAAGTATAAGAATCAATTCCGTTAAGTTCTGAATGATTTTTTGTATCAATTAAAGTAGAAACTTTATTTAAAGTTGCAAAATCATACAAATCAATTTGCATTGATCTTGAAGTTCTATCGTAATTTAAAACCGTATACTGATTTGTATTCGTCATAGAATGAAGCTCATCCATTCCTTCTGTTCTAAATTTTCCTGTCCAAATTTCTTCAAGTGAAATTTTTTGCTGAGCATTTATTGAAAATACATTTAAGAAAACAACAATTGCAACAATACTAAGTTTTTTCATTTTATAGTTTTTAACCCCCAATTTTAGTGAAAATTTATGAATTTAGCACAATTTTTATTCTTAAAATATTAAAGTAGTCCTTTTTTTATTTAACTTTAAAGTTCTTATATCTTATGTAAATACATGAATGAAATTACAATATATTATAATAGCTCATTACACATTATTTTTCAAAACTATTTAAATCAAAGAGTTAAGCTCGTTACCGATAATGGTTTTTTAAATAGTTATGTCTTCATTTATATTGGATTAATTGCAGCACTTTTTTTATTGTTTTATTTGTTTCAAAAAAAATCGTCAAAATTTAATGTTAATACATTAAAGAACTTATTTGAATATCATACCGAAAGTGAGCACAGATACTATTTTTTATATCTAGGAATAATTTTTCCTGTCACAGAGATATTTTATATTATTGTTGATTCTCATCAATTATCGGATTTAAAAAATAGCTTATTCATAGGTCTATATTGTCTTTTAGCCTATTCTGTTACATCTTTAAAAAGCATACAAAAACATACCTCTACCATTTTTTTATTAAGCTATGTAACTTATTTTTGTTGTACATTATATCAAATTGTTTTTTATGAAATAACGTTTATTTTATTTTCTGAATTTCTGTTATTATTATTCTTTTCATTTAATATCTTTAAACGTTTTGCTATTTACCTTTCATTTATAATAGCTACTTTTTTACTTCTCTTTTATCTTTTATCATACAAATCTTCAGACAAGGAAATAATCCTCGCTCTTATAAATGCTTGTTTTATAATATTAATAATAAACTTTGCAAGGCGAATAAATATTATAAAATCAAATGAAAAACTACTTTTTACCAATGAAATTATAAACAACACAAATTCAATAATTATAGCTGCTGATAAAACAGGAAAACTTGTCTATTGTAATGATTCTATTGAAAAGATATTAGGCTATACTTCTAAAGAAGTTTTAGGAATGGAGTTTTGGAAATTAACCGAAGACATTGAATTTAAACAAGTAGATTACAATACCATTTTCAAACCTAATACGGTTTATACCCGTGTTTTAAAAACAAAAAAAGGAGATTACAAAACCATTCAATGGAGTGATTTTAAATACACGAACAACTTGTTTGTATCTAATGGCCAAGACATTACTCATTTACTAAATTTAGAAAAGAAATATAGCTCATTAATTCAAAGTGCTAGAGATATAATTTATGAAATTGATGATAAAGGGTATGTAACTTATGCAAACAATTTTACTATTGAGCATTTAGGATATACATTTGAAGAAATTTTAGGAAATCATTTTACATTTTTGATAAAAAAAGAATACTTAACAACTGTTGTCGATTTTTATAAAGAAATTAGTCCTAATTCAATTGACTTTGATGTACTAGAGTTTCCTATTTTAAAGAAAGATGGAAGCGAAATTTGGGTTTCTCAAAAAGTAACTATTAAAAGAGATGAAAAAAATAAAATCGTTGGATATTCATCTATTGTTAGAGATATCACTCAAACTAAAAAAATTGAACAAGAAGAACATGAAAAAACAGAACGCGCAACATACCTAAATTCAATTTCAAACAAGCTTTCAACATTAAACTTCCTTACTTTTAAAAACCTAGAATCGCTAATTCAACATATTACTAAAGAAGCAGCAATAGGCTTAAACATTAATAGGGTTTGTTTATGGGAAAACAAAAACAACCAAATGTTGTTATACAACTGTTATTCTCTCAATAATAACGAAAATCATTCTGGGATTATTTTAAACAAGAAAGATTACCCGTTTTTTTTAAAAAGTGTAGAGAATGAACCTATAATAGTTGCTTCAAATGTTAAAAAAAACAAACTATATAATGAATTTAATTCTGATTATTTTATAAGTCAAAATATAAAATCAATTATTAATGTACCTATTCATAGTTCAGGTAAATTAATTGGAATATGTTGCTTTGAAGCCACGGATAACATAAAAGAATGGTCGCACGAAGATATTAACTTCGCCAAAACAGTTACAGAGATAATTGCACTAGCAATAGAAACCATAAAAAGAAAAGAAGCTGAAGATCAAATTATTTATAAAAACCAAATTTTAACTGCGATTGCAAAAGTAACTTCAAATTTAATTCGCAAAAAAGATCCAAATCAAATTTTTGACCAATCATTAAGTTTAATTGCAAAAGCGGTTAATGCAAATAGACTTTACTTTTTTGAAAACAACACCAATACAAATCTAATGAACCAAAGATTCGTTTGGACTTCAAACCCTGATTTATATAACTTTAACAATCAAAAACTTATAGACATATCTCATGAAACCTACCCACATTTTATGAGCAAATTGCTAAACAAGAAAGTATATAAAAAGATTGTTCATGAAATTAAAGAAGAAAAATTAAAAGAAGTATTACAAGAACAAAAAATTAAATCAATTTTGATTATTCCACTTTTCTATCAAAATATTTTTCTAGGCTTTATAGGCTTTGATGATTGTGAGAATGAAAGAAACTGGAGAGATGAAGAAATAAATATTTTAGAAACCTTAGCTCATAATATCTCAACTACAATAATTAGAATAAAAAACGAAAAAGCAATAGAAGAAAGTGAAGAGAAGTTTAAATTACTAGCAAATAATATTCCGGCTGGTGTTTATTTAGTAAAATTTGACGAAGAACGATCAAAAGTATATTTAAACGATGAAATTGAGAAACTAACAGGCTATAGTAAATCTGACTTTTTTGAAAATAAAATTAAACTTTTCGATTTATATCACCCTGAAGACAAACAAAAAGCTTTAGTAGAAATTTCAAATGCTGTAAAAAACAAAGAATCATTTGTAATTACTTGTCGATTGATACGAAAAGACAAAAGTATTGTTTGGGTAGAAGAACACGGTGAAGCAATTTTAATTGATGGAAATGTTGAATATATTGAAGGGGTTATTCTTGATATTACCGAAAGAAAAGAAACAGAAAAAGCAATTCTTGAAAAAGAATTAGCAATAACTTCAAATAAAGCAAAAACAGAGTTTTTAGCCAATATGAGTCATGAAATTAGAACTCCTTTAAATGGAATTATTGGCTTTAGCAAATTATTACAAAACACTAATGTAGATGACATTCAAAAACAATATTTAGCAACTGTTAACCAATCTGCAGAAACACTTTTAAATGTAGTAAATGATATTTTAGATATCTCAAAAATAGAAGCTGGTAAACTAACACTCGAAAATTCAAAAACCAATTTAAATTTTATCGTTAATGATTCTATAGACATGATGAAATACGCAGCTCATCAAAAAAATTTAGCTCTAATTGTAAACATAGACAAAGATGTAGATTGCGCAATTTGGACAGATGAAATAAGATTAAAACAAATCCTCCAAAACCTAATAAGTAACGCCATAAAATTTACACTTAATGGCGAAATAGAAATAAAAGTAACTTCCAAAAAAATTACCGATACAACTTCAAAATACTTCTTTAGTGTAAGAGATACCGGAATTGGAATTAAAAATGAAAATAAAGAATTAATTTTAGAAGCATTCTCCCAAGAAGATACTTCTACAACAAGAAATTTTGGAGGAACAGGCTTAGGACTTTCCATAACTAATAGTTTACTTAAAATGATGAATAGTAAACTTATAATAGAAAGTGAGGTTAAAAAAGGAAGTGTTTTTAGCTTTGAAGTTGTATTAAAAAGCGAATCTTGTAAAAAACATTTCAATCTACTCAATAACAACTTTAAAAAGGCAGTCATAATTGATAATAATAAACTTTTAGGGAAAATTATTTCAAATATGTTAAATGGCTTTAGCATAAACAATGTACATGAAGTCAATTTCTCTAAAAAATTAATTAACTCAAATTCAGAATTTGATTTAATATTAATAGATTATGAATTTTTATCTAAAGAAAATTTCAATGAAGTTCTAGATGCCGCAAAATCTAACCCAAAGGCAACCTATTTAATTATGCAAAATTCAACTTCCGATTTTAACAACTTTAATATCTCAAAAAACATATTTTCGCTTATTAAACCTTTAAAAGCAAATGTCTTACAAAATATTTTAAACAAAATAAATAATCCAAATCAAAACGTGGAAAAAGTAATTACAGAACAGCAAACAGCAAACAAATCTAAAATTAATTTATTAATTGTCGAAGACAACAAAATAAACATGTTGCTTACTAAAACGCTTATTTCTAAAAAGTTCCCAAATATTCATATAACAGAAGCGACAAACGGACTCGAAGCTTTAGAAATGTTTAGTAAACTAAAACACGAAGTAATCTTAATGGACATACAAATGCCGGTTATGAATGGCTATGAAGCTACTAAAAAAATAAAAAAGAAAAAACTTCTACTATAATAATAGCTTTAACTGCAGGAATTATTACTGGAGAAAAAGAAAAATGTATGGACATTGGTATGAATGATTTTATTATAAAACCGATAGACAAAGTACAATTTGAGAACACTTTATTAAAATGGATAAATACCATTAAAAAATAATCCGTTTTATATCTTTGCATATCAATTATCAATAAACATGAATCAAAATATAAAAGGCTTTTCTAAGCTTTCCAAACAAGAAAAAATCGAATGGATTTCAAACACTTATTTTAGTAATCCTGCCAAAGCAACTGAAACTGTTAAACAATATTGGAATTCAAATGAAGATTTACAAAAACTTCATGATGAATTTATCGAAAATACTTTAACCAACTTTTATTTACCATACGGAGTTGCGCCAAATTTTGTCATCAACGGAAAAAATTACACTATTCCTATGGCAATCGAAGAAAGTTCAGTGGTAGCAGCAGCTTCAAAAGCAGCTAAATTTTGGGAACAAAGAGGCGGATTTAAAGCAACCGTAATCAATACCGAAAAAATTGGTCAAGTGCATTTTTTATTCAAAGGTTCATTTGAAAAACTGCAGAATTTCTTTTCAGTTATAAAACCAAAATTCTTTTCTGATACTGAAAATTTCACCAAAAACATGCAAAAACGTGGCGGTGGAATTTTAGATATTGAATTAAGAGACAAAACATCTGATATTGAAAATTATTTCCAACTTCACGCTACTTTTAACACAAAAGACAGCATGGGAGCTAACTTCATCAATACCTGTTTGGAGCAATTCGCCAAAACATTAGAAAACGAAGCAAGAGAATATAATAACTTTAATGAAGAAGAAAAAAACATTCAAGTTATCATGAGCATCTTGAGTAATTATGTGCCAAATTGCATTGTAAGAGCCGAAGTTTCTTGCCCAATAGACCAATTAAGTGATGATCCTTCAATCGACTCAAAAGAGTTTGCCGAAAAGTTCGTTAACGCTATTAAAATTGCCGAAATTGAACCGTATAGAGCCGTAACGCACAACAAAGGAATTATGAACGGAATTGACGCTGTTATTGTAGCAACCGGAAACGATTTTAGAGCAGTTGCAGCCGGAGTTCACGCTTACGCAAGCAGAAACGGAAGTTATTCAAGCTTATCACATGCAAAAATAGAAAATGACGTTTTCACCTTTTGGATAGATATTCCACTTGCTATTGGAACCATTGGCGGGTTAACCACTTTGCATCCATTAGTTAAATTTTCTTTAGAAATGTTAGGCAAACCAAGCGCAGAAGAGTTAATGAAAATTGTTGCCGTTACAGGTTTAGCACAAAACTTCGCTGCTGTTCGTTCTTTAACTACAACAGGAATTCAACAAGGACACATGAAAATGCACATCATGAATATTTTAAATCAACACCAAGCAACAAAAGAAGAAAAAGCAAAAGTGTTAGATTATTTTAAAAACAACACCATTTCTCATAGTTTAGTGGTTGATTATTTAGAACAATTAAGAAAGTAATAAGAAGCTATTCCCGCTTTTCGCTATATCTGTCATTGCGAGGCACGAAGCAATCTCATCAAAACCACACAATGACAGGATGCCGCTACAATCGGGGCTAAAAACACAAAAATTGAAACAAACCTATTACAGCAACGGAAAATTATTACTCACTGGCGAATATGTAGTCCTTAATGGTGCGAAAGCATTAGCAGTTCCTACAAAGTTTGGGCAAAGTTTAACTATCGAAAAAGGAAGCAACAATCTTATCCAATGGAAAAGCTTTGATTCAGACCACACCATTTGGTTCGAAGACACAATTCGTTTTGATGAAATTATTTCGAAAACAAAATCAGATGCTTTTTCCGATGTAAAAACAAAACTAATTGCTATTTTACATCAAGCTTATATTCAAAATCCTACATTCATTTCAAAAGCTAAAGGATATATCATAGAAACCAAACTTACCTTTCCTCGCCTTTGGGGCTTAGGAACATCTTCTACACTATTAAACAACATTGCACAATGGTTAAATATTGATGCTTTTGAATTATTGCAAAAAAGCTTTGGCGGAAGCGGTTATGATATTGCTTGCGCGCAAACCAACGAACCTATAATTTATACTTTAGAGAACGGCAAACCTCATTTTGAAACGGTTAATTTCAACCCAACATTCAAAGAAAACATACATTTTGTTTACCTGAACAAAAAACAAAGCAGCAGCAACGCCATTAGCAATTATATAAGCAAACAACATAAAGTTGACAAAATAATTACTAAAATAAACACTATAACCGAAGAAACTTTACTGGTTAATGAAGGAAGAGATTTTGCTCTTCTTATGGAAAAACACCAAGCTATAATGAACGATGTACTTGAAATGTTAACCGTAAAAGAACAGCTTTTTCACGATTTTAAAGGAGTTGTAAAAAGTCTTGGCGCTTGGGGCGGCGATTTTGTAATGGTGCTTTCTAAAAACGACCCTACTGATTATTTTAGAACAAAAGGCTACACTACGATTTTAACTTATGATGATATGGTGTTCTAATGTACACATGTTATAAGTGTTAAAAACAAAAAACCCGAATATTTCTATTCGGGTTTATAAAGTGGTACCTCCAGGGATCGAACCAGGGACACACGGATTTTCAGTCCGTTGCTCTACCATCTGAGCTAAGGTACCTTCCTTATTGCGAGTGCAAATATAGAACCATTTTTATATTATCCAAAACAATTTTTAAAAAAAATCAATTTGTATATTTGCTTTTCAAATTACAAGATAATGTTATTAGCAATAGATATTGGAAATTCATATATTAAATGTGCTGTTTTTGAACAAAATACACTTTTAAACAAGTTTATTTTTAAACAAGATGAAGCACAAAAAAATTTTAAAAAAATTTTAAAAAAATATGAGAAAGTTTCAAATGGAGTCATTTCTTCTGTGGCTAACCTAGATGAAAACACTATTTCTTATCTAAAAAAAAATATCAATTTACTTGAAATCTCAAATAAAACTCCTTTCCCGTTTTCAAACAATTACAAAACAAAAGAAACTTTAGGCATTGACAGACTAGTTTTAAGTGCCGGAGCCGTTTTAAGCTTTAAAAATCAAAACCGACTTATAATTGATGCCGGAACATGCATTACATATGATTATGTAGATTCAAATAATGTGTATCAAGGAGGGGCAATTTCACCAGGTTTATCGCTTAGATATAATAGTTTGAATACTTATACAGCAAAATTACCGTTATTAGAAAATAAAGAAATTGATTTTTTAATTGGAAAAAGCACTTCAGAATCTATTTATTCTGGAGTAATTAATGGTGTTATAAATGAAATTGATGGCTTTATAACTCAATATAAAGAACTAAATAAAGATTTAACAATAATTTTAACAGGTGGAGACGCAGTTTTTTTGGCTAAAAGTTTAAAAAACACCATATTTGCGAATTCAAATTTCTTATTGGAAAGTTTGAACAATTTATACACCTATTGTAACAATAAAAATGACTAAAAAAATAATCGTTATTATCGGCTTATTAACATCGTTTATAGGCTTCGCGCAAGAAAACACTTCTTCACCTTATTCATTTTATGGTCTTGGAGATGTTAAATTTAGAGGTACTGAAGACGCTAAAGCAATGGGTGGCTTAAGTTTCGCTGGAGACAGTATAAGTCTTAACTTATTAAACCCTGCATCATATTCTAACTTAAGACTTACAACTTTTGGAGTTGGAGGAACATCAACATTTAGTAAATTAAGTAATACTGAATCTGAAGAAAATGCTAAAAGAACAACTTTAGACTATATATCTGTAGGTGTACCTATGGGAAAATTTGGAGCAGCTTTTGGGCTTATGCCATATAGTTCAATTGGTTACAAAATAAGTAGCAGTATAACTGAATCAGACGATGCCGAAAGAAACAACACCTTTAAAGGAATTGGAAACATCAACAGATTATTCATAGGAACAGCTTATTCGTTTAACGAGAACATTAGTGTTGGAGCAGACATACATTATAATTTTGGAAGTATTGAAAACATTGCTATAGAATCAATAAGTAATGTACAATATGGAACAAGAGAAAAAAACACTTCAACAATAAGTGGAATATCAGTAAGTTTTGGAGCTTTATATAATAAAAAAATAACTGAAAAGTTAAAATTATATTCAAGTATAACTTATAATCCTGAAGTAAAACTAAATTCTGCCAACGAAAGAAATATTGCCACAGTAACTTACAGTTCAATTACAGGAACCGAATATGTAATCAATCCTAGAGACATTGAAGTTCCTGATTCTAAATTAGTAATCCCTTCTAAACTTTCGATCGGAGCCGGTATAGGTGAGACAAACAAATGGCTTATTGGAACAGAAATTACCTTCCAAAACAGTAGTAATCAAAACAATAGATTTACTGATTTCACATCTACATCTGTATCGTCTAGCTACGAAAATTCTCAAAAATATATCATTGGTGGATATTATATCCCAAAATTCGACTCTTACTCAAACTATTTTAACAAAATAGTATATAGGGCTGGTTTTAGATATGAAAAAACAGGATTAATAATACAAAATGAAAGTATAAACGATTATGGCATGAATTTTGGACTAGGACTACCTATAGGTTATTCAAAAATCAACATAGGTGTTGAATTTGGTAAAAAAGGAACTACTTCAAACGGCTTAATAGAAGAAAATTACTTTAACTTAAGTATTGGTTTGTCATTAAGTGATAAGTGGTTTAGAAAAAGAAAAATAGATTAATAAATTTTGAACAGATTAAAGATGAAAACGAAATTAACATTATTATTTGCTATAGCAACTGGTTTTTTTGCACAAGCTCAAAGCCCAGAAGTTTGTACAGAAACTTTAAGCTTAATGGCTTCTTCTGCAAAAGCTAAAGATCCATCTGCTTACGAATACTTAAACACTTTAAGAAAAGACTGCCCTTCTTTTCATAATGGAATATATACTTATGGTGAATTTGTTATTAACCAAGCTATAGATAAAGCAGCAACTCCTGCTGACAAGGAAAAATATGTTCGTGATTTAATTAAATTATATGATGAACACGACAAAAATTTTCCAAATAATGGCGCAGGAAATGGAATGAAAAAAGCAATGGCTTTGTTCGAAAACAATATTGGAACAAAAGATGAAGCATACAAGTTATTAGATAATGCCTTTAAAACAGATATTGCAAATTTTGATTCACCTAAAGCTTTATATACTTATTTTGAATTATTTGTAAACGACTATGAAGCAAATACTAAAGGAATTACTTTACAACAAGTTTTTGATAAATACGATGATATTTCTGAAAAGTTAACGGAAGAAGAAAAAGAGCTATCTGACGCTAAAGATATTTTATTAGCTAAAGAAGAAGCTGGAGAAGTATTAGACAGTAGAGAAGAAAGAGCTAAAAATAAATATGAAATTAATTTAGAAGCTTTTTCAACTGTTATGGGAAGTATGGATTCTAAAATTGTTGAATTATCTACTTGTGAAAAACTTATTCCTTTCTACCAAAAAGGTTTTGAGGAAAATAAAAACAACGAACTTTGGCTAAAGAGAGCTGCCGACAGATTAGAAGCTAAAGAGTGCGATGGAGATCCACTTTTCTCTAAAATATCTGAAGCACTTTACAAACTAAACCCAAGTGCAGACGCTGCGTATAAGTTAGGAATTGTTGAATTACAAAGAAAAAACACTTCAAAAGCTGTTGACTATTTTAACAAAGCTGCAGAAATGTTTACTGACAATTCTAAAAAAGCATTTGTTTATTATCGTATGGCAACAATGTATAGCAAATCTAACAAATCTCAATCAAGAGCTTATGCTAGAAAAGCTTTAGCTGTAAAACCTTCTTATGGTAAAGCATATTTATTAATTGCTCAATTATATGGAAGCAGCATTAACGACTGCGGAAGCAATCCTTTTGAAAAAAGAGCAATGTACTGGCTAGCGGCTGATGAAGCAGACAAAGCCGGAAAAGCAGACAGTTCTTTAAAAGGAACTGCATCAAAATTAGCTGCTAGTTATAGAGCTGCTGCACCATCAAGAACTGAGATTTTCGAATCTGGTAAAGCAGGGCAAAGAATAGCATTTAATTGCTGGGTTGGCGGAAGCATAACTGTACCAAAACTATAAATGAAAAAATCATTTAAAAATATATTTAAAACCATAGTCACGATACCTATCGCGACTATGTGTTTTTCATGTGAAACCAGTTTAAAAGACGTACAAAAATTTAATCAATCTTCTTTTATACCTGCAGGTGAAGCAGAAGATTTTGTCGCAAAGTACACCGATTCAGGAAAAATAAAGTCTATTTTAGTCAGTAAAAAAATGTTAGATTACAGTAACATTAAAAACGCTTTTACTGAATTTCCAAATGGAATAACTGTTACCATGTTTGATGACAATGGTAAAACAACTACAATTGTTGCAGATTACGCAATATCATATAAAAAAACAGACATAATAGATCTTCAAGGTAATGTGGTCATCAACTCGCACGATGGCAAAAAACTAGAAACGAGTCAACTTTACTTTGACCAAAAAAACGAATGGTTTTTTACCGAAAAAATATTTAAATACACCGATGAAGCTGGAGGATTTCTTCAAGGCCCTGGTGTAGACTTTAGCAAAGACTTTAAAGTGTTTAACATGCAAAAAAGCAGTGGAGAAGTAAACAACTTAAATTAATTGTCTTATTCCTTATATTTATATTTTCATTACTTTTGCTAAAACAATAAATCATGAAGTATCTTAAATTCATTCAATACGCATATTTGGTATGTGGCTTCTTATTTCTTTATAAAGCATATGAAGAATACACAAATGAAAAAAATCCAATTCTTTATTTAGCATTTGGAGCAGCAGCTATTGGAATGTTTTTCTTTAGAAGGAACTTCCATAATAAATACCAAAACAGAAACAACAAATAATGGAGATAGCTATTATTGTTATTTGCTTATTACTTTCTGCTTTTTTTTCAGGAATGGAAATTGCTTATGTTTCTTCAAACAAAGTATTTTTATCAATTGAAAAAAAACAAAATAATTTTAACTCAAAAATTCTTTCAAAACTTACCGAAAAACCATCACAATTCATAACCTCCATGCTTATTGGCAACAATGTTGTTTTGGTAATTTATGGTATTTATTCGGGAGATTTACTTATGAATTGGATTGAGTCTTTAAGTTATACATTTTCACCTTTCATAAGTCTCTTACTTCAAACCATATTATCTACAATCATTATTTTAATGACTGCAGAGTTTTTACCTAAAGTATTTTTTCAAATTTACGCCAACTCTTTCATTAAATTATTTGCAGTACCAGCTTACTTATTTTACATTTTATTTTTTTGGATCACAAAGTTTGTTTTATGGATTTCAGATTTTATTCTAAAGAAATTTTTTAAAACAGAAGGCGATCAAATACAGGATTACTTTAGTAAAGTAGAACTAGGCAATTATATAAACGAGCAAATGAGTAGCGTTTCTGATGATGATGAAATAGATTCGGAAATACAAATGTTTCAAAATGCACTTGAATTTTCAGAATTGAAAGCAAGAGACATTATGACGCCTAGAACTGAAATATCAGCAGTAGATGTTCTAGACTCTGTTGAAGAATTAAAAGAATTATTTGTAAAAACAGGTTATTCAAAAATTTTAGTGTATCAAAATTCAGTTGATGATATTTTGGGTTACGTTCATTCATTTGAGTTATTCAAAAAACCAAAAACAATTAAATCAGTAATGATTTCTATTGAATTTGTTCCTGAGACAATTCTAATTAAAGATTTATTAGATATTTTAACAAAGAAAAGGAAAAGTGTTGCTGTTATTTTAGATGAGTATGGTGGAACATCCGGAATTATAACAGTTGAAGATATTATTGAAGAACTTTTTGGCGAAATTGAAGACGAACATGATTTAGAAGAAGAGTTAATAGATGAAATTATCGAAGAAAATACTTATTTATTTTCAGGAAGGTTAGATGTTGAATTTATTAATCAAAAATACAACTTAAACATACCTGAATCTGATTCATACATTACTCTTGGAGGCTTTATAGTTAATAACACGAAAGAAATACCACAAAACAAAGAAAAAATCAAAATCGACAATTTCGAAATAACGATTCATTCCGCTTCAAATAAAAAGATAGAATTAGTCCGACTTTCAATCTTGGATGAGAAACAGTAAAAAACTTTAAAAAAATAACTGAAAATATAAAATTACTATTTTATAATTGAATAGATAATTGTATTTTCGCCCTCTATATAAAATAAATTAAATAAAAATGGCAGTATTATCTAAAATTAGACAACGTTCATTCTTTCTAATTGTAATCATTGCGTTAGCATTGTTTTCATTTGTATTAGCAGATGTTATTAAAGGCGGTGGATTTGGCGGTGGATCAAATGATGTTGGATCTGTAAATGGTCAAGAAATAGCAGTACAAGATTTTATGCAAAAAGTTGCACAAGCTGAAAAACAAGGACAAGGCACAACAAATACTCAAGCTGTCAATAGTGTTTGGGAACAAGAAGTTAGAGGTCTTTTACTTAATGATGAGTTTGAAAAACTTGGAATAAGAATTGGTAATGATCAATTAATAAACATTATTAAAACTGATCCAAATATTGCTCAGAATCCACAATTTTTAAACGAAGCAGGTCAATTTGACGAAAATAAATTCAAAGAATTTGTTAAGTCGAAAAGAAATGATCCAAATCCAGAAACATGGAATCAATGGAAAAGCTATGAAAATAGTGTTGAAAAGTATGCTAAAGAATTAATGTACAACAATATGCTTAAAGGCGGTATGTATGTAACTAAAGTTGAAGGACAATTTAAATATGAGATAGACAATAAAAAAGTTGATTTCGATTTTGTAACTCTTCCTTTTTCAAACATCAATGATGATGAAGTTAAAGTTTCTGATGATGAAATCATGGCTTACATTAAAAAATATCCAAAAAAATATAAATCAGACAACACAGTTGATATTGATTATGTTTTATTTGAGAACAAACCTTCAAAACAAGACGAAGATGCAATGATTGTTTCAATAAACGATGCCTTATATGGAAAAATCGCTTACAATGAAGCAACTGGAAAAAATGACACATTACCAGGATTAAAAACTGTTGCAAATATAGGTGAATATGTAAATGCAAATTCTGATATTAAATTCGACTCAACTTATTTAGCTAAAAAAGACTTACCGTTAGATTTTCAAGAACAATTATTTAATTTAAATAATGGTGAGGTTTTTGGACCATATGTTTTCAATGGACATCAGTGTTTATCAAGAATGATTGGTCGCAAGCCAAATGCAAGCGCAAAAGCAAGTCATATTTTAATTTCATTTGCAGGCGCTTCTCAATCTACATCAACAAGAACTAAAGAAGAAGCTCAAGCATTAGCGAATGACTTATTAGCTCAAGCAAAAGCTAACCCTGCAAATTTTGCTGCATTAGCAACTGCAAATTCTGACGATCCAGGATCAAAAGGAAATGGTGGAGAATATGACAACATTACACCAGGACAAATGGTTCCAACTTTTAACGATTTCGTATTCAATAATCCAATAGGATCAATTGGAGTTGTAGAAACTGACTTTGGATTCCACGTTATTAAAATTTCTGACAAATATAACGCGGTATTATTAGGAACTATTGCTCAAAAAATAGAACCTTCTGAAGCAACAATTGATGAAATTTACACAAAAGCTAGTAAATTTGAAGCAGATGCAAACGAAAAAGGTTTTGAAACTGTAGCAACTACTAATAAATCTACAGTAACACCATCTAACAACATTAGAGCATTTGATGAGTACATTCAAGGATTAGGTGCACAAAGAGAAATTATCAGATGGGCTTTTAATAGCGATAACTCAGTAGGCACAATTAGTAGATTTGATATTCCACAAGGATATGTAATCGCTAAAATTAAATCAAAAAATGAAACTGGTTTAATGAGCATTGCAACTGCTAAAGAAGTTGTGCTTCCAATTTTAAAAAATGAAAAGAAAGCTGAATTAATTAAGAAAAAAATGTCTGGTAGCACTTTAGAAGCTGTTGCACAAAGTTCTAAAGCAACTATTTCAAATGCAACTGGAGTTTCAGTTGGAAGTCCGGTTTTACCAAATATTGGTTCTGAACCAAAAGTTGTAGGTACTGCTTTTAGCTTAAAACCAAATGCAACTTCAAAATTAATTGTCGGAAATTCAGGTGTTTATATGGTTAAATTAAAAACTGTTGCAAATGCTCCAGCTGTAACAAATTACAACTCATTTATTTCGCAAGAAAAAACACAACAATTAAATTCTGCACAAACAAGAGCTTATCAAGCAATAAAAGAAAAAGCAGACATTAAAGATAATAGAGCAAAATTTTAAATAAAACTCTAACATAATAAAAAAGCCTTACTAATTAGTAAGGCTTTTTTATTACTTAGAAATTAAAATGCTTACTGCATTTCCTCCAAAACCTACGGCATTAATTAAAACTTTATTTATTTTAGTTTTTTTAGATATACTATTAACATAAGGTATTCCAATAAATTCTTGTTTTTGAAGCATAAGAATGGCCAACTCTAAACTCAACATTCCAGATGTTGCAAATGTGTGACCAACTTTCCACTTATTAGAAGTTAATAATGGAGTTTTTGAACCGAAAACTTTTTGGATAGCTTTAAACTCAGACAAATCTCCTTTTATAGTTCCTGGCGCATGCATAACAATTACATCAACATCATTAAGCGAAACATTCTCTAATGCCATTTTCATTGATTTTTGAAAGCAATCTGCCTCAGTAGAAATTGAAATATTATGTTCTAGAATTTCGGTAGCATAACCTATTCCTTCGATAACAGCAATTGCATTTTCTTTAATTCCGTTTTCTAAACAAACGACACTAGCTGCTTCACCAATAACCATTGTGTTTTCCCTTTTATTTAAATCTAAAGCCAAACAAGGGTAATTAGAATCCGTTATTCGAGAATAAATTTTAAGCGCTTTCATTTGGGCAATAGTAAACGGCGTAATTGGCGCTTCACTACCTCCAACTAAAAACTTATTTACAAAACCAGCATTAATCCATGCAATTCCATTTAAAATAGCGTGAAAAGCAGTAGAACATGTAATTGAATGAGAAATATCTGGACCTTGACTTCTTAAATCATTGGCCACCCAACTCGAAATGTTACCGAGGGTTGTGGTTGGAGAAGCTAATAAAGAGACTCTTTTTGTTTTTAAAAATTCTTCGTGATATTCTTCAAATAAAGCCGTTGCTCCACGAGAAGAACCAATGTTTATTCCAAATACATCATTTTTGTCCCAACCAGCGTTTTTAACCGCATTTCTAGCGACTAAAATTGCAAAGAGCACAGAATTGTCTAAAGATTTATATTTTGAATCTGAAACTCTTAAATCTTCAATTTCATTTTTAATTTCTTTAGATAAGCTCGCTACATTAACAAGCTCATTATTGATAATTTCTTTCGAAATACAACTTGAATCATTTAAATAAGAATCCCATATTTCATTAAATTGAGAACCTAATGCAGAAATACTGGATTGTGAAATTATAGAAATTGATGTTTTCAAAAAGGTAATAAGATTAAAAATTAGCCCTGATGGAAGTGAAAATCCTTTTTATTTTTTTTTAAAATTAAAAAGATTGTAACAAACAGCAGGAAAATGGATTGCAAAGATACCAAGAGATACGCTCCAAACAAAATTAGATATAATCTAATGCTTCTTCAATGGTTTGGTATATTTTTTTTAAATGTTCTTTTGAAATTATATATGGAGGCAAAACGTAAATAATATTTCCAACAGGACGAAGTATAACACCTTTTTCAATGAAGAAAGAATATAATTTATTTCGCATTTCTCCGTAATAATCTTGCTTACCATTGACTTTAATTTCCAATGCAAAAATGACTCCTAAAACTCGCGTAGAGGAAACTTTAGGATGGTTTTTAATATGTTGCTCAAAAGCTAAATGACTTTGATTTACTAGTTGAATGTTATTTTGAATTTCTTTTGTTTCTAATAATTCAATACTTGCTAAAGCTGCAGCACAACCTGTTGGATTAGCCGTAAAAGTGTGACCATGAAACAAAGCTTTATTTACATCATCATCATAAAAACCATCAAATATTTCTTGCGTAAAACTGGTTACAGCCATAGGAATTGTACCGCCAGTAAGTGCTTTAGAAAGACACATCATGTCAGGTTTTTCAATTAAATAATCGCAAGCAAAGTTTTTACCTGTTTTACCAAAACCTGTCATTACTTCATCGGCAATAGTAAAAACATTACCTTTTTTTGCAATGGAAATTAATTCGTCTAAAGCCGAAGACGAATACATAACCATTCCTGCCGCTCCTTGAACTAATGGTTCGAAAATAAAAGCAGCATAGTCATTTGTAGCAACTAATTTTTTTAAAGCATTTGCACTTTTTACTTCATTCCCTTTGGTTGGAACCGGAATACGAACCACTTCTAACATTGAGCCTTTGAAAGCTTCTGTAAAAAAAGAGATACCACTTGTTGCCATAGCCCCGAATGTATCGCCATGGAAAGCATCTTCAAAAGCGATAATTTTTGTACGTTTTTCACCTTTGTTGTAAAAATATTGTAATGCAACTTTTAAAGCTACTTCAACAGCAGACGATCCATTATCGGAATAAAAAAAACGTTTTTGATTGTTAGGTAAAATTTGAGCTAATTTTTCAGAGAGCAAAATAGCGGGTTCATGTGTAAAGCCACCAAATAGAACATGTTCTAATTGTGTTAACTGCTTAAAAATAGCTTGAGCAATAAATACATTACTATGCCCGAATGGATTAACCCACCAACTTGCAATTGCATCAACATATTCTTTACCCGAATCATCCCAAAGTAAAGCGCCACTTCCTTTTACAATAACAGGATGATTAAATGCATTTTTGTGTTGTGTATAAGGATGCCAATTGTATAAATTGTCTTTTTCTGAAAGCGTCATGATTTATAAATAAAATAAAGAAAATAGATTGTTTTGTTCAAGATTTAATGCAAAGATAAAAGTCTAATCACTTATATCTTTACATTTTTGAGCTTTTATTTAATTGCTAAAAGACTTTCTCTAAACAAATCTGCATAATATTTTACCACATTTTGATCGAAATAAGGTTCGTTTTCAATGCGACCTAAAAATTTACAATTGGTTTTTGATAAGATAATTTCTTCAGTAGCTGAATTTTCGTCACCATTAAATATAATTCCGGCAATAGAAATATTTCTATTTTTTAAAGCTTCAATTGTCAATAAAGTATGATTTATGCTCCCTAAGTAATGACGAGAAACAACAATAACTTTATAATCAGGTTGAATTAAATCTACAATAGTATCTTTTTCGTTCAAAGGAACAAACAAACCTCCTGCACCTTCAATAATCAATTTATTCTTCGTTTTAGGAACTTTAATGTTTTCTACATTAATAACAACATTATCTATATTTGCTGCTAAATGCGGACTTGCAGGCGTGTTTAAAGCATAACTATTATTATGAAAAGTAGTTTTAGCATTGGAAATATATTTTTTAACCTTATGACTATCGGAATTATCTAAATCACCAGCTTGTATTGGTTTCCAATAATCTGCTTCTAATGCTTCGGTTATAATGGCTGATGCAATTGTTTTACCAACATCTGTTCCTATTCCTGTAATAAAATATTTCATTTTTTTATTTTTATAAATTAGCTAACAAATCTAAAACTTGCTTTATTTCATCTTTAGAATTGTACGAATGCAAACAAAATCGTAATCTTTCTTGTCCTTCAGGAACAGTTGGTGATAAAATAGGCTTCACACCAAAACCGTTTTTTTGAAGAAAATGTGCAGTCTCTTTTACTTTACTATTTCCAGAAATTACAATTGACTTTATACTTGAATTATTAGGTTTATATCCATCCCAATTAATACATAAATTATCAAAATATAGAGAATTTTCCTTTAGTTTTTGAATTTTATCTTGGGATAAATTCAACTCTTGATAAGCAACTAATATTGTAGCCACAGCATGAGGTGAAAGCGCTGTTGTATAAATAAAACTTCTGCAAAAATTAATTAAATATTCTCTTAATTGATTGCTTCCTAAAATAGCAGAACCATGACAGCCTAAACCTTTTCCAAAAGTCATAATTCTAGCAAAAATGTCATCTTGGACTTCAAGACTTTGAACTAAACCTTCACCTTTTTCACCCAAAGCACCTAACGCATGCGCTTCGTCAACAACTAAGAGCGCTTTGTGTTTTTTTGAAAGTAATGCGATTTTTTTAATATCTGGAGAATCACCATCCATAGAAAAAACAGATTCGGTAACAATATAAATTTCAATAGTTTCAGACTGAAAACGGAGAATTAGTTCCTCTAAATTTTCTAAGTTATTGTGCTTAAATTTATATGATTTAGCTAAACTTAGTTGAATTCCATCACGAATAGAAGCGTGACAAAGTTCGTCATAAAGAATTATATCATTACGCTCTGGAACTGTACTGAAGAAACCAACATTAGCATCATAACCCGAATTAAACAATAATGCTGTTTCCGCTTGATGAAAATTAGCAATAAAGTTTTCGGTCAGCTCAAATAATTCATGATTACCCGAAAGTAATCGAGAACCAGTTGCGCCATTTTGAATTATTTGTTTATCTACTAAAAATTGGTGCGATTTATTAAAAATAGATTCACACTTTGAAAAACCTAAATAATCGTTTGAAGCAAAATCAACAAGTTGACTTTGTGGCTTTAGTACTCGTAAAGCGTTATTTTCTTTACGATTGCTGATTTTATTTTGTAATGATTGTGGAAATTTCATAATTCAGCGTTTTCTATCCATACTGGTTTTCCTGAAGTTCTATCTAGTAAATCAATTTTTAATTGCTTACAAAGGCTTTTTGCATATAAAACAGCTTTACTTTTTTTATTAAAACTTAATATAACAAAGTGTCTATTACCGTCATACCACAAAGTAATTTCATAGGAAAAGTTTTTATTTGCTAAAACAACATATTCAAATTCGACAGCATCAATAGTTTTTACTTTTTTATAAAAGACAATCTTAGTTGTTATGAATATTAATTTATTTAGCACATCAACTTCAACAATACTAACTTTTGAAAATTTAACAGATGCCGCAAAAGAAAAACAAAAAATAAAAATAAAACGAGGAAATGATTTAAAAGAATCTTCGCTCAACTCAGTTACATATAAAAAGTTGAAATAGTAAAATGCTATTCCAAAAGTGATTGTATATAGTATTGCAGCAAATATAGACCGTACAACACTTAATGTGTTATCAAAAATTACAATAGGCTTATTATTATCTAGATCCATTCTTCAAAAATAAAAAAAGTCCTGCAGTTGCAGGACTTTTCTGTTTAATAATATCTTTTTAATGAATAATTTTTTTAGTCATTTCTTGACCGCTCATTAATTTTATTTTTACAAAAAGTGCTTGTTTGTTTGTTTGCAAACTTGAAATCGTGAATAGTCTTTGGCCAACATTATTATTTTGGAACAATAATCTCCCTAATAAATCAAACACTTCTACACTTTTTATTTCTTCAGAAGCATTTAGATTTACATTATTTACATCAGAATAAACGAGTATCGAACCATTCAACTCAAAGTCTTCACTACTTAAAGCTCCGCTTTTATAAACCAATTCAAATCTATCTTCAAATGTTCCTACTTGCGTAAAAAACGAATAATCAGATTGCTTTATATCGTGAATAATATTTGTATAGTTATCTTTTAAAAATACATCTTGGCTTGTAAATAATCCATCAACTTCTTCTAATGATATTGAATAATTTCCTTGTGTTAAAGTTTTTAAACCTAACACAACAACATCATCAATATCAAATGGTAACATTTTCCCTTGAATAACATAAGCTTCATTATTTAATAAATTATAAATCATTGACTTAGAATTATCTAATGTTTTTCCATCCATTTGAGAGTCTACTCCATTTGTAGCTCCTTCAATATAACCAACTAATATTTGATTATAAGACACGTTAGAATCGTTCAGGTTTAACCAAATTCTATTACGTTCTATAGAACTAATATCATTTGAATTTCTAAAAAATTGTGTGCTAGTAGATGCGTTTACTCTTTGGTTATTATTAAAAACTGCTGTTGAAGCAGAAGAAGTTTGGATATAAAAACCTTGCCCTGTTTGAATTGTACCATTAGGAATTTTAGCACTTGCATAAGCCCCAACTCCACCAGTACCAGAATTATATGCAGCAAAATTATTTTGAGGATATGCACCGCCAGTTGCTGCAGTTGTATTGGTCCAAAAATATAATGTTTCAATATTAGAATTATCACTAAGAAAAACATTTGCACTTATTGGTGATGCGTATGGATTTCCTATAAGGTTATACCCTGAACCAATTGACTGATTAATGACTCCATTTAATAGCACACCCGAAAACTCTCCGTTAAATACTGTAGAAACGGTATAAGTATTATCTGCACGAATCATATATCCTTTTCCAGGCATAAAATTAGTTGTTGCATTAACTGACTGATATGCTGTAGGCGTTGTTGTTCCAGTATATAAATACTCATAAAAACGTGTTGAAACTGTATTAGGTGAAAATGACTGTAACTGTTGTCCGTTTACTGGAGATGACCATGCGGTATAATCTTGTCTGTTCATTGCCGTTGCATTTCTTTTTATAATAACAGCGCCCGTATTAATTGCTGTATCATCTATTTGACGTAATGCAGAGTTGTTTTCAATTGTTAGAACTGCACCAGCATCAACAGTAACATCTCCATCAACAATTAAAGTGTTTCCAGAATTAAAAGTAACTTGAGCATTATTTGTTATGACTATAGAACATGCTTCTAAATCAGTTGAAGAAGTATAATTTCCTGTAAAAATTACACTTTTTGTAGCTGATGCAGTTCCATTTGACCAGGTTGTTCCATTCCAAGTTGTAGACTCAGAACATTTTGGTACAAATTTTAAATCATCAATAGCAATATCAGAGGCAAAACCAGTTCCTGTAATTCCTCTAATTCTTAATTTAATTGTTTGACCTTCGTATTCATATAACTCAGTTGTTGATACAAACCATGTATTTCCTTTATCTCCTGATAAAGCAGGAACAAAATCTTCAACCCAAGCTCCATTAACAAATAAATCTATATGTAAACTTCCAATACTAGTTCCATACATGTGATATGCAAAAACAAAATCATATTTGTCATCTAATAATACACATTGACTTTCTAAAATTGCAGTTTGAGAAGAACACGAAGATGCTTCTATATAAGCATAATTGCCAGTAGCTGTTCCAGGATTAAAATCAACAGAAGGACCTGTTCCTGTAGAAGGCGTGCCATTTTCATCTATTCTCCAGTCAATATTATCTTGAGATCCATTTGTTAAATTTGACCAAAGCCCACCTAAAGAACAAACAGTTGTAGCACAATCAGAAGCTGTACCACACAATGCCGTTGATTCAAAATCATCATTAAAACTAGTAGCAACACTTCCGGCAGCTACCTGAATATAAGATGTATTAGTTTTAACATCATTACCTATTCCATTTGTTGCAGTTAATGCAATTGTATAGTTTCCAGGTGCTGTAAATTGAATTTCTGGATTTTGAGAAGTTGATGAAGTACTATTTACATAAACAAAAGTAGCTGGTGTAATTGTCCAAGCCCAAGATGTCGGCGTAAAGTCAGAATTATCAATTAATATAAAAGTATTTCCAACACATCCATTTGTAGAACTAGCATAAAAACAAGCCTTAGGAGCAAGGTTTCCGGGGTCTTTTAAATCTCCTTTCCACAAACCCTGCCCATATGTTCCAGCATAAATTGTGCTTTTACATTCTACATTATTGTAATGAATTTCTAATTCTGTAATTTCAACATTTGCTAAACCAGTTGAATATGGCGACCAATCTGACATTGTATTATCTCTATAGTATACACCAACATCCATACCTACATACATTGCTTTAACAGAACTATCTTTATCAATAACAATTGTATTTAAAGAGATGTTTGGTAAAGTTCCAGAAAAATTAGTCCAACTACTACCACTATTTGTAGATTCATAAATATCATTACCTAAAGCAATAAATAAATGAGTTGGATCTGCAGGATCAATTTCAATATCCTTAGGTGTTAAAGCTACAGGCAGGCTTCCGGTTAAGTTTGTCCATGTAGGAGAACCTGCCAATGCATTATTTGTACTGTAAAACTTATCTGTTCCTTCTCTAGAAACATACATTACATTACTATTTGAAGGTGCAAAAGCTAAATCAGTTATGTTACTTGTGCCACCAAAACTTGATATTTGAGTCCAAGTTGTCCCTGTACGCACTGCTGTATTCTTCCAAACATTATCATAACCTGCAAACATTGTATTTGCATTATTTGGATCTAATTTATAAGGTGTTACCCATCCGCCTTGTTCTGTAATTGGATATGACATACCTCCAAAAGAAGTTCCTCCATTTGTAGATCTACGAATATCACCATAGTACAAAGCACCATACATATAGTTGTCATCTGTTGGATCTATTATACATTCCATACCGTCACCACCAATTTCTGTTATAAAATTTGTACCTCTACTTATTGAAGTACCATTATCTTGATGTCCATTAATTACTAAATCAGCAACTGTTTGTGATACTCCAATTTTATATAATTGTGCAATTGCAAGTCCACTACTTAGGTCGTCCCAATTTACTGCGCCATCTGAAGTAACATATAAACCACCGTCATTACCTGAATAGACGGCATTTGTATATGGAGAAAATTCTAAAGCATGTTGATCAGCATGTACACCATCAATACTTCCACTTGTTCCAACCCAATAAGAAACACAACTCATAGTAGACCCTCCATTAATGGACTTCCATATATTTACACCTCCAGTATAAATTATATCAGCATTTGTAGGGTCAGCAGCGATAACTAAATCATAAAACGATTGACTACCTGTTCCTCCTGTTGTATCATATCCTAAAACATTAGGAGTTGTAGTTCTGGTCGCAAAGTTAAGGCCACTGTCTTCTGAACGATAAATACCAATCAATCCAGAAGAACCTCCAACTAAAGCATAAACCCAATTAGGTTGATTTGGAGATACAGCTAAAGCCAAGCGGTTACCTGTTGTGCCTAAACCACTTGTTATTTGAGTAAAGTTTACTCCTCCATCTGTAGAACGATGAAATTCACCTCCGTTATATGTACCAACATAAATAATATTTGAATTTGTAGGATGTAAAGCAATATCTTTAGGATTATCGCCTAAAAAAGAAGAATTTGTCCAATTAGACCCTCCATCAGTAGTTTTGTAAATATAACCATTACTACAAGCAGCATACATTTTATTTGAATCTAAAGGATCCATTACAATTTCATTGACCGTTCTATTTCCCATTCCTGAATTATGAGAAATCCATGTAACCCCACCATCAGTACTTCTCCAAACCCCATAACCAGGTGCATCTCCGGCGTCCCTGTCACCTGTTCCTATATAAATAATATCAGGGTTTGACGGATTAACAACAATACTTGAAACTCCCAAACGAACTAAACCATTTGAATATTCAGTCCATGTTACTCCATTATCTGAAGACTTCCAAAAACCACCGGCTGGAGCACCAACATAAATTACATTAGGGTCGGTAGGATGAAAAGCTATACAATTAAGTCTTCCACTACCATTTAATTGCCCAGTACCATTTGAAGGGACTGGTGTAGGCCCTAAAATAGTCCAATTACCTGTTCCAGAAGCATATCTAGCATTCAATTGACGGCTTTTATAGTTCTCAATCTCATTTAATGTATTACCATCAACAGGAAAATTCCCATTAACATCAACACGATTTTTCCAATAATAACGCCATCTTTCAAACTGCTTAATACCTAAGCCTTTTGGGATTACTTTTGATTCCCCAATATTTATACTTTTATATATTTCAAAATCTCTTTCAATTGAATAAAAATTTTCATTTCTATCTGACATTTTATTTTGCCATTGGTTTTGTGAAAAACCAAGAAGCGACATAAAAAAAACCACAATTACTAGTAAAATTTTTTTCATAAAACTCTTTATTACAATATGTTAATGTTCAAATATAAAAAAAGTCCTGCAGTTGCAGGACTTTTTTTATATTTAAATAAGCATTATTTTAGTCAGCTAAAACAATTACTTTATTCTCATTCATTTCAATAGTACCTGAATTAATAGGCAACCAAAATGTTTGCTCGTTAATTTTAGTGAATTTAGAAACAAATTCTTTTTGAATTTTAATATTCTGAGCGTTTATTTTAACATTCCCTTTAATCAATAACGACACAATAGATGCGTGATTATTTAACATTTGGAATTCACCGTTTACTCCAGGAACCGCTACCGAAGTAACTTCTCCTTTAAATAATGTAGCTTCTGGTGATACTATTTCTAAAATCATATTAATATAATTGATAATTAATAATTGACAATCATAATTAATTGTCAATCATCAACTGTTAATTGCAAATTTATTATGCTTCTGCTAACATTTTCTCTCCAGCTTCGATAGCTTCTTCAATAGAACCTTTAAGGTTAAACGCTGCTTCTGGCAAGTGATCTAATTCACCATCCATAATCATATTAAATCCTTTTATAGTTTCTTTGATATCTACTAATACCCCAGGAATACCAGTAAATTGCTCAGCTACATGGAATGGTTGAGACAAGAAACGTTGTACACGACGTGCTCTAGAAACTACTAATTTATCATCTTCAGACAACTCTTCCATACCTAAAATTGCAATAATATCTTGTAATTCTTTGTAACGTTGTAATATTTCTTTTACTCTTTGAGCACAAGCATAATGATCTTTTCCTAAAATTTCTGGAGTTAAGATTCTTGAAGTAGAATCTAAAGGATCAACCGCTGGATAAATCCCTAACTCAGCAATTTTACGAGACAATACTGTTGTTGCATCTAAGTGAGCAAATGTTGTTGCTGGCGCCGGATCAGTTAAGTCATCCGCAGGTACGTAAACCGCTTGTACAGATGTAATAGACCCTGTTTTTGTAGAAGTAATACGTTCTTGCATTACACCCATTTCAGTTGCTAATGTTGGTTGATAACCTACCGCAGATGGCATACGACCTAAAAGAGCTGAAACCTCAGAACCAGCTTGTGTAAAACGGAAGATATTATCTACGAAGAAAAGAACGTCTTTTCCTTGCCCATCTCCTGCTCCATCACGGAAATATTCAGCAATTGTTAAACCAGACAAAGCAACACGTGCACGCGCTCCAGGTGGCTCGTTCATTTGTCCGAATACGAAAGTCGCTTTAGAATCTTTCATGATGTTTTTATCTACTTTAGATAAATCCCATCCTCCATCTTCCATTGAGTGCATGAAATCATCACCGTATTTAATAATACCAGATTCTAACATTTCTCTTAAAAGGTCATTTCCTTCACGTGTTCTTTCTCCAACTCCTGCGAATACAGAAAGTCCACCGTGACCTTTAGCTATATTATTAATTAATTCTTGAATTAATACAGTTTTACCTACCCCAGCACCACCGAATAAACCAATTTTACCTCCTTTTGCATAAGGTTCAATTAAGTCAATTACTTTAATACCTGTAAATAAAACTTCAGTAGCAGTTGATAAATCTTCGAATTTTGGCGCAGGTCTATGGATAGACAAACCATTCGAACCATCTTTAGGTAAATCACCTAAACCATCAATTGCATCTCCGATTACGTTAAATAAACGACCAAAAACTTCTGAACCGATAGGCATTTGGATTGGAGCACCAGTTGAAACAACTTCAGTACCTCTAGACAAACCATCTGTTGAATCCATCGAAATAGTACGAACTGTATCTTCACCAATGTGAGATTGAACTTCTAATACTAATTTTGAACCGTCAGTTTTAGTAATTTCTAATGAATCATAAATTTTTGGAAGTTCAGTGTTTTCAGAGTTAAAAACCACATCTACAACTGGTCCAATAATTTTTGCAACTTTTCCTGTAACTTTAGACATTGCTTATGTATTTATTTAATAGCTATTTAGTGTTGGAAAAAACATATATTTTTCCGTGTGCAAAGATAGTTTTTTATAAAACAATTTTGCAATAATTTCTTTGAATTTTTTCTAATAAAAAAGCGAAATGTTTAAATTTCGCTTTTTTATTCTTATTCTACTGTAACAGATTTAGCTAAATTACGAGGTTGATCTACATTACATTCTCGCATTACTGCTATATGATATGATAATAATTGTAATGGAATTGTTGTAAGCAACGGTGTTAAAGCTTCTGTTGCTTCAGGAATTTCTATTACATGATCTGCTAACGCTCTAACTTGTGTATCACCTTTGGTAACAACAGCAATAATTTTTCCGCTTCTTGATTTAATTTCCTGAATATTACTAACCACCTTATCATAATGCCCTTGATTAGGAGCAATTACAACTACAGGCATTGACTCATCAATTAAAGCAATTGGACCATGTTTCATTTCAGCAGCAGGATAACCTTCAGCATGAATGTAAGAAATTTCTTTTAATTTTAAAGCTCCTTCTAATGCAACAGGAAAGTTATATCCTCTTCCTAAATATAAACAATTCGACGAATCTTTATAAATAGACGCAATTTCTTTAGCTACATCATTTGATTTTAACGCTTCAGTAACTTTTTCTGGCATCATTTCTAATTCTAACAAATATCTTTGATAATTTGAATTAGACATTTTACCATTTGCTTTTGCTAATCGTAATGCTATTAAAGTTAATACTGTAATTTGAGTTGTAAACGCTTTTGTTGACGCTACACCAATTTCAGGACCAGCATGTGTATAAGCACCTGCATGAGTTTCTCTTGAAATTGACGAACCAACTACATTACAAACCCCAAAAACAAAGGCTCCGTTTTGTTTAGCCAACTTAATTGCAGCTAAAGTATCTGCCGTTTCCCCTGATTGAGAAATTGCAATTACAACATCATTTTTGTTTATAATAGGATTTCTATACCTAAATTCTGAAGCATATTCAACTTCAACAGGTATTCTAGCAAACTCTTCAATTACATATTCCGCAACTAAACCTGCGTGCCATGAAGTACCACAAGCTATTATTATAATTCTATCGGCATTTAGGAATTTTTCAAGATTATCTTCAACTCCAGCCATACGAATAATTCCTTTATTTGCAAGAAGCCTACCTCTATATGTATCTTTAATTACACTCGGTTGTTCATAAATTTCTTTCATCATGAAATGGTCATAACCTCCTTTTTCAATTTGCTCCAAATTCATTTGCAGCTCTTGAATATAAGGATCAACCAAAGTATCATCTTTTATTTTTCGAACCTTCATAGGTTTATGAAGTCTAATAATTGCCATTTCTTCATCTTCTAAATAAATAGCATTTGAAGTATATTCAATAAATGGAGAAGCGTCTGAAGCAACAAAAAATTCATCTTCACCAACACCAATAGCTAATGGACTACCTAATCGAGCTGCGATAATTTCATTTGGTTTTTCTACATCTATAACAGCAATCGCATAAGCGCCAACTACCTGATTAAGAGCTATCTGAACAGCCTTACCTAGACCGATATTATCTTTTTTCTTAACATCTTCAATAAGATTAATTAAGACTTCAGTATCAGTATCAGATTTAAAAGTATAACCTCTTTTTATTAATTCCTTTTTTATTGGCTCATAATTTTCAATAATTCCATTATGAATAATTACCAATTTACCTGAATTTGAAAAATGAGGGTGAGAATTTACATCATTTGGAACACCATGAGTAGCCCAACGTGTATGCCCCATTCCTACTTTACCTATTTTAGTGTTTTCTTTTTCACATATCAACTCCAGGTCAGAGACTTTACCTTTTGTTTTAGATAGTTTTAATTTTTCACCATCAAACAAAACGAGTCCTGCACTATCATAACCCCTATACTCTAGTCTATGCAACCCTTTAATAATTACAGGGTAAGCATCCCTATGTCCAATATATCCAACAATTCCACACATAAATAATAAATTTAGTTTGTAGGTTCTGTATAATAAATTTCAAGTTTTAATTTTAAAGGAGTATCGACTCCAGTATCAGGATCAGTATATATAACAGGACTATTTGGACCATATAAAACAGTTCCTAATGGACTCATAACTTGCCCAAAAGGCACCCTATCAGTGGTATTAGCCGCTACAAAAGCATTAGAATATAAATTTATATTCTCAGTAACAACAAGACCTATTCTTATGTTTTCATTTTCATCAGAGTCTCCATTTAAAACTCTATTTATATGATTTGTTATTTTTACTTTATATTTAATTCCTTTTGGATTGACTTGATCATCTTTCTCTATAATACCGCCAAAAGAACTTTTATTTCTTTTAGTATCTGAATTTGTAGAGGTATCTGAATAATAATCCAATAGAGGAGTATTATTTGTTGCATCAAAAAGATAAATTCTTTCAGGCTCAAATTGAGTTGCGGCGCCCATTTGTGTTGTATTAATATAAAAAACCAAGTTAGCTTCATTTATCAACAAATCTCTGTCCCTTAAGGCATTAATATCCGACAAGGGAATATCAATATAAACCACAGATCCACTACCACCTTTTATGTATAAATTTTCACCGCTAGTATCGGCTAATCCGGCATTATACGTACTACTAAATTCATAATCAATTAAGTTAATACAATTAGCAGTTCTAGTAGTTCCATTATAACCAAGCCCCAAAGTTAAATTTTTACTTGTAGTTGTAGTACTAGTTGAACCATCTGTATTAGTAATTGTATTCTCAGATTTATACAACACCTTCAACTCTGCTTTAGAAAAATCAAGTGTAGCAAGGGTTCCAACGCCAGGAGTTATTTCTTCAACCTCAAAAAGTAATCCTCTAAAAAAGTCCTTAAATACTGTATTGCTATATAACTTACCAGAGGCAGATGTTCCAAACAATTTTTGTTCAAAAAAACTCTTATTCAAATCCAACCAAATACCAGGATCCTTTCTTTCTTTTACAACTCTATCATTTTGACCAACCAACACTCCATCTTCATCAACATAATTACCATTCCCATCAGTTTCATAAATAACAATTTCTTTATTACTAACAAAAAATTCTTCGTTTTGAGACAAATCAGAACTATTATTTAAAAGAACAGACCCTTTAAATGGATCAATTTTAGAATTTTTATCGTTTGTATAATATTTTTGAGCAGATAAAAAATTGTCTGTAGGATCAAAATTTCTTATAAAATAACCGTTTTCATAAACATGTAATTTAAACTTAGCGTCTTCATTGTACCCGTATACAGAATCTAAAACAAAGGTACTTGATCCATCAGTGTCGGTAACAGTTTCATCTGAATCAACAAAATAAGGTATATAAATGTAAACGGAATCAATAACCTGAGTACCTGCATTTCCAATAATAGGATTTTCACTAGTTAACTCTAACTGACTAACAAAATGAGCTTTTGTAATTCCGAAGGCTGGATCACTATAAATACCCAAATGATTAATTGGCAAATTATTTGACTGGACAGGGCCGGTTATTTTTGTTTCTACAGAAACCTGCACATCAATTTTATCTAAATCAAAATGATTTCCACCAACAATATCAGACCCAATTGTATTAAAATCCTTATCACATGATGTTAATGAAGTAACTGATAGCAAAACAGTTAAACCTAAAATAATCTTTTTCATAACGTAACTAAATAATTATAGTACTTGATTTTTTAAAAAACTAGTATATTTTTCTTGAACTTCTTCTTTATTGGCGAAAGGTAAAAAAGGTTTACCTGAACTTTCTATATATTTTGTTAAATCTGAAGAAAGCTCCTCTGAACCAACAATAACAGCATCTGAATAATCAACCGTTAACTTCATTAAGTTATCGTAAGACGGCCTTTCCAACAATTTAGCATCTTCTTTTGACACATTATCAAAACAAACCTTATCTATTAAATCACCATCTAACTCCCCCTCAAAACCAGTACCATAAACCGAAGTAACAATTTTTGTTTCAGCAAATATACCTTCGTTTTTATAGAAATGCTTTAGATACAAAGGTAATAAAGACGCCATCCATCCGTGAACATGAATTACATCTGGAACCCAATTTAATTTTTTCACTGTTTCAACAACTCCCTTTGCAAAAAATATTGCTCTTTCGTCATTATCAGAAAATAAATTCCCTTCCTCATCTGTAAAAGTTGCTTTTCGTTTAAAATATTCGTCATTATCAATAAAGTAAACTTGAATTCTTTCTTTAGGTATAGAAGCAACTTTAATAATTAAAGGCATATCCATATCATTAACCACAAGATTCATACCTGATAAACGGATTACTTCATGTAATTGATGTCTTCTTTCATTAATATTCCCATATCTAGGCATAAAAATTCTAATTTGACCTCCTAAATCGTTAATCATTTTTGGAAATTCATACGATTGTAGAGAAACTTCATTTTCCGCTAAATAAGGCACCACCTCAGATGATACATACAATATCCTCTTATCTTCCATAATTATATTGAATTGTGTATTAAGTTCAAAAAACACGCAAAATTACAAAAATTTATGGATTTATCCACTAAAATAGTAAGTTTGCACTTTAAATAAACTCAAATTTTCATGCAAGTTTTCCATAGAAAATCAGAATTAACAAATTTTTTAAACTCGCAAATTACTGATTTTAAAACAATTGGCTTTGTTCCTACAATGGGAGCTTTGCATTCTGGACACCTGTCTTTAATACAAAACTCCTTAAAAAACAACGCATTAACTGTTGTAAGTATTTTTGTAAACCCAACACAATTTAACAATAGTGAAGACTTAAAGAAATACCCAAGAACCTTAGAAAAAGATATTGAAAAAATAAATACATTAAGCGATAAAATAATTTTATATGCACCTTCGGTAGAAGATATTTACGAAAAAAAAATTGAATCTACAGCCTTTAACTTTGATGGAATAGAAAATCAAATGGAAGGCAAACATAGACCAGGACATTTTGATGGAGTTGGAACAATAGTAAAAAAATTATTCGAAATCATACAACCAACAAGGGCTTATTTTGGAGAAAAAGACTTTCAGCAGCTTCAAATAGTTAAAAAAATGGTTTCTAAAGAAAAACTACCTGTGAAAATTATAGGTTGTGAAATTCTAAGAGAACCAAACGGATTAGCAATGAGTTCTAGAAACGAAAGACTTTCAAAAGAAACAAGACAAAACGCAGCAATAATTTATAGCTTTTTACAGAAAGCTAAAGTTTTATTTAAAACAAAATCGGCACAAGAGATTTTAAACTTAGCTAAGAAAACTTTCCAAACAAATCCTTATTTTGAGCTTGAATACTTTGAAATAAGTGACGAAGAAAAATTACTACCTTGTTTAAGGAAAAATAAATCAAAAAAATACAGAGCATTTATAGCAGTTTATGTTGAAGGAATAAGACTAATCGACAACATATCTCTAACAGAATAACAGTCCAATTTAAAAAAATTATATTTAATTAAAAATTAATAATTAATTTATTCGAAATAATTAACTTTGCACCATGCATATTCAAGTAGTAAAATCAAAAATTCATAGAGTAACCGTTACCGGTGCTGATTTGAATTACATCGGAAGCATTACAATTGACGAAGCGTTATTGGAAGCATCCAACATTATTGAAGGAGAAAAAGTACAAATCGTAAACATAAATAATGGTGAACGATTAGAAACTTACGCAATAAAAGGACCTCGAAACACAGGAGAAATAACACTTAATGGTCCGGCCGCAAGAAAAGTTCATAGAGGTGATATCATAATTATCATTTCTTACGCAACTTTAGAGTTTGAAGAAGCAAAAAAATTCAAACCTTGTTTAGTTTTTCCTAACGAGAAAGACAATTCTTTAACCTAGTTTGAAAAAAAAAATAAACAATACTCTGAGTATAGCGCTCCCATTGTTATTGGGAGTTTTTTTAATTATATATACTTATAAATCGTTTACACCTGATCAAATAGAAAAACTTAAAAACTCAATATTAGGTGCAAATTATAAATATGTAATAATTTCTGGGTTTTTAGCTTTCTCTGGATATGTTTTAAGAGCTTATCGATGGAAGTACACTCTTGAATACGTAGGATATAAGTCTAATTTCAAATTAAACCTAATTGCTGTAAGTATAGGTTATTTTTTAAATTTAACCATTCCTAGGTCTGGTGAATTTTCTAGAGCCGCATTACTAACAAAATATGATGGAGTTCCTTTCGACAAAGCTTTTGGAACTATTATTTCTGAACGAATTATAGATTTCATTGTTTTAATTATTTTTATACTTACAGCTGTAGTTTTAGAATTCAACACCCTTAAAAGTTTTTTATTAGAATACATTCCATTAAAAAAATTAATCATTTTATTAATTCTCGGAGTCATCTCTACATTAATTGGAATTTATTTAATGATTTACTCTAAATTGAAATGGGTTTTATGGATAAAACAGAAAATCTCTGGACTTACAGACGGTGCGTTAAGTGTTTTTAAAATGCCAAATAAACTACCTTTCATTGTAATAACATTATTAATTTGGCTTACTTATGTATTAATGTTCTACTCCATTATTTTTGCATTAGAAGAGACTCAAGTAATTTCATTTGGAGCAGTATTAGTCGCATTTGTAATTGGAAGTTTAACAATAGCCTTTACCAATGGTGGATTTGGTTTTTTCCCTGTTTTAATTGCTAAAATATTATTTTTATACAACATTCCAATAGAAGCGGGAAATGCTTTTGGATGGATTGTTTGGACTTCACAATTAATAATTACCATTCTTTTAGGTGGAATTGCTTTTTTAATACTCCCATCACTAACAAAAAAGAAATAAATTAGTATATTGGTCTTCTAATAATTCAATATATCTTTTTTATGAAATCAAAATTGTTTTTAATCCTTTTCTTAAGTGCTATTACCACTTTTGCTCAACGTATTCCAGAATCAATTGACTCTAAAAAATTAAATGGAACAAGAGAATTTACTGTCGTTCTACCTACAACTTACGAAAGTTCTCCCGATAAAAAATATCCGGTATTAGTATTATTAGATGGTGAATATTTATTAAGTCCGTTTGAAGGAATTCTTAAATACGGTAATTATTGGGATGATTTACCTGAAATGATTATCGTTTCAATTCCTCAAAATTATGGAGAAACAAGATATTTAGACAGTGAATTTGATGAAGCAGGTTTTCCTACTGCTACTGGAGCTAGTTTTTTTGAATTTATTGGTATTGAATTATTGCCTTACGTTGAAAAAAAATACAGAACACAACCTTTTAGAGTAATCGCAGGTCACGATACTACTGCAGGTTTTATGAATTCATATTTATACAAAGACAATCCTGTTTTTAATGGTTACATTTCGCTTTCTCCAGAATTTGCATTCGATATGGAAAAAAGAGTTCCAGAAAGATTGGCTTTAATTTCAAAACCAATTTTTTATTACCAAGCAATGGCTGAAGGAGATAAAGACGAATTAAAGGAAAGAGCATTAACTTTAACCCAAAATGTAAAAGCAATTCCTAATGCAAAATTCAAGTTTGCCTCTGAAGAAATTATTGGAACAACTCACTATTCAGTAGTTGCAAATGCTATTCCTAGTGCTCTATATTTTATGTTCGATGGTTATGCACCAATTTCTATGACCGAATTTCAAACTAAAATTGTAACATTAGACAAAGGTTATGCGCAGTATTTAATTGACAAATACACAACTTTACAAGAAAAACTAGGAATTGATATTAAACCAAGATTAACTGACTTTAAAGCAATTGAAGCCGCTATCTTAAAAAACAAAGCGTACCCAGAATTACAAGAATTATCAAAATATGCTGAAAAAAATTACCCAAAAACAACATTAAGTGTTTATCACCAAGCATTGTACTATGAAAAAATGGGTGAATACAAAAAAGCTACAAAAGAATATAAAAGTGCATTTACTAAAGAAGAAATACGCGAATTAACAAAGGACTTTATGATTTCTCGTTCTGAAGATTTAAAAAACAAGCAAGACAAATCTAAAGTTGAAGAATATGCAGAACCAGCACCTGTTGAAGAAGGTGAGAAAAAAGAAGGCGAATAATAATTATGGCTAAAGTTAAAACTTCGTTTTTTTGTCAAAATTGTGGTACACCGTTTTCAAAATGGCAAGGACAATGTCATAATTGTAAAGAATGGAACACCATTGTTGAAGAAATAGTTCAAAAAGAAGAAAAAAAAGCATGGAAAAGTGATTCGGGTTCAACCTCAAGAGCTTCAAAACCGCTTTTAGTTAAAGAAATAGATTCGTCTCAAGAAATACGTTTAAACACTAATGATAACGAATTAAACAGAGTTCTTGGTGGCGGAATTGTGCCTGGTTCTCTTATATTATTAGGCGGAGAACCGGGAATTGGAAAAAGCACCTTATTACTTCAAATTTCTCTAAAATTACCTTATAAAACCTTATATGTTTCGGGCGAAGAAAGTCAGAAACAAATAAAAATGCGTGCGGAAAGAATTACGCCAAATGGCGACAATTGTTACATTCTTACCGAAACCAAAACGCAAAACATATTTAAACAAATTCAGGAAATGCAACCTGAAATTGTCATTATTGATTCTATACAAACCCTACATACCGATTATATTGAATCTTCAGCTGGAAGTATTTCTCAAATTAGAGAATGTACGGCCGAACTGATAAAATTTGCAAAAGAAACCAATACTCCGGTTCTATTAATTGGTCACATTACCAAAGATGGAACCATTGCAGGTCCGAAAATTTTGGAACACATGGTCGATACCGTTTTACAGTTTGAAGGCGACAGAAATCACGTGTATAGAATTTTACGTTCGTTAAAAAACCGATTTGGTTCAACTGCAGAACTAGGAATTTATGAAATGCTAGGAAGTGGTTTACGCGAAGTTGAAAACCCTTCTGAAATTTTAATTTCCCACAAAGAAGAAGCTTTATCAGGAACCGCAATTGCTTGTACATTGGAAGGAATGCGTCCGTTAATGATCGAAATTCAAGCATTAGTAAGCTCTGCAGTTTATGGAACACCTCAACGAAGCACAACAGGTTATAATGCCAAACGGTTAAACATGATATTGGCCGTTTTAGAAAAAAGAGCTGGTTTTCGTTTAGGTACAAAAGATGTATTTTTAAACATTACTGGTGGAATTTCTGTGGAAGACACAGCAATTGATTTAGCCGTTGTAGCTGCTATTTTATCGTCTAATGAAGACATTGCCATTGAAGACGGATTTTGTTTTGCAGGTGAAGTTGGACTTTCGGGCGAAATACGCCCAGTTAACAGAATTGACCAACGCATACAAGAAGCTGAAAAACTTGGATTTACTTCTATTTTGGTTTCAAAACACAATAAAATTTCCTTAAAAAACACGAAAATAAAAGTGGTTTTGGTTTCGAAAATTGAAGATGTTGTAGGTGAGTTGTTTGGGTAAATTATAAAATGAAAAAATGAAAAAAATCATATTTATTCTAATTTTAATTTCAAACAGTGTAAGTTCACAAAACAAAGGAATAAAACACGGAACAATTGGCTCAACAAAAGACATTGAAGTATTCATCTCTAACGATTATGTTGTATCTAAAGAAATTATTTATACAGATTTCATCTTTGAAGGTGAGTTAAAAAAAATCGATATTGATACAGATTCAATATATATAAAAGATAGTTCGGAAGCCTATTTAGGAAATAACTCGGATAAAAAAACAGATTATAAACAAAAATATTACTTATTATCTAAGGACAATTTTTTTAACCCTACATTTTATGGTGATTATTTAAAAAAAAGCGATACTCTATTTGAAAATTTTAATAAAATTTCTTTTACTAAAACAGAATTTGATTTAAATCTGCAAAAAAGATTTATAAACTATGAAATTCAAATAGATAAAGAAGATTTTATTTTTGAATTAGGTAAATGGCAATTTCAAATTAAAAATTTAAAAGAAGAGAAAACAGAAATTCTAATTTATTACAATTTCCAATTTTTTAATAACGATACTATTAACTCAACCTTTTTAAAAGAATACTTCTATTTTGAAGAAAAAATATTTTTACGATTTGACCATACAATTTTTTGGTACGCACTTTCTCAATAAGTAAATAAAATAATTCCCTTCCCAACCTTTTAATGAAAATGTC
The DNA here is from genome assembly GCF_025947225.1 of Flavobacterium sp. N2270. Taxonomy (NCBI): domain Bacteria; kingdom Pseudomonadati; phylum Bacteroidota; class Flavobacteriia; order Flavobacteriales; family Flavobacteriaceae; genus Flavobacterium; species Flavobacterium sp. N2270. Next base: position 427,726 of record NZ_CP110005.1, read on the forward strand.
ACTCTATAATAGAAAGACATAAAATTCATAAACATGAAAAAAATAATTTTCTTATTCACTTTATTGGTTTCGGCAACCTTGTTTGCACAAAAGCCAATCTTTACAACCGCAACTGTAAAAGGAGCTACTGTTTACAGCAACAGTGCTGAACTTATTCAAACTACTTCGGTAAACTTACCCAAAGGAACAAGCGAAATTGTAATTAAAAACGTTGCCGATTATTTAAACGAAAATACGGTTCAAATTGGCGCGCCAAACTCCTTAACGGTTTTATCGGTTCAGTTTACCCAAAATTACATTTCAGAATATGAAATTGACGAAAGTAATCCTGCAATTAAAAAAGTAAGAGACAGCATCAATTGGGTTCAAAAAGAAATAATAAAAGTGCAAACGGAGAAAAATTCGCATGCTAAAACTATTGAGTTATTGGATAAAAACCAACAAGTTTCTGGAACTAATACAGGTTTAAATGTAGCCGAATTAATGAAATTAGTTGATTATTATAATTCGAAACGAACTCAACTAAGCAATGCAATTACTTCTTTTCAAGAAAAAGAAAATAAATTGAATGAGAAGTTGAAAAAACTAAATTCTAAACTGGAAATCAATACTAAAAATGAAGAAAAATCTTCGAAAGGAAAACTGATTTTACAAGTGATGAACGAATCTGCAGGAATAGTAAATTTAGATATCAATTACCTTACAGGTGGAGCAACTTGGAAACCTTTCTATGATTTAAGAGCAGAAAGCATCAGTACACCAATTAATATGATGTATAAAGGGCAAGTAACGCAAAACACTGGAATTGACTGGAAAAAAGTAAAACTTACTTTATCTAGTGGAAACCCAACCCAAAACAATAACGCACCTATTTTACAAGCTTGGTTTTTACGTTTTGGTTATAATAGAGGATTTGTACAATACGATAATTCTAATGCGAAAATGAATACTATACAAGGAAAAGTTTCTGGAATTAAAGTAAGTGCTGATGAATTAGAAGAATCTTCAGTTTCAAATTACACAAGCATCAATGAAAATCAATTAAACGTTTCATTTGACATTGATATTCCTTATGATATTTTATCGAATGGAAAAGCGCATAGCGTAGCTTTAAAAGAAATAAAATTACCCGCTACTTATAGATATTATGCAGTTCCAAGAATTGAAAAAGAAGCATTCTTATTGGCTGAAATATCAGATTATTCAAAATTTAATTTATTACCTGGAGAAGCAAATATTATTTTTGAAGGAATGTATGTTGGTAAAACAATGATTAATCCAAATCAAACGGCAGACACGTTGAATTTAAGTATGGGAAGAGATAAGAAAATCTCTATTAAACGTGAAAAAATTGCAGATAAATCGGGAACTAAATTCTTATCAGCTTATAAAGAGCAAACGTTTACTTATGATATTACCATTCGTAACAACAAAAAAGAAAGTGTTGAACTGTTGCTGAAAGATCAATATCCTATAAGTACCGACAAAGAAATTACAGTTGAGCTTTTAGAAAAAGACAGAGCGAAAGTAAATGAAGAAACCGGAATTTTAACCTGGGATTTAAAACTTGGTGCAAATGAAACCAAGAAAATAAGAATCAGTTATAAGGTTCGTTATCCAAAAGATAAAGTGATTGACAACTTGTAAAACATTTGTTAAAATTAACGTAAACTTAAAGAGTTCGAAGATTTAAAAAATTTTTGAACTCTTTTTTTTAAAAATAATTATTAAATTCGAGCCCCAAATTTTTTAACATGAAGATAAAATTACTTTTTTCGTTACTTATATGTAGTGTTTTACAAGCTCAAATTCCAGCATACTATAGTTCTATAGATTTTACTCAAACTGGAAACACCTTGAAAAGCCAATTAACCAATTTAATAACGACAACACACACAACAAATTTATCCTATACTCCAGGAGTTTGGGAAGCTTTAAAACTAACCGATTTAAATCCGAATAATTCTAATAATGTTTTTTTGGTATATGGATATAATGATTTCAACGCTTCAGTTATTGACGACAGGAATAGAGGTAAAAACAATAATGGTGGAAATGTTGGAGATTGGAACAGAGAACATTGTTACCCTAAATCTTTAGGAAATCCTGATTTAGGAACATCAGGTCCAGGGGCAGATGCGCATCATTTAAGAGCATCCGATGTTCAATTTAACAACAGTAGAGGAAATAGACTATATGCAGACAGTGAGGGTGACGCAGGAAATGTGGGAATCTATTGGTACCCTGGTGATGAATGGAAAGGTGACATTGCTAGAATGATGATGTATATGTATGTTAGATATCAAAACCAATGTTTGGCAACAGCTGTTGGTGCTGGTTCAACAACATATAGCGCAGAAATGCCGGATATTTTTTTAGAATGGAACGAAGAAGACCCGGTTAATTTTTATGAACGAAATAGAAATGATATTTTAGAAGGATTACAAGGAAATAGAAATCCGTTTATAGATAATCCGTATTTAGCAACCCAAATTTGGGGAGGACCTCAAGCTCCTGACTCATGGAATTTATTATCATGCCCAACTACAACAACTTGGAACGGATTGGCCTGGGACAATGGAGCACCTAATAAAACAACAAGAGCTACAATCAATGGCAACTATACCTCAACTGGTAATTTAGAATTTTGTTCGTTAGAAATTACAGGAACTGCTCAAGTTACATTACAAAGCAATCATACTTTCACAGTAGTTAGAGATGTAAATGTTGCCCCAACAGCTAATTTTACGGTGCAAAACAATGCCAATTTGGTTCAAATAAATAATATAGCAAATACAGGCAACATTACCGTATTAAAAGAAAGCGCTCCAATAATTAGATTAGATTACACATCATGGTCTTCTCCAGTAAGCGGTCAAAATTTATTGACTTTTTCACCATCTACGCAAAGTAATCGTTTTTATGAATATGTTCCTTCGGGAAATACACCAACAACAGCTTACGCTAGTATTGACCCAACTGTAAATGACTTTTTACCAACGAAAGCTTACATTATTAGAGCGCCAAACAATTGGTCTGCATCATCAGCTTCAGCATATTCGGGTCAATTTACAGGCACACCAAATAACGGAGAGTTTAACATACCAGTTGTAACAGGATTTAATATGCTTGGAAATCCATATCCTGCAACAATTGAGGCAAGTCATTTTATTGCAACGAATAGAACAATTGAAACACTTTATTTTTGGACACATACTGTTGCGGCTTCTGGCGGTTTATACCCACAAAATAACTTTGCTTCTTACACTACTCTAGGAGGAGTTGCATCGGCAGCTGGAGGACAAATTCCAGATGGAACGATTAAACCAGGACAAGGTTTTTATGTCAATTCTATTGAAGACGAAACTGTTTTGTTTCACAATGCACTTCGCTATGATGTAAAAAATACGCAGTTTTTTAGAGATTCTAATTCTATTGTTGAAAAAGACATCTACAGATTAAATTTAACCGATTCCGAAAACAGTTACAACCAAATATTAATTGGTCATGATACAAAAGCGACAAATGGTTTTGATATTGGGATTGATGGAAAAATATTTGACACTTCAAAATCGATAATTTATACTGTAATTGACGAAGAAGAATATGCAATAAATGGTTTGCCTGAATTTAATGAAAATGAAAAAGTAGCATTAGGGTTTAAAGCATTACAAAGTGGAAACTATAGCATATCATTAGAAAATACGGAAGGAATTTTCAATACTCAAACTATTTATTTGAAAGATAATTTTAACGGAAACATTACTGATATAAAAGAAAATCCTTATTCATTTCATTCAGAAGAAGGAGTTTACAACAGTAGATTTGAAGTGTTATATAAGGTTAACACTAATGATTACTCATTAAACAATGATGTTGTTGTCTATACAAGCAATAATCAATTAGAGATTAATGCTTTTGAAAACAAAATTAATCGTGTAACTATATACGATATTACTGGAAAGAAAATAGCTGAACGAGACTTTAATAGTTCTTTAATAACGTTTAACTCTTTCACAAAACAAAATCAAGCTTTATTACTACTAATAAAACTTGAAAATGGTAATGAAGTTACTAAGAAAATTATTTTTTAATTAAGGAGCCGGATTTGGAATTAATTCTTGGATAATTTCAATTTCGGCTAAAACCTCTTTTGATAAAACAACATCAAAAGCATCAATATTTTCCTTTAGCTGCCCTAAAGTTGTAGCTCCAATTATAGTTGAAGTTACACATTGTTGTTGATTTACAAAAGCTAAAGCCATTTGGGTTAACGTAAGATTGTTTGCTTCTGCTAAATCCTTATATAATTTGGTTGCTTTAAAACAATTTTCGTTAATGTATCTTTTAAAGTTTGGAAACAATTTCATTCTAGAATTTTCAGGAAAACCATTTAAATATTTACCTGATAAAAAACCAAAACCTAAAGGAGAATAAGCCAATAAGCCAACATTTTCACGCATGCACATTTCGCTCAACCCAACTTCATATAATCTATTCAATAAAGAATACGGATTTTGTATTGTAGCAATTCTTGGCAAATTATGTTTTTCACTTTCTCTAAGAAACTTCATCACTCCATATGGATTTTCATTAGAAACACCAATATGTTTAATTTTACCTTCTTTAATCAGACCTTCATAAACGGTTAAAACATCAAAAATATTATCTTGCCAATTAGGATCTAATTCTTGCACACCACGCTTTTGAAACATATTCATTACACGTTCTGGCCAATGCATTTGGTACAAATCAATATAATCGGTTTGCAGGTTTTTCAAACTTAGCTCCACCGCTTCCGTAATGCTTTTTTTAGAAAAATCTAACGGATTTCTTATGTAGGTCATTCCACGATTTGGTCCGGCAATTTTTGTTGCCAAAACAATTTCATCTCGCTTCCCCGATTTTTTAATCCAAGAACCAATATGTCTTTCGGTACTCCCGAAAATTTCTGCATTTCCGCCTATTGGATACATTTCGGCTGTATCAATAAAATTAACTCCTCTTTCTAAAGCGTAATCTAATTGTGAATGCGCTTCTGCCTCTGAATTTTGATTTCCAAAAGTCATGGTACCAAGGCAAATTTTACTGATTTTTAAAGAAGTATTGGGTAAAGTAGTGTAGTTCATTTTTTTTTAAGTTGCTGAACAGCAAAGTTACAAAGTTGTAACCTTACATAAAAGAAAAACCTGTATCGTATTTCTACTAACAGGTTTCTGTAGACTTATTTTTTTATCTTTTGGAATCAAAATCTACCATCCATTCGATACCATATTTATCTCTAAACATTCCAAAATAAGAACCCCAAGGACTATCCCCAATTGGCATTTCCACAATGCCGCCAGACGAAAGTCTGTTAAACAATTTGTCAGCTTCTTCTCGGCTTTCTGCACTTATAGAAATTTTTGATCTATTCTCATTTTCATCTACTTTACCTAAAATTTCTGGAACATCGTTAGCCATTAAAACATTATTGCCAATAGGTAAAGCTATGTGCATAATTTTATTCGCTTCTTCATCTGAAACTTGAAAGTCTGAATTAGAAATATCTTTGAAGCGCATAAGGACTGTAAATTCTCCGCCAAATACAGATTTGTAAAAATTAAATGCTTCTTCTGCATTTCCATTAAAATTAATATGTGGGTTTATAATTGCCATGCTTACTTTTAATTAATAGTTGAACTAAAGTTAATTATTTTCATATTAAAAAGTAAGATGTTGAAAAAAATATTTTTATAAATTCAAAAAAAAAAGACTCAAAGTAAATACTTTGAGTCTTTTTTAGAATCTTTCATGCTTAATATTATAATTCGCTCATTAATTTAGAAATCTCATCTAATTTTGGCGTTAAAATAATTTCAATTCTACGGTTTTTAGCTTTTCCTTCAGCCGTTTCATTTGCCATTAAAGGCGCATATTCTCCTCTACCCGCAGCTGTTAAATTCTTTTTATCTACTTTTTTATTTTCAGATAAAATATTTACAATTGCAGTGGCACGTTTTGTAGATAAATCCCAGTTGTTTTCTACTCCACCACCAATTGTTCCTGTGATTTTATCGTTATCAGTGTGACCTTCAATTAGTACAGAAATTTCAGGATTATCACCTAATACTTTTCCAACAGCAGTAACTGCTTTTTTCCCTTCTGAACCAACAGTCCAACTTCCTGATTCGAAAAGTAATTTATTTTCCATAGAAACATAAACTTTTCCATTTCTGTGCTCTACTGTTAACCCTTTTCCTTCAAATGCATTTAAAGCTTTAGATAACGTTTCTTTTAATTTGTTCATTCCAGCTTCTTTATCAGCCATCATTTTTTCTAATTCCGCTAATCGAGAAGTTGACGATGCTAAATCGGCTTTTAATTTATCTAAACGCTCTTGCTCAGCAGTCAGTTTGCTTTGTTTTGCTTCTAATTCAGCTAATAATTCTCTGTTTTTCTTCATGTTGCTATCTAAAGCATCATTACTGTTTTTTTCTAAAGCCGCATAAGAAGCCTTTAAGTTATCTAAACTTTTCTTTGTAGCTGCATAGTCATTTGCTAACTTATCTCTTTCCGCTTTTGCTTTATCTAATTCTGTTTGTAAACTTGTTTTTTCTTGTTCTAACTGATTTTTGCTTTTAGACAAAGCTCCGTTTTCATCTGCTAAAGCATTACGCTCTTTCTTTAAATCGGCATATTTGTTTTCTAAATCATTATATATTTTTTTAGAAACACAAGAAGTAGTTAATCCTAGAACTACAACAGCAAGGGCAACTTTTTTTATCATCTTTTATTATTTAATTTATTGGTTATTTTAATTCTACTACAACTGGGCAATGATCGGAATGTTTGGCTTCGGGCAAAATATAAGCACGCTCAATATTGCTTTCTAATGCTTTATCAACTAAACAATAATCAATTCTCCAACCTTTATTATTATTTCGAGCATTTGCTCTATAACTCCACCAACTGTAATGGTGTGGCTCTTTGTTTAAATGCCTGAAAGTATCAATGAATCCACTTTTCATAAACGCATCTAACCAAGCTCTTTCTTCAGGCAAAAATCCAGAAGTATTTTTATTTCCAACAGGATTATGAATATCAATAGCTTCATGACAAATGTTATAATCGCCACAAATAACTAAGTTTGGAACCGATTTCTTTAAATCATTAATATATTCCTGAAATTCATCCATGTATTGAAACTTGTAACTTAATCGCTCTGAATTAGTTCCAGAAGGAAGATACAAACTCATTATAGAAAACTTATCAAAATCGATACGTAAATTTCGTCCCTCAAAGTCCATATGCTCAATTCCTGTGCCAAAAACAACATTTTTTGGTTCAATTTTAGAGAAAATAGCTACACCACTGTATCCTTTTTTTTGAGCTGAGAAATAATATTGATAAGGATAACCTGCTGCTTCAATTTCAAGTTTAGGGACTTGTTCTTCCATTGCTTTAATTTCTTGAAGGCAAATTACATCAGGACTTGCGTGTTGTAACCATGAAATAAAGTCTTTAGAAATTGCAGCTCTAATTCCATTTACATTATAAGAAATAATCTTCATTTTATAGATTTGGTTTTCGTTCAAATGTAATAAAATACTATTGAAAACAAAACTAGTTTATGAGTAATTTAAATGGCCGACACAAACATTATAATTTATTAATCATTACAGAAAAAATATCGCTAAAGTTAAACGTAAAAGAATTCCATTATAATTCATTTTTTTTTTTTTTCATTTGCGCACTTTTTGCTGGTTAAAAAAAATTTTACAAAAAATTAATTAAAAAATCATATGAAAAAACAAATCTTATTCACTTTCTTAAGTGTAACTATGTTTGGTTTAAGTTTAAACGCAAACACGATGAACAACAACAAATTATTTACAAATAAAAAAACTGAATTAAAAGAAGTTCTTACGATGAAACCTTATGATGTATATTGTAATGGCGTATGGAAGAAAAGAATTTATGCCTCTTCACAAGAAATTGCTGATTCAATAGCATATAACGTTTGTAACGGATAAATAAAACAATCAGCAAAAAGTTTTAACACCAGAAATAATCATTATGAAAAAATATTTTATTTTGTTTTTACTAGTTCCTGTTTATTTATTTTCACAAGAAAATAAAGGAATTGTTTATTATGGGTTTGTAGACGCCATGGCTACCGGTAATGGAAATGGATTAGACTACAATGCTTATATGACTTTTAATAAAGAGCAATCGTATTATGTTACTGCAAAAGATAGTTTAGAAAAAACAGAAAACCTAAATGTACAAAAAAACACTGAAAAAAATGATGAAAACATTATTTATAATGGGCTAAAAAGCAGCCCCTTAGGCGATCAGGTTGTGTTTTATAAAAAAAGTAATCTCATTTACTCAAGTTTTGAATATGGCGAGGTATATTATGTAAAAGAAAATGCCACAAAACATAATTGGAAAATTCATAAAGAAACGAAAAAAATTGGAAAATATACTTGTACAAAAGCTACTATGCATTTTAGAGGCAGGGATTATACAGCTTGGTTTACGTTTGCTATTCCTGTTAGCTATGGGCCATGGAAACTAAATGGTTTGCCTGGTTTAATTTTAGAAGCTTATGATACAAATAAAAATTTATATTGGTATTTTAAAAGTATTGAATACCCTACAAACAATAAACAGAAAGTAAATAATTTAAGAGTTCCTTTAAAAGATAAATACACTCATTTTATAACTATTGAAGAATTTGGAAAAAAATTGGTGAAATATATTGACAAAGTATATGAAGATAGTGTATTAACTGCAAAAAAATATAACACTTATATACCAAAAAGAAGTGAAATGCCTACCATTTTGGAACTTTTTATAGAAGAAATAAAATAATACATGAAATACAAATTTCTAATTTTAAGTTTTCTACTTTCTTCTATTGTTTTTTCTCAAAAAAAAGAACTTAAAGGAATAATTACTGATTCTATTAACAACCCCATAATTGGAGCTACCGTTCTTTTAAAAGATACAGAAGATAATTTCATAAACTATTCTTTAACTGATGAAAACGGAAATTATTTAATTGAAATAAATAACGCTACTAATAAATACATTTTAGAAATTTCATTCTTAGGTTTTAAAACCGAAAAAGAAACTATTTTAATTGACAAGAGTACATTTATAAAAAATTATTCTTTGGTAGAGGATTTCGTAGCTCTAAAAGAAGTACTTGTTGAAGAACATCAAAAAGTAACAATACAACAAGACACAACATTTATAAAAGTAAAATCGTTCTCTAACAACACAGAGCAAACTGTAGAAGATATTCTAAAAAAATTACCTGGAATTACAGTACAAAAAGATGGCACCATAAAAGCGCATGGAAAAACAATTGACAAACTATTAGTTGAAGGCGAAGATATTTTTAATCAGAATTATAAAATATTATCTCGAAATTTAGACGCCAACACACTTGAAGAAGTTCAAATTTTAGACAATTTTGAAGACAACCCAATTCTCAAATCTTTATCAAACAGCAATAAAGTAGCCATTAATTTAAAACTTAAAAAAGGTTTGGAAAATGTGTGGTTTGGAAATATCAATGCAGGTTATGGAACTGAAAAGAGATTTAAAGAAAATGTCAATATAGGCTTGTTAAGAAAGAAAATAAAAGGTTTTTATTTTTTAGATTACAGCAATTTAGGCTCAAATACTAGTGATTTATTAGATGGTAATTTTGGTCAAATGGATTTTAGTATGAATGAAAAAATTGAATTAAAATCTAATAAAGTATTGAATACAAATTTGTTTGAAAATTCATTTTTTCAAACCTCACAAATTAATTTTAATAAAGGTTTATTAAATTCATTAAGTTTCACTTCAAAAATTAGCAATAAAACTATAATAAGAACAAGTATTAATTATTTTAATGATTCTCAATTGCAAAATCAGAATCAAATTTTAAATTACACTTTACCTAATGAAACTATTGAAAACTCCGAGCAATCTTCATTCAACAAGGATTACAAAAACAGCTTTGGAGAAATTGAAGTAAAATATTTATCTAGTGATAATAGTTATTTTACAAATTATCTAAAATTTAATTTTTCTCCTACTGAATTAAAAAACAGTGTTACTTTTAACACTAATGAAAACATAGAGAATATTAATCAAACTGATAATTTCATAGTTAATCATTTAGAAAATACTTACAAAATTGGCTTTAACAAACTGCTTCAAAATTATATCTATATTGGTCTAAATTCGTTAAATGAGAAAAATAAAGTGTTTTCAGAAAAACTTAATGAATATTTCATAGTAGATAGTAACAAAACCATTATTCAAAGAGTAAAAAACAATTTATTTTATAGCGGAATAAAATCTAGCTATTTATACAAAAAAACCATATTTGAAAGTTCATCTACTATACAATTTCATTTTGAAGAAGAAATTAGTAATTCTAAAATAAATACCTTAGAAAATGAAAGTTTACAAAGTAATATAGCAGAATTTAATAAAACAATCATCTCTTTTAATCAAGTCACTAAAATAAAATTATTAAAAAACTTGAAATTCAATTCAAATTTAAATTCAAATTTTACAAATTTGAATTCTTCAAATTTTTTCCTGTATAGTTTTCAGAATAATTTACATTATAAAACACCTAAAAAAGGTAGTTTTAATTTAAGTTATATCATAAATAAAAAATTACCCGAAAACTACTTAATAAATCAACAAAATAATTTAATAGATTATAGAAGTTTTAACAAAGGTTCAAAAAACATTGAAGCCATAACAAGTAACACTCTCTTACTAAATTATCATTTAGACCTTGACAAAAGAAATTTTTCGATAGACATTAACACTGAACTAAAAAGAACAAACAAATTATATAGCTACAAAACAACCATAAATAATGATTTGTTATTTAATGAAAATATTATATTGGGTAAATACAATTCATATAATTTATCTTTTATATTAACTAAATATATCAAACCAATAAATTTAGTTTCAAAAATTGAAAACTATAATAATTGGTCTACAGTTCCTTTACAACTTTCCAATGAATCGCCTATTAATTACAAAAATTATTCTTCAAGTTTTAAAATAAGTAATTCTACAATATTTGAAAAATTTCCAAATTTTGACTTTGGGTTTAGTTATATGTTGAATAAATCTTCATTTCAAAACACTTCAAATAAGAATAATTTTAAAGAATATTTTATTAACTTAAATTATGATGAAATCAAAAATTTTGTATTTGAAATAAAGAATAGTTTATATGTTATTAATAACGAAAAATATCACTTTTTAAACTTAATTGCATCATTTAATCCAAATAATTCTAATTTAACGTTAAAAGTTATAGCAAATAATTTAAATGATGAAAATGTTTTTATCATTCAAACTGTAGACAACTTTACTTTTTATCAAAAAACAATAAATTTAGTTCCAAAATATTATCTCTTATCTCTTAAATATCAATTTTAAAACTATTTTTTTACTTTAATTATTATCTTTGTTTTGATTAAACTAAATTAAATGGGATTAGTTACTGCCAAAGAAGTAGCAAAAGCTATAAATACAGATAAATATGGGATTTTTGGAACTTTTTCGGGTTGGCTACTGATGAAGGTTTTAAAGATTTCTACTCTTAATAAAATATACAATAGAAATAAGCATTTAAAAGACATTGAGTTTTTAAATGCTATACTTGATGAGTTTCAAATAAAATTTGAAATTCCAGAAGAGGATTTAAAAAGATTGCCTAAAGACGGAGCATACATTACCGTTTCAAATCATCCGCTAGGTGGTATTGATGGTATTTTGCTTTTAAAATTAATGTTAGAACAAGAGCCTGATTTTAAAATCATTGCCAATTTCTTATTACATAGAATAGAGCCTATGAAGCCCTACATTATGCCCGTAAATCCTTTTGAAAATCATAAGGACGCAAAATCTAGCGTTGTAGGAATTAAAGAAACACTAAGACATTTAAGCGACGGAAAACCATTAGGAATGTTTCCTGCTGGAGAAGTTTCTACCTATAAAGACGGAAAGTTAGTAGTTGACAAACCGTGGGAAGAAGGCGCAATTAAAATCATTAAAAAAGCAAAAGTACCAGTTGTTCCAATTTATTTTCATGCAAAAAACAGTAAACTTTTTTACTTTTTATCCAATTTGAATGAAACTTTAAGAACAGCTAAATTACCTAGTGAATTACTCACACAAAAAGACAGAGTAATTAAAGTTCGAATAGGAAAGCCTATATCGGTAAATGAACAAAACGAAATAGAAAATATTACTGAATATGGCGATTTTCTTCGTAAAAAAACCTACATGCTTTCAAATGCATATGAAGAAGAGTCAAAATTTAGAACTTTTTCGTTATTAAAAACAACTAAGACTCCAAAGCAAATTGCAAAATCTGCTAATCATGAAAATATTTTAGAAGAAGTTGCATTACTTAAAGAAACGGATTGTCGCTTATTACAAAGTAAAAACTATGAAGTGTACTTAGTTACTGCAGATAAAATTCCAAATATTTTACACGAGATTGGGCGTTTACGCGAAATTACGTTTAGAGAAGTTGGAGAAGGTACTAATGAATCTTTAGACTTAGATAAATTTGACAAATATTACCATCACATGTTTTTATGGGATGAAGATGCGCAGCAAATAGCTGGAGCTTATAGAATGGGACTTGGTTCTCATATATATGCATCTCATGGAATTAACGGGTTTTATTTACAAGAATTGTTTAGGTTTGAGCCTGAACTTTTTGACATGATGAGCAAATCTATTGAAATGGGGAGAGCTTTTATCATTAGTGAATACCAACAAAAACCAATGCCATTATTCCTCTTATGGAAAGGTATTGTTCATACCACATTGCGTTACCCAGAACATAAATTTTTAATTGGCGGTGTAAGCATTAGTAATCAGTTTTCTGAGTTTTCAAAATCACTTATGATTGAATTTATGAAATCTCATTATTACGACCCTTATATAGCGCAATATGTTCATCCTAAAAAAGAGTTTAAAGTTCAATTAAAAGATGCGGATAAAGATTTCGTATTCAATGAAACTGAATCTGACTTAAATAAATTTGATAAAATAATTGATGAAGTTGAACCTGGAAACCTAAGACTTCCTGTTTTAATTAAAAAGTATATTAAGCAAAATGCAAGAGTTGTTGCTTTTAATGTAGATCCTTTATTTAATAATGCCGTAGATGGATTAATGTATATTAAAATATCTGACATCCCAGAAAGCACCATGAAACCTGTTATGGAAGAATTTCAGGCTGAATTAGAGAAAAAAGATAAAGGATAGTTACATCCAAATCGATTCTTTTAAAATATCAGCATATTCATTTGTTGAAACAAAATAAATCAATCTAACAAAATGATATAAAATAAGTATGGCTGCAATAATGTAAGCCATATTTTTTTTGTTTTGATAAGAAATAGTAAAAAGTTCTTTGTTCTTGAAAAATTCGATTGAAAATTTTACCAATAAAAAAAAACAAACTATAACTACAAAAGGTCCAAACAAATGATAATATAAACTTTTATAAATATTACCATCATAAAAAAAGACCATAGATTTTGTAATTCCACAACCAGGACAAGGAAAGCCAGTAGCCATTTTAAAAGGGCAAAAAGACTGTTCGTTTTCTAAATTACTTGAATCATTATAATAAATTAAAAAAGGAATAATCAGCACGCAAATTGCACTAATTATTCCTATAATTCTATTTTTTTGAAACGTATTAATTGTATAATTTATTAACTTCCGATTGAACAATCATAGCTGTAATCATAGGAAAAAAGAATCCTAAAATTAAAAGCATCATAGAATCATCCTTATTTGGCTGACCTGTTAATTGATATACTTTTGGAAGTCCGTCTCTACCTACAAGCCAATAAAAAAACATACTTAAACCACAACAACCTGTTACAATTGCAATAGTTGGTGAAATAACTTCTTTCTCATTAACCGCATTTAAAACTTCAGCCATTTTAAGGTTCCAATAAATTAAATACAGTCCACAAGTAATTATTCCAAGTATTAACACAACTAGCGGATCTACTTTAAAATAAGGAATGTTATTTTGAGGCCTGTTCCAATCTTCACTAGGTTTTGTCATTTCCATACTATATTATTTTTAGTTTTTAAATATACTGTCTATTGGTTCCCAAAGTTCAATTTTATTTCCTTCTACATCTAAAATCCAACCAAACTTACCATAATCATAAGTCTCCATTTCACCTATAATTGTTACATTTTCTTCAGATAATTTTTTTAAAAGCCCTTCTAAATCAGCGACTCTAAAATTTTGCATAAACTCTTTTTTTGATGGTTCGAAGTAATTCGTATCCTCTTTAAAAGGACTCCATTGCGTAGAACAATCGTCTCCATTTTCATTTTTCCACCAAAAAGTACAACCATAATCATCGGTATTTAAACCCAAGTGCTTTTTGTACCAATTTCTTAATTCTGTTGGATTTTCGGTTTTAAAGAAGAATCCTCCTAAGCCAGTTACGCGTTTTTCAACAACATCTAAAACTTCCTCTTTTACATAAAAAGCTTTTATTTTATCTACAATTGTTTGCGCTAATTTTTCATGGCTTTCATATGTCCAACCGCCAATATGTGGTGTTAACAAAACATTTTCCGCTTTACGCAAATATTCAAAACTTTCGTTTTTACTTTCTTCATCAAATAAATTTTCAAATGAAAGTTTTTCATATTCCAAAACATCTAATCCAGCTCCAAGTATTTTACCTGATTTTAAAGCTTTTACTAAATCAGAAGTGACAACACTTTTACCTCTTGCAGTATTAATCAACCAAATAGGTTTTTTGAAAGCCGAAATAAAATTAGAATTGATTAATTTATCCGTTTCAGGCGTCCATGGAATATGTAAACTTAAAACATCTGTTTTTTCTTGTAATTCTTCTAGAGAAACTTGCTTTGCATTAGCATCACCAACAGCGTTTTTAATATCATAACACAAAACATTTACATCAAAACCGCGCAGTTTTTTCGCAAAAGCTTTTCCCATATTTCCGTAACCGATGATACCAACCGTTTTACCATCTAATTCATGTCCACGATTAGTTTCTCGATTCCATTGCCCGTTTTTAACTTCGGTATTTGCTTTGTTTAGATTATTAAATAGTGACAAAATCATTCCTAAAGCATGTTCACCAACAGCATTTCTGTTTCCTTCTGGAGCAGCAATAAGTTGAATATTTTTACTTTCAGCATATTCACAATCAATACTTTCTAAACCAGCTCCTACTCTAGCAATAAACTGAAGCTTCATTGCTTTATCAATAAACGTTTTATCTATTTTAAATCGACTTCGAATAACTATTCCGTTATACTTATGAATTTTATTTTCAATTTCTTCTTTTGAAGAAGTAAAGTCTTCTTCGTTATGAAAGCCAAGTTTTTGCAATTGATCTAACAACAATGGACTATTGCTGTCTATGTGAAGGATTTTTATAGAATTCTTTTTCAATTTTTTGTAATTTTATATTCAAATTTAATTAATTATAATGAGATTCATATTTATTCTTACTTTTCTATGCATTACATCTTCAAATTATTCACAAAAAAATTATCATTTTGATACTGTTTTAGAATACGATATTAAACAATTTACATTTAATAATAAAAAAGACACCATTGATTATTTTTTAATTAATTCAAAAAATAATAGTTATGTTTTACATGTAAATAATGATAGTTTAATTACAAAATTTTTATTTATAGATCAAAACGGGAATTCTGTTATTGGCGAATTAAACTCTAAAGATTTTTTTAAAGCAGAAACTATAAATAATGACTGTAATATTGTAAGACCATTTACTAATCCATATAAAAAGCAAGTTGAAAATTATTATTATGTAAATTTAAAAGATACTGTTATAAATACTAAATCTTATTTTCATTATGCAATCAAGTCTAACAAAAGTATTAGTTATATAAAAAGAAAAAATATAAAAACCTACCATTATATTGTTGAAAAAGACAATTCTAATTTCTTACCTTTCTTGTTAAGTTCTACTTCATATGAGGAATGGAAAAAAGAAAAAAACATACCCAATGGGGTTGCATATATAATATATTTTGAAGACATTGAAGGCAATATAACCACAAAAATGACTTTGAAAAATCACATTTCTATTGATAAATATTTTACAATTCCTAAAAATTGTGATTATTCAATTATTGATAAATAAAAACGAAATTAACTTTAACAAAAATTACATTTTTAATACACCTAAAAACTACTTGTTCAACGTATCTTTACCTAGGTTAATAGCAGTAATTTTTTCTAATCGAAAAAATATAAAACCGGAACTTATGTTTCGGTTTTTTTTATTTAAAATCCTAAAATAGCCTTAGCTATTGAAAAATAAATTAGAATTCCGCAAATATCGTTACTTGTAGTTATAAATGGCCCAGTTGCAAGTGCAGGGTCAATACCATATTTATTTAAAGTTATTGGAATGAAAGTACCTAGAAAAGATGCAGTAACAATTACCGACAATAATGCAGCAGTAACGGTTAATGCTAATGGAAGAGCTTCGTCTAACAAAAAGTAACATCCTAAAAACAAAATGAAACTTAATATTAATCCGTTAAACAAACTTAATGAAAACTCTTTTAATAATCGAGCCCATAAAGAACCCGAAAGTGTATCATTAGCTAAACCTTGAACTATAATTGCAGAAGATTGCACTCCAACATTACCTGCCATTGCAGCAATGAGTGGCGTAAAAAAGAATAGTTCTGCATGTTCTTTCATTGCTCCATCAAATAGTCCAAGTAATTTTACAGATATAAAGCCTCCAAAAAGAGCCAAAACTAACCATGGCAAACGCGCTTTTGTTAATTCGAGAATACTATCATCTGCTTCAACATCATGCGAAATACCAGCGGCTAATTGATAATCTTTGTCTGCTTCTTCTTTAATTACATCAACAATATCATCAATTGTAATTCTACCTACTAATCTTCCTAATTCATCTACAACAGGAATGGCTTCCAAATCATATTTTTGCATAATTCGGGCAACTTCAACATTTTCTGTATCAACTCTTACATAATCTACTTTAGGAATATAAACATCACTAATCATGGTTTTTGTAGAAGTCGTCAATAAATCTTTAAGAGAAAGTCTTCCTTTTAGTCTATTTTCATCATCAACCACATAAATAGAATGAACTCTGGTTACATTTTCAGCTTGAGCGCGCATTTCTTTAACACAAGTAAGCACGTTCCAGTTTTCATTAACTCTAACTAACTCTTTTGCCATTAAACCACCCGCAGAATCTTCATCATAACGAAGAAGATCAACAATATCTTTGGCATGTTCTACATCTTCTAATTCAGAAATTACTTGTTGCTTTCTTTCTTGAGGAAGTTCGGCAATAATATCGGCAGCATCATCAGTACTTAATTCGTCAAGCTCTTCAGCAATTTCTTTTGGTGAAAGTTTTTTAAGAATTTTTTCACGAACATCTTCGTCTAATTCTAATAGAATTTCAGCAGTTATTTCAGAATCTAACGCATTGAAAATATAACTCGCTTCATGACTATCAAGCTCGTCCATAATTTCGGCAATATCAGCAAAGTGAACGTCAAGAAGTAAACTTTGTAGTTCTTGTTCTTTATTTTCACTAATAAGTTGCTCTATTTGAGCAATAAATTCTTTGCTGATTTTAAACTCCATCGGCTTCTATTTTTTGTGTTAATTCAATAAAACTTTCAACAGAAAGTTGCTCTGGTCGAAGATCAAAGATAATGTCTTCTTTTAAACTATCCGAAAAATCAAAGGTTTTTAAACTATTTCTTAATGTTTTTCGTCTTTGTTGAAAAGCTGTTTTTACCACCCTAAAAAATAATTTTTCGTCGCAAGACAAACTAAAATCTTCTTTTCTTTTTAATCGTAAAACTCCCGAATCTACTTTTGGTGGTGGATCAAAAACATCTGGTGGAACCGTAAATAAATATTCTGCTTCGTAAAACGCTTGTGTCAAAACAGATAAAATTCCGTAGACTTTACTTCCTTTTTTCTCACAAATACGTTGCGCTACTTCTTTTTGAAACATTCCAGCAAATTCTGGCACTTGATTTCTCATTTCCAAAGCTTTAAAAACAATTTGTGTAGAAATATTATATGGGAAGTTTCCAATGATTGCAAATGATTCTCCATTAAAAACTTCATTTAAATTGTACTTTAAAAAATCTTTAGATATAATTTTACCCTTTAATTTTGGATAATTTTGTTCTAAATATTCAACAGATTCGGTATCAATTTCAATTACAAAAGTATCTGTAGGTTTTTCTAATAAATATTTAGTAAGCACACCCATTCCAGGTCCAATTTCTAAAACTTTAGAATAATTTTCAAGTGAAATTGAATCGGCAATTTTTTCGGCAATACTTTCATCTGTTAGAAAATGTTGGCCTAAGTGTTTTTTTGCTTTTACTGACATTGTTTGTCTTTTTGAAATTAATTATCTGAATGAAAATGTTCGCTAAAAACTTCCAATTCTGTTCTAAAAGCTAACATTTTATCTCCAAACAAAGATAGTCCTTCTTCTCTAAGTCTTGGTGCATGATTTTTATAATAATTTTCAAGGTTTTCTTTAGAATCTGTAAAATATTGAACCGCGTAAGTTGTACCGCCCATTTCTTCTTCAACTAAAACCTTTACCAGCTTTGCTTTGGTAAACAAACCTGTTTTTAAAACATCGTTAATATGTTTTTGTTGCATCCACAACAACCATTTTTCGTGAATACTTTCGTCGATATTTATTGTAACGTTATATATTATCATTTTTATTTTTTGTTATCAAATTAATTTATAAAGCATTATCTCCTCTAATTTTTCGGTATTCTAATTGCGCTTCGGTATAAAAAACGCTATCAGGATGTTCAAAAATTACTTTTTCGTATAAAGGTTTTGCTTGTAATGTATCGTTTAACTTTTTGTTGAAAATTTCTGCAGTATAAAACAAAGCTTCATCTATGAAAACACTTTCTTTGTGATTCTCAATTATGTTTTTATAATACTTTAATGCTTGTAAATAGTCTTTCTTCTCTTCAAAAATTTGTCCGATTTTCAAAAGCGTTTCATCTTCAATAGAATCGCCTTTAAATTTTTCTAATATATTTAAAAATCCGCTTAAGGCTTCCTCCTTTTTCTTTTGATACAAAAGCAAATCGGCTTTAGCATAAGCGGTTAAAGCCGTTCTTGTACTGTCTTTGGAATTATCAGAAATAAGCAAAAACAAAGCAATAGCATCATTTGCAATTAATAAACTTGATGATTGTTTCAAGACTTTAACTTGTTGAAATGTCCAATCAAAATCATTTTTATAGTAATTTGCTTTAGCCATTTTCATACTTGCTTCGTGCGCTAACTCATCATTTTTTAAGTTTTCTTCCACTTGAGCATAATACAGTATCGCTTGATTGAATTTCTCGTCAAAAACCATAATATCCGCCAATTCCATTTTAACAAGAGCTTCTTCTCTAGCATTTAAAGGCAACTTTAATGCTGTGTTTAATAGTTGAATTGCTTCTTTAGGTTGCTTTCTATAAAA
Source organism: Flavobacterium sp. N2270 (assembly GCF_025947225.1). NCBI lineage: Bacteria > Pseudomonadati > Bacteroidota > Flavobacteriia > Flavobacteriales > Flavobacteriaceae > Flavobacterium > Flavobacterium sp. N2270. The sequence goes on from NZ_CP110005.1 coordinate 447,327, forward strand.
AGCATCAAAGTGAGCTGTTAAAACTTGCAAGTTTAAGCTATAAGGACTTATGCCATATTTTTTTAGTAATAAATTTAACTCGTTTTGAATAACTTCATATTCAGCAGGATTTACAGATTCAATTTTCATTTGCATTAAAAAATGATGTGCTTGCATTTGCAAACCAACATTTTGAGTATTTTCTAAAACAAATTGCAAAATAATAGCTGCATCTTCATTTTGCTTATCACCAATTGCCAATTGAGCAAGCGCAACAATATTGTAAAAACTTTCTGGATTACGTTTATATATTGCTCTTTCTTGAATAAATGCTTTTCCAAATTCTTTTTGCTGAACATACAACCAACTCAAAAACTGATTCCAATAATTATCTGGAGTTTTTTGTGTTTTTGTGAGTAATGCTTTTTTTAAATAAGCTGTAAAGGTTCCGTTTGCATCTTCTGATATAAAACGAGATAAATAATTTTGAACTAAACTTGTATTGTCTGGTTTCTCAAATGAAAATTGCAATAACTTATCAGTCATTCCTTCTACATTTCCTTTTTGTCCTTCAATTAAGGCAATTTGGTAATCAAAATTTAAGTTTGGATTACCTTTTTGAGCAATTTCATATACTTTTAAAGCCCAGTCTAATAGCACTTTTTTTTCAAAAGAGTTTCCAATTTGATAAGCGTAGTTAGGCTCTTTTTTAACTTCGTCTAAAGCTAGATTGTATTGTTTTTCTGCTTTTGAAGTGTTTTTTTGCAATTGAAAATTATAGCCTAGCTCGACATATAAAACCGGCTGACGGTATTTTTTATTTCTATCACCTATTGCATTTTCAGCTTTTTCATACTGTTGCAACTGTTGGTAACACGTTATTAATCGCTCAAAATAATAGGTATTTGCAGGTTGCTTACTAGAAATACTTTCAAGCATTGTAACCGCCTTTTCAAATTCACCTTTCTCAAAATAATCTAATGCCAATTGTTCGTTTTGAGCAAAAGCAAAAAACGAAAACAAAAAAAATATTTTAATGAGATTAAATTTCATACTTATTAAAAACAAACAATGTACTAAAGTAACACATTTTGTGTCAATTTAGTACATTATTGCTATTTGCGCGTGATTAATTTATGATATCAAAACCAGTGTACTTACGTAATACCTCTGGAATAACAATTCCATCTGGTGTTTGATAATTTTCTAAAATTCCAGCTAAAACTCTTGGTAAAGCCAATGAACTACCGTTTAATGTATGAGCCAATTGGTTTTTACCATCTTTATCTTTGAAACGCAATTTCAATCTATTAGCTTGAAAAGTTTCAAAATTTGAAACCGAACTGATTTCCAACCAACGATCTTGCGCTGTAGAATATACTTCAAAATCATACGTTAATGAAGACGTAAAGCCCATATCTCCTCCACATAAACGCAAAATTCTAAATGGCAACTTTAATTCCTGTAAAATTTTCTTTACATGCCCTACCATTCCATCTAGAGCATCATAAGACTTATCTGGATGTTCAACACGTACAATTTCAACTTTATCAAATTGGTGTAAACGATTTAAACCACGAACATGTGCTCCCCAAGAACCCGCTTCTCTTCTAAAACATGGTGTATAACCTGTATAAATTATTGGTAATTCATTTTCTTGCAAAAGAACATCTCTAAAAATATTCGTTACCGGAACTTCGGCTGTTGGGATTAAATACAAATCATCTTTAGCATCATGATACATTTGCCCTTCTTTATCTGGTAATTGTCCTGTTCCATATGCTGAAGCTTCATTAACTAAATGAGGCACTTGCATTTCTGTATAACCAGCATCTGTGTTTTTATCCAAAAAATAAGAAATTAAAGCACGTTGCAATTTAGCACCCTTCCCTTTATAAACTGGAAAACCAGGCGCAGTAATTTTTGTCCCTAATTCAAAATCAATGATGTCGTATTTTTTAATTAAATCCCAATGAGGTAGAGCTCCTTCGTGCAACTTAGGCACTTCACCTTCTTCATAAACATTTAAATTTTCTTCTGGAGTTTTTCCTTCAGGAACAATATCAGCTGGCAAGTTTGGTAATTTATACAACTCCTCTTGTAATTCGGCTGCAACTTCATTTAAAGCATCTGTCAACTCTCTTCCTTTCTCCCTAAATTGAGTTGATTTTTCTTTTAAAATTTCAGCTTTAGCTTTCTCTCCACTTTTCATTAAAGCACCAATATCTTTGGACAGCTTATTAGATTCTGCAAGTGTATTATCTAATTCTGCTTGAAGCGAACGTCTTTTTTCATCTAAGTTTATTACTAACTCAACTTGTCCTTGAGCGTTCATGTTTCTTTTTTCTAAACGTTTAATTACATCTTCCTTGTTTTCTCTAATGTAAGCTATTTGTAACATGATATAAAATTTAAGGAACAAATTTAAACAATTTGTATAATATTACAGCCAACGATTAGAAAAACTAAAATTTAAAAATAAATTTATTTTTATTACATTAGCTAAAATTTATTTACCCAATGAAAAACCTACTCTTAAACCTATTGTTAATCAGTACTTTATTTAGTTATTCACAAACTGAAAATGAAGATTTCAATAGAATGATTGAAGCCGAAATGAAATCTGCTTCTTCAACAATTAACTTTAGAGCAAATACAAATACTCAAGATTATGATGTGACTTATCATGAATTAAGATTCACTGTTGACCCTGCTGTATATTTTATAAATGGAGAAGTTACAACTACATTTACTGCCTTAACAGATATGAATACTGTTACATTTGACATGGCTAATGAACTAACAGCTAGTAGTGTTACCATAAACTCAATCCCAGTAAGTTACTCAAGAAGCGTTAATAATGAAATTATTATTACTCTTCCAGCTACGTTAACAACCAATAGTAGTCAAACAGTTAAAATAATATATTCTGGAGCTCCTCCTCAAAGCGGGTTTAGCGCTTTTGCTGCAAACGAATACCACAATGGAGTACCCGTTATGTGGACACTTTCGGAACCTTATGGAGCAAGAGATTGGTGGCCTTGCAAACAAGACTTGAGTGATAAAATAGCAAGTATTGATGTTTATATTACTTCTCCATCAGCATATGTTAGTGTTTCAAATGGAATAGAACAATCCATAGTAGATAATGGAGACGGAACAAAAACAACTCATTTTCATCATGGATATCCAATTCCTGCCTACTTGATAGCAATTGCATCTACAAACTATCAAATATATAATCAACAAGCTGGCCTTGGAACCGTAGCAAGCCCATTTTTTCCAATTGTAAATTATATTTACCCAGAAACCGCAACATCAACTCAAGCAAGTTTAGCGGTAACACCAACCATCATGAATCTATTTGAAAGTTTAATTGGAGATTATCCTTTTAGAAATGAAAAATATGGCCATGCTCAGTTTGGCTGGGGAGGGGGAATGGAACATACAACGGTTTCTTTTATGGGAGGCTGGTCTAGAAGTTTAATTGCTCATGAACTAGCACATCAATGGTTTGGAGACCAAATTACATGTGGCACATGGAAAGACATTTGGCTAAATGAAGGAATTACAGAGTACATGGCGGGTATAGTTGTAGAAAACCTAGACGGAGCAACTTCTTTTGTAAGTTGGAAAAACAGTAAAATAAACAGTATTACATCTCAAACTGGTGGAAATCTATATCTAACAGATGCCCAAATACAAAACATTAACACTATTTTTAGCAGTAGAATAACATATAACAAAGGGTCTATGGTAACGAACATGATTCGATATAAAATGGGAGATACTAATTTTTTCCAAGCTTTAAAAAATTACTTAGCTGATCCAGCTTTAGCCTATCAATATGCTGTAACACCTCAATTTCAGAACCATTTAGAAATGGCTTCTGGATTAGATTTTACAGAATTTTTTAATGATTGGGTATATAATGAAGGTTACCCAACTTATACAATTACAGGCCAAAATTGGGGTGCGGGCCAAGCACGAATTTTAGTAAATCAAACACAATCTCATGCATCTGTAAGTTATTTTGAAATGCCAATTACAGTTCGTTTATCTGGCTCTGGCGGTCAAACACAAGATTTCATATTAGACAACACAACAAATAATCAAGAATTTATCGTTAACGTTCCTTTTCAAGTTACAAACGTAGAATTTGACCCAAATAAGGATATTATTTCAAGAAACAATACAGCAACTTTATCAAACGAACAATTTGAATTAGAAAACTCAGTAGTACTTTATCCTAACCCAAGCGATAACGAATTACACATAAAACTACCAAACTCTATTGAATTAAAAGAAGTAGAATTCTACAACGCAATAGGCCAATTAACGCTCACAAAGAACACAACTGACTTTTCTGTTAGCCAACTAAATAACGGAGTACATTTCGTAAAAATCACAACCAACCAAGGGGTAATTCATAAAAATTTTATAAAAAAATAGTTCCTATATAAAATAATAGTAAAAAGTAAGGTGAAAACCTTACTTTTGCTTTTTAAATAAAAGCAGACATATAAAATGATTCAATTAGCACAAATATTATTTATACTTTCAGTATTAGTTATTCTTCATGAATTTGGCCACTACATTACCGCAAAAATGTTTAAAGTTAGAGTTGAAAAATTCTATCTTTTTATGGATGCTGGGTTTTCATTAATAAAGAAAAAAATAGGAGAAACAGAATGGGGAATTGGATGGTTACCTTTAGGTGGTTATGTGAAACTTTCAGGGATGATTGATGAAAGCATGGATACCGATCAAATGAACACAGAACCTCAGCCTTGGGAATTTCGTTCTAAACCAGCATGGCAACGTTTAATTATTATGCTTGGTGGAATTATTGTAAATATATTACTAGCTTGGTTTATTTACACCACAATGTTTGCAACAGTAGGGCAAAAATATATTTCATCAGAAGTAGTTCAAAAAAACGGATTAGCTTTTGGAGAAGTTGGTAAAAGTGTAGGTTTTAAAGACGGAGATAAAATCATTTCAGTTGACGGAAAATTTCAACCAAAATTTAATTGGTTGATTATTGATATTCTTTTAAGTGAAAAAATTGAGCTAGAAAGAAACGGAGAAAAAATAAATATTTCATTAACTGATGAACAAAAAGGAAAAATTATCTCTACCGAAGGGAAAGACTTTGTTCATGCAAGATTAACTAATGTTTCTATAGATTCTATAACTAAAAATAGTTTAGCAGAAAAAGCTGGATTACAAAAAGGAGATAATATCGTAGGAATTAACGGAGCTAAAATTACATATTTCGATGAATTAGGAACTGAATTATCTAAGCATAAAAATGATTCTGTTTCATTAGACGTAAACAGAAATAATGCAATTGTTGAAATTAAAACTTTAGTTGGAGAAGATGGCAAATTAGGATTTATTCAAGGCAGTATCAATAAAGATGATTATCAAGTTATCAATAAACTAAGCATTGGAGAAGCTATTCCTGCAGCAGTTAAAGAATCATGGCAATTATTAGCTTATAACGTAAAACAGTTTAAATTAATTTTAAGTCCTAAAACAGAAGCATACAAGCAAGTTCAAAGTCCAGTTGGAATAGCACGTCGTCTACCAGACACGTGGAATTGGGAATTTATTTGGAACTTTACAGCTTTATTTTCAATTGGTTTAGCTTTCATGAATTTATTACCAATACCTGGTTTAGATGGCGGACATGCATTATTTACCATTGTTGAAATGATTACCGGAAAGACATTAAGCATAAAAGCAGCAGAAAGAGTACAGACTTTCGGAATGATTATCTTACTGACTTTAATGGCTTTAACTTTCGGAAAAGACATCTATCAACTAGTTGCAGATAAATTTTTCTAATATTTTTTTACTTTTTGTTTGTAAAAATAAATTATCAGCTTATATTTGCACCGCATTAAAGGTAACACACCTTCCTTCTTAGCTCAGTTGGTTAGAGCATCTGACTGTTAATCAGAGGGTCCTTGGTTCGAGCCCAAGAGAGGGAGCTAAAAAAAGCCGCTTTTCAAGTGGCTTTTTATATCTCAAAATGCAAAATATTGGTTATTCCTTCTTAGCTCAGTTGGTTAGAGCATCTGACTGTTAATCAGAGGGTCCTTGGTTCGAGCCCAAGAGAGGGAGCTAATACACAAAAAGACTTTACAGCAATGTAAGGTCTTTTTTTATTTAACTCATTTTATTACATTTATGAAAAATCAATTTATGAAAAAAGTAATTCTATTATTTATTACAATATTATCATTCAAAAGCTTTTCTCAAAAAAAAGACAACAATACATATCAAAAAATTGAAATTCTATTAAACAATTGGCACAAAGCTGCTGCTGAAGCAAATTTTGATAATTACTTTAATGCAATGGCAGATGAATCAGTCTTCATAGGAACAGATGCAACTGAAAATTGGAACAAACAAGAATTCATGATTTATGCTAAACCATATTTCGATAAAGGAAAAGCTTGGAGTTTCAAAGCAATTGAAAGAAATATCTATTTTTCAAAAGACAAAAAAACAGCCTGGTTTGACGAGCTATTAAACACACAAATGAAAATTTGCAGAGGAAGTGGAGTTTTAGTTCAAGTAAACGGAATTTGGAAAATAAAACATTATGTTCTTTCAATGACAATCCCAAATGAAAACACAAATGAAATTATAAAAATAAAAGCACCTATAGAAGATGCTTTTATAAATCAATTACAAAAAAAATAATTTTAATTGTAAATATGTTCTTTTAAATTTTTAAACATTTCTGCTGTCATTGATTTAATATCAAAATCATTTGACCAATTCCAATCTTCTCTTGCAAGAGTATCATCAATACTTGCAGGCCAACTATCGGCAATTTTCTGACGAAAGTCTGGCGCATAACCAATTGTAAAATCAGGATAATACTTTTTAATTTCTTCAGTAATTTGCTCAGGAGTAAAACTCATTGCTGACAAGTTATATGAAGAGCGTATTTTTATTTGCTCAGAAGAAGCTTTCATAATTCCAATAGTTGCCTTAATTGCATCATCCATGTACATCATAGGCAAAGCCGTTTTTTCAGAAAGAAAACTAGTAAAACTTCCTTCAGTAATTGCTTTATGATAAATATCTACGGCATAATCTGTAGTTCCCCCTCCTGGTTCTGTTGCCCAACTAATCAAACCTGGGTAACGAATACTTCTTACATCAACACCGTATTGTTTATTATAATATTCGCACCATCTCTCTCCGGCTTGTTTAGAAATCCCATAAACAGTTGAAGGCTCCATAACAGTATATTGCGGAGTATTTTCTCTAGGAGTTGTAGGCCCAAAAACCGCAATACTTGATGGCCAAAAAATCTTTTTAATTTTTCCCGCTTTAGCTAAATTTAAAACATGAAACAAAGAATTCATATTTAAATCCCAAGCAAAAGCAGGGTTTTTCTCTGCAGTTGCTGAAAGTAGTGCTGCCATTAAATAAACATCCGTAATTTCATATTGTTCAATTAAATGTTCAATTTGATTATAATCTAACGCATTAATAACTTCAAAAATACCATTATTAACAACATCATTTTCTAATTTACGGATATCTGAAGCTACAACATTTTCAACACCATATGTAGATCTAAGCTTTGCTGTTAATTCGGTCCCTATTTGACCACAAGCACCAATAATTAATATTTTTGTATTCATTGTTTTCAGTAAATTTAAAGTACAAATATAAGAATTTGTATGGGTTATTATTTTAAAAAAAAACTAAACAAAATTTATAATATGTTAACTTTAAAGAAATCATATTAAAATCTGGTAAACAATTGTATTTTTGCTTATATTTATACTTAATGAAAACATATTTAATTTTATTTTTAAGTTCAGTACTTTTTATTAGTTGCGCAGACGACAGTAATCGAAATGCAAATTCTTCAAAAGTACAGCAAAAAAATACAGAAGTTTTTTTAGCAATTTCTAAAAAATGGTCATTCAATTTCCCAAATGCTAGAACAGAAATTCAAACTACTCTCAATGAATGGAATGATTGGATTCAGTTTAAAAAAGAATTAGAGCAAAAGCCTAAAGCAACATTACTTGCTTTTCAAATGAAAATTGAAAATGTCGCTCAAAAATCTGATAGTTTGAGTTTAACTGTACCTGATAAATTTAACAATCCTCAAGTTAGAAGTAGATTAGTGACTTTAAATACAAAAATAAATTCATTAGATACTTTTTTACATTTACAGGAAATACCACAAAAAAAAGTATTTACATTAATTGACGAAATCAACTCTGAAATAAGAGGAGTCTACATCCAAATGGATGAAATTATAATTAAACAAGCTATTCCGAAAGAAATTGGCGAAGATGATATGATTAAAGCCTTAGACACTTCAAGAATGGCTAACTCAAAGGCTTTTGAAGAAAGTGTAACAAAGTCAAACACTCTTAAAGAAAAAGAGAAAATGCAAAAAAAATAGAATATGAAAAACAATTACTTTTACAAATCAACACTAATTGTATTATGCTTTTTTGCACAAATAGCATTTTCACAAACAACCACTTGGGATGGAGCAGCTTGGGATAACGGTACGCCAAATAGCTCAACAGATGCAATTTTTACTGGAAATTATTCTTCTTCAGGAAATTTAACTACTAAATCAATAACGGTAAATGGGACTTCAATTGTTACATTTAATTCTTCTCACACATTAACTGTTGAAAATGACATTACAATTAATGCTACTGCAAGTTTAATTTTTGAAAATAATGCGAGCTTATTACAAGTTAATGCAGCTGCAGTTAATACTGGAAATATAACTTACAGGAGAGATACTGCTCCAATGATTGAAAATCAATACACTTATTGGGGAACCCCTGTTTTTGGGCAAATTTTAAATGTATTCTCGCCCCTAACCAGTCCAACTAGATTTCATAGTTTTAATGCTAATTCAGCTGTAAACAATTGGGTAAATGAAACAGGAACAAATGCAATGGTCCCAGGAAAGGGATATGCTATTCAAGCACCAGATAATTACACTGTGACGCCAACTATCTATAATGGAGAATTTATTGGAACACCTAATAACGGAAACATTCCTGTTAATGTTGAAGCATTTAATCCTGTGCTATTAAATTACAATTTCATTTCAAACCCTTATCCTTCTGCTATTGATGTTGTAACTATGATGGACAATACAAATCTTGGTACTTTATATTTCTGGACACATAATACTGCCATTTCAGGAAATGTTTTTACTACAGATGATTACGCAGTAAGAACAAGAACTACAGGTACGCAAGCAATTTCGGGTGGAGCAGTTCCAGATCAATACATAGCAGCTGGTCAAGGATTTTTTGCTTCAGCTGGAACAACAACAACAATTAACTTTACAAACGCAATGCGAGTTAGTGGAAATAATAATCAGTTTTATAGAGAAACCCAATCAACAACACTAAACTATTATATTCACTTAAATCTAACGAATTCACTTGGAGCATTTAAACAAATTGCTGTAGGATATCAAGAAGATGCGACAAACAACTATGATTTCGGAACTGACGCGCTAGCATCAACAGCTGGAGTTATACAGTTCTATTCATTAATTCCTCCATCTACACTTGGATTTGGAATACAAGGAAGGGCATATCCTTGGACAATAACAGATCAGATTCCGTTAGGAATAAACACAACACAAGCCGGAAGTTACGATATTGCAATTGATCATACAGATACTTTTTTTGATGACAAGGGCATTTTCCTAGAAGATACAAGTAACGGAACATTTCATAATTTAAAAACCAGTACTTTTACTTTTACAACAACAACTGGAACATTTAATAATAGGTTTAAATTACATTACCAAGATTTATCATTATCAACTGATGATAATTTGGTTAATGATTCTTCTTTAATAGTTTTTTCTACAGATGAAGCTACTAAATTTGTTTCGAATAATTTAAATATCAAATCTATTGAAGCGTTTGACATTTCAGGAAGATTACTTTTTGAAGAAAAAAACATTAATAGCTTAACTTTTGAAAAAAATGTTTTTCAAACTAATCAAACCATATTCATTACAGTTACACTTGAAAATTTTCAAAAAATAAGAAGAAAACTTATTTTATAATTTAACGAAAACACAAAATAAAACCACTATAAACCAATTGGAATTGTAGTGGTTTTTTTAATTTTACAACAAATTAAATTTACAACCTTGAACGTTTCAGATATTTTAAAAAAATACGAACAAAATCCTAAAATTGAGCAAATTAGTCAATTACTAATTGAACGAAAAAAAGCTTCTGTTTCTGGTTTAATAGGATCATCATTATCAATTATCATTCAATCGCTTTTTAAAAAAGCAGAAATCCCTTTTTTATTGATTTTAAATGATAAAGAAGAAGCTGCTTATTATTTAAACGACTTAGAGCAACTTCTTAACGGTGAAGATGTTTTATTTTATCCTGGTTCTTACAGAAGACCTTATCAAATTGAAGAAACAGACAATGCAAATGTTTTATTAAGAGCTGAAGTTTTAAACCGAATTAATTCTCGTAAAAAACCAGCTATTATTGTTTCATATCCAGAAGCTTTATTTGAAAAAGTAGTTACTCGAAAAGAATTAGATAAAAACACTTTAAAACTTGCCGTAAACGATAACTTATCAATTGATTTTATCAACGAAACACTATTTGAATACAATTTTAAACGTGTTGACTTTGTTGTTGAACCCGGCGAATTTTCTGTTCGTGGTGGAATTATTGATGTGTTTTCATTTTCAAATGACGAACCGTATAGAATTGAGTTTTTTGGCAACGAAGTAGACAGCATTAGAAGTTTTGATGTTGAAACCCAACTTTCAAAAGAAAAGCTCAAGAAAATTTCAATTATTCCGAATGTAGAAAATAAAATGCTTCAAGAAAATCGCGAAAGCTTTTTAAACTACATCAACGAAAAAACCGCTGTTTTTATTCAAAATACCGAGCAAATTGGTCAAAAATTAAACACTTTATTTGGTAAAGCAGATGAAGCTTACTCAAAATTAACTGGCGAAATAAAACAAGCCAATCCGGAAGAATTATTTGTAAACGAAAAAACGTTTTTAAAAAAAGTAATCGACTTTCCAATTGTGGAATTAAACAACAAGTCGATTTTTAAAGTAGATAAAAGTTTTGAATTTCATATTCAACCTCAACCTTCTTTCAATAAACAATTTGATTTATTACTAGCCAATTTAAGTGAGAACCATGACAATGGTATTTCAAATTATATTTTATGTTCAAACGAAAGTCAGTCTAAACGTTTTCATGATATTTTTCAAAGCATAGACGAAGAAAACCACGAAAGCATTCGCAAACAATACAAAACATTAGTTTTTCCATTATATCAAGGATTTATAGATATAGAAAATCAAATTGCTTGTTATACAGATCATCAAATTTTTGAGCGCTATCATAAATTCACCATTAAAAACAGCTCTTCTAAAAAACAAACCATCACCTTAAAAGAGCTTACCTCTTTATCTGTTGGGGATTATGTTACGCATATTGACCACGGAATTGGAAAATTTGGAGGTTTACAAAAAATTCAGGTCGAAGGAAAAACACAAGAAGCCATTAAGTTGGCCTATGCTGATAATGACATTGTTTATGTAAGTATTCATTCGTTACATAAAATTTCAAAATACAACGGTAAAGATGGTGCACCTCCTAAAATATACAAATTAGGAAGCAACGCTTGGAAAGCGTTAAAACAAAAAACAAAAGCACGAGTTAAGCATATAGCTTTCAATTTAATTCAATTGTATGCAAAAAGAAGGTTAGACAAAGGTTTTGCTTGCGCGCCCGATAGTTATTTGCAAAAAGAACTAGAAAGTTCGTTTATTTATGAAGATACACCAGATCAAATTACATCGACAAATGATGTAAAAATGGATATGGAAAACGACAGGCCAATGGATCGATTGGTTTGCGGAGATGTTGGTTTTGGAAAAACAGAAATTGCCATTCGTGCAGCATTTAAAGCGGTTGACAATGGAAAGCAAGTTGCCGTTTTAGTTCCCACCACCATTCTTGCTTATCAACATTACAGAACATTTTCCGAGCGTTTAAAAGACATGCCGGTTACCATAAATTATTTGAATAGATTTAGAACAGCCAAGCAAAAAGCAGAAACTTTAAAAGCACTTGGTGAAGGAAAAGTTGACATTATCATTGGAACACATCAATTGGTAAACAAAAATGTACAATTTAAAGATTTAGGGTTGTTGATTGTTGATGAAGAGCAAAAATTTGGAGTAAACGTAAAAGATAAATTAAAAACTATTGCTGCAAATGTAGATACGCTTACACTTACTGCAACTCCAATTCCAAGAACGTTACAATTTTCGCTGATGGCAGCTAGAGATTTATCGGTAATTACTACTCCACCGCCTAATAGACATCCTATTGAAACAAATGTGGTGCGTTTTAACGAAGAAGTAATTAGAGATGCTATTTCATATGAAATTGAACGTGGCGGACAAGTATTTTTTATTAATAATCGCATTGAAAACATCAAAGAAGTTGCTGGAATGATTCAACGATTAGTTCCCGATGCAAAAGTGGGAATTGGTCACGGACAAATGGACGGTAAAAAACTAGAAGAATTAATGCTTGCTTTTATTGAAGGTGAATTTGATGTTTTAGTAGCAACAACGATTATTGAAAGTGGATTAGATGTTCCAAATGCGAATACTATTTTTATTAATAATGCCAATAATTTCGGATTATCTGATTTACATCAAATGCGTGGTCGTGTAGGGCGAAGCAATAAAAAAGCATTTTGTTACTTTATTACTCCACCAGATACTGTAATGACTGAAGATGCACGAAAACGCATCAATGCATTGGAACAATTTAGCGAATTGGGAAGCGGATTTAATATTGCCATGAAAGATTTAGAAATTCGTGGTGCTGGAGATTTATTAGGCGGTGAACAAAGTGGTTTCATTAATGAAATTGGTTTTGATACCTACCAAAAAATAATGAACGAGGCAATTGACGAATTGAAAGAAAACGAATTTAAAGACCTTTACGAAGAAGAAAATAATATTGAGACTAAAGAATACGTAAAAGATATTTTAATTGACACAGACTTCGAATTATTGTTTCCTGATGAATATATAAACAGTGTTACTGAACGATTAAGTTTATATAACGAGTTAGGCTTAATTAAAAAAGAGGAAGATTTATTGCTTTTCGAACAAAAATTAATTGATCGATTTGGTGCGCTTCCAAAACCTGCAATTGCATTATTAAATAGTTTACGAATAAAATGGAAAGCAACTTCTATAGGAATTGAAAAATTATTAATGAAACAAGGCAAACTTATTGGTTATTTCATAAGCGATCAACAAAGCAAATATTATCAATCTAACAAGTTCATGAAAGTAATGCAATTTGCACAACAAAATGGAAATCTTTGCAAAATTAAAGAGAAGCAAACCAAAAATGGATTACGTTTATTAATCACATTTGACAATGTAAAAAGTATTACTAAAGCTTTAGAGCTTTTCAATAAAATATAAAAAACATCCTAAGTGAAGTACTTAGGATGTTTACATTTTCTATTTGATTAGAAAAAATTACCACTATTAACCGTTATAAAAATACTTAAACAATAAATTTACTGTTTATATTTTTTATGTATATTTTGTTAAAATAAAAAATCCGAAGTCCCCACTCCGGATTTTTGTGTAAATTTTTTGATTAGAAAAAATTACTACTATTAACCATCGTAAAGATAAGCCAAGTAAGTAATTTGTATTTATGGAAAATATGTATTTTTTGTTAAATTACATATTAGACATCCACTGTTCTGGATTTAAATAAGTTGTGTTTTGCAAAACCAAAAACTTAATTACTGCATTACCAGATGAATCAGTATGAATTTTTCCTAAAATTTGTTTTACTGAAACTTTATCCCCTTTACTTACGTTTACAGAACTTAAGTTTAAATAAACTGTAATAAAATCTCCATGCTGAACATAAACAGCTTTGTTGTTAGCAGAAATAACTTGAACTTGTAATACTTCTCCACCAAAAATAGCTCTAGCATTTGAGCCTGGTTTTGTAGCTATTTCTACCCCACTATTATGCACAGTAAGATTTTTATGTACTGGGTGTGGTTGATCACCATAACGCAATTGCACATAACCATTATCAACAGGCCAAGGTAATTTCCCTTTATTTAGTTTAAAGTTATCTGAAACAATTTTTCCTTCAGGAGTTAAATCAAATTTAGAGACTGATGCTGTAGAAGTTTTTGTCCCCGATTTTGCAGCATTTCTTTTATTAGCTGCAGCAATTTCATCAGCAATTATTTTTTTAATCTGCTTATCAATATCTCTTGCTTCTTTTTGTTTTTTATCAATATCCGCAGCATATTTTTTTTTATCTTTTTGAATAATTTTCGCTAACTGTTCTTGTTCTTTTTTCTTTTCTTCTAATATTTTTTTTTCAGCTTCATTTTCAGCAAGAACTTTTTCTTTATTCTTTTTGTCTTTCTCAAGTTTAACAACTGCAACTGCAAGCTTATCTTGTTTTTCTTGAATTTCATCTCCTTGCATTTTTCTAAAACCTGCATATTGTTTCATATATTGAATACGCTTGTAAGCCTGAAGAAAATTCTGAGAAGAAAGTATAAACATAATTCTACTTTGGTCATTTCGACTTTTATATGATTTTACAATCATTTTAGCATAATCTTCTTTTAGTACTTTCAACTCTCTATTCAATTTATTGATTTCCAATTGATTTAAATAGATATTGTCGTCTAACAAACGTTTTTGTTTAGCTGTTGTACTAATTAATCGCTCACTTAATCTAATGCGGGCTTTTTGAGCTGCAATTTCACTTAACACTGAACGTTCTTTCTTCTTTTCTGTTTGCAACAAACTTTTAAAAGCAGAAATTTCTTTCTGAATTTGCTCTTTTCGCGCTTCTAATTTTTCTTGTTGAGTTTGAGAAAACCCTAAAGAAAAACAAAAGAAAAAAAGTATGTATAATTGAAATTGCTTCATTTTATTTTTTTTTACAAAGATACTATTGTTTTGAAATTGTTAGTTAACCTTAACTTGATCGTAACTACTTGGTATTGAAAAAGGATAACTTAAATTTTCATTAAAAATTATATTTTTATATTCCAAATCGATGAAAATTGTTTCTTTTTGTTCTGCCTTTATTTTAATTTCGTTTGGCAAAAATACATTATTTTGTTTTTTATGTGAAGGATAATAAATTTCTAATTTTCTATTTTCTTTCTCTTGAAAAATTGTTTCTTTTTTTAAGAGAAAATTTCCGCCTTCAAAATCAAAAACCTTAGAGGTGTTACTTTTATTTTTCTCTGTTAATTGATACAGTTCATCTTCAATTTTGGCAACATATTTAGCTTTAGTTAAGTCGTCAATTGCATTACCAATTAACAAGTTTTGAACTTTATCAAAATCGAGTTCGGTTCCTAACCAATTGCTCAATAAACTAAAATCTCCTTCAAAATAAGTACCATTTATTTTCTCATAATAACTTACTTTATTTGGTGTAATTAATGCTTTGGCTACAGGAAACCCTAATAGTTTCACATTAATCCAAATTATTTCATTTTTCTTAATACGAATATCAGCCGTTACAGAATGAGATTGTTTATCATCTTTATATTTTGCGTTTGCTCTAATATTTAAAGTTGAAAACTCCTTTTTATTTTCGTAATGACCATCAATAATTTTTGCAGCAGCTAATGATTCGTTTGCAGCTGATTCCAAAACAGATTTTTTTGCTTTACAAGAGACTAAAAGTGTTAGCCCAATAAAAACAATAATTATTTTTTTCATTATTTAAGTTTCTTTTGAATAAGTTCCGACTTAGAACGGTACATTTTTTCTTTTGTTGTATTGTTATTCTGTTTATATGTTTCTGACAAAAGCAAGTAAAATTGATTTTCTAAAGGCAAATCTTCTACAATAAACTCTAAACCCGTTTCCAATTGATCAATTGCTTCTTTAGATTTCTTTAATTTATAATTCGCTAAACCGGCATAAAAATACAATTTGGCAAATGTAGGATACAAATCGATATAATTTGTTGCTATTTTTTTAACTTCTTCAAATTTTTCTATAACACTTTCAACATCTAACAGAAGCAAAACCGTTTCTATATCATTTGGTTCTTTTTGGATTCCTTTTTTTAGATAAAACTCGGTTTTTGCATATTCTTTTTTGTTGTAAAAGAACTTTCCAATTTCTTTTGACACATTAATTTCATTGTCATTTGCAAAATAATCAACTGCAGTTTCTAAATCTTTATCATATTCATTTGTTCCAACTGTAATAATTAAAAATTCATTTAAAATACGATGTTTAATTCTTCTATCAATGCTATTATTCTTAAAAATCTTAAACATTGATTTTTTAGCATTATCAATTTCATTATTAACCAAATAAAATTTAAACAAACTTACATGTGCCCAATCGGAATTTGGAATTTCTTTTGCCAATTCTTTAGCAACTTCAAAAGCTTTTTCTTCTTGATTACTTGTAGAATATAGCATCATTAAGTCAATATAATGTTGTTCTACTTTTGGATTTTTTCGAATTAAATTTTCTAATTCCCCTACTTCAGGTTTTGAATAAGCATTTGAAGTTTGAATTTTTAACTTATAATATTCCATAGACTGACTCAAAACCGAAGTGCTTTCCATTTCCTTTAATAAATTCAACGCTTTATCATGCTGATTAGTGTACATGTAAAGCGAAACCAAATCTTCATTCATATTTGGATCGAATACAATTAATTTTTGAACCACCGGAATAGATTTTTGAAAATCTTTAGTTTGGTAATACACATCATACAAACCATTTAAGTACCAACGTTCATTTGGGTTTAATTCAACAGCTTTTTTAAAAGCCATTTCAGCTTCTACATATTGTTTTAAATCTAAATAATTTTTACCTAATTCATGATAAAAAACAGGATTTGAATTGTCTTTTTCGATACATTTTTGAATGGCAATAATTGCTTTATCATAATTTTCAATTCCGCGTTGTTTTAATGCTTCATAAAAATTATTTTCAACTTCATTTTCTACAAGAGCAATATCGTCTGGATTAATTTGTCCATAAAAAACTTGTTGATTACCAAAAGTAACCAACAAGAATAAAAATGCTATTGCTTTATAGTTTTTCAAATTATTTATTCTAAAACGGAATAATCGCCAATACTTATGCTTTTAAAATCGCCATCAAAAGTGGCATGATTACCAATCATTGCGTTATCTAATTTTGCGTTTCTAATGTGCACGTGTGTTTGTACTAAACTGTTTTGTATTTTAGTATTTGTTAAATGTGTTGAGTTACCTAATGAAACATTTGGTCCAACAATAGAATTTATTAAAACCACATTTTCTCCAATATAACATGGAGGAATAATTGTTGAATTTTCAATTCTAACTGTTTCAGCAATCATAGTTTCTTCAGCATCATTATGTAAAAAATGCAACATTCTAGAATTGGTATCCACTGTAACATCTTTATTTCCGCAATCCATCCATTCGTCTACTTGACCTGGAACAAATTTCATGCCTTTTTCCATCATTTGCTTAATACCATCGTTAATTTGGTATTCACCACCATGAATAATATTATTATCAATTACCAATTGTAATTCGTTTTTTAGAACAGCAACATCTTTAAAAAAGTAAATTCCAATAACTGCTAAATCTGAAACAAACTCTTGAGGCTTCTCAACCAATTCAATTATTTCTCCGTTCGAATTTAAATTCACTACACCAAAAGCTTCTGGTTTTTCTACTTGTTTTACCCAAATTACACTATCGGCAGATGTATCTAAATCGAAATCCGCACGAATTAAAGTATCTGCATAAGCAATAACCGCTGGTCCGCTTAAAGAATCTTTGGCACACATAATTGCATGACCAGTTCCGAGAGCTTCATTTTGATAATAAATGGTTCCTTTTGCGCCTAATTTTTCTGCAATAGCAATTAAATCAGCTTCTACTTGATTACCAAAACTTTCGTGAATAATAAAAGCTACTTCATCAATTTCTTGATTTAGAACTCCAGCTATATCCTCTACTAATCTGTGAACAATTGGTTTTCCCGCAACCGGAATTAATGGTTTGGGTATTGTTAATGTATGTGGACGAAGACGTGAGCCACGACCTGCCATAGGTACTATTATTTTCATAATCATGCCCGCGAAGGCGGGTATCTTTTTAGTTAAACTTTATTTTCTTATTATATTGAAATTGAAATTCCAATTTATACTAATATCCATCCACGATGGGTTCATATCTTCAATTAATTTAATTTTCCAATCTCTTTTCCATTTTTTCAATTGCCTTTCGCGTTTTGAAGCTTCAAAACCATCTTGCCATTCTTCAAAATAGATTAATTTATCACAATTATATTTAGCCGTAAATGAATTTGGATAAATTTTCAATTTATGTTCTTTAACACGTTCATGCAAATTATCGGTAACTCCAATATAAATAAGGCCTTGACACTTGTTTGTCATTATATAAATATACCATAATTTCATTTTATTATGTTTTATATTCCTGCCTTAGTAATAATCGATTTAGGTAACCCAAGTGTAAAACTAATGATTAGTTTTCAATTCACTAGATTCCTGTCTTCGCAGGAACTTTACTTCACCCCTGTACTTCCAAAACCACCTTCTCCACGTGAAGTTTCAGACAACTCCTCTACATGAATCCATTCAGCGCGTTCGTGTTTTGCAATTACTAATTGAGCAATTCTTTCTCCGTTTTCAATGGTAAAATCTTCATTGGAAAGGTTTACTAAAATTACACCAATTTCACCACGATAATCAGCGTCGACTGTTCCTGGAGAATTTAAAACCGTAATTCCATTTTTTGCGGCCAAACCACTTCTAGGGCGAACTTGAGCTTCAAAGCCAATTGGTAATTCAATGAAAATTCCGGTTTTAACTATTGTTCTTCCTAATGGATTTAATACGATTGATTCAGTAATATTTGCACGCAAATCCATTCCAGCTGAAGCGATTGTTTCGTAGTTTGGTAATTCGTGTGATGATTTATTTATTATTTTAATTTGCATTATTTTCGATTTAAAAATTTTGAAAAAAGGTCTTGCTCATTTCGATATACAAAGTAAACAAAAATTAATAAACTAGCTATTCCAAAAACATAGGTTTCTCTTAAAATAGGAATGTAAAAAGAAAACAGACTTAATATAACCGAAAGCCCCAAATAGAAACCAATTTTCTTTTTATCATAAGGAATTGGATAGCTTTTTTGTCCTAGCTTATATGAAATCAACATCATTGCTCCATATGCAAAAATAGTTGCAATTGCAGAACCCATAAAACCTATATAGGGAATCAGAACAAAGTTGAATAATAATGTTACTAAAGCGCCTACAATTGAAATATATGCGCCGATTTTAGTTTTGTCGATTAATTTATACCAAACTGAAAGATTGGTATAAATACCTAAGAAAAAATTAGCAATTACAATTAAAGGCACAATATTCATTGCAATCCAATATTCTTCTCTAGGAACTAAAAAAACTTTTAAAACATCAGCAAAAACTATTATTCCGAGTGACATAAACGAACCAAATATGACAAAGTATTTTGTGATTTCGGCATACGTTTGTGGTGCATTTTCATTTTTTGCATGACTGAAAAAGAAAGGTTCAATTCCTAAAGTATAGGCGGTTCTAAACAAAACCATAAACATTCCAATTTTATAACAAGCAGAATAAGCGCCAATATGTGCTAAATCGACATGCATCCATTCTAAAAGAATTTTATCAAAATGTTCATTGATTGCAAATGCGATTCCAGCAATTAAAATTGGGAAACCGTAATGCATCATTTTTTTCCAAAGCACCACATCAAATTGCCACTTCAATTTAAAATAATCAGGAAGCAGCATTAATAAAGTAAATAAACTTGCTATTACATTGGAAACAAATATGTAACCAATTTGGAAATTTTCGAAGTAAATACCTTCTAACAAAGAACTGTTTTGAGCCCATTTTGGCAAAAAAACCAAAAAGAAAATACTTAACGACAAATTAATTACTACGTTACCAATTTTAATAACTGCATATTTTATTGGTCTTCCTTCGGCTCTTAATTTTGAAAAAGGAATGATTACTAAAGCATCTAAAGTCAAAATTAAAATAGTGTAGAAAATATAATCTACATTTTTGTTTGACCAATTGGCAATATCGTCTTTAAAAAATATTGAAATTCCGAAAAAAAGAAGTGTTGAAGTCAATAAAGAAATCATCGAAGTATTAATTACTTTTTCTTTTTTATCTTCTGAATTATAGAAACGAAAAAAAGCAGTTTCCATTCCGTAAGAAAGTACAACGTTGAAAAAAACCAAATAAGAGAAAATAACAGAAACCTCGCCCATTTTATTCATATCTGTTAGATAATAAACGTAAAGCGGGTTTAATAAGAAGCTAATTAATCTTGGAATGACAGTTGCTAAACCATAGATTGCCGTTTGCTTAAAAAGAGATTTATATAAACTCAAAGTTTCTTTATTTAAGGAACAAAAATAGTTATTCTGTAGGTTTTCTCACAGAAGGATAGGCAATCATTTCTCTTTCTTCTACATTTTCTATAATTTTAGAATACATTTTACCTTCTTTGGTAAAAAATAAAATTGCTTGATTCTCCTTTAAGCTAACTTTAGACTCATGAACAACTGTTTCTTCTTCGACATCTGTAGCTTCAATATTTATTCCTTTTAATTGATTTTGACCTGTATCTATTCTAGCTATATAACTTAACTCATTTGTTTTTTCAAAAGTAGCTTCATAGTTTTTAAATTGAATTTTTTCTAAAACCAACCCTTTTTCAAATGGCGAATTCAGATTAACAAAAACATTTATTCCGGCTCCACCACCTCTTACTCCTGCAACCCATGCTTGAGAATAAACTTCTTTTATTTGAGTTTGACCTTCTAATTTTTGAATATTTGTTTTTGAAATTCCACATGAAAGCAAAACAATACTAAGAAAAAATGTAATTAATTTAGAAACTATCATCATAAAAATATTTTAGTTAAATGTACAAATTATATAACAAAAAAAGAGCCAAACTAAAGTTTGGCTCTTTTTTGTAAATACGACTAAGCAAATGCTTCGTCTAATTGTTCAATGCTTCGAATTATTAATTCAACTCCGCTTCGCTACGTTTAATTGTTCAATGCTTCGAATTATTAATTTAACTCCGCTTCGCTACGTTTAATTGTTCAATGCTTCGAATTATTAATTTAACTCCGCTTCGCTACGTTTAATTGTTCAATGCTTCGAATTATTAATTTAACTCCGCTTCGCTACGTTTAATTGTTCAATGCTTCGAATTATTAATTTAACTCCGCTTCGCTACGTTTAATTGTTCAATGCTTCAGCACCACCAACAATTTCTAAGATTTCTCCAGTAATTGCAGCTTGACGCGCTTTGTTATATGTTAACTTCAATTGATTTCTTAATTCTGTTGCATTATCAGTTGCTTTGTGCATAGCAGTCATACGAGCACCATGTTCTGAAGCAAAAGAGTCACGAATTCCTTTATACAATTGTGTTTTTAAAGACTTTGGTATTAAAGTCAACACAATTTCTTCTTTCGAAGGTTCGAAAATATAATCGGATGAAACAACTTCACCTCCTGTAATAGGAGCTAAAGGTAAAAACTGTTCTATTTTAACAATTTGAGTTGCTGCGTTTTTAAAATGATTGTAAACAATATGAATTTTATCGTATTCACCTGCAACAAACTTATCCATTAAAAGTTGAGCAATATCAGATACATTTTCAAATGTTAAATCATCAAAAATTGAATTTTTATTATCTATAACTGTATTAGATTTCTTTAAAACATCATTTCCTTTTTTACCAATAGCAAAAACATCAACTTGTTTTCCAGAATAAGAACCAGATAAACTTCTAACTTCTTTGATTACATTTGTATTAAAAGCACCACATAAACCTCTATTAGAAGTAATAGCAACAATCAAAACTTTATTAACCTCTCTTTGTTCTGCGAAAGCACCACCAGTATTACCATCTAAGGTAGCGCTTAAGTTTTGTAGAAGTTCGGTTAATTTTTCGGCATAAGGTCGCATTGCTGTAATAGCGTCTTGCGCTTTTTTAAGCTTAGCAGCAGAAACCATTTTCATTGCCGATGTAATTTGCATCGTAGATGAAACGGAACCAATTCTATTTCTAATTTCCTTTAAATTTGCCATTTTATATGAGTAATTAGTAGCTAGTAATTAGCAATTAGCATTCACTAATTACTAGCTACTTAGAATTAATATTTTGCAGAAACCTCTTTAGCTGCTTTTTCTAAAACATCAGTAATTTCGTCTGTGAATTTACCTGCTTTTAATCCGTCTAAAGTATCTCTATGTTTAGCATTTAAATAATCAATGAAATCTCTCTCAAATTCTTTAACACTAGTTACAGGAACATTTCTTAACAAGTTTTTAGAACCCGCATAGATAATTGCAACCTGATCTTCTACTGTATAAGGATCATTTACAGCTTGTTTTAAAATTTCAACGTTACGTTTTCCTTTTTCAATTACGTTCATAGTAACTGCATCTAAATCTGAACCAAATTTAGCAAACGCTTCTAATTCACGGTATTGAGCTTGGTCTAATTTTAAAGTACCGGCTACTTTTTTCATTGATTTAATTTGCGCATTACCTCCAACTCGAGATACTGAAATACCAACGTTAATTGCGGGACGTACACCTGAATTAAATAAATCACCATCTAAGAATATTTGACCATCAGTAATCGAAATTACGTTTGTTGGAATATATGCAGAAACGTCACCAGCCTGAGTTTCAATAATTGGCAAAGCTGTTAATGAACCTCCTCCTTTAACGATTGGACGTAAAGAATCTGGTAAATCATTCATTTCTTTAGCAATATCATCATCCGCAATAACTTTTGCTGCTCTCTCTAATAATCTTGAGTGAAGATAGAAAACATCCCCTGGATATGCTTCACGACCTGGTGGTCTTCTTAACAACAATGACACTTCACGATAAGCAACTGCTTGCTTAGATAAATCATCATAAATAATTAATGCAGGACGACCTGTATCACGGAAATACTCCCCAATAGAAGCACCAGCAAATGGAGCATAAACTTGCATTGCTGCAGGATCAGATGCATTTGCAGCAACAATAACTGTATAAGCCATTGCTCCTTTTTCTTCTAATGTTTTAGCAATTGCAGCAACTGTTGACGCCTTTTGCCCTACTGCAACATATATACAAAATACTGGTTTACCAGCATCGTAAAATTCTTTTTGATTCAAAATTGTGTCAATACAAACAGTAGTTTTACCTGTTTGACGGTCACCAATTACCAACTCACGTTGTCCTCTACCAACTGGAATCATAGCATCAATTGCTTTAATTCCTGTTTGTAATGGTTCTGTTACTGGTTGACGGAAGATAACTCCAGGAGCTTTTCTTTCTAATGGCATTTCATATAAATCACCACCAATTGGTCCTTTACCATCAATAGGATTACCTAATGTATCTAAAACACGACCAACAACTTGTTCACCAACTTTAAGAGAAGCAATACGTTGTGTTCTTTTTACAGTAGAACCTTCTCTAATACCTGTAGAAGGACCTAATAATACAACACCAACATTGTCTTCCTCTAAGTTAAGAACGATAGCTTCTAACCCATTTTCGAATTGAACTAACTCACCATATTGAGCGTTAGATAATCCGTAAACACGTGCGATACCATCTCCAACTTGAAGTACAGTTCCTACTTCTTCTAATGATGTACCAGATTGAAAACCTGATAATTGTTTCTTTAATATTGCTGAAATTTCAGCAGGTTTAATTTCCGCCATAATTATATATAATTATTATCCTCCGATATTAATATTAACGCCAGATCTTTTTGGCTCTTGATTATTATTTATTATAATGGTTTGACCATTATTAGATTTATTTAATCTATCTGAAAACTCAGTACCATACTTTTCAATAAGTAAATTAACTTTATCCTCATTTAATGTTTGATCATCATTTACTACTTTAGATTTATAAAGTAATTCAACTATAGATTTATAAGTTTTTTGCAACTCAATTTTTTTGCCCAACCCTAGAAAAGAAACTTCACAATATACTAAATCACCACTTGTGTTTGATGATGTTCTTGGTTCAGCACCAGAAACACGGATAATTTTTATAAATAAAATTTCATCTCCATTGGTTGTATTTGTTAATGAACAAAAAGTATTAAAGCCTCCGCAACCGTCATATTTTAACCAAACATTACCGTCAACTAAAACCTCTTGATTTTTGTATTTAAATTTTTGGGCAAAACTCAAAAAGCTAAAAAACAAAAACACTATTAATACTAACTGTCTCATAATTAATACTAATTACTAAATTCTTGTTTTAACGCCTGTAATTTACTAGCTACAGATGCATTGAATTGTTTATCTCCAAT
Organism: Flavobacterium sp. N2270; assembly: GCF_025947225.1. Taxonomy (NCBI): domain Bacteria; kingdom Pseudomonadati; phylum Bacteroidota; class Flavobacteriia; order Flavobacteriales; family Flavobacteriaceae; genus Flavobacterium; species Flavobacterium sp. N2270. The sequence goes on from NZ_CP110005.1 coordinate 471,836, forward strand.
TCTCAATATAAATCCCCCTATAATTGACGGATCAACAATATTTTGAACAGTAATACTTTTATCAGAAAAATCTTTAATTTTAGCTAAAACTCTATTTTCTAAATCTGATGTTATAGGAAATGCAGTAGTAACTATTGCAGTTTCAACTCCATTCAATTCATCAAACAATTTATTATATTCTGAAGCAATAGCATGTAAAATTTCAAATCTTTTATTTTCTAAAAGCAATTGAAATAAGCTTTTTGTTTCGTTTTGAGCTGAAGCAAAAACCTCCAATAACGCATTAAGCTTAACATTAGCAACAACAGTAGGATTTAACAAAAAATCTTTTAATTCTTTACTTTCTTTTACCGATGCTCCAATTGACAACATGTCGTTATTAACACTTACTGTGTTATTACTTGCTTTTGCAATATCAAGAATAGCCTTAGCATATCGAATAGCCGCTCTAGTTCCTGCCATAATGCTTTAGTTTAGTTTTGCTTCACCTAACATTTTCTCAACCAGTTTTGACTGAGCTTCTGTGCTAGTTAATTCTTCTTTTAATATTTTTTCTGCAATTTCTATTGAAAGAGAAGACACTTGATTCTTAATTTCAGCCATTGCAGCATTCTTTTCAGATTCGATAGAAGCTTTCGCTTGAGAAATCATTTTTTCTCCTTGTACTTGTGCTTCTTCTTTAGCATCTGCAATCATTTTATCTTTAATCTCACGAGCTTCTTTTATCATTGTGTCTCTTTCAGCTCTAGCTTCAGCCAATAACTTTTCGTTATCTGCTTTAAGATTTTGCATGTCTTTTTTAGCATTTTCTGCAGCTAACAATGCATTTGAAATACCTTCTTCACGAGCTGTAATAGCCTCCATAATAGGTTTCCATGCAAATTTAACCATTAAACCAATTAACACAACTAAAATAGTCAATTGCCAAAAAAACAAACCAAATGAAAAATCGTTAATTAACTTTTCCATATTCTAAAATATATCGTTTTAAATTTTGTTTCAAAAATAAAACAAAACCTGTAACCAACCGTTACAGGATTTGTTTTTTTCATTCTTTATTATTTTCCTAAGATTAAAGCAGCAAATGCTAATCCTTCTAATAAAGCAGCGATAATAATCATCGCAGTTTGAATTTTACCAGCAGCTTCTGGCTGACGAGCGATAGCATCCATTGCAGATCCACCGATTTTACCTAAACCTAAACCCGCTCCGATTACTACTAATCCAGCTCCAATTAAATTGTACATAATAATTGATTTATATAATTAAACAAAAAATTCTAAATTAAACTATTGCATTATCATGATCACCATGCATATCTTCACTATGGTGCTCATCATGATGATGATCTTGTACCGCCATTCCAATAAACAACGAAGACAACATTGTAAAAATAAAAGCCTGCAAGAAAGCTACTAAAACCTCAATAACAGAAATAAACAATGTTAACCCAAGCGATATAGGCAAATCTGCTGCTAAATTTTTACCCACAAATATCATTGCAATTAAACTCATAATTACAACGTGACCTGCAGTAATATTAGCAAATAAACGTATTAATAATGCAAATGGCTTTGTTAATGTACCTAACAATTCAATAGGCATTAATATTATTTTCATTGGAACAGGAACACCTGGCATCCAAAAAATATGTTTCCAATAATCTTTATTAGCACTAACCTGAGTAATAACAAAAGTGAATAAAGCCAAACAAACCGTTACAGCTATATTTCCAGTTACATTAATCCCAAGAGGTGTCATCCCTAATAAATTTAACAACCAAATAAAGAAAAACACAGTTAATAAGTAACCCATAAATTTTCTATATTTTTTCTCTCCAATATTTGGAATTGCAATTTCGTCTCTAATAAAAATAATTAGCGGCTCTAAAACCCTTCCAAAACCAGTAGGAATCGCGCCTTTCTTATAAGATTTTGCCAAACCAACAAACATTAACAACAACAATGCAGACGTAAACAACATCGAAACTACATTTTTCGTAATAGAAAAATCTAACGGTTTAACATTTGTAGGATGATGATGCTCATCATAACTTATTGTACCTTCAGCATCAGTTTTATAAATTTTACTGTGGTATAATTTATAAAAATTACCATTATGTTCAGCAACAGCTTCACCATGATGTAACTTTGAAGATGAAAATATTTGCAAACCATTGTCATATAAAATGACTGGCAAAGAAAATCCGTAATGCTTACCTTCTGCTTCATCAGAAAAGAAATTAAAATCATGAGAATCCTGCAAGTGATGTTGAATATAAGCATCAACTTTATCCTTCTTACTTAAAGGCTCAGCTTCATGATGCCCTTCTTCTGCATGTACAACTTCTTCTGAGTGAGCAACAACTGTTGAATCTGAAGGATTATTAGCTATTCCTACTAAAGGCAACATCGCAAAAGCGAAGGCTACTATCACATTAAGTGGTTTTCTTAAAATCACCATAATTATTATAAACTTAAATTCTTAGGTTTCTAAATTTGGTGCAAAAGTACAATATTTATTAATACACCAAGTCTTAAAAATAAAAAAAAACGTATTTTTTTTGTTTTCTTTTAAAAGCTACTTTTTATTTAAAATTTTACTCGCCAAAAAGATGTCAATTATTAAAAAAGAAATTACTATTAATCCAAAATTTATTTTTTCTACAGAACTTTCCAAAGAACCTAACCTTATCAAGTCGAATAGAAAGTAGTAAACCACCATCTTCAAAGTTAAAACCACAATAAACACAAAACCAGTGCTTTCAAAATTTTTTTCAGAAGTTTTTTGCATTAAAACAATACTTAAAACAGAGAAGAATAATGAAACTAAATAAAGTTGCCAAACTTGAATCCGAAATTTTTCTTGATAACTACTTAGTAATTCTTGTTGAAAAACTAAAACATGTAGCAAAAAAAGCGGCAAAACAATTAACGTTAGTTTTTTTAATAAAATAAATATTTTATTCATCATTATTCATCTTATTTACTTGACTAATCACATTATATAATGCCAAAAAAACACCTAGCAAAGTAAAAATTATTGTAAAAACAGTATCTGTCAAGCATTTTTCATCTAACCATTTTCCTAAATAAGCAAAAAAAACAATTATTACTCCCATTTGAAAAGGAATATTAATTAATTGCATCCATTTATTATGCGGTTTTTTCTGATTGGTCATTGCTTGTAGGAATAGACTTTAAATTACTTTTCATTTCGCAAGTTGCTTCAAAAATAGCACCAGGCTCGACTGAAAGTTTACTTACAAACACTTCTCCTTTAATTTTAGCCGTTGATTTTACCCCTAAAAGTTCCGAAACCTCAAGTTTTCCAGAAAATTTTCCTTCAATATCAATATTTACACATTTAATATTTCCTTGAACTTCTCCTGTAGGACCTATAACTAATTTAGAAGCAGAATTATAATTACCAATTAAGATACCATCTAATCTAAAATCAGTTTTTGAAGTAATATCTCCTTTAATTACTGTTCCTTGTACAATTCTATTTGTTTGCCCTAATTGACTTGTATCTTTCTTGGATTTATCAAACATAATATAGTTGGTCTTTTGTTTTATTGTTTATTTAATACTAACCATTCATCAATATTCTTTTTAAACTGAATCACTTTATAATCTTCAGAAGAAATAATATAGGCCTTATCTTTAATTTTATAATCTTTAAATTCCTGCAAAACACTTAAAACTGATTTAGCATTTTCTTGGTTTTTAAACCCATGAATTACTATAATATCTTTATCAATTGTGTAAAGATCTGATGATGCTTTAAGCAAAACACTATTTCTGTCTTTGATATACTTATTGATTTTTTCTAATAATTTTTTAGAATCCTCCTTTAATGGAAAATCTTTAATAAAAATAATTTTCCAGCTTGTAGCTTCTGCTTTACCTAATTCAAAACCTTCAAGCTTAGGAATATCGTTTTGCAGTAAACTTTCAGCCTGCTTTCCTTCTAACTCATCTGGATAAGTTAATGCTACAAAGTTTAGAGCTTTTTTATAAGCATCTAAACCTTCAAGCCTTCCTTTTATATTTGCCTTTAACAACTCGAATTTAGGTAATGATTCATCTCCAAAAAATTGATCAATTCTTAAGTCTACTTCCTCAGAAGCATCTCTAACGGCATTGTCTTCAAATAATTTATATAAATTGTAATATACTTTATCTGGACTTTCGTTATCCGTTAACTCAATAGAAGGATTTTGAACAATTTGCGCATAACGACTATCAGGATATTCTGTAATAATTTGGTTTTTATAAACTTCCGCTTTGTTTGATTTTAAAGCTTCATAAATCTTAAACAAATTATATTTAGCAGGAAGTATCAATCTTTCTTCAGGATTGTTTTTCAACAATTGTTCTAACCTTGAAGCAGCCAATTCATATTCCTTAAACTTTTCCTTATAAATTACACCTAATTGATAGTAGGCAAAATTTCTATTTGTAGCCAAACTATCTATTACTAATTGCGAAGTAGGTAACTGAGAAGTGTAAAACTTAACCGTATATTTTTCTTCTGTTTCAGCAACCAAAGAATCGTTTTTAACTTCAAGTTCACTTATGCTGTTTGCAGAAAAATCAAGATCTTTATTAGAAGATAACCTCCAGTTTTTCTTTAACTCTCTTTTACCCCATTTACCTTCAAACTCTCGCTTACCATAACTAACCGTCACAGGATTATAGAAATAAAAATTACTAGATTCATTACCCAAAGAAACAGGTGGCAACATACTAGAATTACCAAGTGGAGGTGAAATTGATGATGGGTTTGGATTAAACTTCCCTCCAGACTGACTACCTGGTTTAATAGCATTATTAGCAGCAATATTTGCTTCCCTTTCAGCTTTTTCAGCTTCTAATTTTGCCCTTAATTCGTCTTTAATTTTTAACTCATCGATATATTTTTGAAAATAATCTGTCTTTTGAGAGTCACTCATTGAAACTAAATTCAAAATACTATCATTCTCTTGAGCAATAGTTTCATATTTAATAACGTCTACTAGATTAAGCCTTTTCTTTTTATATTTACGATATTCTCTAGTACCTTCTTTTAATCTCAACAAAGTACTATCATAATATTTTCCTGCAATTTTATACTGAGCATCTTTAAAATAAATTTCGCCAATATTTCTATAATTTGATGAAATCAAATATTCATCTTGACTAAATGCCTTTATCGATTTATTGTAAAACTTTTCAGCAATTTTAGGTTTATTGTTTTTATCATAAAAAACTCCCATTTGATGATTTAGAATATCTAGATAAGGTCTGTTTTCTCTATCTTCTAATAATTTTGTGAATTTTTCAACAAATGCTAGAGTGTCACCTTTTTTATAATCAAACTGTTGAGCTTGTTTTGCATGAGCCTGAATAACGTATCTTCTTGGAGACTTTCTATTCATATCGATAACTTCTTGAAAAGCAACAAACGCACTGTCATTATACTGAAAAGATTCATATAACTGCCCTAAAATAAATGAATAGCGTGCTTTTTCTTCTTTATCTTTAGTTTCTAATCTTGCTATTTTAATAGTTGCAATCGCTGAATCATTTGAACCTATATTTCTATAAGCTTGACTCAACATTGCATTTGCATCTGCTAAATCTTGACCTACAATATCTTTCTTTTCAAGCAATAATTTTAAATTTTTTATAGCAACTTCATTATTTTCAAGTCTAATATTTACTTTTTCACGCCAAACTTTAGCGTGATAAATTTTGTCGCTTTTAGGATATTTATATAAAATATAATTTAAAGACTCTAACGAAGGAATAAATCTATTTTCATAATAACGTGATTTAGCTAAAAGTAAATAAGCTTCGTCCATTTGTGGATTTTTCTCAATCCCACCAATATTCATTGAATGTTTTTGAATGGCTTTGACTGCTTTCTCCTCAGCCCTCGTGAAATTTGGGTTTTTAGTTTGACCTGGGAGAAAATTTTCTTCTTTTTCTTGCATTCTTTCCACTGGAAGAATTTCCCAAAAATTATCTTTAAAAGTTGTCTTTAAGTTTTCTAAACCCGCATCTAATGCTAAATTACCGTTATACAGAACATTATATTCTGTAGTAACTGCATGCACATTCCTATTAATAAACTTATCTTTCTTAACAGAGCAAGAAATTATAAAGAGCATTAAACCTAATGTTAATGCGTATTTTAGATGATTAGCCTTCAAATTAAAACGTTTTTATTCTTTAAACTAAAAATTACATTTTTTAGTATAAGATTGGTAAAAATACGTTTCTTTTTTTGATGTAGAAAAAAATAGGCTTTTTTTTACTACTCTTGTATACTTTTTAAATCTTTAACTACTTTAAAAGCAACATCTATTTGTTCATCACTTACAATTATTGTAAACTCGTTAGTTGTAGAAATAACTTCATGAATAACTATTCCTTCCCAAGCTAATTTTTGAAAAATATAATAATAAACACCCGGTACAGAAATATTATCTTGTGGTAACTTTACCGTTATAGATGATAAATTTTCTAAGTGTAAGGTTTGTTTTTCTAGACTAAAAAAGTTTTCGACTAAGTGTGAATAAGAAGTACTAATAATAATATTCATCTCATTAACACCTCTTGAAGAGGTATAAAAAACATCTTGATGCTTATTAATTTCAGAAATTAATTTCCCTTGATTTTCTAACAAAGTATCCGACACTACAAATGCAAAATCAGAAAGCGATGATCTAACTGTAATTTCACCAATATTCATTAAAACTTTAGAAATTTTTCGATTAATTTTAAAATCTAATTCTTCCGAAAGCCTTTTTAAAGACATAACAATTGCCCCTTGTTTAATATCTTTACCTAGCTCCTTTTCAAGTTCAGGAACCATTATTCTTGCTAAAGATGTTAAGTTTATTATTCCTTGAGCTAATGAATTTAAAAGGAATGGTTTTGATTTTATGTAATTCTCAACTACAGAAGAAATTGTTTTCATACCAAAAAATTTTATGCAAATATACTAAAAACAAATTGTTACATATATAACTTAAAAATAAAAAAAGGCTTCTTTTATGTGTTCAATGTTAAATTTTTGATTCTCTTTATAAATAGCGATAATATCAAACCGAACCTCAACCTCTAAATCATTTAAAATCACATATTCATTAACAGCCTTTACTAATAACTGAATTTTTTTAGGTTTTACGAAATCTTGAGGCAAGCCAAAATCGATACTCGAACGTGTTTTAACTTCAATAACTGCTAAAACATTATCTTTTTGAGCAATAATATCAATTTCTGCCTTTTGAAAAGTCCAATTGGTCTCTAAAACAGTATATCCATTTTCTTGAAGAAATTCAACAGCTAATTCTTCGCCAAGCTTTCCTAAATCGTTATGTTCAGCCATGTCATTCCGAGTTTACGAAGCAATCTTACTTAAACTTCAATTTAACTTCTTTATCATTGACTTCAAAATCAACTTGCTTTCCTAAAATTAGCGTTCGATTATCTTTCATATGTCCTGCAGGAAAATCAAATGCAATTGGAATATTGTATTGCGAGGCTATTGCCGTGATAATTTGAACCGCATTTTGTCCGAAAGGAATTTCGTTGTCGTGCATGTCGGTCATTCCACCAACAATTAGTCCTTTTACATTCTCAAAATAACCATTACGCTTCATGTTTTGCATCATTCTATCTACATGATAAAGATACTCGTCTAAATCTTCAATGTAAAGAATCTTACCATTTGTATCTAATGAAGATTTTGAGCCAAATAAACTATAAAGTATCGATAAGTTCCCTCCAACTAATTCACCAGCTGCTTTTCCTTTTACATTATAAGAAACTGTTGGAATCACATATTCTATAGGCTCTCCAAAAAGTGCTTTTCTCAATGTTTCCTTAACTTCTTCAGGTGCTTTTGGAACTGTAAATGGCATTATAGAATGCAAAGTTGCCACGCGCTCAACGTTAGCATGACTATGTAAAACCGTAACATCACTAAAACCCATAATCCATTTTGGATGCTTTTTAAATTTAGTAAAATCAAGCATATCAATAATACGAACAGTTCCATAACCTCCACGAGCACACCAAATAGCTTTGATATTATCATCATCCATCATGTTTTGAAAATCGACAGCGCGCTGAGCATCTGTCCCACCAAGCTGACAACTATCTAAACCTATAGTATTACCAAGCTTAGTTTTTAAACCCCATGATTCTAGTAATTCTTTTGCAGGGATTGCATCTTCTGGGAAAAATTTACGCGCAGTACAAACAATGGCGACGGTATCGCCTTTTTTTAAATAAGGAGGAATTTTCATTTTCTTTTGGGAATGAGAAAAGTTTGAAATTAGTAAAAACAAAAAAATAAATCTAAACATAGCAGATTTCTTTATCTCAAAAGTAAACAAAATCAAACAAAAATTCGTCATTTCATGCTTAATGAATTATTTTTGTGCCAAATTTCAATGTATTATGATTCAAAATCCTAAAAGATATACAATTACTGCGGCTTTGCCTTATACAAACGGACCTATTCACATTGGTCATTTAGCAGGTGTTTATGTTCCTTCTGATATATATGCACGTTACCTTCGTATGCAAGGAAAAGATGTTGCTTTTATGTGCGGAAGCGATGAGCATGGAGTTGCTATTTCAATGAAAGCAAAGAAAGAAGGTATTACACCACAACAAGTAATTGATAAATACGACGGAATTATTCGTCAATCTTTTATTGATTTTGGAATTTCATTTGACAATTACTCAAGAACTTCAGCGAAAATCCATCACGATACAGCTCAGGAGTTTTTTAAAAAATTATATGACAACGGCGACTTTATTGAAGAAGTTACTGAGCAATTGTATGATGCAAAAGCTGACCAATTTTTAGCAGATCGTTTTGTTACAGGAACTTGTCCTAAATGCGATAATCCAGAAGCTTATGGCGATCAATGTGAAAAATGTGGTTCTACTTTAAACGCTACCGATTTAATTAATCCGAAATCGACAATTACTGGTGAAACTCCAATTATGAAAGCAACTAAACATTGGTTTTTACCTTTAAATAGATACGATTCTTTTTTGCGTGAATGGATTTTAGAAGGTCACAAAAACGACTGGAAACCTAATGTTTACGGACAAGTAAAATCATGGGTTGATGGCGGTTTAGAACCAAGAGCCGTAACACGTGATTTAGATTGGGGAATTGACGTTCCGGTTGAAGGCGCAGAAGGAAAAAAATTATACGTATGGTTTGATGCTCCTATTGGATACATTTCAGCTACTAAGGAATGGGCTGCAAGAGAAGGAAAAGAATGGGAACCATATTGGAAAGATGAAGAAACAAAATTGGTTCATTTTATTGGTAAAGACAATATTGTTTTTCATTGTGTAATTTTTCCAGCCATGTTAAAAGCAGAAGGAAGTTATATTTTACCCGATAATGTGCCAGCGAATGAGTTTTTAAATTTAGAAGGAAATAAACTTTCTACCTCTAAAAACTGGGCAGTTTGGTTACACGAATATTTACAAGATTTTCCAAACAAACAAGATGCGTTACGTTATGCTTTAACAGCAAATGCTCCAGAAAGCAAAGACAACGATTTTACTTGGAAAGATTTTCAAGCAAGAAATAATAACGAATTGGCTTCTATTTTAGGGAACTTTGTAAATCGTGTTATTGTTCTAACGAATAAATATTATGACGGAATTGTTCCAACTCCAAATGAGTTTACTGAATTAGATGTACAAACATTAACCGAATTAAAAGCATATCCTGAAGTTATTGCCTCATCAATTGAGCGCTATCGTTTTAGAGAAGCTTTAGGTGAAATGATGAATGTTGCGCGTTTAGGGAATAAATATTTGACCGAAACTGAACCTTGGATTACAATAAAAGAAAATCCTGAAAGAGTAAAAACACAAATGTATGTTGCCTTACAAATTACAACTGCATTAAGTGTTTTGTGTGAACCGTTTTTACCTTTTACAGCAAGTAAATTAAAAACAATGCTGAATAAAAATGAAAACGACATAAAATGGTCAGATATTTCAATTAATTCAAATTTATTAGAGTCAAATCATAAAATTGGCCAAGCAGAAATTTTGTTTTCAAAAATTGAAGATGAAGAAATTCAAAAACAAATAGACAAATTAGAAGCTACTAAAAAAAATAATGAAATGGATAATGCTACAGCTGAACCTCAAAAAGAAACTGCCACTTTTGACGATTTTACAAAATTAGATTTACGTGTTGGAACTATTCTTGAAGCTGAAAAAATGCCTAAAGCAAATAAGCTATTGGTTTTAAAAGTTGATACAGGGATAGATGTAAGAACTATAGTTTCTGGAATTGCCGAACATTTTTCTCCGGAAGAAGTAATTGGAAAAAGAGTTACAGTATTAGTAAACCTAGCGCCAAGAGCGTTACGTGGAGTAGAAAGCGCTGGAATGATCTTAATGACTAATTTGCCAGACGGAAAATTAGTTTTCGTAAATCCAGATACTGAAGGTGTAATGAATGGCGCTTTAATTAGCTAAGATGAAAAACGCGAAAATTATTGCTTTCGACGCAGACGACACACTTTGGCACAACGAACCTTATTTCGATGAAGCGCAAGCACGTTTTTGCAAACTGTTTCAAGATTTTGCTTCTAGTCAAGAAATTTTAGGGCTAATTTTAAATCACCAAGTAAAAAACTTACCTATTTATGGTTTTGGAATTAAAGCCTTTACGCTTTCTATGATTGAAACGGCTTTAAAAATTACCGATAATAATATTTCAGGCAAAGGAATTGAACAAATCATTACCATTGGTAAAGATTTATTGCAGAAACCTGTAGAATTAATGCCTAATGTAGAAAATGTATTGCAAGAACTTCACGGAAATTATAAATTGGTAATGGCTACAAAAGGCGATTTGAAAGATCAACACAGAAAGTTACACGATTCTGGAATTGGCCATTATTTTCATCACATTGAAGTGTTAAGCGACAAAACCGAATTAGATTACGAAAAGATGTTGGGTCGCTTAGACATTAAAGCAGAAGATTTTTTAATGATAGGGAATTCTCTAAAGTCAGATGTTTTACCAATCATAAATTTAGGTGGATACGGAATTCACGTTCCGTATGTAACTACTTGGGAATATGAAAAAATAGACTTTGAAATAGAACATGAAAATTTCATAGCCTTGAATAATATTGAAGAAGTTTTAAATATTTTAAAATAAAAAAACCACGCAAATGCGTGGTTTTTTCTTTTCATCTGCTAATTACTTTCCTAATAGCAAAACTTCATTGGCAACAATTTCAGTTATGTAGCGCTTAACACCTTCTTTGTCGTCATAACTTCTTGTAGTTAGCTTACCTTCAATTGCAAGCTCCTTACCTTTAGTAACGTACTTTTCAATAATTTCAGCTGTTTTTCCCCAAGCTGTTACGCGGTGCCATTCTGTTTTTTCTACTTTATCACCGTTGTCTTTATAATAGACTTCATTTGTAGCAATAGAAATGTTTGCTAATTTTTTTCCTCCTTCTAAGTTTTTAACTTCTGGTTCTTGTCCTACGTGTCCGATTAATTGTACTCTGTTTTTCATGGCGTGTAAATTTAAATGGTTTATATAAAATTATTTTTAATGTCTAATAAAACTTAACTTTTGCTTTAAAATTGAACTTTTAACTTGTAATTGATGTTGCAATTATCAGTGTTTCATTTCGACAGTGCAAAGATGTGGCAACAAAAAAAGTTTATTCGGTATTTATCTAATTAATATCGGTTGTAAATGTTTGTAACCATTTGTAAACGGATAATATTTTCATTATATTCGCATAAATAATTAAAAAACATATGCCAGCAAACATTAAAAGCGTTGAGTTAAGAAACTTACAAATTGAAGATTATAAAGAATTAAAAAAGTCAATGATTGAATCTTATCCAGAAATGGCAGAATCATTTTGGAAAGAAGATCAGATTGAACTCTTATTAAAAAAATTTCCTGAAGGACAATTGGTAATTGTTGTAGACGGTGTTGTTGTAGGTTCAGCTTTATCTATTTTAGTTACCGAAGATTTCGCTTTTAAAACAAGAACGTACAAAGGCATAACAGATAGTTTTACATTTTCCACACATAACCCAAACGGAGAAACCCTTTACGGAATTGATGTTTTTATCAATCCAAAGTATAGAGGATTACGTTTAGGACGTCGTTTATACGATGTTCGAAAAGAACTATGTGAACAATTAAATTTAAAATCAATCATCTTCGCAGGCAGAATTCCAAATTACAGAAAGTTTAAAAATGAAATTACTCCAAAAGTATACATTGAAAAAGTAAAGAAAAAAGAGATCTACGACCCAGTTTTATCGTTTCAATTAAGCAATGATTTCCATGAAGTTCGTGTACTTAAAAATTATTTAGAAGGTGATAAAGAATCAATGGAATATGCCGTTTTACTTGAATGGAATAATATTTATTACGATGATAGTCCAAAACTAATCAACGCTGAAAAAAGTATTGTCCGTTTAGGATTGATTCAATGGCAAATGAGAACTTTGAATAATATCCAAGCGTTATTTGAACAAGCTGAATTTTTCATCGATGCTGTTTCTGGTTACGGAAGTGATTTTGCTTTGTTTCCCGAATTATTTACGGCACCCTTGATGGCAGATTATAATCATTTATCTGAAGCAGAAGCCATAAAAGGATTAGCAAGACATACGGATGCTGTGCATAAAAAATTCCAAGAATTTGCAATTTCTTACAATATAAATATCATTACAGGAAGTATGCCTTACTTAGAAGACGGTCACGTTTATAACGTAGGCTATTTATGTAGAAGAGATGGTACAAGTGAAATGTATCGTAAAATTCATATTACACCAAATGAAACGTTCCATTGGGGAATAACAGGTGGTGACACCATTCAAACTTTTGATACCGATTGTGGAAAAATTGGCGTGGTTATTTGTTATGATGTTGAATTCCCTGAATTATCTCGTTTAATGGCCGATGAAGGAATGAATATCTTATTTGTACCTTTCTTAACAGACACTCAAAACGGATATACGCGTGTAAAACATTGTGCACAAGCAAGAGCTATTGAAAACGAATGTTATGTAGCTATTGCAGGATGTGTAGGTAACTTACCAAAAGTAAACAACATGGACATACAATATGCACAAGCAGCTGTTTTCACTCCATCTGATTTTGCCTTTCCAAGTAATGGAATAAAAGCAGAGGCAACTCCAAATACAGAAATGACACTTATTGTAGATGTCGACATGAATTTGTTAAAAGAGTTACATCAACATGGAAGCGTTAGAACCATGAAAGACAGAAGACACGATTTATACAGTTTGAAAAAATTAAAATAATGAAAAATTACATTCTTTTATTATTACTTACAGCATCTTTTGGTTTTGCTCAAAACACTTTACATTATAACGATGAAAAAGGTTCGCCTAAAGCAACATTGCAAAATATATCATGGATTTCAGGAAACTGGATAGGTGAAGCTCTAGGTGGAATTTGTGAAGAAAACTGGAGTAAACCCATTGGTAACTCAATGATGTTTAACTTTAAATTGGTTAAAAACGGAAAAGTTGTTTTTTATGAATTAGGCCATATTATAGAAAAAGATAATACACTTTTATTGCAATTGAAACATTTTGGAGCGGATTTAAAAGGTTGGGAAAAACCAGAAATTAGCGAAGAATTTAGGCTCGTGAAAGTAGAAGAAAACAAAGTGTTTTTCAATCAATTTACATTTGAAAAGGTTTCGGATAATGAAATGAATATTTATGTAGTTTTTGAAGAAACTGGCAAAGAAATGAAGTTTAATTATAAGAAATAAGAAGATACAAACCTGACAGGTTAAAAACACACAAACGGAATGAGATTTTTTCGTTTCATGTAATGACAAAATTATGAGTAAAGGATGTTTAGAATGTGGCGATAAAATTATTGGCCGAGAAGATAAAAAGTTTTGTAGCGACGGTTGCAGAAATGCATACAACAACAAAATGAATAAAGATTCTAATAATTTAATGCGTAACATTAATAACAAATTGCGTAAAAATTATAGAATTCTCTGCGAATTGAATCCTGATGAAAAATCAAAAACAACTAAAACAAAATTATTGAGTAAAGGTTTCGATTTTGAGTTTTTCACCAGCATGTTAACAACAAAAACAGGAAATATTTATTACTTCTTATACGACCAAGGCTACCGACAATTAGAAGATGATTTTTTTATGTTAGTAAAGAAAGTAAGCTAACATGAAAAGGAATGAAATTTCAATATTAGGTTGTGGTTGGCTTGGTCTTCCTTTAGCCAAAAAGTTAATTGAAAACGGATTTTCCATTAAAGGTTCTACAACTTCTGAAGAAAAACTAACTGTATTAGAAGAAAACAAAATTCAACCGTATTTAATTGCATTAGACGAAGATAAAATAATTGGAAACATAACCAATTTTCTTACCGAATCAGAAGTTTTAATTATTGATATTCCACCAAAATTACGAAGTTCTCAATCAGAAAATTTTGTTTCTAAAATTAAAAACTTAATAATCGAAATTGAAAAGTCAGCAATTAAAAAAGTGCTTTTTATAAGCTCGACTTCGGTTTATGGTGATTTGCCAATCTTCTCGACTGGGCTCGAAGTGACAGAAGAATCAGCTTTAAACCCAGATTCTGAAGGTGGAAAACAATTACTTGAAGTAGAACAATTATTACAATCCAATCCCAATTTTAAAACTACAGTTATTCGCTTTGGTGGATTAATTGGTAAAGATCGTCATCCAATACAATTCTTAGCAGGAAGAGAAAATGTCGAAAACCCTGAAGCGCCTATTAACTTTATTCATCAAGATGATTGCATTGGAATTATTGAAAAGTTAATTAACAAAGGACTTCGACAGGCTCAGTCTGACAATTGGGATTGGAATGAAACCTTTAATGCTGTTGCACCAGAACATCCTACAAGAGCAGATTATTATCACAAAAAAGCTTTAGAAATGAATTTAAAAGTCCCTACTTTTGTAAAAGATTCAAAATCTAAAGGCAAAATAATTAGCAGTAAAAAACTGCAAAAAATTCTCAACTACACCTTTCAAAAACAAATTTAAAAAATGGCATATTATAGCGTTTTTCATAACTACATAACTAAAAAGAAAAACGCAATTGGCTTGCCTGTGCTTGCACTTATTTGGTGTTGCTTTTTTTGGGGAACCACATGGATTGCTTCAAAAGAAGGCGTAAAACACATGCCAGCACTTCAATTAGTTGCAATTAGACAATTGTTAGGCGGATTGATTTTCTTAATTTATTTCTTAGCTATAAAAGCGCCTTGGCCAAATAAAAGACAATGGCGAAACATTCTTATTTTGAGCGTTCTAAACTTTATGTTGAGTAATGGCTTAAGTACTTGGGGCGTAAAATATATATCGAGTGGATTAGGAGCAATTATTGGTTCAATTTTCCCACTTTGGATTGTAATCATCAGTTTTTTTAGAGGCGAAAAAGTCTCTTGGCGTGCTACGCTAGGATTGGTAATTTGTTTTCTTGGAATCTGTGTAATTTTTTACGATTATTTACATGATTTCTTAAATCCAGAATTTCAATTTGGAATTATTTTATCCATCATAGCAACGTTTACTTGGGCATTATCTACTATTTATATCAAAGAAAACAATACCAATTTTAATCCCTATTTTAATATTGGATTACAAATGCTCATCTCATGTACGGTCATGTTTTCTGTTTGTGAGTTTTCAGGAATAAGTATGCCGTTAAATGAAATTCCAGCTATTTCATGGTGGGCAATTATTTATTTAGTACTATTTGGTTCGGTATTTACATTTATAGCATTCATCTATTCTTTAGAACACTTACCTAGAGAAATAAGTAGTTTGTACGCTTATGTGAATCCAATGGTTGCTTTATTGTTTGGTTATTTACTCTTTAACGAATCCTTAAGCACTACAATTATTATTGGCGGATTGATTACACTTTCTGGACTTTTCATGGTAAATAAGGCGATTAAAAAGAAATAAAAAATCCCAAGCTTTCACTTGGGATTTAGAATTATTATAGAATTTGGATTACCAAATTTTTACTCTCTTATCTGGAGCAATATACATTCCATCTCCTTCTTTAATACTAAACGCTTTATAAAAAGCATCTACATTTTGTAAGGGAACATATGCACGATACATTCCTGGCGAATGCGGATCAGTTTTTACCTGATTTTTAATTGCTTCATCACGCATTTTACTTCTCCAAATAGTTGACCAAGAAATAAAGAAACGTTGTTCTGGCGTAAAACCATCAATTAATCCTGGATTTCCGTTTTTAGCTAAATAAATTTGTAAACCATCATAAGCAGCGTTTACTCCACCTAAATCACCAATATTTTCACCCAATGTAAATTTACCATCTACAAAAGTTCCTGGTAAAGGTTGTAAGTTAGAATATTGATCTGCCAAAGCGCCTCCAAGAGAAGTAAATTGTGTTAAATCTTCATCACTCCACCAGTTTACAAGGTTACCGTCTGCATCGTAACGTGAACCCGAATCATCAAATCCATGAGAAATTTCGTGCCCAATTACCGCTCCAATTCCACCATAATTCACCGCTTCATCTGCTTTATAATCATAAAAAGGTGGTTGTAAAATTGCAGCTGGGAAAACGATTTCATTATTTGAAGGGTTAAAATAAGCATTAACCGTTTGAGGAGACATTCCCCACTCTTCTTTGTCTACTGGCTTTCCAAGTTTTTTAATGTTCTCATTATTTCCCCATTTTGAAGCATTTTTCATGTTTTCAAAATACGTTCCTCCATTTTCTGGACTTGCAATTACCAATTCAGAATAATCTTTCCATTTATCTGGATAACCAATTTTAACTCTTGATTTTCTAAGTTTTAATTTTGCATTTTCCTTAGTAGCTTTTGTCATCCAAGGTAAATTATCGATACGATTTTCAAAAGCTAAAAATACATTTGCAATCATTGCTTCTGCTTTTGCTTTTGCTTCTGCAGGGAATTTTTTCTCTACATACAATTTACCTAAAGCCTCACCTAAAGTTCCGTTTACAGTTGCCAATGCTCTTTCATCCGCTGGGCGTTGTTTAACCGCTCCTGTTAACGTTTTTCCATAAAATTCCCAATTTGCATTTCCAATTTCAGTAGTTAACAATCCTGAAGATTGACGTAACACAGTCCATTTCATATAGGCTTTCCAAGAATCTACTTTGCTCTCTTTAAGAATAGATTCAACCGTTTCGATGTATTTTGGCTGAGATACAATTACAGAATCAATTTTCCCGATACCAATACCTTGATAGTAAGAAGACCAATTAACTGAAGGACTTAATTTTTGCAATTCAGCAATAGTCATTGGATTATAGGTTTTTCTTCTATCTCTACGTTCTACTCTATCTAAAGTCGCCGTTGACATCTTAGTTTCTAAAGCTAAAATTTTAGCAGCATTTGAAGTAGCCGTTTTTTCATCTTCACCAATAAACTGTAGCATTCTTGCTATATGTGCTTGGTATTTTTGACGTTTTTCAACATTATCTGGAGCATCAGAAACATAATAATCTCTATCAGGCAATCCTAAACTACCTGTGCTTAAGTAAACCACATTTCTACTACTGTTTTTAGCGTCTGTATATACATAACTACCAAAAAAACCAACGCCATTTCCGTCAGCTTCCATTTCAGTAATTAAAGCAGCTACATCTTTAGAAGATTTTACAGCGTCAATTTTTGCCAAATAAGGTTTTATTGGTTCAATTCCTTGTTTGTTTCTAGTTACAGTATCTAATATAGACTTGTACAAATTAATAGCTTTCGCTTGATCTGAATTTGGGTCAATAGACTTGTCGTTAATCGCATCCTTTAAAATAGCCATTACGTCTTCATCTGTATTTTTACGAAGCTCGTCAAAACTTCCCCAACGGGTTCTATCGCTAGGAATTTCTGTATTGTCTAACCATTTTCCGTTTACATAACGGAAAAAATCGTCTGAAGGTTTCACAGAAGTATCCATGAAATCAGTATTAATACCAACCGATTCTTTTTTAACCTCAACAGATTCTACAACATGAGTTGCTTCTTGCTTTGCTTTACAAGAATTTAATAGTGAGGCCAAAAAAAGAAAGCCTAAGCTTCCTTTAAAAATGTAGTTTTTCATTTTATATTTTTAGTTTTTGAAAGTTCTCAAAACAAATATAAGTTTTTGAAATGAGAAATTCTATCAAGATAATTGTTTGAATACCATTTTAACATTTGTTTGAATTATAAAAAATAAAATATTTTCATATATTGCATGAATTTCCTACTAATCAATTAACAAAATGGCAAAAAAAAACTACTTACCTCTAATTATTGGGTTCTTTTTTTTATTTAATATAATCAATGGATACTCACAAGACGATTTAAAATCAACAAAATATGGAGACAAAATCAAAAAACATTTATCATTATCAAAATATGATTTGTCAGAAGTAGACCTTAAAAACTTATATGTTGATAGTGAATACCTTACAAAAAAAACTCAAATTACTCATATTTATGTCGGGCAACAATTTGAAGGAATTAAAATTTTTAACGCAATTTCTAGTATTGCAATAAAAAATGATGAAATTTTTTATGTTGGGAATTCATTTGTGAAAAATATAGCTGAAAAAATCAACACTGTTACCCCTACAGTTAGTAAAGAACAAGCTATTCGAAATGTTGCTACACATTTTAAATTAGAATTACCTAATGAAATAAAACTTATTAGTTCTACGAAAAACAATTATGTTTTTGATAAAGCAAATGCGTTTTTAGAAAACATTCCCGTAAAACTTGTTTTCACATATGTAGATCAACAAGAATTAAAGTTATCTTGGGACGTTAGTCTTTATACAATTGACGGAAAGCATAATTGGAATGCAAGAGTTGATGCAATTTCTGGAAATATTATAGAGTTTACAGATATGGTCATCAGTTGTGATTTTGGCATTCCATGTTCAATTACCGGAGAACACAGTCATGATAAATCTAATAATCAAGAATTCGCAACTTCATTTTTCAAAAAAACATCTTCTGCATTAGTAGGAGGTGCCGAATATAGAGTTTATGCACTCCCAGCAGAAAGCCCAAATCATGCTGGCAGAACATTAGTTATAGATCCAGAAAACCTAACAGCCTCTCCTTATGGTTGGCATGATGTAGATGGAATTCCTGGGGCAGATTATACTATAACTCGCGGGAACAATGCACACGCTTATAATGACATCGCAAATACAAACAGTAGCCCAGGCAACGAACCTAATGGCGGTACTGCGTTATCTTTTGATTTTACTTCAAATTTAGCTTTAGCTCCAAGTACAAACATAGCAGCTGCACAAAATTTAGACTCTAACACAACCAACTTATTCTATATGACTAACATGATGCATGATATTTGGTATGCATATGGGTTTGATGAAGCAGCAGGTAACTTTCAACAAAACAACTATGGGAATGGTGGAATTGGTGGTGATTACGTTAAAGCTGAAGCCCAAGATGGTAGTGGTTCAAATAACGCAAACTTTAGCACCCCAACTGACGGAGGAAACGGAAGAATGCAAATGTATCTTTGGACAACTCCTAACCCAGATAAAGATGGCGATTTAGACAATGGAATTATTGCTCATGAATATGGCCATGGAATTTCAACAAGATTAGCCGGAGGACCAAACAACAGTAGTTGTCTTTCAGGGAACGAACAACAAGGTGAAGGTTGGTCTGATTGGTTTGCCTTAATGACCACCATCGAACCAGGGGATTTAGCTACTGATGGAAGAGGAATAGGAACTTATGCAAGAAATCAACCTACTACTGGCGCAGGAATTAGAACTTATAGATACTCAACAAATATGGCAATCAACCCTCATACTTATGACGACATTAAGACAGAGGCAGTTCCTCACGGAGTTGGATCAGTTTGGTGCGCTATGCTTTGGGACTTAACATGGGCTTATATAGACAAATATGGGTTTGACCCAGACTTATACAATGGAACTGGAGGTAATAATAAAGTGATGCAATTGGTTTTAGACGGATTAAAACTACAACCTTGTGGATCTGGTTTTGTTGACTCAAGAAATGCTTTACTAGCAGCAGATATTGCCTCGACTGGAGGTGATAATCAATGTTTAATTTGGGAAGTTTTTGCAAGAAGAGGCCTTGGCGCTTCTGCTATCCAAGGAACTTCAGGTTCAAGATTAGACGGAACAGAAGCTTTTGATATGCCTTTAGCATATATAAACGCAGATGTTTCATTAAACTCATGTGGTTCTGATATTGTTTTATTAACACTATCCAACTTAAATACAAGTGCAATATCTCAATTTGATTACAATTATACTATTGATGGAGGTGTTTCAAATTCAGGTAGCTGGAACGGAACAATAAATTCATGTTCAGCAACAACTGGTGTCCCATTTACATATGGAACATTAACCAGAGGGACTCACGAAATTACAATAACAGGAACAAACCCAGTAACTGTACCTGTTTCATTTTTCGTAAATGTAAATGACTCAGGTATAGAAAATGTAATCAACACATTCACAAATGCTACTGACAATTTAATTGCTTATGATAGCGGAAGTGGGGCAACTTGGGAAAGAGGAGATGCTTATGCCCCAAGTTTTGGTAGAACACTTACGAGTACAGTTACTGGAGGCTCTAAAGTTTATGGAACGAATTTAGATGGAATCCATGGCGATGCTGCTAAATTTTATTTGATATCTCAATGTTATGATTTATCTTCTCTTGAAAACACTTTTGTAAAGTTTGATTTAGCTTTTGATATTGAACAAGATTGGGATTTATTATACTTAGAATATTCAACAGACGGAGGCAACATTTGGACAAACTTAGGAACTTCTTCAGATATAAATTGGTACAATAGTTCAAGATTACCAAACGGAACTGATTGTTTTAATTGTATTGGAGCACAATGGACAGGAGAAGCTACAGATGCGACAACACATACTGATGGTGGAACTGTAGGAACAATGCATAATTACAGCCATTCATTAAGTGCTTTTGACAGCACAGGATCAGCTGAAACAAATATTGTTTTTAGATTTACTTATCATGCTGATGATGCGTATGCTGAAGAAGGAGCTTTAATAGATAACTTTGTTATTGAAGGAACTATAAACCCTTTATCTATTGAAGATAATAGTTTTGAAAATTTAGTTTTCTACCCTAATCCAACTAATGACTTATTAAATATTAGTAGCGGAACGTCTCTACAAAACGCTAAAATATCTTTATATGATATAACTGGTAGAGTTTTATCTAATAGAGTTAACATCAACTTAATAAACAACAATTCAATTACTCTAAATGTCTCAAATTTAGCAAGTGGTAATTACTTCATTACTATAGAAAGCGATGACAACAAAAAATCTACTAAGCAATTTATTAAAAACTAAGAAAGAGTAAATACTTTAAAATAAAAAAAAACCACCTTTAAAATTTAATGGTGGTTTTTTTAAATCAGAGTGTATTAATATTTTAAAGTTAATTCTTTAAAACAAAAAGCCCATGATAAACTTCATGGGCTTTTTTATTCTATTAAAAGGTTATTTTTTAATTATTCTTTTTACAATATTTTGATTGTTTGAAGATATTTTAATGAAGTAAATACCTTGTGAAGCACTTGATAAGTCTAAACTAGTTTCTGAAACATTTAAATTTTCTTTTGTTAAAATTAATTTTCCAGAAATATCATAAACTTCAATTTGTGTAGGTTCAAAATTACCATAAGAAATGGTTACTAAACCATTAGAAGGATTTGGATAAACAGTAATATTATTTAATTCAAAACTTTCACTAGCTAAAACACCGCTAATAAGGAAATCATCAATGTTAACTCCTTTTTGGTTTTCTGCTTCATCAGAATGAAATACAATTCTAAAAATTACATTAGAAGGAGCCCCTAAAGAAGTTAATGGGTATGAATATGTTTTCAACGTTAAATCTGTTCCTGTCCATTGAGCTCCAGGGCAATTATAACAATCATTACCTGCTGTTGCTTGTGTTCTGTCGCTATTATACCAGTTTGTATCCATAGTACCTAAAACAGCCCAGTTTGCTCCAAAATCTGTTGAATACTCAACATAAACAATATCCCAATTTTGCTCTAAGTCAAACTTCATTGCAAAACTTATCTGCGGGTTTGAAACACTTGATAAATTATAACATTGTGAAACTAAATATGATTTCGTTAAATCAGGATAATTTGCAGTTGTTAAATTAGACGTATACACAGTGTTACCACCTGAGTTCATAGTTCCAGTAGTTCTTATTCCTCTTTCCCAAGCTGAGCCAGAAGCGCCTTCATTATAAGCAATTAATTCATCTGATGTATTTGTAAAGTTATTTACTACTCCAACTGTTCCCGCATCATTAATATAAAATGGAGTAAGTCCATTGTTATTATCTGGGTAAGCATCATTAGTAATTGTTGTAGTAACGTTCAAACTATGAACTCCTCTTGCTAAAACTAGTGCTGGTAAAGCAATTGTTGTAGTTGCACTAGAAGCTAAAGTTCCATTCCAAACATAATTATATGGAGTTCCATCTACAGTATAATTAACTGTTACAGAAGAAATTGAATTTGTACCATTATTTTTAACTTCAACTATAGGGGAAACATTACCACAATTAATATCTAAAGTAGGGTTTTGTATTTGAACTAATTTAACATCATTAGTTGGAACTTCAACAGGAATATCGGTTTGCCAAACACCTCTACCGTATGTTCCTGCAATTAATTTAGAATCTTCTAAGTTAATTTCAAGATCTGAAACAGAAACATTTGGTAAATTAGTATCAAAAGGCGCCCATGAAGACATAGAATCATCTCTATAATACACTCCTAAACTAGTCCCCACGTAAAGTGGATTCGTTGTGTTTCTACCTTGATGAACTATTATATTTTTACCAATACTTGGCATTCCTGTATTAAATGACGTAAAAGAAGCTCCTCCATTAGTTGATTTATAAACTTGTCCTGAAGTACCAGAAGTAGTAATATAAACAATGTTGCTGTCAGTAGAATGTACTTCAATAGAAGTAATATTAGCAGGAGCAGAATAAGCTAAACTAAAGTTAACTCCATGATTTGTACTTTTATATAAACCTGTACCATTTGCAACATACATAATATCATCATTTGATGGGTCTACATGTATTAACTCTAAGTTTCCACTTCCAATACTTCCTGTATTTTGCTGAACCCAAGCTCCTCCACTTAGTTTAAATAAATTTCCAAAACCAGAAAACAACTCTCCTTGAGAATTTGGCATTAATGGTGTTACCCAGTTACCACTTGCTCCACCAGGCGAACCAACAGAACCAGTAATTCCATTACCAGCAGTGTTACTTATATACATACTACTACCGTTTTGAATAAAACCGTAGTATAAATTTTGATTGGTTGGATCAATTGCAGCATCCATTCCGTCTGCTCCGTAATAATTTTTCCAAGCTCCTCCACTATATGCATGACCACCATTATCTTGTAAACCACCTACAATATTTGCTGATGTTTGTTTTGCAACAGCAATTTTATAAAATTGACTTATTTGAGCAGTAGCTGTTAAATCAGTAAAGTTTGTTCCACCATTAATAGATCGATATACTCCACCGTCACTTCCACAAAAAAGTTTCCCATTATAAAAACGCAAAAAGTGAATATCTGCGTGTGTATATGAAGCTGCTGTAGGCGAACTCCAATTATTTATCTTACTTACAGATGTTCCCCCATTTGTAGATTTCCAAACATTTAAACACCCTGTATATATCTCATCCGCATTAGTATCTGAAACAGCAAATGCAAGATCATACCATGCTTGAGTAGATTCAAAAACATCATTTGTAGCTGAACTTTCAAATGATGATCTTTTTGTCCAAGTTGCTCCTTCATCAATAGATCTATAAATTCCTTGATAAGCATTACCTGTTGTAGCACTTAAGATGTACACATAATTATTATTAGCTGGTGTAACATCTAAAATTAACCTTCCTGAAGTAGTAGGTAAATTACTCGAGATATTCAAGAAAGAAGATGCAGTGTCAATAGAACGATAAAATCTATAAGTTGTAACACTTGAAATTGTTGTTCTTCCTGTTGCATATACCGTTGTAGGATCATTTGGCTTAAACCTAACTGAACCTTGAGCAAAGCTCCCTGTTTGTACAACAGACCATGTTGTACCACCGTTTGAAGTTTTATAAAGTCCAACACTTGTTGCACATAATAATATTTGATTATTTGTTGGATGCATTATAATATCACCCGCTCTTGTTGATGTATTTGTAAAAGTTAAACCTGTAGTATTCCAAGTAGCACCGCCGTCAGTAGATTTAAGAACACCTATTGAATAAGTATCTCCAGCATCTTTATCTCCAGTAGCAATATAAATAACATTTGAATCAGTATGATCTACAGCAATTCCAGAAACACCTATTTGAGGTAACTCATCTGACAATGGAACCCAATTTACTCCAGAGTCAATAGATTTCCAAATTCCTCCTGCTGGGGTTCCTATATATAAAGTAGTTGAAGTATTTGGATCTTCATAAACAAAATTAACCCTACCTTGTCCAGAAGACCAAGAACCAGTATTAGTATGTGTAAATGGACCAACTGGTTGCCAATTACTTGGCGGTAAAGAAATCGTACTTCTAGCTTGTCTTGCTTGTTGTTTTTGACTCCAAGCGTCCCACATTTCTTGCGGAGTAATTAAATGCCCTTGATCGTTAACTTTGTTACGCCAATGGTATTCCCAACGCATAAAAGGTTTGTAACCTGAGCCTTTAACATTTTTGTCGTGAGATAGCCAATATTGATCAAACTCATTCTTTAATTCGTCAATTGACAATTCGTTTTGTCTTGAACTTTGCGAATTAACGCTCCAAGGGGCGAATTCATTAAATTGCGAATATCCTAAACAGGAAGTTAGCAAAATTAATAATACGTAAAATTTTTTCATGTTTTTAGTAGTTTTTAGTAGGTAAACATCACAAATATAGAAAGTTATTTACGATAAATATAGATTTTCTCTATTTTTGCAAAAAAAACGATGCTATTTAAAAAATATAAAATATTCATTCTCACATTTATATCTATATCAATAATTATTTTTATTGCCATTTATTCTTTATTAAAGCCTCAAAAAACACTTAAAATCTTTTCGCCTAGAGATGTAAATACTGAATTAGTTGACACAACCGTTCAACACATTGGATACAATCATACTATTGCCGATTTTGCATTTACTAATCAAAACGGAAAAATCATTACTCAAAAAGATTATGAAGGAAAGATTTATGTAGCTGATTTCTTTTTTACTACTTGCCCTACAATTTGTCCTAAAATGACAGATAATATGGTTTGGCTACAAGAACAAATTAAAAACAACCCAAAAGTAATGTTACTTTCTTATTCGGTAACTCCAGATATTGATAGTGTTCCTGTATTGAAAAAATATGCGTTGGAAAAAGGTGTTGACGACTCAAAATGGAACTTGGTCACCGGAAATAAAAAAGACATTTATTACATTGCCAGAAAATCATATTTAGCAGTAAAAACTGGAAAACCAGAAGACATGTATGATATGGTTCATACCGAAAACTTTATTTTAGTTGATCAAAAAAGGAGAATTAGAGGTTTTTATGACGGAACTAACCTAGAAGAAGTTAAAAAACTTTTAGAAGACATCAACTATCTTTCGCAAGAGTAAAATTAATTTATGATAATTATCATTTTGATTTTCTAAATAATAGCTACATTTGTATTTTAATTCAATCTAAATAAGAGTGGCTGTTTTACTTTCAGATTTAAAAATTGGCGAAAAAGCAATAATTCTCGATGTAAATATTGAAGAAATTCCGTTGAAGTTACTTGAAATGGGTTGCTTACCTGGAAACAATATTCAATTATTGCAAATAGCTCCTTTTGGAGATCCATTATATTTTAACATCAATGATTCTCATGTAGCCATAAGAAAAGAAACTGCTGCAGAAGTCACAATTCGTTTAGAAATACAGATTTAATTTAATGCACAATACCACTATAAAAGTAGCTTTAATTGGAAATCCTAATGTGGGTAAAACTTCTGTTTTTAACCAATTAACAGGACTTAACCAACAAGTTGGAAACTATCCCGGAATAACTGTAGAAAAAAAAGAAGGAATTTGTAAACTTTTTGCAAGTTCAAAGGCAAAAATCATTGACCTTCCAGGAACGTACAGTTTAAATGCGAATTCAATTGATGAAAATGTAGTTATTGAATTACTTCTAAACAAGAATGATATTGATTTTCCAGATGTAGCAGTTGTAGTTACTGAAGTTGAAAACCTAAAACGAAATTTACTATTATTTACCCAAATTAAAGATTTAGAAATTCCAACTATTCTCGTAATCAATATGAGTGATAGAATGACTTTAAAAGGAATTGAACTTGACATTCCCTATCTTGAAAAAGAATTAAAAACCAAAATAGCATTAGTAAGTTCAAGAAAAAAAATTGGAATTGACAACCTTAAAAACTTAATTTTAGATTATAAAAATCTATCTATAGAGCCATGCTTAAATGCTTCAAGCATTGACCCAGATTATTTTGATAAATTAAGAAAAGCATTTCCAAATCAATTACTTTATAAGCTTTGGCTAGTAATTACCCAAGATGTAAATTTCTTAAACTTAGAACGAAATGAAATTAAAAGTTCATTTACAAAATCACATGCCGATTTAAAACGCTTACAACAAAAAGAAACAATTAAAAGATACCAATTTATAAATGACACTTTAAAAATTGGTCAAACTATAGATAAATCAAAAGCTTCTGATTTTCAGAGTAAATTAGACAGAGTTTTAACACATAAAATCTATGGCTACTTAATTTTCTTTGGAATTTTAATGGTTATTTTTCAATCCTTATTTGATTGGAGTAGTATTCCAATGGATTTTATAGATGAAACATTTGCTAATTTAAGTTCGTTTGCCAAGACAAATTTACCAGCTGGAGAATTTACGAATTTAATAAGCGAAGGAATTATCCCTGGTATAGGTGGAATTGTAATTTTCATTCCTCAAATTGCCTTTTTATTCTTATTTATTTCCGTTTTAGAAGAAAGTGGTTATATGAGTCGTGTAGTATTCTTAATGGATAAAATTATGCAAAAATTTGGACTTTCAGGAAAAAGTATTGTACCTCTAATTTCAGGAACAGCTTGTGCAATTCCTGCCATTATGAGTGCAAGAAATATTGAAAACTGGAAAGAACGATTAATTACAATTTTAGTAACTCCGTTTACAACTTGTTCTGCACGTTTGCCTGTTTACGCCATTTTAATTTCATTAATTATTCCTGAAAAAAGAATATTTGGATTTTTAAGTTTACAAGGCTTAACACTAATGTTTTTATACTTATTAGGTTTTGGGTCTGCAATTTTCTCTGCTTATTTATTAAACAAAGTGTTAAAACTTAAATGTAAAACGTATTTTGTTGTTGAAATGCCGAGTTATAAAATTCCTATGTTTAAAAATGTTGGAATTAATGTTTTAGAAAAAACAAAAGCTTTTGTTGCTGGTGCAGGAAAGATAATATTAGCAATATCTGTTGTATTATGGTTTTTAGGTTCTCATGGACCTAGTAAAGGTTTTGACAATGCAGAGGCAATAGTTTTAAAATCAAATAAAAACAAAACAATTAGTACAGAAGAATTAGAAAATGAAGTAAATGCTTATAAGCTTGAAAACTCATACATAGGTATTTTAGGAAAAACGATAGAACCTGCAATAAGACCTTTAGGATACGATTGGAAAATAGGAATTGCCGTTTTAAGTTCTTTTGCAGCAAGAGAAGTATTTGTAGGAACATTAGCAACAATTTATAGTGTAGGTAACCATAGCGAAGAAGAAACAACTATTAAAAATAAAATGGCCGCTGAAGTACATCCTGTAACTGGAGATAAAATTTTTAATTTTGCTACTGGAGTTTCTTTATTGTTATTTTATGCCTTTGCCATGCAATGCGTAAGTACTTTGGCAATCGTAAAAAAGGAAACTAATTCTTGGAAATGGCCCATAATTCAATTGGTATTCATGAGTGGGTTAGCCTATTTAGTTTCATTAATAGCTTATCAGGTTTTAAAATAAGAAATTATGCAAGAAATATTAGTTTACATTACATTAGCAATAGCTGTAGGTTTTTTAATTAAGAAGTTTTTTTGGAAAAAAAGACCAAAGAAATCAAAACCTTGTGGCGATGATTGTGCTTGTCATTAAAACAAAATATTAATTATTTATGTTTAATAATTGAATGAAGTTTTTGTTCGAAATATATATTCCATTTTTGTCAGAAATAAGATTATTTTCTATAAAATAAGTTTCAATAGAATCT
This sequence comes from Flavobacterium sp. N2270, assembly GCF_025947225.1. Taxonomy (NCBI): domain Bacteria; kingdom Pseudomonadati; phylum Bacteroidota; class Flavobacteriia; order Flavobacteriales; family Flavobacteriaceae; genus Flavobacterium; species Flavobacterium sp. N2270. The sequence continues at coordinate 500,280 of NZ_CP110005.1, forward strand.
CTTGAATAACATTTAAGATAAAATTCATCAACTGATGGGTTTTTTAAATACTCTTTCTTAACTGAGTTATGTATTCTTTTTCAAAAGAATTAATTGTTAAACTATCTTTTACTACTATTAAAACAGAATCACTTTTTTTAATATCAATAACTTCTATGTATTTGAACTTATTTTGGATTCTTTTTTCACAGCTTAAAAAAGCAATTGATATAAATAATAAAGTTTTTAAACTACTCATTAAATTACTTTTTATTCAAATTCAATTTTCAACAAATAATCTTCTAACTTAATTTCAACGCCTTGTTTTTTTTGAGGAAGAACCTCGATAGTTTTAATAGTTTTAGAAGAAGTATATCTTTCTAAAATCCACTTGTTTTCAGGGAAATTTTTAAAATTTATTGTTAGTGTTTCATCTTTATAGAAAACATTGTCTTTATATATCGAGAGTATAAGCTCAACTTCTCCTGCCCAAACACAGTTCATGCCTTCGGGACAACGAGAATCGGAAACAATTTCTTTTATTTTAAAAGAAAATTCTTCGCTTAATATATTCTTCTGTAAAGTTAAATGTGTGGTTGATTCGTCTTTTTTAGATGCACAACCAAATAAAACTACAACAATTAAAAAACCAATTATTTTTTTCATTCTACCAAGTTAGTAAAAAACAATTAACCAAGTGCAACATCTAAAGTCATCATTACAATAAATCCACCTATAAATCCTAAAGTAGCAATATCAGTATTATTAGCTTGTTGCGTTTCAGGAATAACCTCTTCTACGACTACAAATATCATTGCACCAGCAGCAAATGCTAAAGCATAAGGTAATATTGGTGTAAAAAAAGTTACTGCTACAGCTCCTAAAACTCCAGCAATAGGCTCCACTAAGGCAGAAGATTGTCCGTACATAAAACTTTTTCTTCTGCTCATACCCATTCTTCGTAATGGCATTGAAACCGCAATTCCTTCAGGGAAATTTTGAATTCCAATTCCAATTGCTAAAGTAACTGCTCCAGCAATTGAAGCTTCTGGAATACCAGCTGCTACTCCCCCAAATAAAACTCCTACTGCTAAACCTTCAGGAATATTATGTAATGTAATAGCTAAAGTTAACAATGTAGTTCGTTGCCAAGGCGATTTTATCCCTTCTGTTTCTTTAAAATTAATATGTAAATGTGGTAAAGTTTTATCTAACATAAAAATAAATAATGCTCCCAAAGCAAATCCAACAGCAGCCGGAATTACTTTTATAAACCCTTCACCTTCACTCATTTCAATAGAAGGCGCTAACAAACTCCAAAAACTAGCAGCAACCATGACTCCTCCAGTAAAACCAAGCATTCCGTCAAAGAACGTTCGGTTCATTCCCTTAAAAAAGAACACAAATGAAGCGCCCAAAGCAGTTACAAACCAAGTGAACATGGTAGCATAAAAAGCAGCTAAAACAGGATCGATACTTTCTAAATAAGTTAATATATCTTGAAACATAATTATTGTACGTATAAATTACTAGCTATTTTATTTGAAATTGTAATTGTAATATTATTTATTTCAACAAGTAAAGTGTCGTCGAAACTTTCTCTTTCTAGAACTTTAAAAGTTGAACCTAAAGCAATTTGTTGTTTGTCTAAATATTGTAAAAACTCTGGTGATGAATCTTTCACTCCTACGCATTTATAAGAAACATTTAATTCAACATCTGAAAGCAGCTGTTTATCTAGTTTTTTTATTTCTCCATTAGCATTTGGAATTGGGTCACCATGCGGGTCAAAAGCAGGAAAGTTTAAAAAAGTGTCTAATTTATTTATCAATTTTTCCGATTTGATATGTTCTAATTCTTCCGCAATTTCATGTACTTCATCCCAAGAAAAGTTTAATTTATCTACTAAAAAAACTTCCCATAAACGGTGTTTCCTTACAATCATTTTTGCTGTCAATGTTCCATTTTCAGTTAAAGAAGCGCCTTGATATTTTTTATAAGCAACTAAATCTTTATCCGCTAATTTCTTCAACATATCGGTTACAGAAGATGCTTTTGTGTCAAGCATTCCCGCAATTGCATTTGTATTTACTCCTTTTGGAGACACTAAGGATAAATGGTAAATTACTTTTAAATAGTTTTCTTCTGAAATAGTCATTTCACTTTATTTTTAACAAATATAAACAAAATATTTTTGCAAACTACAATATTTTTTTTAGGTTTGTCTAAAATTTTATTTAAATTTAAATGAAAAATATTTTTCCAATATTACTATTCATAAGTTCACTATCTTTTTCTCAAACAACAATTAAAGGAAATATTTCTAACAAAAATGAATCACTAGCCTTTGTTTCTGTCTATATTTCGGAATTAAAAAAAGGTACTGAATCTGATTTACAAGGAAATTACATTATAAAAGATATTCCAAACGGAGTTTACACGATTAGTTATTCATTTGTTGGTTTTAAATCGGAAAGGAGAAAAATCACAATTAATAATGAAAAAGAAATATTCTTAAATGTTACATTAACAGAAAATAATTTACTGAATGAAGTTGTTGTTACTGGAACTTTAAAAGCAGTTTCTCGATTAGAAACTCCAGTTCCTGTTGAAATATATACTGCTACTTTTTTAAAAAAAAATCCAACACCTAATGTTTTTGAAGCGCTTCAAAATGTAAATGGCGTTCGTCCGCAATTAAATTGCAATATTTGTAATACGGGAGACATTCACATTAACGGACTAGAAGGGCCTTACACAATGGTTACTATTGACGGAATGCCTATTGTAAGTGGCCTTTCAACTGTTTATGGATTGTCTGGAATTCCAAATTCTTTAATTGATAGAATTGAAATTGTAAAAGGTCCGGCTTCTTCTTTATACGGAAGTGAAGCCGTTGGCGGATTAATTAACATTATTACCAAAACGCCCACAACAGCTCCACTATTTTACGGTGATTATTTCACTACATCATGGTTAGAAAATAACATCGATTTAGGTGCGAAATACAAAATTGGTGAAAATGTAAATTCACTTTTAGGTATCAATTATTTCAACTATTCGAATCCAATTGACAATAATAACGACAATTTTACCGATGTAACATTACAAGACAGAATTTCTGTTTTTAATAAGTTTGATTTCGAAAGAAAAAGTAAAAAAGAATTTAGTGTTGTTGGAAGGTTTTTTTACGAAGACCGTTGGGGCGGAGAAATGCAATGGAATAAAAGTTACCGTGGCGGAAGTGAAGTATATGGCGAAAGTATTTATACAACACGTTATGAACTATTAGGAAAATACCAATTACCTGTTTCAGAAAACATCTTTGCTTCTTTTTCCTATACTAATCATGATCAAAATTCGGTTTACGGAAACACTCTGTTTTTAGCACAACAAGAAATTGCTTATGGCCAAATAACATGGGATAAAAAAGTAAAAAATCATGATTTTTTACTAGGAACTGCTTTCAGGTATCAATATTATAACGACAATACAACCGCTACAGAGACTTCAGAAAAAACAAAAATTAGTAGTCTATTTATACAAGACGAAATTAAATTAGCTGAAAAACACAGCATTTTATTAGGTTCTAGATATGATTATAATAATATTCATGGTTCCATTTTTACACCCAGAATTGCTTACAAATGGAAACCAAATGAAAAATCGGTTTTTAGAATTAATTCTGGAACAGGTTTTAGAGTTGTGAACTTGTTTACCGAAGAACATGCAGCTTTAACAGGCTCTAGAGATGTTGAGATTACGGAAGATTTAAAACCTGAAAAATCATATAACATTAATATAAATTACCTTAAAAGAATCAATTTAAAAAACGGAGTACATGCAGTAATGGAATTTTCAAGTTGGTATACGTATTTTACCAATCAAATTTTACCCGATTATGACACCGACCCAAATAAAATCATTTACTCTAACTTAAATGGATATTCAAAAACGATGGGGGTTACAGGTAATATTGACCTGATTTTCCCTTTCGGGTTAAAAACTATGTTCGGTTTTACCGTTTTAGACTCAAAAAACAGAAGAGATGGAGTAACAAGCACGCCTATTTTAACAGAAAAGTACAGCGCAACTTGGGGAGTTACTTATGATATTCCAAAATGGAACTTATCAATTGATTATACTGGAAACTTATATGGACCAATGCGATTACCGCTTCTTGGAGATCTTGACCCAAGAAAAGAGTACTCACCTATTTGGAGCATTCAAAACATACAATTCACTTATAAAAAATTCAATAATTTTGAACTTTATGGAGGCTTGAAAAACCTCTTAAATTGGACACCAAACAAAGGAAACCCATTTATTATTGCGCGTGCAAATGATCCATTTGATGAGAATGTAGTTTTTGATACTAACGGAAATGCCGTTGCTACTCCCGATAATCCATACGCATTAACTTTTGATCCTGGTTACGTGTATGGGCCTAACCAAGGGATTAGAGGGTTTATTGGGGTTAGGTATAACCTGTTATAAGTAAACAATAACAAATCTTTATGAATTGAAGGATTTTCAAAACTAAAAATAATTGTAACTTTGTAAATCGAATTATAAAACCTACAATTATGTATCCAGAAGAGATGGTAAAACCAATGAAAGCGGAATTAACAGACGCTGGTTTTCAAGAATTATATAGTGCCGCAGATGTTGACAACGTACTTGCAAAAGAAGGAACAACATTAGTAGTAATCAACTCGGTTTGCGGTTGTGCTGCAAGAAATGCACGTCCAGGAGCAAAAATGAGTTTAGACAATGCTAAAAAACCTACGCAAACAGTAACCGTTTTTGCAGGAGTAGACAAAGAAGCGGTTGATAAAGCTAGAGAGCACATGTTCCCTTTTCCTCCATCATCGCCATGTATGGCTTTGTTTAAAAACGGAGAATTGGTACACATGTTAGAGCGCCATCATATTGAAGGCCGACCTGCAGAATTAATTGCAGAAAACCTTAAAGATGCCTATAACGAGTACTGCTAATACTATGCAAGCATATTATAAAAACCATCAAAATTGATGGTTTTTTTTGTTTTATGATTTACCTTTGTACATTAATTAGACTTAACCCATGCAAAAAATAATATCTTACCCATTATCGATAGTGTATGCAGCATTGTTTATGTTCTGGTTGATACTATTTCATCCTATACAATGGATTTGTTACAATATCTTTGGATATAATGCACATAAACGAAGTGTTGCAATAATGAATTTATTTTTGCTAAGAACTTCTCATATATTAGGAACAACATATTATTTTGAAGGAATAGAAAAATTACCAAAAAACGTTCCTTTAGTAATAGTATCCAACCATCAAAGTTTACATGATATTCCAGCAATAATTTGGTTCATGCGAGCTTGGCACCCTAAATTTATTAGTAAAAAAGAACTGGGTAAAGGAATTCCAAGCGTTTCTTATAATTTAAGAAATGGTGGCTCTGCATTAATTGATAGAAAAGATGCAAAACAAGCATTAGCAGAAATAAAAAAAACTGCCGAATATATAAACAAAAACAACTATTCTATTGTCATCTTTCCGGAAGGAACAAGAAGTAAAAATGGTATTCCGAAACCTTTTTCTATAAATGGATTAAAGATGCTTTATAAATTTGCACCAGACGCCTATTTTGTACCAATAACGATAAATAATTCATGGAAAATGGATCAATATGGAAAGTTCCCAAAAGGCCTAGGTAGTAAAATTTCATTCAAAATACATGATCCGTTAAAAGTATCTGATTATTCTTTTGAAGAAATTTTTGAAAAAACAGAAAACACAATTATTAAATATATAAAAACAATATAATGTCAATACAAAACGTACGTTTAGAAGTAATGCAATTTCTGGAAAAGAAAATTGACAGCTTCGTAGAGGAATTCTTAATTCCGGTTGAAAAAATTTGGCAACCAACAGATCTTTTACCTAATTCTGAGGGAGAAAATTTCATTGAAGAAGTAAAAGAATTAAGAGAAATTGCAAAAGATTTACCTTATGATTTTTGGGTAACTTTAGTAGGTGATACAATTACCGAAGAAGCTTTACCAACCTATGAAACTTGGTTAATGGATGTTGAAGGTGTAAAACAAAAAGGCGAAGGCGGAGATAATGGTTGGGCAAAATGGTTACGCCAATGGACAGGTGAAGAAAATCGACATGGAGATGTGTTAAATAAATACTTATACCTTTCTGGAAGAGTTAACATGAGAGAAGTAGAAATAACTACACAACATCTAATAAACGATGGTTTTGACCCAGGAACTGGACGTGATCCTTATAAAAACTTTGTGTTTACAAGTTTTCAAGAATTAGCAACCTATGTTTCGCATAACCGCGTAGCACAAATGGCTAAGAAATATGGAGATAATAAATTATCTAAAATGTGTCGTTTAATTGCTGGAGACGAAATGCGTCATCATCATGCTTACAGTCATTTTGTAAAGAAAATTTTTGAAGTTGACCCAAGTGAAATGATGTTGTCTTTTCAATACATGATGAAAAACAAAATCAATATGCCAGCGCAATTAATTCGAGAATCGGGACAAAAAATAGGAACCGCATTTGAAGAGTTTTCAAATTCAGCACAACGCATAGGTGTTTACACTGCAAATGACTATATTGAAATTATGCAGAAGCTTATTGATAAGTGGGAAATTGAAAAAATTGGCAACCTTACAGATGAAGCCGAAAAAGCAAGAGATTATTTAATGAAGCTTCCTGCAAGAATGGCAAGAATTTCAGATCGTTTAATTACGCCCGAACATCAACATATTTTTAAATGGGTAGAGCCTGCTAAAATGTAATAAAAATATTTCCTATTTTGAATGTTGATTCTTAATAAAGACTTTAAGAATCAACATTTTTTTAATTAAACATATGAGTAAAACAATCGACAACACAATTATTTTCGTAAAAAAACAATTAGAAAATGCAGAAGGCGGACATGATTGGTTTCATATAGAACGTGTTTATAAAAATGCCCTATTAATAGCACAAACCGAAGATAGTTGCAACCTAGAAGTTGTAAAACTTGGCGCATTACTTCATGATATTGCGGATAGTAAATTTCATAATGGAGATGAAACAGTTGGTCCTAAAATAGCTCGTGAATTTTTAGAAAAAGAAAATATTTCTGAAGAAATCAGTACTCATGTAATTAAGATTATTGAAAACATTTCATTTAAAGGCGGCAATTTCGAAAAGAAATTTACCTCTAAAGAATTAGAAATTGTTCAAGATGCTGATAGACTTGACGCTCTTGGCGCAATAGGTATTGCTAGAACATTTAATTATGGCGGCTTTAAAAACAGATCAATTTACGACCCAAATATTGCTCCTAAATTTAACATGTCTAAAGAAGAATACAAAAACAGTGAAGCGCCTACAATTAATCATTTTTATGAAAAATTATTACTTCTAAAAGACAAGATGAATACTGAAAGTGGTAAAAAAATAGCTCAAGAACGCCATATTTACATGGAAAACTTCTTGTCTCAATTTTATGCAGAATGGGAAGGCGAAAAATAGTTACTAATTGAATTTATAACTATCCACAACAGACAGTCCAAAAAAACCTTCTTTAATTGTGTAGGTTATATGATAACCCTTAATTTCAGAAAGGTCTAAAAAAGTTCTAATCCCTATATATTCTTCATATTTATTATCTTCTAAAATAATTAATGTCGTTTTATAAGTTCCATTTTTAGACTTTTGATATCTATTATGAAAACTATACTTCTCAACTCTAGAATTAGTTGAAAACTGAAAATTAACAATCAAAAAAGTGCTTATTATTAAAGTAAATAAAACCTCAGCAATATTAGATTTTTGTTTTTTTATGCGATTAATAATTATGGGGCAATAGTTTAAAATATAAAAACCCATTAATATCCAAATGTTAATTAGCGTCTTTAATCCGAAATAAACAAAAGCAATTACATTTAAAATAAACAAAAAAGCAAATAACGTATTTAAGTTTAAAAATGCATTTGAAATTTCATTTTTCTTAAAATAAATAAAGTCTTTAAAGGTGTGTTTTATAAAAGGCGACGTAAATACAATCAAAACCAAATACATAGCAATTCCTTGCCCTTGATATTTATAATACCAATAAAAAGGTAAAAAGAAAACAATCGCTATTGCAAGAATAACGATTGTTAATTTAAATATATTACTTACCTGGAAAAACTGCTTTTCTTTTTTCTAAAAATGCTGTTGTTCCTTCTTTAAAATCTTCAGTACCAAAACAAGCACCAAAGTTTTTAATTTCAACTTCAAAACCATTAATTCCGTCTATATAATTAGCATTTACGGCTTCAATAGCTTTGCTAATTGCAACACTTGAATTTCTTACAATTTTAGAAGCAATACCTTTTGTAAAATCTAACAATTCTTCTTGAGATACAACATGGTTAACTAATCCATAGCTTAATGCAGTAGCAGCATCAACCATTCCTGCTGTCATAATCATTTCCATGGCACGTCCTTTACCTACTAATTGAGCTAAACGTTGTGTTCCTCCATAACCTGGAATTACACCAAGAGTTACTTCTGGCAATCCCATTTTTGCATTATTAGATGCTGTTCTAAAATGACAAGACATGGCTAACTCTAATCCTCCACCAAGTGCAAATCCATTTACAGCAGCAATAACCGGTTTATTTAAATTTTGAACGTAGTCAAATAATAAAGCATGACCTTCTGCAGCTAATTTACCCCCATTTTCTACTGAAAAATCAGCAAATTCAGAAATATCAGCTCCAGCTACAAATGCTTTCTCACCGCTCCCTGTAATAATAATTACTTTTACAGATTTATCTTCGTTTAACGTTTTAAACCCTTCATGCAATTCTTGAATTGTAGCTTTGTTTAAAGCGTTTAACTTCGTAGGACGATTAATTGTCACTATTGCAATGTTGTCTTGTTTTTCTATTAAAATATTTTCCATAGTTAAAATCTTGAAATTTATAATTGTATTTTATTTAGTAATTGGAAAGGAAACGATAAACTCTGTTCCTATTCCTAGTTCGCTATTAAAGGTTATTGTTCCGTTATAGTTTTCGATAATGTTTTTTATAATTGCCAAACCTAATCCCATTCCGCTAGATTTTGTAGTGAATTTTGGTTCAAAAATTCGACTTTGATTGTCTTTAGAAACTCCAATTCCGTTATCTTTTACAGAAATAATTACGTTATTATTTTCTTCAAAAACAGTTACAAACACTGATTTATTTTCTTGTTCATCTGGTATTGATTGAATGGCATTTTTTACTAAATTAGTAATAACTCTAATTAACTGAGTACGATCAAATCGTGCTATAATTTCTTCATTTAAAGCTGAAAACTGAATGTAATTTTCATTAAAAATTTCTAATGATAGTTTTACAATTGTTACAACATTTAATGTTTCGTTTTGTTGTGCAGGCATTGAAGCAAAATTTGAAAAAGCATTTGCAACAGCACTCATAGTATCAATTTGCTGTATTAACGTTTTAGAATAATCTTCTAATTTTAGTTTAACATTAGGATCATTTTCATCAAACCTTCTTTGAAAATTTTGAACGGTTAAACGCATTGGGGTTAATGGATTTTTAATTTCATGCGCAACTTGTTTCGCCATTTCTCTCCATGCTTGTTCACGTTCACTTTGTGCTAATTTAACAGCGCTTTCTTCAAGCTTATCAACCATATTGTTATATGATTCTACAAGTAAATTTATCTCCTGACTTCCTTCTTGAAGTTCAATTTTTTTATTTTGATGGTTTAAATTTGTCTCTTGAATTTTATCGGTAATGATTTTTAGTGATTTTGTAATATAACTCGAAAGAAAGTAGGAAAGTACAATTGCAATAATAAACATAATAGAATATACTTGCCCAAAACGAATAAGAAAATTTCTTAATTCATTTTTATAAAAATCAGTATCTTCTTCATAAGGTAAGTATAAAATAAAAAGTGGTTTAAACTTATTATCTTTTATATAACTATATGAAGACCTATACTGTTGTCCGTTAATCATATCAAATTCAACATATCTTTTTTCAATAGTGGATTTTAAAATTTTTAATGTTGATGGCTTTATTTTTGGCTGTAAAGTATCTAACTCAAACAAAGCTTTAGAAGTAATTAAACTATTTCCTTCTAAATCGTACATGTTAATTTCTAAACTATGAATATTAGATAATTCATGAATACGTTCCTTAAAAATTAAAGGGACATTTTTTGTTGTTAATGGATAAGTTGTAGTTTGAAGAATATAGTTTATATGTTCAACAATTGAATTTTCTTTTCGTTCTAATCGATCTTGATGGTACTCTCTTGCTTCATTTCTAAATTGATAAATAGACACAGAAGCAATTAAAACAGAAGCAATTAAAGTTAACAGTATCATAGATAAAAAAATCCTGACCCTTAACGATGTTTGCTTTATGTTGAAAGATTTAATCATTCTTTTTTTCTCTGATTCTTTTATACATTTTAAATCCTAACATGATTAAAATTGAAAAAATAAAAATTCCAATTACTCCAAAAATCCAATTAATTGCACTTTTTAAAATTACCAAGAACACAACTGCAAATAAAATTATGGTTGCACCTTCATTCCAAATTCTATAAAAATTAGAAGAATTTCTAACGTCATTATTTTGCAATTGTTTAAATATTTGATGACACTTTGCATGATAAATATACAACAACAAAACAAATGCCAACTTTATGTGCATCCACGATTGCGATAACCATTCCGGATTTAAATACAACAAATAAAAGGCAAATAAACTAGCCAAAACAGCACTTGGCCAAGTTATAATATACCAAAGCCTGTATTGCATTAATTGGTATTGTTTAATTAAAATATCTTGTTCTGGTTGTGGTTTTTGTTTAGCTTCTGCATGATAAACAAACAAACGAACAATATAAAAAAGTCCGGCAAACCAAGTAATTACAAATATTAAATGTAATGCTTTTATATAGTTATATTCCATCTTGTGCGTGCGTTAATTTTCGATTCATTTCTCTTTTTAAAAAGAAACCTGTGACTAGAGTTGACAAAATATCTGCAATAGGAAACGAAATCCATACTCCAAAAATACCATAATAATTGGGTAAAATTAAAATTAATGGAATTAAGAAAAACCCTTGCTTGGTTAAAGTTAACAAAAGTGCCGGAGCTGCTTTACCTGCTGCTTGAAAATAAGCTGCTCCAATTAATTGAATAGCAATAATAGGTGAAGCTGCAAAAACAATTCGAAGTGCATTTGGAGTTTCTTTAATAATATCTAAATCAGTTGAAAAAACAGCAACAATAGGTTCTGCTAAAATTAAAATTACAATAAAAATAACAGTTGCTAATCCTGCTGCCCATTTTATGGAAGTTGAAATAGATTCGCTTACTCTAACATAGTTTTTTGCACCATAATTATAACCTGCAATTGGTAAAAAACCTTGGGTAACTCCTAATATAGGAAATAAAGCAAACATTAACATGCGACTTATAATTCCATAAACAGCAACAGAGTGTTCTCCTCCATGAATGAATAAAGTGTGATTTAATATTATAGATAAGATTGCCACAACACCTTGTCTTGCAAATGTTACAAAACCTAATGAGCCGATTTCTGAAACAATTTTTAAATCAATAAAATAATGCCTCATTTGTAAGCGCAGTTCACTTTTAAAAATGAAAAACCATAAAATAAATGAGAAACACATGAAATAAGAAATAGATGTAGCTAATGCGGCTCCAAACATTCCTAAATTCATAAATTTAATAAAAATCACGTCTAGTATAATATTACTGAAAGCCGGAATTATCATGGCAATCATAGCAAATTTTGGTTTCCCTTCTGCCCTAATAACCGTATTTCCCATCATACAAAGCGCTAAGAAAGGCACACCATATAAAACAGGCATAAAAAATTCTTTTGCCGGTTTCATTATTGCTCCATTTGCTCCAAAAAGCAATAAAACTTCTTCCGAATAAAATGCACCAATAATTACTGCAATGACAGCTAAATTAAGCGTCATCATAATCTGATTTCCAAAAGTTTTTAAAGCTTTCTCTCTATCATTTGCTCCTAAAGCTCTCGAAATTATGGAACTTCCTCCTATTCCTAAAGCCATTCCTAATGAAGAAATTAGAAATGTTATTGGTAATACAACAGAAACTGCAGCAATTGCCAAAGAACCAATCCATTGTCCAACAAAAATGGTGTCAATAAGAATATTAACAGACATAAACAATATACCTATAGCAGCAGGTACCGATTGTTTAATTAGTAATTGTTTAATACTTAATGTACCTAATTCTGTTGAAGAAACAGCCATTATTTAGTTTCTTCGTTATTTTGAAATGCCCATTGATCTACCCAACGGCTTAAAGTTTGTGCCCAATCATCATCATCATTTAAACATGGAATTGCTAAAAATTCTTCACCACCATGTGCTTTAAATTCGTGATTAGCTTCCATAGCAATTTCCTCTAAAGTTTCTAAACAATCTGAAACGAAAGCTGGAGTTACAACGGCTAATTTTTTAATTCCTTTTTCTGGCATTTTGTTAATTTCAACATCAGTATAAGGAGTAAGCCATTTGTCTCCTGCTAAACGTGATTGGAAGGTTTGACTGTATTTTCCTTCTTCAATACCTAAGAATTCAACCACTTGTTTTGTAGTTTCATAACATTGATGGCGGTAACAAAATTCGTGTGCTGGCGAGGGTGTATTACAACAACTTCCGTCAATTTTACAGTGGCTTTTTGTGATATCTGTTTTACGAATGTGACGCTCTGGAATTCCGTGATACGAAAACAATAAATGATCGTATTCAAATCCTTCTAAGTGTCTTTTTATTGAATTTGATAAATCTCGGATATAATCTTTTTGGTTGTAAAAAGCAGGAATTATCGTAAAACTCATATGAGGAAACTTTTCTTTACGCAATTTTTCCGCTAACACTAAAATAGTTTCTGTTGAAGCCATAGCGTGTTGAGGATACAAAGGGAATAACAAAACTTCAGTAATTCCTTGATCGTTTAGTTTCTGCAAACCACTTTCAATACTAGGATTTCCATAACGCATTGCTAATTCAACAGGAACACTAACTTGCTTTTGAATTTTAGCTTGCAATCTTTTTGACAAAACGATTAAAGGAGAACCTTCATCCCACCAAATTTTCGCATAAGCTGCTGCTGATTTCTTAGGTCTTGTTTGTAAAATAATTCCTCTTACTAATAAAGCTCTTAATAAAAATGGAACGTCAATTACGTATTTATCCATTAAAAATTCATCTAAATATGGCTTTACATCTTTTGGTGTTGGACTTTCTGGCGATCCTAAATTTACTAATAATACTCCTTTTTTCATTTTTTATATTGTAATTTAAACATTTCTTTTTCGCTCTATAAAAGTAAAAAGTCTTGCTCTTAATTATTTACTATTATTCTTTTTTTTATCTATTGGTATATCATTCAAACCAATGATTAAACATTAAGATTTAAATTCATTAAATACTTTTTAGGCGTAATTCCATACTTTTTCTTAAAAGCAGCTATAAAATGACTTGAAGTACTATATCCAATTTGCAAACCAACTTCATTAACATTATAAGATCCGCTTTCTAATAACTTGCGTGCCGATTCCATTTTATAATCAAACAGAAAACTATAAACGCTATCTCCATAGATTTGTTTGAAGCCTGTTTTAAGTTTCTTTAAATTCAAACCTACTTGATCTGCTAATTCTTGAAGTCCTGGCGGTTCTGCCATATTTGCAATTACAATTTCTTTGGCTTTCTTAATTTTCAATACATTTTCTTCATCAATTAAAAACGGACATTGTTCAGCGTTTGGATCTTCATTTCTGTTAAAATACAAACTTAACAATTCATAACCTTTCCCTTTTAAGTATAAATTTTTAATTGATGAATTCTGATTATAATGAAATATTTGGTTTAATACAATTGCCATTGAAGGACTTATATCTTCTTCGCCATAATACTTTTTATCTAGATTCTCTTCACTAAGAAAGGGAATGTGCTCAGCTTCATTAGAAAACAAAGTATGAAACTTTTTAATTGAAACTAATACAGAAATAATCCAAGAATTTGGATCAATCTCTAAATGCAAAGGTAATTCCTTTTGAGGATTATAAAGTAATAGCGATTTCTCAGCATTTAAATCTAACTTATAAGTTCCGTTATTAAAGTTAAACCTAGCACTTCCTTTAACATTAAAGTGAAATTGAATTAACCCTGTTTTAACCTGTTTTTCAACATGTTGCACTTCATTTGAATCGTTTTGAAAACGAATCAAAATAAAATCTTGTTCAATTTTAATTTCCTCTACTGCACTCATAGCGTTGTTTTTGATTTGATTTAATTCTTCTTTTTAAATCGACTTATTTAGAACAACTCTAAATAAAATAACTTTAAAGCATTGATTATAGTACAAAAATAGTGGTTTTTTAAATTAAACAATTGTTTTTAGTAAAAAAAACACCTATCGTTAAAAAAAGTACTTTTAGCGTTGTTTTTATAAAATTGATAAAAGTAAATTTGTATTCCTTTTATTTAAGGACCAAACTATGGATACAAATACTTTAGGAAAATACTCAACGTTTTATGCAGTAGGTTTAAGTTATAAAAAAGCTGATGCCGAAATGCGTGGAAAATTTAGTTTAGATGAAAACGCTAAAATAAATTTATTAAATCAAGCGAGAGAAGAAGGAATTGAAAGTTTATTAGTTACTTCAACTTGTAATAGAACTGAAATTTACGGTTTTGCACAGCATCCTTTTCAATTGATAAAACTACTTTGTGAAAATAGCCAAGGAACTGTTGAAGATTTTCAAAAAGTTGCTTATGTACACAAAAACAAAGAAGCTTTAAATCATCTTTTTAGAGTTGGAACCGGATTGGATAGTCAAATTTTAGGTGATTTTGAAATCATTTCTCAAATTAAACAAGGATTTGTTGAAAGTAAAAATATGGGATTAACCAATTCTTATTTAGAAAGAATCGTTAATGCTGTAATACAAGCAAGCAAAAAAGTAAAAAATGAAACAGAAATAAGTTCTGGAGCCACTTCAGTCTCATTTGCTTCTGTTCAATACATAATGAATAATGTTCCAGATATTGGAAATAAAAATATCTTACTTTTTGGAACAGGAAAAATAGGAAGAAACACTTGTGAAAACTTAGTAAAACACACAAAAAACGAACACATAGTTCTTATAAACAGAACAAAAGAAAAAGCCGAGCAAATAGCCGGAAAATTTAATTTAATTGTAAAAGACTACGCCGATTTACAATTAGAAATTCAAAAAGCTGATGTTTTAGTCGTTGCAACTGGTGCTCAAAAACCTACTGTTGATGCTGAAATTTTAAAGCTTAAAAAACCTTTACTAATTTTAGATTTATCTATTCCTAAAAATGTAAATGAAGACGTAAAAATTAACAAAGAGGTAACATTAGTTCATTTAGACGATTTGTCTCAAGTTACTGATGAAACTATTGAAAAAAGAAAAGAACATATTCCAGCAGCAGAACAAATAATTGAAGAACTTATTACCGAATTTTTAAATTGGTCTAAAACAAGAAGGTTTGCACCAACAATACATTCGCTAAAAGAAAAGCTATCGACGATTAAACAATCAGAATTAAATTACCAACGAAAAAAACTAGATAATTTTAATGAAGAACAAGCTGAAATAATTAGTAATAGAATCATTCAAAAAATAACAACCCATTTTGCAAATCATTTAAAAGACGACAACACAATGGTAGATGAAAGTATTGAATGGATTGAAAAAGTTTTTCAATTAAATAATTAAACTACTTCTTTTGAAAAAAAAAATACGTATTGGAACAAGAGATAGTGAACTAGCACTATGGCAAGCTCACACTGTTCAAAAAAAACTTAATGACTTAGGCTACTTAACAGAAATAGTTGCTGTAAAGTCAACAGGAGATTTGATATTAAACAAACCTTTATATGAATTAGGCATCACAGGAATTTTTACTAAGACTTTAGACATAGCAATGCTAAAAGGTGAAGTAGATATTGCTGTACATTCAATGAAAGATGTCCCAACTTCATTGCCAATTGGAATTGTTCAAGCAGCGGTATTAGAAAGAGCCAATACATTAGACATTTTAATTCATAAAGGGAATTTAGATTTTTTAAATTCAGAAGCAACAATTGCCTCTGGGAGTTTAAGAAGAAAAGCACAATGGTTAAGCAAATATCCAACACATAAAGTAGAGGATTTACGTGGAAATGTGAATACTAGAATGCAAAAATTGAAAGATAATAACTGGAATGGCGCTATTTTTGCAGCCGCTGGCTTAGAAAGAATTAATTTAAAACCAAGTGAATTTTTAGACCTAACCTGGATGGTTCCTGCTCCTGCTCAAGGTGCAATGGTTGTTGTTGCAATGGAAAACGACGATTTTACAAGAGATGCTCTTGCTAAATTAAATAACAAGGACACTGAAATTTGTACTTATATCGAACGTCAATTTCTTAAAACTTTAGAAGGAGGTTGTACTGCTCCAATTGGTGCTTTAGCAACTATAAATGAAAAACAAATAAATTTTGAAGGCGTTTTGTTTTCTTTAGACGGAAAACAAAAGTTTACCATTAAAAAAAGTTGTAATTTTGATTCTTACATTGATTTTGGGCAAAATTGCGCAAAGGAAATATTACAAAACGGAGGAAAGCCATTAATGGAAGAACTTCGCAAACAACTAAAGGTGAAATAAGCGCTTCAAAAATGGAAAAAGAATCCTTAATCAATTACTTATACCGTTTTTTCGACATCATTGTCTTATTATTTATAGTATTTGACTTTGGATATGATTTTGAAGAAAACTATAATTCTCCTCACGTAATAGGACTTCTAACACTTTCTATTGGTTTACTTGCTTTTAATGCTTTTAAGTTTTTTACTTACAAATATGAAAGCAATAAAAAAGTAGTTTTAGTTAACTTCATTATTTTAACAGTTATGATAGTGCTATCTACTTTCATAGCAATTATAAACAAAGACTTTAGTTGGAGTTATATTCTTCAAAAAATAAAACCTATATTAGAAGGAGGTTTAATCATTTACTTTTTATTAAGGTTAATGATATTAGTACGTCATATTTATGACATTTACTTTAACCCAGCTATTGTATTTGTAGGTAGTTTTATGATTTTAGCGCTTTCCGGAGCTTTTTTATTAATGATGCCAAGTGCAACTTCAAACGGTATTTCTTTTACAAATGCAATATTTACTGCAACAAGCGCTGTTTGTGTTACAGGGCTTGCGGTTGTAGACACCGCAAAAGACTTTACTTTAATAGGGCAATCCATAATACTTGTATTGATTCAATTAGGAGGAATAGGAATATTAACATTTACATCGTTCTTTGCCTTTTTTTTTAGAGGTGGATCAACTTTTAAAGAAGGGTTAAATACAAAAGATTTTATTGCTCAAGAAGGGTTAAAGGATGTATTTAGAGCAGCTCTTAATGTGGTAATATTTACAATTGGAGTTGAAATTGTTGGAGCTATTTTTATTTACTCATCAATATTAGACAATCCAAACATTGATAATCAGTTTTTCTTTTCTATTTTTCATTCTATTTCTGCATTTTGCAATGCGGGGTTTTCCATTTTACCAAATGGTTTATACGATGAAAGCATACGATTTCATTACTATTTTCAATGGATCATAATGATACTTGTTATTTTTGGAGGACTTGGTCACAACATTGTTTTCAACTTTTACCAATATTTAAAAACATATATTATAGAATTGTTTGACAAAAAAATAATTCATAAACAAGTACCTATAATTACTTTAAACACTAAGATTGTAATATACACAACTATAATTTTATTATTTGCAGGTTGGATATTTTTATTTGTTTCAGAATACAACAATACAATGTTAGAGCACAATACAGTGTTTGGAAAAATAACAAATGCAGCATTTAATTCTGTAACACCGAGAACAGCAGGGTTTAACACTGTAGACTATACTAAATTTACTGTTCCTTCATTATTATTTATAATATTTTTAATGTGGATTGGAGCATCTCCCGCATCAACAGGAGGTGGAATAAAAACAAGCACGTTTGCGCTGGCAACTTTAAATATTTTTGCAGTTGCAAAAGGAAAAAACAGAATACAATTTAGAGGAAGAAGAGTTTCTATAGAATCTACATCAAGAGCTTTTGCCATTTTATGCATTTCATTAATTGTAATAGGAATAGCAATTATGGCTTTATTAATACTAGAACCAGAAGGAACACCTTTATTAACTGTTGCATTTGAATGTTTTTCTGCATTTAGTACAGTTGGATTAAGTTTAAACTACACACCAACTCTATCTGAACCAAGTAAATATGTAATTATAGCAACGATGTTTATTGGAAGAATAGGAATGCTCAATTTAATGATTGGTTTATTACGTCAAATGAACCACCAGTTTTATGAATACCCAAAAGAGAATATATTAATTAACTAATGTTAATACTATGAAAATTATAGTTTTTGGTTTAGGAAATTTCGGAATGTCATTATCGCTAAGTTTAACTGAAACGGGAAATGAAGTAATAGGAATAGACAAACAAATGGACAAAGTGAATCTTGTAAAAGATAAAATTTCTCATGCAATTTGTATGGATTCAACAAATGAATTAGCATATGAAGCTGTTCCATTAAAAGATGCAGATAAAGTAGTTGTTGCAATTGGAGAAAGTGAAGGGGCTGCAATTATTACAACGGCAATTATTAAAAAATTATCTAATGTAAAAATCATAAGTAGAGCACTATCTCCCATTCATGATACGGTACTTGAAGCAATGGGTATTCATAGTATCATTCATCCAGAACAAGAAAGCGCAGATAGGCTAACAAAACAAATTAACTTTAAATCTACTTTAGAAAATTATCAATTAGATGATAATTACACCATTTCTGAAGTAAAAGCAAGGAAAGAATTTATAGGCAAAACACTTGAAGAGTTAGACTCAATCGACAAATATCGATTAACCCTTGTAACCATTATTAGGAAAAAAGAAAAAAGGAATTTAATTGGTAAAAAAAATACAATAAAAGAATCTATCGGTAGGCCATCACCAGAAACAGTAATAGAAGAATGCGATATTTTAGTGGTTTATGGAAACAATAAAGACATTGAAAAATACTGTTTAGGACAAGAAGAATATGACATTACCAACAAAAACAGTAATTAATGAATTCTATTTTATCTACAAAAAAACTCTCAGAAAATCAAAAACAAATATTGATTAATCATTCATTTCTATTAACTGAAGAGAGCTTTATAGAAACTAAAATAAAAGAATTTAAACTAGAGAACATCAACCAAAATTTGATTTTTACCAGTCAAAATGCCGTATTAAGTCTTTTAAAAAATTCAAAATGGGAATCTTTAAAAAGTAAACCTGTTTTTTGTGTGGGTTTAAAAACCAAAGAATTACTAACGGAAAATGGATTTAATGTCATTGCATTTACAGGTTATGCAGCTGATTTAGCCGAAATTATTTCTCTAATTTATGCTAAAGAAACCTACACTTTCTTTAACGGAAATTTACGCAGAGATATTTTGCCAAATTCACTAAAAGAAAATAAAATAACATTCAACGAAATTGAAGTGTATGAAACCAATTTAACTTCAAAGAAAATAAAAACAAAAAACGATGGAATATTATTTTTTAGCCCATCGGCAGTAGAAAGTTATTTGAAATTAAACACAATAAAAGACGAAATATGCTTTTGTATTGGCGAATCTACATCAGAAGCATTAGAAAACAAGAATATAACAAATATTATAATTGCAGAAAGACCAACTGTCGAAGATGTAATTAACGACGTAGTAGAACATTATACACAAGAAAATGATTAAAAACGACTTATTTTTAAGAGCATTAAATAACGAAACTGTAGAACGCCCACCAGTTTGGATGATGCGTCAAGCAGGAAGATATTTGCCAGAATTTATGGCAATTAAAGAAAAATATGATTTTTTCACACGTTGTAAAACACCAGAATTAGCTTCTGAAATTACAGTACAACCTATTCGAATTGTAAAACCAGATGCTGCCATTTTATTTTCAGATATCTTAGTAATTCCTCAAGCAATGGGAATTCATGTAGAGTTAGAAGATGGAATTGGACCTGTTTTACCAAATCCTATTCGCAAAGCTTCAGATGTTGATAATGTTTTCATCCCAGATATCAATGAAACATTAGGTTATGTTATGGATGCAATTGACATGACTAGAGAAAAACTAAATAATGAAGTTCCGTTAATTGGTTTCGCAGGTTCGCCATGGACCATTTTTTGTTATGCAGTAGAAGGAAAAGGTTCTAAAAGTTTTGATAAAGCAAAAGGGTTCTGTTTTACTAACCCTGTTGCGGCACATAATTTATTACAAAAAATTACAG
The DNA here is from genome assembly GCF_025947225.1 of Flavobacterium sp. N2270. Lineage (NCBI taxonomy): Bacteria > Pseudomonadati > Bacteroidota > Flavobacteriia > Flavobacteriales > Flavobacteriaceae > Flavobacterium > Flavobacterium sp. N2270. Next base: position 520,729 of record NZ_CP110005.1, read on the forward strand.
ATACAACTATTTTATACTTAAAAGAAAAAGTAAAACACGGTGTAAACGCGGTACAAATTTTTGACTCTTGGGGAGGAATGTTGTCTCCAACAGATTATACAGAATTTTCATGGAATTACATGAACCAAATTGTGGAAGCTTTAGCACCAGAAACTAAAGTTATTGTATTTGGAAAAGGATGTTGGTTTGCATTAAACGATATGGCAAAATCAAAAGCGTCTGCAATTGGAGTAGATTGGACTGTTTCTCCAAAAAATGCACGTTATTTAACTGGCGGAAAGAAAACCTTACAAGGAAATTTCGACCCTTCACGTTTATTATCTCCAATTCCTGTAATTAAGAAAATGGTACACGAAATGATTGACGAATTTGGCCCAGACAACTACATCGTTAACCTTGGCCATGGAATTTTACCAAACATTCCTGTAGACCACGCAAAAGCATTTGTAGAAGCAGTTAAAGAGTATAAAAGAAAGTAGTTGAGTTGACAGTTAAAAGCTGTTTGCTAAAAGCTTAAAAAATGAAAAATAAATTTTACGCATATATTCAACAATTACAAGATCAAATTTGCAAAGGTCTTGAAGATATTGATGGAAAAGGTTTCTTTAAAGAAGATTTATGGAAACGTCCAGAAGGTGGTGGTGGAAGAACACGCGTAATTGCAAACGGAAAGGTTTTTGAAAAAGGCGGGGTAAATATTTCTGCTGTTCACGGAAAGTTGCCTGATTCTATGCAAAAACTTTTTAATGTTGGAGAAGCTGATTTTTTCGCTTGCGGATTAAGTTTAGTAATTCATCCTAAAAGCCCAATGGTTCCAACGGTTCATGCCAATTGGAGATATTTTGAAATGTATGACGAAAATGGAAAAATAATCAATCAATGGTTTGGAGGCGGACAAGATTTAACGCCTTATTACTTGTTTGAAGAAGACGCAAAACATTTTCATGAAACCTGTAAAACAGCTTGCGACAAACATAATCCTGAGTTTTATCGGAATTATAAAAAGAAATGCGATGAATACTTTTGGAACACACACCGTAATGAAGCACGTGGAATAGGCGGATTATTTTTCGACTATTGCAAAGAAACTCCAGAAATGAAAATGGAAGATTGGTTCAACTTTGTAACTGAAGTTGGAAATAGTTTTCTAGAAGCTTATGTACCAATTGTTGCAAAAAGAAAAGATTTACCTTTTTCTCCAGAACAAAAAACGTGGCAAGAAATTCGTCGCGGTCGTTACGTAGAATTTAATTTAGTTCACGACAAAGGAACTCTATTTGGACTTAAAACGAACGGTAGAATTGAAAGTATATTAATGAGTTTGCCACCACATGTTCAATGGGTTTATGATCATCATCCTGAAGAAGGAAGTGCCGAAGAAAAATTAATCAAAATATTAGAAAACCCTATTGATTGGATTTAAAAATAAAAAAGCAGTAATTTAGAATTAATTACTGCTTTTTTATTTTTATAATTATTGAGATTAAGATTAATCTAAATATTCAATCAAATCTAATGTTTGTAAAATGATATTTTTATCAGACGTATTCGAATTTAAATTCAATTCAAATTTCATTTTGTTGTTATTTAATGATTTTGATGATTTAAAATCAAAAGAATTAAATTGCTTTTTAAACTCTAACATTGCTTTTTTCTCTTTTTCTGAGGTTATTTCATCTGAAAAAAGATCAATTAACTGACCTATAAATAAATTACCATGTAAATAATTTTTCTTTAAATTTTTCTTTACACTTTTTGAAAAATCAGAAGTTTTACCCTTATTTAAATAATCAATTCCATTTGTAACGACAATTACATCTTTATCTTTAATAATTTTTAAATTTCCAACAGGAGTAGATTCTGTAATTTCAAAATAATCATTATTTTCAATTAAGTATCCTTTTCTAATTCCTAGTTTTAATAACTTATCTCCTAGTGTAGGATGTGTTGAAGTAAATATAAATGTAAAAACAGGTCTAGATTTGTTTACCACTTTCTCTTCAATTACTTCGTCATAATTTTCATCATAACTATAAGTTGTAACTGTATCTTCATACTTCTCTATATTGTGTAAAAACATACTAAAATCACCATCATAAATAGTAGAAATAGCATCTTCATCAATAATAGTAGTCATTAAATCTATCATTAAATCCTTATCTTCACTTTCTAGCGGAATACTCGATAGCATTTGCTCAGAAATTTCTGGATATTTATTTAAAATTTCTTTAGTATTTACATGATAAGACATATAACCTAATGGAGTATTTTTAGGAAAATAATTAAAAACATTCTTGTTGATTTTTCTGTCAACAACTTTATTCATAATGTTTGCTAAAGGAGTTGAATATTCAATAGTTTGTTCTAAACGAGCTTTGTCATTTTCAAAATAAAAATCAGCATTTAATCCTTTTATAGCATGTTCAACAGGTTTTTGTTCTATTAATGTATTATTTAAACGCGCTACCGATTTAAAAAGATATGATAATGAATTTAAATTTGAAAAAGTTGAACCATAGTTTAACCAACATGAAATATCAGCTTTTACATTAATTTTATTAGATGTAGGAAACTTAAAACCATCTTTAAATAATAAATCAATATTATATTCTTGTTGAATACTTTTTTTAAGATCTGTAAGTTGTTTTTCTTTAGCGTATTCTGTTTTTAAATTCTCAAAATAATCAAAATCAACCTCTTCACTCTCTTCTTCTGTTGCTTCAACAACATACTCTTCTTCATAATATTCTGACTCAGAAACTGGTGGTGGTGGCGGTAACTTTTCTATAATAAGTTCTGATTCTTCCTCATTATAAACATAATCTTCCGTATAATCATTATTATAACTTTCGTTATAAGCATAGTCTTGAGTAATTGTTTCATCTTTAATAGACAAAATTTCATAAATTACTAAATTTTCTCCATTCCAAGCTAGAGAATAATTTGAATGAGTCGACTTATAACTTGAGTAATTTTCGAATCTTTTAATACTTTCTTTTAAAGAATCAATTTCAATAAAATCATTTTGTTTCTCAATATTTTCATTAATATATTCTTCTAATTTAACTGTAGAAGTTAATGGAAGTGTAATTTGATAATATGAAATACTATCTGTAAAGTTTCCATGAATTACCATTTTTTTAGAATCATCTATAAACGAAGTAAAATCACTTAGTTTAAGTTTTGAACTTTCTTTATTGAACTCTTTAAATGCTTTGTGCGAAAACAATTCATCAAGGGAAACTTTACTCGAAAATCGATCGGCATTAAATTGAATAAAATAATCATGCTTGTCTTGAGCAATTGCTAAAAACGGAATTAAAACGGCTAATAAGTAAAAAAACTTCTTCATAAATTACGGTGTAAATGATATTGTATTGTTCATTAAAGTATTGTTTTTCAAAACACTCCAAACGTTTTGTTTTAAAAAAACAGTTTTATTTGATTTTGAAACTTTTGCATTTTGATTTTTTATTTTTGAAACTTCTTTTTCAAATGAATAAATAGCAATAATATTGGCTTGCAATAAGTCTTCTTTTTTGTCTTCTTTTTCAACTATTTTTTTTGGAATAGGATAAGAAGCAATTCGCTCAAAATTTCCATTAATATTAGCAAAATGAACTAAGTCGTTACTTTTGTCCATACTATTTAACACAGAATTTAAAGCATTTATAGAATTATAGCTGAATTTAAAAGTAAAAATATAACTATTGAAATCATACTTTGTTGAAATATTAGAAATTCCTTCAATTTGAGAAGATTTAGACCTAAACTCAGCAAGTTTTGCTTTTATTTCATCTTCATTTGGAATAGTTACTCCATCTACTTCCTCTAACCAAATAGCCGATTTTGTCTTAAACCAAGATTTTGAAAAATCAACAACAAGCGTATAATTACCACTATTATTATTTTTGTGGTAAATACGCTCAGTTACATCAAAACAACTTGTAAAAATGAAACAAAGAAATAAAAGTAGTATTTTATTCATTTTCCAAAAATAAGATATAAAATTCAATAATCCTTTTCATCAGCAATAGTTAACTAATTAAAATGTCCTTTAGATATATTTAATTAACTTTGTATAGATAAATTTAATGAATGAAAAATCATTAAAAAACAAATATTATGTTCCCATTAAGAAGAAATAGAAGATTAAGAATAAATGAATCTATAAGAAGTTTAGTTAGAGAAACCAGCCTAAGTCCGGCTGATTTTATGTTCCCAATGTTTATTGCAGAAGGTGAAAATGTAAAAATTGAAATCCCTTCAATGCCAGGAATATTTCGTCGTTCAATTGACTTAACAGTTGAAGAAGTTAAAGAATTATTCGATTTAGGAATAAGAGCCGTAAACATCTATGTAAAAGTTGATGATTCACTAAAAGATAACACCGGAAAAGAAGCTTGGAATGATAATGGTTTAATGCAAAGAGCTATAAAAGCTATCAAATTAGCATGTCCTGAAATGATTGTTATGCCCGATGTTGCTCTTGATCCTTATTCTATTTATGGTCATGATGGAATCATTGAAGATGGCGATGTTGCCAATGATGCTACAAATGATGCATTAGTAAAAATGGCTGTTTCTCATGCAAAAGCTGGAGCCGATTTTGTGGCACCAAGTGACATGATGGACGGAAGAGTTTTGCGTTTACGCGAAGGTTTAGATGCTGCCGGATTTCATAATGTAGGAATCATGAGCTATTCAGCTAAATATGCTTCTGCATTTTACGGCCCTTTTCGTGATGCTTTAGATTCTGCTCCAAAAGAGGCTGATATTGAAGTTCCAAAAGATAAAAAAACCTATCAAATGGATTATGCAAATCGTATTGAAGCCATTAAAGAAGCGCTTTCTGATGTTGAAGAAGGAGCCGACATGGTTATGGTTAAACCAGGAATGGCTTATTTAGACATTGTAAGAGAAGTTAAAAATGCTGTGAATATTCCAGTAACCGTTTTTCAGGTTTCTGGGGAATATGCTATGGTTAAAGCTGCTGCTGAAAGAGGTTGGTTAGACCATGATAAAATAATGATGGAACAATTAATGTGTATCAAAAGAGCTGGTGCAAGTTTAATTTCTACTTATTTCGCCAAAGAAGCAGCTATACTATTAAATAAAAAATAAGTTTTTTTGAGATTTGAAAAGAAAATTAATTAGAAAATCTTAATATTTGCTTCCTCAATTTATATTAAGTATTTTAGACTTTTAAAAACTATATATTAATGACACTATTAATTATTTACGCAGTAACTTCCATTTTTTTCTCATTCTTATGTTCTATATTGGAAGCTGTTCTATTAAGTGTTACACATACTTTTATTACAGTAAAAAAGAAAGAAAATAAAAGTTATGCTACTAAATTAGAATTACTAAAAAGCGATATCGACAAACCGTTAATTGCTATTTTAACATTAAATACAATTGCACATACAGTAGGCGCAATTTTAGTAGGTGTTCAAGCAGAAAAAACATTTGGAAACGGAAATAATTCGGTAGCAATTGTTTCATCATTAATGACTTTTTTAATTTTAGTTTTATCTGAAATTATACCAAAAACAATTGGCGCAAAATTCTGGAAACAATTAGCCGGTTTTACCACAACAACTCTAAATATATTAATATTTCCATTAAAAATAACTGGAGTTTTATGGTTACTTCAATTGACTACAAAATTAATTGGAGGCTCTGGACATGTTTCTATTCTTAGCAGAGATGACTTTTCTGCAATGGCTGATTTAGCCGAAAAAGAAGGCGTTTTTAAAGCTTCAGAATCTAAAGTATTGAAAAATTTATTAGCTCTTGATTCTGTTTTTGCAAAAGATATTATGTCGCCAAGAACTGTTGTAAAAATAGCTAATAGCATAACTACTATTGAAGATTTTTATAATGAAAATAAAAACCTGCGTTTTTCGAGAATTCCTATTTACCAAAAAAATTCAGATAACATTATTGGTTTAGTTTTAAAAACCGATATTTTAGATGCTATGATTAATAATAATGGAGATGCAATTTTAGAAAGTATTAAACGACCAATTGTTTTAACTAAAAGAAACCAACCTATCCCTCAATTATTTGAAGAATTAATCCAAAATAAAAACCATATGGCTGCTGTTTTAGACGAATATGGTTCATTTAGCGGTTTAATCACACAAGAAGATGTTATTGAAACACTTTTAGGTCTTGAAATTATGGACGAAAGTGATTCGGTAGAAGATTTACAGGAACTTGCAAAAAAGAACTTGGAGAAGAGAATAGAAAAATTAAAAAATAACGAGTAACTAATTAATTTAATTTTTACATTTGTGTAATATATACGCCAAATTATTTATTACACGCCATGTTACAAAAAGAATTATACTACACGCTTGCGTTAATGCAGGTAGATGGAGTTGGTGATGTTGTCGCCAAAAAACTCATCAATTATTGCGGTTCAGCCGAAGCCGTTTTCCTATCTAAAAATACAACTTTAGCAAAAATTGAAGGTATTGGTAAGTCTTTACTTAAAAATCTTCAAGATAAATCTGTTTTTGAAAAAGCGGAAAAAGAAATTCAATTTATTGAAAAAGAGAATATTCAAACCCTTTTCTTTCAAGAAGAAAATTACCCAAATCGATTACAAAACTGTTTTGATAGTCCTGTTTTATTATTCCAATCTGGAAATATTGATTTATCTAACAGAAAAATAATCAGCATAGTTGGAACCCGACAAATAACAAGCTACGGCTCGGCAATAACACAAAAACTAATTGAAGACATAGCGCCATTAAACCCTATAATTGTAAGTGGATTTGCTTATGGTGTAGATATTCATGCACATCAAGTAGCTATGGATTACGGCTTGCAAACCATTGGAGTTTTAGCTCATGGTTTAAATCAAATTTATCCTAAAAATCACAAAAAATACATTGCTAAAATGGAAGAAAACGGTGGTTTTTTAACTGAGTTTTGGAGTACTTCGCAACCAGATAGAGAAAATTTTGTAAAACGAAATAGAATTGTCGCCGGAATGACAGAAGCTACAATAGTAATTGAAAGCGCTGAAAAAGGCGGCTCACTAATTACTGCACAAATAGCAAATGATTATAATCGAGATGTGTTTGCTGTTCCTGGAAGAACTACTGATAAATATAGTCAAGGCTGTAACAACTTAATCAAAACCCAACGCGCACATTTATTGCACTCTGCAGCTGATTTAGTTTATATTTTAAATTGGGAGTTGAAAAAGAAAGAAGAAAAAGCCATACAAAAACAATTGTTCATTTCGTTAGAACCAGAAGAACAAAAAATATACGACTATCTTTTAAAAACCGGCAAAGAAGATTTAGATTCTATTGCTATTGCATGTGAGTTACCAACCTATAAATTATCTTCTCTACTACTTAACATGGAATTGAAAGGGGTAATAAAACCATTACCTGGGAAATTTTTTGAAACGGCATAATTATTGAATTCTATTTTTTAAATTTAACTTATGAAAAAATTCGTTTTACTTTTTTTGTTTTGCATAACATTACTTTCCTGTACTGAAAAGGAAAAAACCTATGAAGAACTTGAATCTGAAGTGTTATGTGATGTTTTGCCGCAATTGGCACATGAATTTGTAATGACAAAGTTACCGCCACCACCGCCGCCAGAAAAAGATTATGAAAAATATAATTATAAACCACTTTCGACTGAAGATTTTATAAAATTTGTAGAAAATCGAAAAGACTCAATTAAAATACTTGCTAATGAGAAACATAAAATTAATGTTGGTATAAACTTACATATGTTTTCAATAAAAAGTAAAGATTTTGAACTAAGAAATAAATTAAAAATTGATAGCTTAATTGAAAGAAGGTATAAAAATAATGAATTAGTAAAATCTACTTTAAAATTCAAATACTTCGAACCTGATTCTTTAAGATTAAAAGGAGAGTTTATTAATGATAAGGATATTGCCGCTTTAATTTCAACTTCTAGAGTATTATTCAATTCAGAAATGAAAGAAGCCTATTTCAAACTTTATCCTTTTGGTTGTTTGCCAACTAAATTCAAAATAATTTCAGAAAAGAAAAACAACAAATGGGTTGTAAAAGAAATAATTGAAGAATAAAAAAGTCCCGCAAAATGCAGGACTTTTTTATTAAAATATTTAATCTTCAATTTTATCTTTCATTACAAAAGATTCCATGAATTTCGTAGTGTAATTTCCAGCCACATAATCTGGCTCGTCCATTAATTGTCTATGGAACGGAATTGTAGTTTTAATTCCTTCAATAACGAATTCATCTAAAGCACGTTTCATTTTGCTTATAGCTTCTTCTCTAGATTGTGCTGTTGTGATTAACTTAGCAATCATAGAGTCGTAATTTGGCGGAATTGTATATCCCGAATACACATGTGTATCTAATCGAACTCCATGTCCTCCAGGTGTATGCAATGTAGTAATTTTTCCAGGCGAAGGTCTAAAGTCATTATATGGATCTTCAGCATTAATACGACATTCTATTGAATGTAACAATGGAAAATAGTTTTTACCCGAAATAGGAATTCCGGCTGCAACCATAATTTGCTCACGTATCAAATCAAAATCAATAACTTGTTCTGTAATAGGGTGTTCTACTTGAATACGCGTATTCATTTCCATAAAATAGAAATTTCTATGCTTATCTACTAAAAACTCAACCGTTCCTGCACCTTCATACTTAATGTATTCAGCAGCTTTTACAGCAGCTGCACCCATAGCATTACGCAATTCATCAGTCATAAAAGGAGAAGGAGTTTCTTCAGTTAATTTTTGATGACGGCGTTGTACCGAACAATCTCTTTCAGATAAATGACACGCTTTACCAAATGAATCACCTACAACTTGAATTTCAATATGTCTTGGCTCTTCGATAAGTTTTTCCATATACATATCGTCGTTTCCGAAAGCAGCTTTACTTTCTTGACGAGCAGATTCCCAAGCATTTTTTAAATCTTCTTTTTTCCAAATAGCACGCATACCTTTTCCACCACCACCAGCAGAAGCTTTAAGCATTACTGGATAACCGGTAGTTTCTGCAACTTTTTCACATTCTTCATAAGTAGCAATAATACCTTCACTTCCTGGTACACATGGAACGCCAGCTTCAATCATTGTAGATTTTGCATTGGCTTTATCTCCCATTCGATCAATCATTTCTGGAGAAGCTCCAATAAATTTGATTCCGTGTTCTTGGCAAATTTTAGAAAATTTAGCATTTTCAGAAAGAAAGCCATATCCTGGATGAATAGCATCCGCATTAGTAATTTCTGCAGCAGCAATAATATTTGACATTTTTAAATATGACAAATTACTCGCCGCTGGACCAATACAAACCGCTTCATCTGCAAAACGTACATGCAAACTTTCAGCATCAGCAGTAGAATAAACAGCTACTGTTTTGATGCCCATTTCCTTACAAGTTCTAATTACACGTAGTGCAATTTCACCTCTATTGGCAATTAATATTTTTTTAAACATCTTTTTTAAATTAGATAATTAGACAATTGGATTGTTGGATTTATAGATAATTCGAAAGTATTTTTCTAATTATCTAAAAACCTAAAAACCTAAATTTAAGATGGATCAACTAAAAATAATGGTTGATCGAATTCAACTGGTGAAGAATCGTCAACTAATATTTTAACGATTTTACCTGAAACTTCAGATTCAATTTCGTTAAATAATTTCATAGCTTCAATAACACATAAAACATCTCCTTTAGCAATTGTAGTACCTACTTCTACAAAAACAGGCTTATCTGGCGATGGTTTTCTATATAAAGTACCAATAATTGGAGACTTAACAGTGATGTATTTTGAATCCTCATCAGCTGGAACTGCGGCAACTGGTGCGGCAGGCGCTGTTGGAGCAACTGGTTGAGGAGCTGCTGCTTGTGGTAATGCTGCTGAAACAGGAACTTGTTGTATATAAGTTGTTTCACCTCCTTCTGGAGTTGTTTTAATAGTGATTTTAAAATCATCCATTTCTAATTTAACTTCCGTAGCTCCAGATTTTGAAACAAATTTGATTAAATTTTGAATTTCTCTAATATCCATAATGTTACTATTTGATTTAGTTTGTTTGTTATTGCTTAGTATATGCCCATTTTAAGTAAATAGCTCCCCATGTGAAACCACCACCAAATGCTGCAAATATTATATTATCTCCTTTTTTTAATTGATTTTCAAAATCACAAAGTAATAATGGTAATGTTGCAGAAGTTGTATTACCATATTTTTGAATGTTAATTAGTACTTTAGAATCGTCTAATCCCATTCTGTTAGATGTAGCATCAATAATACGCTTATTTGCTTGGTGTGCTACTAACCAATTTACATCATCATGAGTAAGGCTATTACGTTGCATGATTTTTTCACTAACATCAGCCATTCCTGAAACTGCATATTTAAATACGGTTTTACCGTCTTGAAAAACATAATGCTGCTTGTTTTTTACCGTTTCTTCTGAAGGCGGCAAGATTGACCCTCCTGCTTCAATTTTAAGAAATTCTCTACCAATTCCATCACTTCTTAGAATTTCATCTTGCAAACCTAAACCCTCTTCATTTGGTTCAAACAAAACTGCTCCAGCACCATCACCAAAAATTATACATGTTGCTCTATCAGTATAATCAATAATAGATGACATTTTATCTGCTCCTATTAATAATACTTTTTTGTATTTCCCTGAAGTAATGTATGCTGAAGCGGTAGACATTCCGTAAAGAAAACTTGAGCAAGCTGCATGTAAATCGTATGCAAAAGCATTTGTTGCGCCTATTTGTGTAGCCACATAAACTCCTGTTGAAGCAACTGGCATATCTGGTGTAGCTGTAGCCATGATTACCAAATCAATCTCTTTTGGATCAAGATTAGCTTTTATTATTAAATCCTGAGCAGCTTTAATAGCAAGGAAGGATGTTCCTTGACCTTCTTCTTTTAATATTCTTCTTTCTTTAATACCTGTTCTGCTTGTAATCCATTCATCATTAGTATCTACTAATGTTTCTAGCACTTGATTAGACAAAACATAATCTGGCACATATGAACCTATTGCTGTAATTGCGGCAGTGATTTTAGTCATAAAAATATATTTTCCTTTCGAATTATATTTGATTTCGAAAAGTTGTGAAAATTACAAAAAAAAAGTCAAACGCAATAAATAGAGCCCGTTAAAATTTATAACGAGGTGTAATTAACAAAAAAACTCTCACTATGTGAGAGTTTTTCTCTATTTATAAAAACTGTATTAAGCTACAGCTTCCGTTTTATCAATAACTACTTGACCTCTGTAGTACATTTTACCTTCAGACCAGTAAGCTCTGTGATATAAATGCGCTTCTCCTGTTGTAGGGCAAGTTGCTATTTGCGGAACTGACGCTTTGTAATGTGTTCTTCTCTTATCTCTTCTTGTTTTCGAGATTTTTCTCTTTGGATGTGCCATTTTACTATATTATTTATCCGTTAATAGTTTTTTTAAATTTTCCCACCTTGGGTCAATATCTTCATTCACTTTATGCTCTTCTTTTGGAGCTAATTTATCTAATGTATCAAAAGCTTCTGTTTTAAGCGTTCCATCTTTTACTCCAGGATGAACTCTTTTAAAAGGAACTGACAAAACTATACTTTCATATATGTATTGCGATACATTAAGTTGAAATTCACCATGAGGAAGAATTAATAGCTCTTCATTCTCATTATTAAATTCCTCTCCAAACTTTACAACAAGATTAAATTTTCCTTTAATTTTTAAATCAAAATCTTCTCCTGTCATATCACAAGGAACATTTACAGTTCCTTTATGAACAAAACACAACTCCATTATTGTGCTTTTCTTTTCTAACATCAAGCTGACTGTTACATCAACATTTTTGTATTCATCAAATTGAAATTCTTCAAAAAAAGAATCACCTATTTGATATTCAAACTGATGCTTGCCTTCTTTCAATCCAGCAAAAGGTATTAAAAACTCTTTTAAATTCTTCATAACATCAACTCTACCCTCTTAGGGGATGCAAAGATATAAAATTATTGTAAATTCAAACTCGTTATAAACATTTTTTTGTTTATAACTAATTTCGCTTTGTTTTTAAAGGGTTTTGAATAAGTTCTTGATACTCATTTCTCTTATAATAAACATCAATTGCCAAATATAATGCCTCTCTAAACGACATAGGATTAGCTAAATTCTTACCTGCAATTTCAAAAGCGGTTCCATGATCTGGAGAGGTACGGATTTTATTTAATCCTGCCGTATAGTTAACTCCTTTACCAAATGAAAGTGTTTTAAACGGAATCAACCCTTGATCGTGATACATTGCCAAAATTGCATCGTATTTTTCATATTGTGACGAACCGAAAAAACTATCTGATGCATAGGGCCCGAAAACCATCTCACCTTTGTCAAATAATTTTTTAATTGTTGGCTTAATCACATCATCATCTTCACTACCAATGACTCCGTTATCACCACAGTGTGGATTTAAACCTAAAACTGCAATTTTTGGCTTAGAAATTCCAAAATCAGCTATTAAGCTTTTTTTAATAACCTCTAACTTCTTTACCAACAATTCTTCTGTTAATAATTTTGAAACTTCATTTACCGGAACATGATCAGTTAACAAACCAACTCTTAATCTATCACAAACCATCAACATAAGAGCATTTCCTTCTAATTCTTGATCTAAATAATCAGTATGTCCTGGGAATTTAAATTCTTCTGACTGAATATTATATTTATTAATAGGTGCTGTAACCAAAACATCAATTTCATTTCTTTTTAATGCATTTGTTGCCGCAACGAATGATTTTATAGCATACTTACCTACTTTTTCATCTGTAACACCAAAATCAATATTCACTCCTTCTTTCCAAACATTTAAAACATTAATTTTTCCATTTATCAATTGATCAAGAGAATCAATACCTTGAATACTTGAGGTAAGTGATAAGTTTTTCTTTAAAAAAGAAATAATTTTAACGTTCCCAAATATTACAGGAGTACAAAATTCTAAAACTCTACTATCTTCAAATGTCTTTAAAATAACTTCAGGCCCAATACCATTCAAATCACCTATTGAAATACCTACAATTATATTTTCTGCTTTTTTAACCATGATGAGTTCCTAATTTATGCTTACTTTTGAAGTGCAAATTTAGTAAAATAATATCAGTATGTTCACAGGAATAATAGAAACAATAGGACTAGTAAAAGAAATTGTAAAAGAGAATGACAATTTACACATTAAGATACAATCAAATATTACAAATGAACTAAAAATCGACCAAAGTGTTGCTCACAATGGGATATGTTTAACCGTTATCGCAATTAATGGCAATACATATACAGTAACAGCAATTAATGAAACTGTAAAAAAAACAAATATTAGCCAATTACTTCCTGGAGAAAATATAAATTTAGAAAGAGCAATGAAACTTGGCGATAGACTTGATGGACATATCGTGCAAGGCCATGTTGATCAGACTGGAAAATGCATTAATATTAAAGAAGACAACGGAAGCTGGATATTTACTTTTGAATATGATAAAAATTTAAACAACATCACTATAGAAAAAGGGTCAATTACCATTGACGGAACAAGTTTAACAGTTGTTGATTCAAAATTAAATGAATTTAGCGTAGCTATAATACCATATACTTTTGAGCATACAAATTTTAAAAACTACAAAAAAGGAACAATTGTAAATTTAGAATTTGATGTTATTGGAAAGTATGTAAAAAGAATTCAAGACTTAAGGTCATAAAAAAAGCTCTTATAAAGAGCTTTTTTTTGTTATAAAATATTTTCTTGTTAGTATGTAACCTAATCCTAAAGCAACAAAAAACATTACTACAATTCCACCATCAATAGGTAATCCCGGCGGCGGCGGCGGTGTAGGAGGTGGAGGCGTTTGAGAAAACATTAATTGGGAACTCAACATCACCATCAAAACTAAAACTATTTTTTGTATTGTTACTTTCATATGTCGTAAAAATATAAAAATTTTTATTCTACCAAAAGAAAAAAACTTTTTTTTAAAATTATTTTTTATTTGTTTAAAAGAATAATTCTACTCGTTTTCATTTATAAAACACGAAAATATAAATATTTTTATACTTTCCAACTATTTTATTAAAAAAAAGTTAAAAAAATCTTAATCTTTTTTATTGAGGTCACATCAAAACAACCTCATGTATTTTAAAATTGTGGTCCCACCTGGGCTCGAACCAGGGACCACCTGATTATGAGTCAGGTGCTCTAACCAACTGAGCTATAGGACCAGTTTGGTTTTTTTTATTCTTAACAAAACTTATTATTCTGTTAAGAGTGTGCAATATTACTACTAATTTTTATTTGACACAAGATTTTTTAATTTTTATTTTTTTGTTGCATCTTGGCACAATTCAATCAAAACACCATTTGTTGACTTTGGATGCAAAAAAACAACTAGCTTATTATCTGCTCCTTTCTTAGGAACATCGTTCAAAACTACAAAACCTTCCTTTTTTAACCTCTTAATTTCAGAATCAATATCTTCAACATCAAAAGCAACATGATGTATCCCTTCTCCTTTTTTCTCAAGAAATTTTGCTATTGGACTATCTTCATTAGTTGCCTCAAGTAACTCAATCTTATTTGGTCCATTCATGAAAAATGAAGTCTTAACCCCTTCACTCTTAACCTCTTCTTCTTTATAGGGTGGATTCCCAAAAAGTTTTTCAAACAAAACATTTGACTCCTTTAAACTTTTAACCGCAATTCCAATATGCTCAATTTTTTTCATTATATATGTTTTTTATTATCAATAAAAAATCTTTAATATTTGTAATGCAAAATAACAATAAGTTTTCGATTCTAAAAAAACTAAAAGATAAAACTCTTTTACGTATTTTTGCATCATGGAAACAAATAGACAAAAAAAATTCGGAACATTACTTCAAAATGATTTAGTAGATATTTTACAAGGAGAAGTACGTAAAAACGGAATGACTAATTTAATTATTTCTGTTTCAAAAGTAAATGTAACTTCAGATCTTTCAATTGCAAAAGTATTTTTAAGCGTATTCCCATCTGATAAAGGTGCCGAAATATTAGCTGCAGTTAAATCTAACACACCAATGATAAAACATGATTTAGCGCAAAGAGTAAAAAATCAGTTAAGAAAAGTACCTAATTTAGTTTTCTATATTGATGACAGTTTGGATTACATTGAAAACATAGACAAGGCATTAAAAGGAGAAGAAAATCCAGTTGAAAATCCAGAATTATTAGAAAAAAGAAAGAAAGCTTAAGTTGAATTTCTCTTTATACATAGCGAAAAGATATTTTTTAAGTTTTAGTAAAAACTCGTCTATAAATATAATTACCGGAATTGCATCGTTGGGAATTATTGCTAGTTCAATGGCATTACTAATCGTTTTATCTGTATTTAGCGGTTTAAGAGATTTTAGTTTAAGTTTCACCAATGCCTCAGATCCTGATATTAAAATGCTTCCAAAATCAGGAAAAACAATTTTAATTACGGCAGAACAAGAAAAAGCCATAAAAAACTCCACCTACATTTCAACCTATTCAAAAACAGTTGAAGAGAGAGTACTTTTTTATTATAATGAAAAAGAGCATGTTGCTTATTTAAAAGGTGTTGATTCACTATTTACAAAATCAAACTCGTTTAGCGATCAACTTTATACTGGAGATTGGTTTGAAACAGAAACTTCACAAGTTGTTGTTGGCTATGAAATTAGCAGAAAATTATCATTAGGATTATTTGATTTTAATAATGGCTTAGAAGTTTTTTCTCCAAAGCCAGGAAAAGGAACTATCGAAACCCCAGATGAAGCTTTCAACAAAACAGTATTACAACCAGTTGGTATTTACGCAATTAACGAAGAGATAGATAATAAATACGTATTTTGTGATATTGCCGTTTGTCAAAAACTCTTGGAATACAAAAAAAATCAGATTTCCTCAATAGAGTTTAAAAAGAAAAAAAACGTTTCTGACGAAGATGCCATATCTGAGCTAAACACCATTTTTAAAAACAAAACCGATTTCAAAACACGTATTCAACTAAATGATGCTTTATACAAAATGTTAAATACTGAAAACATTGCTGTATATTTAATTTTTACACTCGTAATCATAATAGCCCTTTTCAATTTAGTTGGAGCGCTAATTATGATGATTCTAGATAAAAAATCAAATTTAAAAACCCTTTATAACATTGGAACACCTGTAGAAAAATTACAATCTATTTTTCTTTACCAAGGAACTCTTTTAACTCTATTCGGTGGATTAATCGGAACCTTACTTGGCGTATTAATTGTTTGGATTCAACAACAGTATGAAATTGTAATGATTACCCCAACACTTGCATATCCAGTTATATTAGAATTGAAAAATATAGGAATTGTTTTATTTACAATACTTTTTCTTGGAATTTTCGCATCATGGATCGCAAGTACAAGAGTAAATAAAAATTTATTTTAACAAAAAAGCCTCAATGTAAAACATTAAAGCTTTTAGTACCTTGGGTGGGAATCGAACCCACACTCCGAAGAACACGAGTTTGAGTCGTGCGCGTCTACCAATTCCGCCACCAAGGCAAAAAATTAATTTTGTGAGTGCAAATGTAAAAAAAAATAATTCAATTCACAGAAAAATACTTTAAAATATCCTTTCAGAGTTCAATTTTATTACTAAATTTGCACCTCGTTTCAACAACACAACACTAACTAACTACTAAACAACAAATTAACATGTCATACCAAGAGCCCGAAGCAAAAATATTTGCATGTTCTCAAAGTGTGTATTTAGCTGAACAAATTGCTGAAAAGTATGGAGTTTCGCTAGGTAATATTACGTTCTCAACATATAGTGACGGAGAGTTTCAACCTTCTTTTGAAGAATCAATAAGAGGTCTAAGAGTTTTTTTAGTCTGCTCTACTTTTCCTAGCGCAGACAATTTAATGGAACTATTGTTAATGATTGATGCAGCAAAGAGAGCATCAGCAAGACACATAACAGCAGTTATTCCTTATTTTGGATGGGCAAGGCAAGACAGAAAAGACAAACCTAGAGTTCCTATAGGAGCAAAATTGGTTGCAAAACTTTTGGAGACTGCAGGAGCAACAAGAATAATGACAATGGATTTGCATGCAGATCAAATTCAAGGCTTCTTTGAAAAACCAGTAGATCATTTGTTTGCTTCTACTATCTTTTTACCTTATGTCAGAAGCTTAAACCTTGAGAATCTAACAATTGCTTCACCAGATATGGGTGGATCGAAAAGAGCATATGCTTATTCTAAATTTCTAGAATCAGATGTTGTAGTTTGTTACAAACAACGCAAAAAAGCAAATGTAATAGACACCATGGAGTTAATAGGAGATGTTAAAGGACGAAATGTTATCCTAGTAGACGATATGATTGATACTGGAGGAACATTAGCAAAAGCTGCCGATGTAATGATGGAAAAAGGGGCTTTAAGTGTCAGAGCAATTTGTACACATGCCATTTTATCTGGAGGTGCTTATGAAAAAATTGAAAATTCTCAATTATTAGAATTAATAGTTACCGATTCAATTCCATTAAAGAAAGAATCAAAAAAAATAAGAGTAGTGAGCTGTGCTCCATTATTCGCAGAAGTAATGCACATGGTGCAGAACAACAATTCCATTAGTGGAAAATTTTTAATGTAAACATTTATTAACTTAATTTATTTCAAATGAAATCAATTACGATCAAAGGATCAGAAAGAGAAAGCGTGGGCAAAGTGTCAACTAAAGCCTTACGTAATGCTGGAATGGTACCGTGCGTAGTATACGGAGGGGAACAACCAGTACATTTTAGTGCAGACGAAAGAGCATTTAAAAACTTGGTGTATACTCCAAACGTACACACTGTAGTAATTGAATTAGAAGGTGGTAAAAAGATTAATGCAATTATGCAAGACATCCAATTTCACCCAGTTTCTGACAAAATTTTACACATGGATTTCTATCAATTACATGATGATAAAGAAATCACAATGGAAGTTCCTGTTAAAGTTGTAGGAAAATCTCCAGGTGTAATGGGTGGTGGAGTTTTACGTTTAAATCAACGTAAATTAAAAGTTAAAGCTTTACCAGCTAACTTACCAGATTTTATCGAAGCAGATATTACTCCTTTACAAATGGGTAACAAATTATATGTTACAAAAATCCCAACTGGTGATTTCAAATTATTACACCCAGACAACACAGTTGTTTGTCAAGTAAGAATTTCTCGTGCTGCAATGAAAGCTGCTCAAGAAGCTGCAAAAGCTGCAAAAGCAGGACCTGCAAAAAAGAAATAATACACTCTATTATATTCAAATCAAAAGCATCAGTTTTACTGGTGCTTTTTTATTTAGAAACAAATCCATTTTCACATTAATATTAAAATTTCCTGCTTTCGCCTTTAGTTTTTTGCACACAAAAAAGCTATCAGCTCTATCAGGGTTAGAAAAATAAACTTATGGCATTTTTGTAAACCTTAAAAAAGAGTACTTTTACAAAATGAAATGGTTATTTAATATTTTCAAAACAAAAGAAGAAGAAAAACTTGAACCAATGAAGAAATTTTTAATAGTTGGATTAGGAAACATAGGTTCCGAATACATTAACACAAGGCACAATATTGGCTTTAAAATTTTAGACGCATTTGCTAACGAAGAAAATTTAAGCTTTCAAAATGTAAAACTAGGAGCAATTTCTGAATACAAAATAAAAGGCAGAACCATTCTTTTACTAAAACCAAACACCTACATGAACTTGAGCGGAAAAGCAGTTCACTATTGGATGGAAAAAGAAAATATTGCAAAAGAAAATGTTCTAATCATTACCGATGATTTAAACCTATCCTTTGGGACTATTAGAATTAAATCAAAAGGAAGCGATGGTGGTCATAATGGGTTAAAAAGTATTCAACAATTATTGAACACGACTGAATATCCTCGTTTTAGATTTGGAATTAGCGATGAATTTAAAAAAGGACAACAAGTCAACTACGTTTTAGGCGAATGGACCGAAGAAGAAAAAGAAACATTAAAAGAACGTTTAAAATTATCCTCAGAAATAATAAAATCCTTTGCTTTAGCCGGACTAAACAACACTATGAATAGTTATAATGGAAAATAAAAAAGGAGCGCTAATAGCGCTCCTTTTTATATAAAATATATTAACTTACTCAACAACAATTTTCTTAGTTGTTTTACTTAAACCATCTTGAACAGTTACAAGATAAATTCCAGATTGAACATTATCTAAATTCAACGACTGATTAAATAATCCATTATTTTGATATGTTTTATCAAAAATTTGTCTTCCTCTTACATCATGAACTCCAATTTTAACATCATTATTTGACGAAGAATTAAATTGAACAGTAAAATTACCGTTATTTGGGTTTGGATATATTGCTAAATCTTCAATTGTATTAAACGATTCTGAAACTAGAGGAGTAGCAACACATAAGTTTATAGACCAATTACCAATAATTCCTGTATCACCCGTCCAATAATCAAGTGCATGTAAAACCCAAGTCCCAGATGCTGGTTTTCCATTTAATGCAGATAAAGGAGACTCTGGTGCAAATGTTCCAGTTGATGCAGAACAAACAGGCTCTAAAGGAATAGAAGGGTTACCATCTGCATAAGTTACACTTATACTTGAAAATTCACTCTCACAGTTATGGTTCCATAATGAAACTACTGTTCCATCAGGATGCGTTAACCATATTCTTAAATCATCAATATATGAGTGACTAAAAGCCAAATCAACTGTTACATTATTCAAATTCCCTGTTAGAGTTCCTGGCACAACAATTGACTTAGTAACTTCAGTTCCATCTGCTGGAGAACCAACCCCATCAGGAACACTTAGAGATGTATTATTAGAATATACGTTTCCACAAGTTGTTGTTCCTGTAGTAAATTTATATGCAGAGCTAAAAACACCCATACATCCAGAGTTCTTAGGTAAAACTCTCCAGAAATAATCTGTCCCTTCTGCTAACCCAGAAACAGTATAGGAATTTGTAGCAACAGTTGCAGAAGAAACTATAGATGTAAACCCAGCATCAGTTGCAACTTGTACATCATATAAACTAGCAGACGCATTTGACGGCCAAGTTAAGTTTGTTGATGTACTTTGACCAACAGCTAAGTCAGCAGGAGAAGTTAAAGTTTGTGTACCAAAATTACCGCTTATTAAATTTAAATAAAAAGAAATAGTTTTTGTTGTACCACCTGAACTACCAGTAACAATCATTGTGTATAACCCCGTAGCGCTTGCAGCAGTGTTACTAATTTCCATTGTTATAGTACCATCAGTCGCTGTATTTGTAGGCGTAAAAACCACAGTTGACCCTACAGGCTGTCCTGTTACAGAAAATGCAGTACTAGCGCTAAATCCTCCGTAAGTCATGTATGGAAACGAGTAAGAAACCACAGAACCTTGACAAGCATCTTTATTTTGCTCGCCCTCAATTCCATTAAATGCAATTCCAAAAGTTGAAGGAGCTGCTGTAATTGTAAAATTAGAATTAGAAATATCAAAAAACACATGATTATTTCCTTTTACCATAATTCTTTTTGTAGTTCCAATATTATTTGGAACTAAAATCACTTCAGAACCATCATTAGGAACTCTACTTGCTAAAAGAATTGGATAAGTATAACCTCCATCATTTGATAAATAAATATCAACAAAATCAGTATTTACTCCATTTGCAGTAGTTCCTGCAACATCCCATGTTACAGTTTGATTTGTACCTACAACCCAAGAAACTGAAGTATTTGGAGCTGTAACCGCAAACGGACCTGCTGTAGCATTAACAGTTATAACCGTATCATCAAAACCAGTTTGACCACCTAATATATTATTATCTCTTGCAGTTAATCTAAAGTTTAAAATTCTCGCAACAGAACTTAATGCTTCTGAAGTAACATCTAAACCAGAAGTTGTTGGTGAGTTAGCTACTACCGAAGCAATATTTGGAAAATATCTTGACGGAGTTGTAGAAGGTAAATAGTTTACCCAGTTAGGCCCAGTAGGCTTAGCAATACGCGCTGCACTATTCGCGTTAGTTTGACCAACACCATCATCATTTTGTTCCCAAACATAATTCATAACATCTCCATTAGAATCTATCGCAGAACCCGTTAGGATAAAAGGAGTGCTTTTAGGTATGATATAATCTAAACCTGCATTTACAATAGGAGCACCGTGTGTTAAACTAGTAACCGTAGGACATGTCTTTCCGGCCATATTAGCTTGCACCTGTGCAATACTTGCTGAATGAAAAACATCTATAGAGTGCAAATGAGTATCGTATGATGTAATACCGGCATAACCCATGATAGTTACACCAGAACCAACTTCTTTATTTACACCAGCTCCCTCATTACTATTAGAAAACGTATGATTAGCTCCAAATTGATGTCCCAACTCGTGGGCTACATAATCAATATCAAAATTATCTCCTGATGGAATACCATCTGCAGGAGAAGTAATCCCTCTTCCTTTATTAGTGCCAGTACCAGCAGTAACACCATCTACACAAACGCATCCAATACAACCTGCATTTCCACCTCCTCCAGAAGCACCAAACATATGACCAACATCATAAGCTGCATTATTAGCCGCTAAAGATGTAGAAACTCCTGTTAAGGTTGTATTTAAAGCTCTTTGTAATTGTGTATTCCAGTTTGCCATTGTTGTATAAGGGTCAGTCGCAGGAACATAATAAATAACATTTGTTGTTTGATTTACAATATTCATATGTATTCCAAAATCTTTTTCAAAAACCCCATTTACTCTTGTCATTGTGTTATTAAATGCTGTCAAAACATTTGCAACTTGCGCAGAACTAGTAGCACCAAAATAATTTGAATATTCACCATTACAAGACAAAGCTAATCTAAAAGTAAGTAAACTTCCTGAACTTGAAAATGCAGTTTGACCAACTTTACTTGTTAATTCATTAGCTAAATTAATATCTGTAGTGGAACAAGTAAATGGTAATTTACCTTTTGTACTAGAAGAGTTATAAACCACATAGATTTTTCCATCTTCAGAATATGGCTCCATAAACTCGCTTCTTCTATTCGCTCTAAAAACCATAGTTTGAAAACCACTAGGAGAGATACTTAACCTTAACAGTGCATTCTTATCATCAATTCCTTTTCCTACAAAAGCCCTAATTTGAGGAAATCTAGCTTGAAGTTCAGCATCAAAATTCGATGCCTCAAACATTTCGAAACGCTCAAACCCTCCAGAAACATTTGGCAAAGTTATAACAGTACCTTTTTTTGACTTAGAAAATCGTCCAGGAGTATTCATTAATACTTGTTGTAAAACCGCAAAGTCTAATTGTATTAATTTAAAGTCTTGAGGAAAAGACTCTCTTTGAACATTTTTATTGAACTTAATGTTTTGAGCAGTTACCTCTTTCCATGCTTTTTGAGTTTGCGCATAGCTAAATGCAACAAAAAAAGTAAAAATGATTAATAGTAAGTTTTTTTTCATATGTTTTGGTTTTTATTTAAACAAATACAATATAATTTGTTAATTTACAAACACATCCATAAAAAAAGAGCTGCAAAATTGCAGCTCTTTTAAAATATATAAAACTATGACTTATTCTACAATAATTTTCTTTACTTCTTTTCTAGCTCCGTCTTGAACAGTTACAAGATAAATTCCAGACTGAACATTATTTAATTGCAATGATTCATTGAATAATCCATTATTTTGAAATGATTTATTATAAATCTGTCTTCCTCTTAAATCATGAACATTAACTTTTATTTCACTTGAAGAAGTCGAGTTAAATTGAATATTAAAAGTACCGTTATTTGGGTTTGGATATAATGAAAATCCTTCAATACCAAAGCTTTCAGAAGCTAAAACAGGCACTAATTGTGACCTACATAATTGAATAGTAAATGTATTAAAAATACCCCCAGAACCATCAACAACAACATCTTTAAAATAAACAATCCAAGTACCGGCACTATTCTGTCCAATTGCTCCATTGAAATTAGTAGATGAAAATGGTAAAAATGGGCTTCCACCAACTGTTGTACAATTCGCAGCAGTACCTGCCAAATCAAACCATTTATCCATATTTGCGTTTGTACAAGATGTTTGATTGTACCAAATACCTGTATTCAAAGCTGTAGACCAAGGAAACCAGAACAACACATTTACTTGTCCTATATTTGAATGCGTTATATTAGAATAAGTTTTTATATCAGTTATTGTATATGAATCAGTAATAGGTAGCGCAATTCCAGAATAACTAGTATCTGAACTCTCCGCAATTACTGAGTTCAAATTAAAAACATAATCTTTACAAACATTTTGTGATTGATACGTATAATCACCAACAGCAAAAGGTTGAGAAATATTAAAGAAAATATTTGCACTTGCTTTTACCATAAATCTACAATAAGCTCCCTGTACACCTGAAGGCAAAGTAACTGATTGACTACCGTCATTAGGAGTCCCTGCCAATAATACTGTCCATGTAGCACCATTATCTGCAGAAAAAGAAATATCTACATTTGTACCTCCAGCAATCGTGCTATGTCCACTTGTTCCTGTAGCTCCAGTCCAAACAACCGTTTGAGCAGAACCTACTGGATAAACAGTATTAGCCGCCATAGTAACCGTAAGAGCAGTCTTACTTGCGACCGTAATAGTACTATTAGCAAAATTAGTTTGTCCTTGACCCGCAACATTATCTCTAGCTGTTAATCTAAAATTTAATGTTCTTGCAACTGAACTTAATGCCTCAGCAGTTATATCTACACCAGCAGTTGTTGTATTACCTGCTAAGATTGAAGTCATATTTGGAAAGTATCTTACTGGGCTTGATGAGTCTATATAATTTTGCCAGTTTGGGCCCGCTGTCTTAGTTGGGCTTGCCGCACTTACAGCTCCATTTATAGCCCCAATTGTAGCCTCATCATATTGCTCCCATGTATATGTTAATCCACCAGCACCACCAGCATCTGTAGCAGAACCTGTCAAAACAAATGGAGTACTTATTGGAATTGTCCAGTTACCTCCAGCATTTACAACTGGCGCAGAATGTGTAATCGCTACCGTTGTAGGACATGTTTTAGATGCCATATTTGCTTGTACTTGAGCGATACTACCCGCATGAAATACATCTATAGAATTTGAATGAGTATCAAATGAAGTAATCCCAGCATAACCCATTACTGTTACTCCTGAACCAACTTCATAATTAACAGCGTTATTTTCTGTGCTATGAGTAAACGTGTGGTTTGCTCCAAATTGATGTCCTAATTCATGTGCTACGAAGTCAATGTCAAAAGCATCACCAACAGGCACTGTACTTGTTGTATAACCACTTCCTTTACTTCCATTTACACAAACACAACCTATACAACCAGCATTTCCATTATTACCAACATTACCCATTAAGTGACCTACGTCATAATTTGAATCACCAACAACAGAAGTTAAAGTTGCTTGTAATTCTGAATTATAATTAGCATCAGTAGCTCCATATGGATCTGCTACAGAACCATCATAAATAATAGTCATATTGTTAATTAAATTCATATGAATTGCGAAATCTGTTTCAAAAACACCATTTACACGTGTCATTGTTGTGTTTATAGCAGATAAAGCACTTGTTTTTGGCGTAGCCAATCCTAGTGCTGTATGATGATATGAAGTATACTCTGGAGTTACAGACATGGCCAATCTGAAGTTCAATAATTGTCCTGTACTTGAACGAGAAATTGAATTTGCTTTTTCCGTTAAATCATTAACCAAAACTTCATCAACAGTTGAACAAGTAAAAGGCAGTTTCCCTTTTACTCTTGATCCTTTATAAACGACATGAATACTCCCGTCTTGAGAATAAGGCTCCATATATTCTGAACCCTTATCAGCTCTATGAACCATTGTAGTTATCCCTTTTGGATCAATACTCATTCTTAAACGAGCAAATTTGTCATCAATTCCATTACCCGCAAAAGAACGAATTTCAGGAAATTGTGCTTGCAAATCTGCATCAAAATTTGAAGCTTCAAAAACTTCAAAACGCTCTAAAACTCCTTCTGCATTTGGCAACGAAATAATTACTCCCTTAGTATTTCTTGAAAAACGATCAGACGCTGAGGCAAGAGTCTGTTTCATAATTGAAACATTTAACTGCATTAATTTATATTCTTGTGGGAACGTCTCTCTTTCAACATTTATATTTTTCTTAATGTTTTGAGACGTTTCTTCTTTCCATGCCTTTTCTGTTTGTGAAAAACCTAAGTTAAACACTAACAATGAAAAAACAGATAATAGTAATGTTTTTTTCATTTTTGTATATTTTTTTGGTTAACACAATTATAATTTTTTATTTACAATTACAAATTATTTTAGTGTTTTTTTTGAATTTCAATGAGTTTTGTGTAATTTCGTGCATTAACTAAGTTTTAATTCAAATAAATATGAAAAAAATTACTTTATCATTTGCATTTTTGTTTAGCTTGTTTTTAGTTCAAGCACAACAAGTAAGCAAGCAGACTAAAAAATTCGGAAAGGAAATATCCGCAGATAGAATTTCACCTTCAGGCTTTGTTAGATGTGTAACAGATGAATATGAAACATTTTTACAAGCAAAAGACCCAAGCAGATTAAACCATGATCAGCTTGAAGCACAAATTGCTCCAATAATTGAAAATTACAAAAATCAAAGATCTGAAACTGGAGGTATTATTTATATACCAGTAGTAGTTCACGTAATTCACAATGGAGACGCTTATGGAGTTGATGAAAATATTACAGACGAACAAGTATTATCACAAATCACTGTAATGAATCAAGATTTCAGAAGAATGGCAGGAACACCTGGATTTAATACTAATCCTGTTGGTGCTGACATACAAATACAATTTGTAATGGCGAAAGCTGACCCTAATGGGAACCCTACTAATGGTATTAATAGAGTAAATTTATGTACAGCTTCTTATGCTGGAGCTGATTCTAATGCTACAATTGCTAATGTTGAAGCTATAAAACCTCAAACAATTTGGAATCCTTTATTATACATGAATATGTGGAGTGTAAAATGGGATGGCTCAGGGCTTTTAGGCTATGCTCAATTTCCTGCTACAGGAACGGCAACCGCTAATACTGATGGGGTTGTTTCAGGACATACTTTTTTTGGATCTAGAACAATTTATCCTGGAGGAAACTATGGAGCTGGAACTCAATATGACAAAGGAAGAACTATGACGCATGAGGTTGGTCACTATTTAGGGCTTTACCACACATTTCAAGGAGGCTGTTCTGGAGCCGGCGATAGCTGTGCTGACACACCCGCTGTTGCAACAGCAAACTATGATTGCCCTACAGGAACAGATAGTTGTGCGGGAGGTGGTGCAGATATGATAGAAAACTATATGGATTATACTGACGATTCTTGTATGAATGTTTTTACAGCAAACCAAAAAACGAGAATTTATTCATTTATGACGGCCACATATCCTAGAAGAAATGGATTAAGAACTTCTACAAAAGATATAGCTATTCCATTATTTGCTAATGATGCTGAAGTAAAAATTGAAAACTATTGTACCGCAACACCAAATCCTTGTGGAGGAAATACACACAAAGTATTGCTTTACAATAGAGGTACTTCAAACCTAACATCTGCTACTATAAATTACAATGTAAATGGAGGAGCTAGCACACCTGTAAACTGGACTGGAAATTTAGCTCCAAATAAATATGAAATAGTTACTTTTACAACCACTCAATCAACTGGGACTTTAAACGTATCTATAGCTAACGCAAATGGCGGAGCTGACCAAAGAGCAGGAAACAACACAGCAAGTAAAGCTTTTAATTTCCCTGCAACAACACCACCTACTGATTATCCTTATACTGCTTTTAATTTCACACTTATCAAAGATAATTGGGGAACAGAAACAACTTGGGATTTAAAAAATTCTGCTGGTACAATTTTATATAGCGGTGGACCTTACACAGGTTCTGGTACTGGAGGAGGAACTACTGTAGAAAATCAAAATTGGAATTTAGCACCAGATTGTTATACTTTTACAATTAATGACACTGCAGGAGATGGAATTTGTTGTGCTTATGGTACTGGTAGCTATTCTATAACAACAAATTCAGGATCAACTACTGTTGTTTCTGGTGGAGACTTTACATCTACAGAAACTACTACTTTTACTAATGCTTCGTTAAGCAATGGTGGATTTAATTTAGATTCGATTTCAGTTTACCCAAACCCAACGGAAGATATTTTAAATGTTTCTATTCCTTCTCAGTTAGGCTCAAATGTTTCGTATGAAATATTTAACTACTTAGGACAAGTTGTTAAAAGTTCTGAAAGCTCATCATCTGTTTTCAGCATAAATACTTCTAACTTTTCAAATGGAGTATATTTTATAAAATTAAATGTTGAAGGAGCTTCAAAAACTTTAAGATTTATTAAGAACTAATTCTTAATTAAAGAATTAAACACTTTAAGAGGGCTAATTTTAAATTAGTCCTCTTTTTTATATCCAATTTTGTAAATTTGTAAAAAAAATTGAATTCATTCAGCAATTTAAATAGTTTTAAAACACCAACTAACAAAACCGTTGTTACCATTGGAACATTTGATGGTGTTCATATTGGTCATGAATTTGTACTTAAAAAAGTAATTGAATTGGCTCAAATAAATGACTATAAAAGTACTGTTCTTACTTTTTTTCCTCACCCAAGAATGGTTTTGCAACAAGATTCATCAATTAAACTTCTAAACACTATTAAGGAAAAAGAAAATCTTTTATCTGAAATTGGAATAGATAACTTGATTATACATCCTTTTGATTTAGAGTTCTCAAGATTAAGCGCAGAAGAATTTGTTAAAGATGTTTTGATTGAAAAATTAAATGTTGGCATTATTATTATAGGTCATGATCATAGATTTGGCAGAAATAGAACTGCTAATATTGATGATTTAATAGAATATGGAATAGAATATGGTTTTGAAGTTCAAGAAATATCGGCCAAAGAAATTGATGATATTGCAATAAGTTCAACTAAAATAAGAACTGCCCTTTTAGAAGGGAACATTACAACAGCTAACAATTATTTAGGGTATAACTATTTTATGTCTGGAAAAGTTGTACATGGAAAACAAATTGGAAGAACTATTGATTTTCCTACGGCAAACATTGAAATATCTGAAGATTATAAATTAATTCCGAAAAATGGAGTTTACATTGTTTCTAGTGAAATTAATAACACAACCTATTTTGGAATGATGAACATTGGAACAAATCCAACTGTTGATGGCTTAGAACAGAAAATTGAAGTTCACTTTTTTGATTTCAATGCCGATATTTATAACCAAGACATTACTGTTCAAATACACTCAAGAATTAGAGATGAGAAAAAATACAATTCACTTGATGAATTAAAAGTCCAACTCCAAAAAGACGAATTAACTTCTAGAATATTTATAAAAAACAATTTATGAAGAACTTCTTTTTTAAATCAATAGACAATTCTCCTTTAATCGTTTTTAGAATGTTTTTTGGGTTTCTAATTGCATGCGAAAGTTTTGGAGCAATAATGACTGGTTGGGTTAAAAAAGTACTTATTGAGCCTCAATTTACATTTTCATTTATTGGTTTAGAATGGCTACAACCTCTACCAAACAATTTAATGTATGGTTATTTTGTACTCATGGGAATTTTGGGAATTTTCATAATGTTAGGCCTAAAATATACCTATTCAATAATTACCTATACATTTTTATGGGCTGGCGTATATTTTATGCAAAAATCATCCTACAATAATCATTATTATCTTTTACTATTGATTAGTTTTTGTATGATTTTTTTACCTGCAAATAAATATAAATCATTGGATGTAAAATTTGGTTTTATAGAGGACAAACAAACAATGCCTAAGTGGGTTTCTTTATTGTTTATCATTCAAATACTAATTGTATATTTCTACGCTTCAATTGCTAAAATATATCCTGATTGGCTTGACGGAACTTTTACAAGAAACTTATTACAAGGAACTACAACCAGACCTTTTTTCTTAGAATTATTTTCGCAAAAATGGTTTTACATGTTCATTGCCTATACAGGAATAGTATTTGACTTATTAATTGTACCTCTTTTCCTTTTTAAAAAAACACGAACAATAGCCTTAATTTGCTCTGTTATATTTCATACTTTCAATGCTATTGTTTTACAAATAGGGATATTTCCTTTTTTTGCTTTAACTTTTATTTTATTTTTCTATGAACCAGAAACCATTAGGAAAATATTTTTAAAAGACAAACCTATTTCTAATCATGAAAAATTAGACTTTTCTACTTCGAAAGTTTTTAAATATCTATTTATACCTTATATTATTATACAAATAGCACTCCCCCTAAGACATCATTTTATTGAAGGAGATGTTTTTTGGACAGAAGAAGGTCATAGACTAAGTTGGCGCATGATGCTTAGAGAACGGTCGGGCTATATTGTAATTAAAATTAAAGATAACAAAACAAATACCACAACTGTTTACGATTATCACAAAAATCTATCTAGCAAACAAGCAAGACAACTTGCTACAAAACCCGATTTTATTTGGCAATATTGTCAAAAAATTAAAAAAGAGTACGCCAATAAAGACATTTCCATATTTATAGATTGTAAAAACTCTATAAACAGAAAACCTTTAAAAACTTTAATTGATCCAAAAACTGATTTTGCAAAAGCCAAATGGGATTATTTTTTTCATAACAAATGGCTAATTAACAATTGATTTTTTTATTCTTCTAAAGTTATTTGTTACTTTTGGAACATAAACAAAAAAGTATGATTTCACCTAGACATAATTGGACAAAAGAAGAAATAATTGCTATTTATAACAAACCCTTAATGGATTTATTATATGAATCAGCATCAATTCACAGAGAACATCATGACCCAAATGTTGTTCAAGTATCAACTTTATTATCTATTAAAACAGGTGGTTGTTCTGAAGATTGTGGTTATTGCCCGCAAGCTGCACGTTACCACACTAATGTTGAAGGAAATGATTTAATGTCGGTTTCTCAAGTAAAAGCACAAGCATTACGAGCTAGAGAAGCTGGTAGTTCACGCGTTTGCATGGGAGCTGCATGGAGAAATGTAAAAGACGGAAAAGAATTTGATGATGTTTTAGAAATGGTTCGTACCATTAATAAACTTGACATGGAAGTTTGCTGTACTTTAGGTATGATTACCGAAAATCAAGCACAACGTTTAGCCGAAGCGGGTTTATATGCATACAATCATAATTTAGATTCATCTGAAGAATATTATAAAGAAGTAATTTCCACAAGAGGTTATCAAGATAGATTAGACACAATCGATAACGTTCGTAAAACGAATGTAACGGTTTGTAGTGGTGGAATTATTGGAATGGGAGAAAACATCGAAGACAGAGCAGGAATGTTAGTTGCTTTATCAACATTAAATCCTCAACCAGAATCTACTCCTATTAATGCTCTTGTTGCGGTTGAAGGAACTCCACTTGAAGATCAAAAACCAGTTTCTATATGGGAAATGGTAAGAATGGTTGCTACAACAAGAATTGTAATGCCCGAAACACAAGTACGTTTATCTGCCGGAAGAACTCAAATGAGTAGAGAAGGTCAAGCAATGTGCTTCTTTGCAGGTGCCAATTCTATTTTTGCTGGAGACAAATTATTGACTACTCCAAACCCTGATGTAAATGAAGACATGAAAATGTTTGAATTATTAGGGTTAAATCCGCAAAAACCTTTTACAAAGAAAGTACAACCCCAAACAGTTGAAGCAGAAAACTCTGAGTTTCAATCGTTAGGTGAAAAACCAAAATGGTCTAGACCTGGGCATAAAATTGAAAAAAACCTGAAAGCATCAGGAAAATTATAATAAACAGAATAAAAAAACGCCTTGAATTTCAAGGCGTTTTTTATTACTTATTCATTTCTGTAAAATACTTATAAAATAACGGAATAGTTTCAATTCCTTTTAAGTAATTGAACACTCCAAAATGTTCGTTTGGAGAATGTATTGCATCACTATCTAACCCAAAGCCCATTAATATTGTTTTACTCTTTAATTCCTTTTCAAATAAAGCCACAATAGGAATACTTCCGCCAGAACGAACTGGAATTGCAGGAACACCAAACGTTTCTGTATATGCTTTGTTAGCTGCTCTATAACCAACACTATCAATTGGCGTAACATACCCTTGACCTCCATGATGTGGTTTTACTACAACTTTTACAGAGGCTGGCGCTATACTTTCAAAATGTTTTTTAAACAATTCTGTAATTTCTTCCCAATCTTGATTTGGAACTAAACGCATTGAAATTTTAGCAAATGCTTTACTCGCAATAACAGTTTTTGCTCCTTCACCAGTATAACCACCCCAAATTCCATTTACATCTAATGTTGGACGAATAGAATTGCGTTCATTTGTAGTGTACCCTTTTTCACCATAAACATCTCCAATATCGATAGATTGTTTATATTTTTCTAATGAAAATGGTGCTTTAGCCATTTCAGCTCTTTCTTCTAATGATAATTCTTCAACATTATCATAAAAACCAGGTATTGTTATATGATTATTTTCATCATGTAATGAAGCAATCATTTTGGTTAAAATATTAATTGGGTTTGCTACTGCTCCACCGTATAAACCTGAATGCAAATCTCTATTTGGACCCGTAACTTCTACTTCTACATAACTTAAACCACGTAAACCTGTTGTGATTGATGGTTGTGAATTTGAAATCATTCCAGTATCAGAAATCAAAATAACATCGTTTGCTAATTTCTCTTGATTGCGTTCTACAAACCAACCTAAACTTTTAGACCCTACTTCTTCTTCACCTTCAATCATGAATTTTACATTACAAGGCAAAGTATTTGTAGTAATCATGTATTCAAAAGCTTTCACGTGCATATACATTTGACCTTTATCATCACACGCTCCACGGGCAAAAATAGCCCCATCCGGATGAATATCGGTTGTTTTTATAACAGGTTCAAAAGGTGGAGAAGTCCAAAGTTCAACTGGGTCGGCTGGTTGTACATCATAATGTCCGTAGACTAAAACTGTTGGCAGACTTTTATCAATTATTTTTTCTCCATAAACAATTGGATATCCAGGAGTTTCACATAATTCAACAAAATCACAACCTGCTTTTTCCAAACTAGCTTTTACTGCTTCCGCTGTCATTATTACATCATGTGAAAAAGCACTATCAGCACTCACAGAAGGAATTTTTAATAATTCTATTAACTCATCTATAAATCGTTGTTTGTTCTCCTGAACGTATTGTTTAATATTTTCCATGTGTTATTTAATGATTTATTCCAAAATTACAAAAATGTTTTAATTTTTTAAGCAATAAAAAAGCCCAATCATGTGATTGGGCTTTTTTATTAAAACAAATTGAATTAAAAAATTACTTTTTTATCAACTTGTTTGCCATTATCTAAAGTAATTTTGATAATTAATGTCTGATTAGATGTAGTAATTGAAGAAATTACATGTTCTAACGCATTTACATTTTTATTAGAATAAATTACTTTCCCTAAAATGTCATAAACCTCAACAGTTTTAAGATTGTTCTTAGAAGAGACAACATTTAAAATTCCGTTTGAAGAAAAAGTGTTTACAAAACTATTATTCTCAAAACTATCGTTATTTAGAGCAATATTTTTATATACCAATTCAAATCTATCATTAAACGTTCCTGCTTGAGAATTGAATGAGTAATTTCCTTCTTTAATATCATGTAATGTTCCCGATAAATTATCTTTGATAAAGACATCTTGAGTAACAAATAATCCGTCAAGATTTTCTAAAGATATTTCATAAGAACCAGCTTCTATAACTTTTAAACCTAAAGGAACTACATCCTCATCTGAAAACGGAAGCGCTCTTCCTTGGATTACATATTCATTATCTGAGATTAAATTATAAATCATAGTCTTAGATTTATCTAAAACTTCCCCATCAATCATTTGATCAATTCCTGAAGAAGCTCCGTTCATATAACCCACTAATATTTGGTTATAATCTAAATCAGTCCCTTTTAAGTTTAACCAAATTCTATGTTTTTCTGCTTCTACAGAAGCTGAACTGCTTCTAAAGAATTGAGTACTTGTTGACGCATCTCTTCTGAATTCATTTTCAAAAATAACATTATCAGCCGTTCTAGCTTGAATATAGAATCCTTGGCCTGTTTGAATAGTTCCGTTTGGAATTATTGAACCGCCTTGAGATGCGGCTCCTCCCAAAATAGTATAGGAAGCATAATTATTAACCGGATAAGAACCACCACTCGCTGCTACTCTATGAGTCCAAAAATACAAAGTATTCAATCCTGGATTTGTAATTAGAATTCTATTTGCATCAATTGGAGATGGATAAGGGTTTCCTAAAAGGTTATATCCTATTCCAATTGGAGAAGATAATTTCCCGTTGGTTGGAACTCCAGTAAAAACGCCATTATGAACAGCAGGAACAGTTGATGATGAATTATCTGCCGAACGAATCATATATCCTTTACCAACTGTAAAATTAGAAGTCGCAGTAACTGATTGATAGGCTGTAGGTGTAGTTGTACCCGTATATAAATATTGGTAAAATCTATTTGATAATGTATTTGGTGAAAACGATTGTAATTGTTGCCCTGAAACTGGAGAAGACCAAGCCGTATAATCCTGACGAATCATTGCTTCAGAATTTCTTTTAACCGTTATATTACCACTATTTACTGCTGTACTAGAGTATTGAACTAATGCAGCATTATTTTCAATTGAAAGCAAAGCTCCACTTGCGACAGTTACTCCTTCACCCACTTTCAAAGTGTGGCCCGTATTAAATATTACTTGTGCAGTTCCATTAACTGTTACCGAACATGCTTCCAAATCTCCTATTGAACTATAATTGCCGTTAAAAATTGCCGCAACTCTTTTGGTTGGTGTTCCAGCGCTCCATGTAGATCCATTCCAAGTTGTAGTTGTACTACCACAAACCCAGAAATCTCCAGTAAACAATCCTCTACCATAAGTAGCTGCTAAAATTGTATTATCTGAAGACCTGTAATCAAAAGAAAGTACTTTTACATCTTTCATTCCATTATTAGAACGTCTCCAATTTGGTGAAGCCGAATTAAAATTAGTGGTATACCAAACACCTAATTCAGTACCTATTATAACTTCATTAGTTGCATTTGGATTCTGTAAAATACATTTTACAGGCAAATCAGGTAAATCTCCTTCCTTATTTTGCCAAGAAGCCCCTCCATTTGAAGTGTACCAAATGTTTGTTGTTCCATAATTATGGAAGGTTACAAAAATTTCATTATTTGAAGCACCATATCTAATATCTGAAATAGCTCCTACCCATGAGCCGTCACCAATTGAAGTCCAGGTTGGTGTTGTATTTGCATTGTTCAACTGCAACAGCCTTCCATTAGCTAATCCAACTAACATTCTGTTATTTGTATATGGAGAAGCTTCAAAATAAGTTGGAATATCATTTAATAAAGAATTCGTTAATGTAGCTGTAGTTGTTGAACCACTCCCTGCAGGGTTAATTGTATATCTATAAATTCTATAGGTTGTACCATTAGTACCGTTAGCGTATAAAATATTTGCGTTACTATCTAATCCACATTGATTAACAAAATCACCATCTGTAGTGTTGTTTGCAATATATGTAGTTGCAGTATTTGTTGCGTATTGAACAAAGTGATATGAATTATATACGTATGAAGTTACCATAAACTCATTTTGCTTGTCTATAAACTCCCAACAACCATCACCTCCAAAAACTTCTGTTGAAGAGCCTATTCCTGGCGTATTAACAATTAACTGAGATCCATTATCTTGAGCTCCAGCTAATAATTTTTCTGTCCCTGATTGACTTATAGCTCCCTTATAAAACTGAGTAACATTATAACCATTGTTTCTATCAATTAAAGTTACTCCAGAATTATTAGAATAATAAACACCTCCATCATTACCAAAAACAACTCTCGATTCTAGACCTGAAGCAAATGCCATACAATGTTGATCTGAGTGCATACCGTCTAAACTTCCATTTGTTGATCCCGGATCAACAGTCCAATCACTTAACTGTGTCCAAGCACCTCCACTATTTGTAGATTTAAAAACCTCTATACCACCTACATATATTTCAGCATCATTTGTTGGGTTTACCCCTATCATTAAATCATAAAAAGCTTGACCGCGACAAAAATCATTAGCTGCAGGTGGCTGATTACCTGTACTTACAGGAGGTGTTATTGTTATATTACTAGACACAAAACCATCAGTAGTTCTTTTTATTTCAGCATAACCTGTTGCATAATTTTGCAGTAAAACGTATATTTTATTAGCATTTGTCTTTGAACAAGCCACTTCAACTCTACCATTTGTACCAAAATCACGAATTAAGTTCCAAGTGGTTCCGTTTGTAGTAGAAAATATCATCCCTCCAGTAATAGGATAAGTATAACTTCTTTTGGTACCCATCCATAATTTACCGTCTGCACCAATATCAAAAGTATTTGGAGCATAATTTCTGCTACTTGAATCTTTTAATGAAGTGTTTTCTAATCGTGTAAAATTAATACCATCTGTACTTCTATATAAGCCAATAGTATTCAAGCCCAACCAAGCCCAAGCTGGATTTCCAGAAACAGAATCATAATATGCCATTGCGTCTGAACCGAAGAAAACCTCTGTTTGATTTGTATTTGGATTATTCCATGCGATGATATCCTGAATATAAGTAATGTTATCTCTAACGTTTGAGCTTGTAGCAGCACCAAAAATATTGGTCCAATTTAAACCTCCATCAATCGATTTGTAAACACCATTACCATTAACCGCCCCCCAAGTATAAACTTCTCCTGTTCCAATATACATAATATTAGAATTATTCGGATCAACAGTTATACACGATACAGCAATATTTGATGGAACACCTTGTGTTTGTTGCCATACGGAAGCAGAAGATGTTATATCATTATTAATCCACAATCCTCCGCTGACACCACCAGCAAATACTTTAGTGGTACTTCCAGGAGCAAACATTAATGCTCTTGTTCGTCCACCAACATTATTTGGACCTCTTTCAACCCATTGATTATCTAATCCGTCACCAGGAACCCTATTTAGTCTTTCTTGTTCTTCTAATTCCGTTTGAAGTATACGCACAAGCTCTGGAGTAGGTCTTCCTAAAACAGGATTTGATGTATACAACCATTCTTGCTCATAAAAAGCATTAGGTGGTAAACCTATTGCTTTTCTTTCGCTTTTTGGCAAAGTCTTAGTCTTGGCAAAAGGATGGTTTCTTAAATAGTTTGAATATTTAGCTCTTAGTTGTTCAATTGAATCATTAGTTACAATTTTACTTTCTTTTGTAGGTAAATTCTTTTTACTTGAAATAATTGCAACTTCACTTACTTTGTTATTTAAAACTACATCTCCCTCCTCAACATTTGAAACAGGGCTAGTTTTTTTATAATCGTTTGATTTAGGTGAAGTAATAATCTCTTCTTTCTTCTGTAAACTAAAGGAAAAATAAGCAAAACTTGCTAATGCAATTAGAACTATAAATGTACTAATTTTTAGTAATATTTTTTTCATAAAATATAGATTTGGTTTTCAAATATAAACATTCCCTATATAAGTTTATGAGTTTTTATAAAATTTCACTTTTTATACATTTAAAATGTATTTTTTTAACAAAAAAACCCTTAAGAAAAACTTAAGGGCTTTTTATTTACTATATAAATTTTTAGAAAATTACCTTTTTAGTAATCACTTCTCCTGTTGTGAGCGTTACCTTTATAAATAAAGCTTGTTTATTTGTGTTTATAGAACTGATAGATAATTCTTTTTCTCCTACATTTTCAGCAGTAAATATATTTCTACCTAATACATCAAACACTCTTACTGTTGCAATATTTTCTTTTAATGAATTCACTTCAATTTGATTGTTTTGAGTATACACTAAAACATCATTATCGTTTGTAAAGTCATCATTTGATAAAACACCTGCTCTATATACCAATTCAAATCTATCATCAAATATTCCGTCTTGAGTTGAGAACTGATATGCTGATTGTTTGATGTTGTGAGTTATGTTTGTGTATTTATCTTTCAAAAAAACATCTTGGGTTGTAAATAATCCGTCAATTGTTTCTAAAGAGATGTTGTATAATCCTGCAGTTATAGCATTAAGGCCTAAAGGGACAATATCTTCATCGGTAAAAGGTAAGGTCTTACCCTGAATAACGTATTTATCATCATTAATAATGCTATATATAGATGATGAACTACTTTCTAAAGATAAACCATCAAAATTATTTTCAGCACCATTAGTTGCTCCTTCTACATAACCTACTAAAATTTGATTATAAGCATTTGAATTATCGTTAAGGTTTAACCAAATTCTATGTTTCTCTGTTTCTACAGAAGTTGTTTCTGCATTTCTGTAAAATTGTGTGCTTACTGAGGCATTGACTCTTTGGGCATTATTAAATATAGCATTGGTTGTACCTGCAGTTGTTTTTCTTAAATAAAAACCTTGACCTGTTTGAATGGTTCCATTTGGAACCTTTCCACTTGCAAAAGCAGCAACACCTCCTGTACCAGAAGTATAGGCAGCAAAGTTATTTTGAGGATAAACACCTCCACTAGCTGCAGTTGTATTGGTCCAGAAGTACAAGGTTCCAACACTTGAATTTGCCGTTAAAAATGAGTTAGCACTTATTGGCGATGCATAAGGATTACCTAACAAATTAAAACCTTGACCCATATTTTGGTTTATAATTCCATTATTTGGAACACCAGTAAACTGTCCGTTATAAGCTGAAGCAACAGTAGACGATGCATTATCCGCAGCACGAATCATATATCCTTTACCAGCTAAGAAATTAGTTGTTGCAGTAACAGATTGATAAGCTGTTGGCGTTGTTGTACCTGTATATAAGTATTGATAAAAACGTGTTGATACTGTGTTTGGTGAAAATGCTTGTAATTGTTGCCCAGTAACTGGAGAAGACCAAGCGGTATAATCTAAACGAATAGTTGGCGTAGCAGTTCTTTTTACAATAATGTTTCCAGAATTTACAGCACTATCATCAATCTGACGTAAACCAGCATTGTTTTCAATAGACAACAAACCTGTTCCATTAACAGTAACTGCTCCATTTACAATTAATGTGTTTCCTGAATTAAAAGTTACATTAACTCCAGTATTAACCACTACAGAACACGCTTCAATATCTGATGAAGAACTAAAATTTCCTGCAAAAGTAACTGCTGTTACTTTACTAGGTGTTCCATTTGACCATGAAGAACCATTCCAAGTAGATGAAATGTCGCCACAATTAATACCTGTTTTTGGACCTACAGCATATCCTCCAGATATTCGAGTTGTAAAACTAGCTTCAAAAACTACATTTGTTCCAAAAGAAGTAATTGTTACTGGCTTTTCTTCAATAACATATGAAGTGTAATTTGATGAATTAACGACACTAATATTATTATTTTGAACTTTAATGATATTTAACTGACTTCTAGTTTTACCTGTTGCAGATTCCCAAGCAGCGACTTCAGCTTCTGTGAAATAAAGTTTCACTGTATAAGACCCTGTTGGAGTATCATTAGCAGAAGTTATATTGAAGGTTTTAGATAAAATTTTGTTTGCAGTATTAGAATCAATAAAAGTTGAAGTTGCTGCTCCTGCAGAAGCATTACTTCTATTTACAGAAACTGATGTACATCCATAGTTAAAAGTACCTGCATTGATAATACCTGTCATAATATATCCTGAAGAACTATCTTTTGCATACACAGTTCCTGATGTTGGTATTAATGCTTGATATAAAGTTGGTGTATTAACTGCAGTTTGCACATTAGTAGCAACTGTAGCATTTAAATTTACCGTATCTAAAAGTAATAAACCAACATTTGTGTTAGAGGTATTATTGTGTCTAAATACTAAATAACCAGTTTGTCCAGCTAAAGCTAACAAATTGTTTGTTCTTAACTGAGTAGTACCTTCGTTAACTACCAAATTAGTTTGCACTAATGTACCTGCTAATATTGTAGCTTCAGATGCTATACTAGTAGTAAAATAAACACTAAAGTCACCTGCATTTCTAGTTTGAGCGCCATTATCATAACCTCCAATTATATAAGATAAACTAACAGCACTTGCGCCAGCTGGAATTGTAAATTGAGGGCTAATTAAATAGTTATTAGGTGTTGTGTTCCCATTACCAGTGCTAAGATAAT
Organism: Flavobacterium sp. N2270; assembly: GCF_025947225.1. Lineage (NCBI taxonomy): Bacteria > Pseudomonadati > Bacteroidota > Flavobacteriia > Flavobacteriales > Flavobacteriaceae > Flavobacterium > Flavobacterium sp. N2270. The sequence continues at coordinate 560,119 of NZ_CP110005.1, forward strand.
TTAATCTTTTTTCAGAATAAGCTGCTCTTCCAGATAAAGTATTTGGGGCTGTTCCAAGTCCATCAATTGCGCTTCCACCGACTGATCCCCAATTATTTCCATCAGTATCTCCATCTAAAATCAACCAACCTGTTAAATCTTCAAAGTCTTCAGTTAATACTGATACAACTTGTGTTGGGATTGGAGCAAAGTCATTATCTACTATAGTTATCGTAATTGTTTTAGAACCAGAATTAAGTAAAGCATTACCGCCACTAGCATTCAATGTTAAATCTACAATAATAGTCTCGTTCGGTTCTACTATACCGTCATGAAATACTCTTACTGTTAGATTTTGGGCAGTTGTTGAGCCAGTTGGAAAAGTAACCGTAGGGTTTACAATTGCATAATCTACATTTTGTGTTGCAGTACCTCCTGTAACATTAAAAGTTACAATTGCATTTGCTGTAGCTGCTTTTAAAATAGTAACTGGGAACGTATAGTCTGTAAAATTACAGTTTGTGTTTTCATTTATACTACCTGTTGGATTACCAAATTGTATGTAAGGAGCAGGCGCTTGACAAGCTGTAGAAGCATTTAAAGTGTTTCTTCTTGGTGAATTTTGCATTACCGCTTGAATACGCGTTTTCTGATCAGCCGTGAATGTATCCATACAATAATCATATGAATAATCCATATAGTTTTGATATTGATCCGCTCCAGCAGCTGTACAAGAATCAACATAGTTACAATCATAATTTGCAGAAGCAGCCAAAGGTGTGTCGGCACAAAAATCATCGACAGTACAACCGCCATCTCCCCAAATATGCCTTAAACCTAACCAATGTCCAACTTCATGGGTCATTGTTCTTCCTAAGTTATAAGAGCTATTTAAAATAAATGTCCCATCATTTTCATCAATAGTACCCATAGCGTCAAAAGAGGCCACTACCCCATCTGTGTTAGCAGCACCGCCATTGGTAGCCAATCCTCCTAAGCCAGAATTACTTGGGAATTGTGCGTATCCAAGCACTCCAGCTAAATCACCTGAGAATCTAAATGTCCACATATTTAAATAATTATCTGGATTCCAGATGGTTGAAGCCTTTGCACTTTCAACTGCTGCATTATCAAAAGAGACTGTATTTAAATTAACTCTATTAATACCATTTGTTGGATTTCCATTTGGGTCTGTTTGCGCCAAACAAAAATTAATTTGCGTATCAACAGCAACTCCTGTTGAATTAGCACCTCCACGTGTCCCAGACATTCTTCTGTAATCCTGGTTCATTACATTGATTTGTGAGATTGCCTGAGCATCTGTAATATTTTCTCCGGTACCTATTGCATCACCGTTATGAATAATGTGTATTACAACTGGTATATTATAGACTGCTTGAATATTTCTTCCTGCAGCTCTATCTGCTTTAATTTGAGCAATTTTAGGCGCCAACCAAGTTTCAAATTCTGTTGTTGTTGCTCTATCAGGGAATTTATTTTTTAGTGATGCTTCATATTCTGTGGAATAACATCTTACATGACCACTTGGAGTTAACTCTTGAGTTGGAGCAATTGATCTACCAAATTGCTTTGTTGCAATTTTATTAGACAATTGATTGTTTTGGGCATAAATTGACGTCATAAAAGACAACAAAATAGCACAAACTAGTAGGTAGTTTTTATGCATTTTAAATAGATTTGGTTAATAATCAGTGAACAAATATAACCAAAAAAAGCAAAAAAGCAACTCTTTTTAGAATTGCTTTTTAGTTAATTTATTATGGAAAAAATATTTAAAACATAATTTTCTTACTTAATTTAGTATTATTCTCTAAAATTATATTAATAATTAATACATTATTTGATTTTACAATTTCATCAACGATCAAAGTATTCGAATCAACATTTGTTTTAGAAACCAACAACCTTCCAAGCACATCAAAAATTTCAATATTTTTAATTTTCAAGTTATTTGAAACAATTTGAATATTATCATCAGAAATCACAAATAAATCATTTTCGCTTAACTGATTATCTTCAGTACTTAATCTACCATCTGTATACCTTAAAACAAATCTTTCGTTATAAACACCTGATAAAGCATAAAAACTATAAGGAGCTTGTCTTAAATCGTGAATAACATTTAACTCTTTATCTTCTAAATAAATGTTTTGACCCTCTTCAAAAAGTCCATCAACTGTTGCGATTGAAATTATGTGCGTTCCTTGAGTAGATGTTTTAAAACCTACCGGAACTTTATCTGTATCAATAAAAGTAGCTCTACCTTGAATTGTAAACACATCAGCTCCAATTAAAGTATAAAAGTTTTGAGCACTTTTATAATCCGTTAGCGCATCATACATTCTATCCTTAAGATTAGTGGCATCGTCTACATAAGCAACAAGGGTTCTTGTAGTTTCATTATTTGGTGTTAATAAATCCAACCATATACGGCTCTTATTTGCATCTACCTGAGACGCATTACCAGATCTATAAAACTGACTATTAGAATACCCTTTATTTCTCATTGAGTTATTAAAAGTAACTGTTTCTGAAGTAGCTGCACCAGCATCCATTAATACAAAGAAACCTTGACCACCACCTATAACACTTAATGTTCCAGGACCACTTGTAGCACCTGCTCCATTTATTGCAACATAATCACCAGCCGTATAGTTTGAAACAAAATTATCATAAAAAGGATCAGAAATTCCAGTACTTGGAGACGTTCCATGTGTCCATAATCTAACAAATCCATCAATATTTGTATTTGTTGTTAAAAACGAATTAATGCTTATTGCAGATGGATAAGGATTTCCTAGTAAGTTCCAATTATCATCAGTGTCCGTTCTCATAATTCCATTTGGACCAGCTGTTCCTGAACCTAAATTACTTCCTCTAGAAATTGCTGGTGTATATACTCCATTTCTTGGAACTCCTACAAAATTTCTAGAAAAAACATCACGCATAATATACCCTATACCTGATTGCATTGCAGTATTTGCAGCTCCAACCCAATATCCTTGACCTCCATTAGGATTTGCAAATGTTGGTGACCATCTGTATATATATCCTGTAGGAGTATTAACTCCATTTACTGGTGAAGACCAATATACATAATCTAAAGCTACACCAGTTGTACTTCTTTGATAAGAAATATTTCCTGTATTCACTCCTGCATCATCAACTTGTACTAAAGAACCATTGTTTAAAACAGTTAAAGTTCCATCAACAGTTAAATCATATTGAATTTCAACATAAGTGCCATCTTGAATCTCTAAAGTAAATGTTGAATTCACTAATAAACTGCAACATTCAATGTTTCCATTTGTAGTTGTATCGTAATTTCCATTAATTACTGCATACATAGTAGAAGTAGGAACTCCATTTGACCATGTTGTTCCATTCCAAATAGTAGTACCATCTTTAACAATTGCCGCTTCAGTTGCAGTATAACAAGTTGCCGAATCTTCTCTGATTTGACAATAATATTGATAATTATTTAACCCGCTTGTTGAGGAAATATTTAATGTTGCTGAAGTTGCTCCACTATAAACACCTCCATTAGTAACTGCTGTCCAACCAGCATTTCCGGGCACATTCACATACCACTGATATGCCAAACCAAGACCTCCTGCCACTCCTTCAGAACCTGCAACATTTAATACAGCCGAATTAGAAGTACAACTAGCATTTGCGTCTATAGGGTTAAGAGTTACTGTAGGACTATTTCCATTACCTGCAGGAAGAACTAATCCTGCGCTAGGATAGCATTCGCCAGCTGCTAAAGGTGTAATACTCCAGTCTGCAGCTACATATGTTGTTCTTGCACTTAACGCACCAGTATTTCTTACCATATAATATCCAGCAGATGGAGAATATGTATGTACATCATCTACAATAACTGTTCCTGCAGCATTTCTTAATTGAATACCGTCATCTTGATTAAAACCATTGTCGATTGTTCCATTTGTTGAGGCTGGCCCACAACTACCAGTAGAAACCTTTAAAATTCCTAAAGCACCAGGTGCAATTGTACCTGATGTAGCAGCGTAATCAATTTCATTACCATCACCATAGTTACTTGTTCTCCAAATACTATATTGAGTTAAATCTACCGCCGAAGCAGTTCCATTATAAATCGTTATGAAACCTCCAGATCCAGTTTTCTCATCATGAATATCATAAATGATTAAATCTGTGGTCACAGCAACTCCTTCACAAGAAGAATTATCTTCTTTAATAACCGTAAAAGAAGAATATGACAAATCACAACCTCCAGCATCTTGAATAGTAATATTACCTGTAGTGGCACCTGTAGGAACAATAGCTTCAATAACTGATCCTGAAACAACAGTAAATGTAGCAGAAGAACCTCCAAAGTTTACAGTAGTCGCTGTAGCAAAACCACTACCATTAATAGTTACCATTGTACCAACTGGACCTGAAGTAGGTGCAATTGAACTTACCGAAGTAGTTGGTGTACATGTTATTGCCTCTCCTAATATGTCAAATGTATAAGGATTTTCATCAGCATCGTTATTATCAATAGATACTGTTGCATTACTAATTCCTAAAGCCGATGGACTAAAAGTGATTTCAAAAGTAGTAGAACCACTACCTGCAACAGTTGGAGCAGGGTTTATAGACACATAAAAATCAGCGGCATCTACACCTGTAATCGTAATACTAGAAATATCTAAATCATCAGTCCCTGAGTTTGTTATTGTAAATGTATGCGACACATCATTACCAAGTACAGTTGTTCCAAAATCAGTATCATCAGTTGTAGATGGTGTTGTATCGCCATCAACAATAGAAACACTATTACCTTCTACATCTATTTCTACATCTGGTGGCAAACCACAAAAAACATTTACATTTTGCAAATACCATGGTGATGTTGTTGATGATGCTTTTCTAAATCTAATATAAACATTTGAAAAAGAAGTATATGCAGATAAATCAACAGTACAAGCTGTTGTTCCTCCTGAAGTAGTATTTCCTATATTATAAGTTGTTACTGGTGTATATACTCCACCTTGAGTAGTAGTTGAAACTTCAATTATAAAATCTTTAGCAGAACTATTTGAAGTCCTTCTTAGGTCAAAAGTTAAAGAAGCTGGATTTGAAATAGCTAAAGTCGTTAACTCGCCAGTAAAGGAAGCAAAATTTGCCTCCCCACCTGAATATGTAATACTTGTTTCAACCCATCCCGCAGGAGTAGTTGTAAAACTTGATTGACTTAAACACGGCCCTGTTCCTAATGTAATTACTAAAGTTTGACTATCTGTTCCTGCGGCGTTTGTCGCAGTAATCGTAACGTTATATGTTCCAGACACTGTTGGTGTTCCAGAAATAACTCCTGTAGAAGCATCTATAGTTAACCCTGCTGGTAAACCAGTAGCCGTATAACTTGTAGGTGAATTTGTAGCAGTAATAGTATAAGTAAAAGCAGAACCTTGATTACCTGAAGCCGTCAAACTACTTGTAATTACCGGAGCACTGATTCCATTACCTTGAATAGTAAAAGTATATGGGCTTTCATCAGAATCATTATTTACAATACTTATCACAGCATTTCTTAAACCGTCAGCCGAAGGATTAAATGTTACTTGAAAAGTTGTAGAGCCACTAGCCGCAATAGTAGTAGAAGGTGCACTAGTTACAGAGAAATCGGCAGCATTTGCGCCACTAAATGAAATAGCACCAACGTTTAAAACTGTAGTACCTGTATTTTGTATTGTAAATGTTCGTACTATTGTTCCACCAGTTGTTGGAGTTGAACCAAAATCAGTATGATCTATTAAAGATGGCGTTACATCTCCCGAAACTATTGAAACTGCATTTCCTTGTATATTTATCTCTGGACCAGAAACAGCTCCTGCAGTAATATCCACATCATCCATTGTCATATTTGAAGAACCTCTAGTAAAGGTCCAACGAACAAATCTTGACACTGCATTTAAAACATAAGGTCCTTTTGTCGTACAAGTAGTTGGAAGATCTGATGAACCGCTTAAACTAACAACTGTTGAATAACTAATCCCGTCGACAGACTCCTCAACTAATAAAGTAGAGGTAGTTGCAGAGTTTGATTTTACTACAAATGTTAATTGCCCTGGATTAGAATTGAAATTTACAACCTTACTGTCTCCAGTTGTATCAAACTTTGCACCATTACTCCCTGAGCAGGCAAAAGTCGATGTATAAGAATCCAAAGGAGTATCCGTCCAACCAGTAGGAGTTGAATTCCAAATAGTTCTATTCAAAGGAAGTGTAGCTTGCCCCCAAGAAAGAGCACTAAATAAAAAAGTAAATAAAAGTAATTTTAATTTCATTTTTTTAAGTTTTAAAATTGCTGTACCGACTTAGTTTTTTTAAATTTGGACAGCCTACAAAGGTAAAATAATATTTTTTACATATAAAATATTTTGCTCATTATTAAATGGTTAAGAAATTGGAAAACGCAAAAAACAAAACGTATAACCTTCAGGAAATCAAGCAAAAGCTAGAGTATTATTGCGTTTACCAAGAAAGGTGTTTTAAAGAGATTGACGAAAAATTAAATTCTTTTTTTTTAATACCCGCTGCCAAAGAAGAGATTTTGATTCATCTTATTGAAAATAATTATGTTAATGAAGAGCGTTTTGCTCAAAGTTTTGCCCGAGGAAAGCACAATTATAAAAACTGGGGAAGAAATAGGATTAAGAATGAGCTAAAATTTAGAAATATTTCGTCAAGACTTATAGATATTGGCCTAAAAGAAATTGATAACGAAAGTTATTTGGAAAAGTTTAATTCTTTAGCTGAGAAACATTGGGAAACCATAAAAGAGAAAAAAGGCTCTAAGAAAAACAAGAAGTTTATAGATTACTTTTTAAGAAGAGGTTTTGAAACGAATTTGATTTATGAGAAGTTAAGGGAATTAGATGTTTTATGACTTGGGGATTTAGGGATTGTTATTGAAATTAAAATCATTCTCAACTTAGCTCGAATTGACAATGACAACTTAAAAAACTATCTTTGCAAAAAAAATTTAATGTTAGAAAATAAAAACAACGACAGAACAAGTTTATCTGATTTAGGTGAATTTGGACTTATAGAACACTTAACCAAGCATTTTAAAATTAATCAAGAATCTACACTTAAAAGTATTGGTGACGATGCTGCTGTTTTAGATTTTAAAGATAAAAAAGTGGTTGTTTCTACTGATTTATTAGTTGAAGGTGTTCATTTTGACTTAAGTTACATGCCTTTAAAACATTTGGGTTATAAAGCAGTTGTTGCAAATTTATCTGATATTTATGCAATGAACGCAAAAGCAACTCAAATTACGGTTTCTATTGCAGTTTCAAATCGATTTCCACTGGAAGCTTTGGAAGAGTTATTTGCAGGAATTACACTTGCGAGTCAAATTTATAATGTTGACGTTATTGGCGGCGATACTACTTCTTCTCAAAAAGGGTTAATCATCAGTATAACAGCAATTGGTGAAGCTAATTTAAATGAAATCACCTACAGAAATGGCGCAAAAGCAACTGATTTATTGGTTGTAACTGGCGATGTTGGTGCGGCTTATATGGGATTACAGGTTTTAGAACGCGAAAAGCAAGTTTTTCAGGTAAACCCAAACAACCAACCCGATTTAGATGCGTATACGTATTTAATTGAACGTCAACTTAAACCAGAAGCAAGAAAAGATATTAAAGAAATATTTGCCGGCTTAGATTTACAACCCACTTCTATGATTGATGTTTCGGATGGACTTTCATCTGAAATTATGCATATTTGCAAACAAAGTAATGTAGGTTGTAATTTATATGAAGATAAAATTCCGGTTGACCCACAATTAATAGATGTTTGCGAAGAGTTTAATATCGACATTACAACTATTGCTTTAAGTGGCGGAGAAGATTATGAATTGCTTTTTACCATAAAAATGGACGATTATGACAAAATTAAAGCAAATCCTAATTTTACAGTAATAGGTCATATGACTGAAGAAAAAGAAGGCATGCATTTAATTACAAGAGCGAATACTAAAATTGCATTGAAAGCGCGTGGCTGGAATGCTATGAAAGATGAAGAATAGACTTTTAAATTTTATAAAAACAAAAATCCCGAAATTCAATTGAACTTCGGGATTTTTTTATACTTATTTGGTTTCTTGAAATTACATTTTCATTAACCAATTTTTCATTGAAACTTCATCGTTAATAATGTTTCTTAAGTCAGAAATGGCAACTCTATCTTGTTTCATAGAATCTCTATGACGAATTGTAACCGTTTTATCTTCTAATGTTTGATGATCTACTGTAATACAAAATGGTGTTCCAAGCGCGTCTTGTCTTCTATAACGACGACCTACTGCATCTTTTTCATCATAAGCTACATTGAAATCCCACTTTAACTCATCAATAATTTCTCTAGCAACTTCTGGCAAACCGTCTTTCTTTACTAAAGGAAGAATTGCTGCTTTTGTAGGCGCTAAAACTGAAGGCAAACGAAGAACCGTTCTTGTAGAACCATCTTCTAAAGTTTCTTCTTGTAATGCTTTTGAGAAAACCGACAAAAACATTCTATCTAAACCTACAGAAGTTTCTACTACATAAGGAACATAACTTGTGTTTGTTTCATTATCAAAAAATTGTAGTTTTTTACCTGAAAATTGTTCGTGTGCTTTTAAATCAAAGTCAGTTCTTGAATGAATTCCTTCAAGTTCTTTAAATCCGAATGGGAAATTGAATTCAATATCAGCAGCTGCATTTGCATAGTGTGCTAATTTTTCGTGGTCATGAAAACGGTAATTTTCTTTTCCTAAACCTAAAGATAAATGCCATTTTAAACGTGTTTCTTTCCAAAACTCGTAATATTTCATTTCTTCACCTGGTTTTACAAAAAATTGCATTTCCATTTGTTCAAACTCACGCATTCTAAAAATAAATTGTCTTGCCACAATTTCGTTCCTAAATGCTTTTCCGGTTTGCGCAATACCAAAAGGAATTTTCATTCTACCTGTTTTTTGCACATTTAAGAAGTTTACAAAAATTCCTTGAGCAGTTTCAGGACGTAAATATAAATCCATTGCAGTATCTGCAGAAGCACCCAATTTTGTTGCAAACATTAAATTAAACTGACGAACTTCTGTCCAGTTTTTAGAACCAGAATCAGGACAAGCAATACCTAATTCTTCTATTAAGGCTTTTACATCAGCTAAATCTTCTTTTTCAAGAGAACGAGCCATTCGTTGTAAAATTTCATTTTTCTTTGCTAAATATTCTACAACTCTCCCGTTTGTAGTAATAAATTCTTCCTCATTAAAAGCTTCTCCAAAACGAACTCTTGCTTTTTCTATTTCTTTTTGTGCTTTAATGTTTAATTTTTCTGCATAATCTTCTATTAAAACATCAGCACGATATCTTTTTTTAGAATCTTTATTATCGATTAAAGGATCGGAAAATGCATCAACGTGACCAGAAGCTTTCCATGTTGTTGGATGCATAAATATTGAAGAATCAAGTCCTACGATATTTTCGTGCATTTGAACCATAGATTTCCACCAATATTCACGTATGTTTTTCTTTAGTTCAACACCATTTTGTGCATAGTCGTAAACTGCACTTAAACCATCGTATATTTCGCTTGACGGAAAAATATATCCGTATTCTTTTGCATGCGAAACTACATTTTTAAATAAATCATCTTGTTTTGCCATACTGCAAAAGTAAAAAGTTGAATTGAAAAAAAGAAATAGAATTGAATAATTAAATTATTCTTAGTTATGATCAAAAATTGCGGTACCAATTTTTGAAAACTCATTATAAACATTGATCTTATATTTTCCTTTTATAGTCTTGCTTTTTTCAAGATCTACATAAGTACAAATATCAATATCTTTTTGGGCGTAATTAGCTTCAACTTTAGCACTATAAATTAACTTAACATCTTTTAATTCAATGAAAGTACTTTCTGTTGAAATAATTTGGTTTCTAGGGTTAACAATTTGAATGTAAAACTTCTTATCACCTTTTTTTATAAACTCATTGCCTTCAACCGTAAAACAAACTCTTAATTGTTGGATTTTCTTATCACTTGACCTGCCGTATTTATCAGTAATAATTTTAACTCCTCGTGCGTTAATATTAGTAACAGAAAGTTTATCGGCCTTTATATTAACATCTTTTATTTTTAAGGATTCTAGCTTATTAAGTGTTTTTTTATCTGAACTTATTTTTTTAGTTAAAAAAACCACTTGCTTTGAATCGGTTTCAATAGCATTTTTTAAAATTTGAATTTGAGAATCAATAATGTTTTCCTCTGAGTTATTAACATCATTGTCTTCAAAGTCCTCAACATCATTTTTTTTCGCCTTTGTTATAAAATTTAAAGAATTATCTTTTGTATTCAATCTTAAAGAATCATACTTTATTAAAATTTCATCAAGCTGACTTTGTTTTAATTTACTTTCTTCAAAAGATTTCTCCTTAAAATTATCAAAATTTGAAGTTACTTTGTAAAATTTAAATAATGAAAAAAGCAAAAGCAACACTAATATTAGTGTGCTTAGTTTTAAAACATTATTTTTCTTAAAAGCCATTTGTTAAAATTTTAATATAAATTAAGTCTATTTTTATATGTTTAACGTTATTTTTCGATAAAATGCTAAAAAATCTGTTGAAATTAATTTTTCCTTCGCTTTGTTTTGGATGCAATGAACTTTTATTGTTAAATGAAGAAATTATTTGTTCTTCATGTAGACATGATTTACCATTGACCAATCATCATTTAAATCAAAACAATGATACAACAAAAAAATTCTACGGCATAATAAATATTGAATTTGGTGCTTCCATGCTTTATTTTCATAAAAAAGGAACCGTTCAAAAATTAATTCATAATTTAAAATACAAAGGTAGAGAAGAAATAGGTGAATTACTAGGTGAATGGTATGGAAAAGAAATTAAGAACCATGAATTAATTAAGTCAATTGATTTTATTATACCTGTTCCACTACATTCTAAAAGATTAAAAGAAAGGGGATACAACCAAGTTGATCGTTTTTGTAATGCATTATCTAAAGAAACAGATATTCCTTATAAAAAGGAACTATTAATTAGAACAAAATACAACAAAACTCAAACCAAAAAATCTAAGAACGAACGTCAAGAAAATGTTCAAAATATATTTGACGTTGTCTTTAATGAAAACGACTATGGGAAACACTTTTTACTTGTTGATGATGTAATAACATCTGGCGCTACATTAGAACTTTGTGCTAAAGCACTTTTAAAAATTCCAAATTCAAAAGTAAGTATTGTCACTATTGCTTATACACAATCATAAAAAAAAACAAAAAATTATGTTTACTTTAATTATAGTTGTTATTTTGCTTTAGAATTTAAGTTTATTTATGAAAAAAATTTATTTTATATCACTGTCAATTATTTTTGGTTCTATATTTACCTTTACAAGTTGTGCTAAAAGAGGACAAATTTCTGGTGGCTTAAAAGATACGTTAGCTCCAAAAATTGTTAATAGTTACCCAGAAAACTACAAAACCAATTTTACTGGAAAAGAAATTAAAATAACTTTCGATGAACTTATAAAGGTTAAAGACATCAATAAACAATTGATTATTTCTCCTCCAATGAAAAAAACACCAGTTATTGTTCCACAAGGTAGCGCAAGTAAATTTATTTCAATTAAAATTTTAGACACTTTACAAGACAATACTACTTATAGCTTTAATTTTGGTCAAAGTATTGTAGACAACAACGAAAGCAATCCGTATTCTCAGTTTAAGTATGTTTTCTCTACAGGTTCGTATATTGATTCGCTATCTTTAATGGGAAAAATTAAAGATTCATATGATCAAAAAGTAGAAAATTTCGTTTCAATTCAATTATATGATGCAAAAACATTTAATGATTCTACTGTATACAAAGAAACTCCATTGTACGTAACTAACACTTTAGATAGCTTAAAAGTGTTTGCTTTAGAAAATTTAAAGGCCGGAAATTACAAAATCATTGCACTTAAAGACAAAAACAATAATTATAAATTTGATCCGAAATCAGATAAAATTGCGTTTTTAAAAGAAACTATTTCTATTCCTAACGATACTTTATATCAATTAGAGCTTTTTAAAGAAGTAGAGAAGTTTAAAGCAACAAAAGTTTCCCAAGAATCAACTAACAAATTTTTCTTAGCTACCGAAGGAAATAAGGAAAACATAAATGTGACTGCCTTGAACGGAACTGAAAAAGTACCCGTAATAGTTACTAAGTATGCGCTAAAAGAAACTGACTCTGTTCAGTTGTTTATTCCAAACATTAAAATTGATTCTTTGCAGTTTAAAGTAGAAAAAGGTGCTTTTTCTAAAACTTTTAAAACAAAAATTAAAGAGTTAAAAACTACCGACACATTAAAAATAGATGTTTCACAAAAAAGTATTTTAGCTTTTAGAGAAAAATTAACTCTAACTTCATCAACACCAATTATAAAAATTGACAATTCAAAAATAAGTTTAATTAACAAAGATTCTACTGAAGTGAAATTTACTTCAGTTTATGATGAATTTAATCAAAAAATTGAATTTGACTTTAAAAAAGAAGAAGATCAAAAATACAACTTACAACTATTACCAGGAGCAATTATAGATTTTTACGACACAAAGAATGATACTCTAAGTTATAAATTAAGCACCAAATCTTTTTCTGATTATGGTAATTTAAAGGTAAACTTGAAAAACGCTAAAAGATTCCCTATACTACTTGAGATTTTAAACCCTAAAGGAGATGTTATTGCCTCATCAATATCTAATGGTGAAGAATTCTTACAATTTGATTTAATTGAACCGAATGTATATTCACTTCGTGTAATTTACGACGATAATAAAAATGGCTTTTGGGACACAGGTGATTATTTAGAGCAACGTCAAGCTGAAGAAGTAAAATACTATTCAAAAACAATTGATGTAAGAGCTAATTGGGATGTGGACCAAGATTTTATTTTAGATTAATCGAAAAATCATCTTTATCATTTAAAAAATTTAGTTTCTCTCTTGTTTGAAGCAATTGTACTTTATCTAACGTTGCAAAAAACACATCGTCATTTTCATTTGCTTCTACGATGGAGTTTCCTAATTCATCAATCACAATTGAATGACCTACATATTCGTGTTTATTTCCATCTAAACCTATTCGGTTAACACCAATAACAAAACTCATGTTTTCTATTGCTCTGGCTTTTAATAGCGCATCCCAAGCAGTAATTCTTGGCTTTGGCCAATTGGCAACATAAATCAACAAATCGTATTCTTCAACATTTCTACTGAAAACAGGAAAACGCAAGTCGTAGCATATTTGCGGGCAAATTTTCCAATCTTTATACTGAATGATTACTTTCTCTGCTCCTTGTGTATATTGTTCGTGTTCTCCAGCTAAAGAAAACAAATGCCTTTTATCATAGGTTTTTATTTCTCCATTTGGATAGACAAAAACAAATCGGTTATAATAATTGGTGTTTTCTTTAATTATGATACTTCCACAAATTGCAGCTTGTTTAGATTTTGCAACTTCTTGCATCCAACTTACAGTATCTCCAGTCATTGTTTCCGCTAAATCGTTAGGAAACATCGTAAAACCAGTAGAAAACATCTCGGGCAACACAATTAAATCAACTGGTTGCGAAATTGTATTTATTATCTGTTCAAATTGTACTCTATTTGCTTTTGGGTTTTCCCAAATTAAATCGGATTGAATGATTGCTATTTCCATACTATAAAAATAAAAAACGTCCTGCATATACAGGACGTTTTTTTACAACTATTTTGTTAAAAACTATTTAATACTAGCTTTTAAGTATTCTCTGTTCATACGAGCAATGTTTTCAAGAGAAATTCCTTTAGGACATTCTACTTCACAAGCTCCTGTATTAGTACAGTTTCCAAAACCTTCTGTATCCATTTGGTTTACCATGTTCATAACACGATCAGCCGCTTCTACTTTACCTTGTGGCAACAAAGCAAATTGAGAAACTTTTGCAGAAACAAATAACATTGCTGATGAGTTTTTACAAGTTGCTACACAAGCACCACAACCAATACAAGTTGCAGCATCGAAAGCATCATCAGCATCTTTTTTATTAATTGGAATGTTGTTTGCATCTTGAGTATTTCCTGAAGTATTTACAGAAATAAAACCACCTGCGTGCTGAATTCTATCGAACGAACTTCTGTCTACAACTAAATCTTTAACAACCGGAAATGCTTTTGCTCTAAATGGCTCAATATAAATAGTATCACCATCCTTAAACATACGCATATGCAATTGACACGTAGTTACCGCTCTATCTGGTCCGTGAGCTTCACCATTAATATACAAAGAACACATACCGCAAATTCCCTCACGACAATCGTGGTCAAATGCAACAGGCTCATCACCTTTTTGAATTAATTCGTCATTTAATACATCTAGCATTTCAAGGAAAGACATATCTGGAGAAACATCGCTAATTTTATAATCAACTAGTTGTCCTTTATCTTGAGCGTTTTTTTGACGCCATATTTTTAATGTAAGATTCATACTTTTAAGTTTAAAAGTCTTAATGCCTAAAGTTTAAAAGTCTTCTACTTAGAGACTTTTGACTTTCGACCTTTGACTAATTTTATTTATAACTTCTTTGAACTAGTTTAATATTTTCAAACTTCAACTCTTCTTTATGTAAAACAGCTTCACTTGGTTTCCCTTTGTATTCCCAAGCAGCAACATAAGCAAAGTTTTCATCGTCACGCATTGCTTCACCATCTTCTGTTTGGTATTCTTCACGGAAGTGACCACCACAAGATTCGTTTCTATGTAAAGCATCTTTTGCGAATAATTCTCCTAATTCCATGAAATCTGCAACACGCATTGCTTTTTCCAATTCTTGGTTAAAACTATCCAATGTTCCAGGAACACGAACATCTTTAAAGAACTCTTCTCTTAAAGCTGCAATTTCTTCGATTGCCTCTGTAAGTCCTTTAGCATTTCGTGCCATTCCAACTTTATCCCACATGATTTTTCCTAATTTCTTATGGAAATAATCTACAGAATGTGTACCGTTATTATTAATGAATTTCTCTAATTGTTGACGTACATTATTTTCAGCTTCATCAAACTCTGGTGTATCTGTAGGAATTTTTCCTGTACGAATATCAGCAGCTAAATAATCACCTATAGTATAAGGTAAAACAAAATATCCATCTGCTAAACCTTGCATTAAAGCAGAAGCTCCTAATCTATTTGCACCATGATCAGAAAAATTAGACTCTCCAATTGAGAAACATCCAGGAATTGTTGTTTGCAAGTTATAATCAACCCAAGTACCTCCCATTGTATAATGAACCGCAGGGTAAATCATCATTGGAGTTGTATATGGATTTTCATCAACAATTTTCTCATACATTTGGAATAAGTTACCGTATTTATTAGCAACAACTTCAGTACCTAATTGTTTCACTAAATCAGCATCATTTTCATCTAAATGCTTAATTTTAGCTTGTTCTTTACCGTAACGTTGAATTGCAGAAGCAAAATCTAAATAAACAGCTTCTCCTGTTTTATTTACTCCGAAACCAGCATCACATCTTTCTTTAGCAGCACGAGATGCAACATCACGAGGTACTAAGTTACCAAAAGAAGGATAACGACGCTCTAAGTAATAATCTCTATCTTCTTCAGCCAATTGTGTTGGTTTTAATTTTCCTTCACGAATTGCTTGAGCATCTTCTAGTTTTTTAGGAACCCAAATACGACCGTCATTACGTAATGATTCAGACATTAACGTTAATTTAGACTGATGATCTCCAGAAACTGGAATACATGTTGGGTGAATTTGTGTATAACAAGGGTTTGCAAAAAATGCTCCTTTTTTGTGGATTTTCCACGCTGCAGTAGCATTACTTCCCATTGCATTTGTCGATAAGAAGAAAACATTTCCATAACCACCTGAAGCAATTACTACCGCATGAGCTGAATGTCTTTCAATTTCACCTGTAACCAAGTTACGAGCAATAATCCCTCTTGCTTTTCCGTCTACTTTTACTAAATCTAGCATTTCGTGACGGTTATACATTTTTATCTTACCACGACCTATTTGACGGTTCATTGCCGAATAAGCACCTAATAATAATTGTTGACCGGTTTGTCCTTTAGCATAAAAAGTTCTTGATACTAATACACCTCCAAACGAACGGTTATCTAATAATCCACCATAATCACGAGCAAATGGAACACCTTGTGCTACACATTGGTCAATGATATTTGCAGAAACTTCTGCTAAACGATGTACGTTAGCTTCACGAGCACGATAATCTCCTCCTTTTACAGTATCATAAAATAAACGGAATGTTGAATCGCCATCTCCTTGGTAGTTTTTTGCCGCATTGATACCTCCTTGTGCTGCAATTGAGTGAGCACGACGTGGAGAATCTTGGAAACAAAAAGCTTTTACGTTATAACCTAATTCTGCAAGAGTTGCAGCAGCAGAACCACCTGCTAAACCAGTTCCAACAACAATAATATCAATATTACGTTTATTAGCTGGGTTTACTAAGTTAATATGGTTTTTGTAGTCTGTCCATTTATCAGAAATTGGACCATTTGGTATTTTAGAATCTAAAGCCATAATCTTTTCGGATAAATATTATTTAGAAATAAAGTGAATATATAATGGAATGATAGCAAATAATAACGGTACAATAACCGCAAATGCTTTTCCTAAAAATTTAATTGTATTATTCAACTTAGGACTATTAACTCCTAACGATTGAAAAGCACTTGCAAAACCATGCCATAAGTGAAAACCTAAAACAATCATTGCCAATGCGTATGCAATTGTTGCAATTAAACCCGTTTTTGGGTTCTTAAAAAATGCAAAAGTAATTTTATGTAGATCTTTATATAAATCTGCCATTTTTACATTTGCTTGAACATTATAAACTTCTGTTTTGTTCTTAATCACAAGTTGTTTTGGCATTGCACCTTCTTGTAATTTTTCATTTTCAGCTTGTACTTGATCAACAGGGTAATATTGCCCTACTGAAGTTCCAACATAAAAATCTTGAGACATTCCAGGCTGCACTTCGATAGATTTAGTCATTAAAGGCATGTTTTTATCAAAATGCATTTTAGCCCAAAAATTGACCATGTGTGTAACGATGAAAACTAAAATTAAAGTTCCTAAAACCGCCATATTTCTAGAAGCGAAACCACTATTAGCAGCAGCATTATTTTTCGCATAACCTATTGGCCTGGCTTTTTTGTTTTGAATTGCTAATAATATTCCATCTACTGCGTGAAATAAAATAGAAATGTAAGTTAGATAAGAAAGCAGTTTTACAGCTGGATTTGTAGTCATGAATAAAGCATATTCATTAAACTGAAGCGGTGTTCCAAAGATTAATTGTAGATTACCTGCTAAATGTCCTGCCAAAAACAAGCATAAGAATAAACCTGTAAGAGCCATCCAGTATTTTTTACCAATAGACGACTTTAAAAGTGCTGATTTTGCCATAATTTTTATTTGATTGTTCTTATTTTATTTAAAACCAAACAAAAATACACCATATTACCATTAACTACAACCTTTTCAAGCTAATTTATAATGAATTTAAAAAACGTTTAAGCTATGCAAAACCAATATTAAAAAAACGTTTTATCTTTCAAAAGAAGGAATTAAACCTCTAAGCCCCATATCTACAACATTTTCACCTATTGATGGCTCATATTTTCCGTCAGCAATAACTTCTTCCCATTCAAAACTGTTGTTGTTAGACAAGGAAAGTGTTACATAAACATCGCTTGTTTCATTGTTGGTTATAACTAAATTATTTTGAAATTTACCAGTAACCACACAAGATCCAGCAGGAATAGGCGAAGTAGATGCAATTGGATTAGGAACCGTTGTTGCACCAGAAGGCGCTTGCCCTGAAGCAGCATAAGGCAAACCATTTAACCCAAAAGCCCAATATCCTTGCAATCGATTTCCATTAACAGGAAAGGAATTGTTCCCTATATAATGTGTTGTAATATAGGAATTATAACCCACAAAACTTTCTAAAGTTCCGATATAATCAACAGCATTGCTTCTTACAGAAATTTCATAATTTTGATAAGAAAGAGAAACGCGAACGTATTCGTAATTTCCTTGCGGAACTTGACTTAAAGGTATTGACAAAAAGATTTCGTCTTCTCCAACAATTTTAGCTCTACTAAAATCAATAGCCAAGTCTCCTCCTGCCATTGTTTCTGGTGCATGATACAAAACAGAACCTTGCCCTAATGCCGTATATTGATTTGGAGCTAATTCAAAATAATGTGCACTTATTGAATTAAAAATAGGAGATTGTGCCGCATTTCCGACAGGAACCAATGAAGGTTGACCTAAATTATTCAATCTAACCTGAGTAGGATCAAATTTAAATTTAATGATTAATTGTGGTTCAACAGAAACATCATCTTTATCTGAACAAGAAAAAGATATAAATCCGAGTAAAATTGCCGCTAAAAAAACTTTCAACCTCATGTTTTGTAATTTTATGTTAAAACAATCAAAAACCATGCTATAATTTATAACGGATTTAACATTTTTTTATTGCTTTGGCATTTCAATAATTAATTTTGAACTATATTTTATTTTATTTACCTCAATTTCAACAAAATAAGCACCTTCATTTAAGTAATATTTATTGTTTTTTGCTTTAGTAATTTTCTCTTTATTTGAATATTTTTCGTCTACCGATAAATCATACTCCACAAAATTCAATCCTTTAACCAAAGAAACTTTTCTTGTAAACAATAATTTCTGTTTTTCATTTTTAACATTTAGAACTACTTCTTTTTTAGAGTTTGAATAAACTGAAATATTTGTTTTTGGTTCAAATATTTCAGACCAAGAACTCCAAGAACTACCCCAACGATCTGATTTTTTTATTTTTTCCACATCAAAAACATGAATTTCTTTTGCTAAAATTTTAGCATCCAATGCTTGTATTTTATCTAAATTCACTTTATAAATTGATCGACCATGTGTCGCCACCACTAGTTCTTTGGCTTTAGCTTGAATAACCAAGTCATGAACAGCAACATTTGGCATTACTGAAGAAAAATCTTGCCAAGACAAACCTTTATCCATTGAAATAAACAAACCATTATCAGTACCAACATATAAAATATTTTCTTTTTCTGAATCTTCAACAATTACATTTACTGAATTAGTCAAGCCCTTTGAAATATTTGTCCAGGTTGTTCCATAATCATCTGAAACAAAAACATACGATTTAAAATTGTCGTTTCGATAACCGTTTAAAGTTGCATAAACTCGTTCTTTCTTATATTTTGAAGCAACAACTCGTGATACCCATAAATTTTGAGGAAGATTTTCAGAAATTTTCATCCATGTAATACCTCCATCTTTTGAAACATGGATTAATCCATCATCTGAACCCACATATAATAATCCGAATTGAGATTTGCTTTCTGCAATTGTTGTAATAGTCCCAAAAGCTACATTGCCTTCTACTTTTCCTTGTGTTAAATCGCCAGATATTTTCTCCCAATTTTTACCTTGATTCATTGAACGGTATAAAAACTGAGAACCCATGTATAAAATATCTTGGTTATGAGAAGATAATAAAATAGGTGTTTGCCAATTGAAACGTAATGCTTCTTCCTCTTTTTTAACCTTTGGTGTTATGAAATCTCTTTTACCAGATTTTCTATCAATTCTATAATAATTACCAAACTGATATCCTGTATACACAATATTTGCATCGCGATTATCTATTTGCACTTGCATTCCATCGCCACCCATTAAAAATTCATACGGATATTTACCTTCTTGTTGCCAATCTAATGAATGTTCGTAATTATTTGGCCCAACCCAAACGCCATTATCTTGCAAGCCGCCATAAACATTATATGGTTTTTCATCATCTACATTCACAGTATAAAATTGCCCAACTGCTTGATTGTTGCATTTGAACCAATGTTCTCCATTATCATATGTAATGTTAACTCCACCATCGTTTCCGTTAATAATATGATTTGGATTTTTTGGGTTTATCCACGTTACATGATGATCGGCATGCACATTTTCTTTACTTATTGACTTGAAAGTTTTCCCTCCATCTTCCGAAAAAATCAACGGAACGCCACCAAGATAAATCCTATTCTCATTCGTTAAATCGACCGCTATGTTTCCAAAATAATAACCGTAACTGTAATACAAATCATCAATGTAGTTCTCATGCGTTTTTTTCCAAGAAATTCCACCATCAATAGATTTATATAATTCGCAACCTATAACTTCCGTTTCAAAAAGAGCTGCGTTGGCATCTTTTGGTTTTTCCATTTTTGAATTTGGTCGCTTATTCTGATTATCCAAAACTGCATACACTACAGAATCATTGACTGCAAAAAGTCCGATTCTACCAACTCCTTCATCTGCAGGAAATCCACTTTCTGAACTTGAAATTAAGTTCCAATTAGAGCCGGCATCTGTACTTTTGTAAATTCCAGAACCGTTACCATTTCCTTTAAAATCCCATGCTTTTCTGTCTTTTTGCCAAGCAGCAGCGTATTGAATATTGAAATTATTCGAATCAACCACAACATCAATAATTCCGGTTTCATCATTTACAAAAAGAGTTTGTTGCCATGTTTTTCCACCATCTAAAGTTTTGTAAATTCCTCTTTCTTTATTCTTAGTATATAAATGTCCTGTAACTCCAACAATAATTTCATTAGTATCCTTTGGGTTAACCAAAATTCTACTTATGTGGTGACTTTCAGGTAAACCTAAATTTTCCCATGTTTTTCCTTTATCCGAAGATTTTAAAACACCAATCCCTGAATACGATGAACGCGAGGCGTTTACTTCACCAGTTCCTACCCAAATTGTTCCCGATTTCCAATCAACCGTAACTGAACCACAGTTTAAAGTTGGAGCCGAATCCATGACTGGCCTAAAACTATTCCCGTTATTATTCGTGTACCAAAGTCCACCAGAAGCATAAGCGGCATAAAATTCGGTTGGATTTTCAGGATTTACTGCTAAATCAACAATTCTACCACTCATAATTGTTGGTCCAATATTTTGAAAAGCAACTTTGGTAAACAAATTGTCTTGTGCAAAAACAACAGATGAAATAAATAAGGAGAATAAAAGAAGTTTCTTCATGAGGAAAAATTTGATTGGAAAATTAACCAATAATTGCTGCATGTCAAAATTTTACATCGGAATTAACAACTATTCCTTTTAAAGTTATTATTTTTGAGTCAAAGTTTAATAAAACAATATTGCACAATGAAATACCATCAAATAGACAAAGACTTATTTATTAAAAACAGAAAAAAGTTTGCTTCTCAAATGAAACCAAACGGACTTGCTATTTTTAATTCAAACGATATTTACCCAGTTTCAGCAGATAGTACTTTGCCTTTTGCTCAACATAGAGATATTTTTTACTTAAGCGGCGTAGATCAAGAAGAAAGTATTTTGTTGCTTTTTCCAGATGCTCCATATGAAAACCAACGTGAGATTTTATTTTTAAAAGAAACAAACGACCATATTGCGGTTTGGGAAGGTGAAAAACTGACTAAAGAACGTGCTTTTGAAGTTTCGGGAATTAAAAACGTAATTTGGTTACAAGATTTTGACAAAACATTGAAAGAGTTAATGTCGTATGCCGATACCATGTACATTAATACAAATGAACATTATAGAGCAACAATTGAAACTGAAACGCGTGAAGCTCGTTTTATAAAAAAATGGAAAAACGATTATCCTGCTCATAAAGTAGAAAAATCAAACCCAATTTTACAACGCATTCGTTCGGTTAAAGAAAGTGAAGAACTAGATTTAATTCAACAAGCATGTGATATTACCGAAAAAGGCTTTAGACGAATTTTAAATTTCGTAAAACCAAACGTAATGGAATACGAAATTGAAGCTGAATTTGCTCATGAATTTTTAAGAAATCGTTCTAAAGGTTTTGCTTATACGCCAATTATTGCTTCTGGAAATAATGCTAATGTTTTACATTATATTGAAAACAACCAACAATGTAATGCTGGCGATTTAATTTTATTAGACGTTGGTGCAGAATACGCCAATTACTCTAGTGATATGAGTAGAACTATTCCTGTTTCTGGGAAATTTACTGAAAGGCAAGCTGCTGTTTATAATGCTGTTTTACGTGTAAAAAACGAAGCTACAAAAATGCTTGTTCCAGGTACATTATGGAAACAATATCATGTTGAAGTTGGAAAATTAATGACTTCTGAATTATTAGGTTTGGGGTTATTGGACAAAGCCGATGTTCAAAATGAAAACCCAGATTGGCCAGCGTATAAAAAATACTTTATGCACGGAACTTCGCATCACATGGGATTAGATACGCACGATTATGGTTTATTATATGAACCAATGCAAGCGAATATGGTGTTTACTGTTGAGCCTGGGATTTATCTTCCAAAAGAAGGGTTTGGAATTCGTTTAGAGGACGATGTTGTTATTCAAGCCAATGGAGAACCTTTTAATTTAATGAGAAACATTCCTATTGAGATCGATGAAATTGAGTCGATAATGAATTCTTAAATTTTGTTTAAGAGTTTATAGGTTATAAGTTTAAAAGAAACGGTTTGCAGAAATGTAAATCGTTTTTTTATGCTCAAAGTTATCATTCTGACGAAGGAAGAATCTCACTAATGTGATTTCTCCTTTGTCGAAATGACAAGGTTATAAGAAACTATTCTTTGTGAACTTTGTGAAAAATCTTTGTGTGCTTTGTGGTTAAACCTTAATTTTGCATCACCAACTTATCAACAAGCCATTGAAACACACTTTTTACAAAAACACCAAAATAGCCTATTCCGATACTGGAAAAGGAACTGCCATTGTTCTTTTGCATGGTTTTTTAGAAAATTCTACCATGTGGAACGCCCACGTTGAAGAATTAGCCCAAAAACACCGCGTTATTTGTGTGGATTTACTGGGTCATGGTTCAACAGATTGTTTGGGTTACGTGCATACTATGGAAGATATGGCAGATGCTGTACACCATGTGTTACACGAATTAAAGTTGCGCAAAGTAGTTTTAGTTGGGCATTCTATGGGTGGTTATGTTGCTTTGGCTTTAGCCGAATTATACCCTGATATGATGAAAGGTTTGGTTTTAGTAAACTCAACCGCAAGAGCAGATAGTGACGAACGAAAACTAAACAGAAACAGAGCTATTTTAGCTGTTAAGAAGAGTTACATTACCGCAATTCGTATGGCAATTGCTAATTTATTTAGCGAAGAAAATAGAGATAGATTAGTTGACGAAATCGAAGTGGTTAAAGAAGAAGCTTTAAAAACACCTTTGCAAGGAATTGTTGCTGCACAAGAAGGCATGAAAGTTCGTAACGACAGAGAGGTTTTATTGCATTTAACTCCGTATCCTAAAGTATTAATTTTAGGGGAAAAAGATCCTGTTTTAAACTACGAAGAAACAAAAGACCAAGTTGAAAATTCAGATGTTGAATTAGTTACTTTCAACGACGGACACATGAGTCACATTGAAAACAGAGACGAACTTACGAAAGTTTTATTAGGTTTTTTGAAGAAAGTTTAACCTTCATATTGTTTAATTTCCACAATAGAAGATGGAAGTGAAAAACCATTATCCGTTAGTGTCTGCAAAGCATTTTTCATTACTTGTGTTCTAACTCCTAAATGATAGCTTTTTGACGAACTTTTAAATGTATCTAACCAAAAAAACACCTTTAAATTAATTGTGCTTGTTGCAAATTCATCAATTATAACCGCTGGTTTTTTTTCGCCAAGTAAAACGCCATCTGTTTTTGAAACCGATTCAATAATTATTTCAATTGCTTTTTGAAGATCACTTGAATAATCCAAACCAAGCATGAATTCATTTCTTAGAAAACCATCAATAGTATAATTAATTAATGGAGAAGTTAAAATTTGAGAATTCGGCACAAAAACATCTTTTCCATCGGTGGTTTTAATAACGGTTTCTCTAATTCTTAACTCTTTTACATAACCAATAATATTTTCAGTTTCAATTAAATCGTTTTCTTTAAACGGACTTTTGAAAGCTAATAAAATTCCGGCAAGGAAATTTTCACCAATATCTTTAAAAGCAAAACCTGCCACAAAAGTAAGAATTCCGGCACCAGCCAATAATTTTGTCGTTACTCCTTGAAAACCTATTAAATCTAAAAAGAAAACAATCGTAATTGTTTTAATAATTCCAGAAATTATTTGCGCAATAAACAGTCCAGACAAAGTGTTTTTAACTTTAGATTTAATTCTATTTTGCGTGAATCTTTTTCCAAAATTAGCAATCGCAAAACCAACAATTAAAACAATAACTCCAATTAAAAAACCAGGTGCATTTTGTAAAATGGTATCATAATAAAAATATAGTTTTTCAATTAACTTGTCCATAAAATGTAGTTATAAAGTTTCTTTAAACGGAATTTCTTTATTTAAAATTTCTAGTATTAAATGTACTAATTCTATTTTAAATTCTTCAATAGTTTCTAAATTGATTTCAGTTATTGCATTTTTACCTTTTCCTAAACCAAAAGGCATGAAACCTTCTTTCATGTTTTTAAACGAAATAATTCCGGCTTGAATATCTTGATTTTGGAACATTTCGCTATTTTGAAACATCATTGCATAACAAAGTAATTGAATTACTTTTTCATTTTTAAGGTTTGCTGTTAAACCATCAAAATCATTAATACGTAAATTTCTTTGTTCTACTTTTCCAGATTTATAATCTATAATTCGAATGCTTCCGTTTCGCTCTTCAATTCGGTCAACTTTACCTGCAATTTTCACAGGATAAGGCAAATCTTCATGCTCAATCGTAACATCTAAAGGAGCTTCAAGACATATTACTTTTATTGCATCTTTATCTTGAATTGCTTTTTTCTCAGAATTTAAAAAATTATAAATATTTCGTTTAGCCACTTCAAATGCTAATAAATTTTTCCCTTTTTTAATTTCACCTTCTTTATAAATTAGCTTAAACTGTCTTAATGTTACTTCTTCGATTTTAGACAACATCACATCGACATGATGTTCTGATAAGTAAACACCAACAAAAGGCTCGTAAAGCTCTTCTAATGCTTCATGAATAATTGTTCCTAATGTATTTACTGCAATACTTTCTTCTACTTCATCAGCTTCATTAATACGTAAGACTCTTTGAAAATAAAACTGCATAGGATTACGTATATAACTTGTAAGGGAAGATGGAGAAAATCCCTTTATCGTTGCAATTTCTTTTAAGCGTTCTAGAACTTTCTCTGTTTTTTCAATTTCCATTACTTCATAAGCCGTTTTCGGCAATACTGCATTGTAAATTTCGTGAGTTAAAGTATGTTTAGGTTGTTTCTCAATTTCTAACTGAGTTAAGAATCTACTTTTTTCACCAGCATCTATTCCTTCATTATCGGTATTATAAAGTAAATAAATATTTTTTGCTCGCATCAACAAATGATAGAAATGGTAGCTGTAAATAGCATCTTTTTCTTTATATGTTGGCAACTCTAATTCTCTTTTTACGTCGAAAGGAATAAATGAATTTTGTGATTTACCTGATGGAAACTTACCTTCGTTTACAGAGGTTATAATTACGTTTTCAAAATCTAAAACCCTACTCTCTAAAACACCCATAATTTGCAAACCTGATAATGGTTCGCCTTCGAAAGAAACTTCGGCTAAATCTAAAATTTGTTTGTAAATAACTTGTAAAGTTTCAATTGAATCAATTCTACCGTATTTTTCTTGGTAACTGATTAACTTATTAATGACTTTATAAATCGCATAAACAAATGTTTTAGACACTTTTTCTTCTTCAACATCATTACTTAAATGTTCTTTTATTTGAAGTAAAATTAGTGATAGTGTTTTTAAAACTTCATCGCAATTTGAATTCCACTTATTAAACAATAAGTCAAAAAAAGTATTATTTAAATTGGGATATTTCTCATTATAAAGTCTTATTAAAGTGTCGTGAGAAAAGAACGTGAAGTTATTATCATTGATAACCGAAATAAGCTCTGAAACCTTAACATAAGATTCAACTAACGGATGATTTAAAACTTCTAAAACATCTTTATAGTAAAGCGTGTAAGATTTTTCGTTTCTGTTTATTGCATTTGTATGCAACTTAAACAATTTAGTAATTAAAATTTGAGCAGGATTATTTTTACCCGAATAACCCATCGTAATATTCAAACTCTCAATTGTATTTGGCAATCCGTAAAGAATAGGAATTAATAAATTTTCATCACCTAAAACCAAAGCGGTTTTGTTAATGTTTGCGCCGTTAATAGATAATTTTTCAATTATATTTCCTGCAATTTTTGCTTGTCCAACTGATTTTGGCGTTCCAATGATTTGAATATTTTTCTCATCTTGAAAACAATTCGTTATCCATTCAAATGGTTGTGAAGAGTAACTTTTCCAGTTTTGTTTAAAACGTCTTATAAACAAACCTGCATCATGAAAAGGATCTTTTAAAAAGGTATCATCGATATCCCAATAAATTTTTGCTTGATTTGTATATAATAAATGTTGAACTATTTTTTCTTCCGCTTGATTCAATGCATTGAAACCAGCAAATACAATAATTTCATCACCAAGTTTCTCAGCAAATGATTTACATTTTTTATATGCTTCTCTATAAATTAATCCTTGATATCCCGATTTTTTATTTAAAAGATGCTTGTAAAATATTTCATAATAAAGTGGGAGTTTATTCCAAAAGTCAAGGTGATTATCTATTAAGGACGTTTTTTGAACAGGCACTAGATCCCATCTTTTAAGAGCTTCAATTTCTTTTAAATAAGAGAAAACTTTTTTTGGCTGAATTAAGTAGCGGTCAATTTCATTAAAATCTTGTAGCAATGTTTTGGCCCAATTAGAAAATAATTCAAATGACTGTTGCTGGTCTTTTGGAGTAATTTTTAAATAAACATCGTAAAACTCAAACAACAGTTCAATTGAGTCTATTGAACGAATACCTGAAATATCTTGAACAAGATCTTCAATACTTATAATTTTAGGAGCAAATACTGTTGTAGTTAATTTATTTTTTAGACACTGCAATAAAAAAACTTTCGCTCTTTTATTAGGCAAAACAATTCGAATATTATTTAATTTATGCTGAAAATCAATTATTATTTGATTTGCTAACTGGTCTAAAAAAGTTGTTTCATTCATTTTATAAAAATAAAAAAACGCCCTGAATAATCAGGACGTTTTTTATTTATATTTTGGAAGAAATTATTTTACTAATTTCACCTCAACTCTTCTGTTGTTAGCTCTTCCTTTAGAAGTTTTATTAGAATCAATTGGTTTAGACTCTCCAAAACCAGCTGAAGTTAATCTTGCAGCATCAATTCCGTTTTCAACTAAATAAGTTTTAACAGCAGCTGCTCTATCTTCAGATAATTTTTGATTTAATGAATCTGAACCTTGACTATCAGTGTGACCTTCAATCATGAAGTTAGCACTTGGATATTCTTTTAAGATTGCAGTAATTGCTTGTAAAACTGGCATTGTTTGTTTTTGGAAAGAAGATTTTCCAGAGTTAAACAAGATAGTTTTAGCATAGCTATTTAATTTGTTGATTGCTTCTTCAGAAACCTCAGGACATCCATTGTTAGCTACAGTTCCAGCTACTGTTGGACATTGGTCATCTTTATCAGCTACTCCATCTCCATCAGTATCAGGCCAAGGACAACCAGCGTTAGCTTTAGGTCCTTTTACTTCTGGACAGTTGTCATCTTTATCAGCTACTCCGTCTCCGTCAGCATCTGGACAACCTTTCATAATTTTAGTACCTTTTACTTCTGGACAAGCATCTTCGTTATCAACGATTCCGTCTCCATCAGTATCAGGACATCCATTAAATTCAGCTAATCCAAAAACTTCTGGACAAGAATCATCTTTATCTGCGATTTTATCACCATCAGTATCAGGACATCCCATAAACTCTTTTAAACCTGGAGTTTCTGGACATGCATCGTCTTTATCATATACACCATCACCATCAGTATCTTTACCACCAAATTTGAAAGTAAGACCTGCAAAGTGTTGCATAACTGTAGGTACATCTGCGTCTGGAGTTCTTTCATCATCAAATGAATACTTAAGAGATGACTGTAAACTTATACCAACATGCTCAGTTAACCAAAAAGTTAAACCTAAACCTCCATTTACAGTTCCTGCAGAAGCATCACCAAAGAAAGTATAACCTCCACCAACATGTGCAGAAGGGTCTAACCATTTAGATTTAAGCATGTCTTGAAAACTATACTTAATTGTACCATCAATAGCATAATAACTTAAATCTCCTGGGTTTGAAACCACATAAGTACTTGATGTCATAGGAACTTTATCAATCATTTTACTGATTTTGTTAACAGAACCCGTTAAACCAAATGAAAAATTATCCCCAACGTATCTAGATACCGTTAAAGAAGATACAGAAGGAATCATGTTCCAATTGTCTTGAGCGTTTAACAACTCTTTAAAAACAAGTTTGTCATTTCCTGACATACTTATTTTTGTGTCAACCGCATTAGCTCCGAAAGATACAGCCCATGGATTGTTACTGTCTTGTGCTTGCGAAGTTACTCCAGCAAACATTAAAGCAGCAATAAATAATTTGTTTAGATGTTTCATACTTTATAATTTAATTACAATACGTTATAATTATAGCAAAAGTAATATTTTTTTTTAATTACAAAAAATTTTGTTAAAAAAAGTACTACTAAATTTATATTATTTAATGATTTTTAGATTTTTACCCACTTCTATAAAAGCATTGATAGCTTTATCTAAATGGTTTTGAGTGTGTGCAGCAGACAATTGAACTCTAATTCTCGCTTTCTCTTTTGGAACTACTGGAAAAAAGAAACCAATTACATAAACTCCTTTTTGAAGTAATTCTTCCGACATTTTTTGCGCCAATTTAGCATCATAAAGCATAACAGGTACTATTGCAGAGTCTCCATCAATAATATCGAAACCCGCTTTTTTCATTCCATCTTTGAAATAATTAGTATTCCATTCTAATTTATCTCGAAGCGAAGTGTCTTTTTCTAATAATTCAAAAACCTTTAAAGAAGCCCCTACAATTGATGGCGCTAAAGAGTTTGAAAACAAATAAGGGCGTGAACGCTGACGCAAAATTTCGATGACTTCTTTTTTAGCAGTTGTATAACCTCCCATTGCTCCACCAAGAGCTTTTCCAAGCGTTCCCGTAATGATATCTACACGACCCATTACGTTTTTAGCTTCCAAAGTTCCTTTTCCAGTTGCGCCAATAAAACCCGCAGCGTGACATTCGTCAACCATTACTAAAGCATCGTATTTATCTGCTAAATCACAAATTTTATCTAATGGAGCAACTAAACCGTCCATTGAAAATACACCATCAGTAACAATTAGCTTAAATCTATGTCCTTTTTCAGTTGCTGCAATAAGTTGCGTTTCTAAGTCAGCCATATCATTATTTTGGTAACGATAACGAGCCGCTTTACATAAACGAACTCCGTCTATAATTGAAGCGTGATTTAAACTATCAGAAATAATACAATCTTCTTCACCTAATAAAGGTTCAAAAACTCCACCATTTGCATCAAAAGCAGCTGCATATAAAATAGTGTCTTCAGTTCCATAAAAATCAGCTATTTTTTTTTCCAATTCTTTATGAATATCTTGAGTTCCACAAATGAAACGAACAGACGACATTCCGAATCCATGAGAATCTAAAGCGTCTTTTGCAGCTTGAACCACTTCTGGATGAGAAGAAAGTCCTAAATAATTGTTTGCACAAAAATTCAAAACTGTTTCTCCAGTTGAAACTTTAATTTCTGCTCCTTGAGGTGTAGTTATGATTCGTTCTTTTTTAAACAATCCGTTTTCACGAATAGCGTTTAATTCATTTTCTAAGTGTTGTTGTATTTTACCGTACATTTTTAAATGTTGATTTGGTTATTCGTTATTTTTATGATTTACTGAAGTTACAAAAGTACAACTTCTATTTTTTCTCCTATATAAACCAATGCTTTTTTTGCAATTGTATAATTCATTTCTTGAAGTACAAAAGCATATTCATTGATTTGATTTTGGTGTTTTTGATTTTTCTCCCCAGTTTTATAGTCTAAAAGATAAACTTCGTTATTAAAAACAACCACTCTATCTGGTTTTAAATTTTTATATCCGTTTTTCAATATTGTTTCTTCATTATAAACCATTCCTTGTCCGTTAAAAAAGTCACTCAACTCATTATTTGAAATTATTTGCTGAACTTTATCTTTAAAAATATCTAATTGAGAAATTGTAATTAATCCATTTTCAATTGCTTTTTGAATCGCAAAGTCTGAATCTTCTTTTACAATAATGAACGACATAATTTCGTGCAAAATATTTCCAAATTCAATTGCTTGTTGCTGATCGGTATTCCACATTAAAGCTTCTCGTTGTGCAATTTTTATACTACTAGAGTTGAGCTTTTCCTTTACCAATGAAATTGTTTTTTGCTCTTTAATTTCATGTTTTTCGGCAGAAAGTTTTTCGGGATTTCCAAATTCGTATTCTAATTTTGTTTCATCGTACATTCCTATGTTTTGCAAATACTCAATAAAGTAAGATGATAAATTATCAGG
This sequence comes from Flavobacterium sp. N2270, assembly GCF_025947225.1. Classification (NCBI taxonomy): domain Bacteria; kingdom Pseudomonadati; phylum Bacteroidota; class Flavobacteriia; order Flavobacteriales; family Flavobacteriaceae; genus Flavobacterium; species Flavobacterium sp. N2270. The sequence continues at coordinate 590,844 of NZ_CP110005.1, forward strand.
CAAACCCGTTTTATTCAACAAATGATTAGAAATTACATACAATTGCTCTTCAGCTCTTGTTAACGCAACGTATAAAACATTTATGATGTCTAGAATCTCTTCTTGGCTTTTAGTATCATAGATTTCTTTTGCTTTTTCCCCATAGTCAACTACTTCTTTTTTTGAATTTACCAATGCTTTTGGAAATTCTATTTCTTCATCATCATCAAAATCAACCCAAATTTTATTTCTAATTTTTCTATTAAAATCCTCATCTGCAAAAGGATAAATGACTACTGGAAACTCTAGTCCTTTTGATTTATGAATAGTCATTATACGAATAGCATCATTTCCTTCAGGCGAAGGAATACTTTTTTGAAACCCAGTTTTTTCCCAATATTCTAAAAAATCGCCAATACTTGACTGTAATTTACTATCGCGTTCTAAAACTAAATCTAAAAAATATTGTACATAAGAAGTGTTGGTTTTCTCTTGAATAAACACATCTACAATGATTTCAACCGCTTCGTACAATGATTTTTTTCTACAATTTTGAAAGGAAACAGAAATATTTAATTTTCTTAAAAATAATTCCAAATCGTTTTCAGACAAGTCTTTAGTTGCAGCAATAAAATCATGTGTTGAATATTTATTTTGTAAATTTTTTGCAACATAATACAAAACATATGCTTTTGATTCTTGGTCTTTATTGCTTTTTAAATATTTTAATAAATTGACGATTAACTTAACTTCAGTTGCATTTTGAATCAATAAGGTTTCCGAAGACAAAATAGGAATTTGATTCTCGGTTAAAAAGTTTGCCAAAGCAACTCCGTCTGATTTTTTTCGCGTAAGCAAAACAATATCTTTATATTGAAAACCTTTATTTTTAATACTAGAAATGGTTTCTAATGTTTTACTTAAGTAATATTTTGTTTTAGCAGAATAGGTATTGTCTTCGTCAAATTCACTGAAAAAATCTTCATTTTCTTCTTTTGGAACTTCTATAAATGAAAGATTTACATAACCGCCAATTTTACTGTTTATTTCCTGATGACTGTGATTTAAATATAAATCGGCATAATCTTCATTAGAGAATTTACTTGATAAATGAGCAAAAAAACGGTTGTTAAACGAAATCACCTCCGAATAACTTCTGTAATTTGTACCCAATCTAAAAACTTCTTTTTCTTTGTTTGAAAACGGATATTCATCCAAATCATTAGGATTATCAGTTTTACTTAACTTAATAAATTGTTCTGCTTTTCCTCCACGCCAGCGGTAAATAGATTGTTTCGGATCACCGACCAACATTAACGTTCCTTTTACTCCGTTTTCTTCACTTGCAACCGCATTATCAATTAATGGTATTAAATTTTTCCATTGCATAATAGACGTGTCCTGGAATTCATCGATGAAGAAATGTCTGTATTTTTCACCTAATCGTTCATATATAAAAGGGGCTGGTTGATTTTGTATTTCGTTAAAAATAATTTTATTAAAATCGGAAATGGAAAGTATATTTTTCTCTTCTTGAATGTTTTTAAATTCTAAATGAATTGTATTTAATAACGAAAGTGGATTGATATTTTGGAGAAATGCTTGATAAAAAGACATTTTAGAGCAATTGTAATAACATTTTTGTAACAGAAACAATAAGTTTCCAGAAACAAATTCAATAGCACCAATATCTTTAGCAGTTTTATTAATCGCAATATCTTCAAAATGAACGTATTTAGAAAAATCTTTACTTTCTAAATTTCCTTCTTTAATTTTAGTAATATGATTTGGAAAAGTGCTTCTTGAGAAAGATTTTAAATCAATTCCATTTTCGGAAAGCATTTGAAAACATTGAGCCGCTAATCCAGAATTTTGTTCCTGAAAAAACATTATTCTTTCGCTCAAAGTTTTCTTTATTTGAGTAAAATCATCAAACGTCTTATCTTCAAATTGAGTCAATTCGTTTGCATTATTTTCATTGGTAATTAACTTTGATACTTCAAATAATTCTTTAGAAATATCCCAATTTTTATCTTCGTCAGTTTTATTTTTCGTGAATTCGATTAAAAGATCAGTAAGTATTTGTTCTTCTCCAACTTTTGAAATTACTAAATCGACGGCTTCTTGCAAAAGCGCATCCGTATCTAAAGAAACCTCAAAATTGGCAGGTAAATTTAAATCTTGTGCAAACGCACGAATAACCTTGTGTGTAAATTTATCAATTGTAGAAATTCCGAAAGCAGTGTAATTATGAATAATATTTTTAATAATAACTTTTGCCTTATCTTTAATTGTTGCAACTGATAAACCTGTTTCTTTAGCAATCTCTTTTAATAACATCATTGATTTTACAGAAGTATTCACTTTTGAAAAATCATAAAGGTTATCAATTATACGAGACTTCATTTCTTCCACTGCTTTATTTGTAAAAGTAATGGCCAAAATTTTCTTGTAAGCATCGTTAGTTGGCGAATTAAATAAAATTTTTAAATACTCTTTTGTAAGCGTATAAGTTTTACCTGATCCGGCAGAAGCGTCGTATAAACTAAAAGCGGGTGTGTTCAATGTGTTATATTTTTCTTAATTATAGTGGTATAAGAACAATCTATTTTTTAATCCAAAGTTAAATTTATAACTTTGAATTCATTAATACTAATCTAAATATAAAAATTATGGCTTTCGAATTACCACAATTACCATATGCGTATGACGCCCTTGAACCACATATTGATGCTAGAACGATGGAAATACATCACACTAAGCACCATAATGGATATACAACTAATCTAAATAACGCAATTGCAGGAACAGATTTAGAAGGAAAAACTATTGAAAACATCTTATTAAACCTTGACATGAATAATGCAGCCGTAAGAAATAATGGTGGTGGTTTTTACAATCACAACTTATTTTGGTCGGTAATGTCTCCGAATGGTGGTGGTTTACCAACAGGTGAATTAGCTGATGCTATTGACAGTGCATTTGGATCATTTGATGCTTTTAAAGCTGCATTTGCAAAAGCTGGTGCAACGCAATTTGGATCAGGTTGGGCTTGGCTTTGTTTAAAAGACGGAAAACTTGAGGTTTGCGGAACTCCAAACCAAGACAACACTTTAATGCCTGGTGTAGGTTGTGGCGGAACTCCAATTTTAGGAATGGATGTATGGGAACACGCTTATTATTTAAACTATCAAAACAGAAGACCAGATTATATTGAAGCTTTCTTTAACGTAATAAACTGGACTGAAGTAGCAAGAAGATTTGCTGTAGCAAAATAACAATTACAATAGTAAAAAAAGAGGTTCGCAATAGTGCGAACCTTTTTTGTTTTTAGAGTATCTGTAAAATAAAAAAGGTATGCTTTGCATACCCTTTTTGCCCCAAATCTACCATAAAACTTAACCTACTAATTTTTTGGTACAGCTAAAGTAGATTGAATTTATTATGCGTGCATAAAAAATTGACAAACTGTCCAAATATTCGATAAAAGGTGTTTTTTTTGCTTTTATTTAAGAAATTAATTGAAAAATGAAATTATATAAATAAAAAAAAGGTGAAATTGCTTTCACCTTTTTGCCCCAAATCTACCATAAAACTTAACCTACTAATTTTTCTGGTAGTGCTAAAGTATGATAGACAAATGTTAAATCAATTAAAAAATTGTTTAACGTGTAAAATAATCGATAAAGTGCATAATTAATATGCGCGAGCGTCATTTCCTTCATAAAAATTTAAGAAAGCTTTGTTTACAACTCTGTTTCCTCCATTTGTAGGGTAATCTCCAGTAAAGTACCAATCTCCAAGATTTTTTGGACAAGCAATATGTAAATCATCAACCGTTTGATAAATAATTTTAACTTCAGCATGAGTGTTTTCTGGAGTTAACATTTCAGATATTTTGTCTGATATTTCTTCATCTGTAAAGGGAGCATAAATTTCTTTTACAAAATTTACAACCTCAGCATCTTTTAAATTTTCTTGCGCTTTTGATTTTTTATAAACTTCTTCAACAATATGAAGTAAACCTCTGTCTTTTAGTAGCTCCATAGCGGCTCTAAAAGCAACTAATCCTTCAAGTTTAGCCATATCAATACCGTAACAGTCAGGATAACGAATTTGTGGTGCAGATGACACAACAACAATTTTCTTTGGTTTAAGCCTATCCATCATTTTAATGATACTTTGCTTCAGCGTTGTTCCTCTTACAATACTATCGTCAATGATAACCAAATTGTCAGTCGTTTTCACAACTCCATAAGTAACATCATACACATGGGCAACTAAATCATCTCTACTACTGTCTTCAGTGATAAAAGTTCTTAATTTTGCATCTTTAATTGCTACTTTCTCTGTTCGAATTTTAACTGATAAAATTTCAGCTAGTTTTTCTTCTGAAAGCGTATCTCTATTTTTTAAAATTTCAGCCGTTTTTCTCTGATTCAAAAAGTCTTGAGCCGCTTCTGTCATTCCATAAAAAGAAGTTTCGGCAGTGTTTGGTATGTATGAAAAAACCGTGTTATCAGTATCGTTATCGATTGATTTTAAAATGGCTGGGAAAATTAATCTTCCTAATTTCTTACGTTCTTGGTGAATTTCTGCATCACTTCCACGAGAAAAATAAATACGTTCAAACGAACATGCTTTTTTAACCAAAGGTGTTCTAACTTCATTAAGTGAAACAGAACCGTCTTTTTTAATTACAATAGCGTTTCCAGGTGTTAATTCTTGAACTTTTTCGAAAGGAACATTAAAAACCGTTTGAATAACTGGTCTTTCAGAAGCTACAACAACAATTTCATCATCTTCATAAAAATAAGCCGGGCGAATACCTGCTGGATCTCGCATTACAAATGCATCTCCATGACCTAATAAACCAGCCATTGCATAACCTCCATCCCAGTTACGAGAAGCACGCTCTAAAATTCTAGGAATATTTAATCGGTCAACGATTACTTTTGAAGCTTCTTGCTTTGTAAACCCTTCTAATTTTGCTTGTTTGTAAATTTCGGTAACTTCATCATCTAAAAAATGACCTATTTTTTCCATTACAGTAACAGTATCAGCTAATTCTTTTGGATGCTGACCTAATTCTACCAAACTATCAAAAAGCTCTTTAACATTTGTCATGTTAAAATTCCCGGCAACAATAAGATTGCGGTGCATCCAATTATTCTGACGCAAGAAAGGATGTACGCTTTCGATACTGTTTTTTCCAAAAGTTCCATAACGTACGTGTCCTAAAAATAACTCGCCTATATAAGGAATATTATTTTTTTGTAACTGAACATCATTTTGATATTCTGGGTGTTCTAAAAGTTCGTGATTAATTCGTTCATTAACCTGTGCAAAAACATCTTTAATAGGATTTGCATCATTAGAACGTATACGGCTTATATAACGTTGCCCTGGAGCAACATCTAATTTTATACTTGCTAAACCTGCACCATCTTGACCGCGATTGTGCTGTTTTTCCATTAGCAAATACATTTTTTGAACTCCGTAAAAAGCTGTACCGTATTTTTCTTTGTAAAACTCTAACGGTTTTTTTAATCTTAATAGTGCAATTCCGCATTCATGTTTAATAGCGTCACTCATTGTGTTGTTGTTGTGTTGTTTAATGCTTACTGTAATGTATACAAAAATGCCCCGAAAATTCGAGGCACGTTTTTATTCTTCTAATTCAATTTCAAATTGTGTTAATGCTTTAAATTGTTTTAAACGCATATTAACTTCTTCCTTGTCTAATTTTTGCATGCGCTCAGTTCCAAATTTCTCCACACAAAATGAAGCTAAGTTTGAACCGTAAATAATTCCGTTTTTCATATTATCAAACGAAATGTTTTCACTTTGAGCAATATAACCCGCAAAACCACCTGCAAATGTATCACCAGCTCCTGTTGGATCAAACACTTCCTCTAAAGGTAAAGCTGGTGCAAAGAACACTTCTTTATCTTGAAACAATAATGCTCCGTGTTCTCCTTTTTTAATTACTACATATTTAGGACCCATTGTATGGATCTTTTGAGCTGCTTTTACTAATGAATATTCACCAGATAATTGACGCGCTTCTTCATCATTAATTGTAATTACATCAACACGTTTAATAACGTCTAATAATTCTGGCAATGCACAATCCATCCAAAAGTTCATTGTATCTAAAACAATTAATTTTGGTTGTGTTTCCATTTGATCTAAAACTCCAGATTGTACTAAAGGATGTAAGTTTCCTAATAATACAACATCAGAATTTTTATAACCTTGAGGAACAACAGGGTTAAAATCCGCTAATACGTTTAATTCAGTTACTAAAGTATCACGAGAATTTAAATCGTTATGGTATTTTCCACTCCAAAAGAATGTTTTTCCACCTTTAACCACTTCAATTCCGTCTATATTTACACCATTATTGGTTAATAAATCTAAATACTCTTGGGGAAAATCTTCACCTACTACCGAAACAATTGCTGCATCTACATTAAAAAAGTTAGAGGCTAAACCAATATACGTTGCTGCACCACCTAAAATTTTATCTGTTTTTCCGAAAGGCGTTTCAATAGCATCAAAAGCTACCGTTCCTACTATCAATAATTTATTCATTCTAATCGATTTGAAATAAGAGGCAAAGATACTTGTAAAAAGTCAAAAGTCAAAAGGTTAAAGTCAAAAGGTTAATTGGTTGATAATTTTTAATTAAAAAAATTTAAAAACCTATAACAACTTCTCCTCTTCTCTTTCATAAAAAACATCAACAGAAAGTTTTTCTTGTTGAGAAGCCATAACAGCTAATTCATCGCAACGCTCGTTTTGAGGATGATTATTATGCCCTTTTACCCATTGAAAATCTACTTTATGATTTCGGTACGCTTTTAGAAAGCGCATCCATAAATCGGGATTCTTTTTTCCTGCAAAATTTTTCTTTTCCCATTGAAAAACCCAACGTTTTTCAACAGCATCTACCACATATTTAGAATCGGAAACGACTAATACTTTCGTTTTTAAGTTTTTTAGTTTTTCTAAACCTACAATAACAGCTAAAATTTCCATTCTATTATTGGTAGATTTTCGAAAACCTTCATAAAATTCCCTTTTATAAGGAGTTCCAACCATTTCCATAACTACGCCATAACCCGCCGGACCAGGATTTCCCTTAGCAGCGCCGTCTGTATATATGTGAACTTCGTGACTCAAGTAAATAGTGATTAGTGATTAGTGATTAGTTGTTCAATAATAGTCGGAAAATATTCATGCTCTAATTGATGTACTTTATTTGCAATTTCTTCAGCAGAAACACAATCCTCTATAGAAACTTTATGCTGAGAAATGTATTCACCTTCATCATAATGTTCGTTTACATAATGAATAGTGATTCCGGTTTCTTTTTCGTTATTTTCTAAAACCGCTTTGTGCACATTCATTCCATACATTCCTTTTCCACCATATTTAGGCAAAAGAGCAGGGTGAATGTTAATTACTTTATTAGGATATTGATTTATGATAGATTCTGGAAATTTTAATAAAAATCCAGCTAAAACAATTAAATCTGGATCAATTTTTTTGAGTTTTTGAAGAACAAAATCATTATTTAAGTCAGATTTTGTAAAAATAACAGCCTCCATTTGATGATTTTTTGCTTTTTCTAGCACTTTGGCATCAGGATTGTTTGTAAAGATAGTGACTACATTTGCAAAGGTTGATTTTTTGAAATGTAATATGATCTTTTCGGCATTGGAACCATTGCCAGAAGCGAATAGCACTATTTTTTTCATTTATCCTGTAATTTTAATTACACAAAAAAAAGAATAATAATTGGTAAAAAATAGAAAAAAGAGGTCTTTGTGAATTATTTTTTTTTAAATTCGTAGTCACATTTAGAAACAAAATTGTTGTTTTAAAATAAAGTTTTTTATTTTTGCCAACAAATTAAATTAAAATTAAAAGATTATGTCAGACATTGCATCAAGAGTAAAAGCGATTATCGTAGACAAATTAGGTGTTGACGAAAACGAAGTTGTAACAGAAGCAAGCTTCACAAATGATTTAGGAGCTGATTCATTAGACACTGTTGAGCTAATTATGGAATTTGAAAAAGAATTTGATATTCAAATCCCAGATGATCAAGCAGAAAACATTGCTACTGTAGGTCAAGCTATTTCTTACATCGAAGAAGCTAAAAAATAATATTTTAGACACTCGTGGGTTTATACTCATGAGTGTTATTATTTTTTCTTCGAAATTTTAAAATCTTTTATTAGATTTGAAGAAAACATTGATTGTATTACAATCATTAAAATAAAAAACTATGTAATACCCATTGTTTCTTTTAGTTACATTATTAAAAGTACATTGGGTTTTTTATATATAACCAAAATTTAATTATATGCAATTAAAGCGTGTTGTTGTAACTGGTCTAGGAGCCCTTACCCCTATTGGAAATAATATTCAAGAATATTGGGAAGGATTGATTAATGGTAAAAGTGGTGCCGCACCTATTACTTACTATGATACTGAAAAACATAAAACAAAATTTGCTTGTGAAGTTAAAAACTTCAATATAGAGGATTTTATTGACCGTAAAGAAGCTCGTAGAATGGATAAGTTTGCACAATATGCTGTTGTTGCAAGTGATGAGGCTATTAAAGATGCCGGTATTACAGCTGAGAATGTTGACAAACATAGAGTTGGAGTTATTTGGGGAGCAGGAATTGGAGGCTTAGAAACTTTTCAAGAAGAAGTTTTATACTATGCCAAAGGTGATGGAACTCCAAAATTTAATCCTTTCTTTATTCCTAAAATGATTGCAGATATTGCCCCTGCTCACATTTCAATGAGAAATGGGTTTATGGGTCCAAATTACACAACTGTTTCTGCTTGTGCTTCTTCTGCAAATGCAATGATAGATGCATTTAATTATATTCGTTTAGGAATGTGTGACGTTATTATTTCTGGTGGTTCAGAAGCAGCCGTAACAATTGCTGGAATGGGTGGATTTAATTCTATGCATGCTTTATCAACAAGAAATGAAAGCCCAGAAACTGCCTCTAGACCTTTTGACGCAACTAGAGATGGTTTTGTTTTAGGTGAAGGAGCTGGCGCTCTAGTACTTGAAGAATATGAACACGCAAAAGCACGTGGTGCTAAAATATATTGTGAGATTGGCGGAGGTGGAATGTCTTCTGATGCTTACCATTTAACAGCTCCACACCCTGAAGGATTAGGAGTAATAGCCGTTATGAATAATACTTTAAGAGACGCAGGAATGCAACCACATGAAGTTGATCATATTAACACACATGGAACATCAACACCATTAGGTGATGTTGCCGAATTAAAAGCAATAAGTGCTGTTTTTGGCGACCATGCTAAAAATATTAACATTAATTCAACAAAATCTATGACCGGCCATCTTTTAGGTGCTGCAGGTGGAATTGAAGCTATTGCTTCGGTATTATCAATAAAACACGGAATTGTTCCTCCTACAATTAATCATTCTGTTGTAGATGAAAACATTAATCCAGAGTTAAATTTAACTTTAAATAAAGCACAAAAAAGAGATGTTAAAGTCGCTATGAGTAATACTTTTGGTTTTGGAGGACATAATGCTTGCGTATTATTTAAGAAAATAGAAGAATAAGAACGGATGCGTTTTTTTAAAAAAATAATTAAAAACTCCCGTTCTCAAGAAGACGGGATTTTTTTTGACAAAATCAGCAAAATTTTAGGTTTCAAACCACTTAATTTGGTTTATTACCAGAAAGCTTTTACACATCGTTCTACAAATAAAATTGGAGAAAACGGCTATCCTTTTAATTATGAGAGATTAGAATTTTTAGGAGACGCCATGCTAGGCAGTGTTATTGCAGCACATTTATACAACGAAGTACCAAGTGGTGATGAAGGTTATTTAACCAAAATGCGCTCTAAAATTGTAAGTAGAGAACATTTAAACGAACTAGGCAGAGATTTAAAACTAATTCAATTTGTTGATAGTAAAGTTAATCCTCAGCATTTTAGTGACAATATACACGGAAATATTTTTGAAGGTTTAGTTGGAGCCATTTATTTAGATAGAGGGTTTTCTTATTGTGAAAAATTTATTTTTAACAAAGTTATCCAACCTTATGTAGACATTCCTAAGCTTGAAGGAAAAGTTATTAGCTATAAAAGTTTAATTATTGAATGGTGTCAAAAAGAAAAAAAGAAGTTTGTTTTTGAAACTTTTGAAGATAATGGTACAGAAGAACAACGCTTTTTTGGAGTAAAGTTAGATATTGATAATAAAACTGTTGCAAAAGCAAGAGAAACATCAAAGAAGAAAGCTGAAGAGAAAGCTGCAAAAAGAGCTTATTTTGCTTTACAAGAAATTATTTCAAAAAAATAATTTTCTTAACACACACCCATTTCATAAATTGTATATTTACAAAAACAATTCACACAAATGGCCGTTCATAAAATTCAAATAGTTGACTTTTTATCAATTGATTATGAATTAATTGCCATTCATACATCAATAGAGGATTATAGACTCGCTTATTTTTTAAACAGAGAATTAAATATAAAGCTGTGCAAAAACAATTTAAACATTGCTATAGAAACTCAAGAAGGAAAAAGCTCTTTTAATCATTATTTTTATGATGATAAAAAAACAGACATTCAATGGAGTTTAATAGAAAACAAAACCACTATAAATTCTACTAATAAAAAATCAGCTGGTATATTTGAGAATATGGAAGTTAACGTATATTTAATCCCTGAATTTAAAAAAGCTGACTTCCTTTTAAAAATTGAAAATGTTGATTCGTTTTTTAAAACTAAAGAAGTAACAAAAAAAATAGAATCAATAAATAACGTTTCAATGTCATACTTAATTGATAAAGTAAACTTAAAATCAAAAAATAATTTAATATTTTAACTAAAATATAAATGAATAAAAAAACTAAAATTGTAGCAACTTTAGGTCCTGCTTGCAGCACTAAAGAAACTATTAAAGAAATGATTGACGCAGGAGTAAATGTTTTTAGAATTAACTTTTCTCATGCAGACTATGAAGATGTTTTAGCTAGAATAAATACTATTCGTGAATTAAATGCTGAATTTAACTACACAACATCAATACTTGCCGATCTACAAGGACCAAAACTAAGAGTTGGAGTAATGAAAGAAGATGTAATTGTAAGCAAAGGCGATAAAATTACATTTACAACTGCAGAAGACATATTAGGAACTGCAGAAAAGGTGTACATGAATTACAAAGAATTTCCAAAAGATGTAAATCCAGGTGAAAGAATTCTTTTAGACGACGGAAAATTAATCTTTGAAGTTGTAAAAACCGATAAAAAAACTGAAGTTGAAGCAATAGTTGTTCAAGGCGGACCTTTAAAATCTAAAAAAGGGGTAAATCTTCCTAACACAAAAGTTTCTTTACCAGCTTTAACAAAAAAAGATATAAAAGACGCATTATTTGCGATTGAAAATAAAGTAGACTGGATTGCACTATCCTTTGTTAGAACTCCCGAAGATTTAGAGCAATTGCAAGATTTAATTGTAAAACATTCTGACCATAAAATTCCAATCATTGCAAAAATTGAAAAGCCTGAAGCTGTTGAAAATATAGACAAAATTGTTGCTTTTTGTGACGGATTGATGGTTGCTCGTGGTGATTTAGGTGTTGAAATTCCAGCAGAACAAGTTCCATTAATTCAAAAGAAACTAATCCATAGAGCAAAGACAGCTCGTATTCCAGTAATTGTGGCAACACAGATGATGGAAACAATGATTACAAGTTTAACACCTACTAGAGCAGAAGTAAATGATGTTGCCAACTCAGTAATGGATGGTGCAGATGCAGTTATGCTTTCTGGAGAAACATCAGTAGGAAGTTATCCAGTTCAAGTAATAGAAACAATGTCAAAAATTATTAGAAGTGTTGAAGATTCACCTTTAATTAAAGTGCCTTTAAACGCTCCTTATATTAGAACAAATCGATTTGTAACAAAGTCTATTTGCTACCATGCAGCAATTATGGCCGATGATATAAATGCAAAAGCAATAACAACGTTAACCAATAGTGGTTATACAGCTTTTCAAATTTCAGCATGGAGACCAAATTCACTTATTTTAGTTTTCACTTCTAATAAAAGAATTTTAACTCAATTAAATTTACTTTGGGGAGTTAAAGCTTTCTATTATGATAAATTTGTGAGTACCGATGATACCGTTGAAGACATCAACTTAATATGCAAAGTACATGGACATGTTGAAAAAGGCGATATGATTATTAATCTTGCCGCAATGCCTATTATTAAAAAAGGTATGGTAAATACATTAAGAGTATCAGAAATCGAATAAATTTTATTTACATTTGAAATAATAAACATTTATAATTTTTTTATATGAAATTTGAATCAAAAAATCCTTTTTTAGGAAGTAAAGCATTTACTAATACAAGTAAAAATGCTGATGAAACAATTGCCATACAACAAGAAACAATGACTGTAAGTGGAGCGATTAACAAAAGTTTCATGTTATTATTTATGTTACTTACTACAGCGTGTATTACTTGGTGGTTAGCATTTAATGGTTATAATCCTCTAGTACTTACAATTGGAGGAGCAATTGTTGGTTTTATTTTAGTGCTTATTGCTGCTTTTAAACCTCATACATCTACTTGGGTCGCACCAGGATATGCTTTGTTTGAAGGTTTATTTATTGGTGGAATCTCTGCATTTTTTGAAGCATCATACCCTGGAATTGTAATACAAGCTGTAAGTTGCACATTTATTACATTCATTGTATGTTTTGCTTTATACAAATACAAAATTGTAAAAGTAACTGAACGTTTTAAATCTATTGTAATTGCTGCTACTTTAGCTATTATGACATATTATCTATTGTCTTGGATTTTGTCTTTTTTCATCACATTTGAGGCGGTTCATCATGGTAATTCATTAATGAGTATAGGAATAAGTGTTTTTGTAATTGTTATTGCAGCTTTAAATTTATTTTTAGATTTTGACGAAATTGAAAAAGGTGCGGCTAAACAAATGCCAAAATATATGGAATGGTTCAGTGCAATGGGATTAATGATTACATTAGTATGGTTATACGTTGAATTTTTACGTTTACTTTCTAAATTGTCAAGTAGAGATTAAGTTTAGCAAAGTTATAGATACAAAACCATCAATTTAACTTGATGGTTTTTTTATGGTTTAAAATCAAATTGCAATTGAACAGAAACACTTTTAGGGATTTCTTTAGCCTTCTTTTCTTCATTGTTCAAATTATTGACGGATATACCTAATAAACGAACAGAATCTTTTAATCTTTCTTGGTATAAAAGTTCTTTTGCTACATCAAATAACAAATGCTTATCACTAATATAATATTGAAGGGTTTTGCTTCTAGTTTGTAAAGAAAAGTCAGAATATTTGATTTTTAAAGTAATTGTTCGTCCTGAAATTTTACTTTTTTGCAATCGTTTTTCTAATTCGGTTGCGATATTTAATAAACGTTCTTCCATATAAATTTCAGACGAGAGATTTTCATTAAAAGTTCTTTCTGCTCCAAAAGATTTTACTGTTCTATTGGGTTTTACTTGACTGTTATGAATTCCTCTAGAAATATTGAAATAATATTGAGCACTATTTTTAAAATATTTTTCTAAATATTCTAAAGATTTTTGTTTTAAATCATATCCCGTAAAAATACCTAATTGATAAAATTTTTCGGCTGTTACTTTACCTATTCCATAGAATTTTTTAATATCTAATACTTCTAAAAAAGCTTCAACTTCATCTGGATTTACCGTTTTTTGTCCATTTGGTTTGTTATAATCAGAAGCAATTTTAGCTACAAATTTATTTACGGAAATTCCAGCAGAAGCAGTTAATCCAACTTCTTCAAAAATGCGCTTTCTAATTTCCTGAGCGATTAAAGATGCACTAGGATTATTTTTTTTATTCACTGTAACATCTAAATATGCTTCGTCTAAAGAAAGAGGTTCGACTAAATCTGTGTACTCAAAGAAAATTTTTCTAATTTTTTTAGAAATTTCTTTATATCTATCAAATCGTGGTCTAACAAAAATTAAATCTGGGCAATTTCTTTTGGCTTGAATACCACTCATGGCACTTCTAACTCCAAATTTCCTAGCTTCGTAACTTGCTGCACTCACAACACCTCTTGTTTCACTTCCACCAACAGCTAATGGTTTTCCTTTTAGTTCAGGAAAATCCATTTGTTCTACAGAGGCGTAAAAGGCATCCATATCAACATGAATTATTTTACGTTGTGGAAATGACATGTAATTCTATTTCTGTAAAATTATTAAATTACTTTATCTTTTAGTGGAAAAAAGAAGTTTAAAGGTGCTTTCTTAAAGTAATTAAAAATTGATTTATTCAATAAGTGCAATTCTGACAATGGAATATTTCTAGAGCGAAATGCCAAAAGCATTGACAAAGTAAAACTCACTATAAAATTGATAAAACCTATTAAGCCAATTCCAATTATAGACCAAAAAAACGACCAAAAATTAATGGTAAAATGACTTCCGTATAAACCCAAGGCAAAATTTCCACTAGCAAAAGTAATGTGACGAATATCTAAATTTAAACCAAAGAAAATGCCGAGTGAAGCCGTGCTTCCAAGAAAAATTCCAAACCATAAGTTTGAAACAACACCTGCCCAATTTTCATTCACCCAATTAGATATACTTTTTGTTTTTTGAATTCCAAATGTTTGTTTTAAAAAAGGGTTTTCTTGAATACGATAAGCTACTTGATAATGTTTGTTTCTGTTAGAAATATTACCAGAAATAATTCCTGATAAAAACAAGAAAACTCCAGCAATTGCAGCATGTAAAAGAGCTAAAGAATGAATGGGACTTAAATCAGATATTAATTTTTCGGCTTTTGCTTCCGCTAAATTAGTTCCTAATAAAAAATCTAAAAACCAAATTAGAAGTAAAGAAACAGGAAAAGCAAAAAGCACATTACCTACAAAAGCAATAAATTGTGTTCGAAATATACGTGCAAATAATTTGGCAAACGACTTATGTTTATCATTGGCTTGATTTTTATTTTTCATGCCTTCTTCTAATGTTTGTGCTATAGTTGCAGCTGTCATTGCAGGCTGTTTTGTAGCTAAAGTGTACCCTAATAAAAAAATTAGAATGAATCCAAAAGCATAATTAAAACTATATAAAAAAGCATGACCAAAAGCCGAAGTATCTACTTTTGAAAACAACAATTTAAATAAACACAAAAAACCAACAATAAATCCTCCACCAATAGCTTTATAAAACATGGTAAAATATTCTTTATAGCCATCTGTAATATATTTTTGGCCCGATTTTGCTGTGTGTTGTGTTATTTCATAAGAAATTAATTGAGTGCTTTCTAAAAATAATTTTCTGATATTATTTTTATAACAATTGTATCGAATTAATTTAAGCAAAATTAAGGTGCTGTTTCTAACTTTATCTTCTTCAATTTCAACTACTATTAACGGCAATAATTCTTTAATACGCACCAATTGTTGTCTAATGCGCAGTAAACTTTGATTAACCGTTAATGAAATTCCGTATTTAGAGCTGTTTAAAAAGGCTTTATCTACAAAATCATCACATTGTTTATGTAATAACAAAAGTTGCTTATAAACCAGCTCAGATGAATTAATATAATGATAATTATTAGTGCGAATAATATGTTCTAGATGATTTAATTCTTTTTCAAAACCTAAAAAAGGACTTTCAAAATTAGAATATTCGGGAACCATTTTTATTACATCATTTTCTAAAGCTCTTCCACTCATTCTTTGTGCTAAAATTTGCATCGCTAAAATGATTTCAGAAAAAGGGGTTTCTTCTTTTATGTTTCCATAAATATCTTTGAAACCTAACAATTCGTATACAATTACAATTTCGTTATAAGGAATCTTATTTATCCAAATTGGATCTGTACTTAAATAAAAAACCTGATTTAAAACAAATTGTAGCGTTCCTTTTTCGGGTTGAAAAGGTAAAAATTTATCAAAAATTCTTTTTTTAATTTCAGTTACAAAATGATTATCATTTAGAATTCCAGAATCGGTTAAAAGTCGAGAAAATTTATTCTTATTTACTATCGTTTTAAAGTAGTTTCTAAAAAGAGAAATGTAAACGGGATTATCTTTAAGAAAATTAATGAAATCTATTAATGAAACTTGTTGAATTTCTTTAGGTTTTTTTGGCCTAATGACATGAATTAAATCAACTAAAAACAATAGTTTTTCGTCGGCATAAGTATCCTTATCGAAATGATTTTCAAAGAGTTCCTTGATAGATTTATCCTGTTGAAACTGATGCCTTACATTCATAAATAGAATGAATTAGTTATTTTAAAAAATCATTTCTTAAATTAGTCGAAAATATAAAAAAAACAACACCCATGATAGAAATTGAACGCAAATTTTTAGTAAATTCAGATGTTTTTTTAAAGCAATATAAAACACGAAATAGAATTGTTCAAGGTTATTTGTCATCTGACCCGAAAAGAACCGTTAGAATTCGTCTTAAAGGAGAAAATGGTTATTTAACTATCAAAGGAGAAAGCAATGAAAGTGGTTTAAGTCGTTTTGAATGGGAAAAAGAAATTTCTTATACTGATGCTGAAAATTTATTAAGTATATGTGAAAAAGGTGTAATTGATAAAATTAGATATGAAGTAATTGTTGGTGTTCATGTTTATGAAGTAGACGTTTTTGCAAAAGACAATAAAGGTTTAGTTATTGCAGAGATTGAATTAACAAATGAAAATGAATCTTTTGAAAAACCAAGTTGGCTTGGAAAAGAAGTTACTGGTGACGAACGATATTATAATGCTTATTTAAGTAAAAATCCTTATAAAAATTGGTAGATTATTTTATTTCCGTCAAATACAAAAAATCTTTTGAAAGAATTCCTTTTAATCTTCTGGTGATGAAATATTCTAATGCTTCTTCTTTTGAATACTTATGTAAAAAATTATTTTTCCAAATTCTTTCATCAAAATATTTGAAATTAACTTCACAAAATAAGAGTAGATTTACGTTTGAGTCTATTTGACTTTCTTTCTGAGCTTTTTCTAATAAAGGTAAAATAAAATCATCTATTAAAGCATTTCTATTAGCCACATATAAACACATAATTTTATTGTGATATTTCTTTAAACTTACAATAAATATTGGCTCAATGCTGCTCACAATTTCAATAGCTCTTTTATAAATTAAGATGATTTTTTTAATTGGATTTTCTTCACTTTCTAGTATCTCTTGAACATCTTTTAAATAATCATTCCACAATAAATTAACTGCTTCAGTGATGAGAGCTTCTTTATTTTTGAATAAAGTATAAAGGGTTTTTTTAGACAATCCAAATTCATTAGCAATATCATCCATTGTAATAATTTTGCTTCCATTTTTAAGAAAATGATTTAATGCTTTTTGAATTATTTCTTCTCTCATTTTTAATTAAATTAAAATCCCTGCTTTCGCAGGGATTTTTTAAATCAATTACCTCCTCCTAATGCTTTATAGAGATTAATAACAGCATTAAGTTGTTTATATTTATTGTCTATGTAATTTATTTCTGTATTTAGAGCATTGTCTTTTGCAGTTAAAACTTCTAAATAATTTACCATTCCATACTTTAACAATTCGTCAGAATAATCAGCTGCAGCTTGAAGTGCTACCAATTGTTTCTTACGAATAGTTAACTTTTGAGTTTCGTTTTCATAATTTGCTAAAGCATCGGAAACTTCTTTACCTGCTACTAATAAAGATTTTTCAAATTGCAAATAAGCTTTTTGTTGATTTGCCTTGGCAACTTCTAAACGTGTTTTGTTTTGTCGTTGATTAAAAATTGGTTGTGCTAAACCTGTTATTACGTTCGCAAAAATTGATTTAGTACTAAACCAGTCTTCCAACTCTAGAGCTTGTAAACCTCCTGTTGCAGTTAATGTTAACGAAGGATAAAAATAGCTTTTTGCAACATTAGTTAATTCAAATGAGTTTCTAAAATTTAGCTCAGCAGTAATTACATCGGGTCTTTTACTCAATAAATAAGTTGGCAAACCTACTTTTATATCGGTATTAATTTCTTGATTTTCAAAAATTGAACGTTCAACAGTTCCTGGTGTTTTACCTAAAAGTTGATTAAATGAATTTTCTAAAACCTTACGATTATACTCTAAGTCTTTTAAAATGATTTCTGTAGCATATTTTTGAGCTTCTGTTTGTTTTACAGCCACTTCATTTACGCTTCCAGATTCTTTTAAGGCTTGTATTACTTCAACACTTTTAACTCGGTTTTCAATAGTTTTAGTTACTACATTAATTTGCGCATCGGTAGCTAATAATTGATAATATAAAGAAGCAATGTTGGCTACCAATTCTGTTTGAATAGCTTGTTTAGCCGCTTCTGTTTGTAAATATTGAGCTACCGAAGCTCTTTTATTACTTCTTATTTTTCCCCAAATATCAGCTTCCCAAGATAATTTTGCAGACAATTCATATTGATCTATACTACTAAATAAAGTCCCAAATTGACTATTCTCTGAAGTTTCTTGATGTGTCCAAGTTGCGTTTCCATTAATTGTTGGAAAATAACCTGCTTTTCCTTGCTTCATCATGGCTTCAGCAGCTGCCATATTTTGCAAAGCAATTTTCATGTCTAAATTATTTTGCAAACCTTCAGTAATATATCCTTGCAATTTTGGATCAGAAAAAAGTTTATCCCAAGATACCATTGCTAAAGATGTACTATCTATAGCTTGTTCTGTTCTATAAAGGTTGTCTATATTAACTTCTGGCTTCTTGTAATCTTTAGCTACAAAACATGATTGTACTACAAACATGGTAAAAACTATAAGACTTCCTTTGATTATATGTTGTTTTTTCATGATAATTACTTATAAATTTTCAGTATCTTCTTTAGTGGTTTCAATAGTCTTTGTACTAACTTTTTCTTGTAAAGTTTGGAAGATGATAAATAAAACTGGAATAACAAAAACCCCTAAAATAGTTCCAATTAACATTCCTCCAATTGCTCCAGTACCAATAGCTTTGTTTCCAACAGCTCCAGCACCTTTTGCTAACATTAACGGCAATAACCCAAGAATAAAGGCAAACGATGTCATCAAAATAGGACGTAAACGAGCCGTAGCTCCTTGAATTGCAGCTTGTGCAATACTCCAACCTTTTCTACGGGCTTCTGCTGCAAATTCTACAATTAAAATAGCATTCTTAGCCAATAAACCTATAAGCATAATCAAAGTGATTTGAAGGTAAATATTATCACTTACATTAAATAAATAGGCAAAAATGTAAGCACCTGCTAAACCAACTGGCAATGATAATAACACTGCAAACGGCAACATATAACTTTCATATTGAGCAGCTAACAAGAAGTACACAAATATCAAACACAACATAAAAATATATAATGTTTGACTTCCAGCACTGATCTCTTCACGTGTCATTCCAGAAAACTCATAACCATACCCTAATGGTAAACTCTCAGTAGCAACTTCTTGTACAGCTTGAATAGCATCTCCAGTACTAAATCCATCATTAGGAGCACCTGTAACTTTTACAGAAGTAAATAAATTAAAACGATCAATTGCCTGAGGACCAAATACTTTTTCCAATGTTACAAATTGTGAAATTGGAGCCATTTGGCCTTTATCATTACGTACCATAACGCTATTTAAGGAAGCAGGGTCAGCTCTAAAATTAGGGTCAGATTGATAAACAACTCTATATTGTTTTCCGAATTTATTAAAGTTAGAAGCGTAAACTCCTCCATAATACCCTTGCATAGTACCTAACACATCTGTAACTGACAAGCCAGCTTTCTTAATATTTGGTACATCTAAGTTAATTAGATATTGCGGATAATTAGGTGAAAACGAAGTTGCAGCATATTTAATCTCTGGACGGCTATTTAAAGCAGCTAAAAACTTATTATTTACATCACTTAATTCTTTAATAGTTCCTCCTTTTTGATCTTGTAATTGAAATTCAAATCCATTGGTAAATCCAAACCCTACCAATGTTGGACGTCCAAAAAACAATACTTTTGCATCTTTTACAACTGATGCACGTTTAAACAATTCCCCAACAACAGCCGTAATTTCTTGGTTAGCATCAGGACGATCAGCCCATGGTTTTAGTTTTACGATAACCATTCCATAATTGCTTCCGGTACCACTAATTAAACTTCTACCAGATATACGTAAAACTTCTTTAATCTCGGGAATATCTTTTACTTGATTTTCAATTTGCAATAACACCTCTTCTGTTCGTTCTAATGAAGTTCCTGGAGGAAGTGAAACATCTGATAAAATTGCTCCAGTATCTTCCCCTGGCACAAATGCTTTGGGTGTAATGTTTAAAAGTAAAATAAATATTCCTGCAAAAACAGCAATCCCCAAAAAGGCAACCCATTTGCGTTTAATAAAAAATTCAACTCCTCTTTTATATTTTACAGTTGTAGCTTCAAAACCAACGTTAAATGCGGTATAAAAACGTTGTAAGAATCCTTTTTTCTTTTCTTCTTCACTATGAGGCTTTAAGAAAATAGCACATAATGCAGGTGATAATGTTAAAGCATTAACAGCAGATAAAACAATAGCTACAGCTAAGGTTAATCCAAATTGCTTATAAAAAACACCCGCTGACCCACTAATAAATGATACAGGGATAAAAACAGCCGACATAACCAAAGTTATAGAAATAATAGCACTACTAATATCGCCCATTGCACTATGAGTTGCTTTTTTAGGGTCGTGTTCTCCAGCTTCCATTTTGGCATGCACGGCTTCCACAACTACAATAGCGTCATCCACTACGATTCCAACAGCAAGTACTAATGCAAATAGTGTAAGTAAATTAATTGTAAAACCAAATATACTTAGGAAAAAGAAAGTTCCAACAATGGCAACAGGTACAGAAATAGCAGGAATAAGCGTAGACCTCCAGTCTTGTAAGAATACAAAAACCACTAAAAACACTAATAAAAATGCTTCAATTAAAGTGCTAATTACTTTTGAAATAGATTCTTCCAAGAAATCATTAGCATTAATCAAAGTTGCATAATTTACACCTTTAGGAAAATTAACTGATGAATTGTCTAAAACTTTTAAAGAACCTTCTATTACTTCTTGTGCATTTGAACCAGCAGTTTGAGCAATAGCTATGGCTACTGATTTATTACCGTTAGTATTCGCACTACCAGCATAGCTAACAGCTCCTAATTCAATTCTAGCCACATCTCCTAAACGAAGTACTTCTCCATTTTCAGTAGACTTAACTACAATATCTTCAAACTCCTTTGTACTTTTTAATCTTCCTTTATATTTTAAAGCATATTGAAATGTTTGATCACCGCTTTCACCTAATTGTCCAGGTGCAGCTTCAATATTTTGTTCGGCCAACAAAGCAGTTATATCCGATGGTACTAGACTATAAGAAGCCATGATATCTGGTTTTAACCAAATACGCATTGAGTAATCTCTTTGTCCAAATATTACAGCATCTCCAACTCCAGCTACACGTTTAATTTTTGGTAAAATATTGATGTTGGCATAATTTTGAAGAAACGTATCATCATATTCCGGATTTTCACTGTAAAGTGAAACAATTAAAATATTATCACTTTGCTTTTTTGAGGTGGTAACTCCGGCTTTAGTTACCTCTTGTGGAAGTAATGAAGTTGCTCTAGATACTCTATTTTGAACATTTACCGCTGCCAAATCTGGATTTGTACCTAACTTAAAATAAATATTAATGCTGGCAGAACCATCATTATTAGACGTGGAAGTCATGTAACTCATATCTTCCACACCATTAATTTGTTCTTCTAAGGGAATTACAACCGAATTCATTACAACTTCTGCACTAGCTCCTTGATAACTTGCCGAAACCGTAACCGTTGGAGGTGCTATTTCTGGATATTGAGATACTGGAAGAGTAATTAATCCTAAAATTCCCAATATCACGATAATAATAGAAATTACCGTTGACAATACAGGTCTGTCAATAAATTTTGAAAACATAATTGATTGGTTTTTTGATTATTTTTTAGGCGTATCTAATTCTTTTAAACTGGTAATTTCTGGTTTTATTGGAGTTCCTTCTGTAATGATACCGACACCTTCAACTAAATATTTATCATTGGCATTCAATCCTTTATCAACTACGAAATATTTTCCACCTGGTACTGGGCGTACTTCGATAGGAACAAATTTAACTTTGCTTTCACTATCAACAATTAAAGCAATTCTTTTATCTTGTAATTCGATAGTGGCACTTTGTGGAATTAAAGTCACATCTTTTAAATTTGTAGGAATTTGAATTGTTCCACTACCTCCAGAACGCAAAAGTTTATTTGGGTTTGGAAAACTAGCTCTTACATTAAACGAGCCTGTTTGTGTATTTGCTTGACCGCTGAAAGTTTCGATTTTTCCAGTTTCTTGATAAATCGATCCATTACTTAAAACCAAATTTATTGCTGGCATTTTTTTAATTTTATCTTGAAATGATTTTCCTTCAGCATTCATCATAATATCTAATTGCTCTTTTTCATTGATTGAAAAGTAAGCATATATTTTACTGATATCTGAAATTCGTGTTAAGGGTTCTGCGGTTTGACTACTTACATAACTACCTATTCTTAGAGGTAATGTTCCTACAATTCCGTTTACAGGGCTTTTAATTGTAGCATAGTTAATTCTTGCAACTATACTTTGGTAGGTGCTTTTTGCATTAGCTAAATTTGCATTAGCTGTTGCTAATTGAACATCACTAATGATCTTTCTTTCAACAAGTGGTTTTAATCTGTTAACTTCAACTAAAGCGGCATCAACTTTTGCTTTAGCGGCAGCGGCATCTTGAGTAGCGGTTTGGGTTTCTAATTTAAATAGTATTTGTCCTTTTTTTACTTCTTGACCTTCATCTACATAGATTTTTTCAATATATCCATCTACTTTTGGACGAATTTCTATATCGGTAATTCCCTCTAATTTAGTTGGATATTCTGCTAAAAGTGTTGTGTTTTCATTTGATACTTGAACGACCTTATAAGACATTGGAGTATTTTCCTTTTTAACATCTTGCTTATTGTTGCAAGAAAGCAAGCTAATTGTTAGTATTAAGCTGCTTAAAAAATATGCTTTCTTTTTCATTTTGATACTATTTTTTATTGGATTGATTTTTTATTTCTATTTCTTTAAAATTGTTTATTGTAGTCATTAAAAGTTGTTCCGCTTTTAACATATGCTCCCGATATGCATAACTATTTTGCAAATTAATTTCTTCCTGTGAGCAAGAGATGTTTTTTTCTCTATACCTTATAATTTTATCAATTAGAATTTTTTCATTATTTACTAAGGTTAAATAATTATTCAGTCGTTGACTTAAAGGAGCGGCTTTAAAATATTTTTTTCTATCCCCAATTTTGGTGAAATAGTTTATTTTATCCATTTTTTGAAGCAAGTTTAGGTTTGTTGAAATTGAACTTTTACTAGCTTGCATCTTTTCAACTAATTCTTCAAAGGTTAAACCACTTTTACACCCATCAATAATTAATGTACCTAATATCCTGGCTGCTAAAGGTGGAATGTTATAAAGCTGTTCGAAGTGTACTCCAAACATTTCAATAATCTCTTGTTTTTCTGCCTCCATCTTGATTATTTTTTTACAAAGATAAATTTGGTTCACAAATTACCGAACTAACCGAACATAATTTTTTGTTAAACTTTATAGCAAAAAAAAAATCAGCTTTCGCTGATTTTTATTCTTTTATTATTTCAAGGTTTACTATTAAACCTCCTCTTTGTTTGTTTTTTGCAATTTCCATGAAGGCCTTTTTGGAGAGGTCGATTTCTCTTCCTTTTGTAAATGGACCTCTATCGTTAATTGTAACGATAACAGATTTATTATTTACCGTATTGGTTACCTTTAGTTTTGTTCCAAATTTTAAGGTTTTATGAGCTGCAGTATATTTAGAATTACTAAACACTTGTCCACTTGCTGTTTTTCTTCCATTTAACTTATCTGAATAATAAGATGCATGAACATTTTGTTTGTATAATTTAGTTTTATGTGTTTCTAAGCTATCTTGAAAAACAGAAAGAACTATATCTTCTTTTTTAAAAGAACGTTCTTTTAAAGAAAAACTAAGGGTAAAAAACCCTAAAAGAATGATTAAAAAATATCTTAAATACTTTTTCATAAAAATTTTTATTTAAGATTTTTCAAAAATAGTGCCAATTAGTTAAACCAGCTTGCCCAAGGTAATCTAGCTAATATTAAAACTAACCCTAACGTATAAAAGAGAGCAATTTTCTTAAATTTACCATTATTACTTTCTTCTTTTTTATGTTTAGACCAACCTATAGTGATTAAAGCAATTGCTATAATATTTATTAACGGATGCTCTATAGAAGTAAGTCTTAAAGCAGCGTCTTTCATATTCCCTGCAGAATCAAAACCTAAAGGAGAAATAAAATAGAGTATCAATCCAATAAGTAATTGAAAATGAGTTAATATTATGGTAAATAAAGAGATTCTTAAATCTTTTGTGCTAAATACTCTTTTTGAAACTACTCCAGAAATGGCATTAATAGATGCTAAAAGTAAAATAGATAAAACAATATAAGCAAATATTGAATGTGCAGGTTGTAAAATTTGATACATAAATAGGTGTTTTAGTTTAACAAATATAATTAAATATTAATTCTTAAATTCATTTAATAAAAAAGAAGTTGAAGCGTCGTGATTTGATTTTACACCAA
The DNA here is from genome assembly GCF_025947225.1 of Flavobacterium sp. N2270. Taxonomy (NCBI): domain Bacteria; kingdom Pseudomonadati; phylum Bacteroidota; class Flavobacteriia; order Flavobacteriales; family Flavobacteriaceae; genus Flavobacterium; species Flavobacterium sp. N2270. Next base: position 615,632 of record NZ_CP110005.1, read on the forward strand.
AGTTTAGCTCTTTTATTATTGTAGATGCCAATTTTTTTCCTAGCTCAACTCCCCATTGATCATAACTAAAGATGTTCCAAATAACACCTTGAACAAATATTTTATGCTCATACATTGCAATTAGTGAACCTAAATTTTCAGGCGTTAATTTGTCTATCAATATAGTATTTGAAGGCTTATTACCTTTAAAAACTTTAAAAGGAGCCAGTTTTTGAACCTCTTCAAAAGAGCAGCCTTCTTTAGTTAATTCTTCCTTTACCTCTTCTAATGATTTTCCGTTTAACAACGCTTCTGATTGCGCAAAAAAATTTGCCATAAACTCATTATGTTTATGCATTGAAGCAGAAAGTGGTTTTTTAAAACCTATAAAATCTACAGGAATAATTTTTGTTCCTTGATGAAATAACTGAAAAAATGCATGTTGAGCATTCGTTCCTGGTTCTCCCCAAACAATTTGAGAAGTTTGGTAATTAACCTCTTCACCATTTCTATCAATGTTTTTTCCATTACTTTCCATTACACTTTGTTGTAAATAAGAAGGTAATTTTTGTAAATATTGCGAATAAGGAATCACCGCTTCGGTCTCAGCTTTTAAAAAATTATTGTTCCAAATACCTATTAAAGCAAGTAAAACAGGTATATTTTTATCAAAAGATGATTCTTTAAAATGCAAATCCATTTCATTTGCTCCTTTTAGTAATTTTTCGAAATTATCAAAACCAAGACTTAAACTTATTGTTAAACCAACTGCACTCCATAATGAAAAACGACCACCAACCCAGTCCCAAATAGGGAAAACAAAATTTTTATTTACCCCAAATGACAACGCTTCTTCTACATTCGCTGTAACTGCAACAAAATGATCATCTGCGCTTATAATTTTATCAGAACTCAACAACCACTCTTTAATTAAACGAGCGTTATCTATAGTTTCTCTTGTAGTAAATGTTTTAGAAACTACTACAATTAATGTAGTCTCTGGATTTAATTTTTTTAATACTTCTTGAACAAAGTCAGCATCAGCATTTGAAATAAAATGCGTTTGTAAGTGATTTTTATAATAGCTCAATCCATTTACAACCATTGACGGGCCAAGATCAGAACCACCAATACCAATATTAATAACATCAGTAAATACCTTTCCTGAGTTTCCTTTTAAATTTCCTTTTATAACTTGATTAGAGAATTTTTCAATCTCTCTTTTAACTCTATAAACTTCAGGAACAACGTTTACTCCATTCACTAAAAAAGATTCTGTTTCTTTAGCACGTAAAGCCATATGAAGAACTGCTCTATTTTCAGTTTCATTTATGTTTTCTCCTTGAAAATAAGAAGTAATACTTTGTTTTAAATTTAACTCATTGGCTAAATCTATTAAAAGCTCTTTGGTTTTATTATCAATTCTGTTTTTAGAATAATCCAGTAAAAACTGTTCCCATTTTACATGAAAGTTTTCTACTCTTGAATCATCAAGAGCAAAAAAATCATTCATTTCTGAATTCTTTATTTTACCAAAATGTTTTTCAAGTGCTTTCCAAGCAACTGTTTGGGTAGGGTTTATGTTGGATAGAATCATTATTAATTAACCTCTATATTATCTAATTCTTCTTTTAAAGGTTTTATATATTGTAAATATTTTCCTTTAACACTTTCGTTCATAGGTTCGGTATTCGGTAGTTTTAAACGAAGTGGATCAACTTGAACTCCATTTTTCCAAAAACGATAACAAACATGAGGTCCTGTAGCTAAACCTGTACTTCCAACTTTACCAATAATTTGACCTTGCGTAACATGTTGACCTCTTTTTACCAAAATTTTAGACATGTGAAGGTATTGTGTAGAATATGTACTGTTATGTTTTATTTTAACATAATTTCCATTACCAGCCGTGTAACCTGTTCTTTCAACAACACCTGTTGCTGTTGTTTTAATTGGTGTTCCATGAGCTGCAGCATAATCTGTTCCGTTATGTGCTTTCCATCTTTGCTGTACAGGGTGAAATCTTCTTCCTGAAAACTTAGATGATATTCTAAAGAAGTCTAAAGGCGCTTTAAGAAACATACTTTTTAAGCCTCTACCATTCTCGTCATAATAACTGTATTCTTTTTGAGAATCAGATGTTTTGTAAGGAAAAGCATAATATTTTTTTCCTTTGTGTTCAAAAAAAGATGATTCAATTCTTTCAACACCAACATATATAGAATCTTCAATGAATTTTTCGTAAATAGTAACTGCAAAATTATCATCTTTTTGAATTTTGAAAAAGTCAATTGAATAAGCGTATACACTAGCTAACTTTGGCGCTAAAGAAGCGCTCACCCCAGCTTTACTTAAAGTTTCAGACAATGAACCATCAATTTTAGCTGCAATTGTTCTTCTTTTAATTGTTGTTGGCCTTTCCTTATTAACTACGCTTACTGAGTCTCTAAAATCGATAAGTGTATAGTTAATTTTATTATTTACATAAACAAAAGCTTTTATATTTTTTGGATTTTCTTTATCTAAAAAAATAAAATAAGGCTTACCTGCTTTAATTGTTCTTGGATTAAATGAACTTCTAATTTTATCTGTTACTTGATGCACATTTAAACTATCAGGAAAAATATACTTATCCATTATTGTCCCAAAAACATCTCCCGATTTAATAGTATCTTTTAACACTTCATAGTCATTAAAGGTAAGACCAAAGTCTTTAACTATAACTTCTTTTTTTTGTTCAATAATTGGCGTAGAATCTTCTCCCTTTTCTTTTATACAAGAGGCAAAAAGGCTTAAAAAAATTAATGCAGATAAATATTTCAATTGTAATGTTTTTTGTAATTATAAATTTTCTCCCCAGTTATCCATTTCTTCTTTTGTCCATAATTCAGGAAAGAAAATTCTTTTTTGATATTTTGGTAACATGTATTTTTTCCAATCACTTCCGCCTGTAGCTTCATGATTCCCTGGAACACTTTCAATATATTTTTTAGCAGCATTAAAATGACCCATTACCCATGTAATATTGACCGTTTCATCGTAATGACGCATTGCTTTAATAAGTTCTGTATTTTGTTGATCTGCTTCAGGAAGTTCCTTGAATTTTCTCCAAACATTTATGGTGTTATATTCTTCCATAAAACTCAAGAACATTTTTTTGTATTTCTTTTCAAAACCTGTTAAAAGAAATGATTTTTCACCTGTATGATAATCTTTACCTGCAGCTTGCCAATATAAATGTTCAAAAGCATGATCGTAAGGCGTATTTCTGTCAATATTGTCTCTAAATCTTCTATCAATAAGGTTAATTAAATCAGTAGAAGCAAATTCAATCAATCTATATTGTGCACTTTGAAAACCACTTGCAGGCGTTAAAGTATTTCTAAATTTTAGATACTGCTCAGGCTCCATACCATCCATCATAATTGTAAAGGAAGTGGTAAGCATATCAAAATATCTACTAATTCTTCCTAGTTTTTCTGTAAAAAAAGAAGTTGATGGTTTTTCTTTATGAGACAATTGGTCGATTTCCCATAAAATCATTTTAAACAACAATTCGTTTACTTGATGATACATGATAAACACCATTTCATCTGGTAAAGTTGTTCTTTGAATTTGCAGATTTAAAAGAGCATCCGTTTGAATATAATCCCAATAATTTATTGGTTTAGACCAAAGAAGTCCTTCTAAATGTGTTTCTGTATTTTGATTAATATCAGAGAATTTTTTTTCAATTTTTTCTAATTGATCTTTATATTTTTCTAATTCCATTATTTTTTTACTTTTAAAGTGCTTTTTAAACCTTTAAATGTTTCAATATCTGCTTTTAAAGAACCTACTGCTAAACTAGCTTTTAATCTTATTGGAATTTTGTTTTCATCATCTGATATCCAAACAGTTAAACTCTCATCTTCCTTAAAAACTCTTCCTGCTTGTACATAAGGTCTAAATATCATACAAGAAACTTTACCAAATTTAGTTTTTATATCCTCTCTACCAAGAAATTTTAACTTAAACTTTGTAATTTCATCGTCAAAAAACATGTCTATATAAATAGCTTCTCCTGTTTTTAATTTATCAATTTTTGGGTGATTTCTTAAATAATAAAACGCTGAAACAATATCTTGAACATCTTCAGTTACAGAAAATGTTTTTTCTGTATTCTTTTTATAATCTTTAACCAATACAGTATTGCTATTTTGATTAAAAAAGCCTTCTTGATGTTTGGTATAACCGCCTTCATCAATTTTTCTTAAAAACTGATAAGGTTTATTAGTGGTTTTATCAAAATAACTTTGATAATCATCATCTACCTCAAAGAAAAATTTTGTCATTCCAACAGTATACCCCTTTCCTATAACGTGATGTACTTTTTTATTGTTTTTGACAGCTTCCTTTACTTCTAAAGTAGCGTATCCAGCATTAACTAAACCATAATGAATTCTTAATTTAATAAATTCACCGGTTGTGTAAGATTTTTCTTGCGACACAAAAGAATTTGTAGTAATGAAAAGCAGTAATAAAAGTCCTATTTTTTTCATAATTTATTCGTTTTGTATTATAAATTGCAATTTCTGTTCCAAAAATACTAAAACAAAAAAACCCAGTCAAAATAATGACTGAGTTTTTATGCTATTAACCAACCAAAAAACTATAAATTATGAAAATTTACTTACAATAAATAAGGGTAACTACTCCCTCATTTTTGCGAGTGCAAATGTACTGTTGTTTTTAAATTATTCTCAACAAAAAATCAACTTTAACATTTTTAACACAAAAAATACTTTTTAAATTATTGGTTTATTGTATTATTCTCAATTATTATTGCTTTTTATAACGTTCCTCGCAATTCTTGCTCTCTCTCAATTGATTCAAAAAGAGCTTTAAAGTTACCTGCACCAAATCCTCTTGCTCCCATTCTTTGAATTACTTCAAAAAATAATGTAGGTCTATCTTCAATAGGTTTAGTGAAAATTTGTAATAAATACCCTTCTTCGTCAGCATCGATCATGATGCCTAATTTTTGAAGCTCATTGATATCTTCTTTAAATTTATGCATGTGATCTTTTAATCGATCTGGAATTGCATCATAATAAGCTTGAGGTGGGGTGCTTAAAAACTCTATACCTCTAGAGCGCATATCGGCAACTGTTTTAATAATATCATCGGTAGCAACTGCGATGTGTTGAACTCCTTCGTCTTCATAAAAATCTAAATATTCTTCAATTTGTGAACGTTTTTTACCGTTTGCAGGCTCATTAATTGGAAATTTAATTCTACCGTTTCCGTTAGACATTACTTTAGACATTAAAGCTGAATATTCAGTAGTAATTTGTTTGTCGTCGAATGAAAGAAAGTTCACAAACCCCATTACATCTTCAAACCATTTTACCGCCTCGTTCATTCTGTTCCACCCAGTGTTTCCAACCATATGATCGATAAATTTTAACCCTACTGGCTCTGGGTTGTAATCTGATTTCCATTCACTATATCCTGGCAAAAAGATTCCATTATAATTTTTACGTTCTACAAAAACAAAAACTGTTTCCCCGTAAGCGCCATAAATTCCTGCACGAACTACTTCTCCGTTTTCATCTTTTTCTACTACTGGTTCAAAATAAGGTTTTGCTCCTCGTTTTGTAGTTTCTTCAAATGCTGAACGTGCATCTTCAACCCAAAGCGCAATTACTTTAACACCATCTCCATGTTTTTTTACATGTTCACCTATAGGCGATTTGCTATTTAAAGCAGTTGTTAACACAATGCGGATTTTATCTTGTTTTAAAACATACGATGCTCTATCTCTTACGCCGGTTTCTAATCCTGCGTAAGCAAGAGATTGAAATCCAAATGCTGTTTTGTAAAAATGTGCTGCTTGTTTTGCATTACCTACATAAAACTCAACATAATCTGTCCCTAGAAGGGGAAGGAAATCTTGCGCTCCTTCGAATATTTTTTCTAAACCGTAGTTTACTGATTTTAATTCTTCACTCATGATCTTATATTTTTTAAGCTAAATTGCTTTTTAATGTTGTTTATCTATTTTTAGTCTAACCAAGATTGATAATATTTTTCATCTGCAATTTTCATTGCTTCTTCTGTAACCATTAAAGGCTTAAATGTATCAACCATTACAGCTAATTCTTGTGTTTCTGTTTTACCAATACTTCTCTCTGCTGCACCTGGATGTGGGCCGTGAGCTATCCCTGCAGGATGTAAAGAAATATGCCCTGCTTCAATATCATTTCGGCTCATAAAATCACCATCTACATAATATAAAACCTCATCGGCATCAATATTACTATGATTGTAAGGAGCAGGAATTGATAATGGATGGTAATCGTATAATCTTGGAACAAACGAACAAATTACAAATGCATTTGTTTCGAAAGTTTGATGAATAGGCGGTGGAAGATGAATTCTACCCGTTATAGGTTCGAAATCATGAATGGACAATGCATATGGATAATTAAAACCATCATAACCCACTACATCAAACGGATGCGTAGCATAAATCATGTCAAAAATTTCGTCTTTCTTTTTTACTTTAATTAGAAACTCGCCTTTTTCATCATTAGTTTCTAATTCATAAGGACGACGAATATCTCTTTCACAATAAGGAGAATGTTCTAACAATTGTCCGAACCAGTTTCTATATTGTTTTGGTGTGTAAATTGGCGAATGAGATTCTACAATAAACAAACGGTTGTCTTCTGTATCGAAATCTATTTTATAAATAATTCCACGAGGAATAATTAAATAATCTCCATATTTAAACTCAAGGTTTCCGTAAATAGTTCTTAATTTACCTGTTCCACGATGAATAAAAATCATTTCATCTGAATCGGTGTTTTTATAAAAATATTCGGTAGTAGATTTTTTTGGTGCTGCTAAAGCAATATGACAATCGGAATTTGTTAAGACAATTTTCCTGCTTTCTAGATAATCATCTTCTGGAGCAACTTGAAAACCTCTTAATCTATATGATTGGATATTGTTCGCTTTTGCAATTTTTGGAGCAATGTTATATTGTCTTCTAATTTCTTTTACTTGCGTAGGGCGTTGTTCGTGATACGAATTTGTAGACATACCGTCGAAACCAACTGTTCCAAATAATTGTTCGTAATATAAATCGCCACTTGGTTTACGGAATTGCGTATGTCTCTTTGGTGGAATTTGTCCTAATTTATGATAAAATGGCATAATTTTAATTTTATTAATTAAACAATAAGAAAAATGTAGTACCTACATTAATAATTGATACAACTATGCAACTCATTCAGGATTTCTCTTGATAAGGAATTTTAAATGCGCCAATAAACCGTTCCAATTAGGTTTCATATAGTACAAATATCGTAAAAAAAATTAAGTTTTAAAAGTAAAATCCAACCGTAAACCAGGTAAAATGTTTGCCGGTTTCTGGAGACCAAGAATGCTTTACTTCTATTGGCCCAATAATAGTTTCAAATCCATAGCCAACTCCATAACCAGAATACATTGGCTTAGACACCCAAGTGTCATCTTCAAAAATATTAGTTCCAATGTTTGCATAGTTTGCCGTGAATTCTATATGATGTTTCTTAAAAATCTCATAGTCTGCAACTACACTTCCTTTTATATAACTATCTCCAAGCAAACTTACAAAATCATAACCCAGAAATGGCCTAAAGTTATTTAAGCTTGCAAAACCATAACCACCTAAAGCAAAATCAAAAGAATTTATGCTTTTTTCACCAATTGCAAAACCTGCTTCTGATTGTAATTTAACCGCAATTTTTTTGAAAAATGTTTGAACTACAGCGACATCTCCTTTTACAATTGAAAAATTTTCGAAATCATCATTATAATCAGATGAATACACAAACGACTTTATTTCACCATTAAAGTAAGCTCCTTTTTTTGGAAAATATTTTTGATTAAAAGTGTCGAATTTTAAATATCCGAAAAGTGAAAAATAATCACTTTTATCAAATATAGGGTTTGTATTTAACAATGTTTCCGATTTAATTCTTAAGTGTTTTAGTTCAGCTCCACCTCCAATAGAGAATTTTTGTGCAAAAATAGTTTGTAAGTAAAGTTGGTTTGATAAATCAGAATAATCAACATTCAATGAACTAATTCCTAATGTTGTTAAAGTAACTCCATTATTAAAATCTGACGGTATATTTTTGTTAAAGGTTGAATATCTAGAATTAATTCCAAAACTCCAATAGAAACCATTATCAATATAGTAGTTTAAATTATACCTAAAATTATCTCCCAATATTAAATCTAATGAAAGCACATCGTTTTTTACTAATATTTTTTTCTGAGTTATATTTAACAAAGCTCCGCTTTTAAATAAATCATCATAATGCAGACCAAATTTTAAAAACCTATTGATTTTTTTTTCTTTTAATTCAAGAATCAATTTCGTTCCGTCTTCAACATTTTTAAAAGAATAAAAAACAGAACTGAAATTTTGAGTAGCATTTAAATTATTCACCCCTTTTTCAAGATCTTCAAAAGACACAATAGTGTTTTGTTTGATTTTCAACTTACCCATAACATATGCTCTGGTGAAGTTTTCAAGACTATTTATCTCAATACCGCTTATATAAATAGCATTTGAAACAATAATTTTATCTTTCAAAAGAGTAGTTTTGTTTTTATCTAAAGCAGGTGTACTTAGCGCCTGTTTAGCTGCAATTTCACCTTTAGGAATTAATTCTCCTACTTTCTCAAAAGAAATAACATTATAACCTTTAATATCTGGTTTAATATATATATCCGTTTGTTTAATTTTTTTAGACATTTTCTCAGCCATTGAGTAGCTGTTAATTTGGCCTAACAAACTTGTAACGTCATTTAATTGATCTCTGTTTTTTAAACCATCTTGTACATCAACCCCAATTATAAAGTCAGCTCCTCTCTTCTTTAATTCCTCAACAGGATAGTTGTTAACAACACCTCCATCAATCAAAAGTCTTCCATCGATTTCTATTGGACTATACAAAGTTGGCAAAGCTCCACTTGTAACTAATGCTTTTGCTAAAATACCTTTATCTAAAATTACTTCTTCTCCTGTTTCAGCATCAGTAGCGATACAGAAAAAAGGGATTTTTAATTTACTAAAATCATCAACATCAGAAACATGAAGGGTTAATTTTGAAAGTAAATTAAAGTTATAAAGACCTTTAGAATAACCCGAAGGAAGTCCAACTTTAAATTTATAAAAAGGAAGGGTTACTGCGTAAATTTCATCGTTTCTTTTTTCATAAAAAGACTTTGAGTTTCTTGGTGTATAATCTTGTAACAAAGCTTCAATATCAACATGGTTGAATAAGTACTCTAAGTCTTTACCACTATAACCAGAAGCATATAAACCCCCAATTATAGCGCCCATACTTGTCCCACCAATATAATCAACCTTTATTCCTAATGAATCAATTACTTTTAAAACACCTATATGAGCAAGTCCTTTGGCTCCACCACCACTTAAAACTAATCCAATTTTTGGTTTTTTATTAGTTGTAATTGAATCTTGTGCAAAGCTGATTTGGGAAATCATTAGTAGGCTTATTAACAAGATTAACTTTTTCATAAATTTTTATTGTTGTATTGTTTTGTAAAAGTCGGTAATTTTTTTTGCTTTAGAAAGCCCAACGACCTCTGAAATTTCTTTTTCCGTTGCCAATTGCATTCTTTTAACACTTTTGAAATGTTTTAGTAACGTTATCATTGTTTTTTCGCCAATTCCAGGAATAGACTCTAATGAATTGGTCAATGCTGCCTTACTTCTTTTATCTCTATGATGTGTAATTCCAAAACGATGCGCTTCATTTCTAAGAAACTGAATGATTTTTAAAGTCTCCGATTTTTTATCCAAATATAATGGAATGGGATCTTCTGGATAAAACAATTCTTCAAGTCTTTTTGCAATTCCAACTATAGCAATTTTTCCACGCAAACCTAAATCGTCTAAACTTTTTAAAGCCGAAGACAATTGTCCTTTTCCTCCATCAATAATGATTAATTGTGGTAATGGTTCTTTTTCATCGAGCAAACGTTTGTATCTTCTATAAACAACTTCTTCCATGGAAGCGAAATCATCTGGACCTTCCACTGTTTTGATGTTAAAATGACGGTAATCTTTTTTACTGGGTTTTCCATCTTTAAAAACTACACAAGCCGCTACAGGGTTTGTTCCTTGAATATTAGAATTATCGAAACACTCTATGTGTCTTGGTTCAACCGAAAGACGTAAATCTTTCTTCATTTGAGCCATAATTCTATTGGTATGCCTATCTGGATCTACAATTTTAATTTGTTTCAATTGATCCATTCGATAATATTTAGCATTTCGAATGGATAAATCTAAGATTTGTCGTTTATCACCTAATTGCGGAACTGTAATTTTTAAATTTTCTCCCAATGAAAGTGGAAATGGTAAAATAATTTCGCGCGACAATAATTTAAAACGTTCTCTAAGCTCAACTACTGCCAATTCTAAAAGCTCTTCATCAGTTTCTTCTAGCTTTTTCTTAATTTCCATAGTATGCGAACGCACAATTGCTCCGTGAGAAATTTGTAAGAAATTCACATAAGCCATTGCTTCATCTGAAACAATTGAAAACACATCAATATTAGATAATTTCGGATTTAAAACTGTTGATTTTGCCTGATAACTTTCTAAAACTTGTATTTTTTCTTTGATTTTTTGAGCCGCTTCAAATTCCATATCTTCAGCAAACGCTTTCATTTGAATTTTAAATTCTTTTAAACTGTCTTTAAAATTTCCTTTTAAAATTTGTCGAATAGCTTCTACTTGTTTTTGGTAATTTTCTAATGACTCAAAACCTTCACAAGGACCTTTACAATTTCCAATATGATATTCTAAACAAACTTTATATTTTCCTGATTTTATATTAGCATGTGACAAATCATAGTTGCAAGTTCGTAAAGGATATAATTCTTTAATCATTTCTAAAATCGTATTGACAATCTTAAAATTGGTATACGGACCATAATATTCTGAACCATCTTTTGTAACTCTTCTTGTTGGAAATATTCTTGAAAAGGGTTCGTTTTTAATGCAAATCCATGGATAGGATTTATCATCTTTTAAAAGAATATTATATCGTGGTTGAAGTTTCTTAATCAAATTATTTTCCAACAACAATGCATCTGATTCAGTGGCAACAACAATGTGTTTAATGGAAACTATTTTTTTTACTAAAACACTGGTTTTATAATTATCGTGACTTTTAGTAAAATAACTCGAAACTCTTTTTTTTAAATTCTTTGCTTTACCAACATATAAAATCTTGTCGTCTTTATCAAAATATTGATAAACGCCAGGATTGTCGGGCAAAGTTTGTATTTGAAGCTCGAGATTTGTAGTAGACATTGATTAAAGATATCGCTTAATTCACAAATTTACATAGATTTTTATTCTACTACTATTTTCTATTCCTGAAATTACTACTTTTAACAGATATTATAGATTTATGAAAAACAACAACATCATACAACTTTTAGGCGAAACCATTTTACCTGGTGAAAGCAAAACTATTGAAGTAGAAATTGCAAAATTACACACCATGACCAAGCTTAAAATTCCGATAATTATAGAGCGATCTAAAATTGAAGGTCCGGTTGTATTATTTAGTGCTGGGTTACATGGCGATGAAATTAACGGAACCGAAATTGTACGACAATTAATTATAAATAAAATAAATAAACCAAAGTGCGGAACCATAATTTGCATTCCAATTATCAATATTTTTGGATTTGTAAACCAAAGTCGTCAATTTCCTGATGGTCGCGATTTAAATCGTGTTTTTCCAGGAAGTAAAAATGGCTCCTTAGCAAGCAGATTTGCACACTTTTTAGTAAAAGACGTTATTCCGGTTGTAGATTATGCGGTCGATTTTCATGCCGGCGGAGCAAGTCGTTTTAACGCCGCTCAAATAAGAATTATCCCAAATAATGCAGAATTAAAGGAATTGGCAAAAGTATTCAATGCCCCGTTTACACTTTATTCTAAAAACATTCAAGGTTCGTTTAGAAATGCTTCTACAAAACTAGGTGTAAAAATGTTGCTTTTTGAAGGTGGAAAATCATTAGACTTAAATGCTGAAATTACTGAAGAAGGTGTTGACGGAGCAAAACGTTTCTTAGCACATTTAGACATGCTAAACCCTAAAAAAGAAGCTAATTTTACCTACGACGAAACGTTATTTATAGAAAAATCAAATTGGATTAGAGCTCACTTTTCAGGAATGTTTATTGGTTTAATAAAAGCTGGGAGCTTTGTAAATAAAGGTGATATACTGGCAACTATTTCAGATCCATTTGGAAAAGTAGAGCACAAAGTTAAAGCACCAAATGACGGCTATTTAATCAATGTAAATGATGCGCCAATTGTCTATCAAGGAGATGCTATTTTTCACATATCTACCAAATTAGAAGAGTAACCTAACAATTATCATGTTTTCATGTTTCTTCAATCTTTAGTTTTGTAAAAACTATAGCATAATGAAGTACTGGAAAAAGTTAAAACAAGAACAGTTAAAAGAAAGAGTACAAAAAGCATTATTTGAAAATGTAAATTTTTCTAAAGATATTTCTTTGGGTTACCCCGCATCAAAATTAGACGGAAAAGTTTTTTATGACGATGCTCCCTTTTTAAAAGACGCTCCTACCTTACAAACGTATGTCGCTAATCCAAACAATATTGGCTGCCATACTTTTGGAACTTCTGAAACTGCTTTTAGCGGTACACAAGAAATTGAGCGCGAAGTTTTAAATGTTTTAGCCACAGACGTTTTTAATCTTGATGAATTTGATGGATACATTGCTCCTGGAGGAACTGAGGCAAACATTCAAGCTATTTGGGTATTTAGAAATTATTTCATGCATAATTTTGACGCAAAATTATCGGAAATTGTCATTTTAGCTTCAGAAGACACGCATTATTCCATTCCAAAAGCTTCTAACTTATTGCAAATTGAATGGATGAAAATTCCGGTTCATTTCAATGAAAGAAATATTGACAAAACAGCTTTAGAACAAATTATTGTAGATGCCAAAGCAAATGGTAAAAAATACTTTATTGCAGTTTCTAATATGGGTACAACTATGTTTGGTTCGGTTGATAATCCAGACGATTATACTTCACTTTTAGAAAAGCACAATGTGACATATAAATTACATATTGATGGCGCTTACGGCGGATTTGTTTATCCGTTTAGTAATAAAGATTCAGTAATTAACTTTAGTAATCCTAAAATTAGTTCAATTACAATTGATGCACATAAAATGCTACAAGCTCCATACGGAACTGGTGTTTTCATTTGTCGTAAAGGATTAATTGAAAACGTACTTACTAAAGAAGCCGAATATGTAGAAGGAATGGATTTAACGCTTTGCGGAAGTCGTTCTGGCGCAAATGCGGTAGCGGTTTGGATGATATTATTTACATATGGACCAAACGGTTGGTTTGAAAAAATAAGCATCTTACAAATGCGCACACAATTTCTTTGTAATGAATTAGACAAACTAAATATTTCATATTTCAGAGAACCACACATGAACATTGTAACCATTCATGCAGAAAATATTCCTCATGAAATTGCAGAAAAATACGATTTAGTACCTCAACAACACAATGATGACAACAAATGGTATAAAATTGTACTCATGGACCACGTAGAAATAGAACATTTAACTACTTTTATAGACGAATTGAAAGCGTTTTTACATGTTTAAGAAAGAATTAAGGAAAAAGTATAAAGGAAAAAGGGAAAAGTTAACCGAACAAGAAATTGAAGAGAAGAGTTTGGCTATAGCGAATCAATTGGTTCAACTGGACATTTGGGATAAAACCTATTACCATTTATTTTTACCTATTGAAGAACAAAAAGAAGTTAATTCTGAATATATTTTAAATATTTTACAAGCAAAAGATAAAGAAATTGTGATTTCTAAAAGTGATTTCGCCACTACTTCCATGTTGCATTTTTTACTAACAGAAAACACCAAGATTAAAAAAAACGATTACAATATTCCGGAACCTATTAATGGTTTAAATGTCCCTACAGAAATGATTGATGTAGTTTTTGTACCTCTTTTAGCGTATGATAAATTAGGAAATCGTATAGGCTATGGAAAAGGGTTTTACGATAAGTTTTTAAGTGAATGCAAACCCGGAGTTGTCAAAATAGGGCTTTCGTTCTTTGAACCTGAAGAATTAATTGAAGATGTTTTTGAAAATGATGTGAAATTGGATTTTTGTGTGACGAGTGATGAGATTATAGAATTTTAATTAAAGTGAAAATCGCATTTTAAAAAAAACTTGTCTAGGTCTTAATTGAAAATTTGTTTCAACATAACTAAAATTGGAAACTGAAATTGTTGTATAGTTTGCCGTGTTAAAAATATTATTTAATTGAAATTCGAAATCAATATTTTTCTTTTTCCAAGTATAACGATATAAAAAATCTAAAAAATTATATTCGTTATTTTTATCGAATGAATTATTAATTAAAAATTCTGTGTTAAAAGCAAAATAATGCAGTTCTTTTGGATAAAAATTTAAATTTAAACTATGCAGTTGATTTGTAATAGTTTTGATTTTGGAACTTCCTATTTTGTTTTTAGAAAAACTAGAATTCGATTTCATCTCAACTTCAAACCATTTTACTATTTCTGAATTAATTTTAAATTCTAAAACTATATTATTGTTTGCAATTTGATTTAAATTGTTATTAATTAATTGTGAGAAAATTGATTGCGAAAAGATTGAGTTAAAACTAAAAGTTGAATTAATTTTAGACACATATTTACTTAATTTGAAATTTACATTATAATTTTTTCTTTTATTATCCATTTGAACGGCTTGCACTTCTACCGCTCCAAACTGATTAATTGAAGAATTGTATAAAATATTATTTTGTGTATTTGAAAACGTATAAAAAACATAGCCAAACCAAGATGATATAGGGTTTTTATAATTCACACCTAAATTATAACTGTTGCTAATACTTTCTGGTAAAACCGCATTAAAACGTTGAATATTTCTATAATTAGTTAAAATGTAACCTCCATAAATTTGATTGGTTTTCCCAAATTGAAAGCTTCTGTTGTAACTTGTACTTATTTTCCATAAAGCATTAAGTTCTTTTGAAATATTTATCTTAGGTTCAAAAGCAATCTTATTTTTCTGATTGTTTAAATTTTGTGTGTGTTGCCATTTAAAAAAATAATTATTTACAGGTGCTTTAAACTCAAGCCGCCAATTGTTTTTTTTGAATTGAATTTGTGGCTCTAAATAAATTTTATACTTATTAAAACTAAGATTATTATGAAAATCTGTTGAATTTAGTATTGTATTATTTACAACTATTTCAGAATTAAGATTTTCATTTTCATACAAAAATCCCAAACGTTGATTTATAGTAAATGAATGTAGTGCTTTAGTAAAGTTTAAAGCATTATTCGTAATTAATTTAGTGCTTTTTGCATTTTGTTGTAACAATTGATAATTATCTCCATTATTAAGTAAATCTCCAAATTGACCTGGAGAAACAATAAGGTTTTGAGGCGTTTTACTTAATGCTACATTAGAATGTATTGTAAACAATTGTTTGCCTATAACAAAAACTCGTTTGAAATTATTATTTATAGTAAAGTACTGATTACTTAAACGTTGTTGAATTTCCGAATTATTTACATTTAAATAACCCGTTTGACTATCCCAAAAAGCTTTATACTGAAATTTATTTTTAAAGTATTTCTTTTTAGTATTCTGTTCTAGCGTAATGTTTGCATCAAGATTGTTTGTGAAAATTTTATTTTGTTTTATTTCTAAAAGCTTAATTGTATCGGCTATTGTATAAAAATTTGTTTGAGCATATCCATTTTGCTGTTGATAATCATTAAAATACGAAAAATTGGCTTTTAATTGAAGTTCGTTTTTTAGCTTTTGTAAGAAATTTACCGATGCTAAATGCGTGTTATTATTAAGCCACCGCTTTTCGGAAAAACTTGGAGCACTTAAAGCCTGAATAGATAGCCAATCCTCTTTTTCATTATTTGCATCCAATTTATCAATTAAATCCTCGATAGTTAATACTTTATTTTGATTGCTTATATTATTACCCACATTATTAGCTTGATACGAAGCAATAATTTGCCTTGTTTTAGAAAAAAGCATTGGTGTAATATTCGCATGATATAATATTGGATTTGTTCCAATACCTAATTCTGCTTGACCTGTAAACGAAATATTATTTTTTAATTTAATATTTAATGCTGCGTTTTCAGAAAAAGTTAGGCTATCTAATAATTTTATAGGCTGATGGTTTTCTAAAACTTGAACTTTTGAAACTTGATTAAATGGTAAATTTTTATTTGCTAAATTATATTTTCCTTCTAATAAATCTAAACCTTCAATATAGTATTTATTAATCGGTTTGCCTTGATATAAAATTTTTCCATCAGATAACACATCAATTCCAGGCATTTTAGACAACACATCGGCTATTGTTCTGTCTTTTTCACTTGCAAACGAGGCAACATTATAACTAATAGTATCGCCTTTTTGTTTTATTATATTTTCCTTTACTATTACTTCTTTTAATTGAGTTACTGAAGGCTGTAGTACAAAGTTTTTTATTTGGGAAGTGTTTTCTATTGTTTCTGAAATTGTTTCAAAATTAAAGCCTTTTATTTTTAAGTTAACATTTTCTAAATTGGTTGAAAAAGAAAGTGAATAATTTCCATCAAAATCGGAAATAGCATAGCCTAAAATGTTTTCTTCATTGTCGTAAACAACAACACTCAAGTTTGAAACTAGATTATTTTCAACGTCTTTTAAAGTACCTTTTAAAATTGTTTGAGAAAAAATAAAATTTGAAATTAGTATGAAATAAAATGCTGAATAACCCTTCATGAAATATTAATTGTTAAAATTCAAATAAATACTTTTTTTCAACTTTATTTTCACCTGCTTCAATAATCTTTTTTTCACTTTCGTTATCAACTCCAGCCCATTTTATTAAACTTCTATGAGACCCAAGTATTGTAGTGTATAATTGGCTAAACTTTATAGTTGCTATTTTTTCAGTTAATGGTTCTGGCATAATACCTTTTTTATTTTCTATCCCAACAAGTTGTATGTTATAATTTAGTTTTTTATTTTTTATTTTTACAATTAATCCTGGTAAGCCTTGGTAAAAATATGGCCCATTATTTATAGGTATATCTGCCGTAAACCAAGCCTCATATTCAGTATTATTATATATTGCAGTAGCAAGTTGTGTTTTATAGTTTAATATAGAATCATATTTTTGTTGCAACTGCCACTCTAATTGAGGTGTTTCATTATTTATTTCAATATTAGTTTTATCAACACCAACTAATTGATATTTATATGATTTATGTTCTTTAAAAACAACATATTGCAATCTGTTTTCTGGATATTTTGCCTTTGCTTCTAAATAGCCATATATATCGCCTTGTTTACGAAATTCTATTTTTAAAGAATCTAAAATTAATTTTACAGGGCTTACATAAACACTTTTTTGGGGACTATAAAGCAGTTGCATTTTTTCGATAAGCACATCTCCGTTTTCTAAAATTATTTCGGTATCGTAAATAAACTTTACATCGTATTTCTCTACTTGACTATAAGACATGTTAACAAATAAAAAAACAATACAAAATTGATAAATTTTAATTTTTTTTTTCATAATATACTAAAAACAAGGAGGCCTTTAGCCTCCTATTAACTAGATTAACCGCACAATGCTGATTCCATTGCATCCATTAAATCAAAAAACTCATCCACTGTAAAATCACCTACTCCCTGAACCGTTGCTCCACAAGAAGTCATAATAATATAAGGCATTGGTTTTAAAACATCATTTTTCACCTCTCCAGTAGAAGCAAAAGAAAAACTACTTACTAGCATAAATGCTAGTGACAAAAATAAATTTTTCATAATTTAAAAATTTTAGTTAAACATTAATTTAATAATACAAAACTAAATAGGACAACAAGAAAACATTATGCTAAAATAGCATGTTTCAATGTAATTTTTACATAAAGAATTATTTCTTAACATCAGTTACAGATTATTTGTACATTTTGTTAAAGCTTGTGCTTTTTTTACAAAATTGAAAAAAAAAAAAAAATAGATTTGTATTTTAATGTTATATTAAAACCATAATGATTTCAATTTCAAAACTACGCCAACTACGAAAATCGAAGGGATACTCGCAAGAAGAACTCGCCGATTTATTATGTATTTCACAATCGGCTGCGCGTATAGAAAATGGAAAAAGCAAAAGCGTTTTTAACTATATAGCAAAAATAGGTGTTATTTTTAATATTTCTCCTACAGAATTATTAGAAACTAGCGAGCTAAATGAAAATAGAATGCTCTTTGATCAATTAAAAGAAAAAAATATGCTCATTGAATTATTGCAAAATAGAATTGCAAATTTAGAAACTACAATTAATTTACTTCAAGAGATTACTATTCCATCTTAATTTCAGAACTTCCAAACGCTTTTTTATTGAACACAATTAGAATTCCAACACCTGTAGAAATAGCAATGTCTGCAACGTTAAAAATAGCGTTAAAAAATGTAAAGTGATTTCCGCCCCAAACAGGAATCCAAGAAGGTAAAACACCGTCCCAAATAGGAAAATAGAACATATCAACTACTTCTCCATGAAACCAAGTTCCGTAAGGCTCGCTTGAAAAAGCTGTTGCCACTTGGTGATAACTGTCGTTAAAAATTACACCATAAAATACAGAGTCAAGAATATTACCTACAGCGCCTGCAAGAATTAATGCAATAGCTACAATTAAAAAAGTAGATTGCTTTTTTATAACAGAATCCCAAAGCCACCAGCCAATACCAAATACTGCGCCTATTCTAAAAACAGTTAAGATTAATTTACCATATTCTCCAGGAATAACAGCTCCCCAAGCCATTCCTTCATTTTCAATAAAATGAATACGAAACCAATCTAATCCTAAAACATTGATAGATTCTCCAATAAAAAAATGGGTTTTAATATAAATCTTTGATATTTGATCTATTAACAATACAAGAACAACTAATAAATAAGCTCTTTTTAAAGACATTGTGGATATTTTTTTACAAAAGTAAGAATTTTGTGAAATAAAAAACGCTCCTGTTGGAGCGTTAGTCAATTTTTATATAAAGATTAACGTTGCAAGTTCTTTGCCTCTATACTCATAGTTGCATGAGGAACAACTTTTAAACGTTCTTTAGCAATTAATTTACCCGTTACTTTACAAATACCATACGTTTTATTTTCAACACGAACCACAGCATTTTTTAAATCTCTAAGGAATTTTTCTTGACGAATAGCTAATTGTGAATTTGCTTCTTTAGACATTGTTTCACTTCCTTCTTCAAATGCTTTAAATGTAGGTGATGTGTCATCGGTTCCATTATTTGAATTGTTCATATATGCACTTTTAATAAGCGCTAAATCAGCATTTGCTTTTTCAATTTTGTCAAGTAGTAAAGCCTTGAACTCTGCTAATTCTGCATCAGAATATCTTAATTTTTCCTCTACCATAACTTATTTTTTTATAGTTTTACAATGTGAAAGATAAAATCTTTCGGCTTCATTATTTCGAAATCAATATTAATGTTTTCAAGTCATCAAACTCAATTTCCGTACCATTTTCTAAATTTTCTTTAAAAAGTAGCTCGTTCGTTAAGGTTTCCGATTTAATATAACTCAAATTTGCTGCTACAGCTTGTTCAATTTCTTCATTATTTTGAATATGAACAATAATTTTATCCGTTACTTCAAAACCAGAATCTTTACGAATATTTTGAATCCTATTTACCAGCTCTCTTGCAATACCCTCATTGCGCAACTCATCAGTAATTGTAATATCAAGAGCAACTGTAATTCCGTTTGCATTAGCTACTAACCAACCCGGAATATCCTGTGATAGAATCTCTACATCTTCGGATGTTAAATTAATATTTTTTCCTGAAACAACAATTTCAAGATTTCCATCCTTCTCAATTTGATTAATTTGATCTTGACTAAAGTTTTGTATCTCTTTAGAAATCAGACCCATATCTTTTCCAAAACGAGGTCCAAGTGCTTTAAAATTAGGTTTAATTTGTTTCACTAAAACACCAGAAGCGTCGTCCATTAAAACCACCTCTTTCACGTTTACTTCTGCTTTTATAAGATCAGAAACCGCCTCAATTTCAGCACGTTGATTTTCGTCAAGTACCGGAATCATTACCTTTTGTAAAGGCTGACGCACTTTAATCATTTCCTTTTTACGCAATGATAAAACCAATGAAGAAACCGTTTGTGCTTTCATCATTCTACTTTCCAATGATTTATCAACAAAGTTTTCAACCGAAACCGGAAAGTTTGCTAAGTGTACACTTTCAAAGTTTTCAGAACCCGTTGCTTGTGTTAAATCGCGATATAACCTGTCCATAAAGAAAGGTGCAACCGGAGCAGAAAGCTTAGCCACAGTAAGTAAACACGTGTAAAGCGTTTGGTAAGCAGCAATTTTATCTTGTGCGTATTCACCTTTCCAGAAACGTCTTCTGCATAAACGAACATACCAGTTACTTAAGTTTTCTTGTACGAAATCTGAAATAGCTCTTGTTGCTTTTGTAGGTTCATATTCTGCGTAAAAAGCATCAACGTCTTTAATTAATGTATGTAATTCTGATAAAATCCAACGGTCAATTTCTGGTCTTTCCTCTAATGGAATTTCTGCTTCAGCATAGGTAAACCCATCAATATTTGCATATAATGAAAAGAACGAATAGGTGTTATAAAGTGTTCCAAAGAATTTACGACGAACTTCAGCAATTCCCTCAAGATCAAACTTTAAGTTATCCCAAGGATTTGCATTAGAAATCATATACCAACGCGTTGCATCGGCACCATATTCTGAAAGTGTTTCAAAAGGATCAACAGCGTTCCCTAAACGTTTCGACATTTTCTGTCCGTTTTTGTCAAGAACTAATCCGTTTGAAACGACATTTTTATACGCAACTTTATCAAAAACCAAAGTTCCAATAGCGTGTAACGTATAAAACCATCCACGTGTTTGATCTACTCCTTCTGCAATAAAATCGGCTGGAAAATCTTGATTTTCATCAATTTTTTCTTTATTTTCAAAAGGATAATGCCATTGTGCATAAGGCATAGAACCCGAATCGAACCAAACATCAATTAAATCACTTTCTCTTTGCATTGGTTTACCTGAAGGTGAAACTAATACAATTGCATCGACTACATTTTTATGTAAATCAACCAAATCATAATTTGCTTCAGACATGTTTCCAATTTCGAATCCTTTAAACGGATTTTCTTTTTGGAAACCAGCAGCAATTGATTTTTCGATTTCGTTGTATAATTCTTCAACAGAACCAACAATCATTTCTTCTGCTCCATCTTCAGTTCTCCAAATTGGTAATGGAATTCCCCAATATCTTGAACGAGATAAATTCCAATCGTTAGCATTCTTTAACCAATTTCCAAAACGTCCTTCTCCTGTAGCTTTTGGCTTCCAGTTGATAGTTTCGTTAAGGTCGAACATACGTTCTTTTACTTCGGTTACTTTAACAAACCAAGAGTCTAACGGATAATATAAAATAGGTTTGTCAGTTCTCCAACAATGTGGATAACTGTGCACATATTTTTCAACCTTAAAGGCTTTATTTTCTTCTTTTAATTGAATAGCTATTTCTACATCAACAGAACGCTCAGGCGCTTCACCGTCGTTATAATATTCGTTTTTAACGTACTTCCCAGAATAATCACCTAAACCTTGAATAAATCTTCCTTGTAAATCTACTAAAGGCACTAAATTATCATTAACATCTTTCACAAGCATTGGCGGCACTTCTGGTGTAGCTTCTTTAGCCACTTTAGCATCATCTGCTCCAAATGTTGGCGCTGTGTGAACGATTCCTGTTCCATCTTCCGTGGTAACAAAATCTCCCGAAATTACTCTAAATGCATTTTCTGGATTGTCATTTGGTAAGGCTAATTTCATTAGTTGTTCGTAACGAATTCCAACTAAATCTGCTCCTTTTCCTTCGGCTATAATTTGGTATGGTATTTTTTTATCTCCTGCTTTATAATTTTCGAAATCGGTAGTTTCTTCAGTTGCAAAAAATCCTTTTCCAAATTGCTTTCCAACTAAATTTTTAGCCAAAACAACATTGATAGGTTCAAAAGTGTATTGATTGAATGTTTTTACTAAAACATAATCGATTTTTGGTCCAACTGTTAAAGCTGTATTACTTGGCAAGGTCCAAGGGGTTGTTGTCCAAGCCATGAAGTATACTGTTCCAAAACCTTTAAGAAAACTCGGCAATGTACTTTCGATAGCCTTAAATTGTGCTACAATTGTAGTATCGGTAACATCTCTATAAGAACCTGGTTGATTAACTTCGTGAGAAGATAAACCTGTTCCTGCTTTTGGAGAATAAGGTTGGATTGTGTATCCTTTATAAATTAAATCTTTTTTATAGATTTCTTTCAACAACCACCAAACCGTTTCCATGTATTTTGATTTGTAAGTAACATACGGATCTTCCATATCTACCCAATAACCCATTTTTTCGGTCAAATCGTTCCAAACATCTGTATAACGCATAACGGTTTTTTTACACGCTTCGTTATATTCTGCAACGGTGATTTTTGTACCAATGTCTTCTTTGGTAATTCCTAATTCTTTTTCAGTACCTAATTCAACTGGTAAACCATGAGTATCCCAACCTGCTTTACGCTTAACTTGAAAACCTTTTTGAGTTTTATAACGACAAAAAATATCTTTAATAGCACGCGCCATTACGTGGTGAATTCCAGGTAATCCGTTTGCAGAAGGTGGCCCTTCAAAAAACACAAAAGGTGTTGCTCCTTCACGAGAAGTTACACTTTGTTCAAATATATTTTGTTTTTTCCAAAAATCAAGCACTTCAGATGCCACAGTTGGCAAATTAAGTCCTTTGTATTCAGTGAATTTTGTACTCATTTTGTCGTAATCTTAATTGAAGTTGCGAAAGTAGTGATTTATAGTAAATAGGCAAAAGGCAAAAGACAAAAGTTTGATGATTTGGTACTTAAAAAGGGTCTAATTAAAAACCTCTTTAAAAACTTCTACCGATTTTGGCGTTTTAAAACCATCGACATTTAATGTAAAAAAATTGATGATGACTTTTAGAAGAATTTGTCTTTGATGAGCCGAAAAATAATTTTCTGTATTATCAAGCTTTAAAGCCAAGAGCCTTTTTAGCAAAATCGTTTCATCAATCGACAAACTATTTGATGAAGGTGAAGCATTAAAAACTCCTTCTAATTGATCGAAATAATTAATTTCATCTGAAGGATTTTCTGGATAAAAACCCAAATATTTTGTAATTTGAATTAAAACAATTAGATGAAAATTTGAAATTTCATCATGATTATCAAGCCATAATAAAGCGGTTTCTAGATATTCAAAAAGCGGTTCATTTGGTTCTTCTTCTTTTATTGCGTGGTTTAAAAATTCCGACAAGAACAAAACAATTGTGGTTTTATAAATGTCGTAACCTATAGTTTGATAAGGGTTTGCTATTTTAATATCTTTAAAGCGCTCTAAAGTTCCTTTATTTTTATTTGTAGCCTCAATTTCAAGTTGCATTAAAGGTTGAAAAAAAGCAATTTTTTGTTTGTTGTTTTTTCCTGTAAAAGCGTTATTTACAAAATAAGACTTTATTCCATTACTTTGAGTGAAACACTTAACAATAAGGCTTTTCTCTTGGTATTTTAAAGTAGAAATTACAATAGCTTTGGTTTTAATTTGCATTATCGAATAACCATTACTTTCTTAACAGTTGTGTCTGTTCCATCCTCAGAAGATATAAAAACCATATATACTCCTGATGCAACTTTATGACTTCCGAAGGCAGTTTGATCCCACTCTATTGTTCCCCCTGAAGAGGTGGTTTCATGAACCAAATTTCCTTCAATATCAGTGATTTTTATATTTGCTTGATCAGTTAACCCTGCTATTTTAATTGTGCCCGAATAATTTGGACGCACTGGGTTTGGATATACAAAAACATCAGCCAAATCGTCGCTAGGTTTTGTAGAAGTCCCTAAAAAAGAAACCATTCCCATATCGGTAGCAAAAAAGACTTCACCCGTTACACCATCTATTTCAATATCGTTAACATTGTTGCTTGGCAAAGGTGAGTTTGATTTTGTAAATTGATAAATGGTTTCTTGTCCATTTGATGAAACCAAGAAAACTCCACCATCAGCAATTGAAACCCATTTATTATTGGCACCATCAACCACAATATCTAAAATTGTTTGCTGGTAGAATAATTCTTGAGCCAAATCTCCTTCTTGAATAATAATTGATGTCGTGGTAAATTCGGTATCTGAAACAAACCTGTCTACACTAGATAATATTCTTAATCCTTTAAATGTCCCAATCCAAAGTTGGTTTCTATTGTCAATTGCAACACATCTTACATCGTTATCGGGCAGATTTCCATTTTCTACATTAATAACAGCGGTTTTGTTGTTATATGTATCATTAAACACCAATAAACCATCATTAATAGTTGGAACCCATTTCGTTCTATTCTTGTCAATTGCTATAGGAGCATATCTTCCATTAGAAATTGTTGGTAATACTGCAGACATATCATAAGATTGCCATTGGCCATTTGTTCTTAATACTTTTAAAGGCTTTGTTACTGCTGCGTTGGTTACCCATAAATTCCCATCTTTATCAAAGGCGGGGCTGTTAATTCTTACATCAATATAACTTGGATTTGGAGGCGATAATGTTAACGACTCTAAACCATTTGGAGCTGTATTTACACTATTATATAAAGTGACTCCGTCATCATTCACTTTTAACAAGCCCGAAAAAAAAGAACTTGCATAAATTTCATTATTGTTATTTGGGTTTATCGCTAAATCTGAAATTGATTTTGCTTCAAATAAATCGTCATATGGGATTAGTTCCCAACCCAAGTCTTCAGAATATTTACTGATTCCAAAACTATCTAATGGATATGGATTATAAAGTCTTGAGTAATCTCCATAAACTGCCCAAAGATAATTTTGAGCTTTTTTTACTCTAAATATGTAATTTCGAACAGGTCCGTTTGGACTCATACTCTCAAAAGTAGTTGGATTTGATAGTAATGTAGAAAACAAACCATTGCTTTCTGTTCCAATAAAAATTTGATTACCTACAACTGTTGCTGCTGTAAAGTTCACAGTATATGAAGGAATATTTGTTATATGAGCTGCTAAAGAATAAACCTCATCAATTACATAAATATTATTTCTAGTTGTAATTATAACTTCACTAGAATTAGTTTTAATTTTTAATCCGCTTTGAGCTTGACTTAAAACCTCTACGAATGTAGCTCCAGTGTACCTGTATGTTTTAGAGTTGGTATTCATGGCAACTATTGTATTATTAAAGGTTACAATTCCGAACCAATATCCTGCATCAAACGTTTGCCATTGAGAAAAATCGTATATAAAAGGATTATTTAAGCTTGCTTTTCTAATTCCATAAAGTGTTGTTACAGCATAAATTTCATCATTTAAAACTGTAGTTTGCAAAACCTTTACCTCTTCTCCTGCTGGTCCAATAAAGTAAGTGGATTCAAACTCTAAGTTTGAAAGGTTTAACACCGAAACACCATAATCACATGAAATATAAAGTTTGCCATTATACTCATATAAATCATTAATTCTCTTAATATTTGGAGCTACGGGAACTTCTTCAATAATATCAACCTTAGTAGTAACACTCCCATCTTCATTTACAATAACTAATTGTCCATTACTGCTTCCTGCTATCGTTTTATTAAAGGCATCTGAATGATGTATTGCGGTAATAGATTCTGGTTTAAATCCATTAATAGAATTATAAATATTTAGATCGTTTAAATTTAAATCTTTATAAAAAATACTATTTGTAGTAGCTGCAAAAACGGCGTTCAAACCACCTTCTACATCAACAATTTCATTATAGGAATAATAACTTTTCCACAACTGGTTTTGTTGTGGAAAAACGAAATGACTACATATTATAAAAAGAAATGCTATTTTGAATTTCATATTCTTCAACTTTATACAAATATACTATAAACGTATAAATATGGTTTTGGTATATTCATAAAATAAAAAAGGTTTTCGAATTAACGAAAACCTTTTTAAAAAAATGTTAGTGATTTATACTACACCTTGACCAAGCATAGCGTCAGCTACTTTAACAAAACCTGCAATATTAGCTCCTTTCACATAGTCAACATAACCATCTGAATCTTTACCATATTTTACACAAGCCTCGTGTATATTTGCCATAATACTTTTTAATTTCTCATCAACCTCTTCACTTGTCCATCCTAAACGTAGTGAATTTTGAGACATTTCTAAACCAGAAGTTGCAACACCTCCTGCGTTAGATGCTTTTCCTGGAGCAAATAATATTTTTGCTTTTTGGAATACTTCAATTGCCTCTGGAGTTGAAGGCATGTTTGCACCTTCAGCAACACAAATACATCCGTTTGCTACTAATGCTTTTGCTTCTTCTTCATTTAATTCATTTTGAGTAGCACAAGGTAATGCAACATCGCATTTTACTTCCCATGGACGTTTTCCTTCAACAAATTTTGCGTTTGGATATTTTTTTACATATTCTGAAATTCTTGCGAAATCTACATTTTTAATTTGCATAATGTGTGCTAATTTCTCAGCATCAAATCCATCCGCATCATAAATATATCCTGAAGAATCAGAAGCTGTAACAGGTTTTCCACCTAGTTCAATTACTTTTTCAATAGCATATTGAGCTACATTTCCTGAACCAGAAACTACAACTGTTTTACCAGAAAAACTTTGACCTTTAGTTGCAAGCATACTTTGTGCAAAATAAACATCTCCATAACCTGTTGCTTCAGGACGCATTAATGATCCTCCAAAAGAAGGTCCTTTTCCTGTTAAAACTCCTGTGAATTCGTTTCTTAATCTTTTGTACTGACCAAACATGAATCCTACTTCTCTTCCACCTACACCAATATCTCCAGCAGGTACATCTGTATCAGCTCCAATGTGTTTTGATAATTCTGTCATGAATGCTTGACAGAAACGCATAATTTCGTTTTCTGATTTTCCTTTAGGATCAAAATCAGCTCCACCTTTTCCACCACCCATAGGCAATGTTGTTAAACTATTTTTAAACGTTTGCTCAAAAGCTAAAAACTTTAAAATACTTAAATTAACAGATGGATGAAAACGAATACCTCCTTTATAAGGCCCAATAGCTGAATTCATTTGAATACGATAACCTCTGTTTACTTGAGTTTTTCCAGCATCATCTTGCCATACAACTCTAAACATAATTACACGCTCAGACTCAACCATTCTTTCCAAAAGCATTTTGTTTTGGTATTTTTTATTTTCTTCAATAAAAGGAATAACTGTTTCAGCTACTTCTTTAACCGCCTGCATAAATTCAGGCTCATTTGGATTTCTTTTAGCTACTGCTTCAATAAAAGATGATACGCTTTCTTTCATGATATTATTGTTTTGATTTACTATTAAGTTTAGACTTAATTTTCGAGGAACAAATATACATTTTTAAAAATCACACGTGAAATTTTTACAAAAAAAAGAGTGAAAAAGTAAAAATTAAGAAATTTTAAACAAGAATTTTAATATTTTTTTTTTATGTGAACTTAGTTTTTATATATTTGTCCGACAATCGAAAACTTTTAGTAATGACTAAAAAAATTAAACACTTCGTTTTTTTACTATTATTATCACCATTATTTTCGAATGCTCAATTTGGTTTTTCTCACGAAATAGGAGCATTTGTTGGTGGTGTAGCATTCCAATCTGACTTTGGAGTACGTCATGATATGAAAACAAATGCTGGTAATACCGGTTTTGGTATTGGATTAGTACATTATATGAACTTTGCATACAGAGCAGAGTGTAATTGTTATACTCCAGAAACTTATTTTAATGATCATTTTAAATTGCGTTCTGAGCTATCTTATAATAGTACAAAATTAGAGCATTTTGGAGAATGGGCTGAAAAAAACTCTATTTGGGGTAACCAATTAAAAGCCATGAAAGGTGAAGCTAAAGTTACTGATATAGGAATGCAGTTAGAGTACTTTCCATTAAGCATTAGAGAGTTTACAGCTACAGATGGTGCTTTTGCTCCATTTATTGCATTAGGTGCACATTATAGTTTTTTCCAAAATAATACATATTCAGAGTTAGGCCCCTTAGGAACACCTATTACAACTTATCCTGATTATCTGCCAGATGGTTATTCTTCTGAAGGAGGTAGCACTTTCTCGGTTGTTTCGAGTATTGGTTCTCGTTATAAATTAACAGAATTATCAGATCTATTTATTGAGTTAAGATGGCAATACTATTTTTCTGACTGGGTTGATGGATTAAGAAAAGATCCTGACTTATATTCAGAAAATAAAGCAAACGACTGGAACTTATGGCTTCATGTTGGATACATCTATTATTTAGATTAAAAAACATAAAATATACATTTAATAAAGAAGTCTTGGTAAAACAAGACTTTTTTTATGCTTAGAAATTACATATGATTAATGTTACCTGAATTGGGATAAGTTAAAAAGTAAATTCAAATGATTACTTTTGTAAAAAAAAGAATGAACACTGTATATTATTTACCCTCTTGTGACACTTGTCGAAAAATAATCAAATCTTTACCAAAAGATATTGAGTTAGATTTTCAAGATATAAAAGAAAATCCCATAAATGAAGAATCACTCGCAAAAATGTATGCCCTTTCAGGAAGTTATGAAGCTTTGTTTAGCAAAAGAGCACAATTATACAAAGAAAGAGGCTTAAAAAATCAAAAATTAACTGAAGATGACTATAAGTCTTTAATTTTAGAACACTATACTTTTTTAAGCAGACCTGTATTTATCATTAAAAATGAAATATTCATTGGAAATTCTCAACCAAATATTTTAAAATTAATGAAGAGCTTAGGAAATGTCTAAAAGATTATTCGCTTTAATTGGCGCAACATTTGTAGCTTTAATTTATGGTGGCACATTTATCTTTGCTAAAGATGTAATGCCAACTTACATAAAGCCTTATGGATTTATCTTAATAAGAGCATTAGGTGGCGCTATATTGTTTTGGCTTTTAACATTTTTTGGTCCAAAAGAACGAATTGAATTAAATGATTTTCCACGTATAATTGCGGCATCTTTATTTGGAGTAGTAATTAACCAACTGACTTTTTTTAAAGGACTAAGTTTAACATCTCCCATAAGTGCTTCGGTGATTATGGTTACTGCTCCTATTTTAGTGTTGATTTTATCAGCAATTCTTATTAAAGAAAAAATTGAAATCAAGAAAGTATTTGGGATAATTATTGGACTAACCGGAACGTCAATATTAATTCTTTACGGAAAAGATATTCAAAACAGTCCAAACGCAAGTTTTGGGAATTTTTTAGTTTTTATAAATGCTGCTTCCTATGCTGTATATCTAATTATAATTAAAAAATTGATTACTAAATATCATGCTTTTACATTTATTAAATGGATTTATACTTTTGGTTTGTTATTTGTGCTTCCATTTGGTTATCAAGAGTTTATAGAAATAAATTGGTCAAGTATTCCAACAAATATTTATTATAATATTGGGTTTGTAGTCTTATTTACAACATTCTTAGCTTACTTAATCAATTTAATGGCTATGAAAGAACTAAAACCTACAACTTTATCGGTTTTTATCTATTTACAACCTCTATTTGCCTCTATAATTGCAATAGTTCTGCAAAAAGACGAACTTACTTTTATCAAAGTAATTTCTGCTGTTTTAATTTTTATTGGTGTTTATTTAGTTACACATCAAAAAGTAAAAAAGGCTACCGAATACTAAACACTGAACACTTTTTCTTATCTTTGAACTCTATTTTAAGTTAATTTATGATACAATCAATGACAGGTTTTGGTAAAGCCTTTTTACAATTACCTAATAAAAAAATAACTGTTGAGTTAAAATCTTTAAACAGCAAAGGTTTAGATCTTAATGTTAGAACTCCTTCAATTTACAGAGAAATGGAATTACAAATTCGTAATACTATTGCTCAAAAGCTAGAACGAGGAAAAATTGATTTTTCATTATATATTGAAGTTACTGGCGAAGAAACATCTGCTAAAATAAATGTGCCTATTATAAAAGGTTATATGAAACAAATGCAAGAAGTTATTTCTAATGCAGATGAAACCGAGTTAATGAAAATGGCTGTTAGAATGCCGGATGCATTAAAAACAGAACGTGAAGAATTAGACAAAGAAGAATGGAAACACATCGAATCTGTTATCAACGAAGCTTTGACTAATATTGATAACTTTAGAACAGACGAAGGAGCTTCTCTTGAAAAAGAATTTCAATTGCGTATAACAAATATTCGCTCTTATATGGAACAAGCTTTAGTATTGGACCCCGAAAGAGTACAAAACATTAAAGACCGCCTTTTTACAGCTATAGAAGAACTAAAAGTTACTGTTGACGAAAACCGTTTTGAGCAAGAGTTAATTTATTATCTAGAAAAATTAGACATAACTGAAGAAAAAGTTCGTTTAACGAATCATTTAGACTATTTCTTAGAAACTATGAATAATGAGGGCGCTTTAGGTAGAAAACTAGGTTTCATTACTCAAGAGATGGGAAGAGAAATCAACACTATGGGTTCAAAATCGAACCATGCAGAAATGCAAAAATTAGTGGTAATGATGAAAGATGAATTGGAAAAAATTAAAGAACAAGTTCTAAACGTTCTTTAAAAAAGTTACAAAAACAACAACACAATGACTAAAGGAAAATTATTGGTATTCTCTGCACCCTCTGGTTCAGGAAAAACGACTATAGTTAAACATTTATTAGCTCAACCTGATTTAAATCTTGAATTTTCTATTTCTTGTACCACTCGTGAACCAAGAGGAGAAGAAATTCATGGAAAAGATTACTACTTTATTTCTTGGGAAGAATTTAAAAAACACATAAAAGCCGAAGATTTTGTAGAATGGGAAGAAGTATACACCGATAACTTCTATGGAACTTTACAAAAAGAAGTAGAACGTATTTGGGCTCTTGGCAAACATGTTATTTTTGATATTGATGTAGCGGGCGGATTACGAATCAAAAGTAAATTTCCAGAAGAAACTTTAGCTGTTTTTGTAAAACCACCAAGTGTTGATGAGTTAAAACGTAGACTTAAAGAACGTTCTACAGAAAGTGATGATAAAATTAATATGCGAATTGCTAAAGCACACGTAGAATTAGCAACTGCTCCTCAATTTGATAAAATTATTAAAAACTACGATTTAGATACTGCTAAACAAGAAGCTTATCAATTGGTTAAAGATTTTGTTTCAAAATAGTAATTAGTAATATCATGAAAATCGGATTGTATTTCGGAACATTTAACCCTATTCACATTGGACATTTAATTATAGCCAATCATATGGCGGAACATTCTGATTTAGACCAAATTTGGATGGTGGTTACACCTCATAATCCTCACAAAAAAAAGAATACACTTTTAGACGATTACCATCGTTTAGAAATGGTGCATTTGGCCACTAAAGAGTATACAAAAATTCAACCTTCTGATATTGAATTTAAGTTAACCCAACCAAATTATACGGTAAATACTTTGGCTCATTTACAAGAAAAATTTCCTAAATATGAATTTTCTTTAATTATGGGCGAAGACAATCTAAATTCGCTTCATAAATGGAAAAACTATGAAGTTATTCTTAATAATCATAACGTTTATGTTTATCCTAGATTAAATTCTGGTGAAATGGATGACCAATTTGCTAATCATCCAAAAATTCACAGAATTGGTGCTCCAGTAATTGAATTATCTTCTACATTTATTCGCGAAAGCATTAAAAACGGAAAAAATATTGTTCCCATGTTACCGAAAGAGGTTTGGGAATATGTGGAGCATAATTTGTTTTATAAGAAGTAATGTTAACTTAAAATATAAGCACTAATTTCTTCTTTCATTTCATTCAAAACGATATTCAAAGCATCATTTTTTCGAGATAGTATATAGATTTCTGTAGAAGGCATTTTAGCACTATCCCAAATTAATTGTAACTGATTATTTTTTAAATACGGTTTTGCATTAATATCCCAAACTACTGAAACACCTGAATTTTCAACTAATGTAGACAACATTTCCGATTCAGATGGAATGATATAATTAGAAACCATTGAAGGTCTTTTTTTATCAAATACATGCAACCAAAATAATTTTACATGAGGAATTCTAGCATCAAAATTATACCACTTTTGTTGATTTAACCAATTTTCGATGGTCGTATAATTTTCTTTTTTGATTTCTTTCTTAACATCTTTTAAATCTAAATCGTTACTCGCAACGACGATTTGTTTTATTTTACCTAATTCTTTCTGAACCGTATCAAAAGTGTCAAACTTTTTGGTAACAATGGCAAAGTCTATTTTTTTATCATTCACTAAACTGAATAATTCATCATTTTCTCCATAAGTGAAATCAATAAAATCGAATTTTGAAATTAACTTTGTTCCAATACTAGCAAATAAATGTTTTGATATTCCGATAGAAACTAACTTGTTTGAACTAAATGCTTTTTCACGGAAACCATTTTCCACACTTTCCAAACGGTCTAAAGCTTCAATAATTAAATTGTTTAGTAATTTTGCATACTCAGTTGGCTCCACACCTTTTGATTTTCTATTGAATAATTTATAACCTACATGTGCTTCTAACATGGCTATTTGCTGACTTACTGCAGGTTGACTGATAAATAATTCTTTTGCTGCTTGCGAAAAATTTCCGTTTTTATAAACAGATTTAAAAGTTCTGTACCATTCTAAATTTACCATGATATAAATATATTTATCACAAACATAATTTAAATTATTTTTGCTAATACCACATTAGTCGTAATTTTGTAAAAAATATAACAAAACATGAAACGCATAGCATTAGCATTAATCGTAATTTTGACAGTAAGTTGTAAAGACAAAGAAAATACAACTGAAACAACACAAGAAAGTCAAATAACAAAAAAAGAAACTATGAAAAAGGTATTATTTGTATTAACTAGTCACGAAGACTTAGGAAACACAGGAGAAAAAACAGGGTTTTGGATAGAAGAATTTGCAGCACCTTATTATGAATTAGCAGATAAAGGAATCGAAATTACAATTGCATCACCTAATGGCGGACAACCTCCAATTGACCCAAAAAGTGCTGATCCAAGTTCAGCGACTGAAGACACTAAAAGATTTAATGGTGATGCTGCATTACAACAAAAATTAGCAAAAACAGTTAAATTAGCTGATATTAATGAAGCGGATTATGATGCTGTATTCTATCCAGGTGGACATGGACCATTATGGGATTTAGTATCTGACAAAAATTCAATATCTTTAATCGAATCTTTTTACACAAATAACAAACCAGTTGCTTTTGTATGTCACGCTCCAGCGGTATTAAAAAATGTAAAAGTAAGTGGTGAATATTTAGTGAAAGGTAAAAAAGTAACTGGTTTTACTAATGAAGAAGAGGAAGCAGTTGGTTTAACCAAAGTAGTTCCTTTCTTATTAGAAGATGCTTTAAAAGCTAATGGTGCAGCATACAGTAAAGGTGAAAATTGGGCGCCTTATGCTGTTGAAGACGGCTTGTTAATTACAGGACAAAATCCGGCTTCTTCTAAATTAGTAGCTCAAAAATTATTAGAACAATTAAAAAAATAAAAAAATGAACAATTTCGAATTATATAATCCAGTAAATTATGTCTTTGGAAAAGGACAAATTGAAAAATTAAAAGACTTAGTACCTTCAAACACAAAAATTCTTATCGCTTACGGTGGTGGAAGTATCTTCAAAAATGGTGTTTATGACCAAGTAAAAGCTGCTTTAGGAACACAATTTGAAGAAAATAATATTGTAGAATTTGGTGGAATAGAACCAAATCCAAGATATGAAACCTTAATGAAAGCTGTTGCAATTATCCGCGATCAAAAAATCGGATTCGTTTTAGCAGTTGGTGGTGGAAGTGTAATTGACGGTACAAAATTTATTTCTGCAGCCGTTAATTATAAAGGTGATGCTGCTGAAATTTTACGAAAAAGAATATTATTTACAGATTTAGCAGAAGTAATTCCTTTTGGAACGGTTTTAACGTTACCAGCAACAGGTTCAGAAATGAATTCAGGAGCAGTAGTAACCATTAATGAAACACAAGAAAAATTAACTTTAGGTGGAAGTGCTTTGTTTCCAAAATTCTCTATCGTTGATCCAACAGTAATTACATCTTTACCAAAACGTCAATTACAAAATGGAGTTGTTGATGCTTTTACGCACGTAATGGAACAATACTTAACGTATACTCATGATGCACTTTTACAAGACAGAATTGCAGAGGGAATTTTACAAACATTAGTAGAAATTGGACCAAAAGTAGTTGAAAATCCAACCGACTATAAATTGGCTTCTAATTTTGTTTGGTCTGCAACTATGGCTTTAAACGGATTAATCCAAAAAGGTGTTCCTTCCGATTGGGCAACGCATATGATTGGTCATGAATTAACCGCTTTATACGAAATTGATCATGCGAGAACATTAGCGATTATTGGTCCAAACTTATATAAAGTAATGTTTGAAACTAAAAAAGACAAATTAGCACAATTTGGAAAACGCGTTTGGAACATACAAGAAGGTTCAACAGAAGAAATAGCTAAAAAAGCAATTGAAAAAACAGTTGAATTTTTCCACACTATGGGAATGAAAACTAAATTATCTGAAAACACAGATGACTATGCAAAAACGGCAGACTTCATTGTAAATCGTTTTGAAGAAAGAGGTTGGAAAGCTTTAGGAGAAAAACAAAACATTACTCCAGAAAAAGTAAGAGAAATTGTAGAAATGAGCTATTAAACAACTCATTTTATAGCAACAAAAAAGCGTTTAAAATATTTTAAACGCTTTTTTTACAACTTAAAATAGATAACCTAAACCATTCACAAAGTTGAAACAATTTAAAACAAAACGAAATAATAAAAATTAAATTGCTCAATTCTTAAACTTTAACATTTTTTAAAAATGTTTAGCTTCTTAATCACTTTTTAATATTGAAACTATTTCTTTACCTTTGAATTTCCAAAAAAATGGAACTACAATGGAAAAAAATCCAAAATTTGCAGTTATAGGCGGAGGAAGTTGGGCTACTGCTATTGCAAAAATGCTTTGTGAAAACCAAACTGAAATTGCATGGTACATGAGAAGTACTTATGCTGTTGAACATATTAAACACCAATATCATAACCCTAATTACTTAAGTTCAGTAGAGTTTGATGTTAAAAAACTAAAACTTACAAATGATATTAATGAAGCTGTAGCTTATGCAGATTATATCATATTTGCTATTCCTTCTGCTTTTTTAAGTGGTGAATTGGAGAATCTAACTCAAAGTTTAGAAGGAAAAGTAATATTTTCAGCAATTAAAGGAATTGTTCCTGAAACAAGCTTAATTGTTGGTGAACATTTTCATCAAAAATTCAACGTTCCATACGAAAATATAGGCGTTTTAACTGGTCCTTGTCATGCTGAAGAGGTTGCAATGGAGAGGTTATCTTATTTAACTTTAGCTTGTGGTGATAAAGAAAAGGCCAAATTAATGGCAAAAAACGTAAGTTCAGATTATATAAAAACTAAAACTTCAGACGATATAATTGGCACAGAATATGCCGCAATGTTAAAAAACATTTATGCAATTTCTGCTGGTATTGCACATGGTTTAGGTTATGGAGATAACTTTCAATCGGTTTTGATGAGTAATGGAATTCGCGAAATGAAAAAATTCATTAGTAAAGTTCATAAAATGAAACGTAACATTAATAATTCGGCTTACTTAGGTGATTTATTAGTAACAGGCTATTCTGTTTTTTCTAGAAATAGAATGTTTGGAAACATGATTGGCAAAGGATACACTGTAAAATCGGCACAAATGGAAATGAGTATGGTGGCTGAAGGGTATTACGCAACTAAAAGTGCTTATTTGTTAAATCAAAAGCACGGAGCAAAAACGCCAATTATTGATGCTGTTTATGCTATTTTATATGAAGGAAAAGAGCCAAAAGCTGTGTTTAAAAAACTAGCAGATAAATTAGATTAATTTTTTTCGAAATTAGTCGTCATATACAAAAACAGACTTAACAATTTGAAATTCAAAAAGTTAGTCTGTTTTTTGTTTTTTGACAATTCTTTATAAAACACTGATTTTCAGCCAATTAAAACATCTTGCCTTGGAGAAAAAATCATGTAGTAAATTTGTAAAAAAGTAATCTATGGACCATTTAATAAATCATCCTGTAATTTTAGGAATATTCTCAGTTGTAATCATAGCAATGTTATTGCTAGATTTAGGTGTTTTAAACAAAAAAAGTCACGCAATATCTAATAGAGAAGCTGCACTTTGGTCAGCAACTTGGATTTCATTAGCAATGGGTTTTAGTGGAATTATTTATTATTATTTGGGTGCAGAACAATTCATGCAATTTCAAGGAGCCTATTGGATAGAAAAAGCACTTTCTGTAGATAATCTTTTTGTATTCATTTTAGTTTTTGGATATTTCAATGTCGCTAAAGAAGCGCAACACAAAGTGTTATTTTGGGGAGTACTCGGAGCTTTGTTTTTTAGAGCTATATTTATTTTTACTGGGGTTTGGATTTTAAATTACACGTATTTACCAGAAATGGAGCTTTTTGGTCATTTAGTAAAAATTAATTATTTACTAACTATTTTTGGTGTTATCTTAATTGTTGCCGGAATCAAATCGTGGTTTAGTCATAGTGAAGACGATGGCGATAAAGATTTCTCAAAAAGCCCAGGTTCAAAGTTAGTTCATAAACTTTTTACAGTAAGTAAGAATTTTGATGGTGATAAGTTTTTTACAATACAAAACGGGTTAAAAATGGCTACTCCACTTTTTGTTGTTGTTGTTATAATTGAATTTACCGATTTGCTTTTTGCTGTTGACAGTATTCCTGCAATTTTTGCCATTGCACCTGATGATCCGTTTATTTTATACACATCCAACATATTTGCTATTTTAGGGCTTCGTTCGCTTTATTTTCTTTTGGCCAACTTCATGTATATGTTTAGCCGTTTGCATTACGGATTAGCGCTTATTTTAACATTTATAGGTGTAAAAATGATTATTGCTCCGTTGTTTCATATTTCATCAATGGTTTCTCTTGGAGTTGTAGGTGGAATTTTAGTAATTTCAATAGTTTGGTCATTACTAATTCCGTATAAAGAATAGTTTTCACAAAAAGCTTATTCAAAATAAACATTTGGATTATTTGTTATTTTTAAATCAAGAATGTACTTTTTAAAGGTTTCTTTCTTTTTGTCGTCCCATTTTTTTATTAACGGGTCACTAAGTTCTTTTAACACAATTTTATTTAGAACTTCTTTTTCCATTCCTTCTTTATGGCCACTTTCAAAACCTTTCAAATCGTCTAAATGCTCCATCCAAAATTGAAAAAATCCGTTTTCAGTAGTATGTACAACTTGCTTTAAAACGATATAACTTTTTTTTGTTATTAATTCTTCTTCTTTAAAAGAATTAAAAAGTTCTTGAGCAACTTTATTTAGTAGTTTTTCGTTTTTAGTTACAATTAAAAAATCGGCATAAGCATATAAAGTTCTTACAGAACGATCACCTGCGTCATATTTCGCTTTTAATCCCGAAGAATTATAATCCGACAGCGTTGCTTTTTTTCCTTCATTAACAATTGAAGCCGCATCAACATTTACTCCTGTATGATGCAAGAAGTTTTTATTTTTATCAAAATACAAAAGTATGGGTACACTTTCAAAATGAAGGTTGGCATTTGTAATAAAAATATTATCTTCAACTGACAATGAATCGTTTGTATTCATAGCATAATTGATGAATTTCTTATTGTAATACGTGTACACTAGAGAATCGTTTTTTAGTAAATCTCCCAAACGTTTACAAACCGAACATTCTGAATTGTAATACTCAATGAAAACAGGTTTATTTTGTTCATTAGCTTTTTTAAAAGCCTCAGAAAGAGTAGGTTCAAAAACAACTTGTGCATTACTTAAAGTAGTAGTAAAAAGAAGAAACAAGAGAAACCTTTTCATAAATATATTTTTAAATAAGCACTGCAAAAATTAAACCAAAATATTTTAATTAACAGTTACCTCATCAATAAAAATAAAAGCATCTCCGTTTGATGGAAAACCTTGATGCCATTCGGGAAGTTTTCCAAAATTGGTTGCAATAACTTTAATATATCTTGCTTTTTGAGGTGTAAACTTTAAATCGAATGATTTTATCACAGTTTCATATTCTTTTGGATCCACAGAATTTTCAACCGTTCCCACTTTTGTAAACTTGATGTTATCATCTGAAATGTAATACTCTACTTTAGTTGGCATCAATATCCATGAACGTGTGTCTTGCAAATAATTTGACCTAATTTCAGAAATGTTTTTTACAACTTGCATATCAATAGTTGCTTCAAAATCTTGGTTTTGATATCCTTGCCACTCGCCTTTTCGCCAGTTTTCATTACCAAAAATTCCATCTAGTAAACCGTCAGAACCACCTGCATGATATTGTGAATTGAATTTCGATTTAATTTCGATTGTAAAGTTATTTGGTTTTTTAAAGAATTGTGCAGAAATAGTATTACTTCTTGGTGGCTTTCCACCAGCCATTTCTTCTATATATGCTTCAATTTTTGAAGATTTACTAATTTCAAATGCTTCAGAATACGGAATAAATGACGGAACTTCTTTTGAATCATCATAAATTCGATAATAAATTTTTTGGTTAAATTGTTTCGAACCTTTAATCTGAACTATCATTTTGTCTTTAAATGATTTACTTTCTGCTTCAATTACTGGAACTGGAATTATAGATGGGAAAAATACTTTCTCTTGAGGTTCCATAGAAAACTGTGGTAAAATTCTAGTTTTTTCAAATGGTTGATTTATATATTCTGGGTTTTTTCCATCAACACTTACTTTTATATTCTTTATAAATGGTTCGTTGACTTCCCACAAAATATCACCTGGTCTCAGATCATAAATTCCCATCGAACTCAGCACATACCAAGCACTCATTTGTCCGCAATCTTCGTTTCCTATTAAACCATCTGGTGTATTTTTATAGAAATTATCTAAAATGTATTTTACTTTTTCATTCGTTTTTTCTGGTTTACCCACATAATTATACAAATATGCCATGTGGTGACTTGGTTCGTTTCCGTGAGCATATTGACCAATTAATCCGGTAACATCTACTTGTTCTCTTCCTGTGGTTTTGCTTTCGCTGTTAAACATTTCGTCTAATTTGGCTTCAAACTTATCATTTCCACCATACGCTTCAATCATTCCTACAATATCTTGTGGCACAAAAAATGTGTATTGCCACGCGTTTCCTTCGGTAAAATTATTATTGACTTCTCTTGGGTCGAAAGGTTTGTCCCAACCTCCGTTTTTCTTTGGTCTGATAAAGCCTGTTTCCCAATCGAAAAGGTTTTTCCAATTTTGAGAACGCTTCATGAAATAATTATAATCTTCCGTTTTGCCTAAAATTTGTGCCATTTGCGCAATACACCAATCGTCATACGCATATTCCACGGTTTTAGAAACACTTTCATGGTCATCATCAATAGAAATGAACCCGTATTTCTTATAGGCTTCTAATCCTAAAACATCTCTCATGGCTGATGCTTTACTCGCTTCAAACGCTTTTTCATAATCAAAACCCTTAATTCCTTTTGCCATTGCATCTGCAATTACCGATACAGAATGGTAGCCAATCATACAATCGGTTTCATTAGAAGCCAATTCCCAAACAGGCAATCTTCCACCTTGTTCGTATTGTTTTATAAACGTATTGATATAATCTGAAGTTCGTTTTTTATCAATTAAGGTATACAATGGATGCGCAGCTCTAAACGTATCCCAAAGTGAAAAAACCGTGTAATACTCAAAGCCTTCTGCAGTGTGAATCTGGTTATCTCTACCGCGATATTTTCCGTCTACATCTTGTGCAATATTCGGTTGCATCATCGTATGGTATAAAGCCGTGTAGAAAATGGCTAACTTATCTTCATCATCAGAAGTTACCTCAATTTTAGATAATTCTTTATTCCAAAGTGCTTCTGCATCTTTCTTTACTTTTTCAAAATTCCAATGTTTGATTTCGGAACTGTTTAATTTGGCACCTTCATAACTTGTTGGCGAAAGTGATACTTTTACCAATATTTTTTCTCCTTTTTTGACATTCTTAGAAAAACTTAAAGCAAGTTCTGTTCCGTGATAATCTCCTTTTACGCCTTTAAAATTCATTCTTTCATTGGTGATTTTCATTGGCACATTAAATTCAATTCTAGCGTACACGTATTGATTCGTTGCCCAAGCTTCACTTCTTCTTAAAACCTCAATAGTTTTATCATCGATAAACCGAACTTGCCCCTCTAATAGTTTATCACGGTGATTCAAATCTAAAATAATATTGGCTTGACCAGCTTTGTTAAAAGTGTATTCATGAAAACCAACTCTTGTAGATGTTGTTAATCGAACATCAATATTGTGTTTATCTAATTTTACGCCATAAAATCCTGCAGAAGCTTTTTCGTTAGCATGAGAAAATGTTGAAGAATACACTCTATTATCGAATGAAGATTCGCCCATTGTTGGCATCAACATGATATCACCATAATCAGAAACTCCAGTTCCGTTTAAATGAGTATGCGAAAAGCCATAAATTAAATTATCTGAATAATGATAACCCGAACAACCGTCCCAACTTCCATCGATTCGAGTATCTGGAGATAATTGAACCATTCCATAAGGAACAGTTGCTCCTGGAAAAGTATGTCCGTGTCCGCCTGTTCCAATAAATGGGTTTACGTATTTAGCAAAATCTTGTGCAAACGAAGCGCTTGTTATAAAAAGGATAGAAAAAAGAAAACTCCTCATTTTGTAGTTTTAAATAAACTATAAAATTGAGGAATTAATATGAGTTTAGCAATTCTATTTTATAATTTACACCGCCATTACGCCACGCTTCTTAATAACAGGTAAATCAGATTGTCCTTTTTCGTTGATAGAATTGGTTGTAAAAATAAATTTTTTATCGAACATTTTGTTACCAATAAAATACGACAACATAAATTCATTATTCAATTGCAATAAGTTGTTTTCAAGAAATTCAATTCTTACTGCTGACTCTGGCTCCACTTTCGCAAATGCATGACGAAGAGACATTGTATTTCTCATTTCTCCATCAATTAAACCATAGGCGCGAGAAACAATCATTGCTGTTTCTAATGGTTCCTTCGTAGCGTTTAACAAATAAGCATACCAGCAATTTTCTTGAAAATCATCGCTCCATTCTTGTATTGCTACAATATGAACATTTTCCACTTTTGGGATAACTATATCTGCTTTCATTTTAGATGCTTGACTTAAATTGTTGTAAGAAACGAACGTCGTTTTCAAAAAACATTCTTATATCGCCAATTTGATGCAAAAGCATTGCTATACGCTCTACTCCCATACCAAATGCAAATCCTGAATATTCTTCTGGATTGATTCCGCAGTTTTTTAAAACATTTGGGTCAACCATTCCACAACCACCAATTTCCAACCAACCTGTACCTTTTGTAATTCTATAATCAGTCTCAGTTTTTAAACCCCAATAGATATCGATTTCAGCACTTGGTTCTGTAAACGGGAAATAAGAAGGTCTTAGACGAATTTTTGACTTTCCAAACATTTCTTTCGTAAAGTGCAATAACGTTTGTTTTAAATCGGCAAAAGAAACGTCTTTATCAATATACAATCCTTCCACTTGATGGAAAATACAATGCGAACGAGCAGAAATTGCTTCATTACGGAAAACTCTACCTGGAGAAATCGTTCTAATAGGCGGTTTGTTGTTTTCCATGTAACGCACTTGCACAGATGATGTGTGCGTACGCAATAACGTATCTGGATTAGTTTGAATAAAGAAAGTATCTTGCATATCACGCGCTGGGTGATATTCTGGCAAGTTTAACGCAGTAAAATTATGCCAATCGTCTTCAATTTCTGGACCTTCAGAAACGTTGAAACCCACATTTGAAAAGATATCAATAATTTGATTTTTTACAATTGAAATTGGATGACGAGAACCTAATTCTAATGGATAACCTGGGCGCGTTAAATCGCCATAAATTCCTTTAGATTCTTCCTTACTTTCGATTTGATCTTGTAAAGAAGCTACTTTCTCTTCGGCAGAAGTTTTCAACTGATTGATTACTTGTCCGAATTCCTTTTTCATTTCGTTTGGAACATTTTTAAATTCGGCAAATAACTCTTTTAAAAGACCTTTGCTTCCTAAAAATTTAATTCTAAACTCTTCAATTTTTTCTTTATTATCGGCTTGAAAAGCGTTTACTTCTTCAATGTGTTTTTTAATCTGATCAATCATCGTTCTTGCTTATAAAGGTGCAAATTTAATCTTTTTTAGTCATTAGTAAAAAGTGATTAGTAATTAGTTTTGTCTAATTGCCAATTACGAGTTACTCAATTAATTCTTTTTCTATGAAATAACTTACAATAGCGTCTTTCATTAAAATAGATTGTTCACCTGCTTTTAGTGGCGGTAATTGTTCTTTTACTGCATAATGAGGCCAACCTTCGTTATCGAAGTATTCAAATTCATAATATCCATAAGGCTCTAGAACTCTACAAATAGCAATGTGCATTAAGTTTATTTTTTCGTCTTTTTTAAACTCTGCATTGAATTTCCCTAATTCTTGTACTCCAATTAAATATATAATAGCGTCTAGGTCTAATACATCGCCATCGGCAAATTTATCAGAAAGCAATTTTACTACTTTGTCCCAGCGTTCTTTAAGTTGTTCGTCTCTTGACATTTTATTTTTAGATGAAAGAGAAAAGAGAAAAGAGAAAAGACTTTTCTTTTTTTCTTGTTTTTGAAGTTGCAAAGATAGTAAATTGACTTTCGTTTATTCTTTTATCTTTGTTCTTTCATTTATTTTCTTTTTTATGAGTTTTATTGATATTATTTTCGCTGTATTATTAAGTTATGCTATCTACAAAGGGTTAAAAAACGGACTTTTCGTTGAAGTTGCCTCACTTCTTGCTTTAGTCGTTGGGATTTTTGTGGCCATAAAGTTTTCGCATATTGTAAGAGCGGTTATAGAAACAAAAGTAAGTTGGGATCCAAAATACATAGAAATAACTGCTTTTGCCTTAACTTTTATTGCTGTTGTAATTGTAATTCATCTTTCGGCTAAATTGCTGACTAAAA
This sequence comes from Flavobacterium sp. N2270, assembly GCF_025947225.1. NCBI lineage: Bacteria > Pseudomonadati > Bacteroidota > Flavobacteriia > Flavobacteriales > Flavobacteriaceae > Flavobacterium > Flavobacterium sp. N2270. The sequence goes on from NZ_CP110005.1 coordinate 659,096, forward strand.
TTGTTGATTTTGCATATTTAGGTTGGATTAACCGATTAGCAGGTGCGGGATTTAGTGTTCTAAAAACCATATTAGCTTTGAGTATTGTTATTTTATTGTTTGAAAAAATCAATGTAAACAATATGTTGGCAAAACAAGAAACTCTTGATGAGTCAATTTTTTACAACCCAACTAAAGAAATTTCAGCTTTTGTTTATCCGCAAATTGAAGAATGGTATGAGAAAGGTTTACAGTATTCAGAAGACAGTGAGCAGGAATAAGTTGAAATTGAATAAAAACATTTATAATAATTTCTCTTTTATAATTTTAATAGCTTTTCTAAATTCAGAATTATATTCATTATTGAAATTATAATCCCAAATACCGTCATTCTTTTTAATTACTCTAAGAATTAACGGGTCTTCTTTTGCAAAAATTCTTGCAGTTAATGATAAAACAAAATATAGTTTGTTATACCAAGTATTTTGAGGATTAATTATATCTATTGATTTAATTTCGTTAAAATTAAAACTTCTAAATTCCCAATAATCAACTGCTTTTATATCAAAAGAAGTTTCTTTTATTAATATTTCCGGAAAACCATTTTTCTTAAATACTTTCAATTTCAAAACAAATTAAAATTACTTCAACTCCTTAATTGCGTCTTTTTCTATCCAACCTTGGGTTTTATCTGTCAATTGAATTTTTTTCCAATTATCTAAGGTTTCCAAAACAAATACTTTTGTTCCTTCGTGTAAAACCAACACGTCTTCTGAGCTGCTTTTGGGCTCTGCTTTTACGTTAACCGCTGAACTAAATACAATGGCAGGTTTTGTAGTTACATCGTTTTGTTTTTGTAAAAAAGCCGCTGAAACGGTGATTAAAATTCCAACTAAAAACACAAACATTGCAGTAAAGAATATTCGTTTAATTAGTGTTGTATTCCCAAAGTAATACCCTAAAAAAGAGAGTAAAAATAATAGCGACATGATTACTGCAGTCCAAGCCCAAGAATCGTAATGCCATGTGTTTACAAATGCATAAATGGCTTTTGAAATACCCACTTCTGGAACATTTTTAATATCGTCAATGGCTTTTTTTTGTGCAAATTCTAAATTGGTTTTAACAACCTCATCATTTGGGCTGAACAATAACGCTTTTTCGAAATTATAAATTGCTGGCGCTATTTTGTCTAGTTTGTAATAGCAGTTTCCTAAATTGAAATACAATTCGGCAGATTCTACTTTCAAATTCGAATTTATGAACTCATATTTAGCTGCTGCTGCTTCGTAATTTTCTTTTTTATACAAATCGTTAGCATTAGCAAATGCTTTGCTTACTTCGTCAGGTTCGTTTGCAAAAACAACTGTTGAAAGTAAAATAAAAACAATGCTTTTTAGTATAGTCTTCATATTATAGTTGTTTTGAAAGTTCAGAAATTATTTCAACAGCTTTGTCGTAATCTTTTTGCATTGCAACATCAGATGACGGCGTGTAACGAGCAAACTCGCAATCGTTCATTAATTGCATAAATTGTGCTACATCATTTTTATTTGCTTGTTTATCGTGCAACATTTCTTGAATATTTTCTTTACTCATTTCTGAAGTTTCAATATGCAATTTTGCCTTCAAGAAATTGTGTAATGCTTTTTCCATTGCCATATAAAAAGGCACTTTATTACCCATTTGTTTTTTAGCGTCTGCTAAGAATTTCTTAGCTAAACGATTGTTTCTTTTAATTTTATTGCCAAAAACATCTGCATCAATGGCTTCTTTTTTCTTCTTAGCCAAAATGATAATTGGAATTAAAAGTAAAGGTGCAAACAATAAAGAATAGAATAAATTTGAACCTAAGAAATCTTTTTTAGTAACCGATTCGAATTTAGAATTTAATTTTATGAATTGAAAAACGTTATTTTTAACAACTTCTTTTTTATTAGATGCAACTGCATTTGTATTTGCCGTAAAGTTTGGATTATCTAAAACATCAATCGTAATTTCTTCAGAAGTTATGGTTTTATACATTTTTGAACCTAAATCAAAGTAACTGAAAGTTATAGGTTGAATCGTATATTTTCCTTTAAACTGAGGAACAATTGTATAAGTATCAGAAATTTTACCGTTCATTCCAGATAAAGGAGTTTTTACTTCTTCTTTATGTTGCGGGTCAAATACTTCAAAAGCACTTGGAAATTCGGTTTTTGGTAAATCTAATAATTTTAAATTTCCATTTCCTGAAACCGCTATTTCTAAGTCTAACGATTCTCCTGTTTTTAACTTTGTTTTTGATGGTTTTACTTTAAATGTAAAATTACCTACCGCACCTTTAAAATCGGCTGGTTTACCATTTTCAGGAAGCGGTTTTACATTAATGGTTTTTGAACCAGCCGTAACTGTTTTGGTCGTTAATTGATACGATTGCTGTCCAAACATGTTTCTTCTACCAGAAGGAACTTGAATTTCTAGATTAATAGAAAGTGGTTCTATTGGTTTGTTTCCTGCTTCAAGCGGATATAAAATTACTTTTCGCCACATCACCATTGCATAGTCTTGCCCATTATAAGTAGCTTCGACAGCTTCTAATTTTTGAATGTCGATATGTTGACTCCAAAAACCATTATACTTAGGGTTTTTAAGTTCTTTTACATTTCGAATAATAAATCTTGGATCAAAATACAACTTATAAACAACCGTTAAAGGTTCGTTCATATATGGATTTGAATTTGAAATTTCAGCTACTAAATGAACGCCTTCTCCTGCAACATAATCTGGACTATTGGGGTCTTTTGGAACAGGAATAGCATCGGTTACTGTTACTTTTACAGGAGCTGATTTTAAAATATTTCCGTCGTACTCAATCGTTGCCGGTTTAATAGTTAAAACTCCTTTTTGAGTAGGTTGTAGAATGTAAGAATAACTAAGACTAAATGATTTTACACCGTTTATCCATGAGAAATTTCGAGATTGAAATGGTCCTCCAACTAAAGTAAAACCATCAAAGCTTGGCGCTTGAAAATTATCTGCATCTTCATTTACAGAAAATTGAACCTGAATTCTTTCGTTTAAACCAACTGTATTCTTGCTTACTTTAGTCTCAAATTTTACTTGAGCTTGAAGTAAGGAAGTTAAAAAGAAAACTATAAATATTACTGTCTTTTTCATTTTATCAATCGCGTGGATTTCTATTTCTTTCTACCAATCTTTTTCGTTCGTAACCGGACTAGCTTTTACTTTTTTTGCATTTATCTTATCCTGTATTTTTTGTTCAGAATTGTTTACTGCATTAAGTAAATTTTCTATTTGTTGCTTATTTGCTCCAGAAGGTTTTGGATTAGGTTGCTCTTTTTTATCTTCATCTCCATTGTCATTTTTGTCCTTTTTATCTTCACCTTCTTTCTTGTCGTCTTTCTTATCTTTACCGTCGTCCTTTTTATCTTGATCTTTCTTATCTTTGTCTTTTTGGTCTTGGTCTTTTTTATCTTTATCCTTGTCTTTATTTTTGTCTTTATTCTTATCGTCTTTTGGAGGATTTTCTTTTAATTTTTTCTTAGCTAAAGCATAGTTATAACGTGTTTCATCGTCTAGCGGATTATTGCGTAATGCGTTTTTATAAGCATCGACAGCTCCTTGATAATTTTTTTCCAACATAAATGTATTTCCTAAATTATGAAATGCTTTATGCTTTTCTTCTTTTGTTTTGGCAACTTCAACCGCAGATGCAAATTTATATTTTGCTTCTGAGGGTTGATTTTGGCGGTAAATACTATTTCCTAAATTGTAGTTTGCAACTGCTTTTTTATCCGCATTATTTGATTGTGAAACTCTTAAATTAGACTCAGATTTCACATACTCTTTTGCTTCAAAAGCTGTTGTACCATCATATAAATTTTGGTCTTTATTTTGACTAAAAAGTACTGATGTAATAAACAAAACTAAAGCTACTGTTATCTTTTCCATTTTACTTCTTATTAAATAAATTTAGTTTTTGAATCCAAGTTGTTTTCTTCTCGAAAAAGAAAACATCAAGTAAGATTAAGAAAAAAGCAACTGCTAGAAACCATTGATATTGGGTTTGATATTCAGCAATTTGTTCTGTTTCAAACTCAGTTTTTTCAATGTTGTCCATTGCATTTTTTAATCGACCTAAAGCTTCTTTAGTGTTATTTCCTGCAATATAACCACCGTTTGTATTCTTAGCGATTTTCTCTAAAATATCAGTGTTTAATTTGGTAATAACCGTTTCACCTTTACTATCCTTTTTATATTCTGAAAGAGAACCGCTATCGTTTTTAATTGGAATTGGTCCGCCACTTTCGGTACCAACACCCATGGTTATAATTTTAATCCCTTTTTCTTTAGCCAATTCACTTCCTGCATCAGAATCTGCTCCGTGATCTTCTCCATCTGAAACTAAAATGATTAATTTACTTGTATCGACAGCATCAAAATAGGTTTCAGACAATCGAATAGCATCGTTTAAAGCCGTTCCTTGCGAAGAAACCATATTTGTATTCATATTTTGTAAATACATTTTAGCAATACTATAATCGGTTGTCATTGGTAAAACCGGATAAGCGCTACCTGCATAACCCACAATTCCAACTCTATCGTTACCTAAAGTACTGATGATACTAGAGATTAATTGTTTTGATTTTTCTAAACGATTAGGCGCAATGTCTTCGGCCAACATACTTTTTGAAATATCTAAAGCGAAAACAATATCAATTCCTTGACGTTTTACCGTTTCCATTTTAGTTCCAATTTTTGGGTTTACCAAAGCAATAATTATCGAAACTAAAGCAAGTGATAAGGTTACAAACTTTAAAACTGGTTTAAAACTAGAAGCTTCTGGACTTAATCGTTGAACCAATTCTAAATCGCCAAATTCTGCTCTTTTTTTTCTTCTCCAAAACAATTGAAACAAGAAAACAACTACTAATAATGGAATTATTAATAGCAAGTATAAATATTGTGGATTTTCTAATTGATGATACATCGTTTCAATTTCTAATTTAAACTAAACCTTTGAAAATAGTGTTCTTTAAAAGCACTTCAATAAATAATAAGAATAATGCAAGCCAAACGAATGGTTGGTATTTCTCATCGTAATTAAAGTATTTTTTTTCTTCTACTTCTGTTTTTTCTAGTTTATTAATTTCGGTATAAATTTCTTTTAATTTAGCATTACTTGTTGCTCTAAAATATTTCCCGTCAGTAGTTTTGGCAATTTCCTTCATTAACTTTTCGTCAATTTCTACTTTCATGTTTTGGTACAAGAACTTACCATTTGGAGCTTTTGCGTATGGAAAAGGAGCCATTCCATTTGTTCCAATTCCAATAGTATACACTTTAATTCCGTATTCTTTTGCAATATCAGCAGCCATTCTTGGATCAATAGTTCCCGAATTATTTACTCCATCAGTCAATAAAATAATAATTCTGCTTTTTGCTTTACTGTCTTTAATTCGATTAATTGCTGTTGCTAATCCAACACCAATTCCGGTTCCATCAGCGATAATTGAATCGTCATATTCTACTGTTTTTAACGACTGAAGAATTACTGTTTTATCAGATGTAACTGGAGTTCTTGTATAACTTTCTCCTGCATAAACTACCAATCCAATTCTATCATTTATTCTGTCTTCAACAAATTCTGCAGCAACTCTTTTTAAAGCTTCTAAACGATTTGGTTTTAAATCTTTTGCCAACATACTTCCCGAAACATCAATTGCCATGACAATATCAATTCCTTTTGTCGTTCTAGATTTTGAAGAAACATCTACACTTCTTGGTCTTGCTAAGGCTACAATAATTGCACTTAAGGCCAACATTCGTAAAACGAACAATAATGGTTGTAGCTTAGCAATTAGAGTTGCGCTGCCTTTGAATGATTTTATTGAACTTATTTTAAGTGTTGCTCGTTGTTTTTTGTTTGTAAACCAATACCAAGCAATTGCAATTGGAAGAACCAAAAACAACCAAAAAAATTCGGGATGTAAAAATGTGATGTTCTTCATTATTTAACTACTTTTCTTAACTCAATCGATTCAACAATTCGTTTCATTATTTCAGCTGCATTTTCATCTTCCAATTTGTGAACCAATATTAACTCTTGGATTCCGGTTCCTTGAGAAAACACTAAAATGGAATAATACATTTTAATATCTTCTTTAGAAATTGGATCTAAAACGGTAAATGTTCCTTCCGATTTTTTTCCTGTTAACCCTTTTGGATCTTCATAATCTCCAGTGTTTACAACTATATTTTTAGCTCCAAAAGATTCTAATTGTTTTAAATCTTGTTCTAAAACCATATCTAATGAACCTTGAACCGAGTCTTTAAAAGAAGTGGTACTTAAAACAACTGAAAAATTATCTAATATACTTCCGTAAAAGAAAGTACTAGTTGACTTTACATTTTCTGGTAGATTATTTAAAATACGAGCATCTGTATTTCTTGTTAATGCTTTTGGTGTTGATATAATTATTGCTGGATCTCCATAATCTGATGTTACCCATTCATCTTCTAACATCGATTTTGTACTGTGGCCAATAATATTATCTCTTAAGAAATCCATTCCTTTTGTAACTCCTAAAAAGACAAGAATTATAGATAAAATAATTCCAACTAAAGTTAAAGGAATAAAAATACGTTGTAATTTTTGTGAACGTTCTTTTTTACGTTTTAATTCTTCTGCAAATAAGTTTTCTGTTTCTTCTTCTGTTCTTGGAATGGCTTTATCTAATGAAATTAAAAAGGTATTAATCGTGTTTTTATCATTTTCAATTTCAAAATCTAATGGTTTTGATTTGGCAAATTTCACCAAATCAGACGTTTCCATTACTCTTTTAAATTTTGCTAAAGTATCAGCACTTATTTTTATGTTTTTTTTACGAACTGAAACTTTCAAAGCATCAAACAATTCATTAGATGTACTTTCCATTGCAGGAATTTCAATTACTTCTTCAATATAATTTCTGGTAATATCAGTTAGTTCAGAATAATACGCTTTTGTTTCTCCTTTTTGCCAAAGTGATTTTTTTTCTAATACTTCTAATTCCGCTATTGCTTTTTCAATTGGCGAAGCAAATAAAATAGCTTCTGCTTCATTCTTTTTATTTTGTCGTTTCTTAATGAAATAATAAGCTCCGTAACCAATTAATGCCAAACCAATTAAGATTAAAATAGCATATAACCACCAATAACTAGTCGGTTTTTCCACTTTAATAATTGGTTTAATATCAAACATTTGTTGTTTAATTGTGTCTACGACAACATCATTTACAACAATTGCGAAAGAGTCGGTTCTAAAGGTTTTATTGTTTATTAATACTGCTAATTTTGGGAGTACGTATCTTCCAGAATCAAATTGAGTTAATCCGTATTTTTTTATTAGTTCTAATTTATCATTTGATTTTATAGAATCAATTGGATACGATTCTAAGACTTCTAAAACGCCGAAAAGTTTTCCATCAGGAAAAACAACTTTATCTGTTTTAGAAACATTGGCTTTAATAGTTAAATTGAACTGTGAGCCAATTTTTATTTGAGTAGAATCTACAGAAGAAGTGATTGATTGAGAGAATGAAATTGTGCTTATTAAGGAAAATAAAAACATGAGACATCTCGACTTCGCTCGATGTGACAAAATCATTTTAATTAAAGTAATACTATAGAAATCTTTATTTGGTTTCATTATCTTTTCTCTTTTCTCTAAATTCTCAATTTCTTGCTTTAAAATAACCTAATAACTTGGTTACATAACTTTCATCAACCCTAGAGCTTAAAACACCTGCTCCTGATTTTGAGAACATTTCTGAAAAATATTTTACATTATCTGCATATTCTTTTTCATAAGCCAAACGAACACTTTTAGAGTTTGTATCAACTAACATAATTTCTCCAGATTCGGCATCAAGCATGTTTACAATTCCTAAATTTGGAATTGACTTTTCGCGTTCATCATAAACCCTAATTCCGGTTAAATCGTGTTTTTTAGCAGCAATTTTTAAAGTTTTTTCATAATTATTAACCATGAAATCTGAAATTAAAAACACAATCGCTTTCTTTTTCATTACGCTCGATAAAAACTTCAAAGCTTGAGCTAAATCAGTCTTTCTGCTTTTAGGTTGAAATTCAATTAATTCTCTAATGATGCGTAAGACGTGAGATTTTCCTTTTTTAGGCGGAATAAACAATTCTATTTGATCTGAAAATAAAATTAAACCTACTTTATCATTGTTATTTGTTGATGAAAAAGCCAAAGTTGCTGCAATTTCGGTAATGATTTCGCTTTTAAATTGGTTTTTAGTTCCAAAAATTTCCGAACCACTACAATCTACCATCAACATCATGGTTAATTCTCGTTCTTCTTCAAAAACTTTTACATAAGGCTCGTTTGTTCTAGCAGTAACATTCCAGTCAATTGATTTTACATCATCGCCATATTGATATTGTCTAACTTCAGAAAAAGTCATTCCTCGTCCTTTAAAAGACGTATGATATTCTCCCGAAAAGATATGATCGCTCAATCTTCGGGTTTTGATTTCTATTTTTCGAACTTTTTTAAGAATTTCTTTAGTATCCATTTTTTTGAGGCATTAGGCAATAGGCTATAGGCAATAGATGTTTCACTAATCCCTTTTACCTTTTACCTTGTCACTTATTAAGGTACTTCAATTTCGTTTACAATCTTATTAATAATATCAACCGAAGTTACGTTTTCAGCTTCAGCTTCATAGGTAATTCCAATTCTGTGACGTAAAACATCGTGGACAACAGCACGTACATCTTCTGGAATAACATAACCTCTTCTTTTAATAAATGCATAACATTTAGCCGCAATCGCTAAATTAATACTTCCACGAGGTGAAGAACCAAAACTAATTAATGGTTTTAAACTTTCTAAATTGTATTTTTCTGGATAACGAGTAGCGAAAATGATATCTAAAATATATTTTTCAATTTTTTCATCCATGTACACTTCACGAACCGCTTGTTGCGCTCTAAGAATTTGTTCTACAGAAACAACCGGGTTTACTTTAGTATACTCGCCACTTAAATTTTGACGAATAACTAATCGCTCGTCTTCCATTTTTGGATAATCTATAACTGTTTTCAACATAAAACGGTCCATTTGAGCTTCAGGCAAAGGATAAGTTCCTTCTTGCTCAACAGGGTTTTGTGTTGCCATTACTAAAAACGGTTTATCTAACTTAAATGAAGTGTCTCCAATAGTTACTTGTTTTTCTTGCATGGCTTCTAAAAGTGCCGATTGTACTTTTGCAGGAGCACGATTAATTTCATCAGCTAAAACAAAGTTTGCAAAAATTGGACCTTTTTTAATAGTAAAATCATTGTCTTTTACACTATAAATCATCGTTCCTACAACATCAGCAGGTAATAAATCTGGTGTAAATTGAACTCTACTGAAAGAACCTTGCACAGCTTGTGACAAAGTATTAATTGCCAACGTTTTTGCTAAACCAGGAACACCTTCTAGTAAAATATGTCCTTGTCCTAAAAGTCCAATGAGTAATCTTTCGATCATGTATTTTTGACCTACAATTACTTTATTCATTTCCATGGTTAATAAATCAACAAATGCGCTTTCTCTTTCTATCTTTTCATTTATCGCACGAATATCAATTGCAGCAGTATTTTCTTCCATTTTCATTAAATTTAGGGGTCAAATTTTGTAAAAAAAATTAACATTTCAAAATTGAAAATTTATTTGCTACTTCATTGTTAATATACCGTTAAAAAAAACAAACAATTGCTTAATTTAGGAGTGTTTTATGATTTTGTTTTATATTTTTAAGAAATAATCTGTTTTTAATGATCAACAAACGCTTATTGATAAAAAATTTGCTTACTCACAATGATGAGAATAGTTTCTATGATAAAAAAAGACAGCTAAATCTTCATACTCGTGAAGGTAAGTCAAAATTTTTAAAACATATTTGTGCCCTTTCTAATTCTAATCCTGTAAATAATTCTTATATAGTTGTAGGTGTTGAAGATGAAGCGAATGAAATTACTGGCGTTGATTTTTATGATGATAGTAGAATTCAAAATTTAGTAAATGCTTTTTTAGAAAATCCACCAAAAATTCAATATGAAAATGTTCCTTTTCCATTATTAAGTAAAGAAAAAGTATTAGGTTTAGTTACTATTAAACCTAAAAATACGGTTTCTTTCTTTAAAAAAGGAATTCATACAATACCCGCAAATACGGTTTTTATTAGAAAGGGAAGTAACTCAATGCCTACGGAAGAAAAAATTCCATTTTCAAAAATGAATGCTGAAACTGTTATTAGTATTGAAAACAATTCTAGAAATAGTATTAAAAACACCCTTGATAGCGTTCTAGAATTTGTAAATGTAAAACACAAAGATTTACATTCAGAATATAATGTTTTTAAAGAGTTATTTGTGGTTTGCTGGAGCGGAGTAAAGAAAAAAGTAAGAGACCAAGTATTTTACTCTAGAGTTGATATAGAACTTATAAACGAACAGGTAAAGCTTTTTTACTCTGCACAAGATGATGTAAACATTAGTTTTGATAATGATTCTTTTACGATTACTGAATATGTTGCTTTAGGCATAAACGACAAAACGAGTTACTATCCATTAGAAAAAGTTACAATTACATTTTTTGACAATGGCTATTATAAAATAAACACCGAATTGTTATTTAAGCCTCCACAATTTAATAGAAAAATGTTACATCATATTTATAACTCCAACTTATCTATATTAAAAAAGTTAAAAAAAGGAAATGCATTAAGTCTTAATGAGCTTAAAGACTTGGAAAACCTACCTTCTATTTTTATGATTTGTTTTTTAAATGGTTTTGAAGAGGCAAAAGATTTATTAATAGAATCAAAGCCTTATTTAAAAAAGTTTAACCATAACTCATACAATTCTTTTAAAGAAGTAATGCGGGTTATTAGAAAAATGAAATATAACAACTAATTATTATATTTAGAATATAAAAAAATTAAGCTTAAATAACCTAAACTTATAATAATTCCAAGTATATAAACAATATTAAACTGAAGAGTTATATTTATTTTAGGCATAAAAAAATAAACTTCTTGAAAAAAAGTATAGTATGCTAAGTTTAATATTAGGTAAAGCCAAATTAAACTTAACACAAGTAATGAAATAACTATTTTTGAATATAATTTCATATTTACAAAATTTTATCTTTTTTGTAAATATGAAATTATATATAAAAACAATATTTTAGTTGCAATAAATCTATATATTTTGTTAAATATTTATGAATTTACACAAAACCATGCTTTTTAGCCTCTCTTATTATATCTTCATCTGTTCCTTTTTGAACACAAAAGAAGTCCTTTATTTGTGCTTTTCTTTTGTCTATGGCACTCATAGATAAATTTATGTGATTAGGAAGGTTTTTAGACTGAATTCCGCTTGCTAATAAAGTAATTATTTGCCTGTTAAAATCATCTAAAAACATATCGTTAGAAAGTAATTCTTGAATACTTTCATTAACTGTTTTACTTATATAAACATCATCATTTAACAACATTTCAAATGCCTTTAAGAATTCTTCTGCTGTAAAATCGCTTTTTACTAATAGACCATGTGGAGCAACTTTCTTTTGAAGTTTATATAAAATGAAGGCTTCTGCATGAGAAGTTAAAATAACTATTTTTGATAATGGAAATTTCTTTTTAGCAAATACTGCTAAATCTTCTCCTGAGTAAATCTCTTTTTCTTCATAAGGAGGAAGGCTTAAGTCAAGAAAAATCATATCAAACTCATAAATGTCTTCAGACTCTGCCATTTTTTTATAGGCAGATTCACAATCATAGGCCGGAAACACTTCTATTTCGCAACCTAAATCATTATAAGACAGGATACTTTTGTATCCTTCAATCATTGATGGATGATCATCCACCATAAAAATAGAAACCTTTTTTTTCATGATAATAATTTTAGATTAGGGGGAATTCAATTATTATTGTTGTGCCTTCGTTTTTTGTAGAATAGATTTTAAAAAAGCCACCCATAGATTCAGCTCTCTCTTTCATGTTTTTTAATCCAATTCCGCTTTTCTTCTTGTTTGGGTTAAACCCTACTCCATTATCTTTAACTGAAAGAACAATTTTTTCAAAATCATTCTTATATATTTTTACATATATATTAGTAGCTTTTGCATATTTATTACAATTGTTTAGAGCTTCTTGGGTAATTCTAAAAATATTCATTTTTATTGAAGCATCAATAACATCCCATTTTAGGTTTTTATCTAAATCAAATTCAGTTTTTGCAGAAAATAGTTTGTTTTGATCTTCAATTAACTCTTTAAAAATACTTTTAAAACTATTTTTTTCACTAAACTTATCATTATTTAATTCATGTGCAATAGAACGAACTTCTTTTTCAATATTTTGAATGTCATTAATGTAACCTATACAACTTTTAATTGTTTCTTCATCTCTCCTTTTGGTAAGTACAAATAAATTTAACCTTGTACTGGTAAGTTTATTCATTATTCCATCATGAAGTTCTTTTGCAATTCTATTTTTTTCTGTATTTCTAACTTCATCAACCTTAAGTTGCTGATTGATCATAAGCTTGTAAATTTCTTCATTTACAGCTTGTTGTTCTTGTACAAAGATAAGTTCTTTTTGCTTACTTCTTTGATAAAGAATAATATACAATAAAACACCAAAAGATATAATAATTAATGAACTACAAATAATTAATGCACGCTGTTTTGTTAAAATTTGTTTTTCAAGAATAATTTCGTCTGTTTCAAATTCAATTCGAGCAAGTTTATTTCTTGTCTCTCTTTCTACTTTATATAGACTATCACTAAGAGCTATATATTCTTTTGAATAGACTAAACCTTTTTCTGGTTCAATTTTATTAAATAAATCAAGAGACTGTAATACATCTTCATGGAATTTTGATTTTTTAGCTAAAAAATATGCTTCCTTATTTAATTCGAGTGCTTTTGTTTTATTTTTATTTGCTAAATAATATTCTGCTAAATGTATTTTACTTTTTATAATTCCTGAAGCATTTTCTAGACTGTCTCTAACGTTTAGAGCCTGTGTAAAATATATGAATGCGGCGGCATCTTTTAACTTAAACTTAGAGTAAGCTAAGTTATCTAATAAAGAAGCATAAACTAATGAATACTTTTTATCAATATCTTTAATATCTAACCCTTTTCTAAAGTTAATTTCTGCCTCTTTATATTTATTTTGCTTTAAATAAACAAGACCTATATTATTATAAGACTGAGCTTTTAAAATTTCATAAAAGGATTCTTTTTTCAATTCCTCACATTGAAACAAAGCTTTTTGATGATACTCTAGAGCTTTTTCATAATTTTCAAGTCCTGATAATGAACTTCCTAAATTAACATAACACTCATATTTAAAAACCTCATCGTTTTCAGACAAACTTAACGCTTTAATTGTCGCCGCCTCGCTACCCAAAAAATCTTTTTCATATAATAAAATATACGCTTTATAAAGAATAACTTTAGCTAAGTTTTTTTTATCATTTATTCTTAAAAAAAGTTCTTCTGCATTTTTATAAAAAATAAATGCGCTATCATTTTGAGTTTTCTCAAAATAATAATCTCCAATATATAATTGAGCTTTTGCAATATTTAAAGTATCACTATCTATATCACTATACTCAAGCAATACTTGAGAAGTTTTTTTGTATTTTTCTAATTCATAAAGATTAAAATAATTATTTGCTACACTAAAAAGTTTTGTTCTCAACAAAGAGTCGTTTTTTTTCTCCAACAGTTTTCTATAAACAGAATCAGTAAACAAAACTTTTTGAGGCTTATTGAAGTTGTCATTTTGCGACAAAGCAATTAACTTATCTATCTCTTCAAAATCATTATCTTGGGTATTCTTCTTATTAGAACACCCAAGAAACAATAGAATTATAAAAATATAGAGTAGTTTATCCAATATTTATGTTTTAAAAAAAATTTAAAACAAATATATAGATTTTACTTTTTAATTACCCTTGTTTTGGTTTATAGATTGGGTCACCCGCAACTGAAGTAGTCATAGGAGTTACTCCAGGTGCTACTATTGTATCTCCAGCTTTTTGAAACAAACCTTCATTCATTTCTTCTTCAAACTGAACGCTTGATTCATTATAATTTTGATCTAAATCATCTGTAGTACAAGAAACTAAAGAAGATGTAACGAATACGATTCCAAAAAATAAAATTGCTTTTTTCATGATTTAAAGATTTAAAGGTTATTTTTAATTACTAATTTCATTGTTATTTGTTTTGGTATAATAAATTTGGACTTATAACACCTTATTTTTGATACTCCAAAAATAAGGTGTTATAAAAGATTCATTTTACAGGTTTTCTGCCTATTTTGTTAAACTTTAGCCTTGATACACATGGTTTTTTATGTATTTTTGAATTACATTAAGAAAACAATATGAGGAAGTTTGTAATAGGAGATATACACGGTGGTTTTAAAGCTTTAAAAGAAGTTATTAATGAAATAAACCTAACCTCCACTGATCGATTAATATTTTTAGGCGATTATGTAGATGGTTGGAGCGAATCTCCAGAAGTGTTAGATTTTTTAATAGAACTTCAAAAAAACTCAAACTGTGTTTTTATAAAAGGAAATCATGATGATCTACTTTTAAACTACTTAAAAAATAAAACCTACAATGATGAATGGTTTAAACATGGAGGAGAATCTACTATTAATGCATACAAAAAAATAGATGCTCAAAAAATAAAACATCATATATCATTTTTAGAAAATCTAAAAGATTATTATATAGATGAAGAGAATCGTCTATTTATACACGCTGGTTTTACTAATTTAAAAGGGGTAGAATTTGAGTTTTTTAAACCTCTTTTTTATTGGGACAGGACGCTTTGGGAAACTGCACTTTCTTTAAACCCAAATTTATCAATAGAAGATAATCTATATCCAGATAGATTTAAACTTTATAAAGAAATATACATAGGTCACACTCCTGTTACTAGAATTTATGAAACCGTTCCTGTAAATAAAGCTTGTGTATGGAATATAGATACTGGGGCTGCTTTTAAAGGTCCTTTAACTATTTTAAATATCGAGACAAAAGAATATTGGCAAAGTGAGCCCTTAAACGTTTTATATCCTAATGAAATGGGGCGTAATTAAATAGGAAGTTTTATATTTGCATTAACAAAAATATTTAAAAAATGAAAAAAATATTACTATTAGTTGTTTTGTTTACAAGTATAGCAAACGCACAGATTTTCACTGGCAAAGGAGATTTAAAACTTCATTTAGGTGCTAATATCCAAGATCAAGGTTCTGGGGTTACCGGGTCTTTAGATTATGGAATTGGAACAAATATGTCGGTTGGGTTTTCTTCAATCTATTTATTAGGAGTTAGAGATATCGCAGGAGACAAGCCAAATGTTGATGAACGTTTTGATTTAAGAGCTCGTTTCAATGCAAATATTGCTGATGTTTTTGGTATAGAAGATAAATTTGATGTTTACCCAGGTTTAAATATTGGTCTTAAAAACTTCGGGGCACATATGGGAGCGCGTTATTATTTTACTGATGGCTTTGGAGTTTATTCTGAAATTCAGTTTCCAATAGCACAATATAAACCACGCGTTGAAGGGTTTGAAAAATATAATAACCAATTTAACTTGTCTATTGGTGCGAGTTTTAATTTATAAGCCATGAGTGTAGTTGTTGAAAAAAGATTAAAAGACAGAAGCAATTCTAAATGTGAATTATGTGGTAATGAGCACGATTTAGTTTTATTTAATGTTGCACCACATGAAACGGCAAGTGTAGACCATTCTATCTTAGCTTGTAAAACATGTGTATATCAAATTGAGAATCCTGAAAATATGGATGCAACACATTGGCATTGTTTAAATGACAGTATGTGGAATGAAAACCTTCCGGTTCAAATCGTTGCTTGGCGAATGCTTGCGCGTTTAAAAAAGAACGATTTACTAGACATGATGTATTTAGATGAAGAAGCTTTAGAGTGGGCAAAATCTACAGGTGAAGGCGAAGAGGAAGACGAAAATAAAATTATTCACAAAGACAGTAATGGTGTTGTCTTGCAAGATGGAGATTCTGTAGTGCTAATTAAAGATTTAGACGTAAAAGGCGCAGGATTTACAGCAAAACGCGGTGCTGCAGTTCACAACATCAAATTAGTTTGGGATAATGCTGAACATATTGAAGGTCGTGTAGAAAACCAACATATAGTAATTTTAACGCAATACGTGAAGAAAACGAAGTAACTAAACAATAACATTACACTAAATAAAAAGCCTGCTAAATTAAAATAGCAGGCTTTTTATTATTATTTCGTTTGAAAATTACAAATCAAACTTAATTCCTTGTGCTAAAGGTAATTGATCAGAATAGTTAACGGTATTGGTTTGTCTTCTCATGTATACTTTCCAAGCATCAGAGCCAGACTCACGTCCACCACCAGTTTCTTTTTCACCACCAAATGCTCCACCAATTTCAGCACCAGAAGTTCCGATGTTTACGTTAGCAATTCCACAATCTGAACCTGCAAATGATAAGAATTTCTCTGCTTCTTTCATTTCGTTTGTCATAATAGCCGAAGATAAACCTTGTGCTACTCCGTTTTGAATTTCAATTGCGTTCTCTACATCTCCAGAATACTTCATTAAGTATAAAACAGGAGCAAAGGTTTCATGTTGTACAATTTTGAAATGGTTTTCAGCTTCAATAATAGCTGGTTTTACATAACAACCCGATTCGTATCCTTCTCCAGAAAGAACGCCTCCTTCAACTAATACTTTTCCACCTTCTGCTTTAGCTGCTTCAATTGCCGCTAAATAAGTATTTACAGAATCTTTATCGATAAGCGGTCCAATATGATTTTTTTGATCTAATGGATTTCCAATAGTCAATTGCCCATAAGCACCAACGATTGCATCTCTTACTTTATCGTAAACCGATTCGTGAATGATTAATCTTCTTGTAGAAGTACATCTTTGTCCTGCAGTTCCTACAGCGCCAAATACTGCACCAGGAACAACTACTTTTAAGTCGGCAGTTGGAGTAATGATAATTGCATTGTTTCCTCCTAATTCTAATAACGATTTACCAAAACGCTCAGCAACTGTTTTACCAACAATTCTTCCCATTCTAGTAGAACCTGTAGCAGAAATTAATGGAATACGTGTATCAGTAGTCATCATTTCACCTACTTTATAATCTCCGTTTATGATACAAGAAATACCTTCAGGTAAATTATTTGCTTTTAAAATATCAGCAATTATATTTTGACATGCTACTGAACATAAAGGTGCTTTTTCCGACGCTTTCCACACACAAACATCTCCACAAATCCATGCTAAAGCAGTATTCCAAGCCCAAACAGCAACTGGAAAGTTAAACGCTGAAATAATTCCAACAACTCCTATTGAATGCCATTGTTCTCTCATTACGTGACCAGGACGCTCAGAAGGAATCGTTTGTCCGTTTAATTGACGAGATAAACCTACTGCAAAATCACAGATGTCAATCATTTCTTGAACTTCTCCATAACCTTCTTGTAAAGATTTTCCCATTTCATAAGAAACTAATTTTCCAAGAGGTTCTTTTAATTCTCTTAATTTGTTTCCAAATTGACGAACAATTTCTCCTCTTTGCGGAGCTGGCATTGCTCTAAAAGTTTTAAATGCAGCTGTTGCACTCTGCATTACTCTTTCATAATCTGCAGCAGTAGTCGCTTTTACTTTTCCTATTAATTGACCATCAACTGGTGAATAACTTTCTATTAATTCTCCGTTAGAAAACCACTCGCTTCCTGTAGAAGTTCCTTCATTTATTGCTTTTACACCTAATTGCGCTAAAGCTTCTTGCATTCCAAATTGTTGTGCTATTGTTGACATATTTAACTTTTTTTCTTGTTTTTGTTATATTTGTGCAAATATATTGAATATTAATGAGATTAAAAAAAGTGGGCTAAACCTAAGATTCTTTAGAAACAAATCTTTCGTCAGTTTCCATAGTTGTTCCACACTTTTTACAGGTTCTTAACTCTTTAGAGCCGTAAAAATGCTTGAAATGAGACAGAAAATCTTTTTCGATATCATTTAACTCGAAATAAACCTCATGTAATTTTTCATTACAATTATCACAAAACCAAAGCAAACCATCAGGGATTTCTTGTCCTTCACGTTTTCTTTCAACTACTAACCCAATTGAATTTTCTTCTCTAACAGGTGAATGTGGCACTTTAGCAGGTAATAAAAACATATCGCCAGCACCTAAACGCATTGCTTTTTTCTCACCGTTTTCTTGTACATAAACCGTTATATTACCTTCTAATTGGTAAAACAGTTCTTCCGTTTCATTATAATGATAATCTTTTCTTGCATTTGGTCCTGCAACAATCATAACAATATAATCTCCAGAGTTTATATATAAATTTTTGTTACCCACTGGTGGTTTTAGAAGGTGTCTATTGTCTTCAATCCACTTAGTTAAATTAAACGGTTTTGCTATTTCCATATTCTAATAAATAAAAAGTAAAGTTACTAAAAATAAAAAAGGTTAGCTATGATAATTCACAACTAACCTTTTAAAGATTTTATGTTTTTTTTATTTTACTTCTTTTGCTAAATATAAATAAACTGGGAAGTGATCACTAAAACCTGGAACTCCATTTGAGTTTCTTAATGGATAACCTTTCCAAGGACCCTCTTTTTGAATTAAAAAAGGTTTGTTGTAAACTCCTGCTTTCCAGAATGTCCATGTACTAAAATCTTTTCTAATGTAAGGCTCTGATAATAACATTTGGTCAAATAAATCCCAAGAATCACGATAAGCTAAAGTTCCTATACCGTCTTGCGACATTTTTTCCATTGGATTATAAATTCCAAATTGCTTTACTTCTTCTTTAGATGCTTTTGCACCAACCTCTTTTTTAACACTCTTATTATAAGGACCGTCATTTAAATCTCCCATTGTTATAATTTTAGCATTAGGGTTAATTTTATATAAAGAATCAATAATTTTTCTATTTAACCTTCCAGCTGCTTCTCTATTTGGACTACTTTTCTTTTCACCTCCAGAACGAGATGGCCAGTGATTTACAATAAAACTAACTTCCTCACCGTCTAAAATACCAGTAACTAATAATTGGTCACGGGTATAAATTCTTTTTGTTTTAGAGTCTACAGAACCTTTGTCGTCAGTTTCCTCTTCTTCCTCTTTTTTAGGTTTCTTTCCATTTTTAGAATCATCTGAATAAATGTATAACGGAACATTTGTATAACTAGTAGGTGTAAAATACTTTCCTTGATATAATAAACCTACATCAATTCCTCTTTTATCAGGAGAATCAAAATGTATAATACTATAACCTCTTGCTGCTAATTTTGGATGTTTAACCAAGTCTTCTAAAACTCCTCTATTTTCTATTTCACAAACTCCAATAACAACCGGAGAGTTTAGAGGGTTGTCGCCTGTTCCTATTTCATTTATAACTCTTGCCAAGTTATCCAACTTCTTTTTGTAGTTTTTAGATGTCCATCCATTTACAGGGGTATATTCTTCATCATACGTTTTAGGATCATTTATAGTGTCAAATAAATTTTCCAAATTATAAAATGCAACGGTGTGAATTTTAAACTTTTTCTCTTGAGAAAAAACATTACTCAATGTAAAAAGAATAAATACTGCAGCAAATAATTGTCTAATTTTCATAAATTATATGTTAGTTAATGTTATGTTAATGTCAATTCTATTACAAAATAGGTGCCAAAGGTAAATAATATTATTAAAAGTTATACCTTTGCACACTGTTAAGTTTAATACTTAGCATGTTAAATTAATAATAATTTTAATTTCGTTTATGAAAAAACTTGTTTTAAGTACATTATTTGTATTGCAAGCTCTTTTTGTTTTTGCACAAGAAAACCCAGCTTTAACAGGAAAAGTAATTGATGGTAAATCACAAAATGCACTACAAAATGTTGTAGTAACAATTCAAAGTACAAATCAATCTGTATTAACCAACTCAGAAGGAAATTTTGTTTTTCAAGAATTACCTCATGGAGAACAAATTCTTAATGTTCGTTACTCTGGTTACATTACGCAGACTTTACTTTTAGAATTAACTAAAGGAGAAACTTTAGAACTAGGAAATGTTGTTCTAGAAGAAGATGTAACTAGTGAACAACAATTAAGTTTAGTTACTATTACAGAAAACGATTTAGGAGACGATAACTCAGGTTCTGAAAGTACTTCTGGGTTATTACAAGCCTCAAGAGACACTTATCAACAAGCTGCTGCTTTTAACTGGGGGCAAGCTCGTTTTAGAATTAGAGGTTTAGATAATGCTTACGGAAAAACTATGATTAATGGTATTTCTATGAATAAGCTTTATGATGGAAGACCACAATGGAGTAACTGGGGAGGTTTAAATGAT
Source organism: Flavobacterium sp. N2270 (assembly GCF_025947225.1). Classification (NCBI taxonomy): domain Bacteria; kingdom Pseudomonadati; phylum Bacteroidota; class Flavobacteriia; order Flavobacteriales; family Flavobacteriaceae; genus Flavobacterium; species Flavobacterium sp. N2270. The sequence goes on from NZ_CP110005.1 coordinate 679,562, forward strand.
GCAACAAGAAACCAAGAGTTTACAATGGGTTCTGGACCATCAGACTTTACTTTTGGAGGAGCTTTAGGTACACAAGAAATAAACACAAGAGCTTCTCACTATAGAAAAGGTTCTAGAGTTACTTTCTCTGGAACAAACACAAACTATAGTTGGAGAGCAATGGCAACTCATGTATCTGGTTTAGATGATAAAGGATGGGCATTTGTGGTTTCTGCTTCAAGAAGATGGGCAGATGAAGGACATTTTGAAGGAACAGATTATAGTGCTAACTCAATGTTTGCAAGTGTTGAGAAAAAATTCAACGATAAACACAGTTTAAACTTTACTTCAATTTATGCAGAAAATAGTAGAGGAAAATCTTCTCCAAACACTCAAGAAGTAACAGACTTAATGGGGTACAAGTACAATTCATACTGGGGTTGGCAAGATGGTAAAAAAAGAAATTCAAGAGATAAAGATATTGCTGAGCCAGTAAACATGTTATCTCATTATTGGAAAATAAGTGAAAAAACTACTTTAAATACTAATGTTGCATATCAATTTGGAACGATAGGTAATTCAAGAATTGACTTTCAAACAGCAAATAACCCTGATCCTACATACTATAGAAACCTTCCTAGTTACTACAGTAATTTAGGTGGATATACTCAAGCACAACTAGATGATGTGGCGAACATTTTTAGATCTAATTCACAAATAGACTGGAATGCAATGTATATTGCAAACCAAAACAGCGTAAACCCAGGTCAAAGTGTTTATGTTTTATATGAAGATAGAACTGATGATAAATTATGGAGTGCAAACTCTATCATAAATTCAAGTTTATCTGACAACATTACTTTAAATGCTTCTGCTAATTTTAAAAGATTAAAATCACACAATCATCAAAATCTTTTGGATTTAATGGGAGGAACTTATTTTTCAGATATTGACCCTTTCTTTACAGGAGATGCAACTCAATCTGACTTAAACAATCCCGACAGAATTGTTGGTGAAGGTGACACTTATGGTTATAATTACAACCTATTTGCTACTACTTTTGATGGTTTTACTCAATTTAAATTTTCATACAGTAAAGTAGATTTCTATTTAGCGCAAACATTCTCTAGAACAGAATACAAAAGAGAAGGTTTATACAGAAACGGAATTTACGCTAACAACTCTTATGGAGACAGTGATTCGAAAATTTTTGAAAACTTTGGTTTCAAAGGAGGTTTAACATATAAGATTTCTGGTCGTCATTTATTAGATTTCAATGCAATGTATATGACACAAGCGCCAACATTAAGAAACTCTTTTTCTAATGCACGTTTAAATAACAATTACACACCGGGCTTAGAGAGTGAAGCAATTACTAGTGCTGATGCCAGTTATATCATTAGAACACCAAAATTAAAAGCTCGTCTTTCTGGATTCTATACTAAAATTCAAAACACAACTGAGATTTCATTCTATTATGGAGAAGGTATTGGTGATGTAAACACTTCAACTGGAGCTGCAGATGATTCTTTTATTAGTGAAATTGTTACCGGTTTAGACAAGCAATCTATGGGTGCTGAATTAGGATTAGAATACCAAATTACTTCTACAATAAAAGCAACGGGTGCTGCTTCATTTGGACAATATATTTATTCTAGTAATGCAAACCTAATAACAAATGACGATGGTAGAGCTGCGATAGGTTTAGATCCTATCAAAGATTTTGGAACAGCTTACTTAAAAGATTACCACCAACCTGGAATGCCTCAACAAGCATATTCATTTGGTTTAGAATATAGAGATCCTCATTACTGGTGGGTAAGTGCAAACGCAAATTACTTAGCTGGTAGTTATTTAGATGTTTCTAGTATTTTAAGAACAGATAACTTTACAATAGACCCTGCAACAGGAATTTCTTATCCAGGTGCTGATGAAACAACTGTAAGAGAGTTATTAAAACAAGAGAAGTTTGATGACTTTATGTTGTTTAATTTAGTGGGAGGAAAATCATGGAGAATTAGCTCTAAAAACAGAAACACTTTTGGTTTCTTTGCTTCTATAAACAACTTATTAGATATTGAATATAAAACGGGTGGTTTTGAGCAATCAAGAAAAGCTACTTATACAGATTTAGTAGCTGACCAAGCTAATGGAACTCCTGCATTTGGACCAAAATATTTCTACGGATACGGAAGAACATATTTTGTAAACTTCTATATTAATTTCTAAAAAAATATAACTATGAAAAATATATTTAAAAATTTATTTTTATTAACCATTACATTAGTTACAACAACTAGTTGTGTTAGTGATGATGATTTTGAAATTCCTACCATTAGAAATCCATTTTTTAGTGAAGATTTTCAAACTGCCACTCCAAATACAGATCTTGATTTGACAGGATGGACTAACTTTGCTGAACAAGGCACGTGGTTGTGGAGAGAAAAAACATATACAAGTAGTGGAGTGACAAATGGCTATGCAGAATTTAGTGCTTATGGATCTGGTTCGGCTGTAAATGAAGTTTGGTTAGTTACACCGGCTATCGATATATCAGGTAAATCTAGTCCAGTACTTAAATTTAGTGTTGCACAACACCATTTAGACGTAGATTCTCCAGACAATTCATTAACTGCTTACGTTTCTACAGATTATGATGGAACAAACGTTTTAGCAGCTACCTGGACTGCCCTAAGTGGCACTAACATTCCTACTTCAAGTGTTTCTTGGTATGAATTTGTAAAGTCTACTGTTAATTTAACTCCTTATGATGGAGAAATATATATTGCATTTAAATTTAAAGGCTCAGGAACAAATACTACTTTAGACGGTGCTTTTCAAATTGATGATGTAAAATTGTTTAATGAAAATTAAGAAAGCTATGAAAAATTTAAAATTAATTTTAACAACTGCTGTTTTTGCAACTTTTTTTAGTTGTGTAAACGGTGACGATTATGGAACTCCAGCTGATAATTGTACTGACTTGGTTGCTAATGTAACTGTACAAAGTATAGCTTCTGCTGCAACTAGTACTGCTGTATCTTATGGGTCTAATGACGACATTATTGAGGCTTATGTAACTTCAAGTGATCAAGGTGGAAACTTTTATAAATCTATTTCTTTTTCATCTATAGATGGTACGGTTGGTTTCAGTGTACCTGTAGATAACTACAATTTATATACTAAATACGAACCAGGAAGAAAAGTATTTATTAAAATGCAAGATAGATTTTTTAACACTCAAAATAATAGCACTGTTATAGGTTCTGATTATGCTGGTGGTGTAGGAAGAATTTCTGGTGTAGAGTATCAAAGTATTATTACACGTTCTTGTACAAAAGTTAATGAAGATGATATCGTTAAACATTTAACAATTACACAAGCAAAAAATAATCAGTATTTAAATATGCTAATTGAATTTGATGCTGTACAGTTTTCAGATGCTTCTACAGGTAAAATGTATTTTGATGAAACAGTTAATAATTTAGGTGGAGCAACAAATCACCTTATTACTGATGTAGATGGAAATACCATTATTGTTAGAGTAAGTGAATATGCCTCTTTTGCAACAAATATAATTCCTAATAAAAATGGTAAAATTAGAGGTGTTTTAACAAAATACGGTAGTGATTACCAATTCATGGTTAGAACTTTAAACGATGTTAAATTAACAAATAATAGAGTTGTACCTTTATTTGAAGAGACTTTCTCTAACAACTATGCAAGTTGGACTAAGTTTAGTGTTTCTGGAACTCCTGCGTGGGTTTTAGATACTCAATATGGTAACCCAGGAAATTGCGCTAAAATGTCAGGATATGCTTCTTCAGGACAAACAGCTAATGAAGATTGGTTAATTTCTCCTAGCATTGACTTAAGTTCTGTTTCTTCTGCTACATTAACATTCCAAACTGCATCAAAATTTGCTGGAAATGTATTAGAGGCTAAAATTTCTACAAACTATAGTGGATCAGGTAATCCTACATCTGCTACTTGGACTAATTTAACAGCTACTTATGACACTAATACAGGAAGTTATATTTGGACTAATTCAGGTAATATAGACCTTTCTGCGTATACAGGTGGAAGTGTTTATATTGGATTCAAATATACTTGTACAGCAAGTGCCGCAAGTACTTGGGAAGTAGACAATGTAAAAATTCAATAATAATTGATTTTATATATTTTAAAAACGTCCTGCAATGCAGGACGTTTTTTTATGCAAAAATAGTTCTACCTTTGTAACAGATAAAGAAAGACCATGTTAGAAAAAATAGAACACAATTTTGAAAAGACTGTAATTGTAGGTATAGTTACTCAAAACCAAGATGAAGAAAAATTAAAAGAATATTTAGATGAACTTGAGTTTTTAACCTATACTGCTGGTGGTGAAGTAATTAAGCGTTTTTCACAAAAAATGGAAAAACCAAACCCAAAAACTTTTGTTGGTACAGGGAAAATTGATGAAATAAATCATTATGTAATTGATAATGCTATTTCAACAGTTATATTTGATGATGAGTTAACACCATCTCAACAAAAAAATATTTCTAAGATTATCGATTGTAAAATATTAGATAGAACAAACCTTATCTTAGATATATTTGCCCAACGTGCAGAAACTTCTTATGCTCGCACACAAGTTGAGCTAGCGCAATGCCAATACTTACTGCCAAGATTATCAGGAATGTGGACGCATCTTGAACGTCAAAAAGGAGGAATTGGAATGCGCGGTCCTGGTGAAACCGAAATTGAAACGGACAGACGTATTGTAAGAGATAGAATTTCGCTATTAAAAGACAAAATTAAAGCAATTGATAAACAAATGGCTACACAACGTGGAAATCGAGGCGCAATGGTTCGTGTTGCTCTTGTGGGTTATACAAATGTTGGAAAATCAACTTTAATGAATGCTATTGGGAAAAGTAATGTTTTTGTTGAAAATAAATTATTTGCAACATTAGATACTACAGTTCGCAAAACCGTAATACGAAATTTACCATTTCTTTTAAGCGACACAGTTGGTTTTATAAGAAAACTACCAACTCAACTAGTTGACTCGTTTAAAAGCACCTTAGATGAAGTTAGAGAGGCTGATTTATTGTTGCATGTAGTAGATATTTCTCATCCAGAATTTGAAGATCATATTGCATCGGTAAATTCAATTTTAAAAGATATAAAAGCGGATGATAAACCGATAATAATGGTTTTTAATAAAATTGATGCCTATAAACCAGTATACTTAGCTGAAGACGATCTAATGACAGAAAGAGAACCCAAACATTATTCACTAGAGGAATGGAAAAATACTTGGATGCATAATGTTGGCGAAAGCAATGCGTTGTTTATATCTGCAACCAATAAAGAAAACTTTGAGGTCTTTAGAGAAAAAGTATATGATGCTGTAAGAGATGTTCATATTACACGTTTTCCTTATAACAATTTCTTATACCCAGAATATAAAGATACTGTAGAAGAAACAGAAGATTAACAAAAAAAGACCTCAAATGAGGTCTTTTTTGTAATATATAAGTATTTGTTGATTAAAATGTAACGTTTACACCTAAACCAAATACTTCTCTAATTTGGAATGCTCCAATTGCATTGTCATCATAAATTGCTTGAAAAGAAACATTAGTAGAAAGATATTTATTAATTTTCATAACTAAGTTCATTTGATAATCAATATCAACATTTCCTGGGTTATCTAAATAATTAGAATATAAGTTCGCTATGTTTTCCATAGTTACATTGTCCATAATCGAAAACTTATAATACGCATTTAAAGCAGCTCCAAATTCATATCTTGTAGTTTCGCCTTGTTCTACACCAAATGCAGAACCAAATTGTGTAAAGTGGTCATGTACAAAAATTAAACGAGAAGTTGCAGGTGCAATATTTATTTTTAAATTGTCACTTTTTTTCCACAACATACCTGGACCAGCTTGTAAATAAGCAGGAGAAAAGAAATGAGAGATTTTTGTTCCTGTAGCAGCATCAAAACCAGAATCCATTTGTGTTTTAAAGTTTAAGAAAGCCGAATAAAACCAGTATCCTTTCGCTTTTTTACCCAATAAAGAAGTAAACTCAATTCTATCATCAGATTTTGTAGTTTCCTGACCTTTTAATTTAGTAAGACCATAAGCAACAATAATTTTATTGTCCCAAATTAAGGTTGGTGTTTTATAATTGAAATCATAATTAACACCAATATTTCCAGCCATATTAGATGTTCCTCCACCTAACCATTCATTATTAAATGCCGATTGATTGAAAAGAAAAACAAAATTTCCTCCTCTTTTCCAACCCATGTTAGTTGTGTCCTTTACTTTAGTTTCTGCACCAGAAGTTACATTAATTAATTCTCCTTCTGTAGTTTGTGCAAAAATACTTGTTGATACAAATAAAAATGCAAGTACTAATTTTTTCATTTTGTTGTTTTAAATTTTAAAAATGCAAAAGTACTGAAAATCAATAAAAAATCAAAATTAGTGTAAGAACGAAATTATTTACTTTTAAAAAGGGGAACAGCAGAACACGCTTCGCCAAACATAATACTCTTGGCAAACGGAATTAATTTTTGTGTAGCCAAAACATAAATTTCTTGAGGTACTTCTTTTTTAGCACAACCTTTTAATATAACTGGAACTTCTTTATAAATAGAAAAATCTATTTTTTCTAAATTTTTAGCATAAATAGAGACAATCATTTCTTTTACTGTACCTTGAATTGAAAAAATAGAATAAGAAACTAAATAAGTAGAAACTAAAGCAAAAGCCCAAGCAGGTAAAATAGCATCTGTACTACAATAAATAGCAACGTATTTATTTTTAAATTGACTCCAATTAAAATTTTTTAATTGATCTCTAAATTCTTTTTCCTTTAGAATAAATCCCTCAAATAAAAACTGAGAAATATCTAAACTCAACACTTGTTCCTTTGGAAAATAGTCTTCTAAATCGAAAACCATTAACTTACTATTGGCAACTTTATTTATAATTTCATCCATATTTTTAGTGTTCAGTTATCAATAAATCGTGTTCAGTAAACTGCCAACGGAATACTGCTTAATGATTTACAGCATTCCTAATTCAAGCTTCGCTTCTTCACTCATTAAATCTTTTGTCCATGGTGGATCGAATGTAATTTCAACTTCACATGAATTTACAGGGTCTAATGATTTAATTTTTTCTTCCACTTCCATTGGCAATGTTTCAGCAACAGGACAATTTGGAGAAGTTAGAGTCATTAAAACCTTAACATCATTGTCTTCATTAATCATTACATCGTAAATTAAACCTAATTCGTAAATATCTACAGGAATTTCTGGATCGTATATTCCCTTTAAAACCTTTACTACGCTTTCTCCTAAATTGACTGTATCGTTAAATTCTTCCATTTTTTTATTTAATTATTGCTTTGCCTGAAAAGCTAAAGCATACATTTTTATCTTTTTTATCATAGACACTAAACCGTTTGCACGAGTTGGCGATAAATGTTCTTTTAAACCAATTTCATCAATAAAGTCGGTATTTGCATCTAAAATATCTTGTGGTGTTTGATTAGAAAAAACACGTATTAAAATAGCGATTATACCTTTTGTTAAAATTGCATCACTATCTGCAGTGAAAACAATATTTCCTTCTTTTTCTTCTCCTTGAACCCAAACTTTAGATTGACAGCCTTTGATAATGTTTTCTTCTGTTTTATACTCTTCGTTGATTAAAGGTAAAGATTTTCCAAGTTCAATGATGTATTCATATCGTTGCATCCAATCATCAAACATTGAAAACTCATCTACTATCTCTTCTTGTATTTGTTGTATCGTCATTTATTATTTTTCTCCTAATTCAACAATTTTATTTACTAGTGTAGCTATTTCTTTAGGTGGAAAACCACCATCAAATCCATTTGCTGGATATTCTACTTCATTCTTAATGAACGTAATATTTGCGTGTGTTGCACCATCATAAAATCTTTTTTCAGTGGGCCATTTCAAATCTTTAACGGAATTTAAATCGACTGCTAAAGCCAATTTAGAAATTTCATCCCAATCTTTATCTGAAATTGCATTTGAAGTTTTAAAATCACTTGCGTTTCTATCTTTTGAAATATAGATTTTTCTATTCTCTACTTTTAATTTTATAAAGTAACCTCTTGAATTAGCTTCATAAATCATTACAGGAACATTTGATTCTTGGTTCATATTGGTATTATTTTCTTTTGCCGCAAGCAAATTAGATTCATTGGTTGTGGCTTTTTGACAATTACAACTTGTAATAGTAATGAAAAGTGCTATTAAAAATGTTAGTAGTTTCATATGTAGCTATTTATTGTTTTTTTATTGGTCATATGTAATTCGCATATCTTCAATGGTGTTTACGACCAATTTTCGGTCATGCTCATTTCATAATTAAAATTTTAAGATAACATCATTTGTGCTTTTTTAACTGCTTCTACAAAGATATCAATTTCTTCTTTGGTATTATAAAAAGCAAAACTTGCTCGTATTGTACCTGGAATATTATAATAACTCATAATAGGTTGTGCACAATGATGACCGGTTCTAACCGCTATACCTAATTTATCTATAATCGTGCCAATATCATAAGGATGAATTCCTTCAATATTAAATGAAATTACCGAAGCTTTATTTGTACTGGTTCCGTAGATTCTTAATCCTTCAATTTCTAATAATCGTTTGGTTCCGTAGTCCAATAATTCTTGTTCATAATTAGCAATAGCATCAAAACCTATGTTATTCATATAGTCAATTGCAGTTCCTAATACAATTCCTGCAGCTATATTTGGCGTTCCGGCTTCAAATTTATGAGGCAATTCGGCATAAGTAGTTTTTTCGAAAGTTACTTCCTTAATCATTTCACCACCGCCAAGATAAGGTGGTAATTTATTAAGCCAAGCTTCTTTACCATAAAGAATTCCTACACCAGTTGGCCCGCACACTTTGTGTCCAGAAAAAACATAGAAATCACAATCTAAAGCTTGGACATCTGGTCGTAAATGAGGTGTTGACTGAGCTCCATCAATTAAAACAGCCGCTCCTACTCCATGTGCTTTTTCAATAATATATTCAATTGGGTTAACCGTTCCTAATGCATTTGAAATGTGATTTACAGCAACAACTTTGGTTTTAGTAGATAGTAATTTATCAAATTCAGACATAACCAATTCTCCTTCATCATTCATTGGAATAACTACCAACTTTGCTCCTGTTTTTTCACATAAAAACTGCCAAGGAACAATATTACTATGGTGTTCTAATGCCGAAACCATAACCTCATCATCAGCATTTAATAAACTTGCGAAACCATTTGCTACCAAATTAATCCCCAAAGTCGTTCCTGAAGTAAAAATTATTTCGTGGTTGTGTTTTGCGTTTAAATGAGCTTGAATGGTGTTTCTCGACGCTTCATAAGCATCTGTAGCCAATTGGCTCAATGTATGAACACCACGATGAATATTAGCGTTTATTTCGCTATAATATTTAGAAATAGCATCAATTACCACTTGCGGCTTTTGTGCCGTTGCTCCATTATCGAAATAAACCAACGGTTTTCCATTCACTTTTTGTGAAAGAATTGGAAAATCGGCTCTTATTTTTTGAACATCAAACATTATAAATCAATTTGTGTACAAATTTACAATTTGATTATTTAAAATTAGAATAAATAAAGGTTAAAATCAACAGGAAATGAGCTCAAAAAAAATAATTTGCATTTTTTTACAATACATTGGAATAAAATGTATATTTGTAAAATGTATAGCAAAGAACTAACCAAAGGAACATTATTGCCAATTATTTTAAAGTTGATCAGTGAAAACGATAAAATGTATGGCTATGAAATTACGCAAAGAGTAAAAGAACTCACTCAAGGAAAAATAGATATTTCTGAAGGTGCACTATATCCTATTCTTCATAAACTTGAAGCTGATGGTATTTTAGAAACAGAAAAAGTGTTTTTTGGCAAACGCGTTCGTAAATATTATCAAATTACTGCTTCAGGGAAATTGGCAATTGTAGAAATGACAGCAGAATTAAACGATTTTATTAACACATTGAATCTAATTTTTAATGCTAAAACCACTGCATCATGATAATTACAGATAAAAATATAGAATACATAGAAACTACTTTGTCTTTTTATGGAATTACAAATGTAGTTTTAAAAGAAGATTTGTTAGACCATATTTGTACGCATATAGAAAATTCTACTCACGAAACTTTTGAATTGGCTTATAAAGAAGCAATTGAAAAACTTGGCGGTTATGCAACTATGCAAATTATTCAAAAAGAAAAGGATGAGAAAAAATTAATACAATCATTTCTAGCAAGAAAACGAGCTTTTTACATGGTTTCTTCTTTAAATATAATGCTATTAGCTTTAGGGTTTTTATTCAAACTGAACCAATGGCCTTATTCAAGTATATTATTAGCCACTGGATTTACACTTTTAATTTTCCTAACGATTCCATTCGCATTCTATAACAAATACAAGCGCTCTTATCAAAAAACAATCTTAACCAATAGATGATCATGACAAAATCATTTTATATACTGGGTTTTTTAACCACATTTATTTTGGGAATTGGTGCAATGTTTGAATTTCTTCATTGGCCTTATAGAGGAATGATTGTGTTTGCAGGCTTTCTCCTTTTAAACTTCGGATTGATACCAACTTACTTTTATTAGAAATATAAAACTACAAAGGCATGATTAGATTAACTATAATTAGCATTTTTTTTATAAATTCATTAGCAACTTTTGGGCAAAATATCAATTCGAAAATAGATTCTATTTTACAAAAATACGAGCAACCAAATGCACCTGGATTGGGAATTGGGATAATAAAAGATGGAAAAATAATTTATTCTAAAGGCATTGGACTAGCAACTTTGGAATACAATATAAAAAATTCAGATTCTACCGTTTTTAGCATTGCCTCAATTGCAAAACAATTTACAGCAGCTTGTGCTTGGGCGCTGATAAAAGAAAACAAACTAAGTTTAGATGATGATATTAGAACTTTTCTTCCGGAATTACCAGAGAAGAAAGACATAATTAAGATTAGACACTTACTAAATCACACTAGTGGTTTCAGAGATTATCATTCATCGATGTACTTAGCCGGCTTTGATTATGATAAAGAATATTATGATAATCAAACGGTTTACGATATTGCATGTAAGCAGAAAAACATGACCAATCTTCCTGGCGAAAAAGTGCTCTATGGTAACACTTCTTACAATTTACTTACGTTAATTATTGAGCGAATTTCTAATAAAAACTTACATGAATTTTCTAAAGAAAAACTATTTATTCCTTTAGGAATGCACAATACTTTAGTTCGAATAGAGAACAACACCATCATTAAAAACAAGGCTGTAGGGTACCAAAAAACAAAAGACGGCTACATACAAATGCCGAGAATACAAATAAGTTATGGCGCTGGAAGCATGGGCTCAACCATAAAAGACATGGCATTGTGGATAAACATGCTAAATGGCGATAATATAGAATTTATAGAATTGACCCTCTTTTTAACTACGTTAGAAACACTTCCGTCTGGCGAAAAAGCAAAATATGCTCGTGGCGTAATGGTTGATGATTATAAAGGTTTAAAAACTGTTAGTCATAGCGGTTATGGCTGGGGAGGTCAATCGCAATTAATAACAATTCCAGAAAAAAAATTAGGCGTAATACTAATAACCAATTTAGAATCTATTAATCCAACGCCTATTTCTTACGACATACTAGATATTTTTATTCCTAAAACAGAAGTAAAAAAAGAAACAACAAACAAGAATTTTAAAGTAAAATCAAAAGATTTTAAACTTTTCGTTGGGCAATACAAAGAAATTAACAGCGACATGAAAATGGAAATTCTATTTGAAAATGACACATTAAAATCTAAAGGCGCAAGAGCAAAAAATTCAATCGCATTAAAAGGTTTTGAAAAAAATAAATTCCACAGGATAAATAGTGAAAGTGTTAAATATGATTTTACTAAAAACGAAAAGCATGATTTAGTTATCACTTTTGGAGGGACGCCTTTTTATTTTAAAAGAGCCGTTTTTATTAACTCTGAATCAGTTAACACAAAAGAGTTTGTTGGAAAATTTTATTCCAATGAGTTGGATGTAACCTACAACTTTTACGAAAAAGATGGAGTTTTACATTTGTCTTACAGAAACCATGAAAACATTCCATTATCAACCGTTCAAAAAGATGAATTTGGTAATAATGACAGAACATTATATCATTTTACTCGAAATGATAAAAATGAGATTTCTGTAATGCTTTTATCATCTGATGGCACTGTAAAAGAAATCGTATTTGTTAAAATTTAAACCAAACTATACTCCAAATTTTTAAACCTAATATTTAGAATACTATTTTAATAGTATGTGTATACAATTGTTGTTGATGAACCAGAGATAAAATTTCCATATGTGTCATATATAGGGGAATTATAACCTTCAAAAAAATCGGAAGAATAGTAATCTCCTTCTTTCACAGTTTGATTTACAAGTGTAAGATTGTTATTATAGGTGTAAGTTTTACTGTAATATCCATTTCCAATTAATGCCGATATTGTTTTGCTTTTTTCAAATAATGAATAGTCATAAGTGTTTAAAAACTCAATATCTTCGTTAGCATCATACCAAAATCGAGACTCAACAACTCTTCCTTTTTCATCGTATTTATAAGTTGTTATTTCGTTTTTATGCTCATAACCTTTTTCAGAAACATCTACAATTTCTTTAGTTAAAAGACCATTATTATATTCATATCGAATATTGTATTTATCATAATAATCAGGTGTATTTTCACCGCCCACATAAATGTATGATATTATATTTCCACTTTTGTCTAGTTTGTATTCGCCATTTATAATGCCGCCTTCATCTACATATGTAGTCGTTTTAATTGTAAAGGCATCTGTGTAAATATATTTTTTTGTGATTTTTTTTCGTCCTTCATCATCAATTGAAAATGACTGTATTAACCTGCCTTTTTGGTCAAACTCTTCAATTGAATAACCATTTGTCTTAATTGTCTTAATTGCGCCTTTAAATTGATATAAATCTGGATTTATGTCAGCTAATTTATAAACTAAAGCTTTTGGATTAAAAGGGGCAAAAATTTTAGTTTGTTTTTCTTGAGAATTTACATTTATACTTACAATAAGTAAAAAAGCAGAAATAAATTTATTCATAATATATGTTTTTTGTAAAACTAAATATTTAAGGAACAAAAATTAATAAGGCAAATGACGTATTTTTTAAAAAATATTTAAAACATAAAATCCGTCAAAAAGACGGATTTTATGTTTTAATATGAATCTAAATTACTACAAATCGAAACCTAAGTTTACACCTAATTTAGTTGCGATAATTTTTGTAATACGTTGTTTTAATTCAGGTATTTTAATACTTTCAATTACTTCATTAGAAAATGCAAACATTAATAACGCACGAGCTTCTTTTTTAGGAATTCCACGTTGTTGCATATAAAATAATGCGCTTTCGTCTAATTGACCAATGGTACAACCATGTGAACACTTAACATCATCAGCAAAGATTTCTAATTGAGGTTTTGCATTAATTGTTGCTTTATCACTTAGAAGAATATTATTGTTTTGCTGAAAAGCATTTGTTTTTTGCGCTTCTTTTTCTACGAAAATTTTTCCGTTAAAAACTCCTGTTGAACTGTCGCTTAAAATAGTTTTATAATTTTGGTGACTTTCGCAATTTGGTGTTGCATGTTGCACTAAAGTATAATGATCAACATGTTGTTTGTCGCCAATAATTGTAATTCCTTTTAAGGTTGAGTCAATTCGTTCACCTTGATGATAAAAGTTTAGATTATTACGTGTAATATTTCCTCCAAATGAAAACGTATGTACAGCTACTCTACTTTCTTGCTTTTGCGCAATGTAAGTATTGTCAATTAAATTGGCTGTTTGTACGTCGTTTTGAATTTTATAATAATCTACAATAGCTCTTTTTTGAGCAAATATTTCGGTAACTGAATTCGTTAAAACAGGATTGCTATTCAAACTTTGATGACGCTCAATAATTTGAACATGAGCATTTTCTCCTACAATTACTAAGTTTCTTGGTTGAACCATTAAAGCGGCTTCATTTCCTGTTGAAAAGTAAATAATTTCAATTGGTTTATCTACTACTTTACTTTTTGGAACATTTATATAAGCACCTTCTTTTGCAAATGCGGTATTTAAAGTTGTTAAACTTTCGTCTTTGCTGGCAATTTTATTGAAATACTCGTCAATAACCATCTTGTATTTCGGTTTGTTCAAGGCAGAAGACATTAAACAAACATCTAATCCATCATGTGTTGTTGAAGATAAGAAAGAAGAAAAAATTCCATCCACGAAAACTACTTTATAAGTATCAACGTCGTGTAAAAAATATTTTTTTACAGTTGCAAATTCAACTGCATTTTCCTTTTTTGGGAAAACCGAAAAATCATTCTTTAAAACTGCATTTAAAGAAGTATATTTCCAAGCTTCTTCTTTTTTAGAAGGAAAACCTTTGTTTTCGAAATTTTTTATTGCTGCAGATCGAACATCATGTAATGAAGAAGAAGTGTCAATTTTTTCTTCAAATGCCATAAATGACGATATTAATTTATCTTTTAATTCCATTTTTTTTGTCTTTAGACTAATTCAGCTTTAATCCAATCGTAACCTCTTTCTTCTAACTCTAAAGCCAATTCTTTTCCTCCTGATTTCACAATTTTTCCATCCATTAATACATGAACAAAATCGGGAACAATATATTCTAAAAGTCTTTGATAATGCGTAATTACAACTACTGCATTGTCTTTGCTTTTTAATTTATTAACACCATTGGCAACAATTCTAAGTGCATCGATATCCAAACCAGAATCGGTTTCATCTAAAATAGCCACTTTAGGTTCTAACATTGCCATTTGAAAAATTTCATTTCTTTTCTTTTCTCCTCCAGAAAAACCTTCGTTTAACGAACGAGATAAAAACTTACGATCAATTTCTAATAATTCTGATTTTTCACGAATCAACTTTAGCATTTCGTTAGCAGGCATGTCCTCTAAACCTTTTGCTTTTCTGCTTTCGTTAATTGCAGTTTTAATAAAGTTCGTTACCGAAACACCTGGGATTTCAACTGGATATTGAAATGATAAGAAAACACCTTTGTGCGCTCTTTCTTCTGGTGCTAATTCTGATAAGTCTTCTCCTTCTAAGAAAATTTCACCTTGTGTAACTTCGTAATTTTCATTTCCAGCAATAATAGAAGATAATGTAGATTTTCCAGCGCCATTTGGTCCCATAATCGCATGTACTTCCCCAGCCTTAACTTCAAGGTTAATTCCTTTTAATATTTCTTTATCTTCAATTGAAGCGTGTAAATTTTTTATTGATAACATTTTTTGAATGTGTTTTATTCTTAATTAATTTTTTACTATCCAACAGAACCTTCTAACGAAATTTCCAATAATTTTTGTGCTTCAACAGCAAATTCCATTGGTAACTTATTCAATACTTCTTTACTGAAACCATTTACAATTAAAGCAATTGCTTTTTCTGTTGGAATTCCACGTTGATTACAATAAAAAACTTGGTCTTCACCAATTTTTGAGGTTGTAGCTTCGTGTTCAATTATTGCAGAAGTATTTTTACTTTCTATATATGGAAAAGTATGTGCTCCACAATTATTTCCCATCAACAAACTGTCACATTGTGAAAAGTTACGAGCATTTTCAGCTCTTGCAGAAATTTGTACTAAACCTCTATAACTATTTTGTGATTTTCCTGCAGAAATACCTTTTGATATAATGGTTGACTTAGTGTTTTTTCCTAAGTGAATCATTTTTGTTCCTGTATCTGCTTGTTGGAAATTATTAGTTACAGCAATTGAATAAAATTCACCAATTGAATTATCTCCTTTTAACACACAAGAAGGGTATTTCCAAGTTACGGCTGAACCAGTTTCTACTTGTGTCCAAGAAATTTTTGCGTTTTTCTCACACAAACCTCTTTTCGTTACAAAATTATAAACACCACCTTTTCCTTCTTTATTTCCTGGAAACCAGTTTTGTACAGTTGAATATTTAATTTCAGCATCATCTAAAGCAATTAACTCAACAACGGCTGCGTGTAATTGATTTTCATCACGACTTGGAGCGGTACAACCTTCTAAATATGAAACATAACTTCCTTCGTCAGCAATTAAAAGTGTTCTTTCAAACTGACCTGTTCCTGCCTGATTAATTCTAAAATAAGTAGAAAGTTCCATTGGACATTTAACTCCTTTTGGAATATAGCAGAAACTTCCATCTGAGAATACAGCCGAATTTAAAGCTGCATAAAAATTATCTTTTTGAGGCACAACAGTTCCTAAATATTTACGAACTAATTCTGGATGCTCTTTTATTGCTTCAGAAATACTCATAAAAATAATGCCTTTTTCTGCTAAAGTTTTCTTAAAAGTTGTAGCTACAGAAACCGAATCGACCACAATATCCATGGCAATATTATTCATTTTCTTTTGTTCGTCAACTGAAATTCCTAGCTTTTTATACATCGCTAATAATTCAGGATCAACATCATCTAAAGTCTTGTTTGGATCAACTTTCTTTGGTGCTGAATAATACGAAATGGCTTGAAAATCTGGTTTTGCATAATGAACATTTGCCCATTCTGGCTCTATCATTTCTTTCCATGCTCGAAAAGCTTCTAAGCGCCATTCTGTCATCCATTCTGGCTCTTCTTTTTTCAAAGAAATTGCACGAACAATATCCTCATTAAGACCTATAGGAAATGTTTCCGAGTCTAATTCGGTGTAAAATCCGTATTCGTATTCTTTGTTTTCTAATTCGACTTTTAAGTCGTCTTCGGTATATTTTGACATTATTTTTTTTTAAAGTGAAAAACTTTCCCCACAACCACAAGTTCTTTGTGCATTAGGGTTATTAAATACAAAACCTTTTCCGTTTAATCCGCCAGAAAATTCTAGAATTGTACCTGCTAGATAAAGAAAGCTTTTCTTTTCAACCGCTATTTTAACTCCATTATCTTCAAAAACTTTATCGTTTTCTCCCAACTCTTTGTCAAACTTTAAATCGTAAGACAAGCCAGAACAACCACCACTTTTTACGCCAACTCTAACGTAATCTTTAGTTGCATCAAAACCATCTTCTTGCATCATTGCTACGATTTTTTTACTTGCATCATCAGAAACTTTAATCATTTGTTATTTTGATTTTGTCTAAATTAACCGCAAATATAAGGCATAATATGTTTTTTTCCTCAAAGAATAACATTTTTATAACTTATTGGTCGATAGTTTTACTTTATACTTAATTCTATGCTGAAGATTTCTTTAGAATTTTGTAATTTGCATCAAAATTCTAATATGATCATACATTCTATTGAAGCAGGAAATTTTAAATTAGACGGAGGCGCCATGTTTGGAGTGGTTCCAAAAACTATATGGAACAGAACTAATCCGGCTGATAATAATAATTTAATTGATATTTCAGCCCGTTGCTTGTTAATTGAAGACGAAAATCGATTGATCTTGATCGATAATGGAATGGGGGATAAACAATCGGATAAGTTTTTTGGATATTATTACCAATGGGGTGATTTTAGTATAGACCAATCATTAAAAAATGCAGGATTTTATAGAGACGACATCACCGATGTTTTTATGACACATTTGCATTTTGACCATTGCGGGGGAAGTGTAATTTGGAACAAAGACAAAACAGGCTATGAAGTCGCTTTTAAAAATGCTAAGTTTTGGACTAATGAAAACCATTGGGAATGGGCAACCAAACCAAATGCTAGAGAAAAAGCTTCTTTTTTACGTGAAAATATTATTCCAATGCAGGAAAGCGGACAATTAAATTTTATTGAAAGACCTGATGGAAATTTTGGCTTTTCTAAAGAATTAGGCTTTGGCATATTTTACGCAGACGGTCACACCGAAAAACAAATGTTACCACATATTAATTACAAAGGTAAAACCATTGTTTTTTGTGCAGACATGTTACCAACAGCAGGCCATATTCCAATTCCATATGTTACAGGTTATGATACTAGACCTTTATTATCGATGGATGAAAAAGAAATTTTTTTAAAAGCTGCTGCTGATAATAATTATTATTTATGGTTAGAACATGATGCTCACAATCAAATAATAACGGTTCAACATACCGAAAAAGGGGTGAGATTAAAAGATGTTTTTACCTGTAATGAAATCTTAAAATAAAGTTAAGTATATCTGTTTTGTAACAAATTAAGCAGATTTTTGACATATATAAAATTTATAACCAAAAAATTACACAAATGAAAATGATTAAACCTTTGTACTTAACAGCGGCATTAGCCTTTGCTTTAGCTAGTTGTGGTGGTGCTAAAACTATGGTTTCTACTCCTGTAGAGAACATTGACAATTTACCTTTAAAAATAACTCCTTTAGCTGAAAAAGACCTTAAAAGATGGAGTCATTTAGATTTAGTGAAAGATACGGTCCCTGGAATGAGTGTTGATAAAGCTTATGCTGAATTATTAAAAGGGAAAAAAGGATCAACTGTAATTGTTGGTATTGTAGATTCTGGTGTAGATATTAGACATGAAGACTTACAAGGGGTGATTTGGGTGAACCCTAAAGAAATTGCCGGAAATGGAATTGACGATGACAACAACGGTTACATCGATGATATAAATGGTTGGAATTTCCTAGGAGATAGTAATGATGAACAGTTAGAGTTAACTCGTATCGTTAAAAAAGGACCAGGAACACCTGATTATGAAAAAGCAAAAGCACAATTAGACGAAGAATTAGCTGGAATTATGCAAACTAAACAGCAAATTGACATGATTGTTAATGCTGATAAAGCTATAAAAGCGCATCTTAAAAAAGACAACTTTAATTTAGATGATGTTAAAGCAATGGAAACTACAGATGAAACACTTCTTCAATATAAAGGAATGTTTACTCAAATTCTTTCTGGACAATCTAAAGAAGCTTTCGATAAAAGAATTCAAAGTGGAGTTGACTATGTTTACGGTCAATTAAACTATAACTTAAATGTTGATTTTGACGGCCGTTCTATAGTTGGAGATAATCCAAACGACATTAACGATACAAAATATGGTAACAATAACGTAATTGGACCGGTTGCGAAAGACGCTAAACACGGAACTCACGTAGCAGGAATTGTTGCTCAAGTTAGAGGTAACGGTAAAGGTGGAGACGGTGTTGCGACTAATGTAAAAATTATGGCTGTTAGAGCTGTTCCAAATGGAGATGAGTATGACAAAGATATCGCTTTAGGAATTCGTTATGCTGTAGATAATGGAGCAAAAGTAATTAATGGTTCTTTCGGTAAATACTTTTCTCCAAATAAAGAATGGGTTCAAGACGCATTAAAATATGCTGCTGAAAAAGATGTATTAGTTATTTTTGCTGCAGGTAATGACTCTAAAGATTTAGATGTTGAAAACAAATATCCTTCAGATTCTTATGATGGTGCTCCAGAAATTTCTAACAATGTATTAATTATTGGTGCATTAGCCCCAGAATATGGTTCTAAAATGGCAGCTAGTTTTTCTAACTATGGTAAGAAAAATGTAGATATCTATGCTCCTGGAGTACAAATATATGCTACTACTCCAGACCAAACGTATGAATATTTACAAGGAACTTCAATGGCATCGCCAAACGTTGCTGGTGTTGCTGCAATGATTCGTTCTTACTATCCAAAGTTAAGTGCTTCACAAGTGAAACAAATTATCATGGAAAGTGGAACTCCTTTAAAAAACACAGTTACTGTAGGAGAAGACAAACACAAAGTAAACTTTGCTGATGCTTCTAAAACAGGTAAAATTGTTAATGCTTATAATGCATTATTAATGGCTGAAAAAATGTCGAAATAATAAAATTTTAATATTTTAAATTTTAAACCACAAAGCCGTTTTTTAAATGTCTTTGTGGTTTTTTTAAACATGTAATTATGAAAAAAACCTTTATTTTATCTCTTTTTACCATTTTAGGGTTTGCACAAAACAATCCTAATCCGGGTTATTGGCAACAACATGCTGATTATAAGATGGATGTGAAAATGGATGTGAAAAACTATCAATACAACGGAAGTCAAGAATTAGTTTATACCAATAATTCTTCTGATACCTTAAAGAAAGTTTTCTACCATCTATACAACAACGCTTTCCAACCAGGAAGTGAAATGGATATGCGATTACAAACAATTGCTGATCCAGATAAACGAATGGTTAGATCATTTAAACAAGGCGGGAAAGAAATAAAAGAAAGCAGAATCAGTACTTTAAAACCTAATGAAATAGGATTTTTAAATATTAAAAATTTTAAGCAAGATGGTACTCTCGCAAAAACAAAAGTGGTTGGAACAATCCTAGAAGTAACTCTAAACGAACCTATACTTCCTAAACAAAAAACCACTTTTACTCTTGATTTTGAAGGTCAAGTTCCTCTACAAGTTAGAAGGTCTGGAAGAAATTCTGAAGAAGGCGTAGCGCTTTCAATGACACAATGGTATCCAAAATTAGCCGAATATGATTTCGAAGGTTGGCATGCTGACCCTTATATTGGAAGAGAGTTTCATGGAGTTTGGGGGAATTTCGATGTGAAACTTACAATTGATAAAAATTATACAGTTGGCGGAACAGGTTATTTACAAAACAAAAATGAAATTGGTCACGGTTACGAAGACAAAGGTGTAGAAGTAAAGCATTCAAAAAGAACAAAAACATTAACATGGCATTTTGTGGCGCCAAATGTTCATGATTTTACTTGGGCAGCAGACAATGAATATATTCATGATATGATTTTAGGTCCAAATGATGTTGAGCTACACTTCTTGTATAAAAACAAAGCTGAAAACTTAGAAAACTGGAAAAACCTTCAGCCAAAAACAGCCGAATTATTAGATTTTTTCAATAAGAATGTGGGTGAATATCCATACAAACAATATTCAGTTATTCAAGGTGGAGATGGTGGAATGGAATACGGAATGTGTACGTTAATTACAGGAAACAGAAGCTTTGGAAGCTTAGTTGGAGTAACTGCTCATGAGTTTGCACATTCTTGGTTTCAATTTGTATTAGCTTCAAACGAATCTAAACATGAATGGATGGACGAAGGGTTTACTTCATTTATTTCAGATTTAGCAATGGAAACCGTTTTACCTGGAAAAGAAAAAGTAGATAATCCTTTTGAAGGCGCATATAACGGTTATCGTTATTTAGTAAAAAGCGGAAAAGAACAACCACTTTCTACACATGCCGATAGATATGACATTAATATGGCATATGGAATATCTGCATACAGTAAAGGTGAAGTGTTTTTAGCGCAATTAGGTTATGTTATTGGTACTGAAAATCTAATGAAAACATTAAGACGTTATTATGCAGATTACAAATTAACGCACCCTACTCCAAATGACATTAAGCGTTCGGCTGAAAAAGTTTCTGGAGCCAATTTAGATTGGTATTTAGTAGATTGGACACAAACTACCAACACAATTGATTATGCAATAAAAGAAGTAGCTGATGCTGATAAAAACACAAAAGTTACATTAGAAAGAATAGGAAGAATGCCTATGCCTATTGACTTACTTGTCGTTTATGAAGATGGAAGTAACGAATTGTTTTACATTCCAAACACTTTAATGCGTTGGGAAAAACCAAATTCATATTCAATAAACAGAACGGTTTTAAAAGGCTGGGATTGGTCAAGCCCAACATTTAGCTTTGACATACAAAAAACAAAAACGTCGATAAAAGCAATCGTAATTGATCCGAGCGGATTAATGGCCGATGTTGACTTAACAAACAATGTTTTTGAAAAAAAATAAACTTCCTTAAAATAAAATAAAAAAACGAATCATTATATGATTCGTTTTTTTATTTTAGCTTCATATTTTTGCTATCAAATAAGTATAAATGAAAACATTAAGCAGTAGTAGTTCTGTTTTAATACTTACAATCATTTACTTCATAGTAATTGCTGTATTTTCTTTTTTTGACTTTTCTGATTTTCCAATTATTAATTATATTATTGGAGGATCAAGAATACCTTTGTTGGTAATTATTTACTTCTTACATTCTCATAAAAAAAACGTAATTTATTTAAGTGCTTTAATATTGTTTTTCTTTGCATATGTTATGTTTTTGGAAGACACTCCTGAACGTTCTTTATATGGCTCAATTATATCTCTTATATATCGATTTTTAATCTTTTTAATTGTTTATAATAGCATTAAAAATAAAAATTGGTTCGCATTATTTTTGGCTTCAATACCATTTTTCTTCACTTATTTATATTTTATTTTACTTATAAATGAATTTTTAAATGCTGACATTTATCCTTGGATACTAAACGGGTTCTTAACATCATTAATAGGCGGAATTGCCTTATATAATTATCTTTTTGAAGATGAAAACAAAAATTTTTGGTTACTTATTTCATCCGTTCTTTTTGTTATTCAAATTGGAGTTTTTTTTATAAGTAAATATTATTTAAACGCTCCTATTTTTAGAAGTCTAACAATTTTATTATTTGGAGTCTCAAATTTTACTTTTTATAAATTTATGATCTTTAACGAAGAAAAAGAAAATGATATTTCTTATAGTTAATCTTTACCATATCTTTGCCCCATGGCATTTACTTATCCTAAAAACGAAAAATTAAAAAGCAAAAAAACAATTGGTCTTCTGTTTTCAGAAGGACAATCTGTTTCTAAATATCCTTTGCGATTAGTTTACGCAGAAAATTTATTTGAAAATGAAGAATTAATTAAATTTGGTGTCTCAGTTTCAAAAAAATATTTCAAAAATGCAGTCGATAGGAATCGTTTAAAAAGAATACTTAGAGAATGTTACCGACTGAATAAAAATATTCTTTCAGAAAACATTGATAAACCTATGGCCATGATGTTTTTCTACCAATCAAAAGAAGTGCTTTCTTATCAAGAAATCAATGAGAAAACCATTCGCCTTTTTGAAAAATTTGCCGAAAAAATGAAAGAATAATTCTTTTTGGTTTAATTTTTGACGTTTTATAATTAAATTCGTAAACTAAACCTATCTTAAAAAGAATGAAATCTTTTCTTCAAAAAAAAATATTGATTCCCGCATTTGCTTTAGCCTTTTTATTTGTTGGGGTAAGTTTTAAAAACGATTTTTTTGAAATCGCTAAACAAATTGAAATCTTTACCAATTTGTTTAAAACCGTAAATCAAAACTATGTAGACGAAACCAATCCTGGTGAACTAATGGATAATGCCATTAAAAACATGCTGATTGAACTGGATCCTTACACTGTTTTTTTTAACGAACAAGATGTTTTAAAATTCAAAATAAACACCACTGGAGAATACACAGGAATTGGTGCGATGGTAACCCGAAAAGAAGGTAGAGTTTTCATTAAAGAAATTTACAAAGGATTTCCGGCAGATAAAGCAGGTTTAAAAGCAGGTGATGAAATTGTACAAATTGGCGATATCAATTTAAAAGAATACAAAGAAGACGCTTCACAACTTTTAAGAGGCGCAAAAAACACAAAAGTAAACCTAGAAATTATTCGTCAAAATAAAAAACAAGCAATCGCTATTGTTTTAGACGAAGTTGATATTAAAGCAGTTCCTTATTTTTCATTAATAGATGCTAGTACAGGTTATATCGTTTTAAGTAAATTTACCGAAACGGCAAGCAAAGAAACCAAAGCGGCTCTTTTAGACTTAAAAAGTAAAGGCGCTACAAAAATCATTTTAGACTTAAGAGCAAATCCGGGTGGTTTGTTACATGAAGCGGTAAACATTTGCAACCTTTTTGTGCCTAAAAACGAAGTGATCGTAACAACAAAGTCGAAAAACGTAAAACACAACAATACTTACAAAACCAATTACGAACCGGTAGATTTAGAAATTCCATTAACTATTTTAGTCGATGGAAAAAGTGCTTCAGCTTCTGAAATTGTTGCTGGTGCTTTACAAGATTTAGACCGAGCGGTTATTGTGGGAAATAGAAGTTTTGGAAAAGGATTGGTTCAACGCCCTTTAAACCTTTCTTATGGAACACAAGTTAAAGTAACCATTTCAAGGTATTTTACACCTTCGGGAAGATGCATTCAAGCATTAGATTACGCAAGAAAAGACGCGAACGGAAAAGCCATAAAGATAAAACAAGACGATTTTAACGAATTTAAAACTAAAGGTGGAAGAAGTGTTTATGATGGCGGTGGAATTTTACCTGATGTTATTATTGAAGAAACAAAGCTTAGTGCTGTAACTGAAGATTTAATTAAAAACGATGCAATTTTTGATTTTGCAACGCAATTATATTACAATTATCAGAACACGGGCTTACCAAACAACTTAAGTGAAGTCGATTTTAATGCATTTAAACAGTTTTTAAAGCACGACAAGTACAATTTCGCTACAGAAACCAGTTTAGCTTTAAAAAAGGTTTTAGAAACGGCTAAAAAAGAAAAAATTGAAAGCGGAATTTCTAAAGAATATGCGCTTTTACAAACTGCAATTGAAAAAAGTATGAATGAAGAAATTCTTACTCATAAAAAAGAAATTCTTAACTTACTATATGATGAATTAATAATTCGCTTTCAATATCGTGATGGTTTATATTTAAATTACACACAAAACAACACCGTAATTAATAAAGCGAAAAGCATTTTAAATAACGAAACAGAATATAAAACCATATTAAAAAAATAACATGCATAAAATTTTATCCCTTTTATTTAGTTTATTTTTTCTTGTTTCTTTCGCACAAGAAGAAGAAGTACACTCAATTTATTTTCAATTTGACAAATACAATTTAAAAGACGAACAAGCAGAAGCTGTAGTTAAGTTCGTACAAAAAATTGACACTTCCAATGTAGAAACCATTGAAATTTTTGGGTATTGTGACGATAGAGGTAAAGATGCTTATAATTTTGATTTATCTACCAAAAGAGCCAATACAGTAAAAGATAAATTAGTAAGTAAAGGCATAAAAAGTAAAATTATAATTACCCTTGAAGGAAAAGGTAAAATTTTAATTGACGAAGATTTAGAAACCAATATTCCAGAAGCGCGTTCAAAAAATAGAAGGGTAGATGTTGTTGTAAACTACAAACCGGTTATTATTGAAGATTTAAAAATTCCTGGTGTTTATAGTACAGTGCCTAAAAACCCTGTTGTAGGCGACAGAATTTATCTTGATAAATTGTTGTTCGACAGAGGAAGCAGTAAGCTCTCTTATAAAGCAAAACAAGAATTAGAACGTGTTGCCAAACTATTATATCGATACAAAAACATTGAATTTGAAATTCAAGGACACGTGTGTTGCACACCTACCTATCATAAAGAAGCCATAGATAGAGAAACCCGAAAAAGAGAGTTGTCTACCAACAGAGCACTTGCTGTTTTTAAATACTTAGGTTTTAGAAAAATAAACAAAAAAAGAATGACTTATAAAGGCTATGGCAACACACAACCACTAGGTAAAGGCGCTTTATTAGACCGTAGAGTAGAGCTGGTAATTACGAAGATTTAAGCACTATTGCTTTCTATAAAAACCACTTTAAACGCTTTTTTAAAACTTAAAAAAACAATAAAAACGCTCGTTTTTATTGAAAACATTGATTTTTAATAATTCAACCCAAACAAAATTTTAACAAAATGTACATTTTTACTGTAACACAAATCCAATAACTTTCAATTTTTTTACAAACGGGTATCCAAACTAAAAAATAATAATTTAAAAAGTAAAACAGAGTATGAAAAAATTTATGTTTAGTGCAGTAGCACTTATCGCTTTTTCAGTATCTGGAATGGCAAGTACTGGTGAAGGAAAATAAATTTTAAAAGATGACCTAATAAATTCTGTTAAAAAAACAGAACAAGTTGTATTAAAACTACCTAAATGTGATCAATTGGCAAATGATGTAATGGATGCATATGAAGCAAATGGATACACTGTTGAACAAGCATATGAATATGGTTTAACAGCTTATAAAAATTGTTTAAATGGTTAATTAGAAATAAAAATGACAACTCAAGAAAAAATTCTTGAGTTGTTTTTAAATAGTTAATATGAAAAAATATTCGATTTTATTACTTTTTTTGTTTTTTATAAGTAAATCTAATAGTCAAAACAATGTTATAACGTATAACTTTAAAATATTAGAAGACCAAAAAATGCTTAAAAATCCAGTGATTGGTGAAATGTTTGCTGAACAAATTAATGCAGCAAAGCTTATTGAGTTTCAATTATTATTTAATAATACTAATTCGAAATTTGAAAGTTTACAATCGATGGGATTAGATGATAAAAACATTTCAAATGCTTTGAGTATGAGTAGATGTAAAAAACCTAAATTCATTTATAATGACTCAATATATTATAATAATTCAGAAGGAGCGTTTAATGAAGATGAATATTTAATTATTTCTCCTTTAGATAAAAATTGGGTTTTAACAAATGAAAGTAAAAAAATTGATAACTATACCTGTTATAAAGCAATAACTGAATATGTAGTCATAAATACAAGAGGAGAGTTTAGACATCCTGTAATTGCTTGGTATTGTCCAGAAATACCTTGTCAATTTGGACCTGCAGGTTATGGTGGATTACCTGGTTTAATTTTAGAACTTCAAGAGAGAAATATTGTTTTTGGTGCAATTAAAATAGAGTTTAACTCTTCACAAGAAAGAATAATTTTACCTACAAAAGGCAAAAGAATTAGTAATGAAGAATATCAAAATCAAATTACAAAAGCTGTAAAAAAACATCTTGAAGAAAAGTAAATATTTTTAATGCTAAAATTCTTATTACTTTTATTCTTTTTACCATTTTTCTCTTTCTCCCAAACCCTTACTGGCGTTGTACAAGATAGCGTTGGTAATCCGTTGCAAAATGCTAATGTAATTGCAAAACCCATGGTTGAAAACTCGGGTTTAAAATTTGCAATCGCCGATCATTTGGGTCGGTACAAACTAGAATTGGAAAAAGATACCCCTTACGAGGTAAAAGTGTCGTATTTGGGTTTCGAAGAAGCTATTCTTAATCTGCCCGCAAATTTTACCATTCGCGAACATATTTTCAAACTCAAAGAAACCGGACAGGAACTCAAAGAAATTGTTATCAATTACGATTACCAGCCCGTTATAGTAAAAAAAGATACGCTTATTTACGATGTCAAAGCTTTTACTAGCGGCAACGAACGTAAGCTGAAAGAACAATTAGAAAAATTACCTGGAGTTGAGGTAGATAAAAACGGTGGTATTACGGTTCAAGGAAAAAAAGTAACCAAGTTTTTAGTAGAAAATAATTCATTTTTTGGGGGCGGAACAAAGTTAGGCGTAGAAAACATTCCTGCTAATGCTGTAGATAAAGTAGAAGTTATTGATAACTTCAACGAAGTGGGTTTCCTAAAACAAGTTTCCGATTCTGAAGACTTGGCTATGAACATCAAACTAAAAGAAGATAAAAAGAAGTTTGTTTTTGGCGATGTAGAAGCGGGAGCAGAAGTAGCTAACGATAACGGATTTTATTTAGGTCATACTGGTTTATTTTATTATGCACCCAAAACCAACGTAAGCTATATTGGCGACATTAACAATGTTGGAAAACGTACTTTCTCATTTGAAGATTTGATGCGTTTTCAAGGTGGCGTGAGCAGTTTTATTTCGGGAAGAAAATCGCTAACCAATTTGTATAACTTCGCGTCTGATAATACAGATGTAGTAGAAAACAAATCACAATTTTCAGCGATAAATTTCCGTCAAGAAATTAACAGTAAACTCGACATAGAAGGTTTTGGAATTTTCTCCAAGCTATTTACCGCATCATTAAGTCAATCAGAAAACGAATATCTACAAAATAATGCTTTTACTTTTGAAAACAAAACGAACAAAACGCAAAATAAAGCGCTTTTAGGTATTGGAAATATAAAATTAAATTATTCACCCACTAACCAATCAAAGTGGTTTTATAATGGTCAAATTCAAGCGAGTAGTAACGATATTAACAACCAAATACTTTCGGTTCGTGATGGCGCACAAAATAATTTTCAGAATATTCAAAACGCCGATAATTCGCAGTGGAAACAATTTTTAGAATGGCACAAGCAATTTAAAAATAAAAATCACACTACTACCTTTGTACTTAACCACAGTTTTGAAAACAATAAGCCGCAAAATACTTGGTTAACCGACACCGAATTTTTAGCAGGATTAATTCCGCTACAAAATGATAGTGAATACAACATTCAACAAATTAAAAACGTAAAAAACAATAGTGTTGATGTGTTGTTTAAGCATTATTGGATTCTGAATAATTTCAATCATTTGTACACGAATGTTGGAAATAATTTTGGCAGTACTCAATTAAACATTTCTGAAAAACAATTGTTAACAGATGGTTCAATTAATAATTTTGCCGATAACGGATTTGGTAACGATTTGGATTATGTTTTAAACGATTTTTATGTAGGTTTTGAATATAAATTCAAAATTGGGAAGTGGATTAATAAACCAGCCATTTACACGCATTTTTACCATTTAAAAACAAAACAAATCGCTTCTGATTACTCATTGAATCGAACGTATTTGGAACCACAATGGAATAGTGAATACGAGTTCAACCAATCGGAAAGCTTAAAATTCAATTATAAGTTAAGCAACGATTTTCCTGATGCAACTCGCTTGTTAGAACGCTATACATTGCAAAGTTATAATTCGGTTTACAAAGGAAACGCCTTGTTAAAAAATGAACGTTTCCATTCGGCTAGCTTGCACTATACCAAAAACAGTATGTATCGCGGCTTAATGTTGTTTGCCAATGCTAGTTTTAATAAAAAAATCAGAACCATTCGAAATGCAATAGAACTTGATGGCATCAATCAGTTTTCAACACCAATTTTAACCGATAATCCAGAAACAAATTGGCGTATCAATGGAAACATCAGTAAAAAAATATACCGCTTTCGTTTGCAATTCAATACCAATTTAAGTTGGTTTAACTATGTTCAAACCTTAAACGGCACAACCACCACAAATGAAAGAAACAATCAATCTTTTGGATTAAAACTTCGCACTGCAACCAAAAAATGGCCATCAGTTAGTGTAGGTTATAATAAAGATTATAGTCAGTTTTCTGGATTAACTAAATCTACTTTTACAAACGACCGATTTTCTTTTGATTTGGATGTTGATTTCTTAAAAAACTTCAATTTTAAAACAGATTATGAAGTTACTTTTAACCAAAACAGTAATAACCAAAAAACTAATTACCGCATATCAAATGCCTATTTAAGTTACCAAAAAAAGAATAATCCGTTTCGATTTGAACTTTCTGCTCAAAACTATTTAAATAACGGTTTAAAGGTAAATAATAGTTTCTCTGATTTTTTAATTTCAAACAACACGACTTATATTTTACCACGCATTATAATGTTATCCATAAGCTACAAGTTGTAACTAATCGCGTTTCATTTGAATGTGCGGAATATCGTCTTCTAAGTACATTTCGCTGGTTTGTTCAAAACCATGGCTTTCGTAAAACTTTTTTAAATATTCTTGTGCCGAAATGGTAATTGCTGTTTCGTTATAGTGTTCCTTAACGGCTTCAATTGAAACACGCATTAAATCGTGTCCGAATTTTTTATCTCTGTATTTCGGACTCACAACCACTCTACCAATAGAAGCTTCATCAAAATAGTAGCCTTTATCAAAAATACGTGTGTAAGCGGCTAAATTTCCTTGGTAATAACCTAAAACATGTAAAGCCTTCTGGTCTTTGCCATCAACATCTTGATAAACGCAATCTTGCTCCACTACAAACACCTCAGCGCGCAGTTGAAGCAATTCATATAGTTCTTGAGTAGAAAGTTCGTTAAATCGCTTTATTTTGAATTGAAGCATACCGCCTTTGGATTATTTTAAAAACTTAACCGATTGTATGATTGCTTCCAATTCAAACACTAAATCTCTTTTAGATTTTGAAGGATGAAATGTAAAACCTTCTAAAATTAAATAACGGTTGTTTTTTTCGTCTTTTATGGCATAGTTCACAAACGGTCCGGCCATGAAATCGTTTTTCAAGTCCCAAGTTCCTTTTGTTAAATAGGTTTTTCTACCAGCAACGGTAGTTTCAAATAAATAAGGCGCATACGCTGGCTCAGTAATCATCCAAGTATTTGGTAAAGTTCCGTGAATAAATTTTTTACCAATAGAATCGCGCATTTGAACAATATTATTTACAATATTATTGTCTTTTTCAATAGTTTCAAATGGAACTTCATACACTAAAACACTATTATAACTAGCGCCATTATTGAATTGTTTTCTTATCCAAAGAAAATCATCTTCAACCATATCGTATTTATAACCAAAACCTAGAGTTAATCCAACTCCAAATTTAGCACGCACTTTATCATCGCTAACTGCTGCTTTTTTAAGTCGAACTTGATTTTCAATAATATCGCCCGCTTTAATTTTCGAAATAATTTCTGCTGATCTTTGTTCTAAAACAGTTAAAATTTCTGCATTGTTTTTTCCAAAAACATAAAAAACTTGCTGTGGTTTTGCAAACTGATTTACTTTGTGGCTGTATCCTGTTTTATCAGATTTTTGAACAATTACAATATTTCTACTCTTTCTAACAAAACCTTCAAATATTTTAGTAGGATATTGATTTAATGTAAATAATGGCTCTTCTTGAGGTAAACCATCAACTGGTGCGGCAAATTTTTTACGAATACTGTCGCCTAGTTCACCAGCCCACATACTTTCATCTATAATAATAGAAACATTATTAATTTTTGCATTTGATTCTGGTAAAATCGCTTTTTTATCTGCTTCAGAGTCTTTACATGAAACAAAAAACACAACACTTACAATTAATAAAATAATCTTTTTCATATATAGATATTTAAGCTTTTTATCCTTTAATTTTTAACTTCATTCCTGGCTGAATATTATTACCACTAATATCGTTCCATTTTTTTATGTTGTCGACAGAAACACCAGGAAATTTCTTCGCAATTGTATATAATGAATCACCCGATTTAACAGTGTAAGTACCGCTATTACTAGTGTTTCTTGATGAAGAGCTTGATGATTTTGAGGAAGAATAAATTTTTAAAGTTTTTCCTGCTTGAATGTTATTTCCTCTTATATGATTCCAACTTCTTAACGAACTTATAGATACATTATATTTTTGAGCAATTAAACCAAGGCTTTCACCGCGTCTTATTTTATGATATTGAACACTTGAGTTTGAACTACTAGAAGATGTTTTTGAGGAAGATGCATAACTTATTGGTTGTTCTTTCTTAGCATCAACATAATCTACATAAGCGTAAATTTTTTCCTCATTAGAAACGAAAACACCTAGTTTGTTTTTTGGTAATCTTAAAAAACGTGGCTTTTCTTCGTTATAAGGAATAATATCTAACTTATAAATTGGGTTTAAAAATTTAATTTCTTCAACTGATATATCTAATAAATCTGAAACCTGCTGAAAACTAAGTTGTTTTTTAACTTTTATTGTATCCGTTTCAAAATAGGTGACCGGTGCTTTTTTTGGCTGTAAACCGTGTTCTTTTTGAAATTCGTAAATATATAACGTTGCCAAAAAAGCTGGAACATAATTTGCGGTTTCACGTGGAAGATTTCTTCTAATGTTCCAATAATTTTGGCTTCCGCCCGAACGGCGAATTGCTTTTGAAACATTTCCTGGTCCGGCATTATATGATGCTAAAACCAAACTCCAGTCGCCAAAAATATTGTATAAACTTGATAAATATTGACAAGCTGCTTCGGTCGCTTGAAGCGGATCGTAACGTTCGTCTACATAAGAAGTAACTTCTAGGTTAAATTGTTTTCCTGTTGGATACATAAATTGCCACAAACCTGTTGCTCCAACTCTTGAGCGCGCTTTAGGGTTTAATGCCGATTCTACAATGGCCAAATATTTTATTTCTAATGGAACATCGTATTTTGACAAATGCTCTTCAAACATTGGAAAATAATATTCAGAAATAGCCATTAAACGTTCAAAGCTTGCTTTTCTATTCTTTAAATAAGATTTGATTACGTTTTCTAACGCAGGATTATAATCAATTACAAAAGGCGTTTTTGCATTCAACTTTTTTAACCTGCTTTTCAGTAAATCAGTAGATAATTCATAATCTACAACCGAATCAATATCAACAGTATTAATGTCTGAAAACATTTCCTCGTATAAATCATCGTTTGAAAGCTCTTCTAACCAACGTTGATCAATACAATTACTTGTACTGTGGTTAACAAAAGTAGCTTTTAGAGAATCTATATAAGAAACTTTTGGCAATGTTAATGAAACTTCACTTTGTTGGCTTTCTTGAGCAAAACCTGTATAACCCAACAAAAGCGCAAGTGTTACTATTTTAATTTTTTTCATATTATTCTTTTTAAGTTTGGGGCACTAAACAGAATAGAGTACTTTATAGTTTAATCGTTTAAAATTGCCGCTATTCCTGGCAAAGTTTTTCCTTCTAACATTTCTAACATAGCTCCACCGCCCGTTGAAACGTAACTCATTTTTGGTTCAAAGCCAAATTGCTTAACAGCAGCAACACTATCTCCTCCGCCAACAAGTGAAAAAGCTCCGTTTTGAGTAGATTCTGCAATATAATTTCCTAATGAAATGGTTCCGTTTGCAAAAGATTCCATTTCAAAAACACCTAATGGACCGTTCCAAAGAATTGTTTTTGAATCTAAAATAATGCGTTTTATAATTTCTAACGATTTTGGTCCAGAATCTAAACCTTGCCAACCGTCAGGAATTTGTTTTACATCAACCACTTGTGTATTTGCATCGTTTGAAAAAGCATCAGCAGCGACTACATCGACTGGTAAGTGAATTTGAACTCCTTTTTCTTTCGCTTTTTTAAGAATTTCAATGGCTAATTCTAATTTGTCATCTTCACAAATAGAATTTCCAATTTTTCCCCCTAAAGCTTTTATAAAGGTAAAAGTCATTCCGCCACCAATAATCATGTGGTTTACTTTGTCTAAAATATTTTCAATTACGGTGATTTTTGAAGACACTTTAGAACCTCCAAGAATTGCAGTTACGGGTTTTTCAGAATTATTCAAAACTCTTTCTATGCTTTCAATTTCTTTGGCTAATAAATTTCCGAAACATTTTTTACCCGAAAAAAATTGCGCAATAATAGTTGTTGAAGCATGTGCTCTATGTGCTGTACCAAATGCATCGTTTACATAAATATCACCTAAGTTGGCTAATTTTTGTGCAAATGCAACATCTCCTTTTTCTTCTTCTGTATAAAAACGCAAGTTTTCAAGCAATAAAACTTCACCCGCTTTTAAATTTGCTGCTAATTCAACTGCTTCGTTTCCAATACAGTCTTTTGCAAATTTTACGTTTCTTCCTAAAACTTTTTCAGTTTCAGCAAGAATGTGTTTTAAAGAGTACTTTTCTTCCACACCTTTTGGTCTTCCCAGATGGCTCATTAAAATAACACTTCCGCCTTCATTAATAATTTTATCAATAGTTGGCTTGGCCGCTTCGATTCTAGTATTGTCTGTTACTTTAAAGTTTTCATCTAAAGGCACATTAAAATCTACTCTAATTATTGCTTTTTTATTATTAAAATTAAAATCGTTTAGTGTTTTCATAATTTGATTTTCGTTTTGAAGTAGACAAATATAAAATTTTGTGTTTTAAATTGGTATAAAATTCTGTTATAATTCTTTTTCTGTAGAAGATGACGAATATGTTCATGTTTAAATTAACATTTTGGTGTAATTAGTTTTTAATGGTAATTTTTCGTCAGTTCGAGTGATTTTCTTCCGAAGTTTCGGGAAGAAAATTATATCGAGAACAAGAAAAAATTCATTAAAAACGGTTCTCGATACATTTTTTGTTCCATTTTACTTCACAAAAAACACTCGAACTGACGTTTTAGATAATTAGACTTAACGGATTAATTAATATTTTTTTACTTTTATGAAGTGAAAAATAATTATTTCAATTAGGTTTGTGCTATGCTTTTTAAAGATATTTTAGGACAAGATCATATAAAAAACCATTTAACAAAAAGTGCCACTGCCGGACGGATTCCGCATGCGCAACTCTTTGTTGGTCCGGAAGGTAGCGGAACGTTATCGATGGCAATTGCGTATGCACAATATATTTTGTGTGGAAACATGGATCAAGAAAATACCAATGGAAATGAAGCTTGTAATTTAAAATTCGACCATTTTTCGCATCCCGATTTGCATTTTGTTTTCCCAGTTGCCACTAACGAAGATGTAAAAAAACATCCGGTAAGTGCAAATTTCATGGTTTCGTGGAGGGAATTTTTACATGAAAATCCGTACGGAAGTTTATTTGATTGGTATAAGAAAATTGGGGTCGAAAAAAAGCAAGGTCAAATAGGAGTAGACGAAGCAAGTGAAATTAATAAAGCACTTTCGTTAAAAGCATACGAAGGCGGTTACAAAGTAATGATCATTTGGATGGCCGATAAAATGAATACTGCCGCTTCTAACAAGTTACTAAAACTATTAGAAGAACCACCAAACAAAACGGTTTTCATTTTAATAACTGAACATTTAGACGACTTATTGCAAACCATTATTTCGCGTTGCCAAGTATTAGATTTTATAGGAATTAGTGAAAGTGTTATTGCTGAAAATTTGGTTTCACGTGAAAACTGCGACCAAAATGTAGCGTTGAAAATTGCACACCAAAGCGAAGGAAATTACAATAAAGCATTGCACATCTTAAAAAAAGATGCCGACGAATATCCGTTTGAAGAATGGTTTATTGAATGGATACGAAGTGCGTTTAAAGCCAAAGGAAATGCAGCTGCTATTTTAGATTTAATAAAATGGAGCGAAAACATTGCGGGCTTGGGTAGAGAAGTGCAAAAGCAGTTTTTAAACTATTGCATTTACTTTTTCAGACAAGCGTTAATGGCGAATTACCAAGCGAAAGAATTGGTGTTTTTTGAACCAACCGTTTCCAATTTTAATTTAGAAAAATTTGCTCCTTTTGTAGATGGAAGCAATATAAATGATATCTTTAAAGAACTTGAAACCGCTATTTACCATATTGAAAGAAATGGAAATAGTAAAATTATTTTAACCGATTTATCGATAAAACTAACCCGATTAATTCATAAAAAACAATAATTATGACACACGCAGCTTCAATTTTAATTTTGTTGTTACTTGCCGTAACTTTTTTACAATCTGGATATGATAAAATAAAAGACTGGAAAGGAAATGTTTCTTGGCTTAAAGAACATTTTGCAGGAACTATTTTTGCCAACCAAGTACCTATGTCGTTATTCATCATTTTGGTTTTAGAAATCCTTTCTGGTGTATTGTGTATTTCTGGAATAATCAATTTAGTGACTAAAGATTCTACAGTTATGGCGCTTTATGGTGCTAACTTATCGTGTTTAACACTTATCTTTTTATTATTTGGACAACGTATTGCTAAAGATTATGATGGTGCACGTACTATTGTAATTTATTTTGTACCTGCGGTTTTAGCGGTCTATATGTTGAGTTAGTTAAGTGTATTAAGGCTAGATTCAGGTATGAGGAATCTAGTTATAAAAGGCAAAAACCGCTATATGCACATTGCTCATTCCAACACTAAATGAGAAATTTTTCATAACTTGCAACAGTAAAATAAAACAAACGAAAGTGCTTCTAAAAGAAAAAATATCGATAAAAAATTTTGAAGATAAAAAATTCAAAATCAGACTTATAGAATCTGAAAAAGATACGGAAGCTGCCTTTACACATTATTTACATAATCACAAAAACGGAGTTTCTAAATTCTATAAACCAGATGCAATTGAACACGTAAAAAATCTAATTGAATATAAATACCCAGAAGAAAAAATATCTAATTTAGTTGCAGAAGAAGCATTGCAATATTTAATATTCCAACAAGAAAACATCCCTTTTCCTGCGCCTAAAGAGCCTAATTTTAAGTTTATCGATTTATTCGCTGGTATTGGAGGATTTAGATTAGCTTTTCAAAATTTAAAAGGTAAATGCGTTTTTACAAGTGAGTGGGACAAATATTCAAAACAAACATATAAAGCAAATTTTGGAGAAGTTCCATTTGGAGACATTACTAAAAAAGCTACTAAAAATTATATTCCTGACGGATTTGACATTCTATGTGCTGGATTTCCTTGTCAGGCATTTTCAATTGCTGGAAAACGTGGAGGATTTGAAGATACAAGAGGAACCTTGTTTTTTGATGTTGCAGAAATCATAAAAAAGAAAAAACCAAAAGCTATATTTTTAGAGAATGTAAAAGGCTTAAGAAGTCATGATAGTGGAAAAACTTTAGAGACAATCTTAAATGTTTTAAGAGAAGATTTAGGTTATTTTGTGCCAGAGCCACAAATTATAAATGCAAAGGAGTTTGGTGTGCCACAAAATAGGGAAAGAATTTTTATTGTAGGTTTTAGAAAAGATTTAGGTGTTACAGAATTTAAATATCCTAAGCCTATAAATGAAAAACTAACACTAAAAGATATTTTAGAAACTGAAACTGTTTCTGTAAAGTATTATTTATCTGAAACTTATATAAACACATTAAGAAATCACAAAGCTAGACACGAAAATAAAGGGAATGGGTTTGGATATGAAATTATTCCATTAGATGGAACTGCAAACGCTGTCGTTTGTGGTGGAATGGGTAGAGAAAGAAATTTAGTTTACGATTTTAGATTAACTGATTTTACTCCAATTACGCACATAACTGGCAAAGTAAATAGAGAAGGAATCCGAAAAATGACACCTAGGGAATGGGCTAGATTACAAGGTTTTCCTGATGATTACAAAATTGTAGTTTCTGACGCTCAAGCATATAAACAATTTGGTAATTCAGTTGCTGTACCAGCAATTCAAGCGACCGCAAAAAAGATTATAGAAAAACTAAAACTTTTATGATTACAGGAAATAAGGGCGAATGGAGTGAAATTTACACACTATTCAAATTACTTGGAGATAAACAATTATTTCTTGGAAATAAAGATATTGAGAAACTTGAAGGAATAGTTTATCCTATTTTGCGTGTATTAAGAAAAGAAAACAACGAAAATTTTGAATTCACTATTCAAGATGAAATTATACTTATTTCTGGCGGAGAAGAAGTGTTGAAAATTGCAATTTCAGAATTTAAAGAAAAAGCAAAATTCTTACTCGAAGAAATTAAAACGAATAAAGAAAGAACCTTTTCAGTACCCGAAATTGTGCAGTTTATGGAATCCATAAATTGTCTTTCTTTAAAAGCTAGCTCTACTACTAAAACTGATATTACAATTGTTGTTCATGACCAAAGAACAAATCAACAACCAACTTTAGGTTTTAGTATAAAATCACAACTAGGAAGTCCATCTACATTACTTAATGCAGGAAAAACAACTAATTTTATTTTTAAAATTTCTAACAATAAATTAAGTAAATCAGATATTGTAAAAATTAATTCAATAGATTCAAGAAGTAAAATAATGGATAGAATTAATTCTGTTTTACAACTAAAAGGGCAATTCGATTTCATTAAAACTGAAAGGCAAATATTCTCAAATAATTTAATTCTTATTGACAGTAAGTTGCCTGAAATTTTGTCTCAAATCGTTTATGATTTTTATTCTAGTGAAAAATCAAATATTTCAGGATTAGTGGAGAATTTGAGCGCTAAAAACCCTTTAGAATTCGATATTTCTAACGAACATAAATTTTACGAATATAAAATTAAACGCTTTTTAACCGACATTGCTTTAGGAATGATGCCTTCAAAAGTTTGGACTGGACAATATGATGCAACTGGAGGATATCTAATTGTTAAAGAAAATGGAGATGTTTTATGTTATCATATATACAATAAAAATGAATTTGAAGATTATTTATTCAATAATACAAAATTAGATACAGCAAGTTCTAGTCGACACGATTTTGGTACTATTTACGAAGAAAACGAAGAATTATATTTTAAACTGAACTTACAAATAAGATTTATAAAATAATTAAAAAAGTTCGTGAATAAAATTTATTGCTTTTAATAGTAAGAGTTAATTATATTAGATTCCTCGTTCCTCGGAATGACAAACTCTTCAAAAAATTTTAACTCCTCAAACTCGCTTTAAACAAACGAAGTTCGTCCCAAGAAAATGCATCGCCGTGTTTTTCTTTCAATTCGCCTAAACTTTCACCCTTAAAATCTTTAAAAGCAGCGGCTAGAGCTACGATTTTATCTTCGGGTAAAATGTCGGCTAACTCAACCGTTTCCATTTGAATTAATTTGGTAAAATGATTGAAAATAGTAGATGGTGTTAACTTGCGCTGTTTAGCTATATCGTAGATAGAATTCCCTTGCATCCAAAGTTCTAAAGTAATTTCAACAGTTGCTTTTTTGGGTTCTTTTTTCTTTTTCTTTTTTGGAGCTTCATAATACGAAACATCATCGTCTTCATCGTCAATTAATGTGGCATGTTCGGTTCTAAAACGTTCGGCAACGGCAACGAGTTTATTAATTTTATAGACATTCATTTCATCTGAAACCAAATTCTTCTTCGAAATTTCTTTTCCTTCGGTAATGATTTGTGTCAGTAATCTGGCCTTTTTCAATTGTAAAATGGCTTTGATTTGCATTTCTTCTAAAACCATTAATTCGTCGTAAAACGCTTTTACTTTTTTGGTGCGTTTTATTTCTTCAATCTTTAACAATAATTCTTCCGCTACTTGATCTAAAGTTTTGAAAAAATAATCATAAGCGGCTTCGCAGCGTTCTTGTAAAAAAGGAGCGTCCAATTTTTCCACGTGGAAAATTTTATGCAATTGCGACATAAATTTACTCGAAGGTGCTTCAATCTTAGCAATGGTTTCATATTGCAATTTGGCCCAATTGAGGTGTTTTGATTTTGGCGATTTTGGTGCTTCAGCCTTATAACTGAATTGATGGTTGCGCCATTCTTGTATTAACTCTTTGAAATCAAACGTTTTAAGCAAAGTGTGAAGTAAGAATGTATTGGTTTCTTGTACCAATGCATCTTGTAGAATGTCTTCAGAAGCTTTATTTTCAGCATAACTCAACACATCTTCGTCGCTAGAAACGCCGTTCATATTCAACGGAGAGAGTAAAATAAGCCCTTTTAAGGAACGTAAACGCGAAAGGGCAACATATGCCTGTCCAGGCGCGAAAACCTGCGAAACATCGAGCGCAGCTTTGTCAAAAGTTAAACCTTGACTTTTATGAACGGTTATTGCCCAAGCCAATTTAATAGGGTAGTGGACAAAAGTTCCAATTACTTCTTCTTCAACTTCTTTAGTATTTTCGTTGAGTTTGTATTTAATGTTTTGCCATTCGTAACGTTCAACCTCAATGGTTTTATTTTCTTCTGG
This sequence comes from Flavobacterium sp. N2270, assembly GCF_025947225.1. Lineage (NCBI taxonomy): Bacteria > Pseudomonadati > Bacteroidota > Flavobacteriia > Flavobacteriales > Flavobacteriaceae > Flavobacterium > Flavobacterium sp. N2270. Next base: position 719,055 of record NZ_CP110005.1, read on the forward strand.
AAAATGAACCCTAATTTCGTTGCTTGAAAGCGATTTTATAACGCCCATTTTTCCGTTGTAAAACTGCTTATCAAAATTAAGATCGTTTTTCACAAACATCACCTGAGCGCCGACTTTTAAATGCAATTTTTCATCGAGCGGAAAAATTTTATCAGGAAAATCGCCAACCACTTCTGGTAAATAGGTGAATTGTTTCTCTTTTAAATCTTGTAAGGATTGGGCATTTATTGCATCTGCTTTTGCATTGTGAGTAGTTAAAGTGATATATCCTTTGTTCTTTTTTAAATCGAAATTAGGTTGTACAAATTGGTTCAGTATTGCAATATCTGAAGGCGTTATTTTATTATGACGTAAATTATTTAATACATCGATAAATTCAGCATCCGTTTGACGAAAAATCTTATCTAATTCAATATATAAAGGTGGATATTGCTGAATAATGTGCGAATGAAAAAAGAACATTCCGTTGTAATAATTACGCAACATTTGCCATTCTTCATTTTTAACAACTGGTGGTAATTGTAGTAAATCTCCTATAAATAAAACTTGAACTCCGCCAAATGGTCGTTCGTTTCTGCGTACTTTTTTCAACATGAAATCAATCGCATCTAAAACATCGGCTCTAAGCATGGAAACTTCATCAATAACAAGTAATTCCATGTTTCGAATAATAGATCTTTTCGTCGCATTCATTTTAAAATGACGACCAAGCGTATCTCTATTTTCAAATTTTATAGCTCCTGAAAATTGTGCAACTTGCTTATTATCAGGAATAAATGCTGCAAAAGGCAATTGAAACATAGAATGAATGGTAACGCCTCCAGCATTTAAGGCGGCAATACCTGTAGGCGCAACAACAACAGTGTTTTTATGTGTTGTAGCAATAATTTCTTTTAGTAAAGTGGTTTTTCCGGTTCCGGCTTTACCTGTTAGAAAGATGGATTTATTGGTTTGATTGATAAATCGGAGGGTGTAATTGGCTTCGGCAGATAAAAATTCCATAAGGCGTATAGTTTATAATACAAATATAGAGAAATGAATTCAAAAAAAAATCCAGCAATTGCTGGATTTTAATTTATATAAAATGAAGATTATTTTTTCTCTTCTTCTTCTTTAGTAGCTTCCGATTTTTTTGGCTCAGTAGCAGCCTTAGAAGAATAATCTTTATTTAATTTTTCTAAAACTTCTTTGGTAATGTTGTAAGAATCTTTTGAATATAAAATAGTTGCAGCATCTCCTGTACCATAAATATAATCATACCCTTCTTTTTTACCGAAGTCTTTAATATATTGTCTAACTTCTTTAATGATAGAGTCTCTTAATTGAGCTCCTTCTAATTGCAATTGTTGAATTAAAGCATTTTGTTCAATACCTAATTGTTGTTCTCTTTGTTGTAATTCAGCACCTTTTTGTTGCGCCCAAGCTTGACCTTTTACTCTTGCATTACTTTCAAAACTTTTAGCTTCATTCTCAAAAGCTCTGAATTTTGACTCTAATGGCCTACTCATTTCTTCAGATTTCACTTTAAATTTTTCTTCTTCGGCTTTATACTTATCATATTCTTTCAATAATTCGGCAGTATCGATATATGCAGTTTTAAAGTTTTCTGTTTTTTGTTCGTTCTTGTTACAAGAAATCATTGCAAATGCAATTCCTAAAATTAATAAGGCTCTTTTCATTTTTAATTTAAATTTTGGTAAAAATAGTAATTAGTTATAAAGTTTTCAATAAAATTACACATATAGATAAAATTTATTGATTAAATAATTTTTAATTGTTTTTGGTTATAAAAATTCAATCAAATAAAAGCTGATTTAAGACACTTTCTGAAAATTGACAGTAATTTACATTTTCAAATCAAAGAAAGGCTAAAAAAACAGCTTTAAAATGATTTTTACTTGTTTTTTATGATGTAAATGTGTGAAGAAAACTCATTTTTAAATATTCCAACAACATTTGAAGTCAAACCGATTAAAAACCCTTTCACGAAATTCATTTTTCCAGTTTTGTATTTTTCAGAAAGTAAGCTTACATAAAAACTATCAAACCACATGGGTTTTACTTTTTCTAATTCTAAATTATAATTTGCTGCTAACTTTTGAATGGTAGTTTTTGAAAAATGCCATAAATGTCTTGGCGCATCATAAGCAGCCCAAAATGATTTATAATATTTTGCATCAAAAGATTTATAATTTGGAACCGCAATTACAATATATCCATTTGGTTTTACAATTCTTTTCAATTGCGTAAACTGTTCGTCTAAATTGGGTACATGTTCTAAAACATGCCACATAGTTATTACATCTATTGAATTGTCAGCAATACTCTCTAAATCCTCTTCAAAAACAACTCCTTTAGAAACAGCAATTTGTTTTGCTTTTAAATTTGGTTCCAAACCTTTTATATTCCAACCGTTATTTTTGGCTGTCATTAAAAAATCGCCTGTTCCAGATCCAATATCTAAAATAGTTCCTTTTTGCGGAATTAACTTCGTGATTAAATTCACTTTGCTTTTTAAAGCATTACTTTTTACTAAATGATAAACTTTTTCAAACAAGGTTCTTTTTGAATCGGTGTGTGAAATATAATCTTCGCTTTCATAATAAAAAGGAAGTTTTTCTAAACTTGGTTGAGGAGTTGTTTTTAAAATTTCATATTCCTCATTAAAAAGCAAATCAAACGATTCTTTTGAAACCGAATGATCTGAAACTTTTATATATGTAGTACTATTTGTAAAGTTCACTTTAAATTATTTTTAAAAAACATAAGTAGAGTAGTGCTTAACCAAATTGTTTCACGTGAAACATTTGATTTTTGATTGAAGATTAACGATTTTTGATTTCAGAATACAAAAAACTTCAAAAATCAAAAACCGGCAATCAACATTCTTAAATTATATTATCGTCCCATATGAATTAATAAGACCGAAATATCACTTGGTGAAACACCGCTTATACGAGATGCTTGCGCAATTGTTTTAGGTCTGATTTTATTTAGCTTTTGTTTTGCTTCAATTGAAATAGATTTAATTTTATCGAAATCAAAATTCTCAGGAATAATTGCATCTTCTAAACGATTCAATTTATCTGCATGATTTTTCTCTTTTTCAATATAACCAGAATACTTCACTTGAATTTCTGCTTGTTCAATTACTTCTCTATCTAAATTTCTTTCCTCAACATAAGCTGCTACTTTTTTAAACTTAAGAAAATCGTCTAAATCAATTTGGGGACGAGAAAGCACTTTAAACATTTTATCAGGTTGAGCCATTGGTGAAGATCCTTTTTCTTCTAAAACCGGATTTGCTTCTTCTGGCTTGATACTTGTTTCTCTAAAAAAGTTTACCATTTCAGATGATTGAGAAAGCTTCTTTTCCATACGAATTAAACGCTCATCAGAAGCAAGACCTAAAGCATGTCCTTTTGGAGTTAATCTGAAATCGGCATTGTCCTGACGCAATAGTGTTCTATATTCTGCACGAGAAGTAAACATACGATAAGGTTCTTCTGTACCTTTCGTAATTAAATCGTCAATCAAAACGCCTATATACGCTTCATTACGTTTTAATATAAAAGGTTCTTTTTCTTGAACTTTTAAAGCCGCATTTATACCTGCCATTAAACCTTGAGAAGCTGCTTCTTCATATCCTGTAGTTCCATTTATTTGTCCAGCAAAAAATAAACCTTCAACTAACTTAGTTTCTAAAGTATGTTTCAATTGAGTAGGAGGGAAATAATCGTATTCAATAGCATAACCAGGTCTAAAGAATTTCACATTTTCAAAACCAGCTACAGAACGCATCGCTTTAAATTGAACTTCCTCTGGAAGAGAAGTAGAAAATCCGTTTACATACATCTCACATGTATTCCAACCTTCAGGTTCAACAAACAACTGGTGTCTATCTTTATCGGCAAAACGATTAATTTTATCTTCAATAGAAGGACAATATCTAGGTCCAATACTTTTTATCCTACCGTTAAACATTGGACTACGCTCAAATCCTTCTCGAAGTAAATCATGTACTTCAGGAGAAGTGTATGTCATCCAACATGAACGTTGTTCGGTTAAAGCTTTTGAACTATCTAAATAAGAAAATTTTTCAGGGATAGCATCGCCAGGTTGTTCTATCATTTTAGAATAATCCAAGGAACGACCATCTACACGAGGAGGTGTTCCTGTTTTCATTCTACCCGATTCAAAACCTAACTTAACCAAATCTTCGGTAATTCCGAAAGCAGCACCTTCACCAGCACGACCACCTCCAAATTGTTTATCGCCAATATGCATTAAACCATTTAAGAAAGTTCCATTAGTAAGAACGACTGTTTTTGCTTTTATAATTTGTCCCAAGGATGTTTTTACACCCACAACTTTTCCGTTCTCAGTTAAAAGTCCAGAAACCATTTCTTGATAAAAATCCAAATTAGGTGTTCCCTCCAACATCATTCTCCATTCTTCAGCAAACTTCATTCTGTCGCTTTGAACTCGTGGAGACCACATTGCAGGACCTTTTGATTTGTTCAACATTTTGAATTGAATTGCTGAAGCATCCGAAACAATTCCAGAATAACCTCCAAGCGCATCAATCTCTCTTACAATTTGTCCCTTTGCAATTCCTCCCATAGCAGGATTACAAGACATTTGTGCAATGTTTTGTATATTCATTGTAACCAATAGGGTAGAGCAGCCTAAATTTGCCGCCGAAGCTGCCGCTTCGGAACCAGCGTGACCGCCGCCAACTACAATTACATCGTATGTATTTTGAAATAAACTCATTGTTCCACGTGAAACATTAGATTAATATTTAAAAATTACTGTTCCACGTGGAACAGTTTAATTTTCTCTTCTTCTTTTTTACGCATTAATTCTGCATCAGCATCCGTCTTATCCTTATATCCACAATAATGTAAAATACCATGCGCCATAACTCGTTTCAACTCTTCTTCAAAAGAAACCTTAAAATCATTCGCATTATCGATTACTCTTTCGATAGAAATAAAAATATCTCCTTGTATTAAATTTCCTACTGTGTAATCGAAGCTTATAATGTCTGTTAAAGTATCGTGATTTAAATACTCAACATTGATTTTATGAAGGTATTCATCATCACAAAAAACATAATTTATTTCACCAACAGCAGAGGCTTCAGAATCTACAATATCAATAATCCAATTTTCAAAAGCTTCTTCGTTCTCTAATTCAAAATCGGTTTCGTAATTAAAACTAATCATTGTGCTTAAAATAGTGTTGTACTTTGTTATTAAAATTTGGTTGCAAAGGTAGGCTTTGTCTGTTTAAAATTTCAATACTATTTAAATATTCTTTTAGCTCTTCAGAAATTGGAGTAGTGGTGCCATTAAAATCATCTTTATTTGTATTAGATTTCCTTTTTGTATCTTCTCCTTGCTGTTGAATAGCCTTCTCTAATTTTAGTAATTCGTGTTTTAAATTCAACATCTTTTGTAGTGTTTCGTTTTTAAAACCTTTATTAATTAATTGTTTTTCGATCTCTTTCATTTTATCCAAAGCACTTTGTCCAACACCAGACATTCCTTGCTTATTTAATTCGTTTTGTAATGCTTCACGAAGTTGTTGTTGTTCTTTTAAAATTTCAAGCACTTTGCCTGCATTACCTACTGAACCATTTTCACCTTCTTCTGAACCCTTTCCTGATTCACCTTCTTTTCCTTTTTCACCCGGTTTTTTTCCTTGACCTTCTTTCTCTCCGGGTTTCATTCCGTCTTTCATTTTCTCACCTAAACCTTCTTGTTTCTTTATAATATCTGGAAGTTGCATTCCACTTCCTTTTCCTTTTTTAGGTTTACCTTGTCCTTGACCCGACATCTGCATCTGCATTTGGTTTTGAACATTACTTAAAAAATCAGCTAACTTATTTGCAGATGATAAAACATATTGTTGGTGAGAAGCGCCTTTTTGAATATTATTATCCGCTAAGGTTTCTAGTGTCTTATCTAAATTATAATGTATTTCACCAATTTCATTTAGAACTATTTCGCTAATCATAGGATTACGCAATGAAACAGCAAACAAACTATCATCGATATGTTTGAACTGATTCTTTAGTTCTTGTTGTTTCTTTAAGATTCTGTTGAACTGTAAAGAACGTGATTGAGTTTCTTTAGTAGTTGTAATTAAGGTTTCTTCATCAAAAGAAAAGGTCAATAAATTATCTAAAATTTGACGCAATGCTTTTGCGTCTTCTTCCATTTGTTCCATTTCAGCACCTTGCATAGAAGCAGACATCGACTGACTCATTTCTTCCATTTTCTTGGCAGCAGATTTCTGTTTTGGTTTTGCACCATCTAGATTTTTATTGTCCAATTTTTCTTTGGCTTTATTTAAATCTTCTTCAACAGATTTCTCTTCCGCTTTTGTGTCAGGAATTTCTAAAGGACTTTTTAACTCTTCGTTTTGTTTATTTAACTCCTCTAATTCTTTTGATAATTCTTTAAACTCTTTGTAAATTTCAGCCTGCTTTTCAGATGTATTATTCTGTTTATCGTCTGAAAGTTTATTTTCTTTTTTTGCTAATTCATTTAGTTTATCCGCAATTTGTTCAGCCTTTTTTTCAACATAAAAACGCTTAGTAAGCTCAACTAATTGTTCTAGATTTTTAGATTGATTTTTACTGTTTTGTTTTAACTTATCTGCTTTTTCAAATAATTCTTCCTTTTGTAATTTTTTAGAAAGCTCTTCTAATTCTTTTAAAAGTTTTTCATTTCTTTCAGATTGTTTTTGGGTTTCCTCTAAACGACGAATTAACTCTTCTTTTTCTTTATCAGTAGATTTGAATTCCTCCAAGTTTTTAGAAAGGTTTTTAGAAAACTCTTTCATCATTTCATCTTGTTTTTTTTGTTTCTCCAAAAACTGATCAATTTTCTTTTGGTCTTTAAAATCAAGTTGTGATTTCTCTTTGTTTAATTTCTCCAACTTATCCATTTCAGAAAATTGCTTGTCTTGATTTTTAAGCGATTTTTCAAGGCTATTGATATTTTCTTGCTGTTCTTTTAGTTGTTTGTCTTCTTTTTGCGAATTAGTAAGCTCATAATGTAAATAAACACTTGATTTTGAACTCTTTAAACCATTAACGGCATCATTATCAAACACTTCGAAGTAATATTCGTATTCTAAACCTTTATCAAGAGATAAACCATTTGGAAAACTATAAATAAATTGATCAACCGTTCCGTTTTTTATAGGTAAAACACCTTTTTTAGTTTGACTTGCATTTCCTTTAGGGTAATACACAACATATAATTTGGATAAACCAAAATCATCTGCAACTTGACCCACGATAATTTTACTTTTCAATTTCAAAGAATCGGGAGCAAGTTGGGTTGTAATAGTTGGAAATTGATCTTTACTTACTGTGATTTGATATTCTAGTTTTTCGTAGTTTTTAATGGTTTTGTTTGAAGTAACAATTGCGTAATCTAAATTAGAATTGATTTTTCGTTGTAAAGAAAAAGTGTTTTCGTTTTTATTGAAAGAAGCCGTTTGTTGTGTAACAAAATCAATACGCGAAGTTGAAGCAGTTTGAATTTGCCAATTTACAACAGTGCCTTCAGGAACAATAGCATTTCCAAGTCCGCTTACAATTTCCTGTTTACGGTTTAAATACTTTGGGAAATTCAAAATCATTTTAAACGATTGAATCGATGGCACATCAATAACATTCAACGTATAATTTTGAGAACTAACATCGTTTGCTTCTAATGAAAAAGCAATGTTTTTATTTACATTTTCAAACGTATATTGAAACAAACCCGGTTTAACTTCTTCTAAAAAGTACGAAGCATCATTAATAATAACACTGATATTTTCGGGAGCAATTTTACCAACAGTTGAAACTTGTAATGTAAAATTCTGATTTTGTTTTACATTCAATTCTTTGTTCAACACTACAAATTTAAATGGAGCAGGAGATTCATACTGTTTGGTGAAATGAACCACTCTATCAAAACTGTTTGATAAAATAGTTAGATTTCCCGAAAAAATAAAAAGGAAAATTAAAACAATTGGTGCTATTAAATAAGGAAGAAACTTTTTATTTTTCGAATAATTAATAGCGTTGGAAAAAGGAACCGGTTGTAATGTATTTGCTTTTTGGTCTATCGAAGCTAATAATAATTCTGATGGATTATCTTGATTCGCAAGTTGAAGGAAATTTAAAAGTTTGTCTTTTACTTCGGTAAAATGTGTTCCTATTATTTGCGATGCATCAAAATAATTTAATCCTTTTTGAAGTTTTACCAATTTAAATATTGGAAAAAGAATAAATCGGAAAAGCAAAAACAATTCGAAAAGGATAAAAATTCCGAAAAGAAAACTTCTACCAAACGTTGAAAGCCAAAGAAAATGCTCGGCTAAAAGCGTAGCAATAAAATACAACAAACCTATTCCTAAAAAAAGAATGCTTCCTTTTATAAGTTCGTTATAGTAAAACTTCTTAATGAAGTCTTCTAACTTGTTGTAAATTGTGTTCTTAGCTTCCAAAATGTAGATAACTTGTTAATAACTGATAAAAATACGATATAAAAAGTAATTAGTCAAAAGTAATTAGTGATTAGCAAAACAATACATCAAATTGTATCTTTGCATCAAATTTCAAGAAAAATGTCAAAACCAGTAAGAGTACGATTTGCTCCAAGTCCGACAGGACCTTTACATATAGGTGGTGTAAGAACTGCTTTATTCAATTACTTATTTGCTAAGAAAAATAACGGGACTTTTTATTTACGAATAGAAGATACCGATCAAACACGTTTTGTTCCAGGTGCTGAAGCTTATATTTTTGAAGCATTAGAATGGTTAGGAATTGCTCCTGATGAAACGATAGGAAAGAATGAAAAATTTGGACCTTACAAACAAAGCGAACGTAAAGAAATGTATAAGCAATATGCAGACCAACTGATAAAATCGGGGTGGGCCTATTATGCATTTGATACACCAGAAGCTTTAGATGCTTTACGAAAAGAGAAAGAAGCAAATAAAGAAACGTTTATTTACAACCATACCATTAGAGAGCAATTAGACAATTCATTAACTGTTTCACGTGAAAAAGTGAAGGAACGAATTGCTAATGGAGAACATTATGTAGTGCGTTTTAAAACACCAACAAATGAAATTTTAGAATTAAAAGATATTATTAGAGGTGATGTTAAGTTTGATACCAATCTTTTAGACGATAAAGTTTTGTTTAAAAGTGACGGAATGCCAACCTATCATTTAGCGAATATTGTGGACGACCATTTAATGGAAACTTCGCATGTTATTCGTGGTGAAGAATGGTTGCCATCAATGCCTTTACATGTTTTATTGTACAGAGCTTTTGGTTGGGATGCACCTGAATTTGCACATTTACCGTTAATTTTAAAACCAATTGGAAACGGAAAACTTTCTAAACGTGATGGTGATAAATTAGGCTTCCCAGTATTTCCACTAGAATGGCAAACAGAAGAAGGAACTTCAATGGGTTATAGAGAAAACGGATTTTTCCCAGAAGCGGTTGTGAACTTTCTAGCATTATTAGGTTGGAACGATGGAACTGAACAAGAATTATTTTCACTAGAAGAATTGGTTGCAAAATTTGATTTAAATAGAGTAAATAAATCGGGTGCGAAGTTTGACCCTGAGAAAAACAAATGGTTCAATCACCAATATTTAATTACAAAAGAAGATGCTGAATTAGCAGAATTATTTAAAGTTGAATTGGATAAAAAGTGCTTCGACAAGCTCAGCATGACGGATGAACAAATAACAAAAATAGTTGGATTAGTAAAAGAAAGAGCAAATTTTGTAACGGATTTATACGATTTAGCTGATTACTTTTTTGTGGCTCCAACAAGTTATGATGAAAAAGCAGCTAAAAATTGGAAAGAAGAAACGCCAGCTTTAATGCAACAAGTAATTGCTGAATTGAATAAAATAGAAGATTTTACTTCATTAAACATTGAAACGCTTTTAAAAGAGTGGATGACAACCAATGAAATAGGAATGGGTAAAGTAATGCAACCGCTACGATTAAGCTTAGTAGGCGCTTTAAAAGGACCGCATTTATTTGATATCATTGAAATGATAGGAAAAGAAGAAAGTATAAAACGAATTGAAAAAGCAATTGCTAGTTTATAAAAGAAAAGCCCTGAAAATTCAGGGCTTTTTTGTTAAAATATATTTTCTTATAAATAAATCGTTAATTGTCCGCTGATTAAGCCTAAGTGACCTTTAAACTTTTCACCTGATAATTTAACCTTATCGTTGTTTTTTAAATTTCCAAACATGTTTGTTAACCCATATTGGTAACCAATTCTTGCTCTAAAGTTTTTAACTCCGGCGTTTAAACCAACATAAAAATTAGCATTAAACTTAGAAACATCTAAAATATCTTTAGCAACTAAAGTAGGTTGATCTAATAAAATATTTGTCTCTTTATCCTTATCCACACCAAGTTTACCGTTTACTTGTAAAACAGGACCAAACTCTAAATTAAGATGGTTTTCAGATAATACATAACTTGGTAAAATATAAATTTGTACAGCAGAAAGTTTAAAACTTAAATCTTCAGTTCCTGAAGTTCCGAGAGTTGGAATAGAAAAATTACTTTCGGTAAAAAACATACCAAAACTCATTTGCCAATCGTTATAATAATTTCCTCTTACACTAAAACCACCTATCCAACCCATTTCAGGGTTAACAGAAAAATTATCTGTATAAATATTCATTTGGGTTAAACCTGCACCAATACCTATTCTATTACTGTCTTTAAAACCTCTTTGAGCACTCACAGAGAATGTTAAAAAAGTAACTAATACTACTAAAATCTTATTCATAATGTTATGTTTGGGTGGCAAAAGTAAGTTTATTATTTAAAAGATGTAACTTTTCTCTTAAAAAAGCGTATAATAGTTATAACCAATTAAACTTATATTATGTTTTTACCCATTATTTTAGTTTTAGGATTGTTTTTACTTTTTGCATCCTTTTTTACAGTAAAACAACAAACAGCTGCTATTATTGAGCGTTTTGGAAAATATGCCAGTACAAGAACTTCTGGACTACAGTTAAAAATCCCGGTCGTAGATAGAATTGCAGGAAAAGTAAACCTAAGAATTCAACAGTTAGATGTTATCATTGAAACAAAAACAAAAGATAACGTATTCGTTAAATTGAAAGTATCTGTTCAATTTAAAGTATTACAAGAAAAAGTATATGAAGCTTTTTATAAATTAGAATATCCGCACGATCAAATTACATCGTATGTATTTGATGTTGTACGTGCCGAAGTTCCAAAATTAAAATTAGATGATGTTTTCGAAAGAAAAGACGATATTGCGGTTGCAGTAAAACGTGAATTAAACGAGGCAATGTCTACTTACGGTTACGATATCATCAATACCTTAATTACAGATATTGACCCGGATATTCAAGTTAAAAATGCAATGAACCGTATTAATGCCGCTGATCGTGAAAAAACAGCTGCAGAATATGAAGCAGAAGCAGGAAGAATTAGAATTGTAGCAAAAGCGAAAGCAGAAGCAGAAAGCAAAAGATTACAAGGACAAGGTATTGCAGACCAACGTAGAGAAATTGCACGTGGACTTGTAGAAAGTGTTGATGTATTGAATAGAGTAGGTATTAACTCACAAGAAGCTTCGGCATTAATTGTAGTTACACAACATTACGATACGTTACAAGCAATTGGTGCTGATACTAATTCTAACTTAATTTTATTACCTAATTCACCTCAAGCGGGTAGCGAAATGTTAAATAACATGGTTGCTAGTTTTACAGCAAGTAATCAGGTTGGGGAAGCTATGAAAAAAGCAAATAGTAATAAAAGAGTAGGAACTGGTAAAAAAGATATTTTTGGAGGAAGCACAGAAGTAGAGCCAGAAAATGAAGAATAATATTTCTTAACCAACAAATAAACCTTAAAGCCATCAATTTTTTAATTGGTGGCTTTTTTTAAACCAAACGTAAGCGTATTTTTTAAATGTAATTCCTGCTGTTCGTTTCAATTTGTCATTGCGAGAAACGAAGCAATCAAAAAAGTAAATATTATTACGCAATAACAAGATTTTCACTTCCATCAGGGTTAGATGTCAAACTTAAGGTGTTTTTTTCTTCAAACTTAAAATAAAGCTTTTTCTGACAACTTTATTTACTAAAATATAAAATCATATTACCTAAATTTAAAAATGGACTAAAATCTAAATATGAAAGCTGTTTTTAAAAGTTTAAATTTATTAAAAAATATTAATTGATAGTTTTTCATAATAATAGATAATACTAATATGAAATAAATAATCGATAATAATAATTGATAAATAAAAAACGTGTCAAGTTTAAAAACCAGACACGTTTATAATTTGATTAATGATGCTCAAATTAATTCAGTAAAACAAAATAGTTTTATCGAGAACTAACTTTTGCCCAAGTATCTCTTAATCCAACTGTTTTGTTAAAAACTAATTTTTCAGCAGATGAATCATTATCTACACAAAAATAACCTAAACGTTGAAATTGAAAATGATCTAGTTCTTTTGCTGTTTGTAAACTTGGTTCTACATAACCAGTAATTACTTCTAGAGAATTTGGATTGATAAATTCTTTAAAGTCTACATCTTTATTTCCATCTGGGTTTTCAGTAGTAAATAATCTATCATAAAGTCTTACTTCTGCCTCAACTGCATGTTTTACGGAAACCCAATGAATAGTTCCTTTTACTTTACGTTGACTTGCTTCTGTACCACTTCCTGACTTAGTATCTACGTCATATGTACAGTGAATTTCAGTAATATTGCCTTCAGCATCTTTTACAACTGATTCACCTTTAATGAAATACGCATTTTTTAAACGAACTTCTGTTCCTAAAGTCAATCTGAAAAATTTCTTATGTGCTTCTTCCTGGAAATCTTCTCTTTCGATATATAATTCTCTAGAAAAAGGCAATTGACGATAAGTCATTACTTCATCTTCTGGATTGTTTTCTGCTTCTAACCATTCTTCTTGACCTTCTGGATAATTAGTAATTACTAATTTAACCGGATTTAAAACTGCCATTACACGAGGAGCAACTTTGTTTAAATCTTCACGAATACAAAAATCTAATAATGAAACATCTATTAAATTATCACGTTTTGCAATACCAATAGTCTTTGCAAAATTACGAATAGCAGTTGAAGTAATTCCTCTTCTGCGCATACCAGAAATGGTGCTCATACGAGGATCATCCCAGCCTGAAACATGCTTTTCTTCCACTAATTGTGCTAATTTTCTTTTAGAAACAACAGTATGTGAAAGATTTCTACGAGCAAATTCACGTTGTTTTGGTCTTACTTTGGTTTCATCATAAATTTGATTTAAAAACCAATCGTATAATTCTCTATGTGGTAAAAATTCTAATGTACAAAAAGAATGCGAAACTTGTTCTAAATAATCACTTTCACCATGGGCCCAGTCATACATTGGATAAATACACCAATCGTTTCCTGTTCTATGGTGATGTGCATGCATAATTCTATAAATAATAGGATCACGCATTAACATATTGGTTGCACCCATACTTATTTTGGCACGTAAAACATGAGCTCCTTTTTCAAACTCACCCTTTTTCATGCGCTCAAACAAATCTAAATTTTCTTCAACAGAACGATTTCTATAAGGAGAATCGGTACCTTTTTGAGTTGGAGTTCCTTTAAGAATTGCCATTTCTTCAGCAGAAATACTATCTACATAAGCTTTGTCATTTTTAATTAACTCAACAGCCCAATCGTATAATTGTTGAAAATAATCAGATGCATAACATTCTTTATCCCAAGAAAAACCAAGCCATTCTACATCTTTTTTAATAGAATCTACAAATTCTTGTTCTTCTTTAGATGGATTAGTATCGTCAAAACGTAAATTTACAGGGGCATCATAATCGATTCCTAGTCCAAAATTTAAGCAAATTGCACTTGCATGACCTAAATGTAAATATCCATTTGGTTCAGGCGGAAAACGGAAACGTAATTTATCTTTTGACAAACCATTTTTTAAATCTTCTTCAATGATTTGTTCTATAAAATTCAATGATTTTTCTTCAGTTGACATAAGAATTATTAATTTTGACAAAGATAAAAAAAAGGTTATAGGTTATAGGTTTTAGGTTATAAACTTTTTAAAGTAAAAAATATGGGAACAATAAAATTAAAAAACATTCGTACTTATTCTTATCATGGTTGTTTAATAGAAGAAGGAAAAATAGGTAGTGATTATAAAGTGGATTTAGAAGTTAAAACCAACTTAAAACCATCTGCAGAAACAGACGATTTACACGATACGGTAGATTATGTTTTACTAAATAAAATTGTGGTTACAGAAATGGCTGTTCGTTCGCATTTACTAGAACATGTTGCAAAAAGGATAATCGATAGAGTACTTAAAGAAAGTAAAACGGTAACTAAAGTTAAAGTTGCTGTTTCGAAAATAAATCCTCCTATTGGTGGTGATGTTGAAATGGTTACAATTGAAATGAAAGAAAGTAGATAATTAAAAAAGCCCTGAAAATTCAGGGCTTTTTTTAATTTAATTTTTTAACTTATACTTTCTTTCTTTATATAAAATACTAGATGTTATAATGTGTGCTAGTGCATCTTTAGCCAGCTCTTCATCTAATGCAACTGGAGTTAAAGTTTGATCGTTATTTTCTATTTTAAACTGTAAAGGTTTTGTATTTGGATTAATAATAATTACATCATCACCTACTCTAAAAGCATACGTTTCATGAAATAACATAATCGTTCTTCCTTTAGTTGATTCTGGTAATTTTAATAAATTTCTTCCTACCATTGTTGTTTGAGAAGTAACACCAGATAAAGCTAAAACAGTGGATGGAATATCCATTTGGCTAGAAAGTTTAGTATAAGTACTTCCTTTTTCAACATTAGGAGCTATTATTAAAGCTGGAATATGAAATTTATGAACAGGAACTAAATTTTTACCATAGGTTCTTGTATTATGATCTGCAATAACAACGAAAATTGTATTCTTAAAATAAGCTTCTTTTTTAGCCAATTCAAAAAATTTGCCAATAGAGAAATCGGCATACTTCATAGCATTATTTACTGTATTTTTTGTTTTGTCGTATAATTCAATTCTACCATCAGGAAATTCAAATGGTTCATGATTAGAAGTAGAAAACATTAATGAGTAAAAAGGCTTATTTCCAAGTGATTTAAAGTATTCATTTGCTTTTACAGCTAAGTCTTCATCAGAATATCCCCAAGTTCCTTTAAAAGCATGTTTTTGTCCGTCGTTATCGAAATCTGTTTCGTCGATAATGTTTTTATAACCATTACCATTAAAGAAAGAAGCCATATTATCAAAATTAGCCATACCACCATAAATGAAACTGGTATCATAATTTAATCTTCCATAAACATCAGCTAAACTAAAAAAACCTTGTTGTGCGTTACTTAGTTTCACCACACTTTCAGAAGGATTTGGAATAAAACCGGTTGCAACTGCTTCAATACCTCTTACACTTCGTGTACCTGTACAATACAAATTGGTAAACAATAAGCCTTCTTTAGTAAGTTTATCAAACTCAGGAGTTAATGGTAAACCGCCAAGACTACCCACATATTCTGCACCAAGACTTTCTTGTAAAAAGAAAACAACATTGTATTTTTCTGAAACCGAATCAGGTTTTTGAATGTGTAAAAATGGAATATCATCATCAATAAAATCAGTAGCGTTCATGTATTTTTTTACACGAGAAAAGGCTTCAAGTTCATCCATTTTTCCATATTTTTTTACACTTCCTTCTTCTTTTAATGAATAAGCTGCAAAAGCAACGGTATAAGTTGAATTTAAACCTAATGAATTGGTCATTTGATCAGAACAAAAAATGGCATTACTAGCATTTATAGGTCGTTTAGAGGTTAAGCTAGAACGTGCTCCTAAAAAAAGAAAAAATGCAACTAATGGAAATAGAATTAATTTTGATTTGTAGGGTGTTCCTAAAACTGGATAAAATAATTTTTTAGCGTATTTAAAAGCAATAAATAAAGCTAAACCTAATAAAACGATAGAAATAATTAAAGATGGTAAATAACTTTTAAGTAAAGTTCCAATTACTTCTTTTGGGTAAATTAAATAATCTAGAAACAATCTATTAGGTCTTGTATCGTATTGATGGATAAAATCTAGAGTAGATAATTCCATTAATAAAAAGATAAATAAAAATAAAATGAAGTATATTTTAAAGAACCCTTTTATTTTTTGGAGAAAATTATCAGATAATAAACTCAATAAAAGTGCAGGTAAAACAGACAAATAAGTAATAACAATTAAATCAAAACGTAAACCAATAAAAAATATTTGGTAATAGTTTTCTGTTTCAAAAACACGTTCTTTAAAACAGAAAAATAAAAATATTCTACTAATTGTATTTATTAATAAAGCAATTAATACAAAATTTAATAAAGGTTTTAAATATTGAAATTTCTTCATATTGTTGAATATTACTATTTTGCATCAAAACTAGGTTTAATTAACTAAGAAATTTGAAGATTAAAATTAAAATTTACTTAATATTTCTTGCGTTACTATAAAATATATGTAAATTTGCTTTCGAATTAAGAAGGGCGTCGTGGCCGAGCGGCTAGGCACCGGTCTGCAAAACCGTCTACTCCGGTTCGAATCCGGACGATGCCTCAAAAAAAAGAGCTACATATTGTAGCTCTTTTTTATTTTTTAAGTAATTCTAATTTCTTTTCAATCATTTTTTTCTCATCAGGAAAAAAGCCTTGCATCATTAAAAAAATTCCGAAAATAATAAGAATTATACTTATTACATTTTTAATCTTATAAATAATAAAGGGTGTTAATTTACTTTTTAACTGCTTAGCAATTATTATTTTAACACTATCAATAAGTAAATAAACAATTAAAATAGTAGCAATAAAAACAATAATTCTATTAGGTTCCATATTTAATTTTGGTCCAAATGATATAATCATAACCATCCAAAAACCTAGAACTCCAATATTAATGAAATTAAGTAAGAAGCCTTTAAAAAAAAGATTTAAATAATTATTAGGCTGGTTAATTTCGTCTTTAACATCTACTTCTATTTGAAGTTTAAAACTTCTTTTTTGTTTAATAAAAGATATAATTCCATAACTTAACATGATAACTCCTCCAAGAAAAAATAAACTTGGATCGTCTTTTAATTTTTCTAAAAGTTGATTAGTACTAAAATAAGCTATTAAAATAAAAACTAAATCCCCAAAAATAACACCAAAATCAAATACCATAGCAGCTCTAAAGCCTTTTGTAATACTAGTTTCAAGTAATACAAAAAAAACTGGTCCAATAGTAAAAGCTAATAATATTCCTAATGGAATTGCTGTTAAAATATCATGCAGCATTAAAAAATAGGGTTATAGATGTTTGAACTACGAAGTTAAAAAAAATAATTTATTTAACTTGAACTATTGTTCCACCAGCAATTGTTTTTTGGTTGATTTGTTTTGGTTTACCATAAATTTTTATTTCACCACCCGCTCTTGTTTTCGCTTCTACTAAATCAGTTGCGAAAACATTTGCAATTCCACCAGCGTTTACGGTAACAACAGTTTGTTCAGTTACACAATCTTGACCGTCGTATTTTCCACCAGAATTTGATAAAACATCTTGGTTTTTTACTTTTCCTTTAAGTGTAACTATACTTCCTTGTGTAGTTCTAACTTGTAATTTATCAGCTTGTAGGTTTAATAATTTTACTTCTGAATTTTCTTTACAAATAATATCAAAACTAATAGCTGAAATTGCATCTTTTGTTGCAATTCTGCTTCCTTCATTTGCTTCAACAGCATCTAATTTTGTAAAATAAACGGTTGCAGAAATATTATCGCCACTTAACATTTTAGTTAATGGCATTTTTATTTTTAATTCACCATTTTTATTTACAATTTCTACTTCATTTGCACTTGCTCCATGAAGGATAATTTTGTTTTCAGTTCCTTGAATTAAAGTAACATCTATTTTATCAAATGAAGTTACTTTATTAAATTCTCCTAATTTTTTTTCGACTTGAGAAAAAGCTACTGAGCTGATTAATAATAAGGTAAAGACTATTTTTTTCATTGTTTTTAAGTTTAAATTTACAATAGTTTTATAATTCAAAAACTATTCCTTTTTTCTTAAATACGTAAAATCTAATTGTTTTTTAACTAAATCGGCATTTTTAACTTTAACGTAAACTTCATCACCTAATTGTAAAATATTTTTAGAAACTTCACCTACAAGAGCATATTGTTTATCATCAAACGTATAGTAATCGTCTCTAATTTCACGAATACGACACATTCCTTCGCATTTATTTTCAATGATTTCTACATAAATTCCCCATTCGGTAACACCAGAAATTACACCTAAAAACTCTTCATCTTTATGATCTTGCATGTATTTAACCTGCATGTATTTGATAGAATCTCTTTCAGCATGTGTAGCTAAACCTTCCATGTTTGAAGAATGATTACATTTTTCTTCATATACTTCTTCATCGGCGCTTTTTCCGCCGTCTAAATAATATTGAAGTAATCGATGTACCATAACATCAGGATAACGTCTAATAGGTGATGTAAAATGACTGTAATAATCAAAAGCTAATCCGTAATGACCAATGTTTTCGGTAGAATAACTTGCTTTACTCATGGTTCTTATTGCAAGTGTATCAATTAAATTTTGCTCTTTTTTACCGTTAACATCTTGCATTAATTGGTTTAACGATTTAGAAATATCTTTTTTATTTCGCAAATCTAATTTGTAACCAAATTTTGAAATCAAATTTTGTAAACCAAAAAGTTTATCATCATTAGGTTCATCATGTACTCTATAAATAAAGGTTTTCTTTTGTTTACCAATAAATTCAGCTACTTTTCTATTCGCTAAAAGCATGAATTCTTCAATAAGATGATTGGCATCTTTAGAAACTTTAAAATAAACTCCAATTGGTTCAGCCTCTTCATTTAAGTTGAATTTTACTTCTACTTTATCAAAGGAAATAGCTCCGTTTTTCATTCGTTTCGAACGAAGAATTTTTGCTAATTCGTCTAATTTTAAAGTCGCCTCAACTATAGGTTTTGGAACTTTATATTCTTTTCCAGTAATTGAAATTTCAGCTGGAATAATATCTTCTTTTGTTTCTATTATTTGCTGTGCTTCTTCATAAGCAAAACGTTGATCAGAATATATTACTGTTCTTCCAAACCAAGAATCTACAATTTCTGCTTTATTATTCAATTGAAAAACAGCTGAAAAAGTATATTTTTCTTCGTGTGGACGTAGCGAACAAGCAAAATTTGAAAGTACTTCTGGTAACATTGGAACTACTCTATCTACTAAATAAACAGAAGTTGCTCTATTATACGCTTCATCATCTAAAATAGTGCCTTCTTGTAAATAATGCGAAACATCGGCAATATGAATTCCTATTTCATAATTTCCATTTTCTAACACTTGAAACGATAAAGCATCATCAAAATCTTTTGCATCTTTTGGATCTATGGTAAATGTTAAAACATCGCGCATATCTCTACGTTTTGCAATTTCTTCAGCTGTTATAGAAGTATCTATTTTATTAGCATACGCTTCAACTTCAATAGGAAAATCATAAGGTAAACCGTATTCAGCTAAAATAGCGTGAATTTCGGTATTATGTTCTCCAGGTTTACCTAGCACTTTTATTACTTTTCCAAAAGGAGAATCGGCTTTTTTAGGCCAATCTTCCATTTCTACTAAAACTACATCTCCATTTTCTGCATCGCCTAAATTATTTTTTGGAATAAAAATATCGGTATACATTTTAGCATTTGTAGTAGTAACAAAAGCAAAGTTTTTTTGAATATCAATTACACCAACAAACTCTGTTTTAGCTCTTTCTAAAATTTCTAAAATTTCAGCTTCTGGTTTACGAGAACTTCTACGGTTATAAATATATACTCTTACTTTATCTTTATCTAAAGCGTGATTTAAATTTTGTTTGGGTACAAAAACATCATCTTCTAGTTCATCGCAAACAAAATAACCAGTTTTACGTGACGTCATATCTAAATATCCTTCGTAATATTCTGCTTTAGAAATTACTTGATATTTTCCTATTTCGGTTTCGTGAATTTTGTCTTGTGCTTTTAAAAGTTTTAAATCGCGAATGATTTCGTTTCTACTTTTGGTATCATTAAGTTCTAATGAAGCAGCAATTTGCTTGTAGTTAAAAGACTTTGAAGGATCTTTTGAAAGGATTTTAAATATTTGTGCAGTGAAATCTTTTACTTTTTTTCCAAATTTTTTTGGTTTCTTACTCATGTATCATTTTCTAATTAAAGTTGAAAGTTACGAAATACTAATTAGAATTAAGAATTTACATTTCAGAATTAACCTAAATATAACTAAAATAAAAATTGAAAGTTTTCAACATATATTAAATACAACAAAAAAAGATTTAATTAAATTTAAAAAAAATGATGGTTATTATAGCTTGTTAATAGTTGCTAAAACTTTTTATTTTTTCTGTTCTTTTTTAAGTTTTACTTAGTTATACAAAACTATTAACAATGTAATTTTTATATAAACTACTGATTTTTATCTTCTAAACTTTTTTTACTTTTTAGTTATTAACAACTGTTCATTTCAAATTTTTATATGTTTTGTAGAAAAGTTACCTATCTATTTTTTGTTAATAACCTATTAAAAAAAGCTAATAACTTTTAAATAAAATTCAACAACTTTTTATGTTTTATTCATTCCTCTTTTTGCTTATAAAAATTTATATTATAATCTAAAAAAACTTCTTATTTTCTATATTTAGTTATTAACAACTTATGTTAAATTAAGATTAACTGATTATCAATTAATTACGTTTTTTAATTAACAATGTAAATTTTAAGTTATTAAAGTATTGATTTATATATAGTTATATATTAAAAGCAAAATAGGTTTACTGAAAAGTAAACCTATTTAAATCTAAATTTTATAAGCTAATTATTCAATAACAATCGTTTTAGTTGCTTTACCTTGATTGGTAATAATTTCTACAAAATAAGTTCCTTTAGCTAAATCTGAAACGTTTGTAGTAGTATTTTTAGAAGTTTTTACAATTTGTCCTAAAGTATTATAAAAATTTACTTTTTTTAATTCTAAGTTGTTTTTTAATTCAATTGTAAGTGTTTCATATGTTGGGTTAGGGTAAACTAAAAAATTAGCCTGTACAAACCCATTACTATTTAAAAGAGATGTTAAATCATATACTTTTACTTGTCCAGCATTACTTCCTATAAAATCATTGTATTGAGCTCCTGTTATAATTGTGGTTCCATCAGACGATATCATATTTGTACCAAAATTATCATAATTAAAATCTCCATCAATGTTATTTCCTATTTGTATCCAATTATTTGAGTTTCTTTGAAAAATTTTAATCTGACCTTTATAATAATTAATAAATAAAGAACCCGTTGCAATTATATTACCATCTTCAGTAATGGATACTTCCCAACCAAAACTACTAGTTCCATAAATTGTTTGTCCTGCTTGAACCCAATTATTTGATACATAATCATAGATAGAAACAGCTCCAGAATTTGAACCATTAACATCACTACCTGTCGCACCTATAATTAATGTGTTTCCATTTCCTGATAAAGCAATTGATGTTCCAAAACGATCTTCAGCAGCAATACCATTTATAGTTTGCCCTATTTGTGTCCAAATATTATTAATATAATCAAAAACCTTTACAAATCCGGTTTGGTTATTATTGAGATCATTTATTGCACTTACAGCAACTCTAGTGCCATTATTTGACAAAGAAACATCATAACCTAAAGCATCTAAAGCATTTAATCCGTTAATGTCTTGTCCTATTTGTGTCCATGTGTTTGAAATGTATTGAAAAATTCTTAATTGCCCAGAATTACTTCCATTATCATCATTTCCTGGTGAAGTTATTGCAATAATTGTACCATCTGAGGATAAATCTATATTTGTACCTGCAAAATCTCCATAGTTTTTACCTAAAATGGGTTGGCCTAATAAAACCCAATTATCTAAAATATTTTGATATACATAAACTACACCTTCAGATTGAGAAGAACCATTATCTAATTTATTTGCCGCAATAGCAATAATAGAACCATCAGCTGATATAGCAACATTTTTACCTACACCTTCAAGGTAAGAAGTTCCATAAAATCTTGCCCCTACTTGAGTCCAAACGTTTGTAATGTTTTTATATACAACCGCACTTCCACATAAATCAGCATTTTGATCATTTAAACGAGCACTAACAATAATAGTGTTTCCGTCTGATGATATTGCTACATGTTCCCCAAATATATCTTCTGCAACTTCTCCATAAAGTTTATCACCAATTAATGTTTGACTATATCCTGAAAATGTAATTAAAAGTATAAGTAATAATTGCTTCATTTAAATAAAATTAGTTTTTATAAAAATATTAAAAATAATATTATAAATTATACAAAATTACTTTAGTATTTTTGTAAAATAACAACACACAACTACATTATGAAAATTTCAATAGGAAATGACCACGCAGGTCCAGATTATAAAAGAGCAATTTTACTGTATTTAGAAGAAAAAATGCACACTGTTATTAATCATGGAACAGATACTTTTGACAGTGTTGATTATCCAGATTTTGGACATGAGGTAGCCTATGATGTGCAAATGAAAAATGCCGATTTAGGAATTGTTATTTGTGGTTCAGGAAACGGAATTGCTATGACAGCTAATAAACATCAAGGTGTTCGTGCTGCATTGTGTTGGACAAAAGAAATTGCAGAATTGGCTCGTCAACATAACGATGCCAATGTTATAAGTATTCCAGCAAGATATACTTCAATTCAACAAGCTGTTGATATGGTAGATACTTTTTTAAATACAAAGTTTGAAGGTGGCCGACATGCCAATAGAGTAAATAAAATTGCTTGTAAATAATAGACTTTTAGAATTTTTTTTAACCTGTCCAACTTTCTTACTATCTAATTTTATAAAAAAATGAGTCATAGTCATAATCACAAAGTCCAAGGAAAAAATTTATTTTTTTCCATAATACTAAATGTGGTTATTACATTGGCACAAGTAATTGGCGGAATTATTTCAGGAAGTTTAGCTTTACTTTCTGATGCTCTTCATAATTTTTCTGATGTTTTATCACTAGTTTTTAGTTATGTTGCTCATAAACTATCTCGAAAAAAAGCTTCTTTAGACCAAACTTTTGGATTAAAACGCGCAGAATTAATAGCAGCTTTTGTAAATGCTTTTACTTTAGTTTTAGTAGCTTTTTATCTAATATTTGAAGCCTTAACACGTTTTTTAAAACCACAAGAAATTCAGCCTACTTTAGTAATATGGTTGGCTTTATTAGGTATTGTAGTCAATGGAGTTTCGGTTCTTTTGTTAAAAAAAGATGCCGATAAAAATCTAAACATGAAATCGGCTTATTTACATTTACTTACCGATATGATGGCCTCTGTAGCGGTTTTAGTTGGAGGATTATTAATGCTATTTTATAAAATTTATTGGATCGATTCTATTCTTACTTTATTAATAGCTATTTATCTAATTGTTGTTGGAATAGATTTACTAAAAAAAGCAACAAAAATGCTCATGCTTTTTACACCTGAAGAAATTAACATTAAAGAGCTCGTTAAAGAAGTACATAAAATAAATGGAGTAAAAAAATTACATCACATACATGTTTGGCATTTAAATGAAGAAGAATTGCATTTAGAAGCACATTTAGATTGTGAGGAAGATATAAAAATGAGTGAGTTTAATAGCTTATTGCATCAAATTGAAGAGGTACTTTTCGAAAAATTTGGAATTAATCACATAAATATTCAACCTGAATTTAAAAAAGAAGACCCTAAAGATTTTATAGTTCAGGATTAATTATTTTATCATATTCTTAAAATTTAACCTTATAATTATCAAATACATATAAATTCACCTCTTTATTTAAAAACCTATATTTTAGATAATTTTTAGTTTAAATATTTTATAATTTTGAGGAACAACACATACTCAAAATTATATGTCTACTACTTTTATTATTAAAAAACTCCTTGTTGCTAATAGAGGAGAAATTGCTATTCGTGTATTTAGAGCAGCTACTGAATTAAGAATTCAAACAGTTGCAGTTTATACTTTTGAAGACCGTTATTCCTTACATCGTTACAAAGCCGACCAAAGTTTTCAAATTGGTAACGATTCTGAAGCGATTAAACCTTACTTAGATATTGAAGAAATCATTAAGGTTGCAAAAGAAAATCAGGTCGATGCTATTCATCCTGGTTACGGCTTTTTATCTGAAAACGTAACTTTTGCTAAAAGGTGTTCTGAAGAAGGGATTATTTTTGTGGGACCAAAAGTAGAAGCAATGTTACAATTAGGTGACAAAGTAGAAGCTAAAAAAGTAGCAAGAGCAATTGGGGTTCCACTTATCCAAGATTCAAAAATAAACCTTGAAACAATTGAAGATGCTTTGTCAGAAGCAAAAGCAATTGGTTTTCCAGTAATGCTTAAAGCTGCTGCAGGTGGTGGTGGTAGAGGAATGCGCGTTATTCGAAGTGCTGAAGAAATTAAAACTGCTTTTGTTAATGCAAAAAGCGAAGCTTTAAAATCTTTTGGAGATGATACTCTTTTTATTGAAAAATTTATTGATAACCCAAAACATATTGAAGTACAAATATTAGGAGATAACTATGGAAACGTAGTGCATTTATATGAAAGAGACTGTTCTGTTCAAAGACGTTTTCAAAAAGTAATTGAAATTGCTCCTTCTATTTTAAAAGATGAAACAAAACAAAAATTATACGATTATGCAATTAAAATTGCAAAATATGTAAATTATAATAACGCAGGAACCGTTGAGTTTTTAGTCGATCAAGAAGAAAATATTTACTTTATTGAAGTAAACCCAAGAATTCAAGTAGAACATACCATTACTGAAGAAATTACAGGAATTGATATTGTTCGTTCGCAATTAATTATTGCTGCTGGTCATCCGTTATCGCACAATCAAATATTTATTCATAGCCAAGAAGATGTTCCTTGTAAAGGTTGGGCAATTCAATGTAGAATTACTACAGAAGATTCTGAAAATGATTTCAAGCCCGATTATGGAACTATCATAGCTTATAGAAATGCTGCTGGTTACGGAATTCGTTTAGACGAAGGAAACTGTTATTCTGGGGTAACTATTTCACCTTTCTTCGATTCTATGCTGGTAAAAGTTTCGTCAAGCGGAAGAACATTAAAAGGGGCTTCTGACAGATTAAGAAGAACTTTAGAAGAATTTAGAATTAGAGGTGTAAAAACAAATATTCCGTTTTTAACCAATGTAATGTCTAACGAAACTTTTAGAAATGGAGAGGCAACCGTAAATTTCATACCAGAAAATCCACACTTATTAGTTCCACGTTATGAATATTCAAAAGATAGAGCAACTAAATTAATCAAATATTTAGCCGAAGTTAAAGTAAACGGTCATCCAGATGTTAAAAAAATAGATACTGATAAAGTATTTAGAAAACCACATGTTCCACAAGTTTTAGAAACAGAATATCCAAAAGGAACAAAAGATTTATTAAATGAAATGGGTAGAGAAAAATTTATCCAATACATTAAAAATGAAACTAAAATTTTCTATACCGATACTACTTTGCGCGATGCTCACCAATCGCTTTTTGCAACGAGATTACGTAATCATGATATTTTAAAAGTAACCGAAGGAATGGCTAAAAATTTCCCACAACTTTTTTCATTAGAAGTTTGGGGTGGAGCTACCTTTGATGTTACGATGCGTTTCTTACATGAAGATCCATGGGAACGCTTAAGACACATTAGAAAAGCAGCGCCAAATGTTTTACTTCAAATGTTATTTAGAGGAAGTAATGCGGTTGGTTATTCGGCTTATCCTGATAATGTTTTAGAACAATTTATCATTAAAAGTGCCGAAAACGGTATCGATGTGTTTAGAATTTTCGATTCGCTAAACTGGATTGAAGGAATGAAGCACAGTATAAAAGTGGTAAACGAAAAAACAAATGCTATTGCAGAAGCTTGTATTTGTTATACAGGTGACATTTTAAATCCAGAACGCCAAAAATTCAATTTAGAATATTATGTAAATTTAGCCAAAGAACTAGAAGCTGCAGGAGCACATATGTTAACCATTAAAGATATGGCTGGTTTATTAAAACCTTATGCGGCACAAGTGTTAATAACGGAGTTAAAGAAACATATTTCTATACCCATTCACTTGCATACACATGATACTTCGTCAATTCAATCTACAACTTACTTAAAAGCTATCGAAGCAGGAGTAGATGTGGTAGATGTTGCTTTAGCATCTATGAGCGGATTAACATCACAACCTAATTTTAATTCGTTAGTAGCTACTTTAGAAGGTACGGAAAGAGAAAACCCGATTAATCTTAAAAAATTAAACGAATATTCTAATTATTTTGAAGTAGTTCGTGAATATTATTATCCGTTTGAAAGTGAATTAAAAGCTGGAACTGCTGAAGTGTATGACCACGAAATTCCAGGCGGACAATATTCTAATTTATTGCCACAAGCTAGAGGTTTAGGTTTAGAAGATAAATTTGAAACCATTAAAGAGAATTATAAAATTGTCAATCATTTATTTGGTGATATTGTAAAAGTAACTCCGTCTTCAAAAGTTGTGGGAGATATGGCATTGTTCATGACTTCTAATAATTTATCTGCTCAAGAAGTAATTGAAAAAGGAGATACATTGGCTTTTCCAGAATCGGTAAAACAACTTTTTAGAGGCGATTTGGGTCAACCATACGGAGGTTTTCCAAAAGAACTACAAAAATTAATTCTTAAGAAAGAACAACCTTATACTGAAAAACCAAATGCACATTTAAAACCAATTGATTTTGAAGCACAATTAAAAGAATTACATCAAAAATTTGACACTAAATTAACCGTTGAAGATTTATTATCTTATATTATGTTTCCAAAAGTTTTTGAAGACTTTTATAATTTTAGAAAGTACTTTGGAAGAGTTGAAAAATTACCAACTCCTAGTTTTTATTATCCTTTAGAACCAAATGAAGAAATAATTGTAAATTTAGATTTAGGAAAAAACATCATTATTAAATTAAGATATGTTGGAGAACCAAATGATGAAGGTTTTAGAGAAGTGTTTTTTCAAATTAATGGTCAAACCAGAAACGTTTTGGTAAAAGATAAATCTGTAAAATCAGTTAAAGTTACCAATGCAAAAGTAAACGGACCAAATGATATTGGCGCTCCTTTACAAGGAAGTTTACTTAAAATACTGGTTACTGAAGGCGAAAAAATAGAAAAAGATACTCCTTTATTTATTATTGAAGCTATGAAAATGGAAACCACCATTTGCGCACCAAGAGCTGGAGTAATTACTAAAGTTGTACTTAAAGAAAAATCAATGATAGAACAAGATGATTGTGTAATTCAAATACAATAAATCAACTAAATTAATAATTATAAAGCTGTTTCATTTTTTGGAACAGCTTTATTCGTTAAATTTACCTACTAATTTTAAATTTTACATGAGCGATAATAAACCACAGTTTAAAAAAGAGAATTACCCTATAAATGAAGAATTAAGAAGTTATTTAGAAAAGTATAAAAGATTAACACGTATTAATATTTTTTATGACGACTTACTTAGGTTTCAAGGAGCTATTTCTGTTTTCGATAAAGATGATAAAGATACTTTATGGGTTAGGGTTTATTATAATGAATTTGAAAAAGTTGAGATAGATAATAGTTTAAAAAAGATTTACACTCTTTTACACTCCGATGGTGATATAAAAAACATTCAATTTCTTAATGTAGATTATATCGATTTTTGCACTTTTGGAAATTCACAACCTTTTCGTATAAAAATAAGAAATATTTTAAATGATAATTATACTCATTTTTATATAAAAAAAGCCGACGCTTCGCGTGTATTTGGTTTAGAGCTAGAGCATATTTTATCTCCAAATAGAATTAATTTTTTAGTTTTTGGAGACACTTTAATTGAGGAACATATTTTAGGAATCCCTGGCGACATTTTTTTAGAAAACAATTTAAAAAATTGTAGCGAATTAGAAAAAGCACAAATTGCAAAAGAATTTGTAAAGTTTAACGAACGATGTACAATTGGGCTACTAGGGGATATGCGTGCTTATAATTTTGTAATTGTTCCTTTTTATGATTTTGATCAAAGGGTTTTTAGAATTAGAGCAATTGATTTTGATCAACAATGTTATGAAGGAAGTTTTAAACTTTATAAACCCCATTTATTTAAAGAAAACTTTCTTTTTAATAAGTTGGTTTTAGATAAATTAAACCAAGATGCTATAGAACAATATCAAAATGAAGAACGCTCTATTTTAGTAAAAAGATTATTAGATTCTGAAATTAGATTAAACGATTTGCTAGAAGCAATGAAATCTACAAAATTGGCTCCTCAGTCGCATATTGAACAACTTCGGGAAGAAATTTACGATTATACTTTTGATCTTGAATTTAAAAAAGCTGATTCAATGGGTGAAATTGTAGAAGTAGCTTTAAATTTCATGAAACGTAATTTTAAATTTGACGAAAACGATTTTTAATTTTTACAAATGAAAAATTTAGAAATTGATACTATAAGTAAACTATTAAAAAAAAGGCTACCAAATTCTCACAAAGGCGATTTTGGTCATGCATTGCTGATTGCTGGAAGTAAACAAAAAATGGGCGCTGCAATTATTGCTTCAAGAGCATGTTTAAGAAACGGTGTAGGTTTATTAACCGTTTCTATTCCTAAAGAAGAACGAAGTTCAATGTACGGCTCAATTCCAGAAGCAATGCTTCATTTTAGAGAAGAACAAATAGATTTTTTAAAATTCAATAGTCTTGCAGTAGGTCCAGGTTTAGAATTAGATGATGGTTCACAAAAATTAGTTTATTCGGTACTTTTAAAAGCAAACTATCCAATAGTTATTGATGCAGATGCTTTAAACATATTGGCAAAAAATCAAGACTGGTTCATTCAATTGCCTAAAAATTCAATTTTAACACCACATCCAAAAGAGTTCGATCGTTTATTTGGAAATCATAATTCAGAAGAAGAAAGAAGAAATACAGCAATAGCAAAAGCGAAAGAATTCAAATGTATTATTGTTTTAAAAGGACACAAAACGTTTATTACAAATGGAATAACTTCTTTCATAAATACAACTGGAAATGCCGGATTAGCAAAAGGAGGTTCTGGCGATGCATTAACCGGAATTGTTTTAGCTTTTTTAGCACAAGGTTATGAACCTATAAATGCTGCAAAATTAGCTGTTTTCATGCACGGCCTTTCAGCAGATATCACTTTACAAACACAAAGTGAAGAAAGTATGTTAATAACCGATGTAATTGAAAATTTAGGTAAAGCGTTTCAAGAAATCCGTTCCAAAATAAAGTAATACCAATTGAAGAATTAAAATACCATAAACGACTAACATAAAAGAGGTTTTATTCGTCTTGTGTCTAAAAACTTGCATAGCTCCTAAACCACCAATTGTTCCGCCAACTAAAACTAAAAAGAAAAGAGTTCGTTCAGGAATACGCCATTTGTTTTTTCTTGCCAATTGTTTGTCATAACCAAAACAAAAGAAAGTAAAAGTGTTTATTATAATAAAATAAATTAATATTGATTTCAAAAGTTTAGAGTTTTACCCAAAGATAGTATTTTAGCACTTTAATCTACTTATAGTTTAAATTCATCATGACAAACATACAATTCATTAAAAAAGAAGTTGCTACTTCAGATAAAAACATACAAGCTACTTTACAATTACTTTCAGAAGATTGTACGATTCCTTTTATTTCGCGATATCGAAAAGATTTTACTGGAAATTTAGATGAGGTTCAAATTGAAAATATTGCCAAACTTGCCAAACAATATGAAGAAATTGTAAAACGAAAAGATTCTATTCTAAAATCAATTGAAGAGCAAAACGCACTTTCGCCCGAATTAAAATTGAAAATTGAAAATAGTTTCGATTTACAAGAATTAGAAGATTTCTATTTACCGTATAAAAAAACGCGCAAAACAAAAGCCGATACAGCTCGTGAAAACGGATTAGAACCATTAGCAAAAATCATCATGGCACAAAATACTGATGATGTTGAGTTTTTGGCTTCAAAATACTTGAATGAAAAAGTTGTAAATGAAGATGAAGCGTTGCAAGGTGCAAGAGACATCGTTGCCGAATGGATTAATGAAAACATCTACATTCGTAAGAGTTTAAGAAGAATGTTCCAGCGTCAGGCGGAAATTACTACGAAAGTGGTAAAAGCTAAAAAAGACGATGAAGGAGCGCAAAAGTTTGTACAATATTTTGATTGGTCAGAGCCTATTTCAAAAGTACCTTCGCATCGATTATTAGCTATACTTAGAGCAGAAAATGAAGGTTTCATCAAATTTAGAGTGGAAATTGATAAAGAAGAAGCAATTGCTTTCATTGAAGAAAATATCATAAAAAATAAAAAATCAGATTGTGCTTCGCATATAGAATTAGCCATAAAAGACAGTTATAAACGTTTATTAGAGCCCGCTATTTCTAACGAAACCTTACAAGAAGCAAAAACAAAAGCCGATGCTAAAGCAATAGATGTTTTTGCTGGAAATTTAGGTCAACTTTTATTAGCGCCACCATTAGGTGAAAAACGAGTTTTAGCTATCGATCCAGGTTATAAAAGCGGATGTAAAGTAGTTTGTTTAGACGAAAAAGGCGATTTATTATACAACGAAACCATTTATCCACATGCGCCACAAAACGAAAGTGCCATGGCAATGAAAAAAATCCGTTCTATGGTAAATGCTTACAATATTGAAGCAATTTCGATAGGAAATGGAACAGCTAGTCGTGAAACCGAATTCTTCATTAAAAGAATAGCATTCGACAAGCCGGTACAGGTTTTTGTAGTTTCAGAAGCTGGTGCTTCGGTTTATTCTGCTTCTAAAATTGCAAGAGATGAATTTCCAAGTTATGATGTAACCGTTCGTGGAGCAGTTTCGATTGGAAGACGACTTTCAGATCCTTTGGCCGAATTGGTAAAAATTGATGCAAAATCTATTGGAGTTGGGCAATACCAGCACGATGTGGACCAAAATAAATTAAAAGAAGAATTAGATACGGTTGTGGTTCGTTGTGTAAATTCTGTAGGAATTAATATTAATACAGCCAGTAAATCGTTATTGAGTTATGTTTCTGGAATTGGTGAAAAAATGGCCGAAAACATTGTGAATTATCGTTCCGAAAACGGACCATTTGAAGACCGAAAGCAAATTAAAAAAGTACCGAGATTAGGCGAAAAAGCATTCCAACAAGCAGCAGCTTTCATTAGAATTAAAGACGGAAAAAATCCATTAGACAATTCAGCCGTTCATCCAGAAGCTTATAAAATTGTCGAAAAAATGGCAAAAGATTTAAAAGTTTCGGTGAACGAATTGATTGCTAATAAAGAAATGATAAGTAAGATTCAACCTGAAAAATATGTTTCAGAAGAAATAGGAATTTTAAGTTTACAAGATATTTTAAAAGAATTAGAGAAACCAGGTTTAGATCCAAGAAAAGCAGCAAAAGTATTTGAATTTGACGCTAATGTTCGTTCCATGAAGGATTTAAAAACCGGAATGATTTTACCCGGAATTGTAAATAACATCACCGCGTTTGGTTGTTTTGTAGATGTTGGAATTAAAGAAAGCGGACTAGTACATATTTCCCAACTAAAAGAAGGTTATGTTTCAGATGTAAACGAAGTAGTAAAGCTACACCAACACGTGCAAGTAAAAGTAGTTGAGGTGGATGAAGCAAGAAAACGAATTCAACTTTCGATGATATTATAGAAAATAAAAAAAATCCCAAACGCTTTTTTGTGTTTGGGATTTTTATTTAAAAAAGAAAAGAATTACTCTTTAGTAGTAGTTTCTTCGTCTTTTTTAGACTCTTTATTTTCTTCGTCTTTCATGGCGTTTTTAAATTCTTTAACACCTCCACCAAGTCCTTTCATCAATTCTGGAATTTTTTTACCACCAAAAAGTAATAAAACAATAACAACAATTAATATAACTTGCGGCGCTCCAATAACACCTAAAAATATTGATAATGTATTCATGATTTCAAAAATTATACAGCAAAGATAAAAAGAAAATAACAATCTTATATTTTTTAACGAATTATTATACACCTAATTACAAAAACGCATAGTAATTACTATATTTGTAGAAACAATTTTAGCTTAAATGTCTACTAAAAATTTAAAAAGAAAACTTTTTTTCAGAAAAATCTTTCGAAAACTCTTAAATAAGAGAAGGTTGGTTGTTTTAAATGAAGATACTTTTGAAGAAACATTTTCATTAAAGCTAAATTTAATGAATGTTTTTGTGGTTCTAATGCTTTCTTCTATTTTTTTAATAGGGATTACTACTTACATAATTGCATTTACATCATTAAGAGAATATATTCCAGGTTATGCTTCCACTAAACTAAAAAAAGACGCTTTACATTTAACGATTAAAACAGACTCTTTAGAAAATGCAGTTAAATTAAATGATTTATATATTTCTTCTATTAAAAAAATATTAACTGGAGATGTCGAATATGCTAAATTGAGTAAAGATTCATTAATAGCAGCCGAAAGGGCAAAATTAGATGTTTCTAAAACTGCAGCTTCTGAAGCCGAAATTCAACTGAAAGAACAAACAAAAAATGAAGATAAATATAACGTCTTTGAGTCAGCAAAACCAAAAGTTAACTTTGTATTATTTCCACCTGTTCAAGGTCCAGTTATTGAAAAATTCAATACTACAAATAAACATTTAGCCGTTAAAATTGCTGTTGCAAACAATACACCAATTAAATCTATTGCTAACGGAACCATTGTTTTTGCCGATTGGACACCGTCAAACGGATATGTAATTATTATAAGACATCAAGATGTTATTTTATCGGTCTATAAAAACGCGGCTTCTTTAACTAAAAATCAAGGTGATACTGTTCGCTCAGGAGAAGTTATTGCTTTAGCGGGTAATTCAACATCTAATAATACAAGTACAAATCTTCATTTTGAACTTTGGAAAGATGGTTTCCCTATTGACCCCACACAATTCATTAATTTTGAATAACTTATGACTTTAAAAGCTTTTGCAGCAAAATTATTTGCGAAAAGAATTCATACTGCCACACAAAAATGGGCAACTAATCCTATAGTTACTCAAGAAAAAACGTTTCAAGAATTACTGGCTATGGCCAAAGAAACACAGTTTGGTAAAGATCATAATTTCCATACAATAAAAACGTTTCAAGAATTTGCTGAGCAA
This sequence comes from Flavobacterium sp. N2270, assembly GCF_025947225.1. Classification (NCBI taxonomy): domain Bacteria; kingdom Pseudomonadati; phylum Bacteroidota; class Flavobacteriia; order Flavobacteriales; family Flavobacteriaceae; genus Flavobacterium; species Flavobacterium sp. N2270. Next base: position 752,512 of record NZ_CP110005.1, read on the forward strand.
GTTCCTGTTCGCGATTATGAACAACTGAAACCTTATATAGATAGAGTTGTAAAAGGCGAAGAAAATATACTTTGGAAAGGAAAACCTTTATATTTTGCCAAAACATCTGGAACTACTTCTGGAGCAAAATACATTCCGCTTACAAAAGAATCAATGCCTTTTCACATTCAAGCGGCTCGAAATGCTATTTTGAGTTACATTCAAGAAACAGGAAAAGCCGATTTTGTAAATGGAAAAATGATATTCTTACAAGGAAGTCCGGTTTTAGAAGATAAAAACGGAGTTCAGTTAGGCCGACTTTCCGGAATTGTAGCACATTTTGTTCCAAAATATTTACAAAAAAACCGAATGCCCAGTTGGGAAACCAATTGTATTGAAGATTGGGAAACCAAAGTAAATGCAATTGTTGAAGAAACAATTCATGAAGATATGTCGGTTATTTCCGGAATTCCTTCTTGGGTACAAATGTATTTTGAAAAGTTAAAAGAAAAAGCAAATAAGCCTGTGGGCGAAATTTTCAAAAACTTTAATTTATTCATTTATGGTGGCGTTAATTTCGAACCTTACAGAGCTAAGTTTGAAAATTTATTAGGAAGAAAAGTAGATTCTATAGAACTTTTTCCAGCTTCAGAAGGTTTTTTCGCTTACCAAGATTCCCAAAAAGAAAAAGGAATGTTGCTGCTGTTGAACTCGGGAATTTTTTACGAATTTATAAGAGCAGATGAATTTTACACTGAAAATCCAAAACGACTTACTATTGGTGAAGTTGAACTTAATGTAAACTACGTTCTAATCATTTCTACCAATGCAGGACTTTGGGCCTATAATATTGGCGATACCGTTCAATTTACTTCTTTAAAACCTTACAGAATAATTGTTTCCGGGCGAATAAAACATTTTATATCGGCTTTTGGAGAACATGTCATTGCAAAAGAAGTAGAAAGTGCTTTACAAGAAGCAACAGAAAACTCAGATGTAAGAATAAACGAATTTACTGTTGCACCACAAATTAACCCAACTTCAGGCTTACCATATCATGAATGGTTTATTGAATTTGAAAACGAACCTAATAATTTAGAAGAATTTGCGTTACAAATAGATAATGCTATGCGAAAGCAAAACATTTATTATGACGATTTAATTGTAGGTAAAGTTTTAAGAACATTGGTAATTACTAAAGTAATTAAAAATGGTTTTCAAGAGTATATGAAATCTATTGGAAAATTAGGCGGACAAAATAAATTACCAAGATTAAGTGATAATAGAATTATTGCTGATAAATTAGAAAGAGAATAGAAAAAAGAGAATAGAAAAAAGATGAAAGAGAAAAGATTTTTGAGTTTGATTTTATTCATTGCTGCATTTTCCCTTTCTGCTCAAGTAAAAGGAATTGTTTTGGATAGTATTTCAGATAAGCCTATTGTTTATGCAGCAGTTATGTATGAAAACTCTAAAATTGGAGTAAACACAGATGAAAACGGAAATTTTATTTTACCTCAAAAAGATTCTTTAAACATAATTCATGCTTCTAATTTGGGTTATTTTGATAAAAAAATATCCAAAGATTCAAATTTAATTATAAAACTTGCTCCAAAAATTTATAACTTAAATGAAGTTGTTGTTACTGATAAAAGAAACAATGAGGAATTAATTATTGGAGATATAAAGAAAAAAGGAACTGGTTTTAGTAATGGAGGAACATCACATATTTGGGCCAAACTATTCCAATTTGAAGATAAATTTTACGTTTTTAAACATGTTAAAGAAATTAAGTTCATTACTAACTCAAGAGTAAAAAACTCAATACTTAAATTAAGATTATTTACAATCGATTCACTTAACATAATTAAAGATGATTTAATAAAAGAAGATATTATTATTACCTGTAAAAAAGGAAAACAAATTCAAACGATAGATATTTCAGAATATAATATTATTTTTCCTGAAGAAGGCTTAATGATTGGATTTGAAAATTTAGTTATAGAAGAAAACAAATTCGAATATATTTATACAATTGAAGGACAAAAAGGCAAACACAAAGGAATTAGTTATGAACCTAAAATTAAAGGTTTTTTTAATAATGAAGCAACAGTTTACTCCATTTCAAACAACAAAGCCTTTTTAATGATTTATAAAGCAAAAAATCAAGAAGGTTTTCACGATATAAGCTTACAAATCACATTAACCAATTAATATGAAGCAATTTTTTTTCTTATTACTAACTACATTTTCCCTTTCCGCACAAGTAAAAGGAATCGTTAAAGATAACAGTACTGGCGAACCTATTCCATTTGTAAATATTTGGGTTGAAAATGAGAATATTGGAACTACTACTGAAATAGACGGAACATTTTCTATTAACGTTAAGGAAAAAGATAAAAAATTAATCATCTCTGTTTTAGGATATGAAACACAGACTTTAAAACAAGCCGAATTCATGAATATTGAGCTTATGCCAAAATTGTATGAACTTAATGATGTGGTTGTTTTAATGAAGAAACAATCCAAGTATTTAGAAATTGGAAATGTAGATCACACTATTATGCAAGCTTTTGATAACGGTCCAAAAGTGGAAGCAAAATATTTTCCTTATGATTCAAAATACAAGAAACTAAAATTCATAAAAAAAGTCACCATTTTTACCGATTGTAGAATTGACAGCGCTTCTCTAAAAATTCGTTTTTTCAGCGTTGATTCTTTAGGAAATCCAAGTTATGAATTATTAAATAGAGATTTTATTGTTACTGTAAAAAAAGGAGTTATAAAACATAAATTTGATGTTTCAGAATTCAATTTAACCATGCCAACCAATGGAATTTTTGTAGCTTATGAAAAACTATTAATCTCAGATAACAGAACATCAAAAGGATATCAACCATATGTTTTATACAATCATGTGGATCGTGATTTTTATTTTGTTTTTACGGGTGGAAAATGGTATAAACTCATTAACAATGAAGATCCACTAGAGCAAATTAGCATCAATGAACCTGCTATAAATCTAATCCTTACTAACTAATAATAAAAAATCTTACCTTTGTTGGTTAGATATAAATAATATAAATGAAAGAAATTAAAAACATTTCGCGTTCTAGAGCGCAAGAGTCGTCAGCAGCTATTGAACGACTGTACATTACCATGAGACATTTATTTAACAGAGGTTTTTATAAACCAATGGGTGTTTCAGGAGAAACTTTAAGAGAAGCCTTACTATCACTTCGACCAGAAATTTACGGAAGTATTGCAGAAGAAAAAGTAGAATTAAGCGGATTATTATATGTAATTGAGCGATTACCTATTGGTATCGAACAATGCAGATATATTAATTTAACTTCAGATGAAGGATATTCAAATTCTCATTTTAAAGCAATTGTTCCTCCAAAAAGAAGAAGAAATTGTTATCGTATTGACGATGAACAAATGAATATTGAAATTACACGTGGACGTTCAGATATTTATGATATTTTAACCCATTTAACCTTTATTTTTATTGAATCTCATAAAATTAAAGATCGCGTTTTAATTGATGAAGAAGGAAAGGTTTCTCGCGATTGGGAAAAATTAGAAGAAACAGTTTTAAATACTAAAAAACTTACTTTAGTGGAAAGAGAAAAAGCAATTTCTCATGCCGCTAATATTTTAGGAAGAACATTTGCAGAAGTACAAAGTATTTACCCAGATTTTGCTACAGCAGATGCTCCAGAACGTTTTTTACATATTGTATATTGGTTAGGAAAACTAGCTATTGAAGAAGTAGTAGATAATAATAAACGTACTATTACTTTTAGTCCTATTCTTAGAGAGCGCTTAGGACACCATATTTATGGAGAAATTTGGGCAAATAACATTAAAGAAGTTTTAGAAAAAAATAATTTATTACAAAGACCAATTCATGTTATAAGTGCCAATATGCACAGTGTAATGAATTCTATTTTTGCTAAACCCGTTTTAGAATCTAAATACAAAGGAAAGTCTGATTATGTGATTTATGAAGATTTAAGCAGTTCTTCTAATAACGATTTACGTAAAAAAGTAGAAACTGTTGCCATGCAACAAGGAATGGTTTTTTTACCAGATACTTCAGGAACCAATATTGATGTTCAAATTTTTGATACTGCAAAGATTGATTTAAAGAAATCAGCATTTCCAACTGCACAAATTAATGGTGAAAAACCCGTTTTAATTGTAATGGATTATGCTTTTGGGGAACAAGCCTACGAAACTATTGATGAGCTTTTAAAACCATATAAAAAAGGAAAAGACAAAACATTTATTAATGTTGAATCGGTTTCGATAATGGGTAAAGCTGGAATTCTTGAAGGCGGAAAAGGAGACATTATGATTCCTTGTGCACACATAAACGAAGGAACTGCAGACAATTACCCTTTTGAAAATGAATTAACAGCAGAAATGTTTAAAGGACATGATATGCCTGTTTTTGCAGGACCAATGGTTACTGTTCTTGGTACCTCTTTACAAAATAGAGATTTATTAAAGTTTTTCCATGAATCAACTTGGAAAGCTATAGGTTTAGAAATGGAAGGAGCTTATTATCAAAAAGCAATTCAATCGGCTTCTAAAATTAGAAAAAGTATTAACCCAAATGTAAAAGTTCGATATGCTTATTATGCATCTGATAACCCTTTGGAAACAGGTAGCACACTAGCTTCAGGAGGATTAGGAACAACAGGTGTAAAACCAACGTACTTAATTACCATTAAAATTCTAGAACAAATTTTCAACGTTAAATAATCATTATGAGCTCAAACCCTCAAGACCAAGAAATAGATTTAGGTCAAGTGTTTACTAAAGTAGGATCTTTATTTCAAAAAGGAATTGATTCTATATTTGATTTGTTTTTATTTATAAAAAAGAAATTTTTACTGCTAACTGTTTTATTAATTATTGGAATAGTTGCAGGTTATTTTTTAGATAAAAATAATAAATCTTATAACCATCAGGTTATTGTTATTCCAAATTTTGGAAGTACTGATTATTTATACTCTCAAATTGATTTACTAGAAGCAAAAAGAAAAGAAAATGATACGGTTTATTTAAAAGAAATTGGAATTAAAAAACCTTCAAAAATTAATTCTTTTAAGATTGAACCTATAATTGATGTTTATAAATTTATAGAAAACCAAAATAACGATAAAGCCAATTTAAATTTTGAGTTAATAAGACTTATGGCTGAAGATGGAGATTTGGAAACAATTTTAAAAGATGGTTTAACTAGTAAAAATTATCCATATCATATTATTAATTTTTCAACAATAGGTCAAACTACAGAAGAGGCAACTGTTCAACCTATTTTAGCGTTTTTAAACAGTTCTAATTATTATAATACTATTCAAAAAGAGTATATTAATAATATACAGTTAAAAATGATTGCGAACGACAGTACAATTTCTCAAATTAATGAATTGTTAAATGATTTTGCTAAGACATCTTCAAATGAACAAAAAAGCGATAAATTAGTTTATTATAATGAAAACAACCAATTAAACGAAATTATTAAAACTAAAGATGCATTGGTTAGTGAGCAAGGTATTCATAAAATTAATTTGATTAATAACGATAAGACTATAAAACAAGTAAGTTCAATTATTAATATAAAAGATACTAAAGGTGTAAATGGTAAAATGAAATTAATACTACCTTTTTTATTCCTCTTTTTATTTTTTATTTTTTCTGGTTTACAAATATTTTACAAACGTCAAATTAGTAAAAGAAACATAGCTTAGTTATGAAACATATTTTAGTAACAGGTGGAGCTGGATTTATTGGATCTAATTTTATTCCTTATTTTTTGGAAAAAAACCAAGATTATCATATAGTTAACCTTGACTTATTAACTTATGCGGGTGATTTAGCAAACTTAAAAGAAACTGAAAATCATAATAGATACACTTTTATACAAGGAGATATTTGTGATGGTAATTTTATAAAAGAATTATTTATTAAACATCAATTTCATGATGTAGTTCACTTCGCTGCCGAAAGCCATGTAGATAATTCTATTTCTGGTCCGGAAGCTTTTATTAAAACTAATGTTTTAGGAACGTTTAATTTATTAGACACAGCCAGAAAACTTTGGATGAACGGCCCAAATGATTATAAAGAAAACTTTAAAAATGCTCGTTTTCACCATGTTTCTACCGATGAGGTTTATGGAACACTTGGCGAAATTGGTTTGTTTGAAGAAACCACACCTTATGCGCCAAATAGTCCGTATTCTGCTTCAAAAGCAGGTTCAGATATGATAGTTAGAAGTTATTTTCACACCTACGGAATGAATGTGATTACTACTAATTGTTCTAATAATTACGGACCAAAACAACATAACGAAAAGTTGATTCCAACAATCATTCGTAAAGCAATTACAGGTGAACCTATTCCCATTTATGGCGATGGAAAAAATGTACGCGATTGGCTGTATGTTTTAGATCATTGTAAAGGCATTGAATTGGCTTTTAAAATTGGTAAAGCAGGTGAAACCTATAATATTGGTGGAAGAAATGAAAGAAATAATTTGCAGATAGTAAATACTATTTGTGAAATATTAAATTCAAAAATTCCATTAAAAGAAGGAAAATATCAAGATTTAATTACGTTTGTAAAAGATCGCCCGGGTCATGATATGCGTTATGCAATTGATGCTACTAAAATTGAAAATGATTTAGGTTGGAAAGCCGATGAAAATTTTGATACAGGAATTCTTAAAACCATAGAATGGTATTTAGAAAAGTTTAAAAAATAGAAAAAGGTTTATATGGGTTATGTATGGAGTATCTATGGAGTAACTACGGAGTATCTATTTAGTTTAAGTTTATAAAAATATGAAAGGAATTATATTAGCAGGAGGTTCAGGAACACGTTTACACCCTTTAACATTGGCCGTAAGTAAGCAATTGATGCCTATTTATGATAAACCAATGATATATTACCCATTGTCTACTTTAATGACGGCTGGTATTCGCGAAATTTTAATTATTTCTACTCCTCAAGATTTGCCTTTATTTGAAAAATTATTAGGTGACGGAAGTAATTTAGGTTGTCGATTTGAATACGCAGTACAAGAAAACCCAAATGGTTTAGCTGAAGCATTTATCATTGGAAAAGAATTTGTGGGTAACGATAAAGTTGCTTTAATTCTTGGAGATAATATTTTTTATGGAACTGGTTTAGCCGAATTATTACAAGCCAATAACAATCCAAACGGAGGAATTGTATATGCTTACCATGTGCTTGATCCAGAACGTTATGGAGTAGTTGATTTTGATACTGAAGGTAAAGTTCTATCTATTGATGAAAAACCCTCACACCCTAAATCAAACTATGCTGTTCCAGGAATTTATTTTTATGACAATTCTGTCCTTGAAATAGCCGCAAACATTAAACCTAGTCATCGTGGTGAATTAGAAATAACTGATGTAAATAAAGAATATTTAAAACAAGGAAAACTACAAGTAAGTATTTTAGATAGAGGAACTGCTTGGTTAGATACAGGAACTTTTAATTCGTTAATGCAAGCCGGACAGTTTGTTCAAGTTATTGAAGAACGCCAGGGATTAAAAATTGGTGCTATTGAAGAAGCAGCCTATAAAATGGGGTTTATTGATGCTGCACAATTGGAAAAATTAGCAGAACCATTATTAAAAAGCGGTTATGGTACGCATTTAATGAGTTTGATTAAAAAATAAACATGAACTTTACAGCTACTAAATTACAAGGTTGTTTTATTATTGAACCCAAAATTATTTCTGACGAAAGAGGTAGTTTTATGGAAAGCTATAATGAGAAAACATTTGCAAAAGGAGTAGGACAAAATGTTCACTTTGTTCAAGACAATCAGTCTGTTTCTAAAAAAGGAGTTTTAAGAGGTTTACATTATCAATGTGGAGAACACGCGCAAGCAAAGTTAGTTCGTGTTTTACAAGGTGAAGTTTTAGATATTGCTGTTGATATTCGTCCAGAATCAGCAACCTTTGGTCAATATGAATCGGTATTGCTTTCAGCTGAAAACCAAAAACAATTTTTTATTCCAAGAGGTTTTGCACATGGTTTTTTAGTTTTATCCGATACAGCAACTTTCTTTTACAAGTGTGATAATTTTTATAATAAAGAAAGCGAAGGCGGTATTATTTTTAACGATAATACTATAAATATTGATTGGAATTTTCCTTCCGAGAAATTAATAATTTCTGAAAAAGATAAGTTTTTACCTACTTTAGAAAACGCCAAAAAAGTATGGTAGTTTTAGTAACCGGAGCCAACGGACAGTTAGGTCAAGCAATTCAATCGATTGTTGATAATTACCCTTCAATCGATTTTGTGTTTTGTTCTTCTAGTGATTTAGATATTACAAATTCTGCGAATTGCGAAGCCATTTTTAAGCAATATAAACCTCAATTTTGTATTAATGCTGCTGCATACACTGCAGTTGATAAAGCAGAAAGCGAACCCGAAAAAGCACATTTAATTAATGTAACTGGCGCTAAAAATGTAGCAGAAGTTTGTAAACAATATAATACTATTTTACTTCATATTTCTACCGATTTTGTTTTTGATGGAACTGCTAAAAAATCATACACAGAAGACGATGTCCCAAATCCAACAGGAGTTTATGGGCAAACTAAACTAGATGGTGAAATTGCCATTCAGAACACTTGGAATAAGCATTTTATCATTAGGACCTCTTGGGTGTATTCTCCATTTGGAAATAATTTTATGAAAACCATGATTCGTTTAGGAAATGAAAAGGACGAATTGTCTGTTGTTTCCGACCAAATTGGCACACCTACAAATGCAATTGATTTAGCAGAAGTATTACTTTTTATAGTTGAAAATCAAAAGATGAAAATCAAAAGTTTTGGTATTTATCATTTTTCAAATAAAGGTGAATGTTCTTGGTATGATTTTGCAAAAGAAATTTTTACATTAAATCACATTCAAATTAATTTAAAATCTATTCCAACGGAAGCTTATCCAACATCGGCAAAAAGACCAAAATATAGTGTTTTGGATAAAACAAAGATTACAACTACATTTGGAATTCCAATTAATAATTGGAAAGAAAGTTTAAAAAAGTGTACCCAATTGCTATAAACTAAAAATGAAAAAAAGCATTCTATTATTTTTACTTTTTATAACTATTCCTGTCTTGGCTCAAGAAGACAAGAACAATACTTATATAGATGCACAAATTTTTAGAGGTAATGTGTATAAGCATACAAATGATATTGGTCACTTAATTACAGGTCATCCAGATGGTTTTATGTTAAGTTATAACTGGAAAACCTATGGTAAAAAAGAATGGGAACAAGTATATAATTATCCAGACTATGGTGTTTCATTTCATTATTTAGACTTTAAGAATCATTATTTAGGTTATAATGTAGCACTTGGCGTGCATTATAATTTTTATTTTTTAAATCGTCATTTAATGTTTCGAGTTTCTCAAGGAATTGGAATGACATCTCATCCTTATGATAAAGAAACAAACAATAAAAATAACGCATTTGGAACTAAAATAATGGATAATAATTACTTTTTATTACAATATAAAAAAGAAAATATTATTGATAGAATAGGTTTTCAGGCAGGATTTATGCTTACTCATTTTTCAAATGGAAGGTTTAAAGCACCTAATAGCGGAATTAACACTATTGCTTTTAATGTTGGCTTAAATTATAATCTTAACGACACAAAAGAATTTATAGTTGATTCTTTGCCTCCAAAACAATTTTATAAAGAACGAATTAAATATAATATTGCTTTTAGAACAGGTGTTTCAGAAGGACCAGTTCCCGGTTTAGGACAGCGTCAGTTTTATCATATTGGTTTATATGCTGATAAGCGTATTGGAAGAAAAAGCGCTTTGCAATTAGGTACCGATGTTTTCTTTTCGAGATATTTAAAAGATTATATTGAGTTTTCTTCAGTTGCTTTTCCAGACAAGCCACCTGTTGATCCAAATACCGATTATAAGAGAATTGGTTTATTTGTAGGACATGAATTGTTTATTAATAAATTATCTATAGAAGCTCAGGTAGGTTATTATGTGTATAAACCATTTGACTATGAAATTGATATTTACCAACGATTAGGAGCAAAATATTATATTTATAAGAACATTTTTACTGGAGTTGGTCTAAAAACCCACGGAGGAAGAGCAGAAGCTATTGAAGCAACCTTAGGAATTAGATTATGATGAAGCACTATAACTATATATTAATTACAAGTTTATTATTTATACTAACGAGTTGTGGTATATCTGAAGATTGTTTTAAAGGCAACGGCAGTAGAATAACGCAAACCTTTCCGTTAGAAAATTTCACTAAAATTAAAGTGTATGATGGAGTTGGACTTGTTATAAAAGAAGGTCCAACTTATGATGTTACAATAAAAACATCAGATAATATTATTGATAATTTAGATGTTGAAGTAAAAGAAGGTATGTTAATCGTAAAAGATAACTCTACTTGTAATTTAGCTAGAGATTATGGACAAACGATTGTTTATGTTACTACACCTAACCTTGAAGAAATACATTGTAAAACAGATCAAGATATTAAGAGTGATGGGGTGTTGACTTATCCAAATTTAAAATTATTCTCAATGGATTTAAGTGACGGAGCAGGAACAGGTGATTTTTATTTAGAAGTTGTTAGCGACTTTATATATGTAGAAAGTAACAATGTATCAAATTTCACTATTTCTGGAAATACATTTGATATGAATGTTTTTTTTGCTTGGGGAAACGGAAAGTTTAACGGAACAAATTTAACGGTAACAAATACACTTTCATTTTTTCATAGAGGTTCAAATGACATGACTTTTTTTCCTACTAAAAGTTTAATAGGTAATATTTATTCAACAGGAGATGTAATTATTAAAAATCAACCATTAGAAAACCCTAATGTTGTTGAATTTAGTTTGGGAAGATTAATTTTAGATTATTAATGGAATTAAATTCAAAAAAGAGAATATCTATAAATGTTGTTTTTTCTGTACTTCAAGTAGGTATAGTTGGTCTGGTTTATTTGGTAATATATAAAATTTTATTAGAAAAACTTGGAGCTCAACAACTTGGAATTTGGTCTTTGATACTTGCCACAACTTCAGTAGCAAATATTGCAAACCTTGGAATTACATCAGGTATAGTAAAGTTTGTAGCAGAATCTTATGCGCAAAAAGATACTGATTCAATCAATAAAATAATTTTTACTTCATTTTTATCATTGCTGGGATTCTTCTTAGTACTTTCAGCTGTTATTTTTCCATTTAGTAAATATATTCTTAAATATATAGTTGAAGAAAAATTTTATTCTTACGCAGTTAGTATAGTTCCACTTTCTTTATTATCCCTGATTATAAACTCTTTGTCAGGTATATTTACTTCAGTTTTAGAAGGAATTCAAAAAAATTATTTTAAAAATGTGCTACTAATTTTATCATCAATTATTTTTTTGTTGAGCGTTATTTTTCTTACAGACAAATATGGTTTAATTGGTGTCGCTTATGGACAATTATTACAAGCTTTATTTTTATTAATTGCTTCATATTTATTGGTCGCCTTTGAATTTAAAAACCTATTAATTAAAATATCGAATTGGAATACAAAAACATTTAAGGTTGTAACTAGCTTTGGTTTAAAGTTTCAACTAATTTCGATATTAGTTATGTTTGCCGACCCAATCACAAAAGCATTTCTTGGAAAATTTGGAGGGTTATCTTTTCTCGGATATTATGAAATGGCAAACAAGTTAATTTTTCAAGTTAGAGCATTTATTGTAAATGCTAATCAAGTAATGATTCCGGTTTTAGTGCATTCAATGAATACGAGTAAACAAAAAACAGAAAACATATATTTAATAAATTTTAGCTTAACATACTTATTAAGTTTATTATTAATGTCTACTTTGATAATATTAACACCACTAATTTCTTATTTTTGGATTGGTGATTTTAACCAGTATTTTATGTTTAGTATGTATTTACTAGCAGTTGGAGTCTTTGTAAATATTTTAAGTTCCCCGGCTTATTTTGCATGTATTGCAAAAGGAGAACTTTTGTTATTAATAAAAGCTCATTTTTTGATGACAGTCATTATTATAACATTTAGTTACTTTTTCGGAAAATTATACGGTGGTAATGCTGTTGTAATTTCTTCATCTTTAGCAACTATTATTAGCGCTAGTTATTTAATTAGGATCTTTCACAAGGAAATTAAAGAAAAGTTAATCTTTAATAAAATTAATTTATTGTATTTAACAATTTCTATACTTCTTTGTCTTGCAACTATTATCGGGTTCAATTATTTTTCTGAATTAAAAGATTTAAAAATATATTTAATTATAAGTTCAACAATATATTTAGTTTCTTTGTATTCAATTGTTATAAAGCTAAGTTTAAAGTCAATTAGAAAGCAAATTTAATCATTATGTCAAATATTTTTCAGTCACAATTTAACCAAGATGAAATAGTAAATACTCTTTTAAAAAATAAAAGAGATGGCTTTTTTGTCGACATAGGGGCATATGATGGGGTTACTTTTTCAAACTCATTTTTTTTCGAAAAAAGTAATAATTGGAAGGGAATTTGTTTTGAGCCAAACCCTATCATCTTTAAAAAGTTATCTAAAGCCAGAAAGTGTAAATTGATTAATGGCGGTGTAAGTGAAAAAGAAACAACATTATTGTTTAAGTCATTTTATGGAAATAAAGACTTAGAGATGTTTAGTGGTTTTTCAGATTTTTTTAATGAGGAGCAATTGATTAGGGTAGAGGAAGAGTTAAAGAGAGAAAAGAACAGTGGGTGTGAAGAAATAAACATACAAACCTATCATTTAAATAATGTTTTACAAGAAAACAATATTACTAGAGTTGACTACTGTAGTATTGATACTGAAGGCGGAGAGTTTAATATTATTAAAACAATAAACTTTGATTCTATTTATTTTTCAACGTTTTCGATAGAGAATAATTGCAATGAAGAAGAGCTAATTCAGTATATGGATTCAAAAGGATTTGATTTTATTTTCATATGGAAGTGTGATTTGTTTTTTGTTAACAAAAATGAAAAAATTAATTTTTCAACAAAAATTAAATTATCTAAGTATTATTTTAATTATCACCTTAAAAAAGTGAATTTTTTATATAAACCATTGAGTGCTTTAGGTAGGCTTTTTAATAAATAAAATTTGTTAAATGGATAATATTTTCCATCACAATGTTTGTCTTAAAAATTATAATTTTAAAATAGAAGATGAGTTTTACTTTCTCAATAATCACTGCAACGTATAATAGCGAAAAAACACTTGAAAGAACGATTAAGTCTCTATTAAATCAATCTTTTAAAAATTTTGAATATTTAATTATTGATGGAAACTCATCAGACAGCACATTGAGCATTGTAAAAAAATACGAAAAAGAGTTTACAGATAAAGACATATCTTTTAAGTATATATCTGAACCAGATAAGGGTATATATGACGCCTGGAATAAAGGTTTGTTGTTGGCGTCTGGTGAATGGATAAGTTTTTTAGGCTCCGATGATTATTATATAGAGAACGCTTTAGAGATATATCATTCTAACATAAACACAAACTTTAATTATTTGCATTCAAAAGTTAGACTTGTGGATGAAAATGATAAGCAATTAAAAATTTTAGGCACTCCTATTATTAAAAAACAATTTCATCAATATATGAAAATTGCACATGTAGGTTCGTTTCATCATAAATCATTATTTCAGAACGAAAAGTTTAGTTTAAAATATAAGTCAGCAAGTGATTATTTTTTCTTTTTAAAGAACCTAGAATTAATCAATTCGTTTTATATAAATGAGATTACAGCAGTTATGCAACATGGTGGAATTAGCACAAATGTTAATAGCGCTCTAAAAGAGGCTTTAAGGGTTAAAATAGAAGTGAATAAAAGAAACAGTATATTGTGTTATATAGATTTTTTTATTGCCCATTTAAAGCACTTTGTTGGTCGTAATATTCGTAGTATTTAATATAGCTAAATATAAACAAGTTGAAGAAAAAAAGACCATAATGTCTGTATAAGAAATCTTCAAAAAAGAAAACAATAATACTACTAAAAAGAATTGTGTTCAAAATAGGGTTGTTAAACTTTAAGCAATTTCTAATTATGTTTCCTAAATATATTAGAAAAAACAGAAAGCCTAATATACCAGAGCCAATAAATATGTACATGAAATAATTATGAGTTAGATAGTTATGATTTTCAAAAAAGCTAGAGTCATAATTCGATTTATAACAATTATTTAATTCTGTTTGTATATTTGAAAAACCAACACCTTTAATATAGTTTTCTTTTAGAATTGTTAATGAACAATCAAAAATACTTTTCCTAATATTTGTAGAGTTAAAGTAAAGTCCCTTTGGAGGACCTTTATAATCATTAACCATTTCTATAAATCTAGATTTTATTCCAGGTAAAAAAGATATTCCTGTCAAGAACAATACCATAATCCCCACTAAGTATCTTTTTTTGAAAGAGTTGTTTTTAAGTGTAATGTATAAAATAGAAAAAAGAGTTATTATAATAATCATTTTAGATGAAAGCAATAAAATCATTATTATAAAAAACAAAATAAAAACAACATTCAAACTCTTTTTTTCTTCTTTACTTTTGGTTAATGAATGAACAATACCAACATTTAAAAACAAGGAATAATAAGTAGGGTGAATTTTAAAAATAGCAACATCGTTATAAACATATCTTCTAAAAACAGACTCATTATAATCTTCTTTGAAAAAGTCTAGAAAAGAATGATTAAATAAAAAACTAACTATATAATATATACCTATAACAATACATGCATATTTAAAGTAATAAATATACTTACTCTCTAATTCTTTAAAAACATCACCATTTATATTTAAAAATACAACAGGAAATATTAAAAACATTAATGATTTACTTATGTTTTTCCAATCAATTTCTGCGTCTACTGCAAATAAGTTTGTGAATAGTATTATAAAAAAAGGTAAACTATAAAGCAAAGTCTCTTTAGAAAATTTAAACTTAATTTTATTAATTATAAGATTAAAAAAAGTTAAAATAGAAGTTACTATCAAAAACAAGGAAGAAATATTTTCCTTAAAAAAAGGAAAAAGAAATAAGCTTATTACTGCAAAATTTAATATTATTATAAGTTTATTTTTCATGTGTAATTTGATTTACCTTAGACAAGAAAGAGCTTAGAACAGATTCTGAATCAAAATGTTCTTCAACATATTTTCTAGCATTTTGTCCCATTACAAATGTTTTTTCAGCATTATTTTTCAGTTCAATTATTTTCTGATATACATCAACAGGCTTATTTGAAGAACAATAAAAACCACCTTTAGAGTTTGTTAGAATTGTATTTACTTCAGATTCGCTGCTACCTGTTACTATCGAAGGTCTTGTGCTTGCCATCATTCCTAATAATTTGGAAGGCATTACCGAATCTACTACATCATATTTTTGAAACAAAAAGTGAATATCTGCAGAACAAAGTAAATCTGATAATTCACTATAAGGCACAACATCTTTAAATTTTATAAAATCATAGATGCCAGCCCTCTCTTTTAATTTATCACTATAACCACCATTACCCACTATAACAATTTCAATATTATCATCTTTATTTATTAGTTTACAAAACTCAATAAAAAAGTTCCAATCCTGTTTTTCACCAATATTTCCAGAATACAGTAAATTGTATTTTAATGGGTTAAAGTAGTTGTGTTTTTTAGATGTCTCAGGATTTATATTATTAATAGAAACCCAGTTAGGGAAGAAAAAAGTGTTTTTTGGATTTGATTTTTCGTAAACCTTACCCATCATAGAATTACTAATTGTGCTAACTAGATCTGCAGAGTTTAGAATAATACTTTCAGTTTTTAAAAGAAATTTAAAAAACAATTTAGTAAAAAAAGATTTTTTAGATCCTATACCAGAATCAATTAACAAATCAAATTCAAAATCTTGAAGATGTATCCAAAATTTAGTTTTGTAAATTAATGAATATAGTTTACCTATAAAACAGTTTGTAGTAAAAGGAACAATACAAATAACTAAGTCAGATTTTTTAAGTTTAAATAAATTAACCAACAATCCAAAATTAAAACTTAGAATCATTAATATTCTACTTTTAAAATTCACTTTTGATGGTACATATTGTTTGTATCTAATTACTTCAACACCGTTATTGATTTCTTTATAAAAAGAAGGTTTGTTTTCATAGTTTTCTGGAATTTTCCAATTTGGATAATAAGGGAATCCAGTTAAAACAGTAACGTTAAAACTATTGTTTTTTAAATATTCTGCAAATTGGGAAGTATATAATCCTATGGCTGTATCTTCTGGATAATAATTGGCAGTAATAATTGTAATTTTTTTAGATTTCATTATCTAAATTTTAAATCGAAATTAGCGATTATTATTTTAAATAACTCTAATTGAAACCCTTTAAATGATTATTCAACAAGCTCTTTTTATTCAAGACATTGTAAGTCAGTTGTTTATACAATAAAAAAAAAAACAAATCAAATTAAAAATATATTATATTTGTACCATAAAAATCAAATTTTAAAAATGAAAAAAACAGCTTTAATTTTAGTTATTGCAACATTATTCTTTTCATGTGGAAAAGAGAAACAAGCAGACCAACAAGAAGATACTTCTTCTGTAGAAAATGTTGAATCAAATAGTTATGTAGTTTTATTAGACGCTATTTACGAAAAAAATGATACTGTTCAACTTTTTGTTTATGATGAAAATGACTATGAGGTTGCTAATAGTAGAATTAAAAAAGCAATAATAGGATCTACAGAACCACAGACTATTCAATTTGATTTACCTAATGGATATACCCCTTTTAATCTGGGGATTGGATTTAGTTTAAATGCTGAGCAAGCAACTTTTACTTTGAAAGGTATTACTATTAAGAACGGAGAAGATTTAGTTTATAAACCGGAAGATTATTTAAAATATTATGCTAATAATGATGGTATGGTATTAGACATCCCAACTTCAGTTCATAAATTAATTCATGATAAAATTTACCCACCTTCTTTCATTGGTAACCTAGAAATGAAATCGGTTTTATCTTCATCTGTTAAGTAATTTCTAAAAATATAACAACATATAAAAAAAGGGCTTCGAAAAAGCCCTTTTTTTATATGTTGTTATATAATTCTTTCCATAGCATCCCTTTTTTAGCCCAGCTATAATTATTATCTACAAAATTATATAATGAAACTCCCCTTTCATTTCTTTCACGAATACCCCAATTTAGACTTTCGTTAATGGCTTTTGTTAACTCTTCAATATTTGGATTAATTAATATCCCGCCATTATCGTTCCACTCTCTTTTTAAACCAGTCTGATAAGTAGTTATTACAGGTGTCTTACACGAAGCAGCCTCAAGATTAACCATTCCTATAGCTTCTGAATACGAAGGCGCAATTAATGCCCTTGCGTTAGCTATTAAATGATATTTTTCTTCTCCAAAAACACCGCCAAGAAATTCAACGTTATTTTCTAAATTCAATTTTTTTACAAGCAATTTAAGCTGAATGCAATATTCGTTTTCACTTCCCAGTATTTTTAGTTTTACCTTATTTTTTTTAATACTATTAAATACATTTATTAATAAGTCTATTCCTTTTTTTGGGTCAATTCTCCCAATAAAAATAAAATAGTCTTCATTTGGTTCGTGTTTTAAGTTTGTTGGAATGTTATTTAGGTTTATTAAATTAGGTATTTCAACAATGTTTTTATGATTAGTTAGTTGGAATAAACTATCTTTTTCAAGTGGGGTAATACAATGTAATACTTTAGCATTATTTAAAATTTTATTTAAAATTAACTTTAAATAAACTCTTTTTTTTATTGGATTCTTTTCAAGAATCCAAGGTTCTAACATTCCATGAGGAGAAACTATATAGGGGAGTTTTTTTTCAATAGCAATTTCCGAAGCAATAAATTGACTATATGTATAAACGCCATGCAAATGAAAGGAATTATTCTCATTTAAGGTATTTAAAAAAGATTTTATTTGTGATGAATAACACCATATTTTATCTGTTTTAAATTCAATGAATTCATCAATAACTTCTTTTTTGTTAGTTATTATTTTAGAATTTATATTATTTTTTAATAAATATTCGTGTAACAACAAAAGAACAGTCCTTACACCACCGCTTTCAAACGATACGTTTTCAGTTATATGATTAATTTCTCTCATTACCAAAAATTTTAACTTTATCTCTTAATGAGAAATATAATATAAATACAAAGAAATAGAATTCTGGAGGAAAATAATGACCATCTCTAATAAGTTTTAAAATTAAATAAATTATAATTCCTTGTTCAAAATACATATCTTTTAAGCTAAATACTTGAATAAAAATATAAATCAAAATACATATAAAGAGCAAGCCAAATATTCCTAATTCTGAAAATAAACGAATTGAAAGAGAAGCAGCATCTTTTGAGTTTATAGTTGAAGTTTTTAGTTCAATCATATAGGATGGTGGTCGCATTTCAAAATAATATTTTTTTGTATGCATATAATGGTGACTTCCAAGCCCTGATCCTAAGGGGTGGTCTAAAAAATTTTCTTTTGCTACAAACAAATTGCTTAATAAAGCATAACTACTTTCATTTGTTTTATAGTCAAACTTTCCATGATTTAAAGATTTTAAAGCTTCATAAGTTCCATTAACTCTTAAATTAACCCTTGGGTTGTATTCGTATAGCGCCCATGTTATAATAACTAAAATTGGTATAAGGCTAAAAAAGTAACCAATTCTTTTTTTGTTAATATTTGGCAATATGAACATTAATGCACAACCTAAAAAACCTATAGAAGATTGACTTAAAATTAACGAACCGAAAATAATTATAAAATTTTTATATTTTTCTTCTTTTAAAAAATAATAACAAGCAGGAATTACAACAATTGCATAATGTGCCGGTTCTGTAAAAATACTTTGGAATCGAATACCATCATTTAGATTAATATCTAAAAGCCACATAGGATACCCAATAGCCGCTATAAATAGAGCTGTCTTGCAATAAAACTCAATTATCTTCTTCTTGTTAAAGTAATTAACAAAGTTGTAATAATATGTAGATATAAGACCAATTCCAATTAGTTGAGACAGTAAAAAATTTATAGGTATCCAAAGAAAAAAATAATTAATTAACCCATGAATTAGTAAGAACAAAAATATTAAAAAAATATTTTTGTCAACTACAATCTTTTTTAATCGGCTAAGAAAATAAAAATTACTTAAAATTATTACATAAAATAACTTCCAATCAATTAAAAATTTAAAGTAAAGCGCTTCACTAAAAATAATGAGAATTGAAGAATATAATAAGTATTTTTTTAAATTTATTTTCAACTTAAGACTTAATTTAAATTAAAATCAGGTAAAAGTATTGATAATTATTATCATTAAAAAATACTGGTTTTAATTTAAATTTCACCTTCTTCATATATTTATATTATTATACTTTAAAATTTTCAAAGTAATGCTTAAGTTTGTTGTTATTACTTTTATTATGTTATACCAAGATTTAAGTACTTTTAAAGTACCAGAAAAGTTTAGAGGAGGCGGAAAGTTTAAAGTACAGCTTTGGGGGTTAGTTCAATACTTTTTGTTTCACACTTCGCCACAATTTATGTACGGGTATAGAAATTTCTTATTAAAGATCTTTGGGGCAAAAATTGGTAAAAACGTTTTAATTAGACCAAGTGTAAAAATTACTTATCCATGGAAGTTGTCTATAGGTGATAATACATGGATTGGGGAAGATTGTTATTTATACAATTTGGCTGAAATAAAAATTGGGTCTAATGTTTCTATAGCTCATAGGAATTTTTTCAATACCGGAGGACATGAATATATAAAAACTACATTTGATATTTTTGCAAAACCAATAACAATTAATGATCAAGTTTGGATTACAAGTGAAGTTTACGTCTCTCCTGGCGTAACTGTTAATAAAGGTGCAGTAATTGGAGTTCGTAGTGTGGTTTTTAAAGACATACCAGAAGGTGTAGTTTGTTATGGAAATCCTGCTAAAATTATAAAAAACAGAATTAAGTAGTATGCAAAGAATATTAATTACTGGAGGCTCAGGTTTTATAGGATCTAATTTGGTTCGTTTTTTTTGCGATAAAAACAACGAGGTTTTAAATTATGACATTAAAAAACCAATTGACAATTTACACATTAATAAATGGGTAGAAGGAGATGTTTTAGATTATAATCAATTAAGTTCAACAATAAAAAAGTTTAATCCAGATTATATTTTTCATTTTGCCGCTAGAACTGATTTAGACGAAAATAAAGACATAAACGGATATTCTGCAAATATCAAAGGAGTAGAGAACATTGTTAAAGTTGTGAATGAATTAAAATCAGTCAAAAGAACAATTTATGCTTCGAGTAGAATGGTTTGCAGTATTGATTATACCCCAAAAGATTATAATGATTACTGTCCACCAAATTTGTATGGAGAGAGTAAAATGATAGGAGAGGGAATTGTTAAAAAAAATGCAGTACATGATTATATTATAGTTAGGCCAACATCTATTTGGGGGCCTTTTTTCCATGTTCCATATCGTACTTTTTTTGACACAATAAAAAACGGCACTTTTTTCTTGCCTAAAGGGCATAATCCTAAAAAATCATTTGGATTTGTTGGTAATTCAGTATATCAATTAGAAAATTTATTGTTTTGTTCAACACAAGTTTTAAACAAAGATAAAACATATTATTTAACTGATTACCCTCCATTAGAACTTAAAACATGGTCTGATTTAATTACAAAAAAAACAAACGGAAGAACTACAAGAGAGATTCCTGTTTATATTTTGAAATCAATTGCAATTCTAGGTGACATTCTTGCTAAATTAGGATGGAAGCAAGTTCCTCTCACTACATTTAGATATAATAACATGATAACAAATATGGTTTACGACACATCTGAACTAGAAAAAATATGTGGAAAATTACCTTATAATTTAGAAAATGGAGTAGATATTACCCTAAAGTGGATAAACAAAAAAGTGCAAGATTAATCTTGCACTTTTTTGTTTAAACTTTAAACACTTTAAAATCATTTTCTTTTGCCCATTCTAGTGTTTTTTCAATTCCATTTTTTAAATCAACTTTATATTTCCAACCTAAATTATTTATTTTTGAAACATCGAGAAGTTTTCTGGGGGTTCCATCTGGCTTTGAAGCATCAAAAACTAAGTTTCCAGAAAAGCCAACGATTTCTTTTATGGTTTCTGCTAATTCTTTTATAGTTACGTCTAAACCAGTACCAATGTTTACAAATTCCGTGTCGTTATAATTATGCATTAAAAAAATACAAGCCTCAGCTAAGTCGTCAACAAATAAAAATTCTCGCAAAGGTGTTCCTGATCCCCAAACTACAACTTCTTTTTTGTTGTTATTCTTTGCTTCAATAAATTTTCGTAATAAAGCTGGCAGAACATGCGAGTTTTCTAGATCAAAATTATCATTTATGCCATATAAGTTAGTAGGCATAGCCGAGATAAAATTACTTCCATATTGTTTTTTATAAAACTCGCACATTTTTAAACCTGAAATTTTTGCAATTGCATAAGCTTCATTAGTTGGCTCTAAAGCTCCCGTAAGTAAACAGTTTTCCTTTAAAGGTTGTTCGGCAAATTTCGGGTAAATACATGAACTACCTAAGAACAATAGTTTTTTAACTTTATGAATATGAGCTGAATGAATTATATTGTTTTGAATCATCATGTTATCATAAATAAAACCTGCTGGATAAGTGCTATTAGCGTGAATCCCACCAACTTTAGCCGCAGCTAAAAAAACAAATTCTGGTTTTTCCAATTCAAAAAAATCCAAAACCGCCTTTTGATTTCTTAAATCTAGCTCTTTTGATGATTTTGTAATTATATTTTCAAACCCATTTTCCTTTAGGTTTCTTAGAATAGCTGAGCCCACCATTCCGTTTGAACCTGCAATATATATTTTCGAATTCTTTAGCATACTCTAGGTAATTTAACGTATTGTAAATCGTGCTTCATCATTATTTTTACCAACTCTTCTATTGAAGTTTTGCTTGGGTTCCAGCCTAGCTTTGTTTTTGCTTTTGTTGGGTCACCTAATAGGGTTTCAACTTCAGCGGGTCTATAGTAATTCTCATCAATTTCAATCAATACAACACCAGTTTCTTTACAAACCCCTTTTTCGTTTTCATTTTTACCTTGCCATTCAATTTCAATACCGGCTTCTTTAAATGCTAATTCACAAAAATATCGAACAGAATATTGTAAACCCGTTGCAATTACATAATCTTCAGGAACATCTTGTTGTAGCATTAACCACATGCACTCCACATAGTCTTTTGCATAACCCCAATCTCTTAAGGCGTCTAAATTACCTAAGTATAATTTATCCTGTATGCCGTGTTTGATTCTTGCAGCAGCCAAAGTAATTTTTCGCGTTACAAATGTTTCTCCTCTACGTTCAGATTCATGATTAAAAAGAATTCCGTTTACAGCATACATTCCATATGATTCACGATAATTTTTAGTAATCCAAAATGCATACATTTTTGCTACTCCATATGGAGATCTTGGGTAGAAAGGAGTTGTTTCTGTTTGAGGTATTTCTTGTACTTTACCATAAAGTTCAGAAGTGGAAGCTTGGTAAATTTTTGTTTTATGAGTTAAACCACATATTCTTAATGCTTCTAAAAGGCGCAAAGTACCAATTCCATCAGTTTCTGCCGTATATTCTGGCATGTCGAAAGAAACCTTTACATGCGATTGCGCTGCTAAATTGTAAATTTCATCTGGTTGAATTTGTTGCACTACTCGTATCAGATTGGTAGAGTCGGTCATATCACCATAATGAAGGTTTATTTTCTTCTTTTTATGAAGGTCTTTAATTAAACTGTCAATATATAAGTGTTCAATTCTCTCTGTATTAAAAGTTGAGCTTCTTCTTATGATTCCGTGTACTTCATAACCCTTTTCTAATAATAATTCTGCTAAATAAGACCCGTCTTGTCCATTTATTCCTGTAATTAAGGCTGTTTTCATTAAGAATATCTTTAATAATATATAAAATACAAATAAACAACAAACTTTTAAACTTATTAAAAATTAGTAAACAAAAATTATTGCAATAAGAGTTTGTTTTATTTAAATTATTAATATTGATTAGTTTTAAAAACTTTAGTTAAATTGCAATCGATAATACTTTAGATTGTGAAAATTAATTTTTTTCAGACTTACTTAAATTTAGTAAAATCGAATTTATTTTTGATTTTACTACTATGTATTTTGTCAACACTCACGTTTCCATTAATAATTAACAGTGTTTTTATTGTATTATTGTTACTTGCAACACTTCTTAATATTAATAAATTAAG
The DNA here is from genome assembly GCF_025947225.1 of Flavobacterium sp. N2270. Classification (NCBI taxonomy): domain Bacteria; kingdom Pseudomonadati; phylum Bacteroidota; class Flavobacteriia; order Flavobacteriales; family Flavobacteriaceae; genus Flavobacterium; species Flavobacterium sp. N2270. The sequence continues at coordinate 775,983 of NZ_CP110005.1, forward strand.
CATTAAAAAAAATAGTTTTTCAGATTATGCTTTTTTTCTTTTTTTTGCTTGGTTAACACTTTCTTTTATTTGGACAATAAATAAAGAAGATACTTTTAACGCCATAATTAGGCAAACTAGTTTTTTTATTTTTCCTCTAAGTTTTTTGGTTTTTCAAAAAAACTATTTAACTGTTGTTTCAAAATGGTTTAGTTATAGTATGTTTATTATAGCATTGTATTTTATTTTAAGAGCAATAGCAAGGTTTTTTATTTTGAAAAACACAAGTGTATTTTTCTTTCATGGAGAATATACTTCTGATTTAGGATTAGTTCCTAAAGAATTAAATGCTGTTTATGTTGGCGCTTTTTCTAGCTTAGCATTTATTTACTTTTTAATTAAACAAACAAAAAGCAAATTGGATTATTTTATTGTGGTTCTTTTGCTTGTTTTTATTTTTATGCTGAATGTAAATGCGATACTGTTTTCAACCGCTGTACTAGTTGGAATTTATTTTTCTTTTTATTCTAAAACATCAAATAGAATGCGTTTAAGAAATTTGATTTTAATTATTTCAATTTTAATTAGCTCACTTTTTTACAAAACGATAAATAATTTTTTTATTCATGAATTTAAAACCAACACGAGTAAAGGCATTGGACATGATGTGATTTCTGGACTCCCTTCTGAAAAGCACAAGGTTACTATATATGAAGCATGGAATAATAAAACCTTTTCGCCAAATGATTTCTTCCCAGGAACTGCATTTAGAGTTTATCAAGCTCGTTTGTTTTTTGAGTTTTTAAAAGAAGAATCTATTTTTTTAAAAGGTTTTGGTCTTAATGCATCTTATCAGAAAATAGAAGAGAAAGGAATAAAATATAATGTTTTCCCAGGAAACGAATATAAAGAAGGTTACCAAAAAAAGAATTTTCATAATCAATATGTACAAGTTTTTGCAGAGTTAGGGTTAATAGGCTTTGTGTTTTTTTTGATTATATTGTTTATTAATATAAAAAATGCTTTTCAAAGCAAAAATTTTATGCATATTGCTTTTGCAATCCTAATGATAAGCTTATTTTTGACGGAGTCTTTTTTATGGAGGCAAAGAGGTGTTGTGTTTTTTACACTATTTTATTGCTTATTTAACTATAACAAAAAAGAAGAAAATTAGAATGAAAAGAGTTTTAATAACAGGTGCAGCAGGGTTTTTAGGTTCACACTTATGTGATCGTTTTTTAGCAGAAGGATATTTTGTTATCGGAATGGATAACCTTATTACAGGTGACTTGAAAAATATTGAACATTTATTTAAGGAAAAAAATTTCGAATTTTACCATCATGATATAACAACATTTGTTCATGTTCCAGGTGAATTAGATTATATATTACATTTTGCATCGCCAGCAAGCCCAATCGATTATTTAAGAATTCCTATTCAAACTTTAAAAGTTGGGTCATTAGGAACGCATAATTTATTAGGTTTAGCACGAGTTAAAAAAGCACGAATACTTATTGCATCCACTTCTGAAATATATGGAGATCCATTAATACATCCACAAACTGAAGAATATTATGGAAATGTAAATACGATTGGTCCTCGAGGGGTTTATGATGAAGCCAAGCGTTTTCAAGAGTCTATAACCATGGCATATCATACTTTTCACGGAGTAGAAACTCGCATTTTAAGAATATTTAATACATATGGTCCCAGAATGCGACTAAATGACGGCCGTGTAATTCCGGCGTTTATTGGGCAAGCTTTAAGAGGTGAAGATTTAACTGTTTTTGGAGATGGTGGTCAAACACGTTCATTTTGTTATGTAGATGATCAAGTAGAAGGAATATGGAGATTATTGCATTCAGATTATCATATGCCTGTAAACATTGGTAATCCAGATGAAATAACCATTAAAGATTTTGCGGAAGAAATTATTAAATTGACCGGTACAACTCAAAAAATTATTTATAAAGATCTTCCCATGAATGATCCTTTGCAACGTCAACCAGATATTACAAAAGCAAGAGAAATTTTGGGATGGGAACCAAAAGTTGGTAGAGCTGAAGGAATGAAAATTACTTATGAATACTTTAAGTCATTGTCTGCAGAAGAATTAGCGAAAGAAGAACATAAAGATTTTACCAAATATATTTACTAAATATTAGTGCAAAAAAGATATTCTAAATATTTAAGGCCAATTAGTTACTTTTTTGATATTGTAGCTGTATTGTTACTTTTTCCTTACTTTTTTAAAGGTTCTAATGTGTCCTATCTTTTTTTTGGGACCTATCTTTTTTTAGCATGGACTATTTTGTCTTTTTTCTCAAAGCTTTATGCGGTATATCGATTTACCACTCCTGTTCAAATTTTAACTAAAGTCACGGTACAATTTCTATTATTCTTATTAGTTGTAATTTCTTTTTTTCCTTTTTATAAGACGTCTAATTTTAGTGGCTCGGCTATAGCTCTTTACTCAACAGCATTATTGTGTGTTGTTTTGATTTTTAAAGCTTTTTTATTCTTTTACATTAAAAAGTACAGACTAATTACCGGTAATAACTATAGAAATACAATTATTGTAGGTTATACTAAAGAAGCTATTGATTTAAAAAATATTTTTGAGAACAGACCAGATTATGGTTATCATTTTAAAGGATTTTTTTCTGATAAAAAAGAAAATAAAAACATAATTGGTAAATCAGATTTAATAAAAGATTTCTGCATGTCTGAAAAAATAGATGAAATATATTGTTCCTTAAATGAAATTTCAAATGAAAAATTAAAGGATTTAATATTTTTTACCGATCAAAATAAAATTGAATTAAAGTTTATACCTGATACTAAAGCTATTTTTTCAAAAAATCTTAAGGTAGATTATTACGAGTTGTTTCCTGTTCTTTCTTTGCGAAAAACCCCTTTAGATGAACCCTATATAAAAGCTTTTAAAAGAGTTTTTGATGTTGTTTTTTCTTTCTTTGTTATTACGCTTTTATTATCATGGCTAGTTCCATTAATGGCAATACTTATAAAACTTGAATCTAAAGGACCAATATTTTTTAAACAAAATAGGCCAGGTATAAACGAGTCTGATTTTGTTTGTTATAAGTTTCGTTCTATGAAAATAAATGAAAGTACTGAAATGGAAGCTTCAAGGAATGACCCAAGGGTTACAAAAATTGGGAAATTTATTCGTAAAACAAGCATAGATGAGTTGCCTCAATTTTTTAATGTTTTACTTGGTGATATGTCAATTGTAGGGCCAAGACCTCATTTATGGTCACAAAACAAAATTTACGCTTCAAAAATTCAAAAATATATGGTGAGACATTATGTCAAACCTGGCATAACCGGTTTAGCACAAGTAAAAGGATATAGAGGAGAAATAGAAACGGATGATGATATGATTAACAGAATAAAATTTGACGTATTCTATATTGAGAATTGGTCGTTACTAATGGATGTTAAAATTATATTTCAAACCGTTATTAATATTTTTAAAGGCGAAGAAAAAGCATATTAATGAGCGGATTAGTTTCTATAATAACGCCTAGTTATAATTCTGCAAAATATATTGCCGAAACCATACAGTCGGTTCAAAATCAAACCTATACCAATTGGGAAATGATTATAGTGGATGATTGTTCTTCAGACAACACTGAAGAGATAGTTAAGAAAATCCAACAATCTGACACTCGAATACATTTTTTTAAGTTAGATCAAAACTCAGGAAGTGGTGTTGCCAGAAATAAAGGAATTGAAAAAGCATCGGGCGAGTACATGACTTTTATTGATTCTGATGACATTTGGTTTCCTGAATTTATACAAAACAGTATTGAGGCAATTCAAACAAGTAATGCTCCATTTGTTTTTTCATCTTATAGGCGTTCTAATGAAGATTTAGAATTTGTATATTCTGACTTTATAGTTCCTCAAAAAGTAACTTATACAGATGTTTTAAAAAGCAACTCTATAAGTTGTTTAACCGCGTTTTTAGACATAAATACTTTAGGCAAGAAATATATGCCAAAGATTAGAAAACGTCAAGATATGGGTTTGTGGTTGCAATATTTAAAAGAGATTCCTTATGCTAGTGGAATACAACAAACTCAAGCTATTTATAGAATTAGAGAAAATTCACTTTCAAGAAACAAATTGAATTTATTAAAATATCAATGGGAGTTTTATCGTGATGTTGAAAAGTTAAACACATTCCAATCATTATATTATATGCTCCATTGGATGTACCGCGGATTTATGAAATATCGTAATTAAAGCATCGATTGAAATTGCTTTAATTTTCCTCTTTGGGTTCGTTTCAATATTTCTTTTCTATTATAAGTAAAAAGTAAACCTGGTTCTAAGTACTTTTCTATTGCTTTTTCAATTGCGTCAATTTGTTCTTTACTGAGTTCTATTTCGCTTACATAATCTATCTCAAAAGTATCTAATTTCGTTTGACGAACTATAAATTCTTTTACATTTCCATCGTCTTCAATAATACTTTTAGTTACGTAGTAAAAAGTTAAACCAGGCGATTTTTTTCCGCTAGGTAAAAGCGCTACATCACTTGTTCTTCCAATTAATTTTTTTAAAATGGGTTTCTTGGCGGTACTTTTTTCGTCTAAAACACCAACATCTCCAATTTCATATCTAATAAACGGATGTGCTTTATTGTATAATGAAGTAATTACAATTTTTCCTTCTACACCATTTGGAACGGGTTGATTATTTTCGTCTAAAATTTCTACAAACAAAGTTTCCGAGTTTACTTGCCATTCTCCTTTTGGATTTTGAAAAGCAATTAAATCCAATTCTGAAGCTCCATATTCATTCACTATTGGAATTCCAAGATGTTTTTCGAGAAGAGCTTTATCTTCATCAAACAACATTTCAGAAGTCACCATACAGACTTTTAAAGCCGGACAAACATCTGTTAGTATTATATTTTTACTTTTTAAATATTTCCCAAATAAAACTATTGAACTTGTGTATCCGTTAATGTAATCGAATTTTTTGGTTTTAAAATGGTTAAGAACGCCATCTAATTTTTTATCCGATAAATCAAAGATTGGAAATCGATAGCGCTTACTTAAATAATCTTTTAAACGTTCTTTTTGATAGCCTATAAAATCTAATGGAATTCCGTAAAATCTCGCTTGATAAGACTTGTTAAAATCAACATTATACCAACCAAAACGATGAATTATAGAAGCCCAAGTAATCGCATGTGCTTCTTTATCTTTTGCAAAAACAAAAGGATCGCCGCTTGAACCAGAAGTTTTATTTACAAATACTGATTTTTCTGAATAACCTTTAGAAAGTCTTTCTTTTAGTGGTTTTTGTAAGTTTTTTTTATTTAAAATTGGTAAATTATTCCAGTTTTCAAAAGTTTCCTTTTCCGCTAAATTTTTATAAAAAGTATTGTTTTTTAAGTGAAATTCAACAATTTCTCGCTTTTTATGCTCAATATATTTAGCGTAATCTTCATCAGTAACATTCAATATTTCCTTAAAGTCAGCTTGCGCTTTCTTAATTGGAAAACCATTTAGTTTTAAAGTAAGATTAAATAAGTTAAACATTGGAATTTATTTGAATCAAAAATAAAAAAACCAAAATCCTTAAACTATTAACTTCAAACTTTTTTTTAAAAATAAAACAAAGTATTTTTGCAGCAACAAACAACACAACAACATGACTATTTTACTTTTAGGTTCTGGCGGAAGAGAACATGCTTTAGCTTGGAAAATGCTGCAAAGCAAACATTGCACAAAACTTTTTGTTGCACCAGGAAATGCTGGAACAGAAGCAATTGCAACAAATGTTGCTATAAATCCAAATGATTTTCAAGCGGTTAAACAATTGGTTTTAGCCGAAAACATTCAAATGGTTGTGGTTGGGCCTGAAGATCCATTGGTAAACGGAATCTATGATTTCTTTAAAAATGATTCTCAATTAGCAACGATTCCAGTAATTGGTCCATCAAAATTAGGTGCGCAGTTAGAAGGAAGTAAAGAATTTGCCAAAGAATTTTTGGTAAAACATAATATTCCAACTGCAGCTTACGATAGTTTTACAAAAGATACTGTTGAGGCGGGTTGCGCTTTCTTAGAAACATTAAAAGCTCCTTATGTTTTAAAAGCGGATGGTTTAGCCGCAGGAAAAGGTGTTTTAATTTTACAAGATTTAGAAGAAGCTAAAACCGAACTTAGAAACATGTTGGTCGATGCTAAATTTGGCGATGCAAGTTCAAAAGTGGTTATCGAAGAGTTTTTAGACGGAATTGAATTAAGTTGTTTTGTTTTAACAGATGGTAAAAATTACAAAATTCTTCCAACAGCTAAAGATTATAAAAGAATAGGTGAAGGCGATACAGGTTTAAATACTGGTGGAATGGGGGCAGTTTCTCCAGTTCCTTTTGCGGATGCTATTTTGCTTGAAAAAATAGAAACAAGAATTGTGAAACCTACTATTGAAGGTTTGCAAAAAGACAATATTGAATACAAAGGTTTTGTTTTTATTGGACTAATTAATGTAAAAGGAGAACCAATCGTTATTGAATATAATGTAAGAATGGGTGATCCTGAAACAGAGGTGGTGATGCCAAGATTAAAATCTGATTTGGTTGCGATTTTTGATGCTATGGCAAAACAAGAATTAGATAAAATTGAGTTGGAAATAGACGAAAGAAGCGCAACTACAATAATGGTTGTTTCTGGTGGTTATCCTGAAGATTATGAGAAAGGAAAAGAAATTTCAGGACTTGATACTGTTGAAGATTCATTGGTTTTTCATGCAGGTACAAAACTAGAAAACGGTAAAGTTCTTAGTAATGGAGGTAGAGTTTTGGCTATAACATCATATGGAAATAGCTTTGAGGAAGCCATAAAAAAATCTTATCAAAATATAAATAAGTTACACTTTGATAAGATGAATTACCGAAAAGATATCGGATTTGATTTATGATATTAAATTCCTCTTTAAAAAAGGGGAATTTTTATTTTAAGAATGAGTGTGCCGTTGTATCTTGATCATCTTCATTATTTGCTTTGAAAATGTTCAATTGTTTAATCCAATACACAAAAGCACCACAACAAATAAGAATAAAGAACCAGTTGATAAAATTAGCTGCCCACCAGTTTGTTAATTCTAACTGTCTTAGTGCGTCAAAAGGTAAAAATAAAAAGTCTGAAAAAAGACTACCTATAGCTTCAAAAAATGATTTCATTATATAAAATGTTATATTTACATCACAAAAGTATAAAATATCTTTATGATAGCAAGCGTTTTTAGTAAAACAAGACCAATTAATTATTTATTAATTGGGTTTTTAATAGTTATTTGTTTTTTTTCATTGATTATTAGTGAAAATAAACTCTATTTTGATTGGCCAAATGTCTTAAATCAATCATTATTTTTATTTTTAATTATTGCTTCAACTGTATTAGTAAACTTTATTTCTCTAAAGAACAATTTAACTAAGAACAATACGTACGCGGCATTATTGTTTTTTATTTTCATGATGTTTTTTCCAGCTATATTTGAAAATAAGAATATTCTAATTTCTAATTTTTTACTGTTATTGGCCTTAAGAAGGTTAATCTCTTTGAAATCGATGCTCAATACCAAAGAAAAAATATTTGATGCTTCATTTTGGATATTTCTATCTGCATTATTTCATTTTTGGAGTATTTTTTACATCATTTTAGTGTTTATTTCAATTATATTAGATGTATCAAGAGATTTTAAAAATTGGTTAATTCCTTTTATTGCACTTTTTACAGTAGCTATTTTATTTTTTTTGTTTAATGATGTTTTAGATAATTCACTCTATGAAAGGCTAATTAACAAAACTTACGTTGGATTTAACTTCTCTTATTTTGAAAACGTATATCAAAATTTAGCGCTGGCAATTTTTACTTCTGTATCATTATTACTATTTGTAAGTTTTATAATGGGGATGAATCAGAAAATGTTAAATATGCAAACGTCTTACAAAAAGGTGCTTTTTTCTTTTGTCTTAGGCGTTGGAATTTTTATTCTTTCTGCCAATAAAAACAACGGATATTTGGCTTTTAGTTTAGCGCCTTTAGCTATTATTGGAGCTAATTTTTTGGAAGATTTAAAAACAAATTGGGTAAAAGAAACAACACTTTATATATTCTTTTTTCTAGGCGTTTTCTTTTTTATAACTCAATTATAGTTTATCTCCATAAGCTAAATCTCCAGCGTCTCCAAGTCCTGGAATAATATAGTTTTTTTCGTTTAGTTTTTCATCTAAAGCAGCAACCCATAAATGACAATTTTGAGGTAAATTCTCTTCTAAAAACTGAATTCCTTCTGGTGTTGCAATTACAACTGCTATATGGATTTCTTTGGGCGTTTCTTCAACAATTAATTTATTAAAAACAGCTACTAATGATTGCCCCGTTGCTAACATTGGGTCAATAAGAATCAGGTTTTTATCTTGAAAAGAAGGTGCAGCTTGGTATTCAACTAAAATTTCAAACTTGTCATCGTTATTATAATGATGTCTGTAGGCTGACACAAATCCGTTTTCAGCATCATCAAAAAAATCCATGAATCCAGTATGTAGTGCTAATCCTGCTCTTAAAATAGAGCATAAGACTACGTTGTCTGCAATAGTTGTAGTGTGCTTTATGCCTAAAGGTGTTTGTACACTAATTTCTTTGTACTCTAATGTTTTACTTAGCTCATAAGCCATTATTTCACCTATACGCTCTATGTTTTTTCTAAAACGCATACTGTCCTTTTGGATATTAACATCTCTTATTTGTGTTAAAAAATGATTTAAGATACTGTTCTGCTCAGAGATATAGTGAATTTGCATTGGAATAAAGTTTGTTTTTTCAGGATAAAAGTACAAAAAATCCTTATTTTTGTAGAAATTAAAACCATTTAATAATGTTTGCAGAATTTGCCTACCCTATTTTTGAAGAGAGTATAAAACTATATCATGTTATTGATGATGCGTATCAGCCTACTCAAAACCCTTATGAAAAAGGTTCAATTGAACATTTATTATTTGCTAAAAACTGGGTAGATACTGTTCAGTGGCATTATGAAGATATTATTCGTGATCCAAATATTGACCCTGTTGCCGCATTAACATTGAAAAGACAAATTGATGCTTCTAACCAAGTTCGTACTGATATGGTTGAATATATTGATAGTTATTTTTTAGATAAATATAAAGATGTTCAAGTAAAGCCTGATGCTAAAATCAATACTGAAAGTCCAGCATGGGCAATTGATAGATTATCTATTTTAGCATTAAAAATTTACCACATGAATGAAGAAGCAACACGTACTTCTGCTTCTGCTGAACATAAAGCAAAGTGTCAAGAAAAGTTAAATGTACTTTTAGATCAAAAGAACGATATGTTTGCTTCTATTAGTCAATTAATTGCAGATATTGAAAAGGGTGATAAATTCATGAAAGTATACAAACAAATGAAAATGTATAACGATGATGATTTAAATCCTGTTTTGTATCAAAACAAAAAATAGTCATCTTTAGATGTCTAAACAAAAACATATAGTAGTAATAAGGCTCTCTGCTATGGGCGATGTCGCAATGACCGTTCCTGTGTTGAGGGCTTTTTCTATTCAGTACCCTGATGTAAAAATCACGGTGGTTTCCAGACCTTTTTTCGAGCCTTTTTTTAATGAGATTCCTAATCTTGATTTTTTTCCAATAGATTTAAAAGAAAGACATAAAGGATTTTTAGGTTTATGGCGTTTGTTTTTAGATTTACGAAAGTTAGAAATTACAGCAATAGCCGATTTACATAATGTGCTTCGAACTCAAGTTATTCGAACTTTTTTTAAATTATCAGGAACAAAAGTTGCCGCAACAGATAAAGGAAGAGCAGATAAAAAAGCATTAACAAGAGCAGTAAACAAGGTTTTTAAGCCTGTTAAATCAATGTTTGACCGTCACGTTGAAACATTTAATAAATTAGGTTTTTCAATAGATTTATCAAATCCAATTTTTCCAAAAAAGACAATTTTGTCAGAAGAAATTTTAAAAGAGATTCTGTTTTTCAAGGGAATGAAGTTAATTGGGATTGCTCCTTTTGCACAGTATGATTCTAAAGTGTATCCATTAGATTTAATGCAAAATGTAATTGACGATTTAGCAAAAGAAGAAACCTATAAAATTGTTCTTTTTGGTGGTGGAAATGAAGAAATTCAAAAACTGAATCAGTTAAGAGGAAATCATCAGAATGTAATCGTAATTGCAGGAAAAATTAAATTAAAACAAGAATTAGAACTTATCTCTAATTTAGACGTAATGCTTTCAATGGACAGTGGAAATGCACATATTGCGGCAATGTTAGGTGTTAAAGTAATTACTTTATGGGGAGCAACGCATCCTTATGCGGGTTTTAAACCGTTTAATCAGCCTTTAGAAAATTCTATTACTTCAAATAGAGCACAATATCCTTTATTGCCAACATCTGTTTATGGAAATAAAAAAGTGGAAGGCTATGATGATGTAATGCGAAGTATTATACCTAAAACGGTAGTAGATAAAATAAAAAAGGAGCTTAATTAGCTCCTTTTTTTGTGTTTCATTTATATTTTAAACATCGTCAAAATCTACTTTTATAACATCTGTTGTTGGTAATGCTTGACAAGCTAAAACTAAACCTTCTGCAATTTCTGAATCGGTTAAAATAGAATTCTTTTTCATTACAGCAGATCCTTCTGTAACTCTACAAATACAACTAGAGCAAATTCCGCCTTGGCAAGAATAAGGAGCGTCTAAACCTTGTTTTAAAGCTGCTTCTAGAAGAGTTTGTTTTTGGCTCATTTCAAAAGTTGCTTCTTCATCATCTACTAAAACTGTAATTTTTGTATGTCCTTCTAACGTTCCAGCTTCTTTATTTTCTGCAGTAGAAGCAGTAAATAATTCAAATTTTATATCTTTTTCAACAATGTTGTTTTCTTTTAAAACCTCTGAAACCAAGTTGATCATTTCTTCTGGACCACACAAATAGTATTTATCAAAAGATTTTTCGCTGTGCTTGTTTTTTAGAACAAAGTTCACAGCTGATTTATCTATTCTTCCAAATAATTCCCCATCAATGTTCGATTTACTGTAAACATAATGAACAAAAAAGCGGGCTACATTTTGTAAATGCAATTGGTGTAATTCTTCATGGAAAATAGTTTCTTCAGGCGATTTATTTCCGTAAACCAAAACAAAAGTGCTTTTTGGTTCTTCTTCTAAAACCGTTTTAATAATTGATAAAATAGGTGTAATTCCACTACCAGCTGCAAAAGCAACGTAATTTTTTTGTTTATCAAAACTTGGTGCAAAAGTAAATTTACCTTCGGGTGTTCCTACTTCAATTACATTTCCAGCAGCTAATTTTTCGTTAGCAAAAGTGGAGAAAAAACCATTTTTAACTGCTTTTACCGCAATTCGTAATTCGCCACTTTTTGGAGAAGAGCAAATAGAATACGCTCTACGCACTTCTTGACCATCTAAAGTTAGTTTTAAGGTAACATATTGACCGGCAATAAATGTATAGTTGGGTTTTAATTCTTCAGGTATATTAAAAAGTATAGAAACCGAACTTGGTGTTTCTCTTCTAACTTCTTTTACAGCAAGTTTATAAAATGTTGACATGTTTTTATTTTTTACAAAAATACTAAAGATTATAACGATAAGAAACAAAAAAATATACCTAAGAGTTTTATACATAAGAAAATTATGTATAGATTTGTAGTGCTAAAATCATCAGGATGAAAAACTCACAATTGTATAAAGGAAGTTTAAATACCATTATTATGAAGCTTTTGGAAGAAAAAGGAAGAATGTATGGTTATGAAATTACCCAAAAAGTAAAAGAGATTACCAAAGGCGAATTGAACATTACCGAAGGAGCTTTGTATCCTGCTTTACATAAATTAGAAGCGGAAGGTTTGCTTGATGTTGAAGTGGAGAAAGTAGACAATCGTTTAAGAAAATATTATAAACTCACTGAAAAAGGTACAACAGAAACCGTAAATCGTTTAGCTGAATTGGAAGAGTTCATTAAAAATATGCAAACTATTGTGAATCCTAAATTGAGTTATTGAGATGAAACTATCAAAAGAAAGTATACAATCTATAGACAATTATCTCAAGCATGAAGGCTTTGTATATGTCGATATTCGAATGGAAATGGTAGATCATGTTGCAAACGCAGTAGAAGAGAAAATGGAAGTTGAAAACCTTAATTTTTATGACGCTTTTAAAAGTTATATGATTGCTCATAAAAAGGAAATTATGAAGCAAAGTAAAACAGATAGTAAGTCTCAATATTCATTACATTCAATTAAACATTTTTTGTTTTTTTTAGCAAAACCTTTTAATGTTGTTTTAGGGCTATTACTTTTCTTTGTTATTAAATTTGGAGGAATAAACGAGTTCTTTTCTAAAGCTTTTACATTTGGTAATTTGTTTTTTATAATAATTATGTGTTTGGCACTTTTTCAAGTAATATACTTTCATGTTTATTTAAAAGAACGTTTTTATTATATTGAAAAACTTGGAGGCATTTTAGCAATAATTTATTATTTACAACTGTTTCTTTCTCCAACTTTTAAGTCAACGAATTCACCTTATATATTTACTGTTTTTTCTTATGTTATAATAGCATATATGTTTTATTTTATAAAAACAGTTGTTAAGTTTAATTCCTTTAAGAAGAATTATTTATATGAAACTAAATAAACAGCAAATAGATCGTTTATACGAATTTACACGCCAACATTATGTAGAATGGTATGATTTACAAACTGAGTTAGTAGATCATTTGGCTAATTCTATAGAAACGCAATGGCAAGAAAACCCTAAAATAGACTTTGAAGACGCTTTACAAATTGAATTTAAAAAGTTTGGTGTTTTTGGGTTCATGGATGTGGTTGAAAAAAGGCAAGCTGCTTTAGGGAAAAAATACAACAAATTAATTTGGAAGCATTTTAAAGCTTTTTTTACGATACCAAAAATATTCCTCACCATCACATTAGTATTTGGTCTATTTTGGCTCTTTAAACTCGTCTTTTTTTATGAAATTTTTACTGTAGCAATAATAGTTATTTTCTTTTTAACGATAGTTGCGCTAATTTTTGAACGAAAAAAGTTTAAAAAAAGAACCAAAAAAACAGGTAAAAAATGGATGTTTGAAGAAATAATTTCGGGTTATGGCTCTTTTTCTGCAATTTTAATGTTACCCATACATGTTTTTAATGGCTTTTCAAATAAAATTGATACTTTACCAAATGATTATGTGCTTTTTGGAATAAGCTTAATTTTAGTTGCTCTGTTTTTGTCTTCTTATATTGTAATTGTTATTATTCCATCAAAAGCTGAAGATTATCTAAAAGAAACGTATCCAGAATATGGGTTTGTAGAATAAAAAAGGACACGTAAAGTGTCCTTTTTTATTAAATATGTTTTACGAAAACAAGGCTTTTAATTCTGTTGCTTCACTCGGTTTCATTTTCCCTGCTAAAACTAAACTCAGTTGTTTTCTGCGTAAAGCAGCTTCAAATCGTTGTTTTTCAATATCGGTTTGTGGTACAACCGGAGGTACTGGAACCGGTCTTCCAGTTTCATCAACAGCTACAAATGTGTAAATGCCTTCGTTTGCTTTGTTTTTAATTCCAGATTCACGGTCTTCAATCCAAACATCTATGTATATTTCCATTGATGAATTGAAAGTTCTAGAAACTTTCGATTCTACCGTAACAACACTTCCTAGAGGAATGGCTCTGTTAAAAGCAACATGATTTACCGATGCCGTTACACAAATTCTTCTAGAATGACGACGTGCAGTTATACTTGCAGCTCTATCCATTCGAGCTAATAATTCACCACCAAATAAATTATTTAATGGATTGGTTTCACCAGGTAAAACTAAATCAGTTAAAGTAGTAAGAGAATCAGAAGAGAATTTTGCTTCCATTTGTTTTTTTACAAAGGTAAGAACCAAAGAAATAATAAGACATAAAAAAATCCCAAATTTTGGGATTTTTTGTTATTCAATTAAAAGCCAAGCTTCAGTATTTTGTTCGGTTTGTATTTTTTGTTTTGCCAATTGCGCTTCTTCGAGAGAAGAGTAACTTTCATAAGCAACAGGAATTAAACCCGATTTATTTTTTTCTAAAAGGCGAGCAGAAAAACCTTTTTCTTTTAAGTTGTTTAATGTTGTTTGAGCATTTTCTTCATTTCTAAAAGCTCCGGCCACAATATGATAAGGCTTTAACTCTTCTTTTACGGGCAGTTCAACCGTACTTAACGGATTGCTTATGAAAAAAGTAGCTTCTTGTATTTTGTGATTAACTTTTTCTTGTACTTGTTTTTCAACGAATAAAGTTTGATTAGCAACTTGCTGATCATTGTACATTTTGTATCCAACAGTTCCTAAGCCTAAAAAAAGAACAATTGAAGCTGCGTATTTCACAAAACTATAATTGTTTTTTCTTTCAGGAGTAAAAATAATTGGAGCTTTTTCTTCAAGTTCTTCTACTTGAGTTTTTAACTGTTCTCTTGTAATAAGAGGCGAAACAAAGCTTGTTAACCCAAAAGATGAGGTTAGGTAATTTACATCTTCATAAGGTTCAAAAACCCAATTTAAATCTGCATTTGTAGAAATTTCACCAATTTTAGCTAAAACCACTTTTTCTCTTTGTTCCAAAGATGTGATCCATTTTGAAACTTGAAAAGCAATAACTTCAGAAGCTTTCTCAAAGCTAATGTTTTCTTGTAATGCAATATGATTAGCTAATAGTCCATCGTTATTTTTAACGTTTGGATTAAAAGTTATTTTTTTCTTTGGCGGATTAAATGTGCTAGCACTTCCAGCAACTTTAGCAGATTCTAGTTCGCTAATAAAAGCACCAAAACCCGGTAAGGTAACGCATTGAAATCTATATAATAATGCTGCTATGTGTTTTTCTATCATCATAAGGCAAAGTTAACTAAACAAGAACAATTGCAAAATTTTATCAACAAATTTTATTAACAATTGCAAAATGTATTTTTAAGGGAGTGTTTTTTTTAAAAAGTAACTTTTCTGACATTTATCATAAAATATTTAATTAGAAGTAAATACATTTGAAGGAATAAATAATTAGCATTATGAAAGTATTTAAAACAAGTTTGTTGGCAATTGCAATGTTAGCAATTGTTAGTTGTTCAGATAAGAAAAAGGAAGAGCCTTTTGGAAAAATTGAAACTACTGAGGAAGTTACTACTACTAACGAAGCTACAGAAAATATTTCTGATGGCGATTTAGCAATAGTAAATAAGGGAAAAGAAATTTTTGAAGGAAAAGGAACTTGTGTAGCTTGCCATCAACCATCTACAAAAGTTGTTGGACCAAGTTTAAAAGAAATTTCAGGTATTTATAAAGAGAAAAACTCCAGCATTGTAACCTTTTTAAAAGGAGAAGGAGAAGCAATTGTAGACCCGTCTCAATATGAAGTAATGAAAGCAAATTTTGCTATTACTAAAGCTATGAGTGATGAAGAATTACAATCATTAGAAGCGTATATTCATAGTTTTTAATGACATTTATTCAATAATTAGTTTAAAGCCCACGCGAGGAATGTTTTCAATTCTTACGTGGGTTTCGTCTTTAAATATTTTTCTTAATCTTGAAATAAAAACATCTAAACTTCTTCCTGAAAAGTAATCATCATTTCCCCATAAAGTATTTAGAATTTTCTCTCTTTTTAAAACACTATTAGCATTGTCTAGAAATAATTTTAAGAGTGTTGTCTCTCGTTCTGTAAGTGTTATTTTTTTAGTTCCAGTTTTTAATAAAAAATTTTCAGGTTCGAAAATAAACGAGCCTATATTATAGTTTTGATGAGTTCCAATACTGTTTTTTTGACTTCTGTTTAAGAATATTTCAATTTTTAAAATAAGTTCTTCAATAGAATAGGGTTTTATTAAATAATCATCTGCGCCAAGTTTTAATCCGTTAATTTTATCTTCTTTTAATGTTTTTGCTGATAAAAAAATAATTGGAATTTCTTCATTTCTTTTTCTAATTGCTGATACAATTTCAAAGCCATCCATGTCTGGTAACATAATGTCTAATACACATAAATCAAAATCAGAATTACAAAATAATTCAAAAGCTTCTTTTCCGTTATTAGAATGGGTGACATCAAAATGTTGCTCTAGATTATCTGCTGTTAAAAAAGCTAGAGTTTCATCATCTTCAACATATAAAATCTTTTTCTTATTCATAAATGTCTTTTTTTGGAATTTCAATTACAGCTAACAAACCATTATTTTTGTTTGATAATTTTATTTTCCAGTTATGTAATTCACATATTTTTTTAACATAAGCTAATCCAATTCCAAACCCTTCAATGTCCTTATTGTTTTTTCGAGCAACCCTGTAAAACTTATCAAAAACAAAAGGCAGGTCTTTTTCAGGAATTCCTGGCCCGTTATCACTTATAGTTAAGTTGTAGTTTTTATCGGTTTCAAAAAAATTAATTTCTATAACTGTTTTTTCAATTGAATATTTTGCTGCATTATCTAATAAATTAAACAATAAATTATAAAAATGAAATTCATCGGCATTTATTAAATAATTTTTTTGAAACAAAATCTTAAAGACAACTTCTTTTTGATGCTTGAGTTCAATATTTTCTTTAATTAAATCTAAGTTTTTAAGAATTTCCACTTTACTTTTTTGAAGTTCTATAGAGTTATTACTAGATTTCGCAACAGTTAAAATATTCTCAATATGTTCGTTTAGTTTAGCACTTTGATTAATGATAATCTCAATGTATTTTGATAGTTTAGGATTTTCAATTATTTCTTTTTGTTTTTTTGCATAGTTTGAAGCTATTAATATTGAAGCTAACGGTGTTTTAAATTCATGCGTCATATTATTAATAAAATCATTTTGTAGTTCAGTGTATTGTTTTTGCTTTAAGAGTAAAATTACCGAATAAACATAAATGATAAGTACAATAAAAAGAACAAAACTATATGCCCAATATTTATATAAACTACTGAATAGATTTTCGCTTAAGTTTGGAAATCTTAGTGCAAAATAATAAATTAATTCATCGTTTTTTGTAAAACAATCTTCGCACTTATTGTCAGATTCTCCTTTCGTTGAAATATAATTTCCATAAACCATTTTGTTTGTTCCACAATCGTAAATGGCATATTCAAAGTCAAGGTCGAGTTTTACTTTTGCAAATTCAGTTTTTAAATAATGTTCTAATATTACGTTTTCAAAAACATTTTGGACATTAACAATGTAATAATTTGAGGAAGTTTTTTTAATAAAATCAACATGTGGTAAATCATTATTATTATCAGCATAAATTCTAGAAACAACTTTAAGTAATGAAGAATGAATTTTATCTTCAATTTCTCTTTTTTCAAATAAATAAGCTTGATTTAATAAAAACAATTGCATTACCATTGTACCTATAATGGCAAGAAAACCTATAATAATTACTATATTTAGTTTGTTTAATTTCATTTTTATTTACCGTTAACATGTCATTAACAACAATTAATGAATGCTTAACAACAAAACTACTATTTACTTATTAGATTTGCTTATCAAAATTATAAAAAAACAAAAAATTATATCATGAAAACATTAAAAGTAACAATTGCAGCCTTATTTATATCGGCTTTGTCTTTTGCTCAAGCTCCAACAACACAAGAAGCAAAAGCTCTTGTAACAAATCAATCAGCACCTGCAACTATTTCTTCTATGAAATGGGTTAGTGAAACACACGATTTTGGAGATATTGAAAAAGGTAAACCAGTAACTTATGAATTTACTTTTACTAATACATCAAAAGAAACGGTTTTGCTAACTAATGTAAAACCATCTTGTGGTTGTACTGCTGCAAATTATACAAAAACTCCAATTAAACCAGGAGAAAAAGGAACAGTTGAAGCTACTTATAATGCAGCTGCACCAGGAAATTTTCACAAAACAATTACTGTAACTACAAATGAAGAAGGGGCTGCGCCAAAGGTTCTTATTATCAAAGGTTCTGTAAAATAAAAATATATTAATTCAACTATTACATCTTAAGGTTAGAAAACCACTCATTTTTGAGTGGTTTTTTTTATATTTATAAAATGGAAACAGTTTTTATAAATACACCACTAGGAACCGCAAAAATTAAAGGTGATGAAAATGGGGTTTGTCTTATTTCAGTTCTACAAGAAGGTGAAATTTCTAAAACAATCCCTTTAGAGTTGAAGTCTGCAGTTAAAGAAATAAATGAATATTTTGAAGGCAATAGAAAGAAATTTACTTTTTTAATGAATCCAAAAGGAACTGATTTCCAAAAAAAAGTATGGAAAGCACTTTTAGAAATTCCTTATGGAAAAACGATCTCTTATCTAGATTTATCTAAACAATTAGGCGATGTAAAAGCAATTAGAGCAGTAGCTTCTGCAAATGGCAAAAATCCACTTTGGATAGTTGTACCATGTCATAGAGTAATTGGTTCAGATGGTTCTTTAACAGGTTACGCAGGCGGACTTTGGCGTAAGAAATGGCTTATTGATCATGAAAATCCGCTTAAACAACAAACTCTTTTCTAAAACTCTTTTAAAAATATTCTTTTTTCTTACTTTTATATCACATTCTTAAAATGAAAACATGAAGTTTCTAAAAGGTTTTTTCAAATGGCTCGCCATAGTATTAGTATCTATAATTATCTTAATGTATATTTTCGATGTAGATTACTTACTTCGAGCGGTAAAAACAATTTATTTTAAAGGCTATACCACAGCTTTTTTAGAAGATTATAAAGATTTCCCTAATAGAGCAATTAAAAAGGGAACTGCTCAACCTTGGGCACTAGCCAAAGATTATAATTCAATAGAAGCTACTTCAACTTTAGAAAAAACACATAAAGAACTGCAAACGGCAGCTTTTTTAATTATTCAAAACGATAGTGTTTTTCACGAAAGTTATTTTGATGGTTATAACAAAGATTCAAAATCTAATTCTTTTTCAATGGCAAAAAGTGTGATTACCATGGCACTTGGTAAAGCTATAATGGAAGGAAAAATTAAAAGTTTGGATCAAAAAGTAATCGACTTTATTCCTGAGTTAAAAGGCGAATTTGCAAAAGAAGTTACCGTTGGCGATTTATCTTCAATGGCTTCAGGATTAAATTGGGATGAGCAATATTACAGTCCACTTTCTATTGTTACGCGTGCTTATTTTGATGACGATTTAAAGAAAGTAATGCTTGGTTTAGAAATCAATAAAAAACCAGGACAATCTTTTAAATATTTAAGCGGTGCAACACAATTGTTAGCCATGTGTATTGAAAAAGCAACTGGTGAATATGTTTCAGATTATGTTTCTAAATACTTTTGGCAACCAATGGGAGCAGAAAACGAAGCGCTTTGGCAATTAGATCATGAACCGGATGGAATTGAAAAAGCCTATTGTTGTATTGCAAGTAATGCGCGCGATTTTGCTCGTTTTGGAAAACTGTATTTAAATAATGGAAATTGGAACGGACAACAAATTTTAGACTCAACGTTTATTAAAAAATGCATTACGCCTCGTTTCGCTGAAAGTCCACAATATGGATATGGCTGGTGGTTACATGCTATAAAAGGCAAAGACTTATTTTATATGCGCGGTCATCTAGGTCAGTTTGTAATTGTTATTCCTCAAGATAATTTAATTATTGTTCGTCTAGGGCATTTAAAAGGATTGCAAACAGAAACTGATCCGCACAGCAATGATTTATATGTTTATGTAGAAGAAGCGTATAAGATGTTAGAAAAAAGAAAAACAACTCATTAATTAATTATATGATTGAAAAAATTAACCTTAACAATATTCTATTTTTAGATATTGAAACGGTTCCTGAGTATGATTCATATTTAGGAATGGATGAAGAAACCAAAAAACTTTGGGAAAATAAAACACAATACCAGCGTCGTGATGAGGTTACAGCCGAAGATTTTTATGAACGTGCTGGTATCTGGGCTGAATTTGGGAAAATCATTACTATTTCAGTGGGTTATTTTGTCAATAAAGCAGATGTTAGAAATTTTAGAGTCACTAGTTTTTGGGGTGAAGAAAAGAAAATTCTTCAAGATTTCTCTAATTTATTGAACCAACATTTTAATGGTGCGCAACATGTTTTATGCGGACATAATGCAAAGGAATTTGACATTCCGTTTATTGCCAGAAGAATGATTATCAATTCGGTTGCCTTGCCGGATAAGTTGAATTTATTTGGAAAAAAACCTTGGGAAGTTCCACATTTAGATACTTTAGAATTGTGGAAATTTGGTGATTACAAACATTTTACTTCGCTAAAATTATTAACGAAAGTATTAGGTGTTCCTTCTCCAAAAGGAGATATTGATGGTAGCGAAGTGGCTCGAGTTTTTTATATTGAAAACGATATCGATAGAATTATAACCTACTGCGAAAAAGACGTTATTGCAGTGGCACAAGTTTTTCTCCGTTTTAGAAGAGAAGAGCTTTTAATTGACGATGAAATAATTCATGTATAAATTTCAAAACACTTTGTTTAAAAAATAAATGGCTTAGTGAACTTAGTTTTTATCTTTGTGAACCTAGTGGTTAAAAAATTCAAATTATGGTATTAAGTAGGTTTTGGTTAGCAATTTTTATTTCATCAATTGTCTTTGTGGTAATCAGTTTGTTTTCTGGTACAACATATACTATTGATTATGTGTTGAATGGCGAAAAAGGAAATCCTATTTTAATATCTGAAAAATATATAGATCAAGTTCCTGCTTTTATAAAAGACAGTATCCAACTGAAAGACGATAAAACAATGATTGTTAATCGTAATTTGTCAGATCCTGATACGACGTATGTATACAAAAATCAAACGGTACAAATTTACAGCGGTGTTCAAAAATCGGATGGATTATTGGCAACTTGCAAAAGCAGCTTAGTAGATATAATAATACCGCTTATAGCTTATTTAGCTTTCTTTTGTGGATTGATGGAATTGTTAATTATATCTGGAGTTTCCGGAAAATTAGCCAAAGTTTTGAGTCCAGTTTTTGTAAAAGTATTTCCAAGTATTCCTAAAAATCATCCTTCTATTTCCTATATGACGTTGAATTTTGCGGCCAACTTTTTAGGATTGGATTCTGCTGCAACACCTTTTGGTTTAAAAGCTATGGAAAGTTTGCAAGAGCTCAATGAAGATAAAGATAGAGCTAGTGATGCGCAAATTATGTTTATGTGTTTGCATGCTTCCGGTTTAACGTTAATTGCAACTTCAATTATTGGATATAGAGCAGCGGCCGGTTCTAGTAACCCTGCAGATGTGATGTTGCCTTGTATTATTACTTCATTTATTGGTACCATCGCAGCCTTTATAATTGTGGGAATCAAACAAAAAATCAATTTCAAAAGTGCTTCATTGGCAATTGGCTTAATGACATTAATTGGGGCAATTATTGGCTTATTGATGTATGTAAATCATTTGGATATTATTGGAAAAAATTATTTTACATCTAATCTTTCGGGATTAATATTATTAGCAATAATTGGTTTTACCTTGCTTTATGCGTTCAAAAAAGAGAAATTATTTGCCGAAGCGAATACAACCGTTTTTGATGCTTTTGTAAAAGGTGCAAATAACGGTGTAAAAACTGGCGTTACTATTTTTCCATATGTTTTAGGAATGTTAGCTGCCATTTCATTATTTAGAAATAGCGGATTGTTTGATATTATAAGTAATGGTTTGGCTTTTGTTTTTTCAAATATTGGTGTAAATAAACAAATTGTCGATTCCTTACCAGTTGCTTTATTACGACCTTTTAGTTCTGCAGGTTCAAGGGGATTTTTGATTGATTCGATGAATACTTTTGGAGCCGATTCCTTAACCGGAAGATTGAGCAGTATTTTTCAATGTAGTGCAGAGAGCACTTTTTATGTAATTGCGGTTTATTTTGGCTCTGTGAATATAAAAAATACTCGTTATGCATTAACTACGATGCTTTTAGTAGATTTAATTTGTGTAATTACTGCCATTTTTGTGGCGACTTGGTTTTTTTAAAATATTAATTTATGAGGTTTTTACTATTTTTATTTATTCCTTTTATTAGTTTTTCTCAACTTGATTTTAGTAAAACAAATGAGAAAACAAAAAGGCTTGCGATAAAATATCTTAAAAAAGAAAATATTCCAGCGATGTCGATTAGTATTTCTTATAATGATACTATAATATTTTCTGAAGGATTTGGATTTGCTGATTTAGACAAAAAGACACCTGTCATACCTTCTAAAACAAAGTTTGAAATTGCTAGTATAACAAAAACAATAACCGCTTCAGTTTTAGGCAAACTGTTTGAAAATGGAACTTTAGATTGGGACAAAAGTCCTTATTTATATTTAGATAGTCTTCCTAAAAAACAATATAGTTTTACAATCAAACAAATTGCTGGACACATTGCAGGGTTAATTAGACATCCTAGTGAAGAGGATTGGACACCTGAAAACACTTATTCAAAAAAAGATTTTTACAGAGTTTTTCGTAAAGATTCATTATTAATAAAACCTTACACGAAATTTTGTTACAGTAACTATGGTTATAAGTTACTTGGGTTTATAATAGAAAAAGTTACAAATAAAGATATATTTCAAGTTCAGAATGAATTTATTTTTGAGCCTTTAAAAATGAGTAATACTTTTATTAATGATGGAATATATGATGACAATACTGTTACCTTTTATTCGTCTATAGACGAGAAAAAAGAAAAAGCAAAATATGTTTATAATAATTCAATGTATTCTTCAGGATGTCATTTATCAACTTCAGAAGATTTAATTAAGTTAGGAAATGGGTATTTATTTCCAAATAGAATATTAAAACAAGAAACATTAATAGAGTTAATAAAATCTCAAAAGTTAATTGATGGCCGTAAAACAGATTACGGAATGGGTTTTTTTGCACGTAAGGATGGATATAATAATTTTTATTATGGTCATGGAGGTGGTGCTATTTCTGCTAGAAGTGAACTAAAAATTTATCCTAATTCTAAACTAGTTATTGTTATGTTAGCTAATAAATCAAAAATAAAGGACGATTCTTTAGTTGAAGAAATTGCTAATAATTATATAGAGCTTTTAAAACATTAATGAATAAAATGTAATTAATTTTTTTGATAAACTAGAATTTCACAAATACTTCAATTATCCTTAACTTTACGTTTTTAAAAACAACACACATGGATTTTATATACCAAGACCCGTATCCTATTTTAAAAGACGATACACAATACAAGAAAATTTCTTCAGAATACGTAAAAGTTGAAAAGCTAGGCGACAGAGAAATTTTAACTATTGATCCAAAAGGATTAGAGTTATTATCTGAAGTAGCAATGAACGATGTTTCATTTATGCTTAGAACAAAACATTTAAAAAGTTTAGCAAACATATTAGATGACCCAGAAGCGACCGATAACGATCGTTTTGTGGCGTATAATTTATTACAAAATGCTTCTGTTGCTATTGAAGGCGAATTGCCTTCTTGTCAAGATACAGGAACCGCTATCGTAATGGCTAAAAAAGGAGAAAACGTATTTACAGGCGTAGATGATGCTGAATGGCTTTCAAAAGGGATTTTCAATACCTACGAAAAGAAGAACCTTCGTTATTCTCAAATTGTGCCTATTAGCATGTTTGAAGAAAAGAATTCGGGTTCCAACTTACCTGCACAAATAGATATTTATGCTAAAAAAGGAAGTTCTTACGAATTTTTATTCTTAGCAAAAGGTGGAGGTTCGGCAAATAAAACATTCTTATACCAAAAAACGAAATCATTATTGAATGAGAAAGGAATGGAAGAATTTGTTCGTGAAAAAATCAAAGATTTAGGAACATCTGCTTGTCCACCTTACCATTTAGCTTTAGTAATTGGAGGAACATCTGCCGAAGCCAATTTAGCAACGGTTAAAAAAGCATCTGCTGGTTATTTTGATGAGTTACCAACTTCAGGAAATATGGCCGGTCAAGCTTTCCGTGATTTAGAATGGGAAAAAAGAGTACAAGAAATTTGTCAAGAAAGCGCTATTGGTGCACAATTTGGAGGAAAATACTTTACACATGATGTTCGTGTAATTCGTTTACCACGTCATGCAGCTTCTTGTCCGGTTGGACTAGGAGTTTCGTGTTCTGCCGATAGAAATATTAAGGGTAAAATTACCAAAGATGGTATTTTCGTAGAACAATTAGAAACCAATCCAGGTCAGTTTTTACCAGAAGTAGCACCTCATTTAGAACCAGCTGTTGAAATTGATTTAAACAAACCAATGAATGAAGTTTTAGCTGAATTGACAAAATATCCAATCAAAACACGTTTAAAATTGAGCGGAACAGTTATTGTGGCTCGTGATATTGCTCATGCTAAAATTAAAGAATTATTAGATGCGGGTAAACCAATGCCTGATTACTTTAAAAACCATCCAATATACTATGCTGGACCTGCAAAAACTCCAGACGGAATGCCTTCAGGAAGTTTCGGACCAACAACAGCGGGTAGAATGGATCCTTATGTAAATGAGTTTCAAGCGGCAGGCGGAAGTATGATTATGCTAGCCAAAGGAAATCGTTCGCAACAAGTTACTGATGCTTGTGCAAAACATGGCGGCTTCTATTTAGGTTCTATTGGAGGACCAGCTGCTATTTTAGCAAAAGACAATATCTTAAAAGTTGAGGTTGTTGATTTTGAAGAATTAGGAATGGAAGCGGTTCGTAAAATTACAGTTAAAGATTTCCCAGCATTCATTATTACCGATGATAAGGGAAATGATTTCTTTGCGAATTTGTAAATAGATAAATATTTTAAAAGAGAAAAGGCTGCCTAGAAATCTAGAGCAGCCTTTTCATTTACTTAACTAAGGGAAATTTATTCTTTAATGAATTTTTTTGCTATTTTTTCTTTGTATGTATTTGTTTCAATTATGAAAACTCCAGTATTTAAAGAACTAACATTGATTTGTCCGTTGCTAATTTTCCCTTGTAAAACCAGTTGCCCCATAATGTTGTAGATTTTATAATCTTCTAAGTCTTTCCCAATTTGAACATTTAAAATGTCTCCTTTAACAGGGTTTGGGTAAATAGAAAATGGAATTTCTGTTTGGGTTTCTGTTGTAGTAGATACATTCGAAATTAAAGAAGAAGTTCCTACACAAAAGTTAGTAGATTGACTTGCTCCAAAAGTTCCACCGCTTGCAAATGTTATTCCGTTTGAAGTTACAGTATAACTACCATTTCCATAAGAACAACAAATTCCGTCTCCATATGTATCCTTAATTGTAAATGTATAACAACCAGCATCTAAACATTTTGTTACAGTTAATGAAGATCCGTCTGCTTGACTTCCGT
The DNA here is from genome assembly GCF_025947225.1 of Flavobacterium sp. N2270. Lineage (NCBI taxonomy): Bacteria > Pseudomonadati > Bacteroidota > Flavobacteriia > Flavobacteriales > Flavobacteriaceae > Flavobacterium > Flavobacterium sp. N2270. The sequence goes on from NZ_CP110005.1 coordinate 801,390, forward strand.
ATGTACCACCAGAAAACACAACCTGATTACTTGCGTTTAAAATTTCCCAACTTGTTTCTTCTGGGTAATTGTCAAATGTCATGTTAATGTTTACATTAGTACAAACAGGAGCTGAAGCAGTAGTTAATGAAACATCATCTACAGCAATGTCTCCTTGCCATGTTGCAGCTGTTGATCCTACAAAGCGTAATTGAACTGTGTTTCCAATGTAACTTGCTAAACTTACATTTGCAGTTAACCAACTGTTTCCTTGGTTACCAGATTTACTCCAAATTTCAGTCCAAGTTGAACCATTATTTGTGCTTGCTTCTAATTTTAAAGCTCCCATTGTTGAAGCACCATACATATGGTATTTGAAATTGAAAGTTGCAGATGGAGCATTTGTTAAATTGAAACAAGGTGAGTTTAAAATAGTTTTTTTGTTTGAATAGTTTGGACTTGATGCTTCTACATAAATATAATACGTTCCTTGAATTGCTGAAGAAGGTCCTGTATTACTTGAAGGTGTTCCATTTGCATCTACAATCCAATCAAAATCATCTGCCGAATCTTGTGTCCAAGCTCCAATAGTGTTTTCAAATCCTTCAGAATATGGGAACGAAGATATTGCTCCAGAACATCCTGTAGAAGAGCCAGTTGTAGTTACGTTTACTGTATTACTTGATCCAGAAACATTTCCGGCCGCATCTTTAGCTCTAACAGAAAATGAATAAGTTGTGCTTGCAGTTAAACCAGTAATATTTGCTGAAGTACCAGTAACTGTCCCAAGATTTGAAGTACCTTGGTAAATATCATATCCTACAACACCCACATTGTCAGTTGAAGCAGTCCAGTTTAGAGTTGTTGTTGTATTTGTTGTACCGCTTGCAATTAAATTTGTTGGAACAGTTGGTGCTTGTGTGTCTGTCGCACCTTGGTAAGCACTACCTATACCTACTGCATAAAAAGCATTTGTTGTAGCAATAACTTCAGCAGAGTTTGCTCCATATAAATCTGTTGCTGCTTGTATTCCGTAGGTTCTGGCATTTGCAAAAGTTGAATTTGCTGATAAATAGACACTTTCTAAACGATAAGCAATATTTGCAGCTTTGTCCATTCCTATTCCTGTAACGTTATAAGAACTGCCAATGTCATTTGTTCCAGATTTTCCTTGAACTAAAATATAAAACCAATGATTTAAAACTCCTGAATTTGTGTGTACGCCACAATAATCATTACTTTGTGTTGGTGTTCCGCAGTTTGGGTTTATCCAATATGTTCCACCGTAAGTATCTGGTTGTCCTTCACTTTTTGGGTTACTCATTGAACGTAGAGCCAAATGACCTGAACGTCTTTCAATATCTTCACCAATTAACCATGTGCTTTTATTTGGTGCAGCGTAATATTCTACTGTAGCTCCCCAAATATCAGAGAAACCTTCGTTCATAGCTCCTGACTCTCTTTGGTAAGCCAAATTAGCAGTGTAAGTACAAACTGCATGTCCAATTTCGTGAGCTGCTACATCTAAAGATGTAAGGATGTCGAAATAGGTTCCACTTCCGTCACCATAAGTCATTCTTGAACCGTCCCAAAAAGCATTATCATAATTAGAACTATAGTGAACGTAACTGTTTATTGTTGCTCCTGAATTATTAAAACTATTACGGTTGTGTTTTGTCATCCAATAGTCGTATGTCATTTCAGCTCCCCAGTGCGCATCTAAAGCACCGTTATCTTTGTTTGCTGTATGTTCTGCAGTGGTCCAGTTGTTATCGTTATCTGTAAAGTTAACTGCTGAATTATAATTCGTACTTGTATTTAAGTCGTAGGTATTTATTCCACTGCCACGAGTAGCGTCTTTTAAAACGTAATTTGAACCAGATAATGTAGTCTGAATCGTTTTTGAGCCACTGTAACGTGTTGCTGCGGTTCCAGAAACCAAAGCATCAAAACATGTTGCAATTTTTTTCGTTTCTTCTTGAGTTAAAAAAGTGTCGCATTTAGAATCTTTATTAAATATTGAAGAAGAATAGCCAAAATGTGTTGCGTGTTTTATCGTTGCATTATAGAACAAAACATCTCCAGTTTGAGCATCTACATATACATCTCCTCTGCTTAAAGGTTGAGTTGCATAAATATCAAATTTATAAGCTAATTTTAAGTTTGATGCTTCAGATATTTTTTTTGAGTTATCATCGAACATAGGCAACAAAACAAGTTCACCTTGTGGTTTTTTATAATTATCTAATTTTGAAGCCTCGGTAGGATTGTCCCAAAGATATTGTTTGGCATTAAGGTGTTGCATTGCTTTTTGTAGTGCGTCTTGAGAAGTGATTTCTGGGACAAGAGAAACGGCATTGGTTTTGTACATTTCTCCATTCATTGCGGTTATTTTTCCATTTTTTGAATGTACAGTATATGTAGCAAATTCAATTTTAACGCCATTTTGATACATTTGGTATTTATCATGGGTGAAACCTAATTTATCAGTTTCTGTATACAACTTTACAAATTGAGTTCCGTCTTGAATGTTTAATTGTTCTTTAAATACTTTTTCAAAATCATTTGATTTATAAGTTGAATTTTCATTAAAAGATAAAAAACTTGTTTGGCCAAAAACGTCTGTTTTTTTTAATTTAATTGATTTGTTTACTTCTTGAGCTGAGGCTGTTAAAGAAAAAAATGAAACTGCTGTTAGCAAGGCAATTTTCTTGTGTAGATTTTTTTTCATAATTAGTAGTTTGTGTTAAATAAGATTTGATTGTCAAATATATCAACACTAATTGAAAAAAAATTACATATATTTTATTAAAAATGTTAAAAAAATAAGTTTTATATAATAATTATTTTTTTGTTATATAAAAAAACCTGCGGTTGTGCAGGTTTTAAATTGTGATTTTTCGTTAAAATCTAAAACTTCATTTCAGGAATATCTCCTTCAATAATTAAAGTCCCTTCTGTTGCTTTTTGAATTTCTTCAACCGTAACTCCAGGTGCTCTTTCTAAAAGTTTGAATCCTTTATCCGTTATTTCTAAAACAGCTAATTCTGTTACTACTTTTTTCACACAACCAACACCAGTTAATGGTAAACTACATTTTTTAAGTAATTTAGATTCACCTGCTTTGTTTACATGCATCATAGCAACGATAATATTTTCGGCTGAAGCTACTAAATCCATAGCACCACCCATTCCTTTTACCATTTTGCCGGGAATTTTCCAGTTGGCAATGTCGCCATTTTCTGAAACTTCCATTGCTCCAAGAATAGTTAAATCGACCTTTTGACTTCTTATCATTCCAAAACTAAAAGCGGAGTCAAAAAAACTTGCTCCTGGCAATGTTGTTATGGTTTGTTTTCCTGCGTTTATAATATCGGCATCTTCTTCTCCTTCAAAAGGAAAAGGACCCATTCCTAGAACCCCATTTTCAGATTGAAATTCTACAGAAATATCAGTTCGAACATAATTTGCAACTAAAGTAGGAATACCAATTCCAAGGTTTACATAATAACCATCTTTTACTTCTTTTGCTATTCGCTGTGCAATTTGATTTTTATCTAAAGCCATTTTAATCTTTTTTTCTTGTGGTACGTTGCTCAATTCTTTTTTCAAACTTTTCCCCTTGAAAAATTCTATTTACCATAATTCCTGGAATATGAATTTCATTAGGGTCTAAAGTTCCTACAGGCACTAATTCTTCTACTTCTGCAATAGTAATTTTTGCAGCTCCAGCCATTGGTGCGTTAAAATTTCGTGCTGTTCCTTTAAAAATTAAATTTCCTGCCTCGTCACCCTTCCATGCTTTTACAATTGAAAAATCGGCTTCATAAGCCAATTCCATTATATGCATTTTTCCGTTGAATTCGCGTGTTTCTTTTCCTTCGGCAACTTCTGTTCCATAACCAGCTGGAGTAAAAAATGCAGGGATTCCTGCTTGTGCAGCACGACATTTTTCAGCTAAAGTTCCTTGAGGCGTTAATTCTACATCTAATTCTCCAGAAAGCATTTGACGCTCAAACTCTGCGTTTTCTCCTACATAAGAAGAAATCATTTTTTTAATTTGACGTTTTTGTAATAGTAAACCTAATCCGAAATCATCTACACCTGCATTATTTGAAATACAAGTTAAGTTGTTTACGTTTTTATGCACCAATTCGGCAATACTATTTTCTGGAATTCCAGAAAGACCAAAACCGCCTAACATAATAGTCATACCGTTTTCAATACCTTGTAAGGCTTCTTGAACATTATTAACTTTTCTACTTATCATTATTTCTTTTTATAAATTATAATCCAAATTCATCCATGTCTGGTTCATCAACTGCTGTTGTATCAACTGCAGGTTTTTTCCAACAATCTACTTTTATAGAAAGTTTTGCGGGTCTATCAAACGCATCTTTAGATACACTTAAATCAGAATCTTTATAACATTTTTTCATGAATAAACCCCAAATAGGTAAAGCCATAGTTGCACCTTGACCGTAAAAAGTAGATCTAAAGTGAGCCGAACGATCATCGTTTCCAACCCAAACTCCAGCAGCTAAATTAGGAACCATTCCTACAAACCATCCATCACTATTATTTTGGGTTGTACCTGTTTTACCTGCAATAGGGTTTGTAAAACTATAATCATAGTTTCTAAAACCAGCTCCTCCCCAACGTAGTCTTGTTCCAGAACCTCCCTCGGTAACTCCTTCTAATAATTTCAATACAGCATAAGCAACATCTGTATTAACAACGTCTTTACTTACAGGTATAATTTGGTCTATAACCACATCATTTTTATCAGAAATTTTAGTGATAAATGTTGGTTTTATATATACTCCTTGATTTGCGAAAGTACTATATGCAGCTACCATTTCTTCAACAGTAATTTCAACAGCTCCTAATGCAATCGCTGGTCTTTCTGGAATTTCAGAAGTTACACCTAATTCATGAACCATATCAACAACTGTTTTTGGACCAATTCTATCCATTAGTTTTGCAGAAATAGTGTTTACAGAGTTTGCCAATGCGCTTTTTAAAGTAAGTAATCCTCTAAATTTACCATCAGAATTTCCTGGCGACCATGCTTCATCGATATTCCATTTTCCTTTTGGCATTGTAAATGGTGAGTCAATTATTGAATCGCAAGGAGACATCCCTAATTGCTCAATTGCTGTTGCATAAACAAAAGGTTTAAATGTTGATCCAACTTGTCTAGCACCTTGACCCACATGGTCATATTGAAAATGTTTGTAATTAATTCCTCCTACCCATACTTTTATATGTCCGGTTTGTGGCTCCATAGCCATCATTCCGGTTTGTAACATATGTTTGTAATATATGATAGAATCTTTAGGCGTCATGATTGTATCTCTTTCTCCTGCCCAAGTGAAAATTTTCATTTTGGTTTTTATGTCGAAAGATTTAATAATTTCATCTTCTGTTTTACCGTCATCTTTTAGAAGTCTCCATCTTTCTGAAGATTTCATCGCTCTGGTAATAATTCCGTTTGTTTGGTCTTCAGTTATATTTACAAAAGGTGCATTTTTCTTTCCCTTTGCATTTTTAAAAAATTCTGCTTGAAGATTTGTTAAATGTTCAGTAACTGCTTCTTCGGCATATTTTTGCATACGTGAATCGATGGTTGTATATATTTTTAAACCATCTCTATAAATGTCATATTCAGTACCATCTTCTTTTGGATGATCTTTTACCCATTTTTTCATGTAATCACGCAAATATTCTCTAAAATAAGTTGCACTACCTTCACTATGACTTTCTGGTTTAAAATCTAAAACAATAGGTTCTTTCTCCAGTTTTTCTTTTTCTTCTTTTGATAGTAAATTGTTTTTAACCATTTGGCCTAAAACAGTATTTCTTCTATCTGTTACTCTTTGAATTCTTTTTTCTCTATTTGGATTATATAAAGAAGGGTTTTTAAGCATTCCTACAAAAACTGCTGCTTCATTTATTGTTAAATTTTTAGGTTCTTTATTGAAGTAAATTTTAGAAGCTGAACGAATTCCTACGGCTCCGTTAACAAAATCTACTTCGTTTAAGTACATGGCAAGAATCTCTTTTTTTGAATACTGTCTTTCCAAACGAACGGCTATTACCCATTCTTTTATTTTTTGAAGAACCCTTAATACAATGTTTTTTGAGCCATCTGCACCATGAAATAAATTTTTAGCCAATTGTTGTGTAATTGTACTTGCACCACCGCTACTTCCTAAAGATAGCGCTGCTCTAAATGTACCTTTAGCGTCAATACCAGAATGTTCATAAAAACGTTCATCTTCTGTAGCAACTAAGGCGTCTACTAAATGTTTAGGAAGATCGGCATATTTTACAGGAACTCTGTTTTCTGCATAAAATTTCCCAATTACTTCACCGTCTGAAGAAATAATTTCTGTAGCTACATTTGAATCTGGATTTTCTAATTTTTCAAAACTTGGCATTTCTCCAAAAAATCCCCATGATGCAAATAAGAATAATAAAATTACCCCTATAACACCAAATAAAAATAGCTTCCAAAATGTTTTAATATATTTTGAAAAATCTTGGTTATTAGTTTGATTTTTTGCCATAAATTATTTTGTTTTTTCTATTCTAAAGCCAAGGTCTGTAATTCCTTTTAAATCTTGAACACCTTCGATATCGCCAGTTTCCCTTACTGCTTGTGAAATAGATATATTGTACTTTCCTTTTTTATTAAAAATAAACCCTTCTTGATACCAAAGCTTACTTTCTTTAATATCTGAAAAACCTTCTCCCATTAATGAACCATCTGGATTAGCCATTAAATACTCTAAAGTATCTGTTTTAACCAAATTATCGGGTTGTTTTAACGATACAATTAAATATAAATTATTATAAGGATAATCGTTATTACTTCTTATGTTTAAAAATAAATCATACGGTTTAATAGTGTCATTTTGTTCAAATGAAAAACTAATGGTATCTGTTTTTTTCCAAGAACCATTTATGTTTTTATATTCATCAAAAACTCGGTCTTTGTCGCAAGACATAAAACTTAGGCCAATTAATAGTATAAAAGCAAACTTATTTTTTCTTAGTAACATTTTTGTTAATAGTTGGTTTAGTTCTTTTTTTATTTTTATTATTATTGTTTTTCTTTTTTGGTTTATCAAAACGAGTTAAACTATCTTGTCCTACAACATTTTGGAAGTTTTCAGTATTTGCTTTTGGTTGTTCAATTACAAAATCTTCAAGAGCAAGAACTTTTTTCTTTTGCTTATTTAATTCGATAATTTCTTTTACCTGTTTTACAGATAAAATATGCCACTGAGAAGATTGATTTTCATATGAAAACCACATTAATTCTTTAAAGATATCTATTTTTTGACAAGCGGCAGAACCTTTTTCGGTATAAAGCTTTGTATCCATATCTGGAATACTTTTTAAAGCGTCTAAATAAGTGTCTAACTCATAATTTAAACAACATTTAAGCTTACCACATTGACCCGCAAGTTTTTGCGGATTTAATGAAAGTTGTTGATAACGTGCTGCTGCTGTGTTTACGCTTCTAAAATCTGTTAACCAAGTTGAACAACACAGTTCTCTACCACAAGATCCAATTCCTCCAAGACGAGCTGCTTCTTGACGAAAACCAACTTGTTTCATTTCGATTCTTATTTTGAATTCTTGTGCAAATTCTTTAATAAGTTGTCTAAAATCTACTCTGTCATTAGCTGTGTAATAAAAAGTTGCTTTAGAGGCATCTCCTTGAAATTCAATATCAGAAATTTTCATTTCTAATTTCAATGAAATGGCTAATTCTCTAGCTTTTACTTTTACTTTTTCTTCCTTGGCACGAGCTTCGCTCCAAATATCAATATCTTTTTGAGTCGCTTTTCTGTAAATCTTTGGCACTTCGCCTTTTGGATCTACGTGCTTTTTTTTCATTTGGATTTTTACCAATTCTCCTGAAAGACTAATAATTCCTACATCGTGACCTGGAGAAGATTCTGTAGCTACAATATCACCAATAGATAAAGGTAATTTTTCTGTATTTCTATAAAATTCTTTTCGTCCGTTTTTAAAACGCACTTCAACACAATCAAAAGGTTCTTGACCTTGAGGTAAACTCATGTTTGAAAGCCAATCGAAAACAGTTAGTTTGTTGCAGCTATCGGTGCCGCAAGTCCCATTATTTTTACATCCTTTTGGAGCTCCGCCATCGGTCCCCGTAGAACAGTTTGTACATGCCATAATTTTTGAATATATAGTGATTGTTCTGTTATACAGAACTACTTGTCAATAGTGTATTTGAGTGTAAAGATAGTATAATTTTTAAACAAAAATAAACTGAAATTTTAGTGATAACGCAAAAACCTATTTACATTTTTAACGTAAATAGGTTTTGAAAAGTATATTTCACTTTAGATTTAAGTAACCTTAACAGATATGATCTTAACGGGACATGCTTTTTCTGCTAGTTCACAATTTTCTAATATTAGATAATCATTTGATTTTATAGTATGAAAACCTTTTGAATTGGTTGAATTTATTAAAACTGTTTTTCCGTCTTTTTTTGACATTTGAAATTGTGCTGGAGCCATTTCTACACAGTAATTACAACCAATACATTTATCTCTTTGTAAAGTAACAACGATCATTAGTTTTCTACAATTTTATAGAGTTTATCTGATAAACGAATTCTAAACGGCACTTTCATAGTACAACTGTCTCCTTTTGATGCTTTTTCGGAAGCTAAATCGTTTACCAAAAAATCTTCTAAAATTAGTTCTTGTGCACCTGTACTTGGGCCTGTAACTAAAAGTTTATCTCCTTTTTTAATGTCGTAAGCTTCAATTTTGAATTCAGCAATATTAGATTTTGGAAAATAATGCATTCCTTTTCCAACATATACTTTTTTCTGAGTTGCGCTCGAACCCGGATTATCTGACCATTCACCTAATTTTTGTCCCAAATAATAACCACTCCAAAAACCACGATTGTAAACGGTTGACAAAGTTTCCATCCAAATACTAATTTTTTCTTTGGTAAAAGTTCCTTCGTAATAAGAATCAATTGCTTCGCGATAGGTTTTGATAACCGTTGCCACATAATCAGCAGCACGACCTCGACCTTCAATTTTTAATACTTTTATTCCCGAATCGATAACTTGGTCTAGAAAATCTAACGTACATAAATCTTTTGGAGACATCATGTATTCGTTGTCCATTTCTATTTCAAAACCAGATTCTTGGTCAATTACCGTATATTTTTTTCTACAATTTTGTTTACAAGCACCACGATTTGCAGAGGAATTATGCGAATGTAAACTCAAATAACATTTTCCCGAAACCGCCATGCATAAAGCTCCGTGACCGAAGATTTCAATTTCAACTAAATTGCCACTTGGGCCTTTAATTTGTTCTTTCTCAATATCTTCCGTTATTTTTTTTACTTGACGCAAACTCAGTTCTCGAGAAAGTACAATTGTATCGGCAAATAAAGCATAAAATTTAACGGTTTCGATGTTGGTAACATTCAATTGGGTAGAAATATGCACCTCAATTCCCATTGTTTTGGCTGACATAATTACCGCTTGATCAGAAGCAATAACGGCTGTAATACCTGCTTCTTTGGCTTTTGTTAATAGTGTTTTTACAATTGATAAATCGTGATCGTAAATAATAGTATTTAAGGTTAGATAGGTTCTAACGTTTTTTTGGTTGCATCTACGAGCAATTTCAGGTAAATCATCTAAAACGAAATTTACTGTTGCACGAGCTCGCATGTTTAATTGTTCGACACCAAAATAAATAGAATCGCAACCATTATCTAAAGCGGCTTGCATGGATTCGAAATTTCCAGCTGGCGCCATCAATTCAATTTTTCCAGAAGTAGTCATTATCCTAAAATTTTATATAATTTGTCCGATAAGCGAATTCTGAAAGGCACTTCAAAAGTAATTTGATCTCCTTTTTTTGATGTTTCACAAGATTTTCCGTCTACAAAAAGAGTAGTGATTGTCAATTCTTGTTCTCCAGTTGTTGGACCTGAAATAAGTATTTTGTCGCCAACAGAAAGTTCTTTGTTTTCAATTAAAAACTGTGCAACTTTTGATTTTGTGAAATAATGTTCGGCTTTTCCAACTAATACTTTTTTAACGGTTATTTTTTGGCGAATGTTTTTACTTATTACCTTTGCTAAAGGTTTATTTGGAAGCTCGCCAGAATTTTTAAATTTCAAAGCATCAGATTTTCCTTTACGGAAAACTTTATTTCCAACTTGCTTTCCTCTTCTTAGCTTTACTTGTTCGTCTAAAGGTAAATGGGTGATTTCTAAACATTCGGTAGAACAACAATTCTCCATTGCGGCTTGGCATTCGTCACATTGAATGAATAATAAATGGCATCCGTCGTTAAAACAATTGGTGTGATTATCACAAGGTTTTCCACATTGGTGGCATTGAGAAACAATATCGTCGGTAATTCTTTCTCCTAATCTGTGATCGAAAACAAAGTTTTTACCAATGAATTTACTTTCAATTTTATCTTCTTTTATTTGACGTGTATATTCAATAATTCCACCTTCTAGTTGGTAGACGTTTTTAAAGCCCTGGTGTTTAAAATACGCACTTGCTTTTTCACAACGTATTCCACCTGTACAATACATTAAAAGATTTTTATCTTCTTTATGGTTTTGTAATTGCTCGTTAATAATGGGTAGACTTTCTCTAAATGTTTCTACATCTGGAGTTATAGCTCCTTTAAAATGTCCAACTTCACTTTCGTAGTGATTTCTAAAATCGACTACAATAGTATTTGGATCTTCTAATAAATTATTAAATTCTTGTGCTTTTAAGTGAATTCCTTTATTAGTAACGTCAAAAGTGTCATCATTTAATCCATCGGCAACAATTTTATGCCTCACTTTTATGGTTAGCTTTAAAAAGGAGTGATCGTCTTGGTCAACTGCAACATTTAATCTTATCCCTTTCATGAAATCATACACTTCTAAAGTTTCTTTAAAAGCTTCAAAATTATCGGCAGGAACACTCATTTGAGCATTAATTCCTTCGTTGGCAACATAAATTCGGCCTAGAGCATCAAGTGCATTCCAAGCAATAAATAATTCGTCGCGAAATTTTTTAGTATCTTCAATTTTGGCATACGCATAGAAAGATAGTGTAAGACGTTGCTTACCTGCTTCATCAATTAATTGAGCTCTTTCTTCTGCGCTTAAGGTGTTATACAGTTGCATGCTATAAACGTTTTAAGTGAGAAAAATATTTTTGCAAAGGTATGAATTTATATAAGTTAGACAAAATATAAGGTTAAAAGGAAACATATTAACAATATTTGTTTCCATAAAAAAAAGAAGTATTTTTACGAAAAATATACAGAAAATGAGTTCAGAAAAAGACGCTAAATTAAAGGCTTTACAACTTACATTAGATAAGCTTGATAAAACTTATGGTAAAGGAACAGTAATGAAAATGGGAGATTCTGCTGTAGAAGAAGTAGAAACAATTTCGTCAGGATCATTAGGTTTAGATATTGCATTAGGAGTAAATGGATATCCGAAAGGAAGAATTATTGAAATATACGGTCCTGAATCATCAGGAAAAACGACTTTAACATTACACGCTATTGCAGAAACGCAAAAAGCAGGTGGGATTGCTGCTTTTATTGATGCAGAGCATGCTTTTGATCGTTTTTATGCTGAAAAATTAGGAATTGATATTGATAATTTAATTATTTCACAACCAGATAATGGAGAACAAGCATTAGAAATTGCAGAAAGTTTAATTCGTTCGGGAGCAGTTGATATTGTTGTAATTGACTCAGTTGCTGCGTTAACACCAAAGAGTGAAATTGAAGGCGATATGGGAGATTCTAAAATGGGATTACATGCTCGTTTGATGTCTCAAGCATTAAGAAAATTAACCGGAACAATTCACAAAACGAAATGTACGGTATTTTTCATTAACCAATTACGTGATAAAATTGGAGTAATGTTTGGAAGTCCAGAAACTACAACAGGAGGAAATGCATTGAAATTCTATGCTTCTGTAAGGGTTGATATTAGAAGATCTACTCAAATTAAAGATGGCGATAACGTTATAGGAAATAGAACTAAAGTTAAAATTGTAAAAAATAAAGTTGCACCGCCTTTTAGAACTGCAGAATTTGACATCATGTATGGAGAAGGAGTTTCTAAAGTAGGAGAGATTTTAGATTTAGCAGTTGAATTCGAAATTGTAAAGAAAAGTGGTTCTTGGTTCAGCTATGGAGAAACTAAGTTAGGGCAAGGACGTGATGCAGTTAAATCTTTAATTAAAGATAATCCAGAACTAATGGATGAATTAGAATTAAAAATTAAAGAATTTTTGAAGGAAAAAAATAGTTAAATAAAAAATCACGTTGAAAAACGTGATTTTTTTGTTTTTACACGCAACCTATTTAATTATTTTGCATCTGTAAATTAAACAATGTAAGTATATGAAAAGAATACTAATGCTTTTAAGCTTTATATTTTTAACAATATCATGTAGTCCTGAAGATGACGGACCTAATGTTCATTATGAAAATTTACCTGTTGTTGAGGTTGAGCTCCCTAGTTCATTTATATTAGGTGAAACACATCCTATAAAAGTTTGGTATTATAAACCAACAACTTGTCATGGGTTTAATGGGTTTTATTATGAAAAAGATTTAAATATTAGAACAATAGCAGTACAAAGCATTGTAAGCGAAAGCTCTTCATGTCAAGATTTAGAACAAGAATTAGTTGAAGCAACAATGTATTTTTATGTAACAAACAACGGATCATATATTTTTAAATTTTGGCAAGGAACAAATACAAGCGGAGAAGATATTTTTCTCGAAGTAGAAGTTCCTGTTGTTGATTAATTAGTAAATCATAGGTGATTATAGAGCAACTTATAAATGACTGTAAAAGAAGAAATACTAAAGCACAAGAGCAGGTTTATAAGACTCTAAGTCCTAAAATTTTTGCAGTTTGTCTTAAGTATTCGAGAAGTTATGCAGAAGCTCAAGATAATTTACAGGAAGGTTTTTTGTTGATTTTTGAAAAAATTGATAAATATGATTTTAAAGGTTCTTTTGAAGGTTGGTGTAAAAGAGTTGTAATAAATTATGTTTTACAACAATATAGAAATCAAAATGTATTTGAAATAATTTCAGAAAACATTCCAGACGAAACAAGTTTGGAAATTGAAGATGATACTGTTTCGATAGAATTTTTAACCAAAATAATACAAGAATTACCAGACCGTTATAGGTTAGTTTTTAATTTATATGTAATGGATGGGTATTCACACAAAGAAATAGCACAAATGTTAGGAATAAGTGTTGGAACGTCTAAATCAAATTTAGCTAGAGCAAAAGGAATATTAAAAGAAAAGATAGAGTTGAATGAGCAATCTTCAATTCCCAAAGTAAAATGAAAGAAAGTAAAAATTTAGAACGTCTTTTTCAAGAAAAATTTAAAGATTTTGAAGTCAACCCACCTTCAGATTCTTGGAATAATATTGCAGCACGTTTAAATAAAAAAGAAAAGAAAAAAAGAGTTATCCCATTTTGGTTTAAGACAAGCGGAATAGCTGCTTCTTTAGCAATTGTTTTTTTTGTTTTTATAAATAAAGGAAACGACACAAGTTTAATAAATAATGATTCAGATAATATAAATGAAAATTCTATTTCAAACGTAGAAGCAAATACAAAAGGAAACGAATTCAACAATCAATTAAATCCAACGTCAATTAAAAGCGAAGGTTTGTTAGATGAAAAAATGTTAAACAACAACAGCAATGTTGTCTTAGAGAACAAGAATTCTGTCAATAGTAAAGAATTGGATAAAAACACATACAATACCATAAATAGCAATTCAAATAGAGGAGTCGTTTCAAACAAAAGTCAAAAAAAGAACAATAAACCTTCTATCAATAAAAGAGAAGTGTTTAGCAATCAAAGTCTAGTGACCAATAATAAAACACAAACGAAATCAAATAATAAACAATTATCTGTTAACGAAAACAATTCGAATTCTATTAGTAAAAATCAAAGTTTAGCAACTAATAATAAATTGCAAAAAAAATCAAACCAAAAAGACAATAATCAATTATTTGTAAATAGTTTAAATTCTATTAGTGAAAACCAAAATTTAGTAACTAATGATAAAACACAAAATAAATCAAATATTGAGAGTAACGAACAATTGTTTGTAAAGCAAAATGCTAATTCTAAAGAGGATAGTCAGTTGGTTTTCAATAAGAAAGAGGGAGAAAACAACAGTTTAATTAATAAATCTAAACTTAAGTTATTAAATTCAAATAAAGGTATTAATAATGAAATGGTTGTTTCAGAAAACTCATCAAGTATAGAAAAAACAGATTCTCTATTAATAGAGAATGAAAATATAATTGCAAATGCAGTTGAAGATAGTATCCTTTTGGCTTCAGTTGAAACTGAAGAAAACCCATTGGAGAAATTGCTTAAAGAAAAGTTAGAAGGGGAAGATGCTGATGAAAAAGAAAAAGAGAAAAGAAATAAATGGGCGGTTAGCACAAACGCTTCGCCTGTTTATTTTAATTCAACATCTAGTGGTTCGGCTATAGATGAGCAATTTAAGGACAATTCTAAATCATATGAAAATTCATTAAGTTTTGGTTTAGGTCTAGAATATGAAATGTCTAATAAGTTTAGTTTAAAATCAGGAGTAAATACATTAGCTTTTAATTATTCAACAAACGATGTTTATTACACAACCACTTTACGCTCTGTAAATTATAATGTTAAGACAATAGAAAGAAATAGAAATGGTGAAAACATTATTTTAGCCAATAAACAAGCAATGAGTAATAGCAATGATGTTGAAAATTACGTTCAAAACAACACAGGTTCTTTAAGTCAAAATATTAGTTACATAGAAATTCCATTAGAGTTAAACTATAAATTGTTAGATAAAAAATTTGGAATTAATTTAGTAGGAGGAATGAGTACTCTTTTTTTAAATTCTAATTCCGTATCATTGGTTTCAAATGGAACAGAAATGGAAATAGGTAAAGCAAATAATTTAAACAATATACATTTTAGTAGTAATGTCGGTTTGGGTTTTAAATATGCGTTTTGGAAATCTTTTCAAGCAAATTTTCAACCAATGTTTAAATACCAAATCAATACTTTTAGTAATGATTCTGGAAATTTCAAGCCTTATTTTATAGGATTGTATTCTGGGATAAGTTTTAGTTTTTAAGCTTTGTTGGTTAAGCTTAAGTTAAGTTTGTTTCAAATCCCATACTTTTGAAACTTAAAAAGTCTCGCAATTTGCGAGACTTTTTTTAGTTAATTATTAAAAGTATTTAGTTGTTCTAAAATAATAGTTCTTACTTCGTCTTTTACTTTTCCTTTGTCTTCAATAACAAGGTTTTGAGTTTCTATTGCTTTGTGAACTTTTACGCGCATTTTTCCCGGGCTTCCACTTAAAAAAGTAAACGAAAAACGTTTTTTATTATCGGCAAATGTCATAGGTATAACAGCAATTTTGTGCTCAATAGCTAATCTAAATGCACCGTCTTTAAAAGTATCTAAAACTATACTTTCATCATCAGGAACTCCACCTTCAGGAAAAATACAAATACTTAATCCTTGATGAAGTCTTTTTTGAGCCAATTCAAACACTTTAAACCTACTTTTACTACTACTTCTGTCAACCAATATACATACACGTTTATAGAAAAAACCAAAAACAGGAATTTTTACTAATTCTCTTTTTCCTACAAAAACAAAAGGATTATCTTTTACAACTGCCAACATCAGCATAATATCTGTCATTGAGGTATGATTGGCAACAAGCATATAACTTTTTCCTTTTTCAAGCTGTTGTTCAAAATCAATTTTATAGTAAAAACCCATTCCAAATAAAATTAATTTTCCCCAAAAACGAGCAACTTTATAAAACTGAGGATAGGTTTTGTCAGATAAAACCAAAACAAACAGAACTGGAAATAAAACAATAATAGGAGCCATTATCAACACATAAAACCAAATGCGCCAAAGAATCCAAAAGACTATTTTAAATAATTTCATTTACAATATTTTAAAACCCAACTTTCGGGCATTTTTTAAATTACATTCCTGCTGTTCGTTTTAGTTACTGAAACAAGTTCAGTAAGCTATCACTTCCATCAGGGTTAGAGCACAAACTAATTACCTTTTTTATATGAAGGTCAAAAATAGCAATATTCTTCAACCTTTTAGCATTACTCTTTTACCATTTGGGTAAAAAACCTATTTTTGTACAAAATATATAAAAATGGCAAAAATATTAACGGGAGTTCAAAGTACAGGAACTCCACATTTAGGAAATTTATTAGGAGCAATTATTCCGGCAATTAAAATGGCAAATGACCCTAATAACGAACCGTTTTTGTTTATTGCTGACTTACATTCAATTACTCAAATTAAAGACGGAAAAACGCTTCGCGAAAACACTTACAGTACTGCTGCGGCTTGGTTAGCTTGTGGTTTAGATGTGAATAAAGTGGTTTTTTATCGTCAATCAGATGTTCCGCAAACTACCGAATTATCTTGGTATTTAAGTTGTTTCTTTCCGTTTCAACGTTTAACATTAGCACATTCGTTTAAAGATAAAGCAGATAGATTAGATGATGTTAATGCAGGTTTGTTTACTTATCCAATGCTTATGGCGGCCGATATTTTATTATACGATGCAGAATTAGTACCAGTTGGAAAAGATCAATTACAGCATTTAGAAATTACCCGCGATGTGGCTTCTCGTTTCAATCATCAAATGGGAGAAACATTTGTTTTGCCTGAAGCTAAAATTGACGAAGGAACTATGATTATTCCAGGAACAAATGGTGGAAAAATGAGTAAATCGGCAAATAATTTTATCAATATATTTTTAGATGATAAAGCTTTGCGAAAACAAATAATGTCTATTGAAACAGATAGTACACCACTTGAAGAACCAAAAAACCCAGATACTTGTAATTGTTTTACTTTATATAAACTATTAGCTTCTCCAGTTCAAATAGAAAAAATGCGCGCTAATTATGAAGGTGGAAACTACGGATACGGACATGCAAAACAAGAATTATTTGAACTTATCGTTGAAAAGTTCGCTACCGAAAGAGAAAAATACAATTACTACATTAACAATTTAGAAGAAGTAGACGCTTTGTTGTTAAAAGGAGCTGAAAAAGCAAGTAAAGTGGCCAATGGCGTTTTACAACGTGTTCGAACGAAACTAGGTTATTAGTATTCAAAATATAAAAGCAAAAAAGTCCTGCATTGCAGGACTTTTTTTATTGTGAAGAAACTAATTGCTCAACTTCATTTTTCTGTTCTCTATATTTTAATTGTAATTCTGAATTTTCCCCCATTCGGTTATAATATTCTAATGCTTTGTTGGCAAATGCTTTTTTATGAAAATCAGTTAATTCAGGAATTAAAGGAAATTCTTTGTGAAATAAATTTTCATAATAAGCCTGCCATTCGCGTTCGTTTTTATCTTCAACAATACTTATCTTATATTTTTGTTTTACATGCAACATTTCATGTGCCAATAAGTTTAGATTTAAAACCAATGGAAATTCAAAAGTGTTTTCGGGAATTCTAATAATTTGAGGTTTTCCAAAAACACCTTCGGTTGTAAACAATATAAAACTGGGTTCGGCTTTTTCTCTCAATTCAAAACCTTTAAAATTAGGATGTTCTAATTCGTAGTTTTTAATTAAAAATTCAGCCGCTTCAATAGTCATTTCTAAATCATGAAACTTTTTTATAGTAAACTCAATTTCTTCAAATGGCATCATATTCAAGTACAAATTTAAATTTCAAAAATCAACAACAAGTTTGAAACTTGAAATTGTTATTGATTTTGTGTTTTTAAAGCGTTTCTTTCAACCATTTAAAAAATTCGCGTTGCCAAACCAACCCATTTTGTGGTTTTAAAACCCAATGATTTTCTTCAGGGAATAGCATAAATCGGCTCTTAATTCCTTTTAATTGTGCTGCTTGAAATGCTTCTTGACTTTGTCCAATAGGAACTCTATAGTCCTTCGCTCCTTGGATAATGAATATAGGCGTATTCCAGTTGTTTACTAAATTAATTGGGTTGAATTCGTTAACTGCTTTTTGTGCAGAAACATTTTCTTTTTCCCAATAAGCGCCACCCATATCCCAATTGGTAAAGAATACTTCTTCTGTAGTTCCATACATACTTTGTGTGTTGAAAATTCCAGCGTGAGCAATAAATGTTTTAAATCTGTTTTTGTGAATTCCAGCTAAATAAAACACCGAATATCCGCCATAACTTGCGCCAACCGCACCCAATCGTTCATTATCAACATAAGATTCTTTTGCAACATCATCAATAGCGCTTAAATAATCGTCCATTGCTTGTCCGCCCCAATCTTTACTAATTTGTTCGTTCCATTCTACACCATGACCCGGCATTCCACGTCTATTTGGAGCCACAATAATATAACCTTGTGAAGCCATTACTTGAAAATTCCATCTAAATGAATAAAACTGAGATAATGCGCCTTGCGGTCCACCTTGACAATATAAAAGTGTTGGATATTTCTTTTTTGCATCAAAATTTGGAGGTAAAATAACCCAAACCAACATCTCTTTCCCATCGGTAGTTTTTACCATTCGTTTTTCAACCTTTGGTAAAGCTAATTTTGAATATACTTCTGTATTTATATTGGTAATTTGTTTCCAAGAATTTTTCTTTAAATCAAAACTGAATATTTCATTGGCATGATTCATATCGCTTTGGGTAACCAAAACAGTGTTTTCATGAAGACCTATAATTTGGTTCACATCAAATTGACCTTCTGTAATTTGACGAACTCGAACTGCAATTTTTGTTAATCCTGGAAAGTTGACTTCAAACAATTGCTTTGTTCCATCAACTGGCGCTAAGAAATACACTTTTTTGCCGTCTTTACTCCAAGTAAAACTATCTACAGTACCATCCCAATTTGATGTTAAGTTTATGTCTAATCCTTTGTGACGAACAATGATGTCGTTTTTATCGGCTTCAAAACCATCGCGTTTCATTTGCAACCAAGATAAATCTCCGTTAGGTGAAAACTGTGGAGCAACATCATAACCTAAATTCTGTTCAGTTAAGTTTTTAGTTGTTTTTGAAGTTAAATCGTATTCATACAAATTGGTATTTGTTGAAGTAGCATAAGCCGTTCCTATTTTCTTTTTAGATACGTAAATTACTTTAGAACCATCAGGCGACCAAATATAATCTTCATCTCCACCAAAAGGTTTTTGAGGTGCGTCATATGGTTCGTCTTTCATGATGTCTATTTCTTCTCCATTTGAATTGGTTAAAATTACATGATTATGATTTCCGTGATTAAAAGTATCCCAATGACGATAGTCAAGTGCATCATAAATTTTAACATCACTTTTTTCTAACTCTGGATAAAAATCCTTTCCATCAACTTTATTTATTTTCACTTCTTTATCTGAAAGTGTCCATTTTCCATCTGCGGAAATGTTTTTATCGTTAATTAGACTTTTATATTCTTTAAGTTCTATGGCTTTTCCGCCAGAAACAGGAATGCTATAGTATTTGGAATTGGATTTATTTTCTTCAACCGAAGGGGTACTTACTTTATAAATGATGTTTTTCCCATCTTTAGAAATTCCAAGAGGAGAAACTTTACCTAATTTCCATAATAATTCAGGAGTCATTATATCTTGTGCGGTCATTGTTAAACTAGTTATACTTAAAATTAAAATTAAATACTTTTTCATTCTTATAAATTTAATATCTAGGCTAAAATTACTGATTTTTTGAAAAATATCCCTATTTTCACGTTTTAAAATAGAAAGTATACAATATGAAGAAACTGGCACTGCATTGGCAAATATTACTAGGAATGTTATTAGGGGTATTATTTGCTTTTATTTTAATACAATTTGATTGGGGAAAACAAGTAATTGTTGACTGGGTAAAACCTTTTGGTAACATATTTATCAATTTATTAAAACTTATTGCAGTTCCGTTAATTTTAGCTTCTTTAATTAAGGGTGTTTCTGATTTAAAAGATATTTCAAAACTTTCTCAAATGGGTGGAAGAACCATTGGGTTATATATTCTTACAACAGTTTTTGCGGTTTCTATAGGTTTGGTTGTAGTAAATGTTATTAAACCGGGAAGTTTTATTTCTGAAGAAACAAGAACAGAATTGGTAGGTAGTTATTCTAACGATGCCAATTCAAAAATCGCCGCTGCGGAAAACCAAAAAGAAGCAGGACCGCTTCAAGCATTAGAAGATATTGTTCCAAGTAATATTGTCGGTGCAGCGGCAGATAATGGAAATATGCTTCAAGTAATTTTCTTTGCAGTTTTCTTTGGAATTGCATTAATACTAATTCCTGCAGAACAAGCCATGCCTGTAAAAGCATTTTTTGATGGATTCAATGAAGCAATTCTAAAAATGATTGATATTATAATGCTTGCAGCGCCTTTTGGGGTTTTCGCATTATTAGCATCTTTAGTAGCAGAATCTCCAAGTCTAGATTTATTTAAAGCACTTGGAATGTATGGTTTAACCGTTGTTTTAGGTTTAGCTATTATGATAGGAATTTATCTCCTAATTGTAAAAGTGCTTACTAATAGAAGCCCAAAATTTTTCCTTAACGGAATTGCTCCTGCCCAATTATTAGCATTTTCTACAAGTTCTAGTGCGGCTACTTTACCAGTCACAATGGAAAGAGTGGTTGATAATTTAGGAGTTGATGATGAGGTAGCGAGTTTTGTACTGCCAATAGGAGCCACAATTAATATGGACGGTACAAGTTTGTATCAAGCCGTTGCGGCGGTTTTTATTGCACAAGCATTTGGTATGGATTTAAGTTTTGGAGTTCAGTTAGGAATTATAGCAACAGCAACATTAGCATCAATTGGAAGTGCTGCAGTACCTGGAGCAGGAATGGTTATGTTGGTAATTGTATTGGCGCAAGCTGGAATTCCTGAAGCCGGATTGGCGCTTATTTTTGCAATAGATAGGCCATTAGATATGTGTAGAACAATGGTTAATGTAACTGGTGATGCAGCTGTATCGATGGTTGTTGCAAAATCCGTTGATAAACTAGAATAACTAATTCCTTTTTTACATACATTTACTGAATAATTTAAAAAATCAGTGAAAAACAATAAATTATTCGTTGCTATTATTGTAGCTTTAATTTTAGGGGTTTTTGCAGGAGCAATTACTCATTATTATTACCCAAGTTTTCAAGAAGAATTTTCAAAAAATGTAAAATTATTAGGAACCATTTTTATTAGGATGGTTCAAATGATAATTGCGCCATTAGTTTTTTCAACATTAGTTGTAGGAATAGCAAAAATGGGCGATTTAAAAATGGTTGGCAGAGTAGGAGCTAAAGCAATGGCTTGGTTTGTAACAGCTTCATTAATTTCATTATTACTTGGGTTAGTTTTAGTTAATACTTTAAATCCTGGTAAAAAAACGGAAATTTCATTAGATCAATTAGATGGAGCTTCTGAAATAATTGAAAAAACACAAACGTTTTCATTGGAAGAGTTTGTAAAACATTTAGTGCCTAAAAGTATTTTTGAAGCAATGGCAACTAATGAAATTCTGCAAATTGTAATTTTTTCAATTTTATTTGGTATAGCCTTAGCTTCATTAGGTAGAAAAGGAAAATTAATTATTTCTTCATTAGACACCTTGTCTCATGTAATTCTTAAAATGGTAACCTATATTATGTGGGTTGCACCATTTGGTGTTTTTGGGTCAGTCGCCGCGGCTGTAGCTAAACATGGATTTGGTATTTTTGAATTATATGCACATTATTTAATAGCATTCGTAATAGGTATTGCCGTTTTATGGATTATACTTTTAATCGTTGGTTATTTGTTTTTAGGTAAAAGATTATTCATTTTACTTCAAAGAATTAAAAACCCATTATTAATAGCTTTTTCTACTACAAGTTCTGAAGCTGTTTTTCCAAAATTAGTTGAAGAATTAGAGCGTTTTGGTTGTCAAAATAAAATAGTTTCCTTTACTTTACCATTAGGTTATTCATTTAACTTAGATGGAAGCATGATGTACATGACTTTTGCAAGTGTTTTTATTGCTCAAGTTTATGGTATTGATATGTCTGTTGGAGAGCAATTAACAATGTTACTTGTTCTTATGCTAACTAGTAAAGGAGTTGCTGGGGTACCTCGTGCTTCTTTAATAGTAATTGTTGCAACATGTGCTATGTTTGGAATTCCTCCCGAAGGAATCGCTTTAATATTGCCAATTGATCATTTTTGTGATATGGCTAGGAGTATGACAAATGTATTAGGAAATTCGTTAGCAACAGCTGTAATCGATAAATGGGAAACTAAACCAATTAATAATGAATGAATTTCACTGGACAAAATTATTTAACCCAGAGTTTTATATAACGATGGAAATAAATGGAATTCCTATAGGGATTTACATGGTTTTGTTCATTGTGTTTGCCGAAACAGGTTTATTTGCTGGTTTCTTTTTACCAGGAGATAGTTTGTTGTTTTTATCAGGAATTTATACCAGAGAATTAGTGGAAACATTCTTTTTAATTCCAAGTGATTTATCAAATGTTACTATTCTTTCTTTACTTATTGCAACTGCCGCTACTTTAGGAAATGTTTTTGGATATTGGTTTGGATCAAGAAGCGGGCAATTTTTATACAATAAAGAAGATAGTTTCTTTTTTAAGAAAAAATATTTAATAGAATCTCAAATATTTTTTGAAAAACATGGAGGAAAAGCAATCATTTTTGCTCGTTTCTTACCTATAATTAGAACTTTTGTACCCATCATAGCTGGAATTGTTCACATGAAAAAAAGTAAGTTTATGTTGTATAACATTCTTAGTTCTTTACTGTGGTCGTTTACTTTAGTTTTTGCAGGACATTATCTTTATAATATATTTCTAGAGCAATTTGATATCGATTTGAAAAAGCATATTGAAACGATTATTCTTACACTAATTGCAATTACAACATTTCCTTTAGTTTGGAACTATTTCAAGCAAAAAAAACTTCTTAAAAATAAAGAATAATGCAGTTGAGTTATTGGGAATTAAAAAATTGGTTTACCAATGTCGATTATACAATTGTAGGTAGTGGAATTGTTGGATTACATTGTGCGTTAGCACTCAGAGATAAATTTCCAAAAGCAAAAATTCTTGTTTTAGAAAAAGGAATTTTACCACAAGGAGCAAGTACAAAAAATGCTGGATTTGCTTGTTTTGGAAGTATTTCAGAAATTATAGACGATTTAAAAACCCATACAGAAGAAGAAGTAATTCAATTGGTTCAAAAAAGAATTCAAGGGCTAAAATTACTTCGAAATCGTTTAGGAGATAATGTTGTCGATTTCAAACCTTACGGCGGTTACGAGCTATTTTTAAAAAACGACGAAGCTTTTTATAACGAATGTATTCAAAAGTTACCCTTTATAAATGACATTTTAAAACCTTTATTTAAAGCCGATGTTTTTGCAAAAGAAATAGATCGATTTAATTTTCAAAATATTTTCGAAAATCTAATTTTCAATCCGTTTGAAGGACAAATTGATACCGGAAATATGATGCAAGCTTTATTAAAGGAAGCCATTTCAAAAGATATTCTGATTTTAAATCAGCAAAACGTGACTTCTTTTCAAGATTTAAATGATAAAGTTAAGGTTGTTACCAATGAAATTTCGTTTGTTACTAATAAATTATTATTTGCAACCAATGGTTTTGCTTCAGAGTTAACGAATAATAAAGTTCAGCCTGCAAGAGCACAAGTTTTAATTACAAAACCTATTGAAAATTTAGATATTAAAGGAACTTTTCATTTAGATAAAGGATATTATTATTTTCGAAACATTGGAAACAGAATCTTATTTGGAGGAGGAAGAAATCTTGATTTTGATGGAGAAACTACAACCGATTTATCTCAATCAAAAATTATTCAAGACAAGTTGGAGGAATTATTAAAAACAGTAATTTTACCCCATCAAAATTTTGAAATTGAACACCGCTGGAGTGGAGTTATGGGTGTTGGAAATCATAAAAAACCAATTGTAGAACAACTTTCTAACAATGTTTTTTGTGGGGTTCGTTTAGGTGGAATGGGAGTTGCAATAGGAAGTTTAATAGGAAAAGAATTAGCAGATTTAGTTTAAAATATGGCAGTAGCAAAAAAAATAAAGAAAAAAAGTTCTCCAAAAACTTCTAAAAAAAGTCCAGGAAAAAGAATTTTATTTTTCTTCTTTAAAATGTTTTTATGGTTTTTTGGGATCAGTTTATTTTTTGTGATTCTATTTAAATTTGTACCTGTACCATTTACACCATTAATGGCAATTAGAGCTTTTGAACAAAATTCTGAAAATAAAGAAATGGTTTGTTCTCATGATTGGGTAGCGTTAGAACACATTTCTCCTAACCTTCAAAAAGCAGTTATTTCAAGTGAAGACGGTTTGTTTTTAGAACACAATGGATTCGATTTTAAATCCATGCAAAAAGCATTTGAAAGCAATCAAAAAGGTAAAAAACTAAAAGGCGGAAGTACCATTTCTCAACAAACAGCTAAAAACGTTTTCCTTTGGCAAGGAAGAAGTTATTTACGAAAAGGTTTAGAAGCTTATTTCACCGTGCTTATTGAATTAATTTGGGGTAAAGAACGCATCATGGAAGTGTATTTAAATAGTATTGAAATGGGTGATGGTGTTTATGGTGCTCAAGCTGCGGCTAAACATTGGTATAAAAAAGAAGCTAAAAATTTGACTAAATATGAAGCTGCAGGAATAGCTGCAATTTTACCAAATCCAAGAAGGTTTAAAGCAACAAATTCATCATCATATATTAATAAACGCAAAGCAAAAATTAGCAAATATATTGGTTACGTGAAATTAGATTATTAGTTTATATAAATTATTAGCTTCACAAATCGTGAGGCTTTTTTTTGCCTTTAAAATATTTCGTAACATTTTTTTAAAATCCTCGACCAATTAATAAAACTATAAAATTATGCAAGCACACGAAATAGATTACCAAATTTTTGGTGAAGAAATGCAATATGTAGAAATAGAACTAGATCCGCAAGAAATTGTTGTAGCTGAAGCTGGAAGTTTTATGATGATGGATAGTGGAATCAAAATGGAAACTATTTTTGGCGATGGAAGCCAACAAGAGGGTGGAATTTTCGGAAAATTATTGTCTGCTGGGAAACGTGTATTAACCGGTGAAAGTTTGTTTATGACAGCTTATCAAAATATTGAATACGGCAAGAAAAAAGTGTCTTTTGCATCACCTTATCCTGGGAAAATTGTTCCAATTGACTTGAATAAATACGGTGGAAAATTTGTTTGCCAAAAAGACGCATTCTTATGTGCTGCAAAAGGTGTTTCTGTAGGAATTGATTTTTCTAGAAAACTTGGAAGAGGTTTGTTTGGCGGAGAAGGTTTTATTATGCAAAAACTGGAAGGAGATGGAATGGCTTTTGTTCATGCCGGTGGAACATTGGCAAGAAGAGAATTACAAGCAGGAGAAGTTTTAAAAGTTGACACAGGTTGTATTGTTGGTTTTACCAAAGACATCAACTACGATATTGAATTTGTAGGTGGAATAAAAAACACCATTTTTGGCGGTGAAGGTGTTTTCTTCGCTACGCTTCGAGGACCTGGAATTGCTTATATTCAATCGTTACCATTTAGTCGTTTAGCCGATAGAATTATACAATCTGCACCACAAATGGGTGGAAAAGATAAAGGAGAAGGAAGCTTACTTGGCGGTCTTGGAAATCTTTTAGATGGAGATAATAGGTTTTAGTATGTTTTTTTGTCATTTCGACCATAGGGAGAAATCACACAAGATGGAAATTAACTATCGTATATAAAAAATCCCGATTTAATTTAAATCGGGATTTTTACAGACCTGACAGGTTTTTTAAAACCTGTCAGGTCTCGTTTTATAATAGGATTAGTTTTTCAATTCTCTAACCCCCATATTGTATAACGTAAATACCTGCATATCTACAAATTCTTGTATGGTTGCTGCAACAGATTTTCCAGCACCATGACCAGCATTAACATCAATACGAATTAATGTTGGGTTAGAACCCGCTTGTTTTGCCTGTAATTCTGCAGCAAATTTAAAACTATGTGCAGGAACTACTCTGTCATCATGATCTCCAGTCGTAACCATAGTTGCAGGATATTTTGTTCCTGCTTTTACATTATGTACTGGTGAATATTCTTTTAAATAATCAAACATTTCTTTGCTTTGTTCACTTGTTCCATAATCGTAAGCCCAACCTGCACCAGCTGTAAAAGTATGGTAACGCAACATGTCTAAAACACCAACGCCTGGCAATGCTACTTTCATTAAATCGGGTCTTTGTGTCATCGTTGCACCAACTAATAATCCTCCATTTGAACGACCAGAAATCGCTAAATAATCAGAAGAAGTATATTTCTCTGCAATTAAATATTCAGCCGCAGCGATAAAATCGTCAAATACATTTTGTTTTTGCATTTGCGTTCCTGCATTGTGCCATTTTTTACCATATTCACCACCACCACGTAAATTAGCAACTGCATAAACTCCGCCGTTTTCTAACCATACAGCATTAGCAATACTAAAACTTGGTGTTAAACTAATGTTGAATCCACCATAACCGTAAAGCATCGTTGGGTTTTTTCCATTTAGTTCAGTTCCTTTTTTATAGGTAATAATCATAGGTATTTTTGTACCGTCTTTCGAAGTATAAAACACTTGTTTTGATTCGAAGTCTTCACTTTTGAAATCTACTTTTGGCTTGTTATATATTTTAGAACTTCCTGTTTTTGGATCAAACGAATATATTGTACCAGGAGTAACATAATTAGTGAAAGAATAATATAAAGTCGTTTCTTCTTTTTTGCCACCAAATCCACCTGCCGAACCAATTCCAGGCAATTCAACTTCACGGACTAATTTTCCATCATAATCGTATTGTTTGATTTGTGAAACGGCGTCTTTCATGTATTCCGCAAAAATAAAACCACCACCAGTTGAAGGCGATAATACGTTTTCAGTTTCTGGAATAAAATCTACCCAGTTTTCTTGACTTGGTTTTGCTAAATCGAAAGTTACAATTCGTTTATTTGGTGCGTTATAATTAGTAGATATATAAAATTTAGTTCCTACATTGTCTAAAACATTATTATCATTGTCAAAATTATTAACGATGTTTATAATAGGTCCGTTTTTAGATAAATCTTTATAATATAACTCATTTCCTGAAGTAGAAGTTGCTCCAGAAATAATTAAATAATTTTCATCTTCAGTAACATAACCTCCAACATACCTTCTTTTTTCATTTAACCCGAAAATAACTTTGTCGTCTTTTTGAGCAGTATTCAATTTATGGAAATACAGTTTATGTTGATCAGTTTTTGCAGAAAGTTCACTTCCTTTTGGTTTATCGTAACTTGAGTAATAGAAACCTTCGTTTTTGTACCAAGAAACACCACTAAATTTAATGTCGACAATTGTATCCCCAATAATTTCTTTGTTTGCAGTCTTCATCACAATAACTTTTCTCCAATCGCTTCCGCCTTCTGAAATCGCATAAGCAACAAGCGAACCGTCTTTTGAAAAGTTTAAACCACCAAGAGAAGTTGTTCCGTCTTTTGAAAAAGTATTTGGATCTAAAAAGATTTCTTCTTTACCTTTAGTATCTTTTCTATATACAACCGATTGATTTTGTAGACCGTTATTTTTGTAATAATATGTATATTTTCCTTCTTTAAATGGAGCTGAAATTTTTTCATAATTCCATAATTTTTCCATTCGAGTTTTCAACTTATTTCGGTAAGGAATTTTTTCTAAATATCCAAAAGTAACTTCGTTTTGAGCTTTAACCCAAGCTTCTGTTTCAGCACTTCTGTCGTCTTCTAGCCAACGATAAGGGTCATTTAAAGATTCTTCAAAATAAGTATCTACGTGATCTATTTTTTTAGTTACCGGATAATTAATTTTTGTTTGTGCGTTCATAGTTAATGTACAAACAATAGTTGCTATTGTTATTGTTTTTTTCATGTTTGCTTTTTCAGTTTTATCAAAAATAAGAATTTGATTTTAAAGTAGTTGTTAATTAAAAATCAAAATTCAATCCTAAAACAATATTTCGACCCATATTTGGAATGCCGTCATTTTTTAATCGTGACAAATGAGCAATATAATTTTTGTCAAACAAGTTGTTTGCATTTAAATAAACATCAATTTTTTGTTTACCAAAATTCATTTCTCCTCCAAAACCTAAATTTACCAAAGTATAATCTTTCGATTTTGTTTCAAAAGCACTTGTGTTATTTTGATTATAAGTATAATTTATTTGTGCTGAAATATAATTTTTTTGGAACCAGTTAGACAAGTTAAAGTTCGTTTTTAAATTGTTTTTCCATTGATTTGCAGGAATTAATGGAAGATAATCCCCATTTTCTTGTTTAGCGGTTACGTTTTCAAAACTACTAGTAAAATGCAACCAATCTAACGGATGTGGATGAAAGTGAATTCCTGCTTCTCCACCAAATAAATACGCATTGTTTTGAACGTAATTGTACACATCATTTCCATCTATAGTTGTAGAAGTTGGTTCAATATAAATGTAGTTATTTACATGATTGTAAAAGCCATTTGCAAAAATTTCAAAATGTTCACTGTTGTATTCCAAATTTAAATCGGCTTGAAAATTTTGTTCGTTTTTTAAGTTAGAATTCCCTATTTCATAACGATTACTTCCTTCATGAACTCCATTTGAAGTTAATTCAGATAGATTTGGCGCTCTAAATCCAGAAGCTAAGTTGAATCTGGTTGTGATTTTTTCAGTTAAGTTTGTTTTGTATCCCAATGCGAAATTAAAACTTTCAAATTGTTTATCTAAAGCTTCAAAATAACCTTCGTCTCCAAAATTTCCATATTCTGAAGTTGAAATGGATCTTTTATCAAAACGAATTCCTGCCTGAATAGCGTTTTTGTTCCATTCGTAATTTGAAGTCATAAATGCGCCAAAGTCTTTAATTATTGCATCAGGAATTAATCGTTCTTCCCCAAAGTTTAAATTGGTTTGATTCATTCCTTGAATTCCAACAATAGTTTCAAAATTTTTCCATTTTGGAAAATAGTATTTGATGTTATAGTTTGCTGTTTTTAATTTCATATGCAAAGCTGTTTCATCTATGTCTTCTATTTCTTTTCTGTTGTTAAAAATATAACCTAAATCTGCTTCTAATTTTGAGTTTTTGAAATAAAATTTTTGGTTTAAACTTAAAATATGATTGTCAATATCTTGTTTCGGAAACAACGGATTTCTAAAACCTGAATTTTCAATATCTTCTTCAGGTAACCCTAAATTTAAGTTGTTATAATTGTATCGAAAATCGGTTGAAAAATGCGAATTAGAATAACCAATTCCATATTTTAAATCCTTTTCAATTGAACGCGTGTTGATGACTCTATCTCCATTTGGAATTTTATAATCTGCTTGAGAATTATAATTTCCTCTTATTAAAAATTTCCAATTCCCTGGTGTTGCTTTATATCCAAAAGAAGTGTTTGTGCCTTGCGTATTGCTTGAAAATTGTTGTAAAAAATTAGCTTCCTGTTTTCCAAATTGAGCATATTTTTCAGGATTAAAATAGACTACTCCGCCTATTGCATCAGAACCATATAATAAAGAAGCAGGACCTTTAATAATTTCTACACTTTCAATTCCAGAAGCACTTAATCCAAGTCCGTGTTCTTCGCCAAATTGTTGGTTTTCTAATCGAATTCCTTGCGCGTAAACCAAAACTCTAGATGCGCTTAAGCCTCTAATTACCGGTTTTCCAATAGAAGTTCCGGTTGAAATTTGACTTACACCAGGAACTTCTGATAATCCATCCATCAAAGCTATGTTTCCGTTTTTACGCATTTCTTTAACAGACTGATGTTCTACTTTCATCACATTTTGCGATTGCATTTTATTGAAAGCCGTTGAAACAATTACTTCGTCTAAATGTTGTTCTTTTTCTTGAAGAATAAAATTTAATTCTGTAGAAGAAATACTGTTTGTTTTTTCTGTCTTTTGTTCGTAACCTAATAAGTGTACAACTATTGTTATTTCTCCCTTGGGAATATTTTCAAATGTGTAAATACCCAATTCATTTGTTTCTGTAAAAGTGTTGTTTTCTGTAATATGAATTATGGCGTTTTGTAAAGGAATATTCTTTTCCGTTGTTATTTTTCCAGTAAGTTTATTTTGTGAATAACTTAATAAAGATGTAAATATGATGACTAATTGAATTATTTTTTTCATTGTAGTTTAATTAATATATATAAAGAAATTGCTACAACTTAAAATAAAGTTGAAGCTCATTTTTGCAAAAATAAATAGTAAATTAAACTAGATAAGGTGGTCCTCTAGGAGAGAATAAACAATCACAAATTGAATTAAAATTTTCATTAACTGAAAACTGATAAGGAATCTCAAAATGAGGAGGAAAGAAAGTAAAAGTAAAAACCTCTGGAGAAAGAAAACTGGTAAATTTGAAATCACAAACCGGACAATTTTCTTTCTCTGATAAGTTTTTTGTAAAAGTTTTTTCTAAAGAAACAGATTTTATTTCCTCGTGTTTATGGTGTGAAAAAGTATGCAACGATTGATAGCTAACGGCAAATAATACCGAAAGCATCAAAATGAAATTTAATATGGCAAACTTTTTCTTCATTTGTATTTTATACCAATTTATTGGCAACTAAGTATTCGGCAATTTGAATGGTGTTAGTAGCAGCACCTTTTCTTAAATTATCAGCTACAATCCACATATTTAAAGTGTTTGGTTGACTTTCGTCTCTTCGAATTCTACCCACAAAAACATCGTCTTTTCCTTCTGCATACAAAGGCATTGGATAAGTAAAAGCATCTAAATTATCTTGTAACGTTATTCCAGAAGTATTGTGTAAAATTTCACGAATTTCATTCACTTCAAAATCGTTTTCAAATTGCACATTAACTGCTTCACTATGACCGCCAACAATTGGCACACGAACAGCAGTTGCAGTTACAGCAATAGTTTTGTCGTTTAATATTTTTTGTGTTTCACGAACTAATTTCATTTCCTCTTTTGTATATCCGTTTTCTTCAAAAACATCACATTGAGGAATTGCATTTCTATGGATTTGGTATTTGTAAGCCATTTCACCTTTTGTACCTGCATATTCACTTTCTAATTGTTGTACTGCTTTTACACCAGTACCCGTAATAGACTGATAAGTAGAAACAACAACTCTTTTTATTTTATATTTTGCATGTAAAGGAGCTAATGTTAACACCATTTGAATAGTAGAGCAGTTTGGGTTTGCAATAATTTTATCTTCTTTTGTTAAAGATGAAGCATTAATTTCTGGCACTACTAGTTTTTTTGAAGGATCCATTCTCCAAGCAGAAGAATTATCAATAACTGTCGTTCCCACTTCAGCAAATTTTGGAGCCCATTCTAATGAAGTTTCTCCGCCTGCAGAAAATAATGCAATATCAGGACGCATTTCTACAGCAGTTTGTAAACCAACTACTTTATAAGATTTTCCATTCCATTCTATTTCTTTTCCAACTGATTTCTCAGATGCAACAGGAATTAATTCTGTTACCGGAAAATTTCTTTCTGCTAATACTTTTAGCATAATTTCACCAACCATTCCGGTTGCGCCTACTACTGCTACTTTCATTTTTATGAATTTAGAATACAAAAGTATAGAATATTATTTGGAATAATGAGACTTCATGAATTTTTCACAAAAATTTATCAAAAAGAAAAATCCCGCTTGTAAAACGGGATTTAGTTAGAATATATAATGTAGCGATGTGACTATTTTTTTAATAAATCTCTAATTTCTGCTAATAATTCTTCTTGAGATGGTCCTGCTGGAGCAGAAGCTTCTTCAACAACTGGTTTTTTAGTTTTATTATAAGCTTTTACAATCATAAACATTACAAAACCTACAATTACTAAGTTTACTAATGTATTAACCCAAGTACCATAACGAATTGCAACTTCAGCAACTTCAGCAACCCCTTCAGATGCAGCAACGGCTTCTGTTAAGATGATTTTTTTATCTGCAAAGTCAACACCTCCACTGAAATAACCTACGAAAGGCATTACAATGTCATTAACGAAACCATTTACAACTCCGCCAACAGCACCAGCCATAATTACAGCAACAGCAAACTCAACTACATTTCCTGTCATTATGAAATTTTTGAACTCTTTTAACATATTTATTTAGTTTAATTGGTTAATTATTTGCGAATTTATAAAAAATAAGGGACATTGCTTTTAATTTTTGTAAAAAACACGTTTCACACGTTGAGAAATACCTGTAAGAATTTCATAAGAAATGGTGTTTGTTTTTTCTGCAATTTCATTTACGGTTAACTGCTCACCAAAAATTATAACTTCGTCACCAGGATTACAATTTATAGAAGTTACATCAACCATAAGCATATCCATACAAATATTACCCAAAATTGGAGCCTTTTGATTGTGAATTAAAATGTACCCAACGCCATTTCCCCAACCTCTTCTAATTCCATCTGCGTAACCAATAGGAATTGTGGCTACTTTCATTTTTTCTTTGACTAAATATTTTCGGCTATAACCAATACTTTCGCCATTTTCAACTGTTCTAATTTGCGAAATAATACTTTTTAAAGTACTTACATTTTGAAGATTTTTGTTTTCATTATCAGAATTTCCTGCACCATAAAGTCCTATTCCAAGGCGTGCCATTTCCATTTGATAATGAGGATAATTAAATATACCTGAAGTGTTTAAAATATGTCGGATTGGTTTTTTTTGCAATACACTAATTAGTTCATTATAGAATTTTTCAAACCTATTAAATTGTAATTCGGTAAATTCTTTAAATGTAATATCATCTGAAGCGGCTAAATGTGAAAAAACACTTTTTACCTCAATAAAATTATTGTTTTTTAAAAGCTTCTTCAATTCAGGTAATTCATGTGATTCAAAACCCAAACGATGCATACCCGTATCTACTTTTAAATGTATTGGGTATGAAGTAATATTTTGTTGCTTGGCGACTTTTAAAAAAGCTTCTAATCCTGTTAAAGAATATATTTCAGGTTCTAAATCGTAAGCAATCATGGCATGAAAACTACTGTTTTCTGGATTCAACACCATAATTGGAATTTTAATTCCGGCTTTTCTTAATGAAATTCCTTCATCAGCAAAAGCAACACCTAAATAATCAACATTATTATGTTCTAATAGTTTTGCAATTTCATAACCGCCATTTCCGTAACCAAAAGCTTTTACCATAACCATAATTTTGGTTTTAGGAGATAGTTTCGATTTGTAAAAATTTAGATTATGACTTAAGGCATCAAGATTAATTTCTAAAACAGTTTCGTGATTTTTTTCTTCTAAAACCACCACAATTTCATCAAAATAAAAATTTCGAGCTCCTTTAATTAAAATGGTTTCGTTTTCAAATGAATTGAGGTTAAACTGCTTTAAAAAGTCATTTGTATTTGGAAATGAAATTACATTTGGCAATTCATTCAAATATCCGCTAATGGTTTCGCCAATTGCAATTACTCTGTCTATTTTGTTGTTTTGTATAGCGCTTGCAACTTTTTGATACAACTCATTTAAAGGTAATCCGCCCTGAAAAACATCAGAAAGAATTATAGTTTTTTTACTGTGTAATTTTTGTTGTTCTAAAAAATCTAATGCTATTTGTAAGGATTGGTAATCTGACGAATAAGAATCATCAATTAGTAAACAATTATTAATCCCTTTTTTAGCTTGCAATCGAAGTTCAATAGGATACAATTGTTGAATTCGTTCTTGAATATCTTTTATTTCATATTTTAAATACAGCATTGCAATAATACACGTAGTTGCGTTTTTTATTGAAGCTTCATCATTAAAAGGAATTGAAACTTTAAAATCAAGGTTTTTCCCTGTAATTTCTATTTCTGTAAGTTTATTACTCTTTGTGTTTTTAGACAAAAAATAATCAGCTTTATTATTGTCAAAACTCCAAGTAATTATTGGTGAACTGATGTATTTTTCTACTTCTGCATTTTTTTCTAAAAGTACAACTTCACATTTTTTAAAAAGTGCTGTTTTTTCTTTTATTTTTTCATCCAAATTCGCGAAACTTTCATCATGAGCACTACTTAAATGGGTAAAAACTCCAATAGTTGGCTGAATAATTTCTTGAAGTTTTTCCATTTCTCCTTTTTGGGAAATTCCGGCTTCAAAAATTCCTAAATTATGATTTTCATTGATTCCAAAAATCGATAATGGAACCCCAACTTGTGAATTATAACTTTTCGGACTCCTTACTATGTTAAAATTAGGGCTCAAAAGAAAGTTAAGCCATTCTTTCACAATTGTTTTTCCGTTACTTCCTGTAATTCCTATGGTTGGAAATTGAAATAGATTACGATAATAAATTGCCGTTTTTTGTAGCGCTTTTAAAGTGTTTTTAACTACAATAAAGTGCGCTTTATTTTTTAAATGATTTGGAATGTATTCTACAACAAAAAAAGCAACTCCTTTTTTAATAAGTTGTTCAATAAATTGATGTCCATCGTGATTATTGCCTTTTAAAGCAAAAAAAAGTGTTCCGCTGTTGTTTTGCAAAGAACGGCTGTCAATAGAAATATTATCTACATTAAAATCAGGAAAATTTTCTTGATTTTTAATGTCTAAAGTAGATATAATATGTTGTAAAGTATAATTCAAAAGAATTTATTTTTCTAAGTTTTCTCTAAGCGCTTTATAATAAGCAGCTCTACTTAATGGTTCATACTCTTCAGTTTCACCAAGCATTACCAATTTGTCGTTTTCAGACTTTCTAAAACTATAATTTGCTAAATTTCCGGTACGTGTACAAACCGCATGAACTTTAGTAACATATTCGGCAGTTGCCATAAGCGCAGGCATTGGTCCAAAAGGATTTCCTTTAAAGTCCATATCTAAGCCAGCAACAATAACCCTAATTCCGCTATTAGCCAAATCATTACAAACAGCAACAATTTCATCGTCAAAAAATTGAGCTTCATCAATACCTACAACGTCGCAACCTTGAGCAAGAATTCGTATATTTTCAGCAGCTGGTACTGGCGTAGAACGAATTTCATTTTTATTATGAGAAACCACCATTTCATCATCGTAACGAGTATCAACTGCCGGTTTAAAAATTTCAACTTTTTGTTTGGCAAATTGAGCTCTTTTTAAACGACGAATGAGTTCTTCTGTTTTTCCAGAAAACATTGAGCCGCAGATTACTTCTATCCAGCCAAATTGTTCGTGTTGATTTACTGTATTTTCAAGAAACATTTCGTATATTTCGGTCAATTAATATTAGAATCCACTACTTTTGTAGTCGTAACAAACTTACGTAAATTTACACTAAAGACAAACAATATAAGTTTTTAAGTAAGTTCTTTATTTTCAAGTTTTAAAATAATATTTTTACAAGAAATTTATAATTATTCAATTTCTATTCCTTTAAGTTATGAAGAAAAAGTTAGAAGCCGAACTAATCAGCATTGCACACCGAGTTTTGAAGTTAAAAAATCGTTCTGAAACGGTTCAACTACATGAAGAGACAAAAAAACTGTACGATCAATTAACGGTTTTACGTTTTTATGAAGAAAATATTGCTATCGCTGAAAAAGAAATTTCTCGTGAAGACTTAGAGCATAAATTAGAAAATCAAAAAGTTTCTGATGTACTAGAAAAAGCGGTAGTTGAGGAAAAAATTGAAGAACCAGTTGTTGAAGCTAAGACAGAAGAACCAGTTGAAGAATCAATTATTGAAGAGGAAGTTGTATCGGAAGCGGAAACCGAGGAAGAAGTTGAAGAAGAAAAATCTTTAGTTCATGAAGACGACCTTAAGCAACCTCAATCGGTTTTATTTGACGATGTTTTTGGTGGAGATTTTCAAGAACCCGATTTTGTAAAAGTAAATGATGTTCCCGTAGAAGTAGAGCAAGTTGCAGAACTTACTTTTGAAGCTGTTGAAGCATCAAAACCTGAAATAGCTGAAGATTTGTTTGAAGCAAAAGAAGAAGCTGTTGCAGAAGTAAAAGAAGAAATTATAATTGAAAAAGTTCCTGAAGTAGTTTTTGAAGAACCAAAAACAATGTCGCTTAACGATAGATTAACGAAAGGAATAAACATAGGACTAAACGATAGAATTGCTTTTGAGAAAAAATTATTTGGAGGAAGTTCAGATGATTTCAACCGAGTGCTTTCTCAATTAAACACATTCGATTCTTTTGATGAAGCGCAAGGATTTATCAACGATTTCGTTAAGCCAGATTATAACAATTGGGACGGAAAAGAAGAATTCGAAAATCGTTTCTTGGAAATAGTAGAAAAAAAATTCAATTAATTGTAGCTTTTCACCACATAGAAACATAGAGTTTTATATAAAATAGTTAAGGTTTTATTAGTTTACATAGCTACTGTGTAAAAAGTATTTTCTAAAATTTCTAACAGAAACATAGTTAAACTATGTGCCTATGTGTTTAAAAATAATTTATAAAAGCTGTATTTTATACAACAAGTTTAATGGGAAAATTATATTTAGTTCCAACACCAATAGGTAATCTTGAAGACATGACTTTTAGAGCAATTCGCGTTTTAAAAGAAGTCGATTTAATTTTAGCCGAAGATACTCGTACAAGCGGAAAATTGCTAAAGCATTTCGAAATTGCTACACGCATGCACAGTCACCACATGCACAACGAACATAAAACCGTTGAAAATTTGGTAAAACGCATGCAAGCTGGCGAAACCATTGCACTTATTAGTGATGCTGGAACTCCAGCTATTTCCGATCCGGGTTTTTTATTGACGCGTGCTTGTGTAGAAAACGGAGTGGAAGTAGAATGTTTACCTGGTGCCACTGCTTTTGTGCCTGCTTTAGTAAATAGTGGTTTGCCTAATGATAAATTCGTTTTCGAAGGTTTTTTACCCGATAAAAAAGGTCGTCAAACGCGTTTTTTAGCTTTAGCCGAAGAAACAAGAACCATGATTTTCTACGTTTCGCCTCATAAATTAAATAAAACGCTTGCCGAATATGTGCAATACTTTGGTGCCGACAGACCCGTTTCTGTTTCTCGTGAATTGTCGAAACTACACGAGGAAACCGTTCGTGGAACTGCCGATGAAGTTCTAAAACACTTTGAAGCGAAACCTGCAAAAGGCGAAATTGTGGTTTGTGTTGGTGGGAAGAGTTTAAAGTAAATGTTGTTTTATGGAATTAAGTATTGATTTTAAAAAAAGTTTGATGTTGTTCGTTTATTATTATACAAATGGTAATTTAAACTTTGTAATTGATGATAAAACGATTCTTGAAGGAATTGACTATAGAGAAGAATTAAAAGAAGAAGCGACATTTGTTCAAACAGTTTATAGCGTTTATTTGAATAACTTGGAATTAAATCATGAAGGGAAAGTATTAAATCAATCTTATTCAATCACTAGAGCAGCTAAGTATATAAGAAGTATTTGTGATTCTAAATATGATGTTGTACCAGATTTTGAAGATTGGGAAATGGAAACTTTTAGCTAAATATAAAAAATGACAACACACAACGTAACTACAACTTGGAAAGGGAAAATGCAATTTGAATCTACAAATCCTAGTGGAGAAACTGTATTAATCAATGCCGGAGAAGAAAATGGTGGCGAAGGAGCAGGTTTAAGACCAAAAGCAATGATGCTTTCTGCTTTAGCGGGTTGTTCGGGTCTTGATGTGGCTTCATTAATAGAAAAAATGAAGTTAGAAGTAACTGATTTTAAAATTGAAACATCTGCAAACTTAACAGAAGAACATCCAAAAGTGTACGACCACGTAACGGTTGAATATCATTTTTATGGAAATAATTTAAATGAGAAGAAATTACAACGCGCTGTTGATTTATCAGTTGAAAAATACTGTGGTGTAATGGAAATGTTTAGAAAGTTTGCAACTGTTGATATAAAGACTATTTTTCATAAGTAAGACTTTGTCATTTCGACGCAAGGAGAAATCACATAAAGTAAAATTAAATCATGAATGAATTCAATCCGTAATTAGACTTTCATTCTTATTATGTTTATATAATTACCAATAAATATAGATCTACTTTTTATATTGGTATGACAAATAATTTAAAACAACGATTACAGCAACACAAAGAAAATTTAGAACAAGGAAACAAAACGTTTGCTTCAAAATATAATTTAGGATTTTTAGTTTATTACGAAAAATTTGTTTGGGTTGAGGAAGCTATTGCAAGAGAAAAAGAACTGAAAAAATGGAGAAGAGAAAAGAAATTAGAATTAATAAAAAAGTTTAATTCTGAATTTGAATTTTTAAATCATCATTTTGAATAAATTAGACAATGTGATTTCTCCTAACGTCGAAATGACAATAAAACAAACAAATAAAATGACTATTTTAGAACTCATAAATAAAGTAAAAAAAGCTGAAATTATTAATTTTTCAGAAGTCATAAATACAATTGATAATGCATTTGAGTTTACTCCTACAAAATTCAAAAACGGAGATTTTGTCAACGAAGCAAACACAAATAATGGCTCTTGTAAAGTGTTTTCATTTGCAAAACTACACCAATTAGATGCAACAGTGACTTTGTTTTTATTTGGCGAACATTACCAAAAAGTTCTACAAACACCAAACGAAGAAGACCATCAAAATATTCGAAATTTTATGAAGTTTGGTTGGGAAGGAATTCATTTTGAAGCAAATGCGCTTTCTGAGAAAAAATAATCATACATTTGTATTATATAAGCCATTCAAAATAATTCATAATTTTTAATTCATAATTAGGTATGCGTTGGAATTTAAAATCAAAGCCCGAAAAACAAAAAGTACAAGCCTTACAAAATGCACTTCAAGTCGATGAAATTATTGCGACTTTACTCGTTCAAAGAGGAATTGAAACCTTCGAACAAGCCAAAACTTTTTTCCGTCCATCTTTAGACGACTTACATGATCCATATTTAATGAAAGATATGGATAAAGCGGTTGCGCGAATTGAAAAAGCAATTGCTGCCAATGAAAATATAATGGTTTTTGGCGATTACGATGTAGATGGAACAACAGCAGTTTCATTGGTTTCAAGTTATTTACGAACATTTTACCCCAATGTTGCTACTTATATTCCAGATCGTTATGCCGAAGGTTACGGAATTTCCTATAAAGGAATTGACTTTGCTGAAGACAACGGAATTACTTTAATTATAGCTTTAGATTGCGGAATAAAATCGATTGACCATGTAAATTATGCTGCAGAAAAAGACATTGATTTTATCATTTGTGATCATCACCGACCTGGAGATAAATTGCCCGAAGCCGTTGCCGTTTTAGATCCAAAACGTGAAGATTGTTTGTATCCTTATGATGAATTATGCGGTTGTGGAGTTGGGTTCAAATTAATTCAAGCTTTAGGTCAAAATAGAAATCAAACAACAGAAGATTTAATTCCATATTTAGATTTGGTTGCGACTGCAATTGCGGCTGATATTGTTCCTATTACGGGAGAAAATAGAACGTTAGCGAAATTTGGATTAGAAGTAATAAATTCTAATCCAAGACCAGGAATAAAGGCATTAACTCAATCCATAAAAAAGAAAGAAATTACCATAACCGACGTTGTTTTTGTTGTGGCTCCTCGAATCAATGCTGCTGGCCGAATTAAGCATGGCGATTATGCGGTGCGTTTATTAACCGAATTCAATTTGGCTCAAGCCGAAGAGTTTGCCAAAGAAATTGAAGACAATAATAACGAACGTAAAGGATTAGACAAACAAATTACCAAAGAAGCTTTATCTCAAATTACCATTTCAAATGAAGAAAAAAGATTTTCTACTGTGGTGTATCAAGAAAATTGGCACAAAGGCGTAATTGGTATTGTAGCTTCTCGATTAATCGAAACCTATTATAGACCCACAATTGTTTTTACAAAAAGTGGCGATAAATTAGCTGCTTCTGCACGTTCGGTAAAAGATTTTGATGTCTATAATGCATTAGAAGCTTGCGAAGAACATTTGGAACAATTTGGCGGACATATGTATGCAGCCGGAATGACACTCCTAGAAGAAAATTACGAAAACTTCAAAAGTGCATTTGAAAAAACAGTAAAAGAAACCATTCATCCTGATTTGTTGATTCCAGAATTAGAATATGATGCTGAAATTCGTTTAACAGAATTGAACCCAAAATTGATGCGTATTTTAAAACAATTTGAACCTTTTGGCCCTCAAAATATGACGCCTTTGTTTTTAGTAAAAGAACTAACTGATTCTGGTTATGCTAAAAGTTTAGGTTCAGATGACGAACATTTAAAAGCTTTTGTTAAGCAGGATAATTCGCAAAGTTTTGGAGCAATTGGGTTTAAAATTGGGGATAAATTATCAGTTGTTAAAAATTTGCAAAAGTTTGATGCAATTGTTTCTTTAGAAGAAAATGAATGGCGAGATGTTGTAACTTTGCAGCTTCAATTACGCGATATCAAACCTTCAAATGGCTAAAAAAGACCCATACGCAGCATTACGATTTAAAGAGTTTCGTTTTTTTCTTTCCATGCGATTCGCATTGGTTTTTGCTTGGTCCATGCAATTTGTAATTATTGAATGGGAAGTTTATAGTTTAACAAAAGATCCACTTTCATTAGGAATTATTGGTTTAATGGAAATTATTCCAGCTGTTTCAATGGCTTTATTTGCAGGACATATCGTTGACCAGAATGAAAAAAGAAGTCTGCTTATGAAATGCCTTTTAGGTTTTTCAATCATTAGTTTAGGACTTTTTTTAGTAACGGTTCCAAGTGTTGTTGAGTCACTTTCTACATCGACAACTTTAGGAATTATTTATGCTTTGGTTTTTTGCGGAGGATTAGTGAGAGCTTTTATTGGTCCAACTGTTTTTTCACTTTTATCTTTAATTGTTCCAAAGAAAAATTACCCAAATGCTGCAACTTGGAGTAGTTCAACTTGGCAAATGGGTTCTATGTTTGGTCCCGCTTTAGCTGGAGTTTCTATTGGAATTATAGGAGTACATTGGTCAATGTGTTTGGTTTTTGGATGTACTCTGTTTGCTTTGTTTTGGTTGACCCAAATTTCTAAAAAGCCTATTTTAAATCCTAAAATTGGTGAACCTATATTTCAAAGTTTAAAAGAAGGGGTAAAATTTGTATTCAATAATAAAACTATTTTAGGAGCTATTTCTTTAGATATGTTTGCAGTTTTATTTGGAGGAGCAGTTGCATTATTGCCCATTTTTGCGCAAGACATCTTAAAAGTTGGGTCGGAAGGTTTTGGAATTCTTCGTGCTGCACCAGCGGTAGGTTCTATCGTAACCATGTTAGCAGCAGCTTATTTTTCGTTGAATAAAAATGCGGGGGTAAAATTATTAACGGCCATTTTTGTATTTGGACTTTGTATAATTGTTTTTGGTGTTTCAGAAATATTTTGGATTTCTGTTGTAGCCTTATTTTTAAGTGGTGTTGCCGATGGTGTTTCAGTCGTGATTCGAAATACTATATTGCAATTACATACTCCAGACAATATGCGTGGAAGAGTCTCTTCTGTGAATTCTATTTTTGTGGGTTCTTCTAATGAATTAGGTGCTTTCGAAAGTGGTTTAACCGCTAAATTAATGGGAGTTGTGCCAGCTGTTGTTTTTGGAGGGTGTATGACTTTAGTGACAGTTTTTGGGACAGCTATTGTTTCTCCTTCATTCAGAAAATTAGATTTAGAAAAAGAGGTTGAAGAATTAGAACAACAAGATTAATTTTTATATTCTTTCAATTCGAAAGTTTCTCCATCAAAAACACCATAGGTAAAGTAACCTATCCAATCTCCTAAATTGACATATTTAGAATTTTCAGAAACCTCAATAATCATTGGTAGATGACGATGTCCAAAAATAAAATAATCGTAGTGTTTGGTTTCTAGTTTGCGTTTGGCATACTGAACTAACCATTCGTTTTCTTCTCCTAGAAATTTTACGTCTTCCTCCCCAGAAATTAATTTATTTTTTACCGATAAATATTGAGCTAGTTTTACACCAATATCTGGATGTAACCAGCGAAACAACCATTTAGAAAAAGGATTTGTAAACACTTTTTTCATGCGTTTGTATCCTTTGTCTCCGGGTCCTTTTCCGTCACCATGTCCTATTAAAAAAGATTTTCCGTTAAAAGTAAACTCTTCATTATCGTGAAAAACAGGAATGTTTAATTCATTTTGAAAATAATCGTGCATCCATAAATCGTGATTTCCAACAAAAAAATAAATCGGAATCCCAGAATCTCTAATTTCAGCTAATTTGCCTAAAACTCTAACAAAACCTTTTGGAACAACTGTTTTATATTCAAACCAAAAATCAAATAAATCACCCAAAAGAAAAATAGCATCAGCATCTTTTTTTACTTCATCTAACCAAGCTACAAATTTTTGTTCGCGTGGAAAACTTTTTTCTGATGTAGGTGCTCCAAAATGTTGGTCAGATGCAAAATATATTTTATTTTTTTCTTTCAAGTTTTGATTTTAAATGTGAGTATGCAAAAATACATAAAATATACTATGTTAAAAAAAACATTTCATCGGATAATTGTTACATTTCATCGACAGATGTTTTCTGAACACTTATAATTACTAACTTTGAAAATTAATCAAATCATAACAAAAACATAACATAATGAAAAAATTATTACTTTTTTTCATGTCATTATTCACTTTCTTTAGTTACGGGCAATTGTCTGAAGGTTTCGAAGGTGCGACATTTCCACCAACGGGTTGGACTACTTTTGACAATGGGATTGGTACAACAAGAAGTTGGACTACAACTACTGCAACTGGATTAGGCTGGGTTTATGCCGGAGGTAAGGCTGCAATTATTAACAAAGAAGATGTTACTTCTGGAATAGCTGAAGATTGGATGGTTACTCCATTAGTTACGGTTCCAACAGATGGACAACTTAGGTTTTTTGCAAGATCTATTGCTAACGGAGAGCAGGGGAGTATTTATAAAGTAAAGATCTCTACTGCTTCTCAAAATAATCCTGCGGATTTTACAACTACACTTGTAACCTACACAGAGTTAGATATCATAAATGCTCCTTTTGAACAAAAAGTTATTCCTTTAACAGCATATGCAAATCAAAGTATTTACATTGCGTTTGTTATGGAAAATGACAACGGTGATGCATGGATTGTTGATAATGTAAATGTAGATCAAGCATGTACTGTAGTGCCAACGGCATTAACTGTTACACCATTATCTACATCTGCAACTTTAAACTGGACATATACTGGTCCTGCTACTCAGTTTGCAATTGAATATGGCCCTGCTGGTTTTGTTCAGGGTACAGGAACAGTCGTTTCGCCAGTAACGAGACCTTATAACTTAACAGGTCTTTCTCCTTTAACAAATTATACATACTATGTAAGAGCATTGTGTGGAACAGATAATTCAAGTGCTTGGTCTGGAGGAATGAATTTTACAACTACAGCTTTACCACCTGTTTGCGGAGGTAATTTTGTAGATTCTGGTGGTGCTTCAGGGAATTATTCTAATAGTGAAAACATTACGACTACAATTTGCCCTACAAATGCTGGGGAATTAGTTACGGTTACATTTACATCATTTAATATTGAAAATAACTGGGATTTTTTAAGAATTTATGATGGAAATAGTACAGCAGCACCTTTATTAGGAACTTACACAGGTACTAATATGCCGCCAGCCTTTACTTCTTCGGCAGCAAATGGATGCTTGACATTTAATTTCACTTCAGATGGAAGTGTTACAGGAGTTGGATGGACATCAAACGTAACTTGTGCACCAGTGCCAACATGTCCTAAACCAACAGCTTTAACTATGACAGCAATTATAGCTACAACTGCAAATGTTGGCTGGACTGAAACAGGCTCTGCTACTCAATGGGAAGTAATTTGGTTACCAGCTGGTTCACCAGCTCCAACTGCTGGTTCTGTGGGTGTTACAACAAGTTTAAATCCATATACAATTACAGGTTTAAATTCACAAACAACATATGATGTTTATGTTCGTGCTATTTGTACTCCTACAACTGACTTAAGTTTATGGTCAACAAAAGCAACATTTACAACACAGCCATTTTATTGTGCTGGGGATCATTTTTATGATCAAGGAGGAGCTACTGGTAACTATTCTAATAGTCAAACTAATGTTACTACAACAATTTGTCCTGATAATGCTGGAGAAGTTGTAACCGTTATTTTTAACACTTTTGGTTTAGAGAGCTGTTGTGATAGTCTAAGAATTTATGATGGTCCAACTTCTGCTTCACCTTTAGTAGGTACTTATGCAGGAACTGCATTACCGCCTCAATATACTGCGACAAGCGCTTCAGGATGTTTGACATTTGTATTTAATTCTGATTCATCAGTAACGGGTATTGGTTGGGATGCAACAATTATT
Source organism: Flavobacterium sp. N2270 (assembly GCF_025947225.1). Classification (NCBI taxonomy): domain Bacteria; kingdom Pseudomonadati; phylum Bacteroidota; class Flavobacteriia; order Flavobacteriales; family Flavobacteriaceae; genus Flavobacterium; species Flavobacterium sp. N2270. Next base: position 845,939 of record NZ_CP110005.1, read on the forward strand.
TGTTCACCTCCACCTCCTTGTAGACAACCTACAGCATTAACTGTAACAGGTATTACTTCAACTGAGGCAACATTGTCTTGGACGGATACTAATACTGGGGTTTCTAATTGGCAAATTGTGGTTCAACCTGCAGGTTCAGGTTATCCTACAGGAGCTTCTACAATAATTAATGCTTCATCTAATCCTTTTACAGTAACTGGATTAAACCCTAATACTCCATATGAGTTTTATGTATTATCTGATTGTGGTTCTACAGATGGTTTAAGTTTTTGGTCAGGACCTAGAACGTTTAATACATTATTTCCTGGTTGTAGTGGTTCTTCGCCAGCAGGAAATGACTGTCCTACAGCTGCGCCTGTATGTAACTTAGATGGTTACTGTGGTAACACATCAAACACATATACTGTAAATACATGGTCTCAATTAACAACCGCTTTTTGTGGTTCTATTGAAAACAACTCTTTCTTGACCTTTCAAGCAACAGCAACTTCAATTACAATGGATGTAAATGTAGGAAACTGTACGAATGGCTCAGGAATTCAGTTTTATGTATTTACAGCTGCTACTTGTGGTAGTGGGCCTGTAACTTCTATAAATTGTTTTTCTCCAATGAACCCTGGAGTAAATGCATTGTCATTTACAGGGTTGACTATTGGTCAAACATATTATTTAATGATTGATGGTTATGCAGGAGCAGTTTGTGATTATTCTGTTACAGTAACTTCAGGTGGTTCAACTTCTACAGACGTTGAATTAACACCAGTAAATCCAACAATTTGTATAAATGAAACGGTAAATTTAACTGCAACAGGTGGTAACGGAATTTATAATTGGACTCCAAATACTGGATTAAGTGCAACTACTGGTTCTACAGTTACGTTTACACCTCCTGCACCAGGAGTTTATACAGTAAATGTACAATCTACAGATACTAACTCACTTTGTGCAACTTCTGATTTTGTTGAAATAACAGTTTTAGACTTAGTAACTCCAACTTTTAATGCAATTGCTCCGTTTTGTGAAAACACTACAGCGCCGACTTTACCTAATACTTCAACTAATGGAATTACAGGAACATGGTTACCTGCTTTAGTTGATAATGTGAATTCGGGAGTTTACACATTTACACCAGACGCAGGTCAGTGTGCTATACCAATAGATGTTTCAATTACAGTAAATGCAGAAACTGTGCCTTCGTTTATTTCACCAGCACCTATTTGTTCTGGAGATACAGCGCCAGTACTTTCTAACACTTCTAATAATGGTATTATAGGATCTTGGTTACCTGCATTAGTTGATAATATGACATCAGGTACTTATACATTTACACCAGATGCTGGACAATGTGCGTCTACAGTCACTTTAAATGTTCAAGTATTGGCTACATGTACTTTTGGTACAATAGCTAGTGCTGTCTTATTAGATGATTGTAATACAACCGCTAACGGTGAATTTTTCAATACAACTTCTGGTTCTCAAACTATAGGATCAGCAATGAATGTTTTCCCAAATAGCGATTTAGGTACTTATGTTCAAGCTTCTGGAAACCTAATTTTTAATGGAGCAGAATTAAGAACTTTTAAAACAGCTACTTCAAATGTTTGTAGTGCAAGATTAAATTATAGAGTGTATGAAGCTTCTAGTGCTCCTGGAGCATTTACAGTTGTAAACTTACCATTACTAGAAGAATGTACAACGGGTACTTATCCAACAGGAGGTGCTTCTTGTTCAAGTGGAGATCAAAGATGGCAAGAAGTTTCTTCTGCTATTGATTTAACTACAAATACACCTGGTAATTATATTATTGAAGTTTATTATGATGTAACTGGAGATAATGATGACCCTACTCAATGTGATGACAGTCTTGTCCTTGACAATGGAGGATTATATTATTCAGCTACTTTTTCAATACAATCTGCGCCTTCATTTGTTTCAGTTAACCCTTCAACTTGTAATGGTACAGAAGGATCTATTACTGTTTCTGGATTTACACCAGGAGATACTTATGGAGTTTCTTATACACAAGATACGGCACCAGTAGGACCAATTAATTATACAGCCAATGTAAATGGAGATATTATTATTTCAAATTTACCTGCAGGAGATTATACAGGATTTAATTTTACAATAAATGGCTGTACAATAAACGATGCTATTGCTATTACTTTAGTTGACCCAGTATACAATCCAACATTTACTCAAGTTGGCCCATTCTGTGTTGGAGATGTGATTACATTGCCAACAACATCTATAGAAGGCTTTACAGGTTCATGGTCACCTGCGGTTGATAATACACAAACAACAACTTACACATTTATGCCAGATGCAGGTCAATGTGCAACAGTGTTTACACCTTATACTGTAGTAGTAAACCCGGCTCCTTCAGTAACTAATGTTACTTCAAATACTCCAATTTGTGTTGGTGAGGATGCTGTATTTACTGTAACTGGTTCGGCAAATACTACTTTAAGTTATATAATAGGAACGGGAGCTACTCAAACAATTCCGATTGACGCTTCAGGTATTGTAACAATTACTGTTACGGCGCCAGCTGTTGGAAACGTAGTGTTAAATTTATCAGATATTGATAACGGAGCTTGTAACACGGCTTTAACAAATTCATCTACAGTTGTGGTAAGAGCCTTACCTACTGTTACTAGCTTAACTGCTGTTAACCCTTCAATTTGTTTAGGAAGTGATGCTGAATTTACCATCACAGGAACACCAAATGCAACTGTAACTTATACGATAGGTACAGCTACTGCTCAAACGGTTGATTTAGACGCTACAGGTTCTGCTACAATTACAGTTCCTAATCCTACTACTGATGTAGTTGTTCTATTAAGTAACATTAATGATGGAACTTGTAATAACACATTGACTAATACAATTACAATTGTTGTAAACTCTGTACCTGTTCCAACAATAGATATTACTTCGTTACCAACATGTGCTGATCAAACAGCAACATTTGAAGTATTATCTCCATTAAATATGCAGTTAAATACCGCTTCAGATTTATTTATATCTGAAGTTACTGACGCAGCTACTGGAGCATTAACTTATGTTGAGGTGTACAATGGAACAGGAGCTACTGTTAACCTAAGTAATTACAAGTTAAAAGTGTATACTAACGGAAATGCAGCTCCTTCATGTGATTTAGTTTTATCAGGAACTTTATCTAATAACGATGTAGTTGTCATTAAATTAAGTACAAGTGCAAATACAGGAGGAGTTACACCAGATTTAAGTTTTACAACTTGTGGAGGTGTTAATAACAATGACCAAATTGCTTTATCAAATAGCACAGATGTAATTTTAGATGTTTGGGGAATCAACGGAACAGTGTTTACTCCTGGAGTTGGATATACTTACAGAAGATTAACTACTGCAACTTTACCAAGCGTTACTTGGGATCCTGCAGACTGGTCACTACTTGACCCAGAAGATTATTCAGATGTTGGTTTCTATACATTATATGTTACAGATTATGAGTATATCTTAAGTAATGGTACATCAACAACAACTCAAACAAGTGTTGACTTTACAGGCGTAACTCCTGGAACGTATACGTTGATTGTTCATGATTTAATTACAGGTTGTTTCTCAGAACCATATACATTTACAATTGATCCATTTGTGTTTACTAATCCGGTTCTAACATTTACATATGTAAGTCCAGTTTGTATTTCAAGCACTTCTAACCCTTTACCTGATACGTCAGTTACTGGATTTAACACAGGAGGAACATTCGCTGGAAATAATTCTAATATAGTTATAAACCCTTCAACAGGAGAAGTAGATTTATCTTCAAGCTTCCCAGGTACTTATACTATTACTTATACTTTTGCTCAAGACGCTACAAACTGTATAAATAGTGGAACTAGTCAGTATGAATTAGTTATAAATAGTGAAGAAGTTCCAACTTTTAATGATGTAGAAGTATGTGTTGGTTCAAATTTCCAATTACCACTTCAATCACTAGAAGGATATAGCGGAACTTGGTCACCAGCTGTTGCTGATGTTTCTGTTTTAGGTTCAACAACCTATTTCTTTACTCCAAACAATGCTTCATGTAGTCAAGTTGGAGAATTAGTTGTATTTGTTGAAAGTTGTACTATTCCTAAAGGAGTTTCTCCAAATGGAGATGGATTAAACGATAGTTGGGATTTATCTGGTTTTGATGTTAAAAAAGTTGAAATATTTAATAGATATGGTAAAGAAGTTTATTCTAAATCAAACTATACAAATGAATGGGTAGGTAAGTCTAATAACGGAAATGAATTACCAGATGGAACTTACTACTATGTTATTCAATTTAATGACATGGCTTCAAGAACTGGATGGGTTTATATCAATAGAGAACAATAAAATACAACTATGAACTACTCTTATTTTATAAGTAAGAGTAGTTCTATAATTAATCAAAATAAAAATGAACAAACTATATTTAGTTTCGATATTATTGTTAAGCTTTGTAATAGAAGGCTTTTCACAACAAGATCCTCATTACACACAATATATGTACAATATGAGTGTTATGAATCCTGCTTATGCAGGAAGTAAGGAAAATCTATCATTGGGTTTATTGTATAGAAAACAGTGGGTTGATATTGAAGATGCTCCAACAACAGGAACATTTTTTGGGCATACACGTGCCGGTAAAAATGTAGGTTTAGGTTTGTCTGTTATCTCAGATAAAATTGGTCCTGTTGAGGAAAATAATATCTATGGAGATTTTTCATATACCTTAAATTTAGGTGAAGAACATAAATTAGCATTTGGTTTAAAAGCTGGTGTTACTTTACATAAAGTAGGTTTGTATAGCGATGTTTATAATACATTACCAGACGCTAGTGATCCAGCTTTTGCTGAGAACACGAGTAACGCTTATTTGAATATTGGTTCTGGTTTATTTTATTATACCAATAAATATTATTTAGGGTTTTCAGTACCAAATATGTTAAAGTCTAAACATTTAGATTTTAATGGAAGAGAGTATGGTTCTGAATATTCACATTACTTTTTAACTGGAGGATATGTATTCGATGTTAATGAATCTATTAAATTCAAACCATTTTTTATGTTGAAATCTGCATTTGGTGCACCAGCATCTTTAGATTTATCTACAAACTTTTTGTTTAATGAGAAATTTGAAATAGGCGCAACTTATAGATTAGATGACAGTTTTGGAGCTATGGTAAATTATGCTATAACACCAGACATTAGAATTGGTTATGCATATGACCATATTGTTTCAGATTTAGACGTTTCAACTCCAGCTTCACACGAAATTATTTTGTTGTTTGATTTGAAATTCTCTAAAAAAGTATCAAGTTCACCAAGATATTTCTAATTATAAAGCGACAAAAACATGAAGAAATTATATATCACCTTAAGTTTTGTAATCGCTAGTGGAATACTAAGTGCACAAAACAAAGACACAAAAGCAGCTGACAAGTTATTCGATAGATATGAATATACTGAGGCAGCACAAGAATATTTAAAATTAGTAGACAAAGGCAAAGCTGATAATTATGTATATAAGCAATTAGCGGATAGTTATTATAATGTCTTTAATACTAAAGAAGCAACAAAGTGGTTTGCAAAATTAGTTGAAGAAAAACAAGATGCTGAAACATATTTTCAGTATGCTCAAATGCTAAAAGCTGAAGGAAACTATACTGAAGCTAATAAACAAATGAAGACATTTGCTTCAATGAAGCCAAATGATAGTAGAGCAAAAGCTTTTACAGATAATCAAGATTATGTTTCAGACATTAATGCTCAATTCAAATTATTTGGAGCAACCAAATCTGATATTAGTAGTGATAAAGCAGATTTTGGAGCTTTTTTAACTAATGACAATACACTTTACTTTGCAAGTGCAAGAAACACATCAAGAAAAGAGTATGGTTTAAATGAAGAGCCTTATTTGGATTTATATAAAGCAACTTATAATTCAAATAAAACAATAAGTGAAGCTACTACTGTGGATAACTTAAATACAAAATGGCATGATGGTCCGGCTACGATTACTTCTGACGGCTCAACAATGTATTTTGCAAGTGAGAGTTTTAATGAAAGTAAAGGCTTTGAAAAAGATAAAGAAAAACAATTAAAGTTTGGTAAAATTTATCTTTATAAAGCAACCAAAGAAGGAGATTCTTGGTCTAATAAAAAAGCATTACCATTTAATAATGTTGCCTACTCTGTAAGAAACCCTAGTATTAGTAAAGACGGAAAAACATTATATTTTTCTTCAAATATGCCTGGAGGTTTAGGTGGAGAAGATATTTGGAAGGTAAGTGTAAATGGAGATTCTTATGGAACACCTGAAAATTTAGGATCACGAGTTAATACAGAAGGAAATGATAGTTTCCCTTTCGTAACAGATGATAATATATTATATTTTTCTTCTGACTCTAGAGTTGGTTTAGGAGGATTTGATGTGTTTAAAGTTAATTTAAATGATAGTTCTGAACCAATGAATCTTGGGTTACCAGTAAATTCTGAAAAAGATGACTTTGCTTTTAGTTTTAATACAAAGAACAAAGTTGGTTTCTTTTCTAGTAATAGAGATGGTGTAGATAATATTTACATTGCGGACCCTATTTGTGGAGTAGAAACTACTGTAACTGTAAAAGATGCTAAAACAGGTAAGCTATTACAAGGCGCTACTGTAGCAATGATTGATGAGAAATTAGAACTTGTTGGAAAGTCAGAAACTTCAGAAAATGGAGAAAGCATATTTAAGGTTAACTGTGATATGGAATACGCCGTTCAAGCTTCAAGATTAGGTTATGAGAATGGAGTAGGAACAATGGAAAAATCTGAAGGAGGTAAGTCTACAGTTGTAATAAACTTAGAACCAATTAAGCCAATTATTACTGAAACAGAAGTTATTTTACAACCAATATTTTTTGAGTTCAATAAAAGTAATATTACTGCAGAAGGAGCTGCTGAGTTAGATAAATTAGTTGAAGTTATGAATGAATATCCAGAAATGGTAATATTTGCTAAATCTCATACAGATAGTAGAGGTGGAGATAAATACAACATGAATTTATCAGACAGAAGAGCTAAATCTACAGTTCAGTATATTATTTCTAAAGGAATTTCTAAAGAAAGAATTACGGGTCAAGGATTTGGTGAAAGCGAACCAAAAGTAGATTGTAAAAAATGTACTGAAGAAGAATATGCCCAAAACAGAAGAAGTGAATTCTTAATCGTAAAAAAATAAGTTAGTTAAATTAAGTTAATATTTAAAAAGCCTCAATAAATTTTATTGAGGCTTTTTTTTAATTATCAGAAGCAAACCATTCTGCAAATGAAGTTTCAGTTTCTTGTAGTCTAAGAGAAAATAAATTAATGTTTTCCGGAAGACGTTTTTTTATTTTTTTTGCAAAGTCAATTACCATATTTTCGCTGGTAGGTTGATAATCAACTAAAATTACATGATGATCTCTATCTTTTAATTCTTTGGCTAATTCAATATGTGGTGTGTTTTGATTGAACACAGTTGCGTGATCAAAGATGTCAACAATTTCTTCTTTTACAATTTTTTTCAAATCTGTAAAATCTATAACCATTCCATATTTTACATTTGAAGAATCAGTTATCGGTTTTCCTATTACAGTTACTGACAATTTATAGCTATGCCCATGAACATTTTTACACTTTCCATCATATCCATATAACGCGTGGCCAGTTTCAAAAGTAAATTGTTTTGTTATTCTTATGTTACTCATATTTAAGATAATTATGACTGCAAATTTACTAAATAAAATTTACTAATTTTTATATGCTATTTAACACTATATTTGCCCACTTTTAAAATATGGAAGATCTACAATTGAACCCGCAATACGAAAAGATAATTGACGATCTTTTAAACCAGCAATATAGTATTGTTGATGACTTCTTTTTGATGAAAGAAGTTGAAAACCTCCGTTCAAGCTTACTTGATAAGTATGATGAAGAAGATTTTAAAAAAGCTGCTATTGGAAACCAATTCAATGAATTAATTGTGAAAGCAATTAGAGGTGATTTTATTTTTTGGATAGATGAAAAACTAGCTAATGCAAAAGAATTAGCGTTTTTTGAAAAAATAGAACATTTTACTAATTACCTTAATAGGACTTGTTTTTTAGGAATTCAAGAAAGAGAATTTCATTATGCACTATACCCTGAAGGAACTTTTTATAAAAGACATTTAGATACTTTTCAAAATGATGATAGTAGAAAATTATCATTAGTATGTTATTTAAATGATGAAGATTGGTTGCCAGAATATGGCGGAGAATTAGTCATTTATAAAGACGGTGAAGATGACATTAAGGTTTACCCATTAAAAGGAAGAATGGTTGTTTTTGAAAGCCAGATTCTTGAGCATGAAGTAAAGCCTGTAAAACAAGAAAGATTAAGCATTACAGGGTGGTTAAAAACAAGAAAAATTAATCTTTAGGTTTGTTGTTTTTAGCCCTATAGTACATTATATAGGCAATAATAATTAAAACTACAAAAGGCAAATAACTGCCAATTGCTAATCCTATTTGATAACTTTCGTCAGGTGCATTTGCTATTTTTTCTTCAATAGTAGCAGGTTGTAATGTTACGAAATAACTCATTTGGTTTTGAATTTTTGTAAAGCATTTTTTGTAAAATCAGATAAAACTAATTTTCCTGATATTTCAGCTCTTTCATAAAGTAATGTATTCCAGTTTTCGGTTCCTTCCCATATTACTTTTTTTATTTCAGTAAGTGCTTCAGGGTTATAACTTGCAAGGTTTAAAGCAAAGTTACTTAAAGAATTATCCAGTTCATCTAAAGAACTAAATAATTGAGTAAACAGGCCTTTATTTAGACCCCATTCGGCTGTTTTCCATTCGGTAGCAGCAAGAGTCATTTCTGTCATTGCAGTTTTACCTATTTTTCTTGATACCGCTGGTTCAATTACAAATGGACCAATACCAATTGCTAATTCAGATAATTTTGTTGAAGCATTATTTGTAGCAAAAACATAATCACAAGCGGAGATTATTCCTACTCCACCACCAACTGCTTTTCCATGAACTCTTCCAATAATGATTTTTGAGCAATTACGCATAGCATTAACTACATTGGCAAAGCCAGAGAAAAACAACCTACCTTCTTCTAAATTATTCACTTTTAAAAGTTCGTCAAAAGAGGCTCCAGCACAAAAAGCACCATTACCTTCACTTTTCAAAACAATTAGATTAATTGAATTATTTTCGCTCAAGACATTTAATTCTTGAGTTAAATTTGCGAGTAGTAAACTAGGAAAAGAATTACTAGCGGGGTGAAAAAAACTTACCGTTGCAATATTATTTTCTATAGATGTTTTAATTACTCCGTCCATCTTATCTAATTAAACTAAAATGTGATTTAAATTCTTTTCTCACGTTACTTTCTGTATATTCAATTCTAAACCAATAATCTGTTGATGGTAATGGCTGTCCATTAAAAGTTCCATTCCACCCTTGGCCATTAGGAGTAATTTGCTTTAATAATTTTCCATATCTATCGTAGATAAAAATATTAGCATTATAAGTATCATCTAAATCAGTTATATTCCATGTATCATGATACCCATCTCCATTTGGAGTAAAAAAGTTAGGATAAGTTATTGCAAATAGATTAGGAACTGACAATATATCACAGCCTTGAATATCTCTTACATATGCGGTGTAAGTTCCATTTGGTAAATCTGTAAATATTGGGCTAGTTTGCCAATCAATAAGGTTTAGACTATACTCATATGTACCAAAACCACCAGTAGCAATGCATTCAATTGTTGTTAAGCCTGTGGAAAAAGCTGGAGTTATCACATTAGCGGTAAATGTAGCAGGTTCAGAAGAAAAGTCTGCTGTTATACTGTCGAAATTTTGACAACCTGTAGTAGAATTAGAAACAATTACTGAAAAAGTACCAGCTTGTGTAATATCAAATTGAGCACTTTCATTTCCTAATGCATCAACATTAGGGTTGGAAGGAGTCCATACATATTGATAATTTCCAGGAGTTGCGGGTGTAGCATCTACAATTTCAGAACCTATTCCTGTTACAGGATCAACACAAAGGGTAAAGTTTACACCTAAATCCACATCTGGTAAAGGGTTTACAACAAGTCGAAGCTCTTTAATACCCTTACAACCACTATCAGTATTTAAACTACTGTCTACTCTTGCCCAAATAGGCTGAGCATTTGCCGTTATATTTCTATAATCAGTTGAATTAGTAATTGGATTCACAATTAACAATGCATCATCGTAAGACTCGTAATATGATATTTCAAGAAAAGGTCTTTGTCCAACAGGGAATACATTTTTAATTAATTGAGTAAAGGCAGTTTCAATATCAAAATTGTCAAAACCATCATTTGCTAAATTAGTTGCGTCTACATAATCATCACACTCTTCTAATGGAGCTGGGTTAAACGAAGCAGGAATTTGAGTTGTAGACACTACTAAATTAACTTTAGTTACCCTGTAACACCCTTTAGGCGTTTCGCTTCTTACCCAAATAACACTTCCGTTTGATGCAATATGATTCAACTCATTAGCAATTAAATCATTGTTATTGTTTGCTCCAGATTGTGAGTTATGATAAGTAAAGATTAAGCTAGTATCTGTTGAAATAAAATCGTTAGCATCAGTTAAATTAAAGTTTGTACTAGCATCAGTATCATCATCACATTGTTTTAGAAAAATTTCACTAACAGCGACAGGTTTTGGGTTTACAACCAAATTAAATGAAGTTGTAGCGTAACAATTAGTTGAAGTGTTTGTTAAGCGAACATAAATAATTCTATTTGCTGTATGAATGGTTGTAATTGCATTTGTTCCTGCAATAGCTTGAGATTCTAAATCATGATATGTAACATTAATACCTGTTTGACCATTTAATACATCACTATTTTTAGTAGTTAATGAAAAGACCGTTTGTCCATTTGTATCGTCACTATCAACTAAAGTATTATCGCATTCTTCATAATCAGAAACTGCAACAATTGAAGGTGTTTGATTTACAGTTATAGTAATTGTAGCAGAAGTTGCATCACAGACACCACTTGCAGGGATTGTATAAGTATAATTTCCTGATACATCTGTCGATGGGTCTAAACTTCCATTTGCTCTAGCAACACCATTAAAAGTCCAGTTTCCACCAGTTGTAACACCAGTTCCAAGCAAGCTAAATAAATCGGTTATTGCATCTGTTGTACAATATGATTGAGTTGAATTAGCTCCCGCGTAAGGACCTTGTTGTATTGAGACATCTAATAAAATAGGATAACTCCTACTAATACCATCACATGTTTTTGTAAATGTATAAGTATAAACCCCAACTTGACTAGTTGCGGGGTCAAACATTAATGTGCCTGTAAATGTTGTAGCATCTGGAAGTGTCCATGTACCGCCAGTATCTGGATTACCTGGTATTCTGTCGAAAAGGTTTACAATATTGCCTGTGCATATAACAGTTTGAGAATCATTTGGGACGTTTCCAAAACCTGAAAAATAACCTCCATAACCAGCGTTACCACTAAATCCATATACCCCAACAGCTAATGCTCCTGTAGATTCTACTTTTACATTTCCATTTAATCCAGTAATTTTATATGAAACCCAATTTGGGTTTCCAGCAACCGTAATTGGAGAAGCTGTAGTTGGTATATTGTTTATGTTTATTTGGGATCCAGTTTCAGCTGCAATTATAATGCTTCCAGAATAATTTGTTCCTCCAATACTATTAAATGAAGGTATTAAATCTACGCTTTTTTGCCAAAAACAACTTAATGGCGGAATAAAATAAAACCCAGAAGTAGCATTACTTGAATTACTTCCAGAAATTATTTGATATAAGAATATTTTTTCATTACTTCTTATGTACATATTTCTATTACCCGATGCTCCATTATAATTTGAAGGAGGGATTAAAAAATATTCACCAGCATTTAGAGTTACTAATGGTGTTGTGCTTCCATTTACAAAAATTTCTGTATTGTTTACATGTGCTATTACTAATGGAAATTCTGATTCATCATTTTCACTACCTTTTACAATAACATATTCTGTACCTACTTGCGATAAGGGTACTATTTGATCTAAATTAAAATCCTGACCTTGATTTGCAGGAGATAATCCGCCTGCTAAATTCCCCGTATTAACAACAATTGGTTTGTCGGAAGTTAATAACGCACCTACAAAACCGGCTAAATTTTCAGTTGTATTTGCATACCCTGATATTACAACACTTTGTCCTTGGTTTAATGTAAAATTTTGATTTGCTAAAACTTGAGTAGTATTGCCAATTATAAATGAAATATTAGGATCATAATCACTTAGATTTACCGTTGTATTATCTTCAGTAGCCATAAAACTAGAAACAAAATTTCGGATAGTTCCAAAATCTGACTGAGGTAGGCTACCTAACCTAAAAACAGTTCCTGCACCAGTTTCTCCTTTTGATGATAAAAATTCGGCATGATTTGCAGATCGTACTCTAAAACTAGCATAAAAATCAAATGGAGCTTCTAAAATTAAACCTTTGTCAGATTTAACACTTCCAACATCTATCTTGTCTAAAAACATTGTAGAAGGCTGTCCTGCTCCAATTTGAATTCTCACAGGATTTCCTTGTGAAATAGTAAATGGCGAACCAGAAATAGGAATTCCAGCTCCATTTTTTACAATTACTTGAAAAGATGTTACTTCAGGGGTAGATAAATATAAGTAATGATCTAAAATTAAATTTGAATCGGATTCTTCATTAGCATGCAATGGTGGCAACCAATGTCTGTTACTCAACTGTGCAACAGTTAAGTTAGTAATAAATAATATAGTAATAATTAGAAAACGCTTCATTTTGGACTGTTTTTTGTATAAAAATGTAAAATTAATTAGATTATTAGAATAATTCTAAATAATTAACTAAAAATATGCTCTTAATTGAATGCTTCCTATATGAATTGTGTTACTTGTTTCTGATTTCCTTCCTTGATAATTAACATTTACATCTAAATATTGTGTAATGTTTTTTTGTAAAAGTAAACGCCAAACCCCGTTTTTTCCGTTTTGTAATCCTTTTAGCATTTGAAATCCTACAGGTGATGTTTCATTTCCAGTAAAATTATTATCATAATAAGCGTATTCTCCATTTATTGAAAATCCTTTTTCACTATTAAATGTAAAAGATGTTCCAAATTTATTTTGAGTAGCTTTTTCCATTAAATTAATAGTGTTTTCTTGATTTTTGAATTCGTAAAATACATCTAAACTTGCGTTTTTTGAAAACAAATAAGAGATTTTTGGAGCCAATTCATAGCTGTTTATAAAATAATTACGTGTGGCATAATTATCTGAGATACTCTCTGAAGTTCCTATTGAACTGTTTAATTGTAACAACCAACTCTTTTTTAATAAATGCATATATTGCAATTGATGAGAACGCAAATTGTTTTCTTGTGAACCGATACTTAATAGATTTTTAACAGAATTGGTTAAATAAGAATAAGTGGTTGAATGTTTTTGTTTTCCTCTATTAAAATATAAGTTATTTCTAAAAGAATTGTTTTGTCCTAATACATTTTCACTTGAACCTTCAAACGGATTAAGATTAAATTCATTTGAACTTCGAATGTTTTTTCGTTCTACTAATAATGAAGTTTGGTTATAAAAGTGAGATATAACCTTTTTAAAACCAGTTTCATTTTGCCAGACTAAACCATTAAATATAATTGACTGAGAAAACTTATTTTTATTGGTTTTGACAAAAACTTGATTAGGTAAAAAGACCCTAACATATTTTGCTTGATCTGGAAATGGAGCAATTTCAAATTCTTGAAGTTCCTGAATTCCGTTATTATTATAATCATTCCAAGCATAAACTCCTTGTCCTGGCTCTACTTCTAAATATGTAAATTCTTGTTGTGCAATTGTTCCAGATGTGGTTTCGTAAACAGTTGTTAGTTGAACTAATTGTTTGAATAAGTTAGTGTTGTATAAAATTCTCGAATTTAATGACGGTTCATTTTCCTTTGCTGAATCATCAAATTTTAAATTTCTATAATTAACAAAAACACTTAAATTACTTTGTTCGTTTTTAATTAATTGCGATTTTAAATAATAAGAATTAGACTGATTTACTCTTTTTAAAAAGCCGCTTTGTAAACTATCATTCACTCTGTTTAAGTAACCAAGTTCTATAAAAACTTTAGTAGAATCGCCACGACCTACAAAAGCTCCAACTTCAGAAAAACGCTGACTTAAATTACTTAATGCATTTGTACTTGTTAAGGTTTCTTTATTGTTTTCATGTCTGAAACTTCCACCAATCCAGTTTTTGTAGAAATGATATTTCAGTTGATTTTGTGTTCTAAAGAAATTTGATTTAGCATAAGAACCATCACTTTTTAAAATACTAGTTTCGGTATTTAAAACGCTTTTTTTACGTTTTACTATTGCAGATAATTGATGTTTGTTTCCTGAAAAAGTTTCTGAGAAATCTAACTTTTCAAATTGATATTTTACAAAACCATTTTCTTTTAAATTAAAATTTAATCCGTTAGTAATTAAACTTTGGTTGCCCAATGGATTTGTTAAATTCCAATCTCTATTGAATTCAATAGTAAATAAACGTTCAATGCTTCTAAAATCTTTTTGAATAAACTGAATATTTGCAAAAGCATCAATATCTATTTTCCCAGTAAAAATTCGTTGATTAGCATTTAGTTTTCCTGCTATTCCTTTATTGTCATTATCGTCTATATTAGAATATAAATTTTTATCATTATTACTCACTGCAACTTCAAAATCAACATTTGTTTTATCAGAAGGCGTGTAACTTCCTAAAACAGTTGCAATTTGAATTTTTGTAGGTGCAATTAACGGAATAGTTGGTTCAAAATTTCCTTGAGGAATTCCAGCAACCGGAGCCACATATTCGTAAATTTTTCCAATTGTATTGCTGTTACTTAAAATGTAATTTCCAAGATTGTTTCCTACGAAAGTAAATCGTACGTTATATAATTCATCTGTTTCATCATTAGAAAAAACAAAGGCTTCGACAGCTCCAATAAACTCTTTTTTGTATAAAATTTTATTATCAGAATACGAATCTAAATAAGCAGAAGGAGCTGTCATTAAAGCACTGTCGTCACCAGCATCTTGCAAAATATCAACTTGTTCCGTCGATAAATTTTGTTGTAAAGGTTGGTTTTTTACATCGTTTTCAGAATAAATAAAACCACCAATTTTAAACTTTTCTTGTTCGTGCGTTATTCCTCCGTAGGTTACAAAACGCGTAAAATTTCTATCGGTATATTGATATTCTATATTAATACGCATTTCAGAAGTGATAGGAAAAACCGAATTAAAAATGACTTCGCCTGCATTATAATCAATTATATAATCGTTGTTTTCTCCGCGTTCTAGTAAAATTCCGTTTACATAAACACGTTCAGAACCTGAAATTACTAAAACATATAATTCGCCATTATTCCCTTTTAATTTATACGGACCTTGATTTCCTTCTTGACCAGTAAACGTACTTCTTGCATATTGACCACGTACTAATGCTGCTGAGGCAAAAATTTCGGTCTTTTTTTCGGGTGTGCCCAAAGTGAAATGTGTAGAAAGACCTTGAACTTTTTTGTTGAAATTTAAAAATTGAGATTGCCTGTTTTCTAAAAATAAATCACCTGCTCTTATGTTCCAATTATCTGAAAATAATTCAATGAAAATTTGATCAAACTCATCTAATTTTTGGGAATATCCACCATCTTGTAATGGAATATTACTGTCTTGAATAGAAGCTCTAAGATTTACTTTATCTGAAATTTTTCCTGTAATCTGTAAATCTAAATTTGAATTTACTACCGTGTTTTGATTGTTCCCAACAGTAATTCCTCGAGAAATACTTCCAGAAGTGGTTAGGCCATCAAAAGGTTTAAAATTATTTTTTGTTTCGTTTTTTATGGTGTAAAGTTTTCCCGCTTCGTTTGAAACGACTTTGTCATCATCGTAAATCGAATAAGTTTTGGTTAAAAATTCTGGAAATTTTAAATAGCGAACAGTCAGTGAATCATTCGAATTAAAATTATCTTTAAAAATTAACGTACTTTTCCTAAAATCTATTTCATAATTTGTAGAATCAATAGGGTTTCCACTTTTGTCTAAAATTTTAAAGAAAGCCTGGTTAATACTTACTTTTTCAATAAAAATTGTGTCTTTTGAAACGGCTATTTTTTTAGATTTATAAGGGGTTTCTATTTCTTGAGCAAATATGCCAGAAACAAAAAACAGAAAAACCCATAAAATCCACCTTTGTGCCATAAATACTATAACTCTTATTTTTCAAAAGTAGTATTTATAAGCCTAATTCTTTAGTCAATTAAGTAAAATAAACTACTCTTTCGTTACAATTTGCATGGTTTCTCTTGAAATTTGTTTTAGCAAAACCGTTTTATTGTTTTCTACAATTTCTTTTACGTTTTCGTCAAAATGTCTAATCGTGTAAAGCGATACATTCTCGTTGAATGTTACTTTGAACTTTTTAGCCAAAATATTTTTCACTTCCATAAAATTATTGAATTTGTCTTCAATACAAACGGAAAAACTAATGGCCGAATTTTGAATTAGATTTACTTTTAATTTATGTTGGTGAAATAGCGCAAAAATTTCGCTGATATGCTCTTCCATAATAAATGAAAAATCTAACGAAGAAAGCGAAAGTAACAATTGTCCTTTTTTAACAATATAGCAAGGAATGTGCGGTTCTAAATCGGCTCCACGAGAAACACTTGTTCCTGCTAAAAGCGGGTTAATAAATGACTTTACGTATAAAGGAATTTCTTTTTTTTGAAGCGGTTGTAATGTTTTTGGGTGAATAACACTTGCTCCATAAAAAGCCAATTCAATTGCTTCTCTATATGAAATTTGATTCAATAAAAGAGCATTTTCAAAATATCTTGGGTCAGCATTTAAAACTCCTGGTACATCTTTCCAAATAGTAACACTTTCTGCACCTATACAATAAGCAAAAATTGCTGCAGAATAATCGGAACCTTCACGTCCTAAAGTAGTTGTAAAGTTATTGTCATCTGCGCCTATAAAACCTTGTGTAATGTTTAAAGTGTTCTTTTTTATGTTTTTTGTAATTCTTTTTTGAGTGGCTTCCCAGTCTACATTTGCATCTCTGTATGTGTTATCTGTTTTAATAAGATTACGCACATCAATCCAATTGTTATACAATCCGTTTTCGTTAAAATAAGCACTAACAATTGTTGTTGATAAAAGTTCTCCAAAACTTACAATTTGATCGTATACAAAATTGTAGTTTGGCGATTTGTTACTCCTAATAAAATATTCTAAATCTTCAAAATGACTGTTTACCGTATAAAAAACGTCGTGCTCTTCATCATCAAATAAATCTAATAAAATTTGATTGTGGTATTTTTTTACTTCTTGAATAGACGATTGTAAAGCTGGAGATTTTTCGAAATAATTTTTAATTACTTCTTCAAAAGCATTAGTGGTTTTTCCCATTGCAGAAATAATCACTAAGACATTTTCATGCCCTACTTGCTGCATTACATTCAATACGTTTTTTACTCCATCAGCATCTTTTACAGAAGCTCCACCAAATTTAAATATTTTCATTTTTATGTCATTACGAGGAACGAAATAATCTTATCCTCTAGTTATTTTTTACAAAAGATTCAATACCTGCTTCATCCATTTGTACTACATACCAATCTTCTAATATTTTTGCACCTGATTTTTTATAGAACTCTATTGCATTTGTATTCCAATCTAAAACATTCCATTCAATTCTTCGCACATTGTCTTTTTTACCCTGTTTAATTATTTCGCTATACAAAGCAATGCCAGCACCAGTTCCACGAGCTGATTCTTTAACCACTAAATCTTCTAAATGAATAGTTTTTCCTTTCCAAGTAGAATATCGATAATAATAAAGAGCAATTCCAATAATTTCATTATCTCTTTCAGCAACAAAAGTATGAAAAAGCGGTTGTTCAGAAAAACCATCGCGAATTAAATCCTCTACAGTAACCACAACTGCATCGGGTTCTTTTTCAAATATTGCAAGTTCTATGATTAAATCTAAAACAGCTTGCATGTCTTTTGGTTCTCCTTTTCGAATAATCATTTGGGTAAAGATTTATTTATGATGTACAAAAATAAGATTCTGATAAACATATACCGAAATAATTTACTCATTTCACAAAAAACACGATATTTGTAGCATAACACAACAACACATAGTACTAATGGAAGAAAGAAATACCACTTTAGGCGAATTTATTATTGAAAATCAAACCTCATTTCAATATTCAACTGGAGAATTATCGAGAATAATTAACTCTATTCGTTTGGCAGCAAAAGTTGTCAATTATAAAGTAAACAAAGCAGGATTAGTAGATATTGTTGGTGCTGCTGGAGAACAAAATATTCAAGGAGAAGATCAACAGAAGTTAGATGTTTATGCAAATGAAGTGTTTATTCAAACTTTAATTAATAGAGAAATTGTTTGTGGAATTGCTTCCGAAGAAAATGACGATTTCATTACTGTTGCAGGTTCAGATAACAGTCATAATAATAAATATGTTGTTTTAATGGATCCTTTAGATGGTTCTTCAAATATTGATGTAAATGTTTCAGTGGGGACAATATTTTCAGTGTATAGAAGAGTTTCCCCAGTAGGCACTCCAGTAACAGAAGCCGATTTTTTACAACCCGGTACACAACAAGTTGCTGCGGGTTATGTTATTTATGGGACATCTACCATGATTGTTTATACAACAGGTCACGGTGTTAATGGATTTACATTAAATCCCGCTATTGGAACATTTTACTTATCGCATCCCAATATGCAATTTTCTAAAGACGGACACATTTATTCAATAAACGAAGGGAATTATATTCATTTTCCTCAAGGAGTTAAAAATTATTTAAAATATTGTCAAGCAGAAGAAGGCGATCGTCCTTATACATCTAGATATATTGGAAGTTTGGTTTCTGATTTTCACAGAAATATGATTAAAGGAGGAATTTATATTTATCCAACAAGTTCTAAAGCTCCAAAAGGTAAACTAAGATTGTTATATGAATGTAATCCTATGGCATTTTTAGCAGAACAAGCAGGTGGAAAAGCATCTGATGGTTATAATAGAATTATGGAAATTCAACCTACAGAATTACATCAAAGAGTTCCGTTCTTTTGTGGAAGTTTTAATATGGTAGAAAAAGCCGAAGAATTCATGAAGAATTCATAATAATAAAAGCCCTTCACAATTAAATGAAGGGCTTTTCTTTTTTTTATTTATTCATGTGTTGCATTTCATACATAAAAGTATCTAAATCTACATTTAGAACTAATAATGAAAGCGCTTTATTCACAATGTATTCAACATTACTTGGTGTAAATCCTAAACCTAATGAAAGGCGAGTTAAAATTTGTTTTTGTTTTGGTCCCAAAACATGATCAGCATAAACCATTCTAGCTAAATCATACAATCTCTCTAATCTTTGAGTATATAAAACTGGAGGGTTAATAGGATATTTTGAAGGGTTTTCTAAAATCTCTTCATATTCTGTTTTTGAAATATCAAGTCTAATTGCTAATTTGTCTAAAAATTCTCTTTCTTCTGAAGACAATTCTCCGTCAGACAAAGCAACTCTAACAATTGCAGAAAAATGACTTTTATTTCTGTTTTTAAATTCGTTATCAAATAAATCTGAAAATGACATAGCTATATGTATTAATGTTATGCAAATATACTTTATATTTCATTTTTTAGAAAAAAATTGCAAGGTTTTATTAAAGCGTTTAATAAATTATAAAATAAATTGTAAGTTTGAATAAATCAAAATACACTTACTCATGTCCCAATTCTGGCTTTATTTTAAATTAGGTCTCGATCATGTATTAGACATTCATGCTTATGATCATGTAATGTTTTTAATTGCTTTAATGGTTCCTTATGCTTTTAAGGACTGGAAACGTATTTTTTTATTGGTTTCTCTTTTTACATTAGGACATACATTATCATTAATATTGTCTGTTTTTGGAACAGTAGTTATTGCTCCAAAATATGTTGAGTTTTTAATTCCCATTACGATACTAATTACCGCTGTATTTCATCTTTTTACCGCCGGAAAATCATCAAGAAAAGAAAGCATTTCTTTTGTTGCTGTTGTTACTTTGTTTTTTGGAATAATTCATGGATTAGGTTTTTCAAATTATTTTAATTCTATTTTGCCAGGAAGCGCAGCTGATAAATTATTACCGTTATTAGAATTTGCATTAGGAATAGAAGCTTCACAAATAATTGTAGTATTTGTAGTTCTTGTAATTAGTTACATAGCGCAAACATTTTTTAGATTTTCTAAAAGAGATTGGGCATTAGTATTGTCAGCTTTTATAATTGGTTTAGTTTTGCCAATGTTAATTGAAAATGAAATTTGGAACAGATAATGTCAGAGAAAAAATCAAAATACGACAAAGCTTATTTGAGAATTGCTAAAGAATGGGGACAGTTGTCTTATTGTAAAAGAAAACAAGTTGGAGCCATTATTGTAAAAGACAGAATGATTATTTCTGATGGTTACAATGGAACACCTTCTGGATTTGAAAATTGCTGTGAAGATGAAGACAATCTTACAAAATGGTATGTTTTACATGCAGAAGCAAATGCGATTTCAAAAGTTGCACGTTCTACACAATCATGTGAAAACGCTACGTTATATATTACTCTTTCTCCTTGTAAAGATTGTAGTAAGTTAATCCATCAATCCGGAATAAAAAGAGTCGTTTATCACGAAGAATATAAAGATACTTCAGGTGTAGATTTTTTAAGAAAAGCAGGAGTAGAAGTAGAATTGTTTCCAGACTTAAGTAAATAATTACACATGAAAGTTAATAAGATTTATTTTCCCATCATAATTGCAATGGCAGTTGCTTTTGGATTGCTTTTGGGTAATAACTTGAATAATTCTCCTGAACTTTCTGGTAAAAACACATATAAACATAAGCTTAATAAACTCATAGATTTTATCGAAAGAGAATATGTTGATGAAATCAATACTGATTCTATAGTAGATTTAACCGTAAATGGAATTCTTGAAAATTTAGACCCACATTCAGTTTATATTGCTAAAAACGAACTTCAATTTGTAAACGAAAGCATGAAAGGTGACTTCGTAGGGATTGGAGTAAATTTTTATATGTATAAAGATTCATTAGCTGTTATTAAACCAATACCTAATGGTCCTTCAGAAAAAGCAGGAATTTTAGCGGGTGACCGAATTTTATTTGCAGGTAAAACGCAATTGTTCGATAAAAATATTACAAACGATACTTTATTAGCTAAGTTAAAAGGGCAAGAGAATTCAAAAATTGAACTTTTAGTTTATAGAAAATCAGTCAATAAAAAATTTAAATTTACTGTAACTAGGGGAGTTGTTCCAATAAAAAGCGTTGATGTAGCCTTAATGGTTAATAACAAGAAAGGTTACATTAAAATAAACCGATTTGCAGAAACTACTTATACCGAATTCCATAAAGCACTTTTAGATTTGAAAAAACAAGGCATGAATGAATTAATTATCGATTTAAGAGATAACGGAGGCGGTTATTTAGAAATTGCCAATCAAATTGCTGATGAAATTTTAAAAGAAAATGTATTAATAGTTAAAACGAAAAATAAAAAAGGTAATATAGACAAAACATTAGCAACTAATAAAGGAGATTTTGAAAACGGAAAAGTCTATATTCTAATTAATGAAAATAGCGCTTCAGCAAGTGAAATTTTAGCAGGTGCGGTTCAAGATAACGATAGAGGAACAATTGTAGGTAGAAGATCTTTTGGAAAAGGATTGGTGCAAAGAGAAATGCCTTTAGGAGATGGATCTGCTGTTAGATTAACGGTTGCAAGATATTACACGCCTTCTGGTCGTTCTATACAAAAACCTTATGCAGACAAAGGAGCGCAATATTTTAATGAGTTTGAAAAGCGTTTTGAAAGCGGAGAATTATATGAAGCAGACACAATTAAGGTAGCCGACAGTTTAAAGTTTAAAACCAAAAAAGGAAGAATCGTTTACGGCGGAGGCGGAATATCTCCTGATATTTTTGTGCCTTTTCAAGCTAAAAACATGGATGATGTTACTCTCATGATAATGCAATCTGGATTGTTAAGTTATTATGTTTTTGAACAAATAGACAATGATAGAAACTTTTTTAATAAATTAACAAAAGAACAATTAAGAGAAGAGTTACTGAATAATGAAAAGTATTTATCAGGTTTTAAAAAATACGTTGCACAAAGTGGATTTATTTTAAACTTTTCTTCTGAAAAAGAAAAAGTAAATAATTATTTATTTGCCGAATTTGTCAAACAACTGTTTGATGAAAAGGAGTATTACCAAATCATTTTAAATGAAGATGAAATGGTAAAGAAGGTGTTGGAAATTAAATAACTTTATTTATTCACAGCTTCATGAACCATAGTTTGTTTTCCTTCATTCCATAACGTTAATACATCTGTAGCTACACTTGCGCCACTTCCTGATGCAATAGCAAGTTGGCTTCTATGTCCGGCTAAAACACCAATTACATAAATACCTTCTTCAACAAAATGATCTTCATTTTTAAGCTGAATTCTGTTTTTTTCTAGCGGAAGTTTTTTATGAGGAATAACGTAGTTCTCTAAGCCTTCAATGGTAAACGGATTACCAGCTCCAATACCTATAATAACAATTTTTGAAGTGTATTTATTTTTATTGGTTTCAACTAAAAAACCTTTAGTTTGTTTTTCAATTTTTAAAACCTTTTCATCTTCAATTTGCACAACATGAGGATACAATTCTTTTAATTGCTCAGTAGTTTCAGTAAGTAGTTCTGATCCTAATTTGCCTTTTGGAATGCCATATGCGTTATTAAAAACGGCATTTTGTAAAGAAGATGCCTTTTGATGTACAATAACTCCAATTTTTTTATTTTCGGCAAAAGGTTTTTTATGAGCCGAACCTAATACAAGTGCACATGAAACTGAAGAAACACCTCCTCCAATAATTAAAGCATCGAACATAAATTACAAGTTTTTTGTTTTTTCTTCAATAGTTTTTGACATTTTTAAAATGACAATTAAAATAACTGCACATAATGTAGCAACAATTCCAATTAGGGCAACTGAAGAATTTCCTTCAAAAGGATTTTTTGGATCAATCTGAGTAATGTTTAAACCAATTAGTAATATGGCTAAGACAATAACGATGTATGTAAATATTTTCATTTTAATCTAAATTTAGTTTTTTAAATAAACAAACCTTTTACGTTTGCTGCAAAAAGCTTAACTGATATAGCAAGCAATATTACGCCAAATATTTTACGTATTATGCCTAATCCGTTAACGCCCAATATTTTTTCAATTTTACCAGACAATTTTAAAACAGCATAAACCACAATTACGTTAATTATTATGGCAATAATAATATTTATTTTGTCGTATTCTGCTCTTAAAGAAAGCAATGTAGTCATGGTTCCAGCCCCAGCAATCAAAGGAAAAGCAATGGGAACAATTGAAGCAGTTGTAGGATTGTCTTCTCGGTAAAGTCGAATTCCTAAAATCATTTCTAGTGCTAAAAAGAATAATACAAACGAACCCGCAACGGCAAATGAATTAGCGTCAATGCCAATTAATTTTAAAATTTCTTCTCCTACAAATAAGAACGCAATCATAATTATTGCTGCAACAATTGTAGCTTTTTCAGACTGAATATGGCCAATTTTACTGCGTAAATCAACAATAATAGGAATGCTTCCTACAATATCAATAACAGCGAATAGAATCATACTTATGGTAAAAATCTCTTTCCAGTCAAACATCTTACATTTATTTTTTGCAAATATAAATATAAGTAATGAATGCTAAATTCATTTTAACGATACTTTATTAATTAGAAATACAATCAAAATCTTTATTCAACAATCTTCAATCAAAAATCAAATAGCTATCTTTGTGAACTAATTATTTTAAGATGTTTCAGTTAAATAAAACCATTATTTCCGAAGAGATTCTAGAAAAAGAATTCGTTTGTAATTTATCTGCTTGTAAAGGAGCGTGTTGTGTGGACGGAGATGCTGGTGCACCTTTAGACGAAGCAGAGACTAAAATATTAGCAGAAATTTATCCAAAAGTAAAGCCATTCCTTCGTCCTGAAGGAATTGCAGCAATCGAAGAACAAGGAACACATACTGTTTCTGATTTTGGTGAGCTTGAAACTACTTTAATTGATGGTAAAGACTGTGCGTATGTAATTTTTGACAAAGACACTGCGCTTTGCGGAATAGAACAAGCGTATAACGAAGGTATTGTTGATTGGAAAAAACCAGTTTCTTGTCACTTATACCCTATTCGTGTAAAAGAATACTCTGATTTTTCTGCGGTTAATTATCACAAATGGCATATTTGTTCTGATGCTTGCGAATTAGGAAAAGAACTTGGTGTTCCTATCTATAAATTTGTAAAAGAAGCACTAGTTAGAAAATTTGGAGAAGAATGGTATTCTGAATTAGAAAAAATTGCCGAAGATTTAAAAAAGTAACCCCTTTTGCGTATTCTGTAAAACACTCTTTAACAGTAGGTTTAATCGCTGATAAGAGTGGTTTTCCTCTGTTTTTTATTTTATTTAAATAGTTGATAATCAATAAATTAAATCCTTCACAAGGAGTAGGAATTTTTTTACTCGTTGTTAAAAACTTGGCTTAATTGTGAATAAGTTTGACTTTCATTTCTCGTTTCAAATGACAAACTTTGTAAACCCCATTAGAAGTAAATATTATTCTTTTTAAAACAATAAAAATCAAGTAACTATGTCAGTAGTCGAACCAATATTACAAGAAAATAAAGACCGTTTTGTTATTTTTCCAATTAAACACCATGATATATGGGAATGGTATAAGAAAATGGAAGCTAGTTTTTGGACTGCTGAAGAGATTGATTTACACCAAGACATTTCAGACTGGAATAATAAATTAAGCGATGATGAAAAATATTTCATCAAACATATTTTGGCATTTTTCGCAGCTTCTGACGGAATCGTAAATGAAAATTTAGCAGAAAATTTCGTAAACGAAGTGCAATATGCTGAAGCGAAATTCTTTTATGGATTTCAAATCATGATGGAAAACATTCACAGTGAAACCTATTCTCTTTTAATTGATACTTATGTTAAAGATGAGGTTGAAAAAGATAAATTGTTTCATGCACTTGAAGTTTTTCCTGCAATTAAGAAAAAAGCAGATTGGGCTTTAAAATGGATTGAATCTGATTCGTTTGCAGAACGATTAATTGCTTTTGCAGCCGTAGAAGGAATTTTCTTTTCAGGAGCATTCTGTTCAATTTTCTGGTTAAAGAAACGTGGGTTAATGCCAGGATTAACTTTTTCGAACGAATTAATTTCTCGTGATGAAGGTGTGCATTGTGATTTCGCCGTGCATTTGCATAATCATCACTTGGTAAATAAAGTGCCAAAAGCAAGAATTAGAGAAATTATTATAGATGCTTTAACTATCGAAAGAGAATTCATTACAGAGTCGCTTCCAGTAAGTTT
The DNA here is from genome assembly GCF_025947225.1 of Flavobacterium sp. N2270. Taxonomy (NCBI): domain Bacteria; kingdom Pseudomonadati; phylum Bacteroidota; class Flavobacteriia; order Flavobacteriales; family Flavobacteriaceae; genus Flavobacterium; species Flavobacterium sp. N2270. Next base: position 871,597 of record NZ_CP110005.1, read on the forward strand.
AATAGGTATGAATGCAACTTTAATGACGCAATACTTAGAATTTGTAACGGATAGATTATTGGTAGAATTAGGTTGTGAAAGAGAATATAACTCTTCAAACCCATTCGATTTTATGGATATGATTTCATTACAAGGGAAAACTAATTTCTTTGAAAAACGTGTTGCTGAATATCAAAAAGCAGGTGTAATGAACACCGATTCAGAATCTGGAAAAATAAGCTTTGATGCAGACTTTTAATAAGTAAGCAATCAAAAGAATACAAAATAAATAAAACAAACTAAAAGCAAAAGTCATATGAATGTAGTAAAAAGAGATGGTAGAAGAGAACCTGTAATGTTTGATAAAATTACAGATAGAATTAGATTTTTATGCTACGAGTTAAACGAGTTAGTCGACCCGGTTAAGGTTGCTATGCGTGTAATTGAAGGTTTATATGACGGCGTAAGTACTTCAGAGTTAGATAATTTAGCTGCGGAAACGGCTGCATCTATGACTATTACGCATCCTGATTATGCTCAGTTAGCAGCGCGTATTGCTGTTTCTAATTTACATAAAAACACTACTAAATCATTCTCTGAAACAATGACAGAGATGTATCATTATGTGAATCCTCGTACAGGTAAAAAAGCACCTTTACTTTCAGAGGAAGTATATAATGTAATTATGGAAAATGCTGAAAAGTTAGATTCTACAATTATCTATAATCGCGATTTTAATTACGATTATTTCGGTTTTAAAACTTTAGAGCGTTCCTATTTATTAAAAATAAACGGACAAATTGTTGAGCGTCCGCAACACATGTTAATGCGTGTTTCTATTGGTATTCATTTAAACGATATCGAATCAGCTATTGAAACGTATGAGTTAATGTCGAAGAAATTCTTCACACATGCAACGCCTACTTTATTCAACGCAGGAACACCAAAACCGCAAATGTCATCTTGTTTCTTGTTAACAATGAAAGATGATAGTATTGATGGTATTTACGATACATTAAAACAAACTGCAAAAATTTCTCAATCTGCCGGAGGAATTGGTTTAGCAATTCATAATGTAAGAGCAACAGGTTCATACATTCGTGGAACAAACGGTACTTCAAACGGAATTGTACCTATGTTACGTGTATTTAACGATACGGCTCGTTACGTAGATCAAGGTGGTGGAAAACGTAAAGGTAGTTTTGCAATTTATATTGAGCCTTGGCATGCAGATATTTTTGATTTCTTAGATTTAAAGAAAAATCACGGAAAAGAAGAAATGCGTGCTCGTGATTTATTCTTCGCAATGTGGATGTGTGATTTATTCATGAAGCGTGTTGAAGAAGATGCAGCTTGGACTTTAATGTGTCCAAATGAATGTCCAGGTTTAGATAATGTATATGGAGATGAATTTGAAGCATTATACTTATCATATGAACAAGCTGGAAAAGGAAGAAAAACCATTAAGGCTCGTGAATTATGGGAAAAAATTCTTGAATCTCAAATTGAGACAGGAACTCCATATATGTTGTACAAAGATGCAGCAAACAGAAAATCAAATCAAAAGAACTTAGGAACTATTCGTTCTTCTAATTTATGTACTGAAATTTTAGAATATACATCGCCAGATGAGGTTGCAGTATGTAACTTGGCTTCTATTTCATTGCCAATGTTTGTAGAAGATGGTAAATTCAATCACCAATTCTTATTTGATGTTACCAAAAGAATTACGCGTAACTTAAACAGAGTAATTGATAGAAATTATTATCCAGTAATTGAAGCAGAGAATTCAAACATGCGTCACCGTCCAATTGGATTAGGAGTACAAGGTTTAGCAGATGCTTTTATTTTACTAAGGTTGCCGTTTACAAGTGATGAAGCTAAGAAATTAAACGAAGAAATTTTCGAAACAATTTACTTTGCAGCAGTTACAGCTTCAATGGAATTAGCAAAAGAAGAAGGACCATATTCAACGTTTGAAGGTTCACCAATTTCTAAAGGAGAATTCCAATACAATCTTTGGAACATAAAAGACGAAGATTTATCTGGAAGATGGGATTGGAAAGCATTAAGAACTGAAGTAATGGCAAACGGAGTGCGTAACTCATTATTATTAGCGCCAATGCCAACTGCTTCAACTTCTCAAATTTTAGGAAATAACGAAGCATTCGAACCGTATACTTCAAATATTTATACACGTAGAGTATTGTCTGGAGAATTCATTGTTGTTAACAAACATTTATTATACGATTTAGTAGAACTTGGTTTATGGAATGAAAATCTTAAGCAAGAAATCATGCGTAATAACGGTTCTATTCAAAATATTGATATCATTCCTCAAGACATTAAAGAATTGTACAAAACAGTTTGGGAATTGAGTATGAAAGACATTATTGACATGTCTCGTCAAAGAGGTTATTTTATTGATCAATCGCAATCGTTAAACTTGTTTATGGAAGGCGCTACAATGGCAAAATTAACTTCTATGCATTTTTATGCTTGGAAAAGCGGCTTAAAAACAGGAATGTACTACTTAAGAACAAAAGCTGCGGTAGATGCTATTAAGTTTACTTTAAATAACGATAAAAAAGCGGAACCAATTGCCGTTGCAGTAGAAACTGAAAATGCAGCAATGACAGAAGATGAGTTCAAAGCAATGTTAGCTCGCGCTAAAGATGCAGGACCAGAAGACTGTGAAATGTGCGGTTCTTAAACTACAAAATAATCAACAATATATAATAATAAAGGCTTCTTAATTGAAGCCTTTTATAAGAATTATAATCTCTAAAATAAATGCTGAGGGAATAAAAAAACAAATTGTATAAAAAAAGGGACGCTTTACAACATCCCTAACTTGGAACTTAAAATTTAAAAGCTTGCCGGCCATTTATATTTTTAAGCTATAAAGATGATGAGGTTACCTCACCTACTTTTTTCATACTTCAAAAGTATAAAATCGATATCACACCACCAAGTTTTTTTGTTGTATAAAATGTTAAAATTGAAAGATATAGCTCCGAGACTTTATGAAGCTTGAGTTTTTTTAGAATATTCAATTTATTAATTTTTAAAATCCAATAAAGAATGCGAAAAGGTAGATTTAAATGGTGGCAAAAGACCAAATTACTTACTACATTGATAAAAGCAATTGTTGAAGTTGCAAAACTATTATTATAATTTTATTAAAAGTGTCAGTTTGTTTCTGACACTTTTTCTTTTATATAAAAATTGCATTTCAATTCGTACATTTGAAAAATAAAATAAAAAAGACATGTCAAAAGAAAAAAAAGGAGTTCATACAGGAATTATTGAGAAAGATGCAGATGGAAATTTCTTCTGTGGTCCTTATTTGTTAGATTACAAACAAGTAGTAGCTGGTTTTAAAATTGGTGATGAGGTAAACATCAAGTCAATAATTGAAAACCCAAGCGATATCAGTTACGATAAATACCCAAAAAAATCAAAAGTATTCTTTTTAGCAAACGATAAAGAGTAAATTTTAATTCTGAAATTAAAAATCGTTAATCAAAAATCTTAAATCATTATGATGCAATGGGAACAACTTTTGTCTTTAAAAAGACAAGGCGACACAAGTAAACGACTACGAAAAGAACAAGACGATACACGTTTAGGATTTGAAGTCGATTACGACCGAATTATATTTTCGGCAGCGTTTCGTAGTTTACAAGACAAAACACAAGTTATTCCATTATCAAAAACCGACTTTGTACACACAAGATTAACGCACAGTTTAGAAGTTTCGGTTGTAGGTCGTTCTTTAGGGAGATTAGTTGGGAAACAAGTTTTAGAAAAAAGGCCTTATTTGGCTGAAATTCACGGTTACCAAATGAACGATTTTGGAGCCATTGTTGCAGCAGCTTCATTAGCACACGATATTGGAAATCCGCCTTTCGGTCATTCTGGTGAAAAAGCAATTGGCGAATACTTCACAAACGGAAACGGACAACAATATAAAGACCAGCTTTCTGATAAAGAATGGCAAGATTTAATTGATTTTGAAGGAAACGCAAATGGTTTTTCGGTGCTTACTTCTTCTCGTGAGGGGATAGAAGGGGCATTAAGAATTTCCTATGCAACGCTTGGAACTTTCACAAAATATCCAAAAGAAAGTTTGCCTAAAAAACCAACCAAAAACATTTGCGATAAAAAATACGGGTTCTTTCAACAAGACAAAGAATTCTTTGCTGAAGTCGCAAAAGAATTGGGTTTAATTCCAAATAAATCTGGGAATGATATTGGTTTTGAACGTCATCCGTTGGCTTATTTAGTAGAAGCAGCAGATGATATTTGTTATACCATTATCGATTTTGAAGATGGAATTAACTTAGGGTTAATTCAAGAAGAATTTGCATTAGAATACTTAATCAAATTAGTCAAAAACGGAATCGATTCTAAAAAATACAACGAACTTACCACTACAGAAGATAGAATAAGTTATTTACGTGCTTTGGCTATTGGAAGTTTAATTCAAGATGCAGTAAAGATATTTATGGCAAATGAAGAAGCAATACTTTCAGGCAACTTCCCTTTTGCGATAATGGACAAAAGTCAGTACAAAGCACAAATGGATGATATTATAAAAATTAGTGTTAAAAACGTATACCAAAGCAAAGAAGTAATTGAAAAAGAAGTAATTGGCTATAAAGTAATCAATGTCCTTTTAGATGTTTTTTGCACAGCTTATATCAATAAATCAAATGGAAACCCTTCGAATTATGATAATTTAATCTTGAAATTGTTGCCGGAGCGTTACCAACAAGAAAAAGCATCCCTTTATGATAGATTGTTGAACATCTGTCACTTTGTTTCTATGCTTACTGATGGTAAAGCTTTACAGTTATTTAATACAATTCAATCAAACAAGAGTTAAAATTATAAGAATATCACAATTTTTATTTCTAAAAGTAAAAAAAATGTGCTTTCTTTGTTCAAATTACCCAAAAAACTATATTATGAAAAAAAATGTACTCTTAATTTTAAGTTTTGTTGCATTTTTGTTTTTTAGTTGTTCAAAATCTAAAAATGATGAGCAACTATTAAATAAAACAAATGAAATCACAGTTAAAGCTGTTAAAGAAGAATCTCAAAATGTCATTACTGCTAATACTGATGAAGTTGTAAAGGTTCTTGAAAAAGAAAAAAAAGTTTCTGTAAAAACTCAAGTTTCGTCACAAAAAGAAACAAAAGATTTATCAGAGATAGAAGTTTTAAGAAAAAAACATGAAAATTTTTTAGCAAATTCTCCTTTCAAGAATAGTATGCAATTATCAAAGTCTGAAAGAAAATCAGCTGGATTGCCTCCTAATAAATATTATGAGCAAGAATGGGAATTAACTATAGACCCTTCAACTGGAAAACCTAATCCTATAAATGTTGCGCTTTTAAGAAAAAAACTTGCTGACGAAAGAGCTGCAGATCTTGCTGCTGGAAGAACGCCAGGAGACGCAAGTGATAATAATTGGGTGGAAAGAGGTCCTAATAATGTTGGAGGACGTGTTAGGGCAGTTCTATTCGATCCAAATGATGTAACAAATGAGACTGTTTTTGCTGGTGGAGTAAGTGGTGGTTTGTGGAAAAATACTAATATTTCTAATTCACTTTCAACATGGTCAAGAGTAAATATTCCAGATAATTTAGCCGTTACTTCAATTGCTGTTGACCCGAATAACTCTAATGTATTTTATGTAGGTACGGGTGAGTCATATGTTGGTGGAGATGTTAATGGAGATGGAGTTTGGAAATCTACTGATGGAGGAACAACATGGACAAATATATTTGGTGGAATTACAGGTCCTACAACATTTGAATCTGAGTCTTCAATTACAATTAATAGCCCAACTGGAATTGCCGGTAATTATGCTAGTTATCCTACAACAGCATTTGGAGATTTAAGTTCTTTGCCTTTAACACGTGATATCGTTCTTGTTCAAGATAATACAGCCCCAGCTTCTGATGGGTGTGAAACAATAACTAATGCTGCGGCATTAAATGGTAAAATTGCTCTAATCAGAAGAGGTTCGTGTTCTTTTGTTATAAAAGTAAAAGCTGCACAAGATGCTGGGGCCGTTGCTGTAATTATGATGAATAACGTTGGTGGTACCCCAATCCCAATGGGAGGAACTGATGCTACAATTACCATTCCTTCAGTGATGATTTCTCAATCAGATGGAGATATTTTAGAAGCTGCTCTAGGAGCAGGAAGTGTTAATGGTACAATAAATCCAACCGTTACAGGAGGGTTTACAGGTAACTTGGTTCCTGGCCAGCAACATATCAATGATATAAAAGTTAGGAATAATGGGGGAACTTCTGAAATTTATGTAGCTGCTGGAGACTCTTTTTACGGTTCTGCTAATGCTGCAACATATTTAGGAGGACCTGCTTTTGGATTGTATAAGTCAGTAAATGGAGGTTCAACTTGGACAGAAGTAAGTTTACCATTAACATTTTCTGGGAATAAACATTGTCCAAATGATATTGAAATTGGGGTTGACAATAAAATATGGCTTTCAACAACTGGGAGTGTAGTTTATGGTGATGGAGGGGGAATTATCTTTTCTTCTACTGATGGTAATACTTTTACACAAAGGTATGCTGTTGCAAATGGAGATAGAGTTCAGATAGCTGTTTCAAAACAAGCTGCAGATAAAGTTTATGTTTTAGCAGAATTATCAACAACGGCAGCTGTAGGCTTATATAGAACTGATAATGGATTTGCGACTACTACAACATTAGCTGTGCCTATTGATGTGGAAACAAGCATGGGAACAGATTTTACAAGGGGACAAGCTTTTTATGATTTAATGTTAGAAGTTGATCCAAATAATGACCAAATTGCTTATGCCGGTGGTATTGATTTGTTTAAATCTTCAAATTCGGGCTCTAGTTGGTCTCAAATTAGTCATTGGTATGGTCTTGGGGGTTATAATAATGTACATTCAGATCAGCATGGTATGGCTTTTGCAAACGGGAGCTCAACTGTAATGGTTTTTGGAAATGATGGAGGTGTGTTTTACTCAAGTAATTCGGGAGCAACTATTGTTTCTAGAAATAGAGGTTTAAATATTACTCAGTTTTATAGTGTTGGAGTTGCTCCAACGGGGGCTACAGGAGGAAATTTATCAGGAGAATATTTTGCAGCAGGTGCTCAAGACAATGGAACACAGTATTTCGGCGGTGTAGGTGCGGGTATAAACGCTAGTTTCCAATCTCAAGGTGGAGATGGTGCTTATACAATGTTTGATCAAGGTGTTGATAAATATTATATTTCTAATTATGTATACAATAATAGTATTAATTATAGAACTACTGCAGGAGCTACACGAGTAATAAATAGTGAGTCGGGAAGTAATGGTGCATTTATTGCGCCAATGACTTTAGACTCTAGTTTAGATATTTTATATGCTGATTACTCTACTTCAGCCCCTGTTTACCAAATTAGAAGGTATACTAACCTTAAGTCAGGAACAGTTGGAAAAACACTTTTAACAAATGCTTTGTTGACTAGTTCAGCAACTGCAATGACAGTTTCTAAATATACAACTACTTCAACCACTCTTTTGATAGGTTGTAGAAATGGTAAATTGTTGAAGCTAACAAATGCAAATTCATTTGCTACATGGACTGATATAACAGGATCAGGTTTTGTAGGAAGTATTTCTGATGTGGAATACGGTCAATCGGAAAATGAGATTTTTGTTACCATGCATAATTATAATGTAATTAGTATTTGGTACACTTCAAATGGTGGAACTACATGGCAAAATAAAGAAGGTAATTTTCCTGATATTCCTGTAAAAGCAATTTTGCAAAACCCATTAAATCTTGAAGAAGTTATTATAGGAACTGAGCTTGGAGTTTGGTATACAAATAACTTTAGTAGTGCATCTCCAACATGGAATCAGTCTTATAATGGTATGAGTAATGTTAAAGTTGTAGATTTAGATTTAAGAAATGACAACACTGTTTTTGCTGCAACTTACGGAAGAGGTATTTTCTCTGGGATGTTTACAAGTACAGTTTTATCTAATCAAGATGTTGTTGTTGATAATAGGATAAATATATATCCTAACCCTTCTAATGGTATTGTTAATATTGCAATTGCTAATTATTCAGGTTCATTAAAAGTTAGTTTAGTAGACTTAAACGGAAGAGTCGTTTATTCAAACGAAATAAATGACTTCTCATTAGAGCAATCAATTAATGTTAAAAATTATCAATCTGGTGTTTATCTATTAAACTTAGAAGGTGAGAATATAAAACTTACAAGAAAGATTATTTTTGAGTAAGCTATTGATTAATTAATTAAAATGCCTAATTGTATGATTAGGCATTTTTTTTATTTTAACACTTTGTGTTAGAAGTTTTTTAACCGATTAAAGAGCCTTTGTGTCAAGGTTATTCCCTATTGGAAGATGTGTTTTAAGTAAAAATACTGTTTAAAAGCATTTGCAGAACAATGTGTTTAAATTGTTTTTAAGTAATATTAAATTTCAGTTAGAGACTTTGAAAATAAAGAAATAAAAAAAACCCAATCCGTAAGAATTGGGTTTTTTATATTTACATAAGTCAATATTACGCCTCAAATGGAGTAATAGAAACAAAAGATTTATTATCTTTCTTCTTTTGGAATTGTACAATTCCATCAACTTTTGCATGCAAAGTATGATCCTTACCCATGTAAACATTTTCACCTGGATTATGTTTAGAACCTCTTTGTCTTACAATGATATTCCCAGCAATAGCTGCTTGACCACCATAAATCTTTACGCCTAAACGTTTCGATTCTGATTCTCTACCATTCTTCGAACTACCGACACCTTTTTTGTGAGCCATGATGTTTAAGTTTTTAAGTTAATAATTAATTAAACAGCTTTACCACCGTTTAACTCGTCTTGTAATTTTTGTAATTCATCCCATTTCCCTTCAGCAGCTAAAGTTGCTTGTTGAGCCCAAGTTGTTGGATCTAAATGAGATAATTTTGAAGCTGATGCATCAAAAATTTCTTTGATTGAATCAACACTAGTTGAAGCTAATTTAGCAAAAGTATCTACTCCTGCAGCAACTAAAGCCTCAGCAGCTTTTGGTCCAATTCCTTCAATCTTTTTTAAATCATCACCTTTTTTAGATGCTTTTGCTTTTGGCGCAGCTTCTGTTTTAGGAGCAGTTTCTTTCTTAGGTGCAGCTTTTTTAGTTGCTCCTGAAGATTGAATTCCTTCAATTACAATTTGAGTTAAAGATTGTCTGTGACCATTTTTAACTTTGTAACCTTTTCTTCTTTTCTTTTTGAAAACAATTACTTTGTCTCCTTTAAGGTGTTTTAAGATTTTTGCTTCAACTGAAGCTCCATCTATAGCTGGGGCGCCTAGGGTAATAGTACCATTATCGTCTAATAACATAACTTTATCAAAAGAAACCTTGTCTCCTTCTTGTTCTGCTAAACGGTGTACATAAACCTTTTGGTCTTTGCTTACTTTAAATTGTTGCCCTGCTATCTCTACGATTGCATACATAACAAATGTGTATTTAGTTAATTTTTCAAGTTTGCAAATATACAACAATAATTATATCAAACAATTATATCTAATTAAATATTTTTTTTAAATTAAAAAAGACGTCATTAATATGTAACAATATCTTAAATTTACGTCTAATTGATCTATAAGAAGAATACTAAACAATAATTAATTTATGAAAAAATCTTTAATGGCTTTAAGTACAGCTCTATTTATTAGCGCTTCTGCTAATGCGCAAAAAGTAGAATTTGAAGAGTTTGATTTAGACAATGGACTCCATGTTGTTTTGCATCAAGATAATTCAGCTCCAGTAGTTATTACATCAGTAATGTACCATGTAGGAGCAAAGGATGAACAGCCAAACAGAACTGGTTTTGCTCACTTTTTCGAACATTTATTATTTGAAGGAACAAAAAACATCGAACGCGGTGAGTGGTTTAAAATTGTTACGGCTAATGGTGGTCAAAACAATGCAAATACTACTGACGACAGAACATATTATTATGAAATATTTCCTTCTAACAACTTAGAATTAGCTTTGTGGATGGAATCGGAAAGATTAATGCATCCTGTAATTAATCAAATAGGTGTTGATACTCAAAATGAAGTTGTAAAGGAAGAAAAGAGACTGCGTGTAGACAATCAACCTTACGGGAACCTTATCAAGGCTGTTAAAGAAAACATGTTTAAAAATCACCCATACAGATGGACTACTATTGGTGAAATGGAGCATTTAGATGCTGCAACTTTAGAAGAGTTTCAAGCTTTCAATAAGAAATTCTACATCCCTAATAATGCGGTTTTAGTTGTCGCAGGTCAGTTTGACAAAGCACAAGCTAAAGAATGGATTAAAAAATACTTTGCTGCTATCCCAAAAGGGACTCCAGTTACAAGAACTAAAGCAGTAGAGGAACCTATTACTAAAGAATTTAAAGCTTCATGGGAAGATCCAAATATTCAAATTCCTATGCTTGTTGCTTCATATAGAACTCCATCAATGAAAACAAGAGATGCTAGAGTTTTAGATATGATTTCTTCTTATTTATCTGACGGTAAAAGTTCTAAACTTTACAAAAAAATGGTAGACGAAAAGAAAATGGCTTTACAAATTGGAGCTTTTAATTACAGTCAAGAAGATTACAGTTTGTATTTCATTTATGGTTTACCAATGGGAACAAATACAACTGCTGACATGTTGAAAGAAATTGATGATGAAATTTTAAAAATGCAAACAGAATTAATTTCTGAAAAAGATTATTTAAAATTACAAAATAAGTTTGAAAGCCAATATGTAAACAACAACGCAAGTGTTGAAGGTATTGCTGATAATTTAGCAACTTACTACTTACTTTATGGAGATATTAATTTAATTAATACTGAAATTGATATTTACCGTTCAATTACTAGAGAAGAAATTAAAGAAGTAGCAAACAAATATTTAAAACCAAATCAAAGATTGATTTTAGATTATGTACCAACTGCAGAAAAAGCGAAAAACTAAGATATTTATTATGAAAAAAATAGTTTATATAGCAGCCTGTTTATTTTTAACAATAACAATGCAAGCACAAGATAGAACGCAACCAAAATCTGGACCTTCACCAACGGTTAACATTAAAAAACCTCAAAGTTTTACGTTGAAAAACGGACTTAAAGTTTTAGTTGTAGAAAATTCAAAACTTCCTAGAGTAACGTATAGTTTAACACTTGACAATCCTCCATATGCGGAAGGAAACAAAAAAGGTGTTTCTGATTTGCTAAGCTCTTTATTAGGAAGTGGAACAGAAAAAATCTCAAAGGACGACTTTAATGAAGAAGTAGACTTCCTTGGAGCGAATATTAATTATTCGGCAAACGGTGCTTATGCTTCAGGTTTATCTAGATATTCAAAAAGAATATTAGAATTAATGTCTGATGGAGTTATCAACCCTACATTTAGCCAAGAAGAATTTGATAAAGCGAAAGCTAAAATTATTGAAGGAATTAAGGCTGATGAAAAAAGCGTTACTTCAATTGCAAGAAGAGTTGAAAACATTCTAACTTATGGAAAAGAACATTATAACGGAGAATATACTTCAGAAGAAACGCTTAAAAATGTAAGTTTAGCTGATGTTAAGTTAAACTACAATACGTATTATGTTCCTGGAAATGCTTATTTAGTAATTGTTGGAGATGTAAACTTTAAAACAATCAAAAAAGAAGTTGAAGATTTATTTGGAGATTGGAAAAAAGCAATTGCTCCTCAGTTAAGTTACTCTGATCCTTTAGATGTTCAATACAGTAGAATTAACTTTATTGATGCTTCAAATGCAGTACAATCTGAAGTTTCATTAGTAAATCTTTCGAAATTAAAAATGACCGACAAAGATTATTTTGCTGCAATTTTAGCAAATCAAATTCTTGGTGGTGGTGGTGAAGGAAGATTGTTTTTAAACTTACGTGAAAAACACGGTTGGACTTACGGTTCATATTCTTCATTGTCTTCAGGAAAATACATTGGTAAATTTAGATCAAGCGCATCAGTGAGAAATACGGTTACAGATAGTGCTGTTGTTGAAATTTTCAATGAATTAAAAAGAATTAGAACAGAATTAGTTTCTGATGAAGATTTACAAAATGCAAAATCTAAATATATTGGAAACTTTGTAATGCAAATTGAAAAACCAGAAACGGTTGCTCGTTATGCTTTAAACAAAGAAACTCAAAACCTTCCTGCGGATTTTTATGAAAATTACATCAAAAATATCAATGCCGTTACAGCACAAGACATTCAAAACGCTGCAAAAAAATACTTTTTAGACAGCAATACAAGAGTTGTTATTGTTGGTAAAGCTGCAGATGTTCTTCCTGGTTTAGAACGATTAAGTAAAGACAAAAAGTTGCCAATTTTCTATTTTGATAAATTTGGTAACCCAACTCAAAAACCTGAAGTTAAAAAAGAAATTCCTGCTGGCGTAACTGCTCAATCAGTAATCAAAAAACATATAGATGCTATTGGTGGTGAAAAAGCGTTGAAAAACGTAAAAACAATTGCTATTTTTTCAAATGGAGAAATTCAAGGAACTCCTTTAGAAATGATTATCAAAACTGCACCTAATAAGTTAGCGGTTGAAATGAAAGCTATGGGAATGACAATGATGAAACAAGTAGTTAATGAAAAAGAAGCTTACATGGTTCAACAAGGTCAAAGAAAAGACTTTACAGGTGAAGATTTAAAAAACATGCAAGATGCTGCCGGAACATTTAAGGAATTAAGCTTACTTACTAATAAAGAGGTTGTTTTATCAGGAATTGAAACAATGAACGGTAAAGATGCTTATGCTATTAAAAACGGAAAAACAACATATTTCTATGATGTTGAAAGCGGATTAAAAGTTGCAGAATCTAAAGAATTAGAACAAGCAGGTCAAAAAATGACACAAGTAACTTACTACGAAGATTATAAAGATGTAAAAGGAATTAAATTCCCATACATTACTAAAATGAATGTAGGTATTGAATTAGAATTAATAACTTCGGAAGTTAAAATTAATGAAGGAGTTACAGATGCTGATTTCAAATAAGAAAAGCAATAAAATATTTAAAAGCGCTCAAGAAATTGAGCGTTTTTTTTATTTTCTACTCGAAAAGTAAACACCTAATAAAACAATTAAAGCCCCAATTCCTTGAATAAAATTAAGCGTTTCGTTCATTACAAAATAGCCTAATAAAATTGCAACAACAGGTATTATATATGTAACTGACGATGCAAAAACCGGTGAAGAAATTTGAATTAATTTGAAAAATAAAATATTTGAAAGTCCAGTTCCTATAACGCCTAAAATAGCAATGTAAATTAATGAATTTTGAACTATAGGTTGGTCTGCAATTTCAAAAAAACCAGAAAAAATCAAAACAGTCAATGCTGGAATTGTCATGATAGTGAAATTTCCAGCACTTATGGTTAATGGTTTTAAGTCGGATAAATATTTTTTTATAAGATTTACGTTTATTCCGTAAAATAAAGATGCTAAAAGAATTAATAGCGCATAATAATAATTTTCTGTTGTATTTTCTCCTTCACCGAATAAAACCAATAAAGAACATCCAATAAAACCAATTAAAACTCCAAATATTTGCCTTCTTTGAGTATCTACTTTAAACAACAACATTCCTATAATTAAAGTCATTAAAGGGGTTAAAGAGTTTAAAATAGAACTTACAGAACTGTCTATTTTGGATAATGCAATTGCAAACAAATAAACAGGTAAAAATGTGCCAAATAAAGAAGTTATAGCAATATACTTCCATTTATGTAATGGAATTTTTGGTAAATGTTTAAACCCGATAATTATTAAAAAAGCAGCGGCAAATAAAATTCTCAAACTTCCCAATTGAATAGAATTTACACCTTTTAAGCCTAACTTCATTAATAAAAAAGAACTCCCCCAAACTGCACCTAGAAAAAATAATAAATACCATTTTGTGTTTTTGCTTTCCATTTTCGTTATTTATGAGTTCAAAATTCAGACTTTATTTTTAAATAACCCCTCAATTTTTAGTAATTTTGTAATATAAATAAATAGAGTACTCAATTTAAATAAAATAAAAGAATGAAAAATGTAAAAAATTTTATGCTAGTTGTTTTTACATCTGCGGCATTTTTAAGTTGCAAGAATGAAAAGACTGAAAGCAAAGAAGTTATTCCTGTTGAGACTACGACTGATACAGTTTCTAAAACAATTGCAGCTGAAAATCTTGAAACTGAGAGTTTTGCTATTGAAGGAATGACTTGTCAAATGGGTTGTGCTAATGCAATTGAAAGTAAATTGGCAGGTTTAGATGGTGTTCAAGAAGCAAAAGTAGATTTTGAAAGCAAACTAGCTACTGTGTCTTTTGACAAGACTAAGCAAAACAAAGCTTCATTAATTAAAACTATCGATGCTGTAGCCGGTGGAGAAACATATAAAGCTACTGAAGTTGAGAAAAAAGACACTATTTAGTTTTTAAAACTTCTAAAAATAAAAAAATCTTGCTTTTAGCAGGATTTTTTTATTTCCATTTCATTGTTTCAATTATTTTACGAACATCAGTTTTAATGTAATCTGCAGCAGGAAGTATTGAATCAAAATTTGGTTTTGCATAAAAATATAAACTTCCAGTTACAAAATTTTTAGTACTGTCTGTAACATAAAACTGAACATTTGTAGCGGCATTTCCTCCAACTTCGTAAAACATACCATAAACTTTATTATCAGCATTTATAAACGGCTGCTCTAGTATGTCATCAGCCTTAATAACGTGCTCATAGGTTAGTTTTTGAGCATCTCTTAATAACTTTTCTATATTATTATTAACAGGCTTATAAGTTAAATAAAGAGTTGCTTTCATTTTTGGATAATTTACTTCTAATGCACAATCATCTTTTACAGAAACTTTTGAAAGTGTATTTACATCAAATTCAAAATTACATTTTGAAGCTAATCTATCATAAGTAGCGTCTGGATATTCTAAACTAAGCTGACAATTTGGTTTTGGTATAGATTCATCTCCACAAGAAACTAAAAAGAACAGGAAACTAAAGAATAATAATCGATGTAAATAAGTAAACTTCATTTTATGCTAACGTAACTTTTATTTGTTTTATTCTTTTTAAGTCTAAATTTTCAATTGTAAACGTACAATTATTAAAAATTATTTTTTGGTTTTTCTTTGGAAAGCTTCTAGAAATTTCTAAAATAAACCCTGCTAAAGTTTCTGCCTCACCTTTAGATTGCTCAAAATCTTCTTCAACAACATCTACAATTCTGTAAAAATCTTTCAAGCTTATTTTGCCTTCGAAAAGAAAGTTTTTATCGTCAATTTTAGAATAAATTATATTTTCATCGTCAAACTCGTCGCTAATATCACCTACAATTTCTTCTAAGACATCTTCTAAAGAAACTAATCCGCAAGTTCCTCCATATTCATCAACAACAATTGCAAGATGATTTTTCATGCCTTGAAAATCTTTCAACAAATTGTCTAATTTTTTATTTTCGGGAACAAAAAAAGGAGCTCTAATTAAGCTTTGCCAATCAAAATTTGTTGAGTCAATATGCGGAATTAAGTCTTTAATAAATAAAACGCCTTCAATTTGATCAATATTGTCTTTATAAACAGGAATTCGCGAATAACCTTTTTCTACAATTTTAATCATTATATCTTCAAATTTTTCTTCAATATCTAGCGTAAAAAGATCAATTCTAGGAGACATAATTTGTCTAACTTCGGTGTTTCCAAAGGTTACAATTCCTTCTAATATTTTTTGTTCCTCTTCTGTTGTTTCAGATTGATTTGTTAATTCTAACGCTTGTGACAACTGATTGATTGAAAAATTTGATTTAACACTAAATTTTTTCTCAATATAAACGGTTATGTTTCGCATAGGAATTGTAACAGGCGACAATAATTTATCTAAAATAAAAATTGGAGTTGAAACCATTTTAGAAAAATGTAAATTGTTTCTACTTGCATAAATTTTAGGTAATACCTCTCCAAACAATAATATTAAAAAAGTAACCACTACAACTTCTAAAACAAATCTAAAAATTCCTTCAGGGACAGATTTGAAAAGTTTTTCGCTTAATGAAGAGAATAAAATAACAACAGCGATATTTATAAAATTATTAGTGACTAAAATTGTAGCTAATAATTTTTTTGGCGCTTTTAATAACGCTTCAATACTTGAGCTTTTGTTGAAATCTTTCTCGGCAAGTTCGTCTAAGTCAGTTTGCGACAAAGAAAACAAAGCCACTTCAGAACCTGAAATAAAAGCAGAGCAAATAAGTAAAAACAAAACAGCAACTATGCTGAATGTAAATTCAACATCTATGGTTGAAAGCAAACTGGAAGGATCTGTATCCAATTCAAAAGGTATTAATTAAACATTAAAAAGGTAAATCATCGTTTTCACCTTTTTCTTTATTGTTGTCAAAATTAGTCATTTTTCCTGATTCGGTGTTATCCGATTTGAAATTTTGCTTGCTTGAAGGTTCAGATTCTTTTTTTGTAGTTAAAAAAGTAAACTCTGTTACTTGTATTTCATTAGTATATTTTGTTGTTCCATCTTCAGCTTGCCATTGTCTTGATTTTATTCGACCTTCAACATAAATTTTATCTCCTTTTGAAAGATATTTTTCACAAATTTCAGCTGCTTTGTTTCTAACAACAAGATTGTGCCATTCCGTTGAAGTAATTTTTTCACCAGTTGTTTTATTAATGTAAACTTCATTTGTAGCTAATGGAAATCTACCTATGCAATTACCTCCGTCGAAATAATGCATTTTTACTTCGTCTCCTAAATGTCCTATTAATAAAACTTTATTTAATGTTCCGTTCATGGCGTATATGATTTTAGTTAATCAAATATAATATATTTGAATGTATTATGAAAAGTTTGTTTCTATAAAATTATGCAATACAATGGGAAATGGATATTCTTTTATTTTTTCGATACTTTCTGCATCTTTTATTTCGCAGTCAAAACTCAATTTATAAAAACGAATATGTAAATCTTGATGTGAAAGTTTGTGTTTAATATATTCTTCGTTAATTACGCTTATCTCATTAGGTTGTTTTTTGTTAAAAGTAAATTTTTTGATTAATTTCATTGATGCATTACTGCTTTTTTCTTCAAACTCTTCAATAAGAGGAAATTGAAATAAATTTTGCCAAATCCCTTTATTTGTTCTTTTTTCAACAATAATGTTATTGTTTGTATCTTCTATAATTAAATAATTTAAGAAACGTTTTGTGACTTTTACTTTTTTAGATTTAAAAGGTAAATTTGAAACTTCCTTTTTTTGTAAAGCATAACAACTTGAGTTAAAAATGCAATCATTACAATTAGGACTTTTAGGAACGCATTGCAATGCCCCAAATTCCATTATTGCTTGATTAAAGGTTGCTGGGTTATTAATAGGAAGAAGACTTTGTGCTAATTTTTGAAATTCTGTTTTAGTTTTAGGTAAAGAAATATCTAAATCAATACCGAAATACCGAGACAAAACCCTGAAAACATTTCCATCTAACACCGCAACGGGTTCGTTATAAGAAAAAGAGGCAATTGCAGCAGCTGTATATTCGCCAACCCCTTTAAGCTTCAACAAACCACTATAATCTTTTGGAAAAACTCCATTTAATTCCTTTGAAACTTCCTTGGCAGTAAAATGCAAATTTCTTGCTCGAGAATAATAACCTAAACCTTGCCATAATTTTAAAACCTTCTCTTCATCAGCATTTGCAAGAGTTTTCACGTTGGGAAATTCATCTAAAAAAGCTTTGTAATAAGGCAATCCTTGGGCAACTCTTGTTTGTTGTAATATAATTTCCGATAACCAAATGTGGTAAGGATTTGTCGTTTTTCTCCACGGAAGATTGCGTTTATTTTGTAAATACCAATCTAATAATAAGTTAGAAAAATCCATTGCATTTATTTAAAAAGCAAAATTATAAATAAAGCACTGAAATTTAATTTATTTATGGTTGATTTATTCTTTTTTTAATTTGTATATTTGCAACCTCAAAAAAAGTACACAAATATTATATTAATACGCAAAGAAAATGACGAAAGCAGACATCGTAGCAAAAATTTCTGAAAAATTAGGTCTTGAAAAGGGAGATGTTCAAGCAACAGTAGAGTCTTTTATGGAAGAAGTAAAAAACTCATTAGAAACAGGAGACAATGTTTACTTAAGAGGGTTTGGTAGTTTTATAATTAAAACTAGAGCAGAAAAAACAGGTAGAAATATTTCAAAAAATACAACTATTAAAATACCTGCTCACAACATTCCAGCATTTAAGCCAGCAAAAGTATTTGTTGAAAGCATAAAAACGAAAACAGAAGTAGCTGTATAAATTATTATTAATCTAA
Source organism: Flavobacterium sp. N2270 (assembly GCF_025947225.1). Lineage (NCBI taxonomy): Bacteria > Pseudomonadati > Bacteroidota > Flavobacteriia > Flavobacteriales > Flavobacteriaceae > Flavobacterium > Flavobacterium sp. N2270. Next base: position 890,005 of record NZ_CP110005.1, read on the forward strand.
AAAAACTACACGTTATGCCAAGTGGTAAAAAAAGAAAAAGACATAAGGTAGCGACTCACAAACGCAAGAAGAGAGCGAGAGCTAACCGTCACAAGAAGAAAAAGTAGTTTAAAACTACTTTTTCTGTTTTAGAAAAGTTCATTGAAATTAATCAGCAAAAACTGATTATCGGGTAAAAGCCTGTAAAAAAATGTTAATCCATCCTTGCGATTCAGTTATGAGTTATGAGTTACGGTTTCATACTGTAAACAATAAACTGTAAACTAATAGTTAGGATAAAAATGTACTGCATGAACAAAGAATTAATTATTCGATCAAGTTCTGAAGCTGTAGATTTTGCCTTATTGAAAGATGGAAAACTAATTGAATTACACAAAGAGGAAGAAAAAGGAGGCGACTTTCAAGTAGGTGATATTTTTATTGCCAAAATAAGAAAGCCAGTTGCAGGATTAAATGCTGCATTTGTAAACGTAGGTTATGAGAAAGATGCTTTTTTGCATTATCATGATTTAGGACCTAATTTACCTTCTTTGATGAAGTTCATAAAACTTGTAAGCGCAGGTAAACTAAAAGATTATTCACTCAAAAACCACCCATTTGAAACTGAAATTAATAAAGATGGTGTTATCACTGATGTATTAAGTGCTAACCAATCTGTATTAGTTCAAGTTGTAAAAGAACCAATATCTACAAAAGGACCCAGAATTAGTTCTGAAATTTCCTTAGCGGGTAGATATGTAGTTCTAGTTCCGTTTTCTGAAAGAGTGTCTATTTCTCAAAAAATAGAATCTAAAGAAGAAAAAGAGCGTTTAAAACGACTTGTAAAATCTATTAAACCAAAAGGGTTTGGGGTTATTGTGAGAACAGTAGCCGAAGGCAAAAAAGTAGCTGAATTAGACAAAGATTTACAAACATTAGTAGACAAATGGTCTGTAATGTGCAAAAAATTACAAACAGCTCATCATCCATCAAAAGTATTAGGAGAGGTAAATAAAGCATCTTCAATATTAAGAGATGTTTTTAATGATACCTTTACGAGTATTCAAATTGATGATGAAGATTTGTATTTGCAAACCAAGGACTATTTGCAAGAAATAGCTCCGGATAAAGTGTCTATCGTAAAACACTACCAATCAAAAGATTTACCTCTTTTTGAAAAATACAATATTGAAAGACAAATTAAAACTTCTTTTGGTAAAACTGTTTCGATGAGTAAAGGTGCATATTTGATTATCGAACATACTGAAGCTCTACACGTTGTAGATGTTAACAGTGGTAATCGTTCAAACAAAGCACAGTCTCAAGAAGGAACAGCACTGGAAGTTAACTTAATTGCTGCTGCAGAAATTGCGCGTCAATTGCGTCTTAGAGATATGGGCGGTATTATTGTTGTTGATTTTATTGACATGCAAAATGCCGAAAATAGAAAAGAGTTATATGATTTCTTAAGAGAAGAAATGAGTGACGATAAGGCCAAGCATAAAATCTTGCCTCCTAGTAAATTTGGATTAATTCAAATTACTAGACAAAGAGTTAGACCTGAAGTAAATATTAAAACTAGAGAAGAAGACCCTAATGAAAATGGGGAAATTGAAGCTCCAATTTTAATTATTGACAAGATTGCGTTTGACCTAGAAAAAATTATTAAAGCCCATAAAAAAGTTGTGTTAAACACACATCCATTTGTGGCAGCTTACCTTGAGAAAGGTTTTCCATCGATACGTTCAAAATGGTTTTTTGAACATAAAAAATGGGTGAAAATTATACCTCGTGATGCTTACACGTATCTTGAATATCACTTTTTTAATGAAAAAGGTGAACAAATCAAGTAAAAAAATAAAACCGCTATTCTTAATTGATTAGCGGTTTTTTTATTTCTATTTTTTTACGAATTTACTCCAATTCATATTCTAATCTTACTGTTATCCTTGCCGATTTATTTTTGCTGTAAATATCAAAGTTTCCACCATAACTGTCTTCTTCGGTTGAGCCTTGCCCAGTAATTTGAAAAACACCCATATTAGCACTTTTTAATTTACCTAAACTTCCGTTTGCCGATTTTACAATTTTTTCTGCTCGTTCTCTCGCATCTTTCGATCCTTTTTCAATCAAACTGTGCTTTAAATCTGGTAAATCAGAATAGGTATATTGCACAGGATTTGAAGTAAGTTCAATTCCAGAGTTAATCAGCTCTGCTGTTTTACTAGATACTTGCTCTATCTTCTTCATTAACTCAGGATTTTTCTTAGCCTTAAAAGTAATTCTTTGGGTAGCTTCATAACCGTCAAAAATAGTTTCGTACTGATTTTGATAGGGATTATCTGGATTCTCTTTTCTAATCTCTCTATACTTTTTATTAAAATTTACGGCTCCAAATGCAAATTCAGTAGGTTTAAATCCTTTACTAATGAAAAAGTCAGATACAATTTTTTGATCGGAAATAATCTTATTATATGCTTCTTTAATTTCATTACTTTTTGTTGAAAAACTTCCCGTCCATAATATTTCATCAGAAACAAAGTCTTTGGTGCCAAGTCCTACAACAGAAATGGAATCTAAGTTTTCATTTCTATTTTTAAAAGCACCTCCTAAAACATAAGATGTAACAACAATTGCTAAACCAATGATAATAGCAGAAATTGATTTTGAATCCATTTTATCCAATAAATTTTTTAACATAGTAAAGAAGATTAAAAATTAGTAATTAAAATAATATACACAAAAATGAGACCAAATATTTAAGTTAATTTACTTCCTTTTTGATTGAAAAAATTTACGCATTAAATCGGCACATTCATTTTCTAAAACACTAGAAACAATTTGAGTTTTTGGATGTAATTGCGTTCCCATTTTTTGAAACCCACGATTTTCATCAGATGCTCCAAAAACAATTTTAGAAATTTGACTCCAGTATAATGCTCCTGCACACATTTGACAAGGCTCTAAGGTTACATATAAAGTACAGCCTTTTAAATATTTTCCACCTAAAAAATTTGCCGCACTTGTTATTGCTTGCATTTCCGCATGAGCCGTAACATCGTTTAATAATTCAGTTAAATTATGACTACGGGCAATTATTCTATTATCAATAACAATAATTGCTCCAACAGGAATTTCGCCATTTTCAAAAGCAGTTTCTGCTTCCACTAAAGCCTTTTTCATGAAATATTCGTCAGTAAAAATATTCTCCATAAGTACAAAAATACAACTTCCAATTAGTACTTTTGTTACATGAAAGAAAATTTACTTTCTCAAATACAAAACCCTAGTGATTTAAAGAAACTTTCTGAAAATCAACTGCCTCAACTTGCTCAAGAGTTAAGGGATTTTATCATTGACATTGTTTCGCAAAAAGGAGGACATTTAGGCGCTAGTTTAGGAGTTATTGAATTAACAATTGCTTTGCATTATATATTTAATACGCCTGAAGATCAATTGATTTGGGATGTTGGTCATCAAGCTTATGGACATAAAATATTAACTGGAAGAAAATCTATTTTTCATACGAATAGAGAATTAAATGGAATTTCTGGTTTCCCAAAACGAAGTGAAAGTATTTATGATGCTTTTGGAGTAGGGCATTCTTCAACTTCAATTTCAGCAGCTTTAGGAATGGCAATTGCCTCTCAATTAAAAGGAGAGTCTGAAAAACAACATATTGCTGTTATTGGCGATGCATCAATAGCAAGTGGAATGGCATTTGAAGGACTAAATCATGCTGGAGTTACCGATGCTAATTTATTGGTAATATTAAATGATAATGCAATTGGAATTGACCCAAGTGTGGGTGCTTTAAAAGATTATTTAACCGCTGTTAAAGAAGGGAAGAATCCGAGACAAAATAACATCATTAAGTCCTTAAATTTTGATTATTCTGGACCAATTGACGGTCACGATTTTAATGCTTTACTATCAGAATTAACTCGATTAAAATCAGTTAAAGGTCCAAAATTCTTACATGTTATTACAACCAAAGGTAAAGGACTTCAATTAGCTGAAGAAGATCAGGTGAAATATCATGCTCCCGGAAAATTTGAAGCAAAAACCGGAAAAATCCATCCAAAAAATGAAGAAAATTTACCTCCAAAATTTCAAGATGTTTTTGGACTAACCTTAGTAGAATTAGCAAACGAAAACGAAAAAATTATTGGAATTACACCTGCAATGCCAACAGGAAGTTCTATGAAATATATGATGAAATCTTTTCCGAAAAGAGCTTTTGATGTAGGAATTGCTGAGCAACATGCTGTTACATTATCAGCAGGAATGGCAACACAAGGAATGGTTGTTTTTTGTAACATTTATTCTACTTTTTTGCAAAGAGCTTATGATCAAATTATTCATGATGTTGCACTACAAAATTTGCCTGTTATTTTTTGTTTAGATAGAGCTGGTCTTGTAGGTGAAGACGGAGCGACCCATCATGGTGTTTTTGATATTTCGTATTTAAATTGTATTCCAAATATGATTATTTGTGCTCCAAAAGATGAAGTAGAGTTACGCAATATTATGTATACAGCTTCTTTAGGCTTAAACCAGCCAATTGCAATTCGCTACCCTAGAGGTCGGGGAGAAATTGTAAATTGGCAACAACGTTTTCAAAAATTAGACTTAAACGAAGTGAAATGTTTAGTTAAAGGTAAAGCTATTGCCATTTTGTCTACAGGAACAATTGCTTCAAATGTTAAAAATGCAATTACTAAACTTGAGCCAAATCAAGTTATTTCGCATTATCATTTTCCAGTTATAAAACCAATAAATGAAATGGAATTACATGCTATTTTTAAAAAATACGACAAAATTATTACCATTGAAGATGGAGCTTTACAAGGTGGTTTTGGAAGTATTATTAATTCATTTGTTACAAAAAAAGAATACAAGAACAAAGTTGTTAATTTAGGAATCCCTGACAATTTTATTGAACATGGAAGCGTTCTTGAGTTACAAAATATTTGCAAATTAGACCCTAACTATATTTATAAAACTATAATTACTATTTAAAATCATGAAGAAAATTGTTTTATTCGCTCTACTTTTTTGTTTAGTAGAAAATAATTATGCGCAAACTGTAAGAACTACGTTGCCAGACACAACTAGTAATTGGATAAAAAAAAATAAAGTAGGTTTAGATATTACACAAATTACATTTCTTAATTGGAATGCTGGAGGAAATACTTCTATTTCAGGATTGGCTAAAGGGAGTTTTGAAAGAAAATATTTGAAGGATAATATGATGTGGAATAATGAGTTAGTCATTCGTTATGGAATTAACAAGCAAGAAGGTCAGGATGCAAGAAAAACAGATGATCAATTTTTATTAAATTCTACTTTTGGGTATAGAACAGATACTATTTCCAATTGGTTTCATGTTGCAAAGTTTACTTTTAATACTCAATTTGCTAATGGATATGCTTATCCCAATACAGAACTGGCAATTTCAAAGCCTTTTGCGCCAGCATATATTTTTTTAGGAATTGGAGCGAATTATACTAGAGAAGACTTAAATTTAGATGTTTACATGTCTCCATTAACTTTAAAAACCACTTTAGTTTTTGACGAGAGATTAGCTAATCAAGGAGCGTATGGAGTTACAAAAGCAGAGTATGATGATTTTGGAAATTTAATTCGAAAAGGAAAAAATATTCGAACAGAAGTGGGAGCTTTAATTTCTGGAAAATGGAAAAAAACAATCTTCGAAAATATAGAAATGGAAAACAGACTTACTTTATATTCTGACTACTTAAATAACTTCGGAAACATTGATGTTGATTGGCAATTACAGCTAGAAATGACCGTTAATAAATATGTAAAAGCAAATATAACGACTCATTTGATTTATGATGACGATATTAAAACTAAAGAAGATGTTGCGGGAGTTCAAGTTATAAAAGGTCCTAAAATTCAATTGAAACAAATTTTAGGAATCGGTCTTTCATATAGTTTTTAATAGATAAAAAAACCCTTAAGAAAAACTTAAGGGCTTTTTTATTTACTATATAATTTTTTAGAAAATTACCTTTTTAGTAATCACTTCTCCTGTTGTGAGCGTTACCTTTATAAATAAAGCTTGATTATTTGCATTTATAGAACTGATAGATAATTCTTTTTCTCCTACATTTTCAGCAGTAAATATATTTCTACCTAATACATCAAACACTCTTACTGTTGCAATATTTTCTTTTAATGAATTCACTTCAATTTGATTGTTTTGAGTATACACTAAAACATCATTATCGTTTGTAAAGTCATCATTTGATAAAACACCTGCTCTATATACCAATTCAAATCTATCATCAAATATTCCGTCTTGAGTTGAGAACTGATATGCTGATTGTTTGATGTTGTGAGTTATGTTTGTGTATTTATCTTTCAAGAAAACATCTTGGGTTGTAAATAATCCGTCAATTGTTTCTAAAGAGATGTTGTATAATCCTGCAGTTATAGCATTAAGGCCTAAAGGGACAATATCTTCATCGGTAAAAGGTAAGGTCTTACCCTGAATAACGTATTTATCATCATTAATAATGCTATATATAGATGATGAACTACTTTCTAAAGATAAACCATCAAAATTATTTTCAGCACCATTAGTTGCTCCTTCAACATAACCTACTAAAATTTGATTATAAGCATTTGAATTATCGTTAAGGTTTAACCAAATTCTATGTTTCTCTGTTTCTACAGAAGTTGTTTCTGCATTTCTGTAAAATTGTGTGCTTACTGAGGCATTGACTCTTTGGGCATTATTAAATATAGCATTGGTTGTACCTGCAGTTGTTTTTCTTAAATAAAAACCTTGACCTGTTTGAATGGTTCCATTTGGAACCTTTCCACTTGCAAAAGCAGCGACACCTCCTGTACCAGAAGTATAGGCAGCAAAGTTATTTTGAGGATAAACACCTCCACTAGCTGCAGTTGTATTGGTCCAGAAGTACAAGGTTCCAACACTTGAATTTGCCGTTAAAAATGAGTTAGCACTTATTGGCGATGCATAAGGATTACCTAACAAATTAAAACCTTGACCCATATTTTGGTTTATAATTCCATTATTTGGAACACCAGTAAACTGTCCGTTATAAGCTGAAGCAACAGTAGACGATGCATTATCCGCTGCACGAATCATATATCCTTTACCGGCTAAGAAATTAGTTGTTGCAGTAACAGATTGATAAGCGGTTGGCGTTGTTGTACCTGTATATAAGTATTGGTAAAAACGTGTTGATACTGTGTTTGGTGAAAATGCCTGTAATTGTTGCCCAGTAACTGGAGAAGACCAAGCGGTATAATCTAAACGAATAGTTGGTGTAGCAGTTCTTTTTACAATAATGTTTCCAGAATTTACAGCACTATCATCAATCTGACGTAAACCAGCATTGTTTTCAATAGACAACAAACCTGTTCCATTAACAGTAACTGCTCCATTTACAATTAATGTATTTCCTGAATTAAAAGTTACATTAACTCCAGTATTAACCACTACAGAACACGCTTCAATATCTGATGATGAACTATAATTTCCTGCAAAAGTAACTGCTGTTACTTTACTAGGTGTTCCATTTAACCATGAAGAACCATTCCAAGTAGATGAAATGTCGCCACATTCAACAATGTTAATATTTATTACTTGATTAGGAAGCCATCCATTTGTTGAGTTCTTAATGTCAACTTTAAAAGTAGTTGTGTTGGCTGCTACTTCAGTATTTATATAGTTGATTATTCCATTATTAACTTCGTCTTGAGTAAATGTACTTCCTACGTTTAATATAGTAGAATTTCTTCTAATATTTCCAATTCCAGGTACAGAAACAATAGTATAGGTTTGTTGTGCAGCTGTTTGTGCTGAAGTTGTTGCGCTTACTTCTGTATTAGTAATATTATGTGTTGAGTTATTTAAAACAGTTATCCCATTGTTTAATAATGAAGGTAAATTCCCGATAGCGCTTAACCCACATAAATTCAAAGTCCAACTATCAATAATACCGTCATCTCCTGCATAAGGGTCATTTACATACAATAACCAATCTCCATTAGAATTTAAGTTTTGGAAATTACTTAATGGCTCAGTAGGTAGAACATTACCAATAAGTGCAGGTGGACCAGTAACACAACTTGGAGCAACTCCTGAATCTATGAATTTTGCATTAATATTATCATTATCTCCACAAACTTCTTCAGCTAATATGATGTAATCTCCACTTGGTGCTTCAAGATACATTGTCATATCTTGTATATAGGTATGATTAAGAAGTAAGTCCATATTAGTATCTCCAATTGTAAATGAATCAGGAACATTAATCGTAGAAATACTCCATCCGTTACCAGCACCAATACCTGAGTTATCTGCAGCATTACTTATCGCTACGTTTGTGCCATTTGTATAACTGTAAGAGCAATTTATTGTTCCGGTTTGGAACGATTTAATTAATGAGCTATTTCCTGTTGCACATCTGTTTGAAGGAATTACTCTCCAATAATATACAGTTTCAGCATTTAAACCTGTAGCTGAATAAGATGTTAAAGTGGTTGTAGTATTAATTACAGTTGAAGAAAATGTTGGGCTTGTTGAAACTTGTAAATTATAGCTTTCAGCATTAATGTTTTCTGTCCAAGTAAATGTTGGAGAAGTTGATATTGTTAAACTTCCATCAGCTGGTAAAAGTGTGGTTTGAGAATAGCTTGTGAAGTTATCGTGAAACACAGTTAAAGTTACTTTTCTTGTTTCAGTTTCACTTCCGTTATCTCCAATAATATCAATTTCATATGTGCCTGCACTAACAGCTGATAAATTATTAACTGTCACTGTAAATGAGCCACTTGCACTCATTGAAGTTGGAGATATTACAACGTTTGCTCCTGCAGGAACATTTTGAGCTGATAAATTTACGTTTGCACCTCCAATTTTAGTTAGTGAAAAATCGTAAACAGTGCTCCCAACGTTAGAACAGACAGTTTTAGTGTCTGCCATTGATTTAAAAGTAAAATTAGAAGTAATTCCGGTTACTACTAATGCGAATTTTTGAGGTCCATCAGCTAAAGTTCCTTTATGAGTAACAGTAATTGTATATACGGCTCCAGCAGTTGGTGCATCAATATTAATTCTTTCAACATTATCAACATCGTTGTCTCCAGTTCTCGTTGCATTTGCAGTAGCGCTAGATTGCAGTTTCCATGGGTAAAACGTATTAGCTCCTTGTGTTATTCTAATGTCTAAATCGTTGGTTAAGTCTGGAGTAGATTCATTAAGAGTTCCACTATTAATTTTTGAAGCATCGGGAACATCAGTCCAAGTAATTGAACCCAATAAAGGAGTTCCTCCACCTGTAGCGACGACTTGCATAGTGAAAGTTTGCCCTTGAGTTAGAGTTTCTTCTGAAATCCATGAAGTCAAACCATTATTAGTAATTGTTTCAGCAGAAGTTTTAGCATCTAAATATCCCCAACCATATTGAGCATCCGGCCCAGTTCTTCCTCTATCAGTAGCGGTATGACAAGCTAAACCTTTTAAGGTTGCGGCTTTCATGAACTTTCCATTGACGTTATTGTAATGTTGTTGTATTAAAGTTAAAGTACCGGTAACATTTGGAGCTGCCATTGATGTTCCAGTTAATGATGCATAAGAAGTGTTACCTCCGCCAGTACCACTTCCGTTACCAGTAGAATATAGAGTGGTTCCATTTCCAGAAATGTCTGGTTTAATTCTTCTATCATCAGAAGGACCTTGACTTGAAGAAGAGTTGATTGTTCCAAATGCTGTAATAGCTCCAGTTGTTGCATTAACTGTTGCATCTTGGGCATTGGCAACAGTTAGTATATTTTTTGCGGTTTTATTACCATTTAATTTATCGTAACCTGTGGTTGTAGGACTTGGATTGGCATTTGAGCCATCATTTCCTGCAGACATAACGGGTAAATAAAAAGGAAAATTATAAGCAATTACATCCCAGTTATATGATTCTTGAGAGTAAGCACCAATGTACCAAGGTGTGCTAGACACAGAAGAAACTGGCACTCCATAGGAATGATTTGATAAAAGCATTCCGTTCATTGCTTCTGATATTGCTTCAGATTCATCATCATTCCAATCGAAAGTTCTTGCAGTAGCTTGATAAGCCATTCCTTTTGCATTTGTAACAACTCCAGCGGCTATTACCGTTCCGGTAACATGAATTGCGTGAAAACTATTTGTATTTGTTGTAGTTTGCCCATCCCCAAATACGGTTCTTCCGTTATATTCTTGATGAGTAGCGTTAATAGGTCCTCCATCCCAAATACGCGGAACCATTCCGGTTCCCGTTAGATTCAACCCTAAACCTCCACCAGAACGTAGAAAGTTTACACGAGTTGATGTTGCAGCATTCGCATTATCAAGTGCGTAATATACTGGTTCTCCCGTAGGTAAAAGATACATTAGTTCTTCAAAAGAGCCATCTTCCTTTTCTTTGAAAATGGGTAAGTTGTTAGCTTTGGCAAATTCAATAGCCTTTAGTTTTTCTAATTGTTCTCTTTTTTTGACTTTCTCATAAAGAAGTTCTCCTTTTTTTAAGTCATATTCCGATGTGATTTTAGCAACATCTTCTTTAGTTTGACTGTAATTTATGCTGAAACTTAATAATAAAAATAGAGTTAAAGCAATTGTTTTAAGGTTATAGTAGGTTTTTTTCATAAAAAAGGGTTAATGATTGATAAAAATATAAATTTTATTTTTAATAATGAATAATTATTTCATAATAAAGAACATTTATATATATTTGCAATCTCAAAATCATATCAGCGGGTATGGTGAAATTGGTAGACACGCCAGACTTAGGATCTGGTGCCGCAAGGTGTGAAGGTTCGAGTCCTTTTACCCGCACAGAAAAAGCCTCTAACTATTTTAGTTAGAGGCTTTTTTATTTTGTAATTCCTTTTTTTTATAAAGCCCTCAAAGTATTACTAAATGTTATTTTATAAGTAGCAACATCTTTTACATAGTCTTTTCTTAGATAAATGAACTTGTATTTTGCTGCATTTTTAGGTTCAATTATGACTTCTTGTTTAGAAAAGTTATCTTTAATTATAAGTGTTTTGTTGTTGTCAAAGCTAAAATAATCAGCTAAATGCGTTTTCAGATTGGTAATAGGATATTTAGAGTAAACTGTTTTGCCTTCTTGTGTAGCCATTATCTTTTCACCTTTGTATCCTTTCGTTAAAATCAATACACTTTTAGACTTTGAAGTTCCGTTTACTTCTTTCAAGAAATTTTTTGTTTCTTGTTTAGAACTGCTTCTAAAATCGTCTCTAACTTCCGTTTTAATAGGACTGCACATTATAAATAAAGTAGCTATTATTCCTAAAACTATCTTTTTCATCTTTCTTTTTTTAAGTGTTCTCTGTATTTAAACGGAATACAAAAGAATCTATTATATCTTTGTAAAGATAATTCAATTAAAATGATTCAATCTTTTGGGCATCGCGGAGCAAAAGGCTACGTAAGCGAAAACACATTGGCATCCTTTCAAAAAGCATTAGATTTAAATGTTTATGGAATTGAACTTGATGTGCATGTTTGTGCTTCAGGTGAATTAGTGGTTTTTCATGATTTTACTTTAGATAGAATAACCAATGGAAGTGGGGAAATTCATAACTTTTCTTTAGAAGAATTAAAAAAACTAAAGGTTGATGGTGTATTTGAAATTCCAACATTAGAGGAGGTTTTAAACTTGATAAACAGAAAATGCAAGGTTAATATCGAATTAAAAGGACATGATACGGCAAAGCCAGCACTGCAAATAATTGAAAAATATATACAAGAATACAATTGGAAAATGGAAAATTTCATTGTTTCTAGTTTCCAAAGAGACGAACTTTATAAAGTAAGTCAGTTGAATTCAAATGTTCCATTAGCGGTTTTAACGCAAGCAAGTGTGGAACAAGCCATGGAGTGGGCTGATGAGTTTTCGGCAAAATACATTCATCCGCATTTTTCATTATTAACGGAAGACAATTGTAAAATGGCAACCGAAAAAGGATTTAAAATCAACACTTGGACCGTTGATGATGTTGCCGATATTGAACGAATTAAGAAATATAAAATAAACGGAATTATTTCCGATTTTCCAGATAGAATATGAATACAGATTTTGATATAATTATTGTAGGTGGTGGTGCGGCTGGTTTTTTTACGGCTATAAATATTGCTGAAAAGAATAAACATTTAAAAGTTGCTATTTTAGAACGTGGTAAAGAAGTTTTGTCGAAAGTTCGAATTTCTGGTGGCGGAAGATGTAATGTTACGCATGCTTGTTTTGTACCAAATGATTTAGTTAAATTTTATCCTCGTGGCGAAAAAGAACTACGCGGACCCTTTCATCAGTTTTGTTCTGGAGATACTATTGAATGGTTCGAAAATCATGGAGTTGCATTGAAAATTGAAGAAGACGGAAGGATGTTTCCTGAATCTAATTCTTCACAAACCATTATCGATTGTTTTACGGACAATGTTCATAAATTAGGCATTCAAGTTTTAACAGGTCAAAGTGTTCAGTCTTTGTTTAAAACCGAAGAATTTTGGAAAGTAGAAACCAATAAAGAAACGTTTGCTTGTAAAAAATTAATTATTTCAGCAGGAAGTAATCCTAAAGTTTGGGAAATGCTTTCCGAACTTGGTCATACAATTATTCCGCCTGTTCCATCATTGTTTACATTTAATATCAAAGATCCTAGAATTAAAGATTTAATGGGTTTGTCGGCTTTTGCTTCGGTAAAAGTAAAAGGCTCTAAATTAAGCGCAAGTGGACCTTTGTTAATTACACATTGGGGAATGAGCGGGCCTGGAATTTTAAGGCTTTCAGCTTGGGGAGCACGAGAATTAGCCGATAAAAATTACCAATTTGCTCTTTTGGTTAATTGGCTAAATGATATCGGTTTAGAAGAAGCTGTTGATGTTTTGAAAAACCTGAAAGAAGAACATACAAAAAAGACAATCATTAAAAAATCGCCTTTCGAATTCCCAAATCGTTTGTGGGAAAGTTTGGTTTTGGCTTCAGGAATTTCTGAAGAAACTAAATGGGCAGATTTGTCTAAAAAACAAATTAATCAGTTAGCAGAACAATTGACAAATGGCGTTTTTCAGGTAAATGGAAAAAGTACCTTTAAGGAAGAATTTGTAACTGCAGGTGGAGTTGATTTAAAAGAAATTAACTTTAAAACAATGGAAAGTAAATTGTTGCCAAACCTGTATTTAGCTGGTGAAGTATTAAATATTGATGCCATTACCGGAGGTTTTAATTTCCAAAACGCCTGGACAGGAGGTTTTATAATTTCAGAAGCTATTTAAAACGTCAGTTCGAGTGTTTTTTGTGTAGTAAAACGGAACAAAAAATGTATCGAGAACCGTTTTTAATAAATTTTTTTCTTGTTCTTGATATAATTTTCTTCTAAAATCACTCGAACGGACGAAAAATCATCATTAAAAACTTAATTATAAATCAGTATTACCAATTCAACACTAAAATACTAACGGTTAAAATAGTAGCAAAACTTACCCAGGCCATATACGGAACCAATAACATTGCTGCTTTTTTGTCAATTTTTTTGAAAATTAAATACGTTTCGTAAATCACTAAAAGTAAGATTACAATTTCAATTGAAGCTAATAAAACATTGCAAAGTCCGAAAAACAAATACGACCAAAGTGCATTTAAAGCTAGTTGTACAATAAAAAATAACAATCCTTTTTTGACCAATTCTTTTTGCTCTGTAATTTTACCCCAAATTAATCCAGCAGAAACTCCCATCATAATGAAAAGCAATGTCCAAACAGGTGCAAAAACCCAATTAGGTGGATTAAAAACAGGTTTTTCTAATGTTGGATACCAAGTGGCAATTGACGATTGAGTGACTAAACTTGATAAGTAGCCAACAGCCAAACAGATGATTACGAAATACGCTATTTTTAAATACTTGTTCATGAAATGCTAATTTTGATGCAAATTAACGATTATTCCAATAAACTAATTCATCTAAATTGGTATTTTTGCATAAAATAAACGATTATGTTAACTGAAAAGGATTTTATTGCAACCCAATTTTCTTCTGTTGAAAAAGCAAACTTTAAATGGAGTGCGCCAAGTAATATTGCTTTGGTAAAATATTGGGGAAAGAAAGAAAATCACTCGAGCCAAAATGGCGAACAGGCGAAGCAAATTCCTGCAAATCCTTCTATCAGTTTTACGTTGAACAACTGTAAAACGATTACTTCTTTAGCAGTAACTAGGAAAACAGACAATTCTGAAATTACATTCGATTTATTTTTTGAAGGCAAACCCAAAGAAGATTTTAAACCTAAAATTTTAAAATTCTTTCAAAGAATTGAGCAATATTGTCCTTATATAAAAGAATATCATTTTGTAATTGATACCGAGAACACATTTCCACACAGTTCGGGAATTGCGTCTTCTGCTTCGGGAATGGCAGCAATAGCCATGAATATAATGAGTTTAGAAAAAGAACTTAATTCAACAATAACAGATGATTATTTTTATCAAAAAGCTTCTTTTTTAGCCAGATTAGGTTCGGGAAGCGCGTGTAGAAGTGTAAAAGGCGAAGTGGTAATTTGGGGAAGACATTCAGTAACTGAAAATTCATCTGATTTATTCGGAGTTCCATTTGAAAATTTACATGCCAATTTTAAAAATTACCAAGACACTATTTTATTAGTAGATAAAGGTGAAAAACAAGTTTCAAGTACAGTGGGTCACAATTTAATGAAAGGACATCCATTTGCTGAGCAAAGATTTGAACAAGCGCACACAAATTTGTCAAAAATTAAGGCAATTTTATCATCTGGAGATATTGAAGAATTTGTTAAAATTGTAGAAAGTGAAGCCTTGACTTTACATGCTATGATGATGGCTTCGATGCCTTATTTTATTTTAATGAAACCAAATACTTTAGAAATTATTAATAAAATTTGGAGTTTTAGAAATGCAACGCAAACTCCAGTTTGTTTTACATTGGATGCAGGTGCAAATGTACATGTTTTGTATCCAGAAAATGTAAAAGATAAAGTTTTGCAATTTATTAACAATGAATTAGTTGGCTATTGCCAAAACGAGCAGTACATTTGTGATCAAATTGGAAATGGAAGTCAATTGATAATGAATAATTAACAGTTGATAATGGAGAAGAAAAACGTTATTAAAGACAAAACTTTTGAGTTTGCTAAAGAAATTGTATATCTTTATAAAGATTTGGCTGATAAAAAAGAGTTTGTTTTGTCTAGACAATTGTTGCGTTCAGGTACGTCAATTGGTGCAAATGTTCGTGAAGCAGAACATGCACAGAGTAAAGCCGATTTTATTCATAAGCTATCAATTGCTCTTAAAGAAGCAAATGAAACAGAATATTGGTTAGATTTGCTGTTTGAAACAGGCTTTTTAAAAGAAGAGTGTTTTCAAAATAATAAATTAAAAATAATTGAAATATTAAAGTTACTTATCAGTATAATAAATACTTCAAAGAAACAATAATTATTAATTGTCCATTATTAATTATCAATTAAAAGATATGAAAGGCCCTTTATTTTATTCTAAAATATTACTTTTTGGCGAATACGGAATTATAGAAGATTCGAAAGGATTGTCTATTCCTTATAATTTTTACAAAGGAACTCTAAAGGTTTCTGAAAACCCTTCAAACGAAGCTATTAAGTCTAACGAAAGTTTATTGCGATTTGCATCTTATTTAAGTCAAATGCAAAAAGATAAACCAGAATTGGTTTCTTTTGATTTGGCTGCTTTGAAAAACGATGTTGCTAGCGGAATGTATTTCGATTCTAGTATTCCTCAAGGATATGGAGTAGGAAGTAGTGGGGCTTTAGTTGCTGCTATATATGATAAATACGCAACAGATAAAATCACGGTTTTAGAAAATCTAACGAGAGAAAAATTATTGAAATTAAAAACAATTTTTTCTAATATGGAATCTTTTTTCCATGGTAAAAGTTCTGGATTAGATCCTTTAAACAGTTATTTAAGTTTACCTATTTTAATTAATTCTAAAGATAATATTGAACCAACAGGAATTCCTTCTCAAAGTGTTGATGGTAAAGGAGCTGTTTTCTTAATAGACTCAGGAATTGTTGGTGAAACTGCACCTATGGTTACTCTTTTTATGGAAAGTTTGAAAGATAATGGGTTCCGTAAAATGTTAAAATCTCAATTCATAAAATATACTGATGATTGTGTGGAAAACTTTCTACACGGAGATGTTAAATCACTTTTTGCAAATACAAAAAAACTATCTAAAGTTGTTTTAAGTCATTTTAAACCAATGATTCCAGAACAATTTCACCAAGTTTGGCAAAAAGGCATTGATACAAACGATTACTATCTTAAGCTTTGTGGTTCTGGTGGTGGAGGTTACATTTTAGGCTTCACCCAAGATATCGATAAAGCAAAAGAATCTTTAAAAGACTATAAATTAGAAGTAGTTTACCAATTTTAAATGCTGTCAAGAAAAGCTAAATTATTAATAACTAAAATCTTCAGTTTATTTTCTGTTGTTAGAGGTTATAATATTTGGGTTATTGCATTAGCACAATATCTATCTGCAATATTTATTTTAGCAACTGACAGACGGGCTCTTGATGTTTTGTTAGATGTGAAGTTGTTTTTAATAGTAATGGCATCTTCGTTAACCATTGCTTCAGGTTATATTATTAATAATTTTTATGATAGTAAAAAAGATTTAATTAATCGCCCTAGAAAAGCAATGATAGATAGACTAGTAAGTCAAGACACTAAACTAAAAGTTTATTTTTCTATTAATTTATTTGTTGCCTTTTTAGCCAGTTTTATATCGTGGAGAGCCATTTTGTTTTTCTCTGCTTATATTTTTATTATTTGGTATTATTCTCATAAGTTAAAGAAGTTCCCTTTTATTGGAAACCTTGTTGCTGCTCTTTTAGCCGTTTTACCTTTTTTTGGAGTATTAATGTATTTTAAGAATTTTTATAGTGTTGTATTTGCTCACGCTACATTTTTATACCTACTGATTTTGATAAGAGAATTTGTAAAAGATTTAGAAAATATCGAAGGTGATTTAGTATCAAACTATAAAACAATTCCAGTTTTATATGGAGAAGTAAGAGCAAAATATATTATTACTATTTTAACTGCTTTAACGATTATTCCAGTTTACTTTTTAATAGATGTTTTTGATGTTGGCTATATGGATATTTATTTTTATATCAGTTATTTAGTTCTTATATTTTTCTTATTAAAACTTTGGAATTCAAAAACTAAACAAGATTTTTTAAAACTTCATTTTTTAATTAAATTAGTTATTGTAGCAGGCGTTTT
Organism: Flavobacterium sp. N2270; assembly: GCF_025947225.1. Lineage (NCBI taxonomy): Bacteria > Pseudomonadati > Bacteroidota > Flavobacteriia > Flavobacteriales > Flavobacteriaceae > Flavobacterium > Flavobacterium sp. N2270. The sequence continues at coordinate 907,347 of NZ_CP110005.1, forward strand.
TTGTATTGTTTTAATAGAACCTGAGGTTTTGTTGCACGGAAAAAAATTGATATCCACATATTAGTTATATCTTTGCAAAAAATATATTAAGAAATGACTCGTCATCAAGGAGATAACAGTAAGAAAAAAGGAACCTCAGCAAGACAAGGTGGAGCTAAAAAACCAAGTACTTCTAGAGGAAATGCGCCGATAAGAAAAACGGCATCAAAATTTGCGACTAAACCAGGGGAGCAAAAAGCACCAAAAGCACCAAAAGCGCCAAAAAACCCAGATGAAATAAGATTAAATAAATACATTGCCAATTCAGGGATGTGTAGCCGTAGAGATGCGGATATTTATATTCAGAGCGGAAATGTTAAGGTAAACGGAGTTCCAGTAACCGAAATGGGTTATAAAGTGAAATTAACCGATGTGGTTCAATTTGATGGAACAACCATTACACCTGAAAAGAAAGAATATCTTTTATTGAATAAGCCTAAGAATTTTTCAACAGTAAATGATGAGAATAGAGGTGATTCAAATGTGTTGGAATTGGTAAAAGGAGCTACTAAAGCTAACTTACAGCCTGTAGGAAGAATGGATAAAACCACAACGGGTTTGTTGTTATTTACTAATGATACTGATATTATTACCAAATTTACATCACCAAATCAAAGATCATCTAAGTTATATCAAGTAACTTTAGATAAAAATCTTAAGTATGATGATTTGGAAAAAATTTCAAATGGTTTAACAATTGACGAATTTAGAGTTTACGTTGAAGAAGTAACTTATATAGAAGATCAGCCTAAAAGTGAAATTGGTATTAAGATGAAAACTGCCAATGTTAAGATAGTCCGTAAAATATTTGAACATTTAAAATACAATGTAATTAAATTAGATCGTGTTACTTTTGCAGGTTTAACAAAGAAAAATTTACCAAGAGGAAATTGGAGATTTCTAACAGAACAAGAAATTATCAATTTAAAAAATAGTTAAAAAAAGACCGAGTTTTTACTCGGTCTTTTTTTATCTTATTAAGGAGAAGTGAGCTCTAAATATTTTTTCTTGCCCTTCATATATATAATTTACATTGAACCAATAATCAGTTGAAGGAAGTTTTTTGCCATTATAAGTTCCATCCCAACCCGTTCCATTTGGCGAAATTTGTTTGATTAATTTTCCATACCTATCAAAAATTGATATTATTGATTCAGGATGGTCAATTGCTAAGTCAAATATGTTCCATGTTTCATTTGTAGCATCACCATTTGGTGTAAAATATCTAGGATAGTTAATTACTGTAGCATTTAATATAAAATCACCACAATATCCAAAAATATCTCTTACCGTTATTATATGTTCACCTGAACTAACATTGGTAAATTGATTACTTGTTTGAAATTCTCCGTCGTCTAATTGGTAAATATATGTACCAATTCCATTCTCAATATTTATTGTAATTACTGCAACATTATCAAATGGTTCACTAACACTTACTGTTGCAGTTGCAGCGCTTGATTGCTCAACTAAAACAGTGGTAGGTTTGTAATTACAATCTGGAGGATTGTCGGCTAATACTTTTATAGTAACTACATCATAAGTTCCTGCTGTAGTTGCAAGATAAGTTGGGCCAGTTCCCATTAGATTTCCGTTTAAATACCATTCTACAGTAAAATCAGCAGGATTTAAACCAGAATCTAATAATAATGGCGATATGGTTACGCTTGGATCATTAGCATCAACACAAATAATACCACCAGCAATAGTTAAGTCTAATAATGGATAAACGGTGAATTGAAACGTTTCTTCATCAGAACATATAACAGTTCCATCAATAGTAGTTTCGGCATAAACCCAAACAATATGCGTTTCTGGTGATGTAGAATTATTTGTAAAAGTATAATTTGAAGGATTTATGATATTGGCTGTGTTTCCACCAGATTGACTATAATAATTTACAGTATATGTTCCGGTTGTCACAACAGGTATTACTGGTAAAGCTGGCAGTGTATATACACCACAATAATTTTGATTGTTTAATGCAGCATAGCTTGGCAATACTGGTGTTTCTAATATAGAAACAGTAAAATACTGTTCATCTGGACAATTAATTAAAAACCCATCGTCATTAACAGCATATAAACATATTGTTTGAGGAGTTGGTGTATTTGTTGAATTAAATACATAAGTGTTTGGATCAATAATTGGTCCGGTTGGATCATTTAAATGAAATTCTATATGATATAAGGCTTGAGCTCCTTCTGGAGGAAGATGGTTTAATAGGTTTGCATCTAACATTGCACTATCACAAGAAACGATATCGTCAATAGGAGGTAAATTAACTCCATTAAATAAAATTTGAAATCTTTTATCAACTCTACAGCCACTTACATTATCTTCATAATAGAAATAAAAAGTTTCAGTTGTTGTGAATTCAATATTTGGGTCTACAAGCACGCCTGTTCCGTTTGGACCATCAGGTTCTGTGTAATAAGCTCCAACTGCAGGTGTTGCTAAAAAGTAAGGATTACATTCTGGTCTACTAGAAGCATACTGATACAAGTCGGGAAAAGGAGAAATTGTAATTGTGAAAGGATCTTCATTAAAACAAGTTCTTGTTGTTCCGTCTGCATTATTGTGAATTATTTCATTGTATATATAATAAGTTCCTGGTGAAATTCCACCTGTTAAATTTATAATGCCTCCAGCGCTTAACGTACTTTGTCCAGGAACAGTTGGCCCTCCTGATAAGGTATAATAAGTTCCGTTTGTTAATGTTGGTAAAATATATTCACCACAATAGTTGCCGTCGTCTATTGTATCAACTGGAACTTGCGGGTAAATTGTAATATTATAATTTAAAAATTCAGCACAATTTGAAGCGTCAGTAACATTAGCGTAAAAATAAACGACTTGAGAAGAAGTTATTGGGTCTGCTTGATTAATTGGGTTTCCACCACCATTTGGAGCGTCAAAATATCCGCCAAATGATAATAAAGGGAGAGTGTATGTTTCACAAGCAAAAATATTTCCAAAAATATTAGGGTCAATTATATTTACTTGAAAAGAATTTTGGTCATCACAAACTTGAGGATTTCCGTTCACATCTATGTATGGAGCGGTGTTATAAACATAAATAGTTTCTGAAGTGTTTATTACTTGACCAACAGGATAATTTGTTCCTGTTCCTCCAGATCCAGTATAATACATGCCGTTTGTAAGTGGAGGTAATGTATATGAATTGCATCGAGTTTCATCGATTGGTGTATCTACAAGCGGAATAGGGTGAATGTTAATATCGAAACGTTCATCTCTACATGGAGTCCCGGTAGGAACTTCTGCATAATAATAGATAGTTTCAACAATAGATGATTGTGTATTGTTGGTAAAGGTGGTTCCAGTAGGAATTAAAGTTCCAGTTCCGCTTGGCCCACCAAGAGCAGTATAGAATGCCCCAATTCCATAAGGTGGATTCGGAACTATAAATTCACCACAATTATCAAGTATTGGAACATACTCATCTACAAAATATAGTTCAAAATTACTTTCATTTGTACAACCGTTTGCATCTGGACCTGAAAAAATATAATAAGTACCACCTTGGTCAATTTCATCGCCTGAATTAAATTGAATTTGACCAGGAGTAGTTGGTCCACCAGAAAGTAAATAATAGGTTCCGTTTGTGATTACTGGTAAGAAATAAGAATGACATTCTTGAATATTGGTAAGTGTATCGACTAATGGTAATGGATAGACTGTAACCACCACGCTAGTTACATCAAAACAATTAGGATTGGTTACGTCTTCAATTCTAAACCAAAATGTATATGTAGTTGATCCCGATGGTATTGTGCCAATATTTCCAATAGCACCAGTACCGGCAATTGCATTTGTTTGGTTATTATAATATGTTATGATTGTTCCAGTTTGGCCGTTTTCTACCTCGGTATTGTGAGTGCTTAAATCATAAGTTAATTGATTTTCACAAGTAGAACCTGGAGTAGTAGAACCTGCAATAATATTTGCAATTTCAGTTAAGTTAAATGAATAAACTGCGTCACAAAAATTACCTGTATTTATGTTTAAAATTTTAATATAAATAGTCTGTCCATCCGCACCAGAATAATTCGTTAAGTCTGAAATAGGAATGAAGTTATTTGATGTAATGTCAGCAGCTGTCTCAAAATAAAATACATCATAAATGACATCGTCAATTCCTAATGCAAATTCATTATTGATGGTAAGATCATAAATGTTTGTAGCTCCTCCAGAATCACAAGTAGACAAATCACTCGGGTTGTTCACCATTAATGAGTTGAAAATAATTTCATCTGAAATGACACAACCTCCTTTTGTAACTTCTACATAATACGTTCCGGGTTGAGTTACGGTATAAGTTGGGTTGGTTTCACCAGATATTGGAAAAGTATTTAAAAACCACTGATAATCATATGAACTATCTATAGTTGCGTCTAATAGAAAAGTATCTCCTGTACAAATGGTAGTGTCATTTCCAAGAGAGAAATCTCTTGTAAAATTTAAGGGACTTATAAATATTGCAGAGTCATAGTTTGTACTAATATAATCTCCAATTACTAATTTTAATCGATATGGATTAAGTGGTATTATACTGGCGCTTCCACTCATTGATATAGAATGACCTCTCATATTCAATGTTGATGCAGCAGGATTGGCTACATTGTATACGTCAAAATACGTTGGATTAGTTGAGCTACAAGAAGCATTATATATTTCGTCCTTAATAGTTGCTGTAGATATTGGGTTTGAAGTAGTAGGTACTAAAGCAATATTAGTTATAACTCCAGTATTAATGTTTGTAAGTTCAAATGCTACAATGTCTCTTGATAAACATTGAAACTCACCATATTCATTTGAAGCAAATACAAAATCAAAATTAAATGAATTTGAATAGGTTGTAAATTCAAATTCTAAATAAGCCAAATCGACTAATGCTCCTGTTGAACCACTATTTGTGTTGCTTAAATTTTGTAAAAAAGCATCAGTTCCACCTCCAGTTGCTGTTGTACCTAAGTTTGTTCCGGTGTAGGTTCCTTGAGTATTTGCTGCAATACCATTTCTAATTATTACACCTTCAGTTATTGGGAAAACAGATCCGTTCTGATTAAAATAAGCAACAGATTGACCAGACGAAAAAGATATGTTAGATGTTTCTACACAAGGATCGGTTACTAATACGTCAACAAGGTTATCTGCAGTTCTTGTATCATCAACAATAATTGTTTGAGAAAATAAACTAGTAGATAATAATAGAATTAAATAATATATTTTTTTCATAGTGATTTCTTTGGGAGGAAAAATCAATTTAACTAAAATTAATAAACTTTGCTAAATAAAGTAGAATAATAAAGCAAAAAAGTTTAGATATTTTGAAATATCTAAACTTTTTTAACATTTATTACATGTAATCTAATCTAATCGTTTAATTTTAAAACAGCCATAAACGCTTCTTGTGGAATTTCAACATTTCCTACTTGACGCATTCGCTTTTTACCTTTTTTCTGTTTTTCTAAAAGTTTACGCTTACGAGAAATATCTCCACCATAACATTTGGCAGTTACGTCTTTTCTTAATGCTTTTATCGTTTCACGAGCAATAATTTTGGCTCCAATAGCTGCTTGAATTGGAATGTCAAATTGTTGTCTTGGAATCAATTCTTTCAGTTTTTCACACATTTTCTTACCAATATAGTAAGCATTACTTTCGTGAATTAAAGCTGAAAGTGCATCAACAGATTGTGCGTTTAATAAAACATCTAGTTTTACTAATTTAGATTCGCGCATTCCAATAGGAGCATAGTCAAAAGAAGCATATCCTTTCGAAACGGTTTTTAATCGATCATAAAAATCAAATACAATTTCTGCTAAAGGCATGTCGAAATTTAACTCAACACGTTCAGTAGTTAAATAAGTTTGATTGGTAATTACACCACGCTTTTCAATACATAAACTCATAACATTACCTACAAAATCAGCTTTGGTAATGATTGTAGCTTTAATGTATGGTTCCTCAACTCTATCTAATTTTGAAGGTTCAGGTAAATCAGAAGGATTATTAACAATTAAAACAGTATCTGGTTCTTTTTTTGTGTAAGCATGATATGAAACGTTAGGAACTGTTGTAATAACAGTCATGTCAAATTCACGTTCTAAACGTTCTTGGATGATTTCCATGTGAAGCATTCCTAAAAATCCACAACGGAAACCAAATCCTAATGCTGCAGAACTTTCAGCAGTAAATACTAAAGAAGCATCATTCAATTGTAATTTTTCCATTGAAGCACGTAAATCTTCAAAATCTTCGGTGTCAACAGGATAAATTCCTGCAAATACCATTGGTTTTACATCTTCAAAACCAGTAATCATATTTGTAGTTGGAGTTTTTGCATCTGTAATGGTATCACCAACTTTAACTTCTTTCGCTTCTTTAATTCCAGAAATTAAATAACCAACATCACCTGTAGAAATTTTGTCTTTAGGTACTTGGTTCAATTTTAAAGTCCCAACTTCATCAGCAAAATATTCATTGCCGGTTGCCATGAATTTAATTTTTTGCCCTTTTTTAATTTCACCATTAACAACACGAAATATTACTTCAATTCCTCTAAAAGGGTTGTAGTGCGAGTCAAAAATTAAGGCTTGTAAAGGTTCTTCTACATTTCCTTTTGGAGCAGGAACTTTTTCAATAATCGCTTCTAAAATTTTATCAACTCCAAAGCCTGTTTTACCAGAGGCATGAATAATATCTTCTAGTTTACATCCTAATAAATCAATTATATCATCACTAACTTCTTCAGGGTTTGCACTTGGTAAATCAACTTTGTTTAAAACTGGAATAATTTCCAAGTCATTTTCTAACGCTAAATATAAATTTGAAATTGTTTGTGCTTGTATACTTTGCGCTGCATCTACAATCAATAAAGCGCCTTCGCAAGCAGCAATAGAACGAGAAACTTCGTAAGAAAAATCTACGTGTCCTGGAGTGTCAATTAAATTTAAAATATAATCTTCACCATTATGTTTGTAATTCATTTGTATGGCGTGACTCTTAATGGTAATACCACGTTCACGCTCTAAATCCATATTGTCTAGCAATTGTGCTTTTTCTTCACGAGCAGTTACAGTTTGCGTTGCGCCTAATAATCTGTCAGCCAACGTACTTTTACCGTGGTCAATATGAGCTATAATACAAAAATTTCTAATGTTCTTCATTCTTCATTTATTTGGGCGTTACCTCCTCTTCGTTACGGTCAGGCTTTTCGCTATATCTTTTGTTTCATTTCATTACACAAAAGGATGTCGCTTCAATCCTTAACGCTTTTCAATATAGTAACATATAATCTGCAAATATAATTCAAAGTTTTGGATTGTTATAGTAAGAAATGGGTTTCTTGAAGTTAGAATTCATAGAAATCAACATTCAAAAAAGTGACAATCAAAAATCTTATTGTATTTTTGCAAAAAAAAACACAATTAATGCCAAAAATTGGAAACATAGAATTACCCGATTTTCCTTTACTATTAGCGCCAATGGAAGACGTGAGTGATCCGCCATTTCGTAGACTTTGTAAATTGCATGGGGCAGATTTAATGTATTCTGAATTTATTTCTTCAGAAGGGTTAATTCGCGATGCTATGAAAAGTAAAAAGAAACTGGATATTTTTGATTACGAACGACCAGTTGGAATTCAAATTTTTGGAGGAGATGAAGAAGCCATGGAAATGTCTGCTAAAATTGTTGAAACGGTTCAGCCCGATTTAGTAGATATTAATTTTGGTTGTCCTGTAAAAAAAGTTGTTTGTAAAGGAGCAGGAGCAGGGGTTTTAAAAGATGTAGATTTAATGGTGCGTTTAACTAAAGCCGTTATTAAAGGAACAAGTCTTCCAGTTACTGTAAAAACGCGTTTAGGCTGGGATGAAAATTCTATAAATATTGATGAGGTTGCAGAGCGTTTACAAGATATTGGAGTACAAGCATTAACTGTTCATGCAAGAACAAGAGCGCAAATGTATAAAGGGCATTCAGATTGGTCTCACATAGCTCGCGTTAAAAATAATCCAAGAATTACTATGCCTATTTTTGGTAATGGAGATATTGATTCGCCAGAAAAAGCATTAGAATATAAAAATAAGTTTGGTCTTGACGGAATGATGATTGGCCGAGCGGCAATTGGATATCCATGGATATTTAATGAAATAAAACATTATTTTAATACCGGCGAAATTTTAGCTCCACCATCAATGGCAGATAGAATTGATGCTGCAAAAAATCATTTAATTTGGTCTGTAGAATGGAAAAATGAGCGAGTGGGAATTGTAGAAATGAGAAGACATTATACAAACTACTTTAAAGGAATTCACAGTTTTAAAGAATATAAACAACGATTAGTAACAACTGATGATTTAGAAGGGTTGTTCAAAATCTTTGACGAAATAGCAGATGTGTATTCAAATTATGAATTTGATGTGAAATAAAAAAACCCAGCTTTTGCTGGGTTTTTTGTGGTAATCAAAATCTTTATTAGTCTTCGATAACTACTACTTGAGCAGCAACGATACCTTTTCTTCCTTCTTCTTCTTCGAACTGTACTTTATCACCTTCGTTTAAAGAATCAACTCTTAATCCTGTAGCGTGTACAAAAATATCTTTACCTGTTTCGTCATTAGTAATAAATCCGAAACCTTTTTCTTCATTGAAGAACTTAACTGTGCCTGTAGCCATTTTGTAATATAAAATAATTAATAATGCGCCAAAGATATACTTATTTTCTAAAAACACATAACTGAAACGACATTTTATTTATAAAATTATTGATTTTCAATGTTTTCGTCTTTTTTTTGGTAAGTTTTAAACATATAATCTTTAGCGTTTTTTGTTCTATATCTGTGGTAAATAAATACCGGCATTAAAACTAAAGCCATAATCAAAATTCCTATTCCTACCCATTTGTCACCTTCAATATTACCTTGATTTTTATGAAAATAACCATAAGAAACAAAACCAATAACAGCAAGAACAAGTAATCTGATTAAATACTTCATTGTTAATTTTTTATATTCAATTGAATGTGTAATTCGTCCAGTTGTTTGTTGTCAATTTTAGATGGTGCGTCAATCATTACATCTCTTCCAGAATTATTTTTTGGAAAAGCAATAAAATCACGAATGGTTTCTTGTCCGCCTAAAATTGAAACTAATCTATCTAAACCAAATGCTAAACCTCCATGTGGTGGCGCTCCATATTCGAAGGCGTTTAATAAGAATCCAAATTGTGCCAATGCTTCTTCTTTGCTAAATCCTAATAAATCAAACATTCTGGACTGTAATTCTCTATCGTGAATACGAATAGAACCTCCGCCAATTTCATTTCCGTTTAAAACCATGTCGTAAGCATTTGCTCTTACTTTTCCTGGTTCTGTTTCAATTAATTTAATATCTTCTGGTTTAGGAGAAGTAAAAGGATGGTGCATTGCGTGATAACGTCCACTTTCTTCATCCCATTCTAATAAAGGAAAGTCTACAACCCATAAAGGAGCAAAATCATCAGCTTTACGTAATCCTAATCGTGTTGCTAGCTCCATACGAAGTGCAGAAAGTTGTGCACGTGTTTTATCAGCAGGTCCAGAAAGTACTAAAATTAAATCTCCAGCTTTAGCATTGGTAGCTTCAGCCCATTGCTGCAAATCTTCTTGATCATAAAATTTATCTACTGATGATTTAAAAGTTCCATCAGCTTCGCATTTCACATAAACCATTCCTAGAGCACCAACTTGAGGGCGTTTTACCCAATCAATCAAAGCGTCAATTTCTTTTCTTGAGTACGATGCGCAACCTGGTACAGCAATTCCAACCACTAATTCAGCAGCATTAAATACTGGGAATTCTTTGTGTTGAGCAACTGCATTCAACTCACCAAATTTCATGTCAAAACGAATATCTGGTTTGTCGTTACCGTATGTTTTCATGGCATAGTCGTAAGTAATTCTAGGAAACTTATCTACTTCTACACCTTTAATTTCTTTTAATAAATGGCGTGTTAAGTTTTCGAAAATATTTAAAATATCTTCTTGCTCTACGAAAGCCATTTCACAGTCAATTTGTGTAAACTCAGGTTGTCTGTCTGCGCGTAAATCTTCATCACGGAAACATTTCACAATTTGGAAATATTTATCCATTCCGCCAACCATCAACAATTGCTTGAACGTTTGTGGCGATTGTGGAAGTGCATAAAACTGACCTTCATTCATTCTACTTGGCACTACAAAGTCACGAGCACCTTCTGGTGTAGATTTAATTAAGTAAGGTGTTTCAATCTCGCAAAAACCTTCATCAGAAAGAAATTTACGGACTTCCATGCTTACTTTATGACGGAAAATTAAATTGTTTTTTACCGGATTTCTACGAATGTCTAAATAACGATATTTCATTCGAATGTCTTCACCACCATCAGTTTCATCTTCAATTGTAAAAGGAGGAAGAAGCGCTTCGTTTAGAATAGTAAGTTCAGAAACTAAAATTTCTATTTCACCTGTCGGCATGTTAGGGTTTTTAGATTCTCTTTCGATAACAGTTCCTTTTACCTGAATTACAAATTCTCTTCCTAATGATTTTGCTTTTTCAATAACCGTTTTGTCAGTTCTTTGTTCGTCAAAAATTAATTGAGTTATTCCATAGCGATCTCTTAAATCGACCCAAATCATGAATCCTTTATCACGTGATTTTTGAACCCAACCTGCAAGGGTTACTTCTGTATTAATGTGTGAAGCGTTTAAAGCTCCGCATGAATGACTTCTGTACATTGGAAAATTGTTTTTTATTTCATACTGTTCGACCACAGGTCTCGGGTGCAAAAGTACTAACAAAATTTAATTTTAATAGTTTAATCTAATTATTATCCTTTAAAGATTAACCTTTTTTTAATTTTATTTTCAAATAATTAAATAACTTTACGAAAAACTTATAAAACTATGAAGAAAATAATCTACTTATTATTGCTTTCGTCTTTTGTATCTTTTAGTCAAACTGAAAAGAAAAGCAAAGTAACGTTTACTGCTAAAATTGAAAATAGAAATAGCGACACTTTAAAAATCTATGGTCCAAATCGTTTTGTAGAAGTTATTCCAATAAAAAATGGTGTTTTTAAAGCTACTTTTGAAACTACAGATGGACTTCATCAATTTTCAGACGGTAAAGAATCATCGTTATTATTTTTAAAAGATGGGGACGACTTAAAATTGACAATGAATGCAAAAGAGTTTGATGAGACTATAGTTTATAAAGGAAAAGGAGCAGAAGAGAGTAATTACCTTGCCCAAAAGGCATTAACAGATGAAAAGTTTGAAATGTCTTTAGAAGAATTAATGGCAAAAGATGAAGCTACATTTAAGGCGGCTTTAGCTGATAAAAAAGGGAAAGATTTAGCGGCTTTAGAGAGTAAAGGTTTAAATAAAAAATTAGTTGAAGCAATAAAACCTGTTATTGCACAGGAAGAAATGATGTTGACTCAGTTTTTTAATCAAAAAAAGGTTGCTGCTAAATTAGTTGGAACTCCATCACCTACATTTAATTATGAGAATCATAAAGGAGGGAAAACATCATTAGAAAGTTTAAAAGGGAAATATGTTTACATTGATGTTTGGGCAACTTGGTGCGGTCCATGTATAGCTGAAATTCCACATTTAAAGAAAGTTGAAGAAGCGTATCATGCTAATAATATTGAATTTGTAAGTATTTCTATTGACAAAGTAAAAGACCATGAGAAATGGGTAAAGTTTGTTACAAATAAAGAATTAGGTGGAATACAGTTATTCGCAGATAACGACTGGAACTCACAATTTGTAAAGGAATATCAAATCAATGGTATTCCAAGATTTATTCTTGTTGGGCCAAATGGAGAAATTGTTAATGCTGACGCTCCAAGACCATCATCACCATCATTAGTAGAATTGTTAGATTCTTTATTGAAATAGTTAGTTGTTCTAATTAAAATATGTATTTTTTTTAAGCCAACACAATGTGTTGGCTTTTTTTCTAATGTTAAGTTTTTACTCAATGTTACCAAATTGTTAAGAGAAAGTTTTTTTATTGTAAATAAATTTATATATTTGATATTATATAATTAATTAAAACATAAAGAAAATATGAAAAAGATAATTTTAGTAGCGGCATTATTGGTTTCGGGAATGTTTTTTGCACAAGAAATTAAACCAAAATTTGAAGTAGTAGATAATATGGTAAAAGCAACTTACTATTTTGACAATGGTCAGGTTAGTCAAGAAGGCTTTTATTTAGATGGGAAGTTACATGGTAAGTGGATTTCATATACTGAAGCTGGAACAAAACAAACAATGGGTGAGTATGAAAGTGGTGCTAAAGTTGGGAAATGGTTTTTTTGGAATGAGAATTCATTAAGTGAAGTTGATTTTTCTAAAAGTAAAATGGAGTCGGTTAAAAAATGGTCTCAAGATGCTTTGGTAAATAACTAAAGAAAATAATAAAAGTAAAAAGCTCCTAATTTAATTAGGAGCTTTTTTTATGATTCAATTTAATTTTTATTCTTCAACAGGTGTTAGTTTTTTATTCTTTAACCATATTTTAAAAATATTAACTAAGTAGAATAATACAGGTACAACTACTAATGTTAGGAAAGTAGCAAAGATTAATCCGAAGATTACAGTCCACGCTAAAGGTCCCCAAAATATAACGTTGTCTCCACCCATATAAATATGAGGATTTCCAGTTGCAAATAAGCTAAAGAAATCAATATTAAAACCAATTGCTAATGGAATTAAACCTAATACTGTAGTGATTGCTGTAAGTAAAACTGGTCTTAAACGAGCTTTACCTCCAATAACAATAGCATTAAAAATATCTTCTTTTTCTAATTGTGCATCACTAGGAAGATTCAATTCTTCTTTTCTTCGGGCAATTAATAAATCGGTATAATCAAGCAATACAACACCATTATTTACCACAATTCCCGCTAAGGAAATAATTCCCATCATAGTCATCATAATAACAAATGGCCAACCTGTTAACATTAGTCCTAAGAATACACCTATAAAACTTAAAAATACGGCAACCATAATAATAGCTGGTCTTGAAACCGAATTAAATTGGAAAATTAAGATTAAGAAAATTAAGAATAACCCTGTAAATAAAGCTCCCATTAAGAAGGACATTTGTTTTCCTTGTTCTTCTAATTGTCCTGTATAATCAAACTCAACTGTTTTTGGTTTATCAAAATTAGCCATTTCTGCTTGAATTTGAGCAACCGCAGCACCTGCATCTGTAAATCCAGGAGCTAAGGCAGAATATAATACAACTACTCTTTTTGTGTTTTTATGCTTAATAGCACTAAACGAAGAAGTATTTTGTTGTGAAGCTACTGTAGAAACCGGAATTTCCTTAATTTGACCAGAAGCCATATCTCTAAAAGTGATGTTTTGGTTAAAAATGGCACTTTTATTGTATCTATTTTCTTCGTTAAAACGAACATAAATATCATAATCTTCTCCGTCTTTTTTGTAAACACCTGCTTTTTCTCCAAAGATAGAACGACGCAATTGATTACCAACTTGACCAGCTGAAACACCCATTTCTCCTGCTTTTTCTCTATCAACTACAACTTTCATTGCTGGTTTTCCTTTGTTTACATCAATTTTTAATTCATCTACACCAGGAATGTTTTTTGTAGTTAAGAAATCTTTCATTTTTTCTGCAGTATTAATTAACTCTGCATAATCATCTCCTTTAATTTCAATATTGATAGGATAACCTGCAGGCGGACCAACAGCGTCTTTTTCAACTGAAATAGAAACACCAGGATAAATATCTTTTAAAGATTCTTGGACTTTTTTACGTAAATCTTCCGAATCCAGACCGTTTCTAAACTTATATTCACGCATAGAAACTGTAATTTTACCTTTATGTGGCATTTCTGCAGTTGAACCACCATCTGTTTGAGGGTTACCAGCTCCTTCACCTACTTGTGCTACTGCACTTTCTACTAAATAATTAGTGTTATTATCTAAATTTATAAATTCTTTAGAGTTTAAAACAGCATAAACACGTTTTTCAATAGATTCAGTAATTTTATTTGTTTTTTCAATGTCTGTTCCTTGTGGATATTCCACATAAACAATAATTTGATTTGGAGTATTGTCAGGGAAAAATTCCACTTTTGTTCTTCCACTACCTACGCTCCATCCGAAATATAAAAATAATACTATCCAAAACATTAAGATCATTCCACCAAAAACGATAATTGGTTTTTTTCCTGATAAGAAGAATTTTAAACTTTTTTCATACCAATTTTCCCATTTCGTTAAAACCTTATTTTGGAATGAAGTTGTCCATCCTTTAATAACGTATTTATAAATCCAAAACATGATTGCTGTAAAGATCATTACAGAACCTAAAGCTCTAAATGCTCCACCAAAAATTAAGATAAAAGCTCCTAATCCGCCAAGAATTATACTTAAACGAATTAATGATTTTTTAGATAAGATTTTCTCGTTAATATCCATTAATTGAGATACTAAAACGGAGTTGAAAAATATTGCTACAAATAATGAAGAACCTAATACAACAGATAAAGTAATAGGGAAATAAATCATAAATTGTCCCATTGTTCCTGGCCACATTCCTAGTGGAACGAAAGCTGCTACTGTAGTTGCTGTTGAAATAATAATAGGTAAGGCAATTTCTCCAATCCCTTTTTTGGCTGCTTCAATTCGGCCCATTCCTTCGTCTTCCATTAAGCGGTAAACGTTTTCAACAACTACAATTCCATTATCTACAAGCATTCCAAGTCCCATAATTAACCCGAAAAGAATCATGGTGTTCATGGTGTAACCTAGTCCGTTTAATATCATAAACGACATAAACATAGACATTGGAATTGCAAAACCAACAAAAAGCGCATTTCTGAATCCTAAGAAAAACATTAAAACGCCAACTACTAGAATAATACCAAAAATGATATTATTTACTAAATCATCAACCTGGTTTAAAGTCCTTGAAGATTGATCATTTGCAATGGTAACTTGTAAATCTTTTGGAAAAACATTCTCTTCGGCATCTTTAATTATGGTTTTGATTTTATCTGCAGCTTCAATCATATTTTTACCAGCGCGTTTTTTTACGTCTAGCATTACCACTCTTTTACCAAACTCTCTTGCATAAGTGGTTTTATCTACATCTTTAAAAGTAACTTTTGCTATGTCTTTTAAGTAAATTGCTCCACCTTGTGTTTTAACTACAAAATTTTCAAGTTCAGAAGGATTGTCTACTTCGCCTAAAATTCTAATAGTTCTTCTTTGTCCGTTAGAAATAAGGTTTCCTGCAGACATCGTTACGTTTCCGTTTCTTACTGCATTAATAACATCATCAAAACTTACTTTTGAAGCCATCATTTTGTAAATATCGACTGCAATTTCAACTTCTTTTTCTTGAGCTCCGCGAATGTCAACTTGTTTAATTTCGTCTAAGGCTTCAATTTTATCTTCAAGATATTCACCAAATAATTTTAATTTATCAACAGGATAATCTCCTTGAATATTAATGTTTGCAATTGGCACTTCTTCTGACATATTAAGGTCAAAAACATTAGGTTCTACTTTAGCCCCATTAAATGTTGGCCAATCTTCACCACCTGTTTTAGTATCAATTTTGTCTTTAATTTTTTGTTTTGCGGCATCAACAGTAATTTTTTCGTCAAATTCTACAGTAATAATACCATAATCTTCTTGCGAAGTAGATAAGATTTCAACAACGTTACTTACGTTTCTAACTTCTTCTTCTAATGGATCAATTATAAGGCGCTCAATATCCTCTGCAGTATTTCCTGGATAAACGGTGCTGATGTATATTTTTGTTTCTTTAATTTCGGGAAAATCTTCTCTTGGCATATTGTAATATGCAGATAATCCTAAAAATAAGAACATAATCATCGTTACATAAATGGTCATCTTGTTTTCGATGGCCCAAGACGATAATTTAAACTCTTTTTCTGTATTGTTAGTACTCATGTTTTATATTATTTAATTATCGATACTTTTTGTCCGTCCTTTACACTACGAGCACCTTCGTTAATAATTAGATCGCCATCTTTAATACCTTCTATAATTTCTACTAAACTATTTTGAGATTGACCTGTTTTTACGATTACTTTTTTAGCAATAGCATTTCCGTTTTTATCTACATTTTCAGCAATATATAAATATTGTTCTCCTTCAGCATTTTCTGAAATAATACTAATAGGAACTGTTATAGCTTTTGGATTAGAGTAATCTTTTATTTGAATCTTTGAAGTTAAATTAGGTTTGATTTTTCCATTTTTATTTGGAACAGCAACTTGAATTGTAAATGAACGATTTTCTGGATTAATATAGTTGCTAACTTGAGTTACTTTGGTATTTAATGATTCTCCTAAAACCGGAAAATTTACTATAACATCTGATCCCTTTTTCACCGAACTAATGTTTTTTTCTGGGACTTCAGCATCTAAATACATATTGTTAAGACTTACAATTCTCATAATTGGAGTTCCAGGACCTACTACGCTTCCTTTTTCAGTGATAACGTCATCAATAGTTCCTGTAAATGGAGCTCTAATTATTGTTTTTGCTAATTGCGCTTTCATTTGAGCAACAGCTTTTAATTGCGCATTATATGTTGTTTTTGCTTGTAAAAATTGAATTTCAGAGCCGATTTTTTGGTTCCATAAATTTTGTTGTCTTTCATAAGTTGTTTTGGCTAAAGCAGCTTGAGTTTCCATTTGTGCTAATTGAGAACTTAATCCGCCATCATCAATTTTTCCTAAAGTTTGCCCCTTAGTTACACTTTGTCCTTCGGTTACATAAACTTGTTGAAGAATTCCGCCCATTTCTGCATTTAAAACAATATTTTCTTTGGTTTGAACATTTGCTTGCAGTTCTAAATAATGATTAAAAACAGTGTCTTTAGCGGCAATAATAGTAATTAATGCTAATTTATGATTAGCGTCTTTTTTACCAATAGCATCATCAATTAAAGCTAATTCTTTGCTTAATGCATCGGCTTGTTGTACTAATTCTGTTCTCTTAGCTCTTAACTGCTCTAATGTTCCTTTTTCAATAACTGAAGCTGTTGAGTTTTTTTGATCTCCTCCACAAGAAAGTAAAAGAATTGATGTAAAAACGATGATGTATATTTTTTTTATCATGATGGTTATTTTATAATTATTTAATGTTTGTAATTTTATCTAATGCTGTTTTTTTGTTAATCACGTCAATCATAGATTGGAGATAGTTTTGTTGAGTTGTATAAAGCTGTCTTTGTGCTTCTGTAAACTCAAAACTACTTGAAAGCCCTTCTTTAAATTTAATTTGTTGCTTTTTTTCGATTCTTTCAGCTAAACTTAAATTACTTTTTGAAGTGGCTAATTGTTCAATACTATATTCATAATCGTTGAAAGCGCTTTTGTATTGAAGAATTAAATTTTGCTCTGTTTGCTTTAGTTGTGTTGTAGCTTGTTCATAAGCAATTTTTGCTTGTTCTTTTTTCGCCCCAAAGCTAAAACTGCTAAATATTGGTACGTTTAAACTAATTCCAAAATTTGAATAGTTATACCATGGTTGACTTTGTTCTAGAAAATCAAATTTATTAGCAAATGAATTTAAACCATAATTTAAATTAGCTGCAAGTGTGGGAAGTGATCTGTATTTTTCTAGCTTTAATAAAAGTCTTTTAGATTCTTCGTTGTTTTGACTAATTTTATAATCAAGATTATTATTTACATTAAAATCTTCATTAAATAATGCTAAGTTGATACTGTTTTTTGCAATATCGTTTAAGTTTTCTGTAAGAGTAACTTCTTCTTTTATATCAATTCCTAAAGCAATTTTAAACAATTGTAAAGCAATATCACTTCGTTTAGTTGCATTAGAAAGTGTACTGTTTATTTGATTTAATGTAATTTGAAGTTGTTCAACATTTTCTTCTTCAACTAATCCGTTTTTGTAAGTTTCAGTTGTTTCAAAAAGAGTTTGTTCTAGTGATTTTTTATTTTTTTCAAGAATTAATATATTTTCTCTAGCTAATAAAACGTTCCCATAAGCATTGGTTACCATTTCTCGAACTTCTAAATCGGTTTTTTCTTTGGCATTTTTAGAAATTTGTAAATATACTTTTGCAGATTGTAAACCAACGATATAAGAACCGTCAAATATTAATTGAGATAAAGTAGCTCTTGCATCCATACTATGTTTAGTTCCAAATGTAATTGTTGATACACTTCCTGATGCTCCGCCAAAAGCACCGCCGCCAGTAATACCTTGCTCAGTGAAATCGAGATTGTTTAAATAAGATACATTTCCATTAATTTGTGGCAATCCAATTGCAGTTGTCTCCCATTTTTTTGCTTTAGCAGCGTTTATGTCTTTAGCAGCATTTATTGCATCGTAATTATTTTTTAATGCATGTTCAATTGCTTGGTTTAGAGTAAAAGAATAACTTTCATTTTTCTCTTGGGCATTTGAAAAACTGATAAACAGTAATAAAGTAACTAGTATACTATGTTTCATTTTTTAACTATTTGTTTTTAATAATTGTTCAAGTTTGTTAATTCCTTTTGGGGTGCATATTGCTCTTAAATGGTATTCTAAATAAGTTGATTGTACTACCTTGCTTTTAAAAATTTCAGGATTAAAAATTTCAGCATCTTTAATACTTGTCATTCCGGCAAAATAAAAACGACTAATTAGCTCTTTGTTAATTTCGTTTCTAAAAAGTCCTAGATCAATTCCTTTTTGTAAATTATCTATAACACAACATCCCATTTTTTCAAACTGTTTTAAAGTAAGGCTTTTGTGTATTTTAGGATAATATTTTTGTAATTGATAAATAGGAGATGTGTTTTCATCTTTTAAATTTTTCATTACAAATTCCTTAATACTAAAGAGTTCTTCAATAGGATTTTTATTACTTAAAATAATTTCATCAATTCCACATGAAATGGTTTCAAATAAATTTGTTGTGGAGGCTTTAACTAGTGCGTCTTTACTAGAATAATGTTGATAAATGGTCTTTTTAGAAATTCCCATTTCAGAAGCAATATCGTCCATCGTTACACTTTTAAACCCAAGTGTAAGAAACATGTCTGTTGCTTTTTGTAGAATTTGGTCTTTCATATTTTTCTGAATTAATTCAGTTTTTAATTATGGTGCAAACCTACGACGGAAACTCTTAATACAAAAATAGTTTCCAAAGTTTTTAAGAAATTTTAACATTTCAAATATCTAATCTCATGTTTCCGTATTCCTTTTTTTTTAACGTAATTTGTATTTCATATTTAAATCTTTGTTTTTATGCATTCAATTGCTCAATACCAAGACATTGTTTCTAGCTATTTTAATTCTATTTCAATACCAAAAGAGCCTAAAGGTTTATACGAACCAATAACTTATATTTTATCGTTAGGAGGAAAAAGATTGCGCCCGGTTTTAACGCTAATGACTACTGAGGTTTTTGATGTAGATTATAAAAAGGCAATAAATGCTGCTACTGCAATTGAAGTTTTTCATAATTTTTCTTTAATTCATGATGATATAATGGATGATGCTCCGTTAAGAAGAGGAAAGGAAACAGTTCATGAAAAATGGAATTTAAATACAGGGATTCTTTCTGGAGATGCAATGCTTATTTTGGCTTACCAATATTTTGAAGATTATGAGCCAGTAATTTTTCAGAAACTTGCAAAGTTGTTTAGTAAAACTGCTCTTGAAGTTTGTGAGGGACAACAATATGATGTGGACTTTGAAACACGTGACGATGTTACGATTCCCGAATATTTAAAAATGATTGAATATAAAACCGCAGTTTTGGTTGGTGCAGCTATGAAAATGGGGGCAATTGTGGCAGAAACTACGGAAGAAAACGCTAATTTAATTTATGAATTTGGAATTAACTTAGGTATTGCTTTTCAATTACAAGACGATTATTTAGATGCATTTGGTGATCCAGAAACTTTTGGTAAACAAATAGGTGGTGATATTATTGAAAATAAAAAAACATATCTTTATTTAAAAGCAATGGAGTTTTCTTCAGCACAAAATAAAGAAATGTTGTCGCACTTATTTTCAATTCAGCCTTCAGATAATAGTGATAAAATTTTATCGGTGAAAACTATTTTTAATGAATCGGGTTCAAGTAAAGCAACACAAGATGCTATTTTAAACTATACACAAAAAGCATTTGAAACACTATCTAAAATTGAAATTTCAGAAGATAAAAAAGCGGTTTTAAGAGCTTTTGGAGAACAACTTATGAGTAGAAATGTATAAGGCACCAGCAAATATTGATTTGTTGATTTCGCAAGCCGAAGAAGAACATTTGTACTTTAAATTAGTAGAACAAACCAACAAAGATTTTGCTCTAGCAAATGAAGCAATTGACATTCCTTTAGATGTTTTTCCTTTACATTTTAAAGAACGTGTTCAAGAAAAAATATACAAACTCATACAAAATAAGTTTGCAGAATATTTAAACTTGCTTTATATAATTGATGTTTCAGAAGAACAAATTAAAAAACTAGACGGTTCTGATGTTGTAGAGTTATCAGAACAAGTAACTTTTTTAATCTTAAAAAGAGAGTGGCAAAAAGTGTGGTTTAGAAATAAATTCTAATAAAAGGCATTAATGCATCTACATAAACATTGTTTTTGTCTTTGTGCAAAACATTATATCGCAAACCAATTGTAACGCTTTGCGATCTATAACCAGCGCCTATGAATAATGCAGTGTTCCAAAAATCATCTTTAAAATCATTGCCTGTGGTTTCATAACTATTATTTACTCTAAGTTGTTCTAGTTCAGCCGAAAGTTGAATCTGCTGAATTGGGTTAAATAAACCTATAATACTTCCTCCGTAAATATGAGATTTATAAAAACCTTTTTGATAAACATAACTATATTGTGTTCCTAAACCCAAAGCAGTTTTTTCGTTAAAATTATAAATTGCACTAGGTGCAATAGTAATATTTGTATAACCACTACCAAAACCTAGTCCAAGTCCTCCTCCTAGTTGAACGTGTTCCCAAAATTCACTTTTTGTTTTAGTTTTGTTTAAATCTTGCGCATTTATGTTAATTACATTGCATATTAAAAACATAAAACACAGTATAAATGTTAAATTTATTGAAGTATTCTTTTCCATAAAACCTTTTCTAAAAAATATATGTTATAAAAATACAAAAATCTTTAAAAGATTATCAGAAATGTTTTACTTTTGTACAATTGTTTAATCAAAACGTCTATTTAGACAAAAATATGGATAGGTTTTCCTTTTTAAATGCTGCACATACGGCTTTCTTTGCCGATTTATACGAACAATATTTACAAAACCCAGATAGCGTAGAGCCAAGTTGGAGGAGTTTTTTCCAAGGATTTGACTTTGGACAGGCTAGTTTTAACTCTGATGAAGTAGCTCAACAAATTACAGATGGTAATTTTTCATGCGATCATGTTGCCGAAAAAACGCAAAAAGAATTCAACGTTCTTCGACTAATTGATGGTTATAGAACAAGAGGTCATTTGTTTACAAAAACAAACCCTGTTAGAGACAGAAGAACATATTCGCCAACATTAGCCTTAGAAAATTTTGATTTATCAAATGCAGATTTGAATACTGTTTTTGATGCTGCTAAAATGGTTAATATGAAACCAAGTACTTTGGCTGAGATTATTAAACATTTAGAAAGTGTTTATTGTCAATCTATGGGAATTGAGTATATGTATATTCGTGAACCAGAGGTTATCAATTGGATAAAAAACAGGTTAGATGTTAATGATAATCAACCAAACTTTAATCAAGATCAAAAGAAAAATATACTTAGAAAATTAAATGAGGCTGTTTCTTTTGAAACATTTCTTCATGCAAAATATGTGGGTCAAAAACGTTTCTCGTTAGAAGGTTGTGAAGCTGCAATTCCTGCTTTAGATGCATTAATTGAAGCTGCTGCCGAAAAAGGTGTGGAGCAATTTGTAATGGGAATGGCTCATCGTGGTCGTTTAAATGTTTTGGCTAATATTTTTGGTAAAAACACTCAAAATATTTTCTCAGAATTTGACGGAAAAGACTATGATGATGATATGCATTTTGATGGAGATGTGAAATATCATTTAGGTTTAACTTCAGATAGGTTAACAGATTCAGGAAAAAAAATAAATTTAAATTTAGCTCCAAATCCTTCGCATCTTGAAACAGTTGGTGCTGTTATTGAAGGTATTGCAAGAGCAAAACAAGATAGAAATCATCCAAATGATATTTCAAAAGTTTTACCTATTGCCGTTCATGGTGATGCTGCAATTGCAGGACAAGGTATTGTTTATGAAATTATTCAAATGGCAAAATTAGATGGTTATAAAACGGGTGGAACAATTCACTTGGTAATTAACAATCAGGTTGGTTTTACAACCAATTATTTAGATGCGCGTTCATCTACTTATTGTACGGATATTGCAAAAGTAACACTATCGCCGGTAATACACGTAAATGCAGATGACCCAGAAGCTGTAGTTCATGCCATGTTATTTGCCTTAGATTATAGAATGGAATTTGGGGGAGATGTATTTATCGATTTATTAGGATATAGAAAATATGGTCATAACGAAGGTGACGAACCTCGTTTTACTCAACCTAAATTATATAAGTTAATTTCAAAACATAAAAATCCTCGTGATATTTATGCAGAAAAATTAAAACAAAGTGGTGTTATTGACGCTGGCTATGTAAAGGAGTTAGAGGCTAAATATAAAGCAAAACTAGATGAAAATCTTGAAGAATCTCGTAAAAAAGATTTAACGGTTATTACGCCTTTTATGCAAAATGTTTGGAAAGGTTTCGAACAAGTATCAGACGACACAATGTTGCAAAAATTCGATACTACTTTTGATAAAAATGAATTAACAGAAATTGCAAAAACAATTTGCGAATTACCTTCCGGCAAAAAATTCATCAGTAAAATCACAAAAATTATCAAGGATAGAAATAACATGTATTTCGAATCTGATAATTTAGACTGGGCAATGGGTGAATTACTAGCTTATGGTACACTTCTAAAAGAAGGATACGATGTTCGTATTTCAGGACAAGACGTAGAAAGAGGAACATTCTCTCATCGTCACGCTGTTGTTAAAGTGGAAGATTCGGAAGAAGAAGTTGTTTTGCTTAACGATATTAAAGATAAAAAAGGAAATTTTTATATCTACAATTCACACTTGTCAGAATACGGAGTTGTTGGTTTTGAATACGGTTATGCATTAGCGTCTCCAAATACATTAACAATCTGGGAAGCACAATTTGGGGATTTTTCAAATGGAGCTCAAATTATGATTGACCAATACATTTCTGCAGGAGAAGATAAGTGGAACAATCAAAACGGATTAGTTTTCTTATTACCTCATGGTTATGAAAATCAAGGAGCGGAGCATTCATCAGCACGTATGGAACGTTATTTGCAGATGTGTGCAAAACACAATATGTTCGTTGCTGATTGTACTACACCAGCAAACTTCTTCCACTTGCTAAGAAGACAAATGAAAACAACTTTCCGTAAACCGTTAATTGTGTTTACGCCAAAGAGTTTATTGCGTCATCCACAAGCGGTTTCTAAAATTGAAGATTTAACAAATGGTCAATTCCAAGAAATACTAGACGATCCAAATGTTACAGATAAAAAAGCAATAAAATCATTGGTTTTCTGTACAGGTAAAGTATATTATGATATTATTGCAAAAAGAGAAGAATTAGAAAGAAATGATGTTGCAGTAGTTCGTTTAGAGCAAATATTTCCATTGGCAACAGAACAGATTAAAGAAATTATTGCAAGTTATCCAAATGTTGATGATTACGTATGGGCACAAGAAGAACCAAAAAATATGGGTGCTTATGGTTTCATGTTAATGAATTTTGATTTGGTTAAATTGCGTTTAGCATCGCCAAAAGCGTACAGTGCACCTGCAGCAGGAAGTTATGAACGTTCTAAAAAACGTCAAAAAAATGCTATTGCGATGGTTTTTGATAAAACATTATTTCAATAAAACAACTACTTTAAAGTAGTAACACAAATAGATAAGTCCTTAAAAGATTAAAATTATTAAGATATGATTTTAGAAATGAAAGTCCCTTCACCGGGTGAATCAATTACAGAAGTAGAAATCGCAACTTGGTTAGTTCAAGATGGAGATTATGTAGAAAAAGATCAAGCTATTGCTGAGGTAGATTCAGACAAAGCTACATTAGAATTACCTGCGGAAGAAAGTGGAATTATTACACTTAAAGCTGAAGAAGGTGATGCAGTAGCAGTTGGAGCAGTTGTTTGTTTAATTGATACAAGCGCAGCAAAACCAGCTGGTGATGCACCTACAAAAACGGAAGCTAAAGTTGAAGAAAAGAAAGTAGAAGCTCCTAAAGCTGCGCCAGTAGCAGAAAAAACATATGCTTCTCAAACTCCTTCTCCTGCAGCTAGAAAGATTTTAGACGAAAAAAACATTCAACCTTCTGATATTGTTGGAACAGGAAAAGATGGAAGAATCACTAAAGATGATGCAGTAAATGCTGTGCCTTCAATGGGAACTCCTACAGGTGGTTCTCGTAGTTCTGAAAGAACTAAATTATCAATGTTACGTAGAAAAGTGGCTGAACGTTTAGTGGCTGCTAAAAACGAAACAGCTATGTTAACAACTTTTAACGAAGTTAACATGACACCAATTAATAACATTCGTAACCAATATAAAGACGAATTCAAAGCAAAACACAATGGTGTTGGTTTAGGATATATGTCATTTTTTACAAAAGCAGTTACAAGAGCTTTACAATTATATCCAGATGTGAACTCAATGATGGATGGTGATTATAAAGTAGCTTATGATTTTGCTGATATTTCAATTGCTGTTTCTGGACCAAAAGGTTTAATGGTTCCTGTTGTTAGAAATGCAGAAAACTTAACCTTTAGAGGTGTTGAGGCTGAAATTAAGCGTTTAGCTTTAAGAGCTCGTGACGGACAAATTACTGTTGATGATATGACTGGTGGAACATTTACTATTACAAATGGTGGTGTTTTTGGAAGTATGTTGTCTACACCAATTATCAATCCTCCACAATCTGGAATTTTAGGCATGCATAATATTATTGAACGTCCAATTGCAGTGGATGGTAAAGTTGAAATTCATCCAATGATGTATGTAGCTTTATCTTATGACCACAGAATTATTGATGGTCGTGAGTCTGTTGGTTTCTTAGTGGCTGTTAAAGAAGCTTTAGAAAATCCAATGGAATTATTAATGGATAACAATCCTAAGAAAGCATTAGAACTATAATATACTGAATTTGTTATACTGAACTAGTTTCAGCATCTCAAATTATGATTAGTATCTGAAGTAAATTCAGATTGATAAACCAAAAACCCCAAATTCAAATAAGATTTTGGGGTTTTCTGTTTTATTCGCTTTGCAATAACGGTTGAAGTGATATCCTTTTTTTATAAAAAAGATACAACGGAAAACGTGGTGCTTTAGTAATTGCCCAAAAATTATTTCAAATATAAATAATGATTGTAATAATCAATAATTGCTTTTCCGTTAAGTAAAATATCTGCGCCAATAATACCGTCTACGGGTTTGGTTTTATAACTTTTCAACGCTTCGTTAACGTGACTCATATCAAAAACAACTAAATTTAGATTTTCGTATTTCCATCTGCCTAACTGAAGTTTGTTACTTTTAGAAATTTGAGTTTCCATTCCGGTTGCTCCAGCACCAGCTGCTTTTGTTTCTGAAAATTCAGCAAATAATTCAAATTTTTCAATTCCTTCAATCCCAACACAGCTATTGCTTGCTCCAGTATCTAAAATGAAATTTCCGCTAAATGAATTTAATTTAGCTTTAATCATTAAATGTTGGGTTTTTAAAACCGTAAATTTTATTTTTTTATATTTTTTTCCTTTTAAAAAGTCTTGTAAGTCTTCCATAAATCAAAAGTAAAGCAAAAATCTTAATCAATCTTCTTACTTTTGCATAATACAAACTTTAAACTTTAAACTTTGGACTTTAAACTTGGTTTAACCGATACACATACGCATTTATATTCGGAAGAATTTGATGCAGATAGAAATGAAATGATAGAACGGGCAATTCAAAAAGGAGTTTCTCGCTTTTTCGTTCCTTCGATAGATTCTTCATATACCCAAAAAATGTATGATTTAGAAAATCAATTTCCTGAAAACGTTTTTCTTATGATGGGCTTGCATCCAACCTATGTTAAAGAAAACTATTTAGAAGAATTGGCTCATGTTGAAAGAGAATTAGAAAAGCGAAAATTTCAAGCCATTGGAGAAATTGGGATTGATTTGTATTGGGATAAAACTTTTTTAAAGCAACAGCAACATGCTTTTCAACATCAAATTCAATTGGCTAAAAAATATAATTTAGGAATTAATATTCATTGTCGAGATGCTTTTGATGAAGTTTTTGAAGTTTTAGAAAGTGAAAAAGCAGAAGATTTGTTCGGTATTTTTCATTGTTTTACAGGTGATTTGGATCAAGCTCAAAGAGCAATTTCTTTAGGAATGAAATTAGGAATTGGTGGTGTTTCAACTTTTAAGAATGGGAAAATAGATCAGTTTTTAAATGAAATTGATTTGCAAAATATTGTTTTAGAAACCGATTCTCCTTATTTGGCGCCAGTTCCATATAGAGGAAAACGTAATGAAAGTTCATATACATTTTTAGTTGCAGAAAAATTGGCAACAATATATAATGTTGCTATTGAGGAAATTGCTAGCGTTACAACAGAGAATTCAAAGAAAATTTTCGGAATTTAACGATTTAAAAGCATTCGTTTCCTAAAATTTTTGTTCATTTGTAGATTGACTTTTTAAAATTAAATATGTTAAAATTCGATACTATTCGTCCCTATTATGATTCTGAAGTAAATGAAGCGCTTTGTACTTCGTTGAATCATCCTATGATGAAAGCAATGATGCAGTTTACTTTTCCTAATGTCGATGATGAAGTTTGGAAGGAACAATTAAAAAGAACACATTCAATTAGAGATTTTCAGATTAACTTCGTTTATAAATCAATAAAGAAAGTTTTAGAAACAACTTCAGAAGGATTAACTACATCTGGATTCGAAAAATTAGAACCTAATACTTCTTATTTATTTATTTCAAACCATAGAGACATAATTTTAGACACTTCATTGTTGAATGTTTCATTATATGATCATGGTTTAGTTATGACTGCTTCAGCCATTGGAGATAACTTGGTAAAAAAAGAGTTTGTTTTAAAACTTTCTAAGTTAAATCGAAATTTTTTAGTGCAAAGAGGTTTGTCTCCCAGAGAGTTGTTACAGAGTTCTAAATTAATGTCAGAATATATGTATCATTTACTTTCAAAAGAAAATCGTTCGGTTTGGATTGCACAACGAGAAGGAAGAACAAAAGACGGTAATGATGCAACTCATCCTGGCGTTTTGAAAATGTTAGCAATGGCTTCTGATGAGAAAAATTGTATCGATTATTTTAAGAAAATTAAAATTGTACCCGTTTCTATTTCTTATGAATATGACCCTACTGATGCTTTAAAAATGCCTCAATTATTAGCTCAAGCTAAAGATGAAGTATATATAAAAGATAAAAATGAGGATTTTATTACTTTGTTAAGTGGAATAATAGGGCAAAAGAAAAGAATTCATATTCATGTAGGTGATGTTTTGGATAACGAACTAGATGAAATAGCATTTGGAAATGATAATACTAATAAACAAATTCAAGCAGTTGCGCAGTTAATTGATGATTCTATTTTGCAATCGTATAAATTGTGGCCAACAAATTATATTGCATATGATATTTTAAATAACTCATCTACATTTTCTAATTTATATACTGAAAAAGAAAAACAACTTTTTGAAAGACGTTTGGAGTTGAGAATAAATTCAGATAATGATACTTTAAAAGAGGGTTTTTTAGCAATGTATGCTAATCCGGTGGTTAATAAGTTAAAGTACATAAATGCAATTAGTTAAACCAACAATTTTATTGATTTATACCGGCGGAACAATTGGTATGATTAAAGATTCATTAACTGGAGCTTTAAAAGCTTTTGATTTTAAAGAGTTGTTGGATAATATACCAGAAATTAACCTTTTAGATTGTAATGTTGCTACTGTTTCTTTTAATGAACCTATTGATTCATCAAACATGAATATTGAGCACTGGCAAAGTATTGCTTCTATAATTGAAGAAAATTACAGTTCTTATGATGGATTTGTTGTGCTTCATGGTTCAGATACTATGTCATATAGTGCTTCTGCGTTAAGTTTTATGCTAGAAAACCTTGGAAAGCCTGTTGTTTTTACAGGTTCTCAATTACCCATAGGAGATTTGAGAACTGATGCAAAAGAAAATTTAATTACAGCAATTCAAATAGCTTCATTGCAAAAAAAAGGAAAGCCTATAATTCAAGAAGTTTGTTTGTATTTTGAGTACAAATTATATCGTGGAAATAGAACAACTAAAATATCTGCTGAACATTTTAATGCTTTTATGTCTCCAAACTTTCCTGAATTAGCTGAATCTGGCGTTCACTTAAGAGTAAATGATACTGTTATTATAAAGCAGCAGCACAACAAGAAATTAATTGTAAATAAAGGGCTAGACGACAATGTTTTTATTTTAAAATTATTTCCAGGAATTAATAAGAATGCACTAGAAGCAATAATTAATATTAAAAATATAAAAGGAATTGTCCTCGAAACGTATGGTTCTGGAAATGCATTAAGTGAAAAATGGTTTGTAGATATATTACAAAAAGCAATAAATAATAATATTCACGTTATTAATGTAACACAATGTAGTGGGGGTACCGTTTCAATGGGGCAATATGAGACCAGTACAAAGCTAAAAAACATAGGTGTTATATCGGGCTTTAACATAACGACTGAGGCTGCAATTACAAAATTAATGTATTTATTAGGTAAAAATGTTTCTAGTTCAGTCTTTAAAACTATTTTTGAGACATCATTAAGAGGAGAAATGCATTAAAAAGAGAGTTTTAACTTTTGTACATCATTTTTTTTATGTTATTTAGCACCTTGAAAAATTAGATATTTTTTTACAGTTAATAAATGATTGTTTGTTTGTTTAAATCAGGCAAGAAAAGGTTTAACGCTATTTATAAAAAGCGTTATTTTATTTTATTTTTTTAGTTGTAAATATTATTTTTAAGTTTCATAAATATTTTTATACCTTTAACCCAATTAACTAATTAAAATTTAAGAACAAAAGCAATGAAAAGATTATTTTCTATTTTAGCAATCACTGGGCTTATGACTTTCGGAAATGTTCAGGCACAAGATTCTACTCAAACTGAGGAAGTAGCAACAGAACAAGTACAAGAAACTGCTGCTGATGAAACAGCTGCTGTAGCTACAGAAGAAGCTGCTGCAGAACCAACTTTTACACAAAAAATGAAAACACGTTTCATTGAAGGTGGACCAGCATTTATGGGAATTGTATTAATCTGTTTAATTTTAGGATTAGCAATTGCTATTGAAAGAATTATTTATTTAAATCTTTCTACTACAAATACAAAAAAATTAATCTCTGACGTAGAAGATGCGTTAAAATCTGGAGGTGTTGATGCAGCTAAAGAAGTTTGTAGAAATACAGCTGGACCTGTAGCTTCTATCTTTTACCAAGGTTTAGATAGACATTCACATGGTATTGAATCTGCTGAAAAAGCGGTTGTTGCTTACGGTGGTGTTCAAATGGGACAATTAGAGAAAAACGTTTCTTGGATTTCTTTATTTATCGCATTAGCTCCGATGTTAGGATTCATGGGAACAGTAATTGGTATGATTGAAGCATTTGACCAAATTCAATCTGCAGGTTCTATGGAGCCATCATTAGTTGCTGGAGGTATTAAAGTTGCCTTATTAACTACTGTATTTGGACTTATTGTTGCTATTATTTTACAAATTTTCTATAATTATATTATCGCTAAAATCGATTCTATCGTTAATGATATGGAAGACGCTTCAATTAGCTTAATTGATGTATTGTCTGATTACAAAAAATAATAACTCATAAATAATAGTAACTATTATGAACTTACATAAGTTAACAAAAATAGCAGCTATTGTCATTTCAGTTTTAAGTATTGTTTTCTTAGCAGGACTTATGGCAGGTGACGATGATGCAAATAACAGTTGGATTTCTCCACTAATATATATGTCATATTTTGTGCTAGCAGCTTGTGTTGCAATAGTATTAGTATATGTACTTAAAAACTTGTTCTCTAACAAAGAAAATCTAAAGAAAACTATGGTTTCTGTAGGATTGTTTTTAGCAGTAGTTCTTGTTTCTTTTATATTAGCTGATGGATCTGATGTAAAAGTTGGAGATGAAGTTGTTACAGGAATGACTTCTAAATTAGTAAGTACTGGTCTATGGATGTTTTATATTTTAGCTTTTGTTTCTATTGGAACAATGGTTTGGACAGGACTTAATAAATTTAAAAAATAATTATGGCAAAAAGAGAAGCACCAGAGGTAAATGCCGGTTCTATGGCAGATATTGCTTTCCTGCTTTTGATCTTCTTTTTGGTTACTACTACCATTGGAGTAGATCAGGGAATCAATCGACTTTTGCCTAGGTATGAAGAGAACCCTCCAGTACCTCCAATAAATGAAAGAAATATTTTACCTGTATTAGTTAACAAAGACAATCAATTGTTAGTTAATGAAAAGGTAATTGATATTAAAGAATTGAGACAAACTGCCATTGATTTCTTAGAAAACAATGGTGAAGGTAATTGTAATTACTGTTTCACAGGGAAAAAGAATCCAAATTCTTCTGACCATCCAGACAAAGCTGTTATATCTTTATCAAATGATGGTTTAACATCTTATGGAACTTATATCGCTGTTCAAAACGAATTAGTTGCAGCTTATACTTTCTTAAGAGATAGAGAATGTAAAAGAAGATACAACATGTCTTTTTCTGAAATGGAATATATTTACAATGATCCTGCTTCAAAAGCAACCGAAGGTTTAATCGAAGATTTAGAGCCTAAAGTAAAGTTGATTCAAGATATGTTTCCTATGAGACTTTCTGAAGCAGAACCAAAAAAGAACTTTTAACCTTTAAATTTTAGAAACATGTCTAAGTTTAAAAAGAAAAAATCAGGAGGAATTCCTGCAATTTCTACAGCATCTTTACCGGATATTGTATTTATGCTATTGTTCTTCTTTATGACTGCTACAACAATGAAAGATAGCGACTTAAAGATTGAAAACAAGTTGCCAAAGGCTAACCAAACTGCAAAGTTGCATAAAAAACAATATGTAATGTATATTTATGCTGGTAAACCAAGTGAACGATATAGAAACACTTTAGGTGCTTCTGATCGTGTTCAAATGGCAGATAAAATAGCACCGGTTTCAGAAGTTAGAAATTTTGTTATTAATGAAAGAGCATCTCGTAATTCAGAAGATGAAAAATATTTAACTGCATCTCTAAAAATTGACAAGAATGTTAAGATGGGATTGGTTCAAGACATCAAGCAAGAATTAAGAAAAGTAGATCAATTAAAAGTGAATTATACTACTGCTCAAGGAAACCCTGTAGAGTAGTCACTTATTAAGTATATTTTAAAAAGGTACGCATTTGCGTACCTTTTTTTATTATTTTTATAAAAAAATATTAATGAAACCTTTTTTTACTTTATCGACATTTTTAATTTGTAGTTTCATTTTTGCACAAGATGTTGCTGTAAATAAAGTTCCTGATTCTCTATATAGGGAAGATCAGTTTTATGCTTCTTTAAATTATAATTTAGTACAAAATAAACCTTCAGGTTATAATCAATATTCTTTTTCTACCGGTTTGTCTATTGGTTTTATTAGAGATTTCCCAATTTCTAAAAATAGACACTGGGCTTTTGGGACTGGTTTTGGCTACTCTTATAATAATATAAAGCATAATTTAATTATTGAAGAAAATAGTACAGATATACAGTATAATGTTAACAGTAATTACAGTAAAAACAAATTAGTTTTACATTATTTAGAAGTTCCATTAGAAATAAGATGGCGAAATTCTACTGTCAATTCGCATAAATTTTGGCGTATATATACAGGTTTTAAGGTAAGTTATTTATTTGCTAGCAAATCTGTTTATACGATTAACGGAAGTGATGATTTAATCAGAAATAATAAGGATTTAAATAAAATTCAATATGGACCTTACCTAAGCTGGGGTTATAATACCATTAACTTCTATGCTTATTACGGATTGAATTCTCTTTTTAAAGACACTAAATTATCAAACGGTGAAGATTTAAAATTAAATAATTTTAATATTGGTTTTATCTTTTATATACTATAATAACCAAAAATACCACAAACCTACCTGAGAAATTATTCCTATTATCAAGCCTACTAATAATTCCAAATTAGTATGTGATTTCATGTATAATCTTGAGGAAGCAACTAATCCAATGCATATAATAGATAAAGCAACGCTATTGACTAATGGTAATTCGTATAATGTTGCTAAACTGTAAATAAAAGTCGCTAATGAACTAATTCCAATCATATGAAGACTTGCTTTAAATTTCAATAATACAGAAATTAATGCCAATACACTACTTAAAAACCCACCAAGGAAAAAGTAATATAACTCAGGTAATTCATCTAATGAAACACTAAAATTTAATAAAAAAAACAGCAGTAACGCCTGAATAGTTATAGGTATTCGTCTTTCTTTTAAATTAGCTTCAGTAAATGATGAAATTACACCTATAGAAACAAATAAAAAATAAAGTGATAGCGGAAGTAATAATGTTAGTATTGCAACTTGTATTAATATTAAATAAACCTTGTTTAGTGGAATATATTCATAACTAGGAGAAACTAAAAAATAAAATAGTGTTCCATAAATTGAAATAAATATTGGATGATATATGTATGAAAATAACGGAAGTACTTTCTTTAAAGCTGACATACTATATTTTTTTTCGTAAACGAGCCACCGGAATATCTAATTGCTCTCTATATTTTGCAATAGTTCTTCTGGCAATAGGATATCCTTTTTCTTTTAATTCTTCAGCAAGTTTATCGTCTGGGAAAGGTTTTCTTTTGTCCTCTGTTTCAATTATTTTTTGAAGGATATTTTTTATTTCGATTGTAGAAACATCTTCACCTTGATCGTTTTTCATTGCTTCGCTAAAAAACTCTTTAATCAGTTTTGTTCCGTAAGGAGTATCTACATATTTACTATTCGCAACTCTAGAAACTGTAGAAATATCTAAACCTACTAAATCAGCAATGTCTTTTAAAATCATTGGTTTTAACTTAGTTTCATCTCCTTCTAAAAAATATTCCATTTGATAATGCATAATTGCATTCATGGTAACATATAAGGTTTCTTGACGTTGTTTAATAGCGTCTATAAACCATTTTGCAGCATCTAATTTTTGTTTGATAAACTGAACTGCATCTTTTTGAGAATTACTTTTTTCGCTAGTGTCTTTATAACTTCTTAGCATTTCTTGATAATCTTTTGAAATGTGAAGTTCTGGCGCGTTTCTTCCGTTTAAAAGTAGTTCAAGTTCATCCTCAACTATTCTTATTGTAAAATCTGGAATAACGTGCTCAATTGGTTTTAAATTGCTGTCAAAAGCACCTCCTGGTTTTGGGTTTAGTTTTTCAATTTCTTCAATTCCCTTTCTTAACTGTTCTTTAGAAATATCATATTTCTGAATCAATTTTTCATAATGCTTTTTGGTAAATGCGTCAAATTGATTCTCAATAATGTCAATAGCTAATTCAACTGCTTCTGAAGGAGTTTTGTGTTTTAATTGTAATAATAAACATTCTTGTAAATCTCTTGCGCCCACACCGGCAGGTTCAAGTTCTTGTACAATTAGTAAAATACGCTCTACTGTTTCATTGTCTGAATAAACGCCTTGAGTGAAAGCTAAATCATCTACAATATCTTGAATGGTTCTTCTAATGTAGCCCATGTCATCAATGCTTCCTACTAAAAATTCAGCTATAACTCGTTCTTCATCATTTAAAATAAAAGTATTTAATTGATTAAGCAGGTCTTGATGAAAACTGATAACCGCAGCATGAGGCATTGATTTTTCTTCGTCATCATCACTGTAATTATTAGATTGATATTTATAATCGGGAGTTTCGTCGTTACTTAAATATTCGTCAATGTTAATGTCTTCAGTGTCAATTCTTTCGTTGTCATAATCATCATTATTATAATCATCAGTATCATTATAATCGTCTAGTTCAGAAGTTTCCTCTTTACCGTTTTCTAATGCAGGGTTTTCAACTAATTCTTCTTGAAGACGTTGTTCAAAAGCTTGTGTAGGCAATTGAATTAACTTCATCAACTGAATTTGCTGAGGAGATAGTTTTTGTGATAATTTGAATTGTAAACTATGCTTTAACATTAATTTTATTTGTGTATTTGTTAATTTGGTTATTTGTAAAGTTAAGAACAAATAACCAAATTAACGAATTAACAATTTATTTTAAAATTCGGCGTTTTGTGGTGTTCTTGGGAAAGGTATTACATCGCGAATGTTAGACATTCCTGTTACGAATAAAACCAATCTTTCAAATCCTAATCCAAATCCTGAATGAACCGCAGAACCAAATTTTCTAGTGTCTAAGTACCACCAAAGTTCTTCTTCTTCAATTCCTAAAGCTTTCATTTTTTCTATTAAGATATCTAAACGCTCTTCACGTTGAGAACCACCAACAATTTCACCAATTCCAGGGAATAATATATCCATTGCTCTTACGGTTTCTTTTCCTGGTTCAGTATTGTCGTTCAAACGCATGTAAAATGCTTTGATTTTTGCAGGATAATCAAATAAAATTACCGGACATTTAAAGTGTTTTTCAACTAAGAAACGTTCGTGCTCACTTTGTAAATCAGCCCCCCATTCTTCAATAATATAATTGAATTTTTTCTTTTTGTTTGGAGTTGAATTTTTTAAAATATCAATAGCCTCAGTATAAGAAACGCGTTTGAAATTATTTTCGGTAATGAAGTTTAATTTTTCAAGTAAACTCATTTCGCTTCTTTCAGCCTGAGGTTTTGTTTTTTCTTCTTGAAGTAAACGGTCATTTAAGAAGTTCAAGTCGTCCTCACATTTATTAAGTGTGTATTTGATAACATTTTTGATAAAATCTTCCGCTAAATCCATGTTAGCGTCTAAATCATTAAAAGCAACCTCTGGTTCAATCATCCAAAACTCTGCCAAGTGGCGAGATGTGTTTGAGTTTTCAGCTCTAAATGTTGGTCCGAAAGTATATACTTGACCTAAGGCCATTGCATAGGTTTCAGCTTCTAATTGTCCAGAAACGGTTAAGTTAGTTTCTTTACCAAAGAAATCTTCTTTGTAATTTACTTTTCCTTCTTCAGTTCTTGGAGTTTTGTCAAATGGTAAAGCAGTTACTTTAAACATTTCACCAGCTCCTTCCGCATCACTTCCTGTAATAATAGGTGTGTTTACATAGAAAAAACCATTTTCTTGAAAATATTGATGTACTGCAAATGAAAGTGTAGAACGAACTCTCATAATTGCGCTAAATGTATTAGTTCTTACCCTTAAATGAGCATTTTCTCTCAAAAACTCTAAAGAGTGTTTTTTAGGTTGCATTGGAAATTTTTCAGCATCGCTATCTCCTAAAATTTCTATTTGTGAAACCTGAATTTCTACAGATTGTCCTTTTCCTTGACTCTCCTGTAATGTTCCTTTTACACAAACTGCAGCACCAGTAGTTATTCTTTTTAAAGTTTCATCAGGTGTGTTTTCGAAATCAACAACACACTGAATATTATGAATGGTAGAACCGTCATTTAATGCAATAAATTGATTGTTTCTAAATGTTCTTACCCAACCTTTAGCAGTTACTTCTTGTAATGTTTTTGTACTATTTAAAAGGTCTTTAACTTTAATATGTTTCATCTTTCTATTTATTTTTTTGATTTGATATGCTCAAATCGTACTGTATAATGAATGCAAATATAATTATTAATTTGTTGAGATTTCATCATCTGAATCATCTGCTAGAATATCTATAGTAGGCTCTAAAAATTCTTCTTTATTGGCTATTGTTTTTTCTAATGAAAGTAACAATGCGGGTAATAATATTAAATTAGAAAGCATAGCAAAAAGTAATGTTGCGGCTACTAATCCTCCTAAAGCTACGGTTCCACCAAAACTAGAAAGTGTAAATACCGAAAACCCAAAAAACAATACTACCGAAGTGTAAAACATACTTACACCAGCTTCTTTCATAGTGCTGAAAACTGAACGTTTAATTCTCCAATTATTAGCAATTAATTCTTGACGGTATTTTGCCAAAAAGTGAATGGTGTCATCAACTGATATACCAAATGCAATACTAAAAACTAATATTGTTGATGGTTTAATTGGTACTCCTAAAAAGCCCATTAATCCAGCTGTGATGATTAATGGTAGTAAGTTTGGAACTAATGAAACAACAATCATTTTAAACGATCTGAATAAATATGCCATTAATAATGATATCAATACAATAGCAAATAACAATGATAGAACTAGATTTTTAACAAGATAATGGGTTCCTTTTTCAAAAACGTAGGCTTTACCTGTCATTGTAACTATATACCGTTCACTTGGGAAAAGTTTGTTAATTTTTTCTTGTAAACGTTCTTCAATTTTTTCCATTTTATCAGTACCTATGTCTCTCATAAAAGTGGTTACTCTTGCATATTGCCCTGTGCTATCTACATAGCTTTTCATCATATTTTGATTGCCGTTTGTAGACTTTTTAATGTATGATAAAATAAAGGCTTCTTCTTGTTTTGTAGGTAATTCATAATATTCAGGATTGCCATTATAATATGCTTGCTTTGAGTATTTTACTAAATTAACAATAGAAACAGGTTTAGATAATTCAGGAATTTCTTCAATTGTTTCTTGAAGTTCGTTTATTCTTTTTAATGTGACAGATTTTAATGCACCTTTTTTTCTTTTTGTGTCAATCATTATTTCAAGTGGCATTACACCATCGAATTCATTTTCATAAAATAAAATATCATCAAAAAAACCTGTTTTCTTAGGCATATCTTCAATGATACTTCCCGAAATTTTTATTTGATACATACCAATAATACCAAGTACTAACAATACAATTGCAGTGCTATACACTTTAACAGTATGATTTTTTACTATATTTTCTGTCCAATCAACGAAAGACTTAATATAGTTTTTTCCTAAGTGAGCTAAATGCTTTTCTTTTGGAAGTGGCATGTAACTGTATATGATAGGAATAATAATTAAACACAAGAAAAATAAAAAGATGATGTTTAATGAAGCAACAATACCAAATTCGGTAAGTAATTCGCTATCAGTAGCTATGAAAGTAGCAAAGCCAGCTGCAGTAGTTAAATTAGTCATTAAAGTTGCGTTTCCAACTTTAGAAATTACACGTTGTAATGATTTTGCTTTATTACCGTGTTTTTTTATTTCTTGTTGGTACTTATTGATTAAGAAAATACAATTTGGAATACCAATTACAATGATTAGCGGCGGAATTATTGCTGTAAGCACTGTTATTTCGTAATTTAATAAACCCAGTGTTCCAAATGACCACATTACGCCAATAATTACAATACACATTGATATTAAAGTGGCTCTAAAACTTCTAAAGAAAAAGAAAAATAACAATGAAGTAATAAATAACGCAGCAAATACAAACAGTCCAATTTCACTAATTATGCTTTGAGAGTTTAAAGTACGGATGTAAGGCATTCCTGAAATTCGTAAATCTATTCCGCTTTCTTTTTCAAATTTAGCAACTTTTTCTTTGCTTAGATATTTTAATATAAAATCTTTACGTGCAGCAGTGTTTACAATTTTTTTGTTCATGTAAATTGCAAATCGAACAGAACCTGTTTCTTTATTGAACAACATTCCTTCGTAGAACGGAAGATTGTTGTAGAATTCATGTTCTTTTTCTTTCAAATATTCAGGACTAAAATCCTCTTTATTGATAAAAGGAACAAGTTTAAATTTTTGATTTAAGGTGTCTTTTTTTAATACTTTTAAATCTTCAATTGATAAGGTAAAATCAACGGCTTTGTCTTTTTTTATTTCCCCAATAAAGTCTTCCCAAAGTAAAATATTTTTTTCGGTAAAAAAAGTAGAATCTTTAAAGCCTATCACTACTAGATTTCCTTCTTCTCCAAATTTATCTAGAAATGAATTGTATTCTTGATTAATGATATGATCGTCTGGCAATAGATTCGCTTCGGTATAAGTAAATCGCATGTTTTTCCATTGGAAAGCCATAAAAACAGTAAATAGTACTAATGTTATTAATAATATTATTCTGTTTCTTAAAATAAATCGTGCAATAAAATCCCAGAAGCTAGTGCTTAACCACTTTAACATGTTAAAAATTTTAGAGCGCAAAGGTAAGGAATATTGCTTAATTAGCTAAATTTCAAGCTAAAGAAAGAGAGGTTTATAGTCCTAAATCTATGAAATAAGAAATTTTAATAGATAAATTGTCGTCAAAACGAGCTAATTGATTAGGACCATATCTGTAAAATGCAGTTAGTCCTAAACCTTTATATATTTTATTCGCTTCAATTCCACTTTCGAAGAATCCTTTTTCTAATGATTTAAAAGCTAAACCAAGGTGTTTGTTTATATCGTCAATTTCTCCCCAAGCCATTCTAGTTACAATAGAAAACTCGGGTGTTATTTTGTAACCTAAATCTATTTTATTAAAAGTATGTTTAAGCTGTAGTGATGTATATTTATTTGAAAAGAACTCGTTGTAATACATGGTTTCAAAGCTGTTTTTGCCAGCAAATGTTAGTCTTTCCAAAATGGCATCTTTGTTAATGTTGTTTGGGGCAACACTATATAAATGAGTCAATGGAACATCGCCAAAAGCTATTCCTCCTTGAAATACAATTGAACTTTTTTGCCCAGATAAATATGGTAATTCATAGAATGTTTTGAAGTCAATTTTCGAAAAAGTAAAATCATTTCCTAGAACATCAGGAATAGTTTGCGTGTATTGTAATGAAAATTTTGGGTGACGTTTTTCAATTTCAATTACTCCTAGAGGAGTACTCATGTAATTGCTAAACGGATTCCATTGTAAGCCAAGTAATACAGACGAAATGGAATATTGAGTATAATTCATCCCGTTATTAACAAAAGTATAATCAAATAAGGGTTGAATTTCATTTTGTGAAATAGAGAAATAGCTGCTTAATTTTGGTAAAACTTTACTTTCTAAAATTACTGCAGCAGTTTTAATGTTGTAAAAAGTTGAAATATTAATTGGTCGAGGATCATATAGCCTAAATTTTCTAGAATCGGTAACAAAACTAGTTTGTGCGAGTTCACTTACATCATCAGAATATGAGGCACTTAGCCAGGTTTCACTTTTATTATTTAATAAGTATGAAGGTGTTATTCCGTATTTAAATTGATTGTCTTTTAATCCGTAAGCTCCATAAAAACCAACCTTATATTTTTCTGATAATTTTGAATTTGTTACTCCGCCGAGTCCAAGTCTAAACCCTTCATAGTTGTTGTATTTAACTATTGTTCTTAAGTCTAAATCAATTATATTTATTGGTACGTAACCGTTAATTATTTTTTTACCTAAAAATAACCTGTGTTCAATTTTGTTTGCAGTAGATAAACTGTCTAATGACACATAAGTTTTTAATTTTCTTTTATCAATAGAATCTTTAGCAAATCCTGCCCAATATTTTTCATCTTTATTAAAACTACTTTTTGGTAATTCAATTTTAATTTTTGGTTCATTTATTACAATTTCTTTACCAATTTCTAAATCGAAAGGTGTTGATTCGATAGTTAAATAGGCTCTGTCGCTCGCATTTTTACTAATTTTTTCTTCAGAACTTGAGTTAAATTTAATGGTGCTTCCTAAAATTTTTAAATCTTGATTATTCGTTCCTTTTTTTACATAAAACATTCTCTTTTTAGGAAACCAAATTTTATGTTCTTTTAAATAATCAAAAGTATAAGTTGCTTCTATATTTACAATTCCGTAAATTCTAAATTGTGCTTTAGAGATAGCATAACTTTCTGCATCAATATATAAAAGACCTCTTAATCTATTTGAACGAATTTTTTTAGGTTGAAAATAAACACGATATGTTTTTCTTCCTTGATGTTGAATACTGTCTATTAAGTTATAGACATATAACCTTCTTCCTATATTAGAAATAGGGTTTTGTAAAGGTGTTTCTAAAATTTCAAAAGGGTTTTCATAAACCGAATAGGATAATAATTTTAATCCTAAATATTCATAAATAGGTTCTTTGAAACCAGCCATTCTTGTAGCGAGAATAGTTTCTTTTTGTGTGCCTTTATTTTGTTGAATTAAATTTACTTTTTCAGTTTGATAAATGTGATTTTTCTCTACTAACTTTTTAAATCTGTAGTTCGATGAATCTAATTTTATTTTGTGTTTTCCAAAAATTGATTTTTTGTGGATGGTATCAATTTTTCCTGAAATGCTATCAGGATTTGCACTAATTTGAAGGTATTCGTAATTTTTATATTCAAAGTTTAAAAATACTTTTTCAGGATCATTTTTACTTTGATTGTCGTAAACTTTTTTAACAATAAGATTTACTTTTTGATCAGAATAAATTTCATTGTTTTTAATATTGATGTTAGTTATCATTTTAACAACAAATAATTTTTCGTTGTTTACAGGATAGCATGATTTTTCATAATATCCTTTGTAGGTAACATAAACAGGTTTTTTAAAATCAGATACAACTAATGAAAACTTTCCTTCCCAATCTGTCATAAAAGTTTTGCTTTCATAAGTTATTTTAGCAAATGCAACAGGTATAGTTGTGTCAAAATCAACTACTTGGCCATTTATTTTAGTTTGTGCCACTAAAAAATTACTAAGAAAGAAAATTACTAAAATTAGAATCTGTTTCATTCAATGAATTTGAAATGCTAAAGTACTATTTTTTAAATAAAAAATCCCGAGTAAATCGGGATTTTAATGTAATTAAACTTTCATTATTTCCGCTTCTTTTACAGAAAGAACTTCGTCTATTTTTTTGATATAAGCGTCTGTTAGCTTTTGGATTTCTTCTTCAGCAGATTTACAAATGTCTTCAGAAGTTCCGTTTTTCTCTTCTTTTTTAATATCGTTATTGGCATCTTTACGAGCATTTCTAATGCCTATTTTTGCATCTTCAGCTTCAGCTTTAGCTTGTTTAGCTAAATCTTTCCTTCTTTCCTCAGTTAATGGTGGAATATTAATAATAATATTATCTCCATTATTCATTGGGTTTAAGCCTAAATTAGCAATCATAATTGCTTTTTCAATAGCTTGTAACATAGGTTTTTCCCAAGGCGTAACTGTTAATGTTCTTGCGTCTGCAGCATTAATATTTGCAACTTGAGACAATGGAGTTTGAGAGCCATAATAGTCTACAAATACTCCACCTAACATTTGAGGAGAAGCTTTTCCTGCTCTAATGTTTAAAAATTCTTTTTCTAAATGAGCAATAGATCCATTCATTGATTCTTTTGCTTCGTCTATTATAAAATTAATTTCTTCAGTCATTTTTTTAGATTTTTGGATTTTTTAGATTTTTAGACAAGCCTATCCTGACATTCTAAAATTCTTTATATCTATTTTTCTACTTATATTGTTACTGTTGTTCCTATTGTTTCTCCTTCACAAACTTTTAATAAGTTACCGTCTTTATTCATGTCAAAGACAATAATAGGTAATTTATTTTCTTGACTTAAAGTAAAAGCTGTTGTGTCCATTACATTTAATCCTTTGGCTAAAACGTCTTCAAATGAAATGAAGTCAAATTTTATAGCTGATTTATCTTTTTCAGGATCTGCATTATAAACACCATCTACTCTAGTTCCTTTTAAGATAACATCTGCGCCAACTTCAACTCCTCTTAAAACAGCTGCAGTATCTGTTGTGAAATAAGGATTTCCTGTTCCTGCTCCAAAAATGACAATTCGTCCTTTTTCTAAATGACGAGTTGCTTTTCTTTTAATATAAGGTTCGGCAATTGCTTCAATTTTTAGTGCAGTTTGTAATCTTGTTTGCATTCCTGCTTCTTCAAGAGCACCTTGTAGTGCCATTCCGTTAATTACAGTTGCAAGCATTCCCATATAATCTCCTTGAACTCTGTCCATTCCATTACTTGCTCCAGCAACACCTCTAAAAATATTCCCTCCTCCTATAACAATAGCAATTTCTATACCTTTGTCGTGAATTTGCTTTATTTCTTGCGCGTACTCAGCAAGTCTCATAGGATCAATTCCATATTGTCTATCGCCCATTAAAGCTTCACCACTCAGTTTAAGAAGAATTCTTTTGTATTTCATTTGTTTTGTTATTTTTACAGTGCAAATATAAATATATATCTATTGCAAAAAAAATGTAGTTTAAATTATACTTCTAAATCACTAAATG
Source organism: Flavobacterium sp. N2270 (assembly GCF_025947225.1). NCBI lineage: Bacteria > Pseudomonadati > Bacteroidota > Flavobacteriia > Flavobacteriales > Flavobacteriaceae > Flavobacterium > Flavobacterium sp. N2270. Next base: position 949,947 of record NZ_CP110005.1, read on the forward strand.
CATTTTTTGCTTCATCGTAACCAATTTTAAAAATAGCATCCATTTTTACTTTATTTGTTTCAAAAGTACTAAATTTAGAAAGTTCTTTTGGTTCAATAACTAAATCGCATAAACTAAATTTTTGATAGTTTCCATGTGCAGAAAGTAAATCGAAAGCTCTAGTTGTTACTGCTTTAATTGAATTTAAATCTTTTTCTACAATATCTTGAATAGGACTTACATAAACTCCAATTACACTATCGCATCTTCCTTGAATTAAATCGGTAGGAAAATGGTTTAAAATTCCACCATCACTATATAAATTTTTATTTATTTTATACGGCGATATTATTCCTGGAAATGCTGAAGATGCTAATACAGCTTCTGATAATTTTGTGTCGGGTTTAAAAATTTTTAATTTTCCTTTTACCATATCAGTTGCGGTAATTATAATTGGAATTTCTAAATCGCCAATTTTTGTTTCCCCAAAAATTTTATCAAAATAATCTTTAAATGATTCTGAGTCAACTATACCGGCTTTTTTTAAAGTAAAATGACTCCAATGAAAGAAGTAAATGGATTTAAAAAAGGAAAGAATTTCATTTGGTGTTTTGCCAAATGCATATAAAGCTGCAATTATTGCACCTGCACTCGTGCCGCTAATTATTGAAGGTTTAATTTTTTCTTCTTCTAAAAATTTAATAACTCCAGCATGAGCAATTCCTTTTGAACCTCCTCCTGATAATACTAATCCAACATTTTTAGAATTTAAATCCATGATAAATTTTGAGTTATGTAATAAAACTTACATTCTGTTTTCAAAATTAGAATTAATTTTGTCAAGTAAATATAATTATGATGAAAAATTTAATTGAAAAGGCTTTAGAAAACAGTTTTTCTTACATATCGTACAGAGAACATGTTTCAAAATTAATACAAGAAGGAAAATCTACAGGACACACACAATCAGAAGATTTGTTGCATTATTCTGAATTAAATGAATCAAGATTAAAACGTCTTGATAAAACAATAAAAGTAGTTCCGGAAATTGAAAATCAATTAAGCAATTTATCTAAAAAGCACATTTGGTTGGTTATTGCAGAAGGTTGGTGTGGAGATGCTGCTCAAATTTTACCTATAATTAATAAAATGGCAGAAATTTCAAGTTTTATTGATTTAAAAATTGTGCTAAGAGATGATAATGATGAGTTAATGAGTCAGTTTTTAACTAATGGAGGCAAAGCTATTCCTAAGTTAATAATTTTGGATGAAAATAATAATGTGATTGCCGATTGGGGGCCGAGACCAGAACCTGCAAGAAGACTTATTGCCGATTATAAAGCTGCAAATGGAGTAGTAGATGAGCCAGTTAAAATTGAATTGCAAAAATGGTATTTACACGATAAAGGCATTACAACTCAAAATGAAATAATGGCATTAATGACTAAAGAGGTTTTAGTCTAGAGTTCCAATAATTTTTAATTTGTTTGAAGTAGAAATTCCTCCAGGGTTACAACCTAGTTTTCCTTCTGGAATTTCTATTTCTAATTTATCGTAATATTCTTGCCATACTTCAAAATACGTATCAGAATTTGGCGCTTTAAAAGTCATGGCTTGTAATTCGAAAAAAGGTTTTTTGTATGCGTCTAAGAAAGCATCATAAATTAATTCTGAACAGTAATAACTCCCATTATTGTATAAATAAGCTTCATCATAAGGAACGCCCATTTGATTTAATGAAAACGTAATTGCTTCTGGAATATATTTTCTAAACTTTCTTTTCAATCTTCCTACAAACATGGTTTCCTTTGTGTAAGATTTGAATTTTTCCAATGGAGTTAGTTGAACAGCATTTCCGGCTGCTTCAATAATATAAATGGAATCGTTTTGAATGTAAACCAATCCAAGATGACTAAAGTCTTTTCCTTTATAGCCTTCCGTAACTTGATTAATCGCATCACATAATGGACCACAGTTCATAGACTGAAAAATAAGATCACCTGTTTTAAGTTTTACATTTTGAGCAAAACTAAGTTGTGATATTAGAATTAAAATAAAAGCACTAAATTTCATTTAGCATATTCTTTTCAAAAACCTCGGGTGTAACTGAATTTTCAACAGAATAATCTCCAATTTTTGTTCTTCGTAAAGCGGTTAAATGTCCACCAGATTGAAGTGCTAAACCAAAATCATAAGCAATAGAACGAATGTAGGTTCCTTTACTGCATTTTATTCTGAAATCAATTTCAGGCAATGCAATTCGAGTAATTTCAAATTCGTGAATAGTTGTTTTTCGAGCTTTAATTTCAACTTCTTCTCCAGCACGAGCATGTTCATATAAGCGTTTTCCGTCTTTTTTAATAGCTGAAAAAACAGGTGGTTTTTGATCAATTTCTCCTAAAAATTGCTTGATTGTTTCTTGAATTAAATCTTCGGTAATATGTTCTGTTGGAAAAGTTGCATCAACTTCTGTTTCTAAATCGTAAGATGGAGTTGTAGCTCCAACAGTAATGGTTCCTGTATATTCTTTGGCTTGCGCCTGAATTTCGGTAATTCTTTTGGTAAACTTTCCTGTACAAATAATTAGTAAACCTGTTGCTAAAGGGTCTAAAGTTCCAGCATGACCAATTTTAAATTTTTTTGGCAAATCATAATGCCTTTTTAAAGCATACTTTAATTTATTAACAGCCTGAAATGATGACCATGTCAACGGTTTGTCAATTAATAAAACTTGTCCTTCTAAAAGAGATTCTTTAGTCATTAAATGATAGTTAATTTCTGCACAAAAAAGTGAATGAATAAAATTGCAATTCCGGCTATAATTCTATAATAACCAAACATTTTAAATCCGTGCTTTGTAAGGTAACCAATGAATGATTTTATAGCAATTAAAGCAACAATAAATCCAACAACGTTTCCAATTATTAATAAATTGAATTGGTGGTCTGTTATTTCAAAACCTGCTTTATAATAATCATATAATTTTTTTACAGTTGCGCCTAACATGGTAGGAATAGCTAAGAAAAAAGAAAATTCTGCTGCTGAAGTTCGAGATAATTTCTGGCTCATTCCTCCAACAATACTTGCACCACTTCTAGAAACGCCGGGAATCATTGCTAAACATTGGAAAAAACCAATTTTTAGAGCAGTTAAATATGATATTTCTGTATTTTCAGAATTTCCAAACCATTCGTCTACTTTTAAAAGTAAAACTCCACCAATAATAAGTGAAATAGCCACAACTATTGGACTTTCTAGTAAACTGTCAATAAAATCATTTAATAAAAGACCAAAAACTACTGCAGGAATAAACGCTACAAATAATTTAAAGTAAAAATCCATACTTTGAAAAAAGCGCTTAAAATACAAAACCACTACAGAAAGTATTGTTCCAAGTTGAATTACAATGGTAAAAAGTTTGGTAAAATCATCGCCTGCAATTCCAAAAAAAGAAGAGGCAATAATCATGTGTCCAGTTGAAGAGACTGGTAAAAACTCTGTAATCCCTTCAATAATGGCAAGAATAATGGCTTGAAATATATTCATTATTTGTTTTTCTCTTTCTTAAAAATCGAATAAATCACAACTCCAAACCCTGCAAGAACAACAGTTGGAGCCAAACGAATACGTCTAAAATTAAAAATATCTTCATTAAAAACATTTGGATCATCACTTCCGCCGCCACTCATTAATATAAAGCCTAGAGCAATTATGCCAAGTCCAATTAAAAGAAATTTATAATTAACCTTATCAAATAAAAATTGAGGTTTGTTTTCGTTTTTCATGTGTTTTATATTTTTTTTAGATTCAGTTTAACAAATAAATGAACCAACAAATAAACCTTAGTAAAGGTCGTCTGTTTTTAAATTTAAAAAGCGTTGTGTGGCAAAGAAAGTACTTATCCAAGTTATTACAATTCCTACAACTAATACACCAGTAATTACAATTCCAATAGAAACATAATCTTTAGCGATGCCAATATTGGGAAAAAGGCCATCAACATAATAAACCACACCTAAAATGGCAACAATAGCTAATCCAGAGCCTAAAAGACCAAGTTTAATACTTCTCCAAATAAAAGGTTTTCTGATAAACGATTTAGTAGCGCCAACCATTTGCATCGTTTTAATAGTGAAACGGTGTGAATAAATAGAAAGTCTTAACGAGCTATTAATTAATAACATTGCAATTACTGCAAAAAATCCACTGATTACTAAAATCCAAAAACTTATTTTTTTAATGTTATCGTTTACTAAATCTACTAATTGTTTGTCGTAAATGATTTCCGAAACCATTTCATTTTTCTTAATATCAGTTTCAATAATTTTTATACTATCAGCAACTACATAGTCACCTTTTAAATTAATGTCAAAAGAATTTTGTAACGGATTAAATCCTAAAAATTCCATAAAATCTTTACCTACAATATCAACATTTTTCTTTGCAGCACTGTCTTTATGTACAAAAGTATATTCTTTAATGAAACGAGAATTTTTTAATTCAGTATCAAAAGCAGCTAAAGCGCTATCTTTTGCTTCGTTTTTAAAGAAAACTGTCATAGGAATATTTTCCTTAAAATCATTCGTTATTTTTTTAGAATTAATTACAAATAACCCTAAAGTTCCTAAAAGAAACAAGACTAAGAAAATACTTAAAACTACAGAAAAATAAGAAGAAACAAGTCTTCTCTTGTTGTAATTTTCAAACGATGATGCCATAGTGTACAATTAATTAAGCTGTAAAAATACTAAAGATATTTTGTTTACACAGAATATAACAACAAAGTTTTAACTTTAGTATTATAAAATGTAAATTTGCAACTGATTTTTTTAACAAACGCACTTTGTAACTTAATTGATGACTTGAGCTTGCGAAAGCATGAGACCTTAGGCAAAATAATATAGACGAATGAAATACAATCCAAACGAAATCGAAGCCAATTGGCAACAATATTGGTCAAAAAACCAAACATTTGCTGCTGCTAATAAATCAGAAAAACCTAAATACTATGTACTTGATATGTTCCCTTATCCTTCTGGAGCAGGTTTGCATGTGGGTCACCCACTAGGTTATATTGCTTCTGACATTGTAGCTCGATACAAACGTCACAAAGGATTTAATGTATTGCATCCACAAGGGTATGATTCATTTGGCTTGCCTGCTGAACAATATGCCATTCAAACAGGGCAACATCCAGATAAAACTACCAAAGAAAATATTGCTCGCTATAGAGAACAATTAGATAAAATCGGATTTTCATTTGATTGGAGCAGAGAAGTTCGAACTTCAAATGCTGATTATTACAAGCATACACAATGGATTTTCATTCAATTATTCGAATCTTGGTACAATAACAATTCAGATAAAGCAGAAAGCATTTGCACTTTAATTCAAGAATTTGAAAAGAATGGGAATGCCAATGTAAATGCAGTTTGTGATGATAATATCGTTACTTTTTCAGCTGATGAATGGAAGACTTTTTCAACTGAAGAACAACAAAAAATATTATTACAATATAGATTAACCTATTTAGCAGAAACTGAAGTAAACTGGTGTCCAGGATTAGGAACCGTTTTAGCCAATGATGAAATCGTAAACGGAGTTTCAGAACGTGGTGGTCATCCTGTGATTCGTAAAAAAATGACACAATGGTCGATGCGAATTTCAGCTTACGCAGAACGTTTGTTACAAGGTTTAAATGAAATCGATTGGACAGAATCGCTAAAAGAATCGCAACGTAATTGGATTGGAAAATCAGTTGGAGCAATGGTTTCTTTTAATGTCATCCCGAGCGCAGTCGAGGGAAGTTCTCATCAAATCGATGTTTTCACAACTCGACCTGATACCATTTTCGGAGTAACATTTATGACTTTAGCACCAGAGCACGATTTGGTAGCTAAAATCACAACACCAGAACAAAAAGAAGCCGTTGAAGCTTATGTTCATGCAACTGCAAAACGTTCGGAAAGAGAAAGAATGGCCGATGTTAAAACCATTTCTGGAGTTTTTACTGGTGCTTATGCCGAACATCCTTTTACCAAAGAACCAGTTCCAGTTTGGATTGGCGATTACGTTTTAGCAGGTTACGGAACAGGTGCTGTTATGGCAGTTCCTTGTGGTGATGAACGTGATTATGCTTTCGCGAATTTCTTCAAAGGAACGAACGGAATGCCTGAAATTAAAAACATTTTCGACCAAGATATTTCGGAAGAGGCATTTGGAGCAAAAGAAGGTTTTAAATTAGTAGAATCTGATTTCTTAAACGGTTTAGGTTATAAAGAAGGAACAAAAAAAGCGATTGAAGCTTTAGAAAACATAAAACAAGGTAACGGAAAAACAAATTACCGTTTGCGTGATGCTGTTTTTTCAAGACAAAGATATTGGGGTGAACCTTTTCCTGTGTATTATGTGAACGGTTTACCACAAATGATTGACAAAAAATATTTACCAATTGCTTTGCCAGAAGTTGAAAAGTATTTGCCAACAGAAGATGGATTGCCACCTTTAGGGAACGCAACAGTTTGGGCTTGGAATACAGAAACCAATGAAGTTGTTAGCAATGATTTGATTGATAACAAAACTATTCATCCTCTAGAATTAAATACGATGCCTGGTTGGGCTGGTTCTTCTTGGTATTGGATGCGTTATATGGATGCGCACAATGAAGAAGATTTTGCATCGGCAGCAGCATTAGACTATTGGCAAAATGTAGATTTATATATTGGTGGAAGCGAACACGCAACCGGACATTTATTGTATGCTCGTTTTTGGAACAAATTCTTAAAAGATAGAGGTTTTGCACCCACAGAAGAACCTTTTAAAAAGTTGATTAACCAAGGAATGATTTTGGGGATGAGTGCTTTTGTTTATAGATACGAGTATGGATTTGGGATGGGAGATGAGAATCAAAAAGAAAAGTCGTTTTTGTTTCTAAAAACTTAATTGAAAAGGGTATTAAGGAAGGTTTAATGTTTGACGAACTAAATGATCAAGCTAATGAAACTCATTCAAAACTTCTTTCTTTTCATAAAGATTTAGGAAGTTCACCTTTAAAATGGAAATATTTTACCCCAATTCATGTAGACTTAGCTGTAATTAATGATGTGACTAATGAGTTAGATGTAGAAAAATTCAAAAAACATCCTTTATATGTTGATTATAAAGATGCGGAATTCATTTTAGAAGATGGAAAATACATCGTTGGTCGTGAAGTAGAAAAAATGTCTAAATCAAAATACAACGTAGTCAATCCAGATGAAATTTGTAATGAATATGGAGCTGATACTTTACGTTTGTATGAAATGTTTTTAGGACCATTAGAACAAGCAAAACCATGGAATACTGCTGGTATTACAGGGGTTTTCGGTTTCTTAAAAAAATTATGGAGATTGTATTTTGATGATAATGGTTCAATTGTTACGAATGACGAACCAACGGCTGAAATGTACAAATCGTTACACAAAACCATCAAGAAAGTTACAGAAGATATCGAGAATTTTTCATTCAACACTTCGGTTTCTCAATTCATGATTTGTGTAAATGAGTTATCGCAATTAAAATGTCGTCATAGAGCTATTTTAGAACCATTAGCTATTGTAATGTCGCCTTATGCACCACATATTGCTGAAGAATTATGGAAACAATTAGGTCACGAAGGCTCAATTGCAACGGTTGATTTTCCAATTTTTGAAGAAAAATATTTAGTTGAAAGTGAAAAAGAATATCCAGTTTCTTTTAACGGAAAAATGCGTTTTACAATGAAATTGCCTTTAGATTTAACCAAAGAACAAATCGAAGAAATTGTAATGGCTGACGAAAGAACACAAGCACAATTACAGGGCAGAACACCAAATAAAGTAATTATTGTGCCAGGTAAGATTATTAACTTGGTAGGATAAAGCCTTTTTATCGAAATAACATCACTAAAAACCCAAATTCAAATAAGAGTTTGGGTTTTTTTGTAACTTTTTTAAAATTTTACGTATAATAAGTATAATTTAAATAATTTGTAATGAGAAGAAACTATACAGGTTTAATATTTGGAATTGTAATTTTTGTTTTTATTTTAATTGCTTCAATGATGTTTGGTTTACCAAGATATAATGTTTGGCAGCAAGAAATGGCAGGAAAAGCTGAAATGGCAAAAGCAGAACAAAATAGAAGAATTTTAGTAGAAGAAGCTAAAGCGAAGTTAGAAGCAGAAAAACTAAACGCTCAAGCAGAAATTGAGAGAGCCAAAGGAATGGCTGAAGCTATGAAGTTAGAAAACGGTACATTAAGTGAAACTTACAATCAGTATTTGTTTATCAGAACCCTTGAAAAAATTGCAGATAAAGGAGATTTACCACAAATTATTTATGTTCCTTCAAATGGTTTGCTACCAGTTATGGATGTAAATAAAGGTATGAAACCAAATTCAAATTAGTAAGCGTCAAAATGTCATTTTAAAAAAATGGAATGTAATTTGATGTTTATTTATTAAATTTAAATTCAAAATTTAGAAAATATGGGAATGAGTTATATGATTTTGGCTGGTGCTATTATGTTGGCCAGTTGGTTGGTTAGCAGTAGGCTAAAAAGCAAGTTTGAACATTATTCAAAATTGCATTTGCAAAACGGAATGAGTGGTGCGGAAATTGCCGAAAAAATGCTTGCCGATAATGGAATAAGAGATGTTAGGGTAATATCTACACCAGGACGTTTAACAGATCATTATAATCCTGCAGATAAAACGGTAAATTTAAGTGAGGCGGTTTATAATCAAAGAAATGCTGCTGCAGCTGCTGTTGCTGCTCATGAGGTGGGACACGCAGTGCAACATGCTCAGGCATATAGTTGGTTAACAATGCGTTCAAAATTAGTGCCTGTTGTACAAGTAGCTTCTAGTTTTGTGCAATGGATTTTATTAGCAGGAATTTTATTAATCAATACTTTTCCTCAATTATTATTAGTTGGAATTGTTATTTTTGCTGCTACAACTCTTTTTTCGGTAATTACTTTACCTGTAGAATATGATGCAAGTAATAGGGCGTTAGCTTGGTTAGAAAACAAAAGAATGTTAACTCAACAAGAACACGATGGTGCAAAAGATGCTTTAAAATGGGCTGCAAGGACTTATGTTGTTGCTGCTTTAGGTTCTATTGGGACGTTGTTGTATTATGTAATGATTTACATGAATAGAAGATAATTTATTATAAATAGATGCAAAAAGCCGTTTGATGTTGTCAAACGGCTTTTTTTATAGTTGAATTTGTCTATCAATTTGTTGGTCTAGTGAAATAAAAGTTTCCGTACGAGAAACACCTTTTATGGCTTGAATTTTTTTGTTAAGCAACTGCATTAAGTGCTCGTTATCTTTACAGATAATTTTTATAAAGATGCTCCAGTTTCCTGTGGTGTAATGACATTCTAAAACTTCTGGAATTTTTTTTAGTTCTCTTACGGCTTCTGGGTTGCTCATGGCTTTGTCTAAATAAACACCTACAAATGCCATAGTAGAGTAGCCCAATACTTTGATGTCAACAACAAATTTTGAACCAGAAATAACGCCAGCTTGCTCTAGTTTTTTTAAACGCTGATGAATGGCAGCCCCTGAAATTCCAATTTTATTCGCAATTTGAAGTATTGGTTTTCGAGCATCTTCCATTAAGTCGCGCAAAATTTCTTTGTCAATCCCATCTATTTCAATTTGTAACTGATTTATCTTCATAAGGTTTTATTTTGAAGTAAATATACTTATTTTGGTTTTAAAAATAAACAAAAAAGCCTTGCGTATTGCAAGGCTTTAAACTTTTGTTCTTCTATTTTTAACCGCTTACATTATCAGGATTGTAACCTAGATAAGGTGTTTCATATTCATTGAAAATTACACCATAATCTTCTAATTCTTTTAAAATAGGACTGTAAACTTCTTTAGTAATTGGCAATTGAACACCAGGAGTTTTAATTTCTCCATTTAATATTTTTAATGTTGCAATAGCAACAGGTAAACCTACTGTTTTCGCCATTGAAGTATAGGTTTGGTCATCTCCTTTGCAAACCATAGTAGCGTCAATTTGTCTATTTTCACCATTTAAAGTATATCCAAATTTATGATACATAACAATCATATCTTTATCGTCTTCTTTTAAAACCCATTTTTCTGCTAATATTTTTTCTAAAATTTGAGCAGGAGTAGCTTTTTTAAGTTCTACTTTTTTGTTAGGATTAAATAAATCTAACTCTACTAATTTGTCCCAAATAACATCATCTTGATCAATTTTTTGAGCATGACGTAGTTTAATTTCTACGATATCTGTTGGGTGATAAGGTAAAAAAGAGTTTGTAAAATCACGGTAAGACATGTTCTCTGAATCATCAATTGTGTAAGAATCATCAGTCATTCCTAATTGAACTAAGATGTCCCAGGCTCTAGAAAACCCCACTTTTCTAATGGTTCCTCTGTAAACTGTTAACGCATTATCAAGTCCGTAAACACTTCTGTATTTTAAGGAATCTCTATTAGCATAAGCTTCAAATCTACCGTAACCTTCAACGTCTAAAAATTCAGTACGCCTAAATAATTTATTATAAGGAATATATTTGTAAGTTCCTTCTTGAATAAATTTTGCGGCACCGCCTTGGCCTGCCAAAACTACATTTCTTGGGTTCCAGGTAAATTTGTAATTCCAAAGATTGGTGTCACTTTCTGGTGCGACTAATCCACCACAAAAAGATTCAAATAAAATCATTTTGCCCCCTTTTTCACGAATTTCATCAATCACTTTCATTGCACTCATATGGTCAATTCCGGGGTCAAGACCAATTTCGTTCATAAAAACAAGGTTGTTCTCTTTTGCGGCTTCATTAAGTTCTTGCATTGCACTACTAATGTAAGATGCTGTTACCATGTGTTTTTTATAAACAATACAGTCTTTTGCTACTTCAATATGCATGTGTGCTGGCAACATTGAAACAACGATGTCTGCTTTTTGAATTTCTGCTTTTCTTTGCTCAGGATTAAAAATATCAAATGCAATTGCGTTAGCATTAGGGTGGTTGTTTGTTTTCTTTTGGGCTAATTCAATAGATAAGTCGGCAATAACGATTTTTAAATCTTCAACAGTAGATTTATCAAGTAAATATTTTATTAAAGAAGAGGCTGATCTACCTGCTCCTATTACTAATATGTTTCTCATTATGGTTAGTTGTAAATATAACACGAAGGTAATGAATTGTTATATTTATTAAAAGTAATTTTAAATCTATTCTAGTTTTTAACATAAAAAGAAAATAGTATATTTGTTTTATAATCATGAAAAATGGAAAAAAAATTGATTTTAACTGCGGCTATAATGGGTGCAGTAGCAATTGTTTTAGGAGCATTTGGTGCTCATGCCTTAAAAAAAGTTTTAACTGATCCGCAACTTAATACGTTTGAGGTTGGTGTTAGATATCAAATGTATCATGCACTCTTTTTATTATTAATTGCAAACTTAAATTTTCTTACACTTAAGGAAAAAACAACTATTTTGTATTTGGTAATTGTTGGGGTTGTTTTATTTTCAGGATCAATTTATATGCTTTCTACAAGTACAGTTACAAAAATAAAAACATCTATTTTAGGTCCCTTGACACCTTTAGGTGGGATGTTTTTAATTATTTCTTGGGTATATTTATTTTATATTGCATTAGTAAAAAACACTAATTAACAATGCTTTCTAAAATTTAATTTATAATTTTGCGTTTAATAATACACAAACAACATAACTAAAAATAGTATGAATAATCACACTCAAAAAACGAATACAATATCGTTAGAGAAATATGGAATTAAAGATGTTATTGAAGTGGTTTATAATCCATCATATGACTTTCTTTATAATGAAGAGTTGAGCTCAGATTTACAGGGATTTGAAAGAGGTCAATTAACTGAACTAGGTGCTGTAAATGTAAAGACAGGAATTTATACAGGTCGTTCTCCTAAAGATAAATATATTGTTGAAGATGATGTTACTAAAGATACAATTTGGTGGACTTCAGATAAAGCGGTAAATGACAATAAGCCAATTTCAACTGAAACTTGGAATGATTTAAAAGAAACAACAGTGTCTCAGTTGTCTGGAAAAAGATTATTTGTTGTTGATGCATTTTGTGGAGCTAATGAAAACACAAGATTAAAAGTTCGTTTTATAATGGAGGTGGCTTGGCAAGCTCATTTTGTAAAAAACATGTTTATTCAGCCATCAGCAGAAGAATTAGAAAATTTTGGAGAACCTGATTTTGTTGTAATGAATGGTTCAAAAACGTCTTTTAAAGATTTTAAAAAGCATAATTTGAATTCTGAAGTATACATAGCATTTAATTTAACTGAAAAAGTTCAATTAATTGGTGGTACTTGGTATGGTGGTGAAATGAAGAAAGGATTGTTTTCAATGATGAACTATTATTTACCATTACAAGGAATAGCATCAATGCATTGTTCTGCAAACAAAGGTAAAGATGGTGATGTTGCTGTTTTCTTTGGTTTATCTGGAACAGGAAAAACTACTTTATCTACTGATCCGAAGCGTGAATTAATTGGAGATGATGAACACGGTTGGGATAATGATGGAGTCTTTAACTTTGAAGGGGGTTGCTATGCTAAAACAATTGACTTAAGTAAAGAAAATGAACCAGACATTTATGGAGCAATCAAAAAAGATGCGTTATTAGAAAACGTATCGGTTGATGCAAATGGTAAAATTGATTTTTCAGATGGTTCCGCAACTCAAAATACAAGGGTTTCATATCCAATTAACCATATTCATAATATTGTTAAGCCAGTTTCAAAAGCAGGCCATGCAACTAAGGTAATTTTCTTAACTGCTGATGCATTTGGAGTTATGCCTCCAGTTTCTAAGTTAACGCCTGAGCAAACAAAATATTATTTCTTGTCTGGATTTACTGCTAAATTAGCGGGTACAGAAAGGGGAGTAACTGAACCACAACCAACATTCTCAGCATGTTTTGGAAAGGCATTTTTATCTCTTCATCCTACAAAATATGGTGAAGAATTAGTGAAGAAAATGGAACAAAATAATGCTACAGCTTATATGGTAAATACGGGTTGGAATGGAACGGGCAAGCGTATTTCTATCAAAGACACTAGAGCTATTATTGATAGAATTTTAGATGGTTCTATTGAAAAAGCTGAAACTAAAGTTATTCCAGTATTTAATTTTGAAGTCCCTACTTCTTTAAATGAAGTAAATTCAGAAATTTTAGATCCTAGAGACACCTATACAGATGCAACTGAATGGGAGGCAAAAGCAAAAGATTTAGCAAAGCTTTTTGTTGCTAATTTTGAACAGTATACAGACAATGAAGAAGGTAAAGGCTTGGTAAAAGCGGGTCCGAATTCATAAAAATATAAAATTACAAAATAAAAAAGCTCTGCAATTGCAGAGCTTTTTTATTTTGTAATTTTTTTAAAAAGAATTACTTCCCTTTATTAGCTTCTAATATATATTTTTCTAATGCACCGGTCATTGACGGTGTTCCAGGAGATGGAGCCATAATATCAACTCTTAGTCCAGCATCAATAGCTTCTTTTTGAGTTGTTGTTCCAAAAACAGCAATTCTAGTGTTGTTTTGAACAAAATCTGGAAAGTTTTGAAATAATGATTTTATTCCAGAAGGGCTAAAGAAAGCTAATATATCGTAATAAACATCTTTTAAATCAGATAAATCACTAACCACAGTTTTGTAAAAAACACCTTCTGTCCAATTCACTTTTAAATCGTTTAAAGTTGAAGGAACATCAGCGTTTAATTGGTCTGAAGCAACTAATAAAAAAGCTTCGTCTTTATATTTTTTAATTAGTGGTGCTAAATCAATAAAATCTTTTTGACCAACATAAATTTTCCTTTTTCTATAAACTACATAACGTTGAAGATAAAAAGCAACTGCTTCAGATTGGCAAAAATATTTTAAATCCTCAGGTATTTTATATCTCATTTCTTCAGCAACTCTAAAAAAATGGTCTACTGAATTTCTGCTTGTTAGAATTATTGCAGAAAACTTACTTAAATCTATTTTTTGAGCTCTTACTTCTTTTGCAGAAATTCCTTCTACGTGAATAAACGTTCTAAAGTCAACTTTAACCTTCAATTTGTTTTGAAGTTCAAAATAAGGAGAATTTTCTACTTTAGGCTCTGGTTGTGAAACTAATATTGTTTTCACTTTCAAATTTGACATATTCTTCCTTTAGTTTTTTATAATCCATTTATATATAAAATAGTACGGTGCTATTTCAAGAGTGCAAAGATACAAAATAAAATAAAATATTTTACCTAGAATTATATTTTGATAAACTTTTAATGTAATGAAGTAAGTAATCACATTAATCACTACTAAAATAAGTAATAATGATAAGTAAATCCAGTTTTCATTAAAAGAATTGTAATATAAAATAATGTTTATTGGTAATAATAAAACACCAAAATATGTTCTATAACTTACTTTTAGTAAATTAAATTGCTCTACAAACTCCTCAATCTTAAAAGTTGTTGCAATAATTTTTTCTATTAAGTATTTTGAGAGTATAAAAACACCTAAAAAAGTTATTACTTGAATAAAAACAATAATATTTTCCTTTGTTGTAAGCTTGTAATGGCTTAAACTAAGTAAAACAAAAAAAGAAAAGGAAATTAATTGTACAAGAAATAACGACATTGTAAAGCCGCTGTTCATGTTAGTACTATCTTTATATATTTTAGTGTATTTGTCAGAAACTCCTAAGCGCATAAATTCTATGAATCTAACTTGAAATACTGATCTATTTAGCGCAATAATAAACACACTTAGAACAAACATTAAAGTCGCCCAGTCTGTATAATTTATAATTCTTTCGTGATAATTTATTTCCATAATTATGCAACAAAATTACAAAAAATCTATACATAACTATTATTATAATTTTATTAAGATATAAACCGTCTAAAAAGATTATTTTTGTAGCTATTAAAAGTAAAAAAATGTCAAAAGGAGTAGTTGTAATTCCAACGTATAATGAAATTGAAAATATCGAAGAGATAATCAATGCTGTTTTTTCGTTAAAGACAGAATTTCACATTCTTATTGTTGATGATAATTCTCCTGACGGAACATCTCAAAGAGTTAATGAGTTGCAAAAGCTATTTGAAAACAAACTTTTTATAGAGGTTCGTCAAAAAAAAGCTGGATTAGGAACTGCTTATGTTCATGGTTTTAAATGGGCTCTAGAAAGAGAATATGAATACATTTTTGAAATGGATGCCGATTTTTCTCATAACCCTAAAGATTTAGTAAAGTTATACAAAGCCTGTAAAAATGGCGCAGATGTTGCAATAGGTTCTAGATATTCTACTGGTGTAAATGTTGTGAACTGGCCTTTAAGCAGGGTTTTATTGTCTTATTTTGCTTCGGTTTATGTAAAGTTAATAACTGGTATGAAAATTCATGATGCGACTGCTGGTTTTATTTGTTATAAAAGATCGGTTTTAGAAACCATTCAGTTAGATAAAATAAAATTTATTGGATATGCATTTCAAATAGAAATGAAATACAGAGCATTTGTAAAAGAATTTAATATAGTTGAAGTGCCTATTATTTTTACTGATAGAACAAAGGGACAGTCAAAAATGAGTGGTTCTATAATTAAAGAAGCCATTTTTGGAGTAATATTATTAAGAATAAAAAAAATATTTAATACATTATAATGGGTAAGTTTTTAATAAAGAATGCAAAAATTGTAAATGAAGGAGTAATTTTTGAAGGCGACGTATTAATTGAAAATGATTTTATTAAAGAAATTGCCGAATCAATTAGCTTGAAGTCTTCCGATTGTACTGTTATTGATGCAGAAGGAAATTATCTTATTCCAGGTGTTATTGATGATCAAGTTCATTTTAGAGAGCCAGGTTTAACACATAAAGGGAATATAGAATCTGAAAGTAGAGCAGCTGTTGCTGGAGGAATTACCAGTTTTATTGAACAACCAAATACGGTTCCAAATGCTGTAACACAAGAACTTTTAGAAGATAAATACGTTATTGCTAGCAAAACTTCTTATGCCAATTATTCTTTCATGATGGGAGGAACAAATGACAATTTAGAAGAGGTTTTAAAAACAAATCCTCGAAATGTTGCTGGGATAAAATTATTTTTAGGTTCATCAACAGGAAATATGTTGGTAGATAATCAAGAGGTTTTAGAAAAAATATTTTCTTCTACAAAAATGCTAATTGCTGTTCATTGTGAAGATGAGGCAACGATTAAAGCAAATTTAGAAAAATATAAACAAGAATTTGGTGATGATATTCCTATGAATAAACATCATTTGATAAGAAGTGTTGAAGCATGTTATATTTCGTCGTCTAAAGCGATTGAGTTGGCAAAGAAAACGGGAGCAAGGTTGCATGTATTTCATTTGTCAACAGCAAAAGAAATGGAACTGTTTACCAATAAAATTCCATTAGAAGAAAAACAAATCACAGCAGAGGTGTGTGTGCATCATCTTTGGTTTACCGATAAAGATTACGATACAAAAGGAGCTTTTATAAAATGGAATCCCGCTGTAAAAACTGAGGCTGATAAAAATGCATTATGGGAAGCTTTATTGAACGACAAAATTGATGTTATTGCAACTGATCATGCACCACATACTTTAGAAGAAAAGAAAAACAGCTATGTAAATTGCCCTTCAGGTGGCCCATTAGTTCAACATGCTTTAGTGGCAATGTTTGAAGCACATTTAAATGGTAAAATTTCAGTTGAAAAATTAGTAGAAAAAATGTGTCATAATCCTGCTAAAATATTCAAAATTGAAAAAAGAGGTTTTTTAAAAGAAGGTTATTTTGCAGATTTAGCTATTGTAAACACTCATCAACCTTGGAATGTAAATAAAGATAATATTTTGTATAAATGTGGTTGGTCTCCTTTTGAAGGAACTAACTTTAAGTCGCGAGTTATGCATACATTTGTAAATGGAAATCTAGTTTACACAAATGGAAAAGTAAAAAGCGTAAAAGCAGGAAAAAGATTACTTTTCGAAAGAGAATAACTTATATTCAAAAAATTAGTTTTATGAAAAATATCCTTTTTATTTTTATTTTATTTTTATTCTCTGCTTGTAATGAAAATCCAGTAGAAAATCCAGACAAATTATTGGGTGAAGAAGTAATGATAGATATTTTATATGATATTGCTATTTTACAGGCGGCTGAAGGTTATGTTCCTGAATTGCTTAATTCAAACAACATAAATTCAAATAGTTTTATTTATGATAAGTATGAAATAGATAGTGTTACCTATTATCAAAATCATAAATACTATGCTGCAGATGTAAAAAAGTATAAAAAAATGTACACAGAAGTCATTGATAGAATAAATTCTAAAAAAAAGAAATTAGAAGTTAAAAACCTAACAATTGAGGGTGTTGAAAGTTCGTCTAAAGCTATTGATGATATTCTTGTAGAAGATTAACTATATATTCATCCATTCTAATAAAATTATATTTTAATTTAGTTACAATTTTTGTGTTTTTGTATATGTCAAGGCTATGCGATGAAATTGCTGTTGCTCTAGTAAATTTTCTTTCTTTAAATAAGATTTTTGAAAACAACCAATCTAATCTCCATCCTATATTAGTAATCCACTTATTTGCATATAGTTTAGGTGATTTTACATTTAAACCTTTTGAAATTATTGATAATAGGATGTTGAAATGTATATTTTCTGCAACTACAGTAAATCGTTCCCCATTTGTATAGTTATTCATTAATAAAATCATACAATTTGTCACATCTTCAACAGCAACAATTCCGGTTTTCCCTTTGGTGTAAAAAAGTAAACCATTTTTAACTCTATTTATGATTAAACCACTACCTTGATTTGGAAACCCATAACCAAAAATTACACCAGGGTTTACAATGACGACTTCAATTCCTTCTTGTTGTGCTCTCCAAACTTCGGTTTCTGCACCAAATTTAGAAATAGCATAATCACCATGTAGTTTTTCAGGATTCCATTCTGTTTCTTCAGTAATTAAATATTCGTTTTCTTTCGTGTCTCCAAGTGCAGCAATTGAACTTACGTGGCAAATTTTCTTTACTCCAAAGTCAATACAGCAATTGACAACATTAGCAGTTCCTTCTATATTAGTTTTTCTAAGTAGTTCTTCGTCATTTGGGTCAAATGAAATTAAGGCAGCACAATGATAAACATTTGTAATATTTTCAAATGCACTATTTAAAGAAGGAATATCTGTAATATCTCCTTTTACCCAAATAATTTTTTCAAATAAATCAATTGCATTTTTATACTTGAATACATTTTTTACAGCTTCGATACCTTTCTCATTTCTATATAACGCCTTTACTTCATTTTCTTCTTGAAGTAATTTTACAAGTAAATGTGAACCTACTAAACCTGTTGCTCCTGTAACTAATATCATTTCGTAAAGATAAATAGATTTTTAATTAAAATTTAAAATTGACATTGAATTTGCTTATTGCCATTGCTATTGTATTTCTTATCTTTGTCGAAATTTAATAATAGAGATGAAAAATTTAATTGAAGAATTACAATGGAGAGGACTTGTGCATGATATTATGCCAGGAACAGAAGAACAACTATTAAAAGAGCCAACAGCTGTTTATATAGGTTTTGATCCAACTTCAGACTCATTGCATATTGGTAGTTTAGTGCCAATTATATTATTAAAACACATTCGTAATTATGGACACAGACCAATTGCTTTAGTTGGTGGTGCAACGGGTATGATAGGTGATCCTTCTGGAAAATCAAACGAAAGAAATCTTTTAGATGAAGAAACATTAAATCATAATGTAGATGGAATTAAAAGTGTCCTTTCTAAATTCTTAGATTTCGATGCTACTGATGCTGCTGCTCCTATTTTAGTTAATAACTACGATTGGATGAAACAGTTTTCATTCATTGATTTTGCTCGTGAAGTTGGTAAGAGAATTACCGTTAATTACATGATGGCAAAAGATTCTGTAAAGAAGCGTTTGAGTGGAGAAGATGGTTCGGAAGGAATGAGTTTTACTGAATTTACATACCAATTAATTCAGGGCTATGATTTTTATCATTTAAATAAAGAATACAATTGTTTGCTTCAAATGGGAGGAAGTGATCAATGGGGAAACATTACTACCGGAACTGAATTGGTTCGTAGGATGAATGTTGACAATGAAGAGCGTTCTAAAGCTTACGCTATGACATGCCCTTTAATTACAAAGGCAGATGGTTCTAAATTTGGAAAATCAGAAGGGGGAAATGTATGGTTAAGTGCTGATAAGACATCGCCATATAAATTTTACCAATTTTGGATTAATACTACTGATGAAGATGCTGAGAAATACATTAAAATATTTACATTTTTAGACAAACCAACTATTGATGCTTTAATTGCAGAACATAATGAGGATAGAGGTGCTAAAACTTTACAAAAACGTTTGGCTGAAGAATTAATGTTATTAGTTCACTCTCAAGAAGATTTAGATAGAGCTATCTTTTCATCAGCAGCTTTTTTTAGTAAAGACATGACTAATTTAAAAACATTATCAGTTAAAGAATTAGAAGCTGTTTTTGAAGGAATTCCTTTTGCTGAGGTTTCTAGGTTAGATATAGAAGAAGGTTTAGACATGATTGGAGCTATGGCTGCAAAAACAAATTTCTTAGGATCTAATGGCGAAGCACGTCGCGAATTGAAACAAAATTCTATTTCCTTAAATAAGGAAAAAGTTTCAGAAGATAGAGTAATTACAAATGAAGATTTGATTAATAATGAATTTTTACTTTTACAAAAAGGAAAGAAAAACTATTATGTAATTAGGGTAAAATAATTATAAGACCATAAGATTGCAACCACGTATATCAGAATTATCAAAACGTCCCAGCACTTCGAAAGAATAGTTGGGATTTTTTTTACCTAAATCTTGCGTTGCAATAAACGAACACGAATTAATATTGGCTAAGTCAATTACATTAATTCCACCCGTTTTTCCTTCTTTTACATAAGACAAAGCATCTTCTGTGTCTCTAATTAAGATTTGCATCCAATTAGGGCATTCAAATACCCCATTTCCTAAAGAATAAGCTTGAGATAATAATTCGGTCATTCCGTATTCAGAATTAATTACGGGAACGCCAAAACCTTCGCATAGAATTTTGTGTAATTCTTCACGGATCATTTCTTTTCTTTTGCCTTTCATTCCTCCAGTTTCCATAATAATGGTGTTTTTTAATTGAAATTGATGTAGTTCAATTAAGTCTAATAAAGCGTAAGTCACACCAATTAAAATTACATTTTGCCCAGAATTATCAAGTTCAATTAACTTTGAGATAAGCTCATTATAATTGTTTAAATAAAAGCCAGAATCTGGATGATTGCTGCTTTCAATTAAATCATCAACCATATGAATTAAGGAAGAACCTTCGCGTTCTAAATACGATGGAAGCAAAGCTAAAACACAATAATCTTCGATATTTCCATAAAATTGAGAAAATGCATTTCGATAACTTTTTTCGTATAAGGAAATATCAGTAACTAAATGTTTACTAGTAATCATTCCTGTTGTTCCGCTGCTTGTAAAGGTCGCTTGAATAGTTTCTGAAGAACTTAATACTTTGTGGCTTTTGAAAAACTGAATGGGTAAAAATGGAATTTCTATTAATGATTTTACATTTTCTTTATTCTTATTTAGAAGAGTACAAAATTTATGATATACCAAATTGTTGTCAAATTGAAATCGGAAAACCTTTAAAGCGATTTTCTCAAATTCTTTTTTTGATGCAATGGTAAATATATCGTTAGAATGAATCATAATATTAATGTTCTAAAAACAAGGCTAGAATATGTGCAAAAATATAAAATAAAAAAGCACCAACGTTATGTTGATGCTTTCTTTATATAAATTGAAGAGTGATTATCTAACTACTAATTTTCTAGTAGCTGTTTTTCCTTCTTCAGTAACTTTAACAATGTAAATCCCTTGGTTTAAACCTGAGATATTTAAAGCATTATTAGATACTTTAGAATTGATTACTTGCTTTCCTAACATATCGTATACTTGAACATCTAATTCAGCATTTGCAACAGTTGAGAAGTATAATGTATTTCCATTAGATGGATTTGGATACATTGTAAACCCTTCAATTGCATTAAAAGAAGTAGAGCCTAAGTATGTAGTAGCTGTTGAAATTTTTAATTCATCTATTTCAATAGTTGGCGTGTTTGAATTTCCTCCTTGTCTTATCATAAAGCCACCTATTTCTGTAATTGGCGAAGCAGTAACGTCTACAGTTAAAGTAGCAGCTGTAGCAGCGCTAAAAGTATTTAAATTTGGATTTAACCAAGCTTTAAGCATATTTGTTGTAAAGTCATAACCTAATATTACATAAACGACATCTCCTGTGTTTCTTAAAGTAGCGTCATAATTAGTTGTTGTTGTACCAGATGAATCAAAACCTAATTGGTATTGAGTACCAGTTTTTTTAACAAAAAATCTTGCTCTAAAACTTTTGTTTGCGTCTGTTAATATTGCAAAATAATCTTCGTTTCCATCAGTAACATTAGTCAAGTCTGAAACTTTCATCATAAAACCTGCATAAATTGTTCCGCTAGTTGTGGCTGTGAAAGGAGAGAATGGGTCAATTCCAGAACCGCTAAATTCTACAGAATTTCCTGTCCCAGTTGTAGAACCATAAGTTAAGTTACCTGATTTTACTGAAACATCGTCACCAGAATTAACATTTGTCCACATTTGTTGACTTCCTAAACCTTGACCTACAGTATAGTTAAATGGCTCATGGTAAGGTAAAGCGTTTACCGGTTTACATTCAGGTGCACTTATAACGCTATTTAGACTACAAGAACCACTAATTGTTAATGTTACATTTGTTCCTTCTGTTACGCCTGAAATTGTGATATTACCAGATGCAGTAGATGTTGGATTATCTCCACCAATAGTTCCAGAAGTAGTTGATAAATTATACGTACCAGTTGCTCCTCCTGTGAAAGGGATAGTAACATTATAAGTATCTAAAGCAAGAGTTGTAGCATCACAAGTTGCAACTTGTGATCCTAAAGTAAGTGGACATGGTGTAGATCCCATCCATGATGATGCAATTAATAGTCCATCAACTATTTGGTGTTGAGAAGCACTATATTGTCTAATAAATGCTGATGATATTGCTGTAAGACCTCCTCCTGTTGATGTTACTTCTGCTGTTCCAGCAGCAACTTCATCTGCAGGAACCCCAGTTGATTTACACCAAAGAGTAGCAGTTTGTGAAGAGATATTGTATTTTACAATAACCAAGTATGTTTGACCTAAGTTAAAATCTGTTGGAGTTGAAGAATAAGTTGCAGTACTAGAGTTGGATACCCCTAGGTTGAATGTTGTTCCTGTACTACCTGGTTGTACAAAAACTCTAGCGGTATAGGTTGTTCCTCCATTTCCAAGGCCTATATAATATCCAGAAGTTGCATTTACTATATTAAGCATAAATGACATATAGACAGAACCAGTAGTAGTTGCAGTAAATGTTTTTGCTACATCTTGACCTGTATTGTTTATTATTGCAGCGTTACCAACATTTGAAGCTAATATTCCAGTCAGACCAGAATACCCAGTGTAAGATAGTCCATTCGATGTTCCAACGGCTATTGGATTTGTTGTTCCTCCACTAACTGATGTCCATGAATTATCTGTTAATAATCCGCCGTCTGTGTAGTTAAAATCGTCTTGCAGAATAACTTGTCCAAAAGACAAAGTACCTACTAACAACATAAATAAAAAGTAATTTTTTTTCATTTTTTCGTGTTTTAAATATTGTACAAAGATAATAATTATTCATTATGCTAGCATAGTGAAAATGTTATTTAAAGGTTAATTTTAATTTGGGGATTAAGTGTAACTAGTTAACAATCAGCTTTCGTGTTGCTGAATTGTCTCCTTCTTTAATTTTAATAATGTAGATTCCGGCAGTAAGGTTAGAAATGTTTACTTCTTTATTAGAAGTAGTAGTTTCTAAAACTTTCTTACCTAATACATCAAAAATTTCTACCTTCTTGTCTAATGAAGATTTAGAGGTAATATAAATTTTCCCAGAATTTACAGGATTTGGGTAAATTGTTAATCCTTCAATAGTAGGTTCCTGCGATTTATTTACTTGTGAATATCCTTCAAAAGCAAATAAAACTGAAAAAATTAAAATAGTATAAAAGTATTTTTTTATCATTCGCATAGTTATATGTTGTAAAGGTAATATTTTTTTTAAATATAATTGCAAAAATGATACCAATAAAAAAACCCTAACGAATTAGGGCTTTTTTGTTGAAAATTATATGTTTTTATAAACCTGTTGTCCAGCCTTGTGCCCATGTAGGCACTCCTGTTCCGTTTCCAGCTCCAGTTGCAGTTGTAGTTTCTGTATAAGCATTTGTAACATCTACAGTTGCTCCAGCAGTATTTTTACCTTTTGAAAGATTTGTAATATTGCTAAAAGTTACATTAGTTACTTTTAAATCTGTTGGGATAAACGCGATTGTTTGGTCATGCTCAATATTTAGTCCTGTAAGAAAGTTGTCTAATACAACGTTTGACATGATTGATTTAGTTCCTCTTCTTAATTTAATTGCATCTGGTTCGCTTCCTTGATTTCCAAGACCAATTAATGTCATGTTGTTTATTGTAGGATTAGCAATTGGAGTAGCATCAAAATTTGCTTCTAAGTTGTCGGCTTCAATTCCTCTGTTTCCAATGTTGTTTCCTAATTTGCCATACCAGTAATTGTTAGTTCCAGACCATCCTTCAGTCCAGTCAAACTGGTCATCTTCGTTATAAGTTGATACAATATAAGATGTGTTTACTGTTCCGCCAAAAAACTCAACACCATCATCTGAACTTCTGTAAAACTGAACATATTCTATAATAGTTCCAGAACCTACACCAAATAATGAAAGCGCATTAAATTCTTTATTAGCATTGTATATTGCTCCAGAATATTCAATTCTTAAATATCTGATAGTTCCTGAATTGTCGTTTGGATTTGTTCCTCCATAAGTTAAGCCTGAAACCTCAGCAGAAGCAGAAGTAGCACTGTTTATAGGTGCTTTACCACAAATTACTAATCCTCCCCAGTCACCTGGTGCTGGGCTTCCGTTTGCACTTGTCATAACTACAGGATCAGTAGAAGTTCCGTTTACATATATTTTTCCGCCTTGAGCAACAACGATATAAGCTGATGTTCCGCCTGTAGCTTCAATTCTTGTTCCTGCAGGAATAGTTAAACTTGCATCTTCTTGAATAGTTAAAGGACCTGTTAATTTGTAAATTGTGTTTGCTTGTAAAGAAACATTGGTAAAAATATTTCCTTGAAAATCATTTGGATCAATTGTGCTTGTATTGCTGTTGTTTCCAGAAACGTTGTCTCCTTCTTCTACTGTAATACAACTTGTAGCAAGTAATGCTGTCATTACTATAAAGCTAAATAATTTTACAATTTTTTTCATTTTAGTTGTTTTTTAGTTGTGGTAATGTTAAAATTTATAATTAAGTGATAAGCTTGTGTTTATACCTTTTTTAAAGGATTGAATTGTAATATCGCTGTTTGGGTTTTCCTGAACCATTTTAAAATCAGGATTTAATAAGTTTTTAGCAGATAACCCAATACCTAGGTTTTTAGTCAATTTAGATTTTAAGATAAAGTCAAGAGAACCAATAGATTTTTCAACAATATTTCCTCTTCCTTGAGTTCCAATTGCGTAAATTTTATCTGAATAAGTAGAGTAAGCAATTGTAGCCATTAAGTTAGTTTCTGTTTTTTTCCATTCTTTAAGAAAAGTAACATCCGCATTTATTAATAAATCTGAAGCTCCAGAAAACGATGTGTTTTTTTCAGTAAAAGTGGTATTAAATGCAGTTTCGTTTGCTACTTTTTCATTATCTAATTCCTGATTAGTGTACATGTATGAAATGTTTAATCCTCCAGAAATGTTATTGTTGATAGTTTCATTACTTCTGTTATAAAGTATTTTTTTACCTTCAAATTCAATTCCTGCTGCGTAACCCCAATCTCCAGTGTTTACATAAGAAATATCATTACTTGATGATGCAATAGTAACTTCGTTCATAGGGTTTTGAATATATTTACCAAAACCAGTTATTGCAATTACTTCTTCATTTTTAGGAAAATATTCCCATTTTAAGTCAAAGTTGTAATCATCTGAAGGATATAAATCTTTATTACCAATTTTTTGTTGGTTTATTTCTTCGTAGATAAATGGAGCTGTTTCTTTAAATTGAGGTAAAGTATAAGTTTTACTTGCGCCAAATCTTAAGTTTTGTTTGTCGTTAAGTTCATATTTTGCAGTAACATTTGGTAACACTCCTACTTTTGTAAAGTAGTTTTTATCGCCAATAGGATCTACTTGAGTTTGCCATTCTACGCTTTGGTAAATTTGATCAGAACGAAGTCCAACTACAGCGAAGAATTTTTTTGAAAATTGATATTCTACAGATCCAAAAGCACTACTTATAAATTGTAGCCCTGAATAAGTTTGTGGATTTAAAGCGTTTGGACTATTAACACCTCCATTATAAGTATTAATTGTAAAGTATCCGTTATTAAAGTTTGTTTCGTTGAAATAGGCATCAATATTATTTGGGTCTATGATTGTTGTAGTTGCGCCAGGAGTTAAAGCATTAATTTTAAAGTTAAACTGAGTAGCTTCAAAATCTCTAGATTTATATTTTCCATTATAACCAATAGTTATTTTTCCTTTAAATTCATCTTCTTTTTTCGCAAATTTATAATCTCCAGAAAGGCTTACGGCATATTCGTCTTCAGTTAGCTTCTGGTAATATCTTTGATTATCTGAAGCAGAGTTATTAGCAATTACAAAGTCATTTGTGCTATTTCTTTTAAGAGTGTTTGTAGTTCTATCTGGCATATCTCCTTTTACTTGGTTGTATGAGATTCCCCAGTTTGCAGAATATCTATCTTTATATTTGTGCTCACCAAGCAATTGGTTTATAAAAATAGAGTTTTTAATGTATTCATTTCTTCTTATAAAACCATCTTCTTGAGTAACATCGGCAACAAAACCATTGTATTCTTTTAGTGATTGAGATGATGAATTGATAAATACACTATTGTATTTTATTTTATGATTGTTGTTAATTTTAAATCCTAAATTAAATAAACCTGTAGTATTAGTATTGTAACCAAAAGATTCATATTTGTTAAAATCTTTAGTAGCAACTCCTTCAGCGTTTACAGATCTTGCTATTCCGTTTTTAATTGCAGTATATTCATTGTCAAATGAAACAGAAGCAAATAAACTTAATCTACTAACTTCCCCTAAATTAAACCGTTTTCCTCCAGCTAAGCTTAAACCAGAAGCCCATGGAGATTCTTTATGTGGATTTAAACTATTCTCAAAATTATAACTTGATAATACATTTGAAGGTACACTTGAATTGTGAAAGCCTAAAAATGAAGGGCCGTCTTGTAATCTGAAATTTTTATTTGATACTGCATTTGTGTTAATGGCAGATTTTAATCCAAATGCTAAAAATCCTGAGCCATTATAATCTTTAGACATTATGTCTATGTTTCCACCTGCAAAATCACCATACATTCTACTGTTATATACTTTGTCAATAGAAACGTATTCAACAATATCTGTAGAGAAAATACCTAAATCTATATTCTTTTTTTCAGGGTCGTTTGAAGGAATAGGAAGTCCATTCATAGAAGTAGAATTGTATCTATCTCCAAGACCTCTAACATAAATACTTCCAGAACCTTCTTGTTTTGAGATTCCTGTTGTTTTTGTTACTGCTGCTGCAACGTCACTAACTCCTTTTTTAGAAAGTTCCTGTGCTCCAATACTTTGTTTAATTTCAACAGATTTTTGTTGTTCATTTAATAAAGCAGATTCACTTTCTTTAGAAACGGTATGTACCACCACCACATCATTTAATTGAACACCACTTGCTTCAAGAGTATGGTTAATGGTTACAGTTTGATTTGCTTTTAACGTAAAAGGGAACTCTTTAGTTTCATAACCAAGATAGTTTACAATTAAAGTATAGCTTCCTGGTTTAAGTGATATTGAGTATTTTCCAAAATCATCTGTAGAAGTCCCTATAGTTGTTCCTTTAATAAGAACGTTTGCAAAAACTAAAGGTTCATTGTCATATTCTTTGTCTAAAATAGTTCCGGTTACTCTACCATTTTGAGAAAACCCTATTAGACTAAATAATAAAAATAATAGTAACGAATTGAATTTCATGTTGTGTTGTTCTAATTTTGATGCAAAGAAACCGCGAGAAAATTAACAGACTGTTAACGTCGTGTTATGCTTGTATGTAAAAAGTGTTATTAAAATGTTATGACATTAAATAATTGTTAAGTGAATTATTTACTTATATTTTGTTTTATCTTTACTAACTGAAACTTAATTTAAAGAAATGAATAATCAAGAAATTACGATTTTATTAGTAGATGATGAACCAGATATATTAGAAATTGTAGGTTATAATTTATCTCAAGAAGGTTATAAGATTATTACAGCTTCAAATGGTAAAGAGGCTGTTTCAACTGCAAAAAAAGAAACTCCACAATTAATAATTATGGATGTAATGATGCCAGAAATGGACGGTATAGAAGCTTGTGAAAAAATTAGACAAGTTCCCGAGTTACAAAATACAATCATTACTTTTTTAACAGCTCGTTCAGAAGATTATTCTCAAATGGCAGGGTTTGATGCAGGAGCTGATGATTATATCTCAAAACCTATCAAGCCAAGAATTTTAGTTAGTAAAGTAAAAGCGTTATTGAGAAGAGTCAAGGATAATGCTGAAGTTTCGGATATTTTAAATGTTGGCGGAATAGAAATAAATAGAGAAGAATATAAAATTGTAAAGGAAGGTGAAGAAATTTCTTTGCCAAGAAAAGAGTTTGAATTATTCTACTTACTAGCAACAAAACCAGGAAAGGTTTTTACAAGAGAAGAAATTTTAGATAAAGTTTGGGGCAATGAAGTTATTGTGGGAGGAAGAACTATTGATGTTCATATTAGAAAGCTTAGAGAGAAAATTGGAGATGAGTTTTTTAAAACCATAAAAGGAGTAGGTTATAAAATTGAATTTTAATGAGTTTTAATTTTAAAAAATCATATAAATTCGCTACTTTTTCAGCTATTTTCATTAGCTTGTTTTTATTAATCTTATTTTTGTTTTTTCATTTTTTTATTGCAGAAATAAGCTTTCATCTTATCTTTTTTATTGTTTTTTCATCGTTTATTTTTTCTTTTTTTGCTCTTCAGTATAGAGTTGAAAAATTTATATATCAAAGAGTAAAAAAAATATACGATGATGTTTCTTTATTAGAAACAAGCTCTTTTAGAAATCAATCTATAACCACGGATATGGCAACTTTAACTAAAGAGGTTCAAAAGTTTGCAAAAGATAAAAAACTCGAAATAGAAACGTTGAAAATTCGAGAAGAGTATAGAAGAGAGTTTTTAGGAAATGTTTCTCATGAATTAAAAACTCCTTTATTTACAGTTCAGGGCTATTTATTAACATTGTTAGATGGAGCAATGGACGATAAAAACATTCGAAAAAAATATTTACAAAGAGCAGAAAAAGGTGTAGAAAGGCTTATTTATATTGTAAAAGACTTAGATATGATAACAAAGTTAGAAACAGGCGATTTAAACCTTGATCTTTCTGAATTTGATATTATTGAAGTCATTCAAAATGTTTTTGATTTACTCGAAATGAGAGCTGCTAAAAAAAATATCACACTTACTTTTGATACTAAATATAAAGAAAAAATAGTGGTTTTTGCAGATCAAGAAAAAATTCAACAAGTGGTTACTAATTTGGTTATGAACTCTATTAAATATGGTAAAGAAAAAGGTACTACAGAAGTTAGTGTTGAAAATTTAGTAAATAATAAGGTTATCGTTAGGATTACTGATAATGGGGAAGGAATTGAAAAGAAACATATTTCAAGACTTTTTGAACGCTTTTATAGAGTAGATAAAAGTGGAGCAAGAAGCGAAGGTGGTTCAGGACTTGGATTAGCTATTGTAAAACATATTGTAGAAGGACATAATGAGAAAATTTACATAGAAAGTGAATTTGGAGTAGGTTCTGAGTTTTCATTTACTTTAGAAAAGGTCAAATAATTCTTTCCAAGTTATTTTTTTACTATAATTTGTAAAACCTTTGTATAATTCAATTTCATCTAATTTTTTAATTGTAAAATCTTCTTGTTTGCAAGAAGGTATAATTCCTTCTTTTTTGAATTTTTTAGCTAAATATTCTTGTTCATATTGCCCAGGGGTTGCAATGAAAAATGCTTTCTTATTTAGTTTTGCTAAGTCCATAACAGTAGTGTAACCAGAACGACATAATATATGATTACTTTCATTAAAAGTGGTTTGTAATTCTCTGCTGTTCATGAAGTTGTAGTAAGTAATGTTGTTTTTAACTTCTTTAATTTGTTTTTTTTCAACTACCCCTTTAATGAAAATTACTTTTTTAGGGTATTTTTCTAATTCTAAAATTATTTTTTCTTCTAAAATGGTTCGTTGAGGTTCTGGACCAGATAATAAAACCATTAAATCATAAACAGTTGGCATTGGTTTTTTGCATAATCTACTTAAAGGGCCAATGTATTTTACATTTTTAATCAATTCTGTAGGATGGCCAAGTTTTCCTGATAAATTGGGGCTGGTTTCTACATCAGGAACCCAGCATTCATCGAATTTTTGAATGTATTTCTTGTGCAATATTGTAGTTAGCCATGAAGTACTTCCTGTTAAAACATTTAACTGATGCGTAATAAACACAGAAGGAACTTCTTTTGAAAAAACACCTAATCTATTATCAGAAATAATTCCGTCAAAATGATAAGCGCTTATTATTTTAGCTACTGTTTTTTGCTCGTTCTGAATTGCTGAAATAATTTTAGGAATTTGAGCAATCATTTTCCATTTAAAATTTCTTCCTTTTTGAGCATATTGAATGTTATAGGAAGGAAGTTCAAATGAAATTAGTTTTGGGAATTCTTTTTTTAATAATTCTAAAGCAACTCCATCAGATGCAATTACAGGTTCAAAACCATTATCAATTAACCCATTAATTATAGGAATGCATCTTGTGGCATGACCAAGTCCCCAGTTTAAAGGAGCAACTAATATTTTTTTCATGTATTGGAGTTCTTTACAAAATTAATTCTTTAAAACAGAAATAAATTGTTCCGCTAATTTATTTTCATATTCAAAAGTTTCTTCTTCCGCTTCTACTTTATGTAATTCATGTTTATACAGCTTCCATTTTTTGTTATTGTATTCAAGGGCGGTTAAATTTTCAATCCAGTCACCAGAATTTAAATATAATGTTTTCCCTTTATCATTTTCTACAACTTCCATTTTTGGTTCGTGAATATGTCCGCATATTACATAGTCATAGTTGTTTTCAATGGCTAATTCGGTACAAACATTTTCAAAGTTGGTAATGAATTTTACCGCCGATTTTACATTGTTTTTTATCTTTTTGGATAATGAATAAGGTTCTTTTTTCATTTTAGCCAAAACCCAATTAATAAATCGATTTATCAAAATTAACATGTCATAACCCCAACCGCCTAATTTTGCTAACCATTTTGCATGTGTAATTGAAGCATCGAAAACATCACCATGAAATATCCATGCTTTTTTTCCATCTAAATCTAAAACTAATTTGTTAAGTAAACTTAGGTTTCCAAGATGCAAATCGGAAAACTTTCTTAAAAACTCATCATGATTACCTGTTAAGTAATACACCTTTGTTCCTTTAGAGCTCATTGAAATTATTTTTTTTATAACTTTCAAATGATCTTTAGGAAAATAAGATTTTCTAAATTGCCAAATATCAATAATATCTCCGTTTAGAATAAGCGTTTTAGGTTTAATAGAAGACAAATATTCTAATAATTCCTTTGCATGACAACCATAAGTACCTAAATGCACATCGGAAATTACAGCAAGTTCTACTTTTCGTTTCTTCACTAGAATAAATTTTTACAAAAAAAGAGATTTTTATACTTTATAAGGTTACATAAATATTATCAAAACTTTATTTTTAGTAGTTTTGCCAAAAATAAATTGAAGTGGGAAGCAAAAATAAATTAAAGCGATTTAAAGAAAACGAAACATTTGCAAACGTTTTTCAACCAACAAGAGAAGAAGTAGTGGGAGGAACATTTCCTTTAAAAGGAAAGTGGAGATCAGATTTTTTTAAAAATGACAATCCAGTTGTTTTAGAATTAGGCTGTGGAAAAGGAGAATATTCTGTTGGCCTGGCTAAATTAAATCCCAACAAAAATTTTATTGGTATCGATATAAAAGGGGCTCGTTTTTGGCGTGGAGCTAAAACGGCTATTGAAGACAGCATGAATAATGTTGCCTTTTTGCGAACTCAAATTGAACTTATTGAGCATTGTTTTGCTAAAGATGAGGTTGATGAAATTTGGATTACTTTCCCAGATCCACAAATAAAATACAAGCGTACTAAGCATAGAATGACAAATGCAGAATTTCTAGAAAACTATAAAAAAGTTTTAAAACCAAACGGATTAATGCATTTAAAAACAGATAGTGAATTTATGCACGGATATACTCTTGGTTTGTTACACGGAGCAGGTCATGAAGTTATTTATGCTAATCATAATGTGTATAAAAATGAAGGTGCACCAAAAGAAGTTACAAGTATTCAAACCTTTTATGAAGGTCAATATTTAGAAATTAACAAAGCAATTACGTATATTCAATTTCGTATTAAGTAATAAAAGTTACCTTATAGCAGAAAAGCATCATATAAATTTGTAATAAAACAATGAAATGGGATTAATAGCAGATTTTATAGCAGGATATTTAGTGGCTTTTGCAGGTTTTTTTGCGCCTGGAATGCTAAATGTTTTAGCGGCTAAAATAAGTATTACCGAAAGTAAAAGAGCGGCATTATTATTTATTTTCGGGACTCTAACAATTGTTTTGTTGCAAGCTTTTACGGGTGTTTATTTCGCTAAATTTTTAGATAGTCATCCTAGTGTTAGTGATACTTTAAAGAAATTTGGTACTGTAATTTTTGTAATTCTTACAATTGCTTTTTTACTTAAAGGTTTTCAAACCAAAAAACCTAAGAAAGAGATTGAGATAAAATCAAAACAGAATCGTTATGTTTACGGACTTATGATGGGGAGTTTTAATATGTTTGCAATTCCATTTTTTGCCATTTCAAGTTTAACTTTAGCGTCAAAAGATCTTTTTGATTTTTCATTAACTTCAATAATTGTATTTTCAATTGCCGCTGTTTTAGGAACATTTACTATTTTCTACAGCTATGCCGTTTTTTTTAAAAAGATAGAAAATAAAGTAGATGTTTTGATTAATAATATTTATTTTATTTTAGCTGGTTTTACGGGTTTTGTGGCAATTCTTTCTATTTACAAAATGATCAATGCTTAACGATTGATAAAAAAGAATCCAAATAACGAAAATTTCTTCGAACGTGTTTACGAAATTGCACGTCAAATTCCTTACGGAAAAGTCACTTCTTATGGTGCAATTGCAAAAGCATTAGGTGCTGCTCGTTCTGCAAGAATGGTAGGTTGGGCAATGAATGCTTCGCATAATAGGGAAGATGTTCCTGCGCACAGAGTCGTAAATCGACTAGGTCTTTTGTCTGGAAAGCACCATTTTAATGGAACAAACTTAATGCAGCAATTATTAGAATCTGAAGGTGTAGAAGTGGTTGATAACCAAATTGTCGATTTCCAAAAATATTTTTGGGAGCCAGATATTAATTCTTAGGAACTTGACTTATAAGGATGTAATTTTCACAAAACTTTACAACTTATAACTTTATTACATTACAACTATATTCTTTATCTTTGCAATCTTAAATCAGTTTAAATAAAGTTAACACAACTTTTCAAGGTTATACAAATGAAGTTAGATAGAAAAGAAATATTAAAAGCATTAGAAACTATTTCTGTTGCTGGAGAAGGTAAAAATATGGTTGAAAGTGGTGCGGTTCAAAACGTAATCACTTTTGGAGATGAAGTAGTAGTAGATCTTACATTGGCAACACCTGCTTTGCATATTAAAAAAAGAGCTGAAGTTGATATTATGAAAGTAATACATGAAAAAGTGTATGAAAAAGCGAAAGTAAAAGTAAATATAAAAATTGAAGCTCCAGAAAAACCAGAAATTCCAAATCAAATTAAAGGGAAAGCAATTCCTGGAATAAGTAATATTATTGCTGTTTCATCTGGTAAAGGTGGAGTTGGAAAGTCTACAGTTACTGCAAACTTGGCAGTTACTTTGGCAAATATGGGTTTCAAAGTTGGTGTTTTAGATGCTGATATTTACGGGCCATCAATGCCAATAATGTTTGATGTTGAGCAAGCAAAGCCAACATCGGTAGAAATTGATGGGAAATCAAAAATGCAACCGGTTCAAAGTTATGGTGTAGAAATTCTTTCTATTGGATTTTTCACAAAACCAGACCAAGCGGTAATTTGGCGTGGACCTATGGCTGCAAAAGCATTAAACCAAATGATTTTTGATGCCAACTGGGGAGAAATTGATTTTATGTTAATTGATTTGCCACCAGGTACTGGAGATATTCACCTTTCAATTATGCAATCGTTACCTATTACAGGGGCAGTTGTAGTAAGCACACCTCAAGCTGTTGCCTTGGCAGATGCTAAAAAAGGTGTTGCCATGTTTGCTAATGAAAGTATCAACGTTCCTGTTTTAGGAATTATTGAAAACATGTCTTATTTTACACCTGAAGAATTACCAAATAATAAATATTATATCTTTGGAAAAGAAGGTGCTCGTAATTTAGCACAAGATTTAGAAGTTCCGTTTTTAGGTGAAATTCCATTAGTTCAAAGTATTCGTGAAGCTGGAGATTATGGTCGTCCAGCAGCCCTGCAAACGGCTTCTCCAATTGAGAAAGCTTTTGAGGATTTAGCAAGAAATGTTGTTGCAGAAACAGTAAGTAGAAACGAAGCTTTGCCACCTTCTGAAGCAATAAAAATAACAACAATGGCAGGATGTTCTGCTGTTAAAGGAAAATAAGATGAACAAAGAAGAAATTGTAATTGGTGTTGAAAAAGCGTTAGAAGAAATTCGTCCTTTTTTAAATTCTGATGGAGGTGATATTTCATTAGTTGAAATTATAGATAATAAACACGTTAAAGTTCGTTTAGAAGGTGCTTGTACAAGTTGTAGTTTAAGTATTAGTACTATGAAAGCGGGTGTTGAAACAACAATTAAAAAATTTGTTCCTCAAATTGAGACCGTAGAAAATATTGCTTAATTTTTTTAGTATGATAAAAGTCATATTAAAAAAGAGTAATATTTTACAACTTTGTAACATCAATATTTCAACTTATAAAAAATGATTGAAACAGATATACTAATAATTGGTGCAGGTCCAACAGGACTTTTTACCGTTTTTGAAGCAGGATTATTACAATTAAAATGTCATATTATTGACGCTTTGCCTCAGCCAGGAGGGCAATTAGCTGAATTATATCCAAAAAAACCAATATTTGATATTCCAGGTTATCCAGAAGTTTTAGCAGGTGATTTGGTAACTAATTTAATGGAACAAATTAAACAATTTGAACCAGGTTTTACGTTGTCACAAACTGCAGAAACTATTGATAAATTAGAAGATGGTACTTTTATTGTTACTACAAATAAAGGGGTAAAACATCATGCCAAAGCCGTTGCAATAGCAGGGGGGTTAGGTACTTTTTCACCAAGAAAACCTCAATTAGAAAATATTGAATTCTATGAAGAAAAAGGAGTAGAGTATTTTGTAAAAGATCCTGAATTGTTTAGAGATAAAAAAATCGTAATCGCTGGTGGTGGAGATTCTGCTTTAGATTGGAGTGTTTTCTTAGCAGATGTTGCTTCTTCAGTTACTTTAGTCCACAGAAGAAACGAATTTAGAGGAGCTTTAGATTCTGTAGAAAAAGTACAAGAATTAAAAAAATTAGGTAAAATTAACTTAATTACTCCAGCAGAAGTTGTTGCCGTTCATGGTGAAAATCATATTGAAGCCTTAACATTAGAAAACGAAGGTGTTCAACAAAAAATAGAAACGGATTTCTTTATTCCACTTTTTGGATTGACTCCAAAACTAGGAGCCATTGCTAATTGGGGATTAGAAATTGAGAAAAACGCTATCAAAGTAAACAACGCTTTAGATTATCAAACCAACATCGACGGAATTTATGCCATTGGTGATGTAAATACGTATCCAGGAAAATTAAAATTGATTCTTTGTGGTTTTCACGAATCAACGTTAATGTGTCAAAGTGTTTATAATAGAATCAATCCAGGAAAACGTTATGTGTTAAAATACACAACAGTTTCAGGAGTTGATGGTTTTGATGGAACAAGAAAAGAAGCTGAAAAAGCAGTGGTTAAATCAATCGACTAATGACTGACGTTACAATATTTATCACCGATAGAAATGGAGTTAAACATGAAGTTTTAGCACCAACAGACATGAACATGAATGTTATGGAACTAATTCGTTCGTATGAATTGGCAGAAGAAGGAACAGTAGGTGTTTGTGGTGGAATGGCTATGTGTGCCTCATGTCAATGTTATGTTTTGAATGATGTTTTAAAAACAGAACGCAATGATGATGAAGAAGCAATGCTGTCAGAAGCTTATCATGTAAAAGAGAATAGTAGGTTAGGTTGCCAAATTCATATTGATGAAAATCTTGACGGTCTCGAAATTGAAATTGCACCAGAACAATAAAAACAAAAAAGCGAGATGAATTCATCTCGCTTTTTTTTAGTTTAAATGTATTGGGTAATCTATATCAGTCATAGAAAGATATTCCTTAGGCTTTGTAATATCTAGTAAAACCAAAAGTTCAAAGACTTCGTATCGTTCTAACAAGATCATAAAGTTAGTTTGCAAAGTGGGTATCGGAATCTTCTTTTGATAAATAGAATTTTCATATTCTTTTTCCCAATAATCACAATCAATATTTTTTAAATACTTAAATAAACTATCTAATTCTTCAGGGGTTAGATTGAAGTTTAAATTTTTATAAGAAAGTTGATAGGCTTTTAATTTGGCACAATATACCAAAAAACCATTTCTATTTTTCGTTAAGTATTTAAAATGATTGCACATGATTTTTATTTTACAAATGAATCGATAATTTTATCTGTTTCTGCTTTACTTGCTGTTGGTTTTAAGTCAAATAAGTGCATAAATAAAGGTTTTTTATCTACGCTACTTTCTAAGTTAATGTCTTTGTCAGCATCAAATACTGATTGCCATTTGGTCCTTACATTTTTCCAAAGTGCTCCATTTTCTTTCCACCAATTTTGCGCAGCTTTACATTTTGAATCTTCAACTTTTACATATAAATCTAATCCTTTTTCTTGAGCTAATTCAGTGTCATTTCCCTTGTCATCACGAACTAATTTTCGGTTGTCTTGTTCGTGTAACCAACCATAATCTGTTATTTCATGAATGTTTCTTCTTTCCATAACATTATAGTCATTTCTTATGGTGTGTTCTCTTCTTGGTAAAGGAGCATCGGTAACATTCATCCAATAATCTTTTCCATCTTTATGAATCCATGTTCCTGTTCCTTCATATCTTGGACTATCATCCACTTGATATACTTTTTGTGTCCATTGTCCTTTCACATCTTTAGGATTTAATTTTTCATACTTCCAAGTTTTGTCTTTAAAGAACTGATAAAATTCTTTGTTTTCAAACATCCAATCTTGTCTCCAATGTTTAATAATCATTTCATCATTTACAATTAATAAATGCTGTAAAACCAATTTATTTGGTGAATCCTCTACTAGTTCAACCCATTCTAAAGCATGGTCTTTTTTTGTCGGTGAAGCTTTGTAAGTTGAGTCTTTGGTAGTTTGAAAAGTTTCCGTAAAATTAAATTCTACTTCATAACAACCACACATTTTTTTAATAGACGTAATGTCTTTTTGTTTGTCTTGTGCGTAACCAGCAGATAATGAAATTGTTGCTAATAAAAGAGCAAATGTTTTTTTCATGATATTGTTTTTAGTTTAAATATTTCTGGTACAAAAATATTAAATTAATTTAGAATAAATAAAAATAACATATATATTTGCACAAATAAATTTATTAAGACCAATTCTAAATAATGAAAAATTTACTGTTTCTTTTCTTTTTCATCACTTTTTCAAACTTAATTTTTTCTCAAGAAATAAATGTTGATTCCTTAAAAATTAACCAGTTAAACGAAGTGGTTTTAACAGCTCAGATTGAACCTCAATCTTTAAAAAAATCAGTTCATAATGTAAAGGTTATTTCAGCAGAAGATATAGCAAACTTAGGAGCAAATAATTTAGGCGATATTTTAAATCAATACATAAACATAACCGTAAGACCAAGTAGTAGTTCTGGTAAATCAACCGTCTCTATGTTTGGTTTAGATGGTGGATATTTTAAAATTTTGGTGGATAACGTGCCTTTAGTAAACGAAAATGGATTAGGAAATAACACTGATTTATCCCAAATTAACTTAAATGACATTGAGCAAATTGAAATTATTGAAGGTTCAATGGGCGTTACACATGGAGCAAATGCTGTTTCTGGAGTTTTAAATATCATTACAAAAAAATCTACTAAAGAAAAATGGAACATAACTGCAACGGTTCAAGAAGAAACGGTTGGAAAAGAATTTGCTCTTTTTGAGGAAGGAAGACATATTCAAAACCTGAAAATTTCTCACAATATAAACGACAATTGGTTTGTGAATTTGGGTTCTAATAGAAATGATTTCAAAGGTTTTTTAGGAGACAGAAACGGAAAAGACTACACTATTAACGATGGAACTCGTGGGTATAATTGGTTGCCAAAAGAACAATGGCAAAACAATGCGTTACTATCGTATAAAAAAAATCAATTTAGAGTATTTTACAAATTTGAATGGCTTGATGAAGTAATAGATTTTTATGGTTCTGCCGCACAATCGGGTTTTAATACGCAATATGGTTCTTATAAGTATGGCGATGATGAAAGGTATTATTCCACAAGATTTTACCATCATTTAAATGCTGTAGGAAAACTTTATAATCAACTAAATTATAACATTTCCTTTTCGCATCAGTATCAAAAAAGAGAAGTTGAAGCTTATCGATATAATATTTCTGATGATGTTGAATTAAATAATTCCAAACAAAAAGACCAATCGATGGAAGTTTTCTATTCTATTGGAACGTTAAGTAACTTTTTTAAAACCAAAAAAGTTGATTTTCAATTAGGTTATGAAGCTGTAAAAAATAATGGGTTTGCAATTGTTGACGAAGAAGATAATCAGAAAAAAAACGTTTATAAAAACATTGATAATATAGATTTTTTTGCCATTTCTGAAATCAACGTATCAGAATCATTTTCTGTTAGACCTGGAGCAAGATATTCTTTTCAATCTTTATTCGAAAATCAATATGCGATTTCGTTAGGAAACCGATTATTACTTCCTAAAAGATATGAAGTTAGAGCTTCAATTGGAAAATCATATAGAACACCAACGTTTAATGAACTTTATACTCAAATTATTTTTGACGGACATTATTTTGTGGGGAACGAAGATTTAATTCCAGAAACCAGTACTTCTTATGAAGCAAGCATAAAAAAACGATTTGATTTAACTCAAAAAGTAGACTTAAAATCAAATTTTAATGTGAGTTATCTAAATGTTGATGATAGAATTACAAGTGCTTTAACAGGTTTTGAAGGAGCAACTCCTATTTATGAATACATCAACATCAGTAAGTTTAAAAGTATAAATTTTGCCTTATCCAATGCTATTCAATCTGAAAATTGGAAGTTTTCTTTAGGTGGTTCTTTAACAGGAATCTCAAGAACAATAGAAAATTTAGAATTCGTGTCAGATGATGAATTTTTATACAATTTTAATCTGAATTCAAGCATTTCATATACAGTTCCTAAATGGAAAACTACCTTTTCAACTTACTATAAATTCACAGGAAAAACGCAACAGTATTTATCGACTACTGATGGCTATGTTTTGTCAGAAATTGAACCTTATAGTTGGTTAGATGCATCGACAAGAAAACTATTTTATAACGATAGAATAGAACTTACTATTGGAGCTAGAAATCTTTTAGACATAAATAACGTAAACCAATCCAACCTAAATCAAGGAGCTGGACATGCTGTTTCTTCTCAAGTTTTATTGGCCTACGGAAGAAGTTATTTTTTAAAATTAACCTATAATTTAAATTTTTAATAACCATAAATATAATAATCATGAAAAAACAATTTTACATTTTATCATTAATAACGCTCGTCTTTACATCATGTTCTAGTGATGATTCTAATTCCTCAGCAACAACTAATATTGTTGAAGAAGCTGTAGTGTCACCATTATTAGGTGGGCCAAATCAACAAAATCAAGTATATATTGATTTAAGTTCTAATCAACAGACAGCAATTTCAAGAGATTCATGGGATTTAGGGTTTTCTACAGGAAGTGATTTTAGAGTTATCATAAACGGTTCTATAAAAATGGCTGTTAAACAAACAACTTCTACAGATATATCAGAAGTTCAAAATGAAGATGCATCAGTAGCGGTAGGTTATTCAACATACTCAACAATGGGTTATGTTGATAATCCAACAGGTGTTTTACAAGGAGCTGGCTCTGGAGAAGGAACAGCAATTGCTGAAATTTCATCAAATAATGAAGATAACAAAGTTTATTTAGTAAATTTAGGATACGAAGTTGGAACAACAACACCAACAGTTGGTTCTGTTTCTACTGATGGAGCTGCTCGTGGTTGGAAAAAAATTAGAATCACTAAACAAGGCAACGATTATGTTTTGCAATATGCTGATTTAAATGCTACAACGGCTCAATCTGTTACGATTTCAAAAACTACAGATTATAGTTTTGTATTTGTAAGTTTAGATAACGGACAAATAGTAAATGTGCAACCAAAGAAAAATCAATGGGATTTAAATTTCACAGGATTTACTAATTATTTTCCATTTGGAGCTTCAAGTATTACTTATTATTATTCGGATTTTGTAACTACAAATATGTTAGGAGGAACTCAAGTTTATGAAGTTTTAGCTACTGATGCTAATCAAACAGCAATAGAATTTGAAAACTTTTTAGCAACTGATATTAACGATACAAATTTCTCTACTTCATTGACCGATCAAAGAGTTATTGGTTCCAATTGGAGAAATGGTGGTGGACCAAGTTCTTTACCAAGTATAAAAGACGATCGTTTTTATGTAGTGAAAGATGTTGAAGGCAATCTTTATAAACTTAGATTCTTAGCCTTAACAAACGATGCTGGAGAAAGAGGTTATCCAGTTTTTGAATATAAAATTTTGAACTAATATTATTTTTAAAACAAAAAAGCGAGATCTTAAATCTCGCTTTTTGTTTTAATGAACTAATTCTTTTTTATGGATTTGCTCCTCAATAGCGTTCCATAATAATATTCTCTTTTCTAATGCTAAAATAGAAACTGTTTTTACTTCTTGCCATTTTTTATCATCATTACCGCATAATTCATCTATCATTTTCATTGCCATTGGTCCGTGTTCGTCAGCGTCTAATTCAATATGTCTTTCAAAATAATAAATTAGCTTTGATAAATCAACATCTGGAAAATTAGCTTGAAATTTTTTCAGTATAGCGGTAAACATTTCCGGTATTAAATCCTCTCTTCCAAAAGTAAATGCAGCCGCTATTTGATGTGTTTCGCCTTCTTCAATGACTCTAAAAGTAAAGTCTAAAAACTCTTTTACATTGGTATGTAGTTCACTTTGTTTAATGGAAACAAAAATATTTCTTGTTTCAACAACATCATGTAAGAAGTTTTCAATAGGAGTTGTGTTAGCGCCACAAGCTTTCATGGCGTCAATATACAATTCATAATGACTCTTTCTATTTCCATCTAAATCAATATCGGTTTCTTCTGCAACTACAATCTCGTTTATTAAATAGCGAGTTTCAGGATTCCCAACAGGAATCCATGGAGTTGTTGTGCAAGTAAGTTTACTTTGCAAAGCTTTTAAGAGCGACATAAAATCCCATACGGCAAATACATGATTTTCTAAGAAACAACGTAGGTCGTCAATTGTTTTTATTTCATTATATAAAGAATGATTTAATAATTCATCTTTATATTTTTGAATGCTTTGGTTAATAGTTTGGGTTTTCATAACTGTATGTTTTAATATATTTACGAAATCTATTTAAGTTTAGATTTGCAAATAGTGTTCCAAAAATAAAAATGCTTCGTTAGATAACGAAGCATTTTGTATAAATTTTATCTATTGTTTAATTATTTGAATGCAGGGAAACCTGTTACATCCATACCTGTAATTAATAAATGGATATCATGAGTTCCTTCATATGTAATTACAGATTCTAAATTCATCATATGACGCATAATAGAATATTCACCAGTAATTCCCATTCCGCCAAGTATTTGTCTTGCTTCACGAGCTATGTGAATTGCCATATCCACATTGTTTCTTTTGGCCATAGAAATTTGTGCAGAAGTAGCTCTACCTTCATTTCTTAAAACACCAAGTCTCCAAGTTAATAATTGTGCTTTAGTGATTTCAGTAATCATTTCGGCTAATTTCTTTTGTTGTAATTGAGTTGCTCCAATTGGTTTGTCAAATTGAATACGCTCTTTAGAATATCTTAAAGCTGTGTCGTAACAATCCATTGCGGCACCAATAGCTCCCCAAGCAATACCATAACGAGCAGAATCTAAACAACCAAGTGGTGCTCCTAATCCAGATTTGTTTGGCAATAAGTTTTCTTTAGGAACTTTTACATTATCAAAAATCAATTCACCTGTTGCAGAAGCACGAAGTGACCATTTATTATGTGTTTCAGGAGTAGAAAATCCTTCCATTCCTCTTTCTACAATAAGACCGTGAATTCTTCCTTCTTCATTTTTAGCCCAAACTACAGCAATGTCAGCAAAAGGCGCATTCGAAATCCACATTTTTGCACCATTTAATAGATAATGGTCGCCCATATCTTTAAAATTAGTAGTCATTCCACCAGGATTTGATCCATGGTCTGGTTCTGTTAAACCAAAACAACCAATAAATTCTCCAGTAGCTAATTTTGGTAAATATTTCATTCTTTGCTCTTCGTTTCCATATTTCCAAATTGGATACATTACTAATGAAGATTGAACAGACGAAGTAGAACGAACACCAGAATCACCTCTTTCAATTTCTTGCATAATTAAACCATAAGAAATTTGGTCTAATCCTGCGCCACCATATTCTTCAGGAATATAAGGTCCAAATCCGCCAATTTCACCCAAACCTTTTACAATTTGTTTTGGAAATTCAGCTTTTTGAGCATATTCTTCAATAATTGGAGATACTTCTTTTTTAACCCATGCGCGAGCAGCGTCACGAACTAACTTATGTTCATCAGACAATAAATCGTCTAAAAGGTAATAATCAGGTGATTGAAATAAATCTGGTTTCATTTTTTTATCATTATGATTGTAACGCAGTTATGAGTTGCAATCTGTTTTTCGAAAGACAAAAGTAAGTAAAGATTTTTAACAAATCAACGAACAGATGTTATATTTTAACAATAAAAAAATATTACAATTTTAAGTAGAATTCTTTTGTTAATTGAATATATTCTTGAGTGTATTGATGTCTTGTAACTTCAATAATTAATTCGTCTTCAATTGTAATTTGTTCGTCCCATGTAAAGGCTAGTAAACTTCTTTTTAATTCTGAATTAGGTGTACCTTTAACTCTAGTTATTTTAAAAGGGTGTAAGTGAAATTGTTTTGCTATTTGAATGAATTTTTCTTCTTCTTTGCAAGGTATAATTACTGAAAAAACACCAAATTCATTTAATAAGTTTGCAGCACTATCTATTAATTCTTCAAAAGGTAATGCGTCTTGAAATCGTGCTAC
The DNA here is from genome assembly GCF_025947225.1 of Flavobacterium sp. N2270. Taxonomy (NCBI): domain Bacteria; kingdom Pseudomonadati; phylum Bacteroidota; class Flavobacteriia; order Flavobacteriales; family Flavobacteriaceae; genus Flavobacterium; species Flavobacterium sp. N2270. The sequence continues at coordinate 993,013 of NZ_CP110005.1, forward strand.
ATTTCTTTTTTCTGTATCTGATTTGTATTCATCAGTATAAAATGGAGGGTTTGAAATAATTAAATCATATGATTCATCTTCCATTTCCTGAACAAACTCATCTAAACCTGCGTGGTAGCAAAATAGACGGTCGCCCCAGTTGCTGTTTTCAAAATTTTGTACACATTGTTCATATGCCTCTTCGTCGATTTCAATAGCGTCAATTTGCTCAGCTAAAGTTCTTTGAGCAAGCATTAAAGAGAGTACTCCTGTACCAGAACCAATATCTAAAACACTAAAAATGTTTTTGGGAATTGGTGACCATGCTCCAAGTAAAACGGCATCGGTGCCAATTTTCATAGCGCAACGATCCTGATGTATGGTAAATTGTTTGAAATAAAACGACATGATATTTAGATTTAACCTAAGTATAAATCAACGAGTCCTTCAGGTGTGTTAAGGTAAATTGTTTTATTTTCTCGATCTATTTTAACAATAAAATGATCAATTAAGGGTACTAATATCTCTGTTTTTCCTTTTAAAATTTCAAATAAAGGTTGAGCGTTACTGTCGTTAATACGTTGAATGACACCAATATCTCCTAGACGAGTATCTTGAACGGTAAAGCCTTCAACTTCATGATAATAAAACTTGTTACCTTCAAGTTTAGGTAAAAAAGAAAGAGGGAGATATAAGTGGCAATTCATAATTGCATCTGCATCTTCTTCACATGTAAAGTCTTCAAATTTAATTCTTAAGAATTTGCTTTTGTGAATATGACTTTTTTCAATAAAAAATGGAACCAGTGTTTTGTTTAATTCAACAAAAACTGATTCCAAATTTTCATAAATTTCGGGTTCGTCAGTATCTAAAAAAGCTAGTACTTCGCCCTTAAAACTAAATTTTTTTGCAATTTTGCCTAAATAAAAGCATTCATCTATACGCATTATTGCACTTTTAAATTAAGCTTCTGTTTCTTCGTTGTTTTCTTCAACTGCTGGAGCTTCTTCTGTAGCTGTTTCAGCAACTTCTTCAGCTTTTAAAGCTTCAGCTTGAGCTGCTTTACGCTTTTCATTCGCTTCTTCTTCAGCTTTTAAAGCTTTGGCTTTAGCATCTGCTTGCGCTTTGCTTAATCCGTCTTTTTTAGAATCAACTTTTCCAGCTTTTTCTTCAACCCATTTAGTGAATTTCGCATCTGCTTGCTCTTGCGTTAAAGCACCTTTTCTTACTCCACCATCTAAATGGTGTTTCAATAAAGCACCTTTATAAGAAAGAATAGCTCTTGCTGTATCAGTTGGTTGAGCACCATTGTGTAACCATTGAACAGCGCTATCAACATTTAAGTCAATAGTTGCAGGGTTTGTGTTTGGATTGTAAGTTCCTATCTTGTCTAAGAATTTACCATCTCTTTTTGAACGTGCATCAGCTGCTACGATCCAGTAAAAAGGTTTCCCTTTTTTACCGTGTCTTTGTAATCTAATTTTTACTGACATAATCTAATGATTAAATTTTGAGGTTCACGACCTCAGTTAATTAAGGCTGCAAAGATATAAAATTTATATTTACTTAGTAGTCATATTAAAAAAAATATTTTTCTACTATTTGCATTATATTTAGATTAAAAAAATTATTTTTGTTAATTGAATTATGAAAACTATCAAAAAAATGAAAAACATACTTTATTTATTTCTTACTACGCTAATTTTGTCAAGTTGTACAAACGATATTGAAACAAATACTCCAGCATTTCAAGCGAAGTTTAATGACGCTACTTGGAGAGCAAAAGACGCAAGGGTTTCTTTGGATACGGATGGTAGTTTTGTTATTACGGCTTACACTCAATATGAAACTGTAGTATTGAGGGCTTCTGCAGCTGAAATTGGTACTTATGTTTTAGGTACAACAAATCAAGATAATTATGTTTCTTATGATTTTGATGGTGAAGGAATTGTTTCGAGTTATGATACCTCGTTGAATGCCGGCCCTGCATATAAAATTTCTAATATTGTTAATTCAGGAACAGGTTATACAAATTCAAATAATTCTCAAACTGTACCTGTTACAGGTTCAGGTTCAGGATTAAAGCTTGCTATTGTAACTAATCCAAATGGAAATATAACTGAAGTATCTATTGTTTCTAGAGGGAATGGTTATGTTGCAGGCGATGTAGTAAGCGTTATAGGAGGAGATAATAATGCAACAGTTAGAATTTTAAATGTGCAACAAAGTAATGGTGAAATCGTTATTGAAAAAATTGAAAACGGTACTTTTACAGGAACATTTAAATTCAATGCAGTAAATTCTGACGGGGAAGTTGTTACCTTTTCAGATGGAGTTTTTTATAAAGTAAGTGGAGCTGGTTTGTAATAAAATAAAATAATAAAAAAAGCCGTTTTGATCTTTTCAAAACGGCTTTTTTTATATTCTGTTGATAACTAAAATTGTGATGCATTTTTTTATAATGTATTTTTGTTTTGTTGAGTTTTTCAACTCATTTATTGCTTAACGCTAAATAATCAATTCAATGTATTTAATTTTTGATACCGAAACCACCGGATTACCTCGTAGTTGGTCTGCTCCAATAACAGATACAGATAATTGGCCAAGATGTATACAAATTGCATGGCAATTGCATGACGAAATGGGTAATCTTATTGATCATGAAGATTATTTGGTAAAGCCAGAAGGTTTTAATATTCCTTATGATGCAGAACGTATTCATGGTATTTCTACTGAATTGGCTATGGAGCAAGGGATTGCATTGAGTGAAGTTCTTGAAAAATTCAACATAGCATTGTCTAAAACGAAGTTTATTGTTGGTCAAAATCTAGGATTTGATGTCAATATTATGGGTTGTGAGTTTCATAGAATGAATGTACAGTCCAAAATGAATGAAATTCCGGTTTTAGATACTTGTACCGAAGTTACAGCTTCATTATTACAACTTCCTGGAGGTAGAGGAGGTAAATTTAAATTACCAACGTTAACGGAATTACACGAATATTTATTCAATGTGCCTTTTTCAGAGGCGCATAATGCAACTGCCGATGTTGAGGCAACTACTCGTTGTTTTTTAGAGCTGATTAAACGTGAAGTTTTTACCAAGGAAGAACTTGATGTAACGCCTGATTATTTCACTCGATTTAAAGAACATAATCCAAAAGAAATTCAACTTATTGGATTAAAACACATCAACTTAAAAGCAGCTTCTGAGCAAATCAGAAAAAAGTTGCAAAAAGCTGAGCAAGAAAATGCACAAGCTTCTATTTCAGATTCTGATATTGAAGATTTGAAAGAAGCAAAGTTTGCGCATCTTCATAATCACACACAATTTTCTGTACTGCAATCTACTATTGGAATTCCTGATTTGGTTTCTGCTGCAGCAAAAAACAAAATGAATGCAGTTGCAATGACAGATACTGCTAATATGATGGGAGCTTTTCATTTCGTAAGTGCAGTCATGAATCATAATAAAGCTGCAAAAGCTAAGATTGAAGCTGCAATAGAAAATGGCGAAGAACCAACCGATAATGAAATAAAACCTATTGTAGGTTGTGAATATAATATTTGTGAAAATCATTTAGACAAAACTAAGAAGGACAATGGTTACCAAGTTGTTTTATTAGCAAAAAATAAAAAAGGGTATCATAACTTGGCAAAGATGTCTTCTATAGCTTTTACAGAAGGATTTTATTATGTGCCAAGAATTGATAGAAATGTAATTGAAAAATATAAAGAAGACATCATGGTTTTGTCTGGGAATTTATACGGAGAAATTCCAAGTAAAATTCTTAATATTGGAGAAAACCAAGCTGAGGAAGCATTAATTTGGTGGAAAGAACAATTTGGAGATGATTTTTACCTCGAAATTATGCGCCATAATCAAGAAGATGAAAATCGTGTTAATAAAACATTGATTGAGTTTTCTCAAAAGCATAATATAAAGTTGGTTGCAACTAACAATACCTATTATGTAAATAAAGAAGATGCTAATGCGCACGACATTTTATTGTGTGTAAAAGATGGCGAAAAACAAGCAACGCCTATAGGTAGAGGTAGAGGTTATCGATACGGATTACCAAATCAAGAATATTATTTCAAGTCGCAAGAAGAGATGAAAAAGCTTTTTGCTGATTTACCAGATGCAATTACTAACATTCAAGAAATTGTAAATAAAGTAGAGGTTTATTCTCTTTACAGAGATGTATTACTTCCAAAATATGATATTCCAAATGAGTTTTTAGATGCGGAAGATGAAAAAGACGGAGGAGTAAGGGGTGAAAACGCATATTTAAAACATTTAACTTTTGAAGGGGCAAAAAGAAGATACGGTGAAATAACTCTTGAAATACAAGAACGAGTAGATTTTGAATTATTAACCATTTCCAATTCAGGTTATCCGGGTTATTTTTTAATTGTACAAGATTTCATTGCAGAAGCCAGAAAGATGGATGTTTCTGTTGGTCCAGGTCGTGGTTCTGCTGCGGGTTCTGTAGTAGCTTATTGCTTAGGAATTACAAATATCGATCCTATTAAGTACGATTTACTTTTTGAGCGTTTCCTTAATCCTGATCGTGTGTCGATGCCCGATATTGATATTGATTTTGATGATGAAGGTCGTGGCCGCGTAATGGATTATGTAATTAATAAATATGGAGCTAATCAAGTTGCTCAAATCATTACTTACGGTAAAATGGCAACGAAATCAGCTATTCGAGATACAGCTCGTGTTTTAGATTTGCCATTATTTGAAGCCGATAGAATCGCAAAATTAATTCCAGGAATGATGCCTTCAAAATGGAATTTGGCACGTTTTATTGCAGAAGATGAATCTGAAGTTAAGAAAGCATTGCGTTCTGAAGAGTTTGAGAAAGTACAAGAATTAATTGCTATTGCAAATGGTGAAGATTTGGCAGGAGAAACCATTCAGCAAGCAAAAATATTAGAAGGCTCTTTACGAAATACAGGAGTTCATGCTTGTGGAGTAATCATAACACCTTCAGATATTACTAATTTCGTTCCGGTTACTACCGCAAAAGATTCTGATTTGTACCTTACCCAATTTGACAACTCGGTAGCGGAAAGCGCAGGTTTGTTAAAAATGGACTTTTTAGGTTTAAAAACCTTAACCTTAATTAAGGATACGGTTAAACTTGTTAAGTACAGAAACGGAATTACTTTAGATCCTGATACTTTTCCTATTGACGACCAAAAAACGTATGAATTATTCCAAAGAGGTGAAACGGTTGGTATTTTCCAATATGAATCTCCTGGAATGCAAAAATACATGAAAGAATTAAAGCCAACAGTTTTTGGAGATTTAATTGCAATGAATGCATTATATCGTCCTGGGCCATTGGAATATATACCATCATTCGTAAAGCGTAAAAATGGTGAAGAAGAAATAAAATACGATTTAGATGCTTGTGAAGAGTATTTAAAAGAGACTTATGGAATTACTGTTTATCAAGAGCAAGTAATGCTTCTTTCTCAAAAGTTGGCTGATTTTACAAAAGGTGAGGCAGATGTATTGCGTAAGGCAATGGGTAAAAAGCAAAAAGATGTTCTTGATAAAATGAAACCTAAGTTTGTAGAACAGGCTTCTGCAAAAGGGCATGATGCTACAATTCTAGAAAAAATTTGGAAAGATTGGGAAGCATTTGCAAGTTATGCCTTCAATAAATCACATTCTACTTGTTATGCTTGGATTGCTTATCAAACCGCTTATTTAAAAGCGCACTATCCTGCTGAGTATATGGCTGCTGTACTTTCGAATAATATGAATGATATTAAGCAAGTTTCTTTCTTTATGGAAGAATGTAAACGAATGGGGTTGCAGGTTTTAGGCCCAGATGTAAATGAATCGTATTATAAATTTACGGTTAATGAAAACTATGCAGTTCGTTTTGGAATGGGTGCTATAAAAGGAGTAGGAGCTAATGCTGTTGATACAATAGTTCAAAATAGAAAAGACGGAAAATACAAATCTATTTTTGATGTGGCTAAGAAAATTGATTTAAGAGCAGCCAATAAAAAAGCATTTGAAAGTTTGGCTTTAGCTGGAGGCTTTGATGGTTTTGGGGATACACATAGAGCGCAATATTTTCATGATGAAGGCGATGGAATTACTTTCTTAGAAAAAGCAGTTAAGTACGGTGCTAAGTTTCAGGAAAATGAAAATTCATCACAAGTAAGTTTGTTTGGTGATGCTTCTGAGGTGCAAATTCCAGAACCAATTGTTCCGCCTTGTGAAGAGTGGAATACCATGGAAAAATTAGCCAAAGAAAAAGAAGTAGTTGGTATTTATATTTCGGGCCATCCGCTTGACGATTATAAATACGAAATGAAATATTTCTGCAATACTAAATTGGAACAATTAAAAGATTTAAATTCTTTGGTTGGTAAAAATGTTAGTATTGGTGGAATCATTACAAAAATTGAGCACAGAGTTTCTAAAAACGGCAAAGGATGGGCTATGTTTACTTTAGAAGGCTATGATGAAAGTTATGATTTTAGAATATTTGGAGAAGAGTATTTAAAGTTTCGTCATTTCCTAATTCAGAATAATTTTACATTTATGAAAGTAATTGTAAAAGAAGGATGGACAAATGCGGAAGGTAAAAAAGGTGATCCAAGAATGCAATTTGTTGCAGTACAATATTTGCAAGATGTTTTAACCACATTTGCTAAAAAATTAATTCTTCAATTTAATATTACCGATTTATCGGAAAACTTAATTCACGCGCTTCAAGATTTGTTTTCAAGAGCAAAAGGTGATAATCAAGTTACTATGGAAGTAATGGAATTACAAAAAGTAAAACGTATGGTTGCTAGTGAGGTGGTAGTAGAAAGTGAAGAAGATGAAGTTTTAGACAATGATGATGAATCAACTGAAAATGCTGTTTTAGAAACGGAAATTGAAGAAATTCAAGTGGTAACGAAGTTGGTAATGCCAAGTAGAAAGTTGAAAATTAAAATTTCAAATGAATTGCTTCAAGAACTAGAAAACATGCAAATTAATTTTAAATTGAATTAATGTAATGTAGCTAACAATCTCTTTGGGCTTAATTATTGACCTTTGTATTAAATAAAAACAAACTATGAAAAATATTTTTAAAACCGTAATCCTTTTGTTTTCTACTGTTTCATTTGCGCAAATAGCAGATAAAGCAGAAAATGTAAGTCCGTTATTAATTGGAGAGAAAATCCCAAATGTTATCCTGCATGATGCCGATGGTAAAGAAGTAAAAACAATAGATATTTTTGATAAAAAAACAGTTCTTGTGGTGTATCGTGGCGGTTGGTGTCCCTATTGTAATTCACAATTGGCAGACATGCAAGAAATTGAAAAAAACATCGTTGCTTTAGGATATCAGGTGGTAGCTGTAAGTCCAGATGCGCCAAGTTTTCTAAAACAAACGTTAGATAAAAAAAAATTAAAGTATAGTTTGTATTCAGATAGTGAAGGCCTTTTTTCTCAAGCAGTTGGTATTGCATTTCAAAGAGAAAAGCCAAAATTAGATAAATACTCAGAAGGTAAAAACCCTGGTTTTCTTCCTGTTCCAACAGTTTATGTTTTAAATGACAAACAAGAAATTGAATTTATGTATATTAACCCAAATTATAGTACTCGTTTAAAAGGAAATGTATTATTATCAATTTTAAAAGCGCTGTAATATCATTTTTTAAAATAGAACTATAGTTAAAAGCAATCTAATTATTTGTATTCCTAAAAAATAAATAGTTATTTTTGTTTCAATAAATAAACAACATTAAAGTTAAAAGATATGGCATTAGCAATTACAGATGCTACTTTTGAAGAAGTAGTATTAAAATCAGATAAACCAGTAGTAGTAGATTTTTGGGCAGCTTGGTGTGGACCATGTAGAATGGTTGGGCCAGTTATCGACGAGGTTTCTGCAGACTATGAAGGAAAAGCAATAGTAGGAAAAGTTGACGTAGATGCAAACCAAGAATTTGCTGCAAAATACGGCGTTAGAAACATTCCTACGGTATTAATTTTCCAAAACGGAGAAGTAGTAGGTCGTCAAGTTGGAGTTGCTCCAAAGAAAACATATACAGATGCTATCGACGCATTATTGTAATAAAAAATCAAATTGAAAAAGAGAATGAAGCCCAGCGAAAGTTGGGCTTTTTTTATGAAGCGAAAGTTTTAGTATTTCTTGTAAATGTAATTCCTGCTTTCGCTACTATCTTGTTTCGCTTCGCTTCACAAGGATAATCGCTCTATCAGGGCTAAATAGTTGTTTTTGGAACCTTTTGTGTACTTTTAATTTCCAAATCATTTAATCTTTTAATACATTTGAGAGATGAAGATTGAAAATCAAATTCAAAAAATATCTAGCTTTAAGCATCTTGAACTCTTGGCTAAACAAGTGGTTGAAGGTTTTATTTCCGGAATGCATAAAAGTCCTTTTCATGGTTTTTCTGCTGAGTTTGCCGAACATAAAATTTACAATCCTGGAGAAAGCACTAAGCATATCGATTGGAAATTATTTGCAAAAACTGACCGACTTTATACAAAACGCTATGAAGAAGAAACCAACATGCGTTGTCATTTAATTATTGACAACTCTTCTTCGATGCATTATCCGGTTTTAAAGTCAAATCAAGGTTTTTACGAAAGCAAAATAGGGTTTTCGGTGTTGGCTTCTGCAGTTTTAATGAATTTGCTTAAAAAACAACGTGATGCTGTTGGTTTAAGTGTTTATTCAAACGAATATGAATATTACGCACCAGAAAAAGGAAGCGAACGCCATCATCGCATGCTTTTAGATAAATTAGAATTGGTTTTAGAGAACCCAAAACAATCAAAAAACACAGATACGGTTGCGTATTTACACCAAATTGCCGAAAAAATTCATCGTCGTTCCATGGTGGTTTTGTTTACAGATATGTTTCAAAGTGCTAACGAAGAAGAAATTTTCAAAGCACTTCAACATTTAAAACATAACAAACATAAAGTAATTGTATTTCATGTTTATGATGAAAAATCAGAACTTAAATTAGAATATGACGGTGTTCCAAGAAAGTTTATTGATGTTGAAACAGGCGAAACGGTTAATTTATACACAGAGCAAACCAAAGAAATTTATGAAAAAGAAGTAAATTCTTTCTTTAAGAAAATAGAAAACAATTGCATGCAGTATAAAATTCAGTACGTTCCTGTTGCAGTAGGTGAAAATTTTGAAAAAATTATGACAACATATTTAGTTGAAAAACAAAGGTTTGGCTAATTTTAAAAAAAAAGATTAAACTTTTTTAAAAAAAGGTTTGGAATATTAAAATTCCGTCCTATATTTGCACTCGCAATCAAGCAACGGTCTGGTAGTTCAGCTGGTTAGAATACCTGCCTGTCACGCAGGGGGTCGCGGGTTCGAGTCCCGTCCAGACCGCAAGATTGGGGAGAGCACTTCAGAAATGAGGTGCTTTTTTGCCCAATAAAAGCATCAAAAGCAGTTGTGTTGTTTACGCTACGACTTTGTAACTCGTAGCAGGTTTAGTAGTTAGACCAATGAAAAGCTTTCCATATATTCTGAATTATCAGAATTTGGATGGCTTTTTTGATAAAGTTCTTAAGTAAATTGTACAGGTCAATACTTTGTATTGTGAAGTAGAGTTGAAAAACATATAAAATATTAGCGTAGGTCTGGTAGTTCAGCTGGTTAGAATACCTGCCTGTCACGCAGGGGGTCGCGGGTTCGAGTCCCGTCCAGACCGCAAGATTGGGGAGAGCACTTCAGAAATGAGGTGCTTTTTTGCCCAATAAAAATATTAAAGATAGTTGTGTTGTTTACGCTACGACTTTGTAACTCGTAGCTGGTTTAGTAGTTAGACCAATGAAAAGCTTTCCATATATTCTGATTTATCAGGATTTGGATGGCTTTTTTGATTTTATAGAAATCTGTAATTAGAACCAAACATCCCAATTTTCCCAAACCAAACTTACAAACAAGCCTAAATAAGCAAAACAAACCACAAGTTTTATAAAAGTTCCGGCGAGGAATCCTAAAAACGAACCCGTTGCGGCTTTTAACGCTCTGTTTTGATCTTTCTTGTCGTAAACAAGTTCTCCAATAAAAGCGCCAACAAACGCGCCAATAATAAATCCTATTGGCGGAAAGAATAAACCAATTATTAAACCAATGTTGGTTCCCCAAATACCATATTTGCTTCCTCCAAATCGTTTGGTGCCTTTAGCAGGAATAATATAATCTAAAATGGCTACGAACAATGCTATAAAAAGTGTTATGCCTAAAACCCAATAATTTATTTCTATTCCTTTTGTAAGGTATAAAAGCAATAACCCAGCCCAACTGATAGGCGGTCCCGGTAAAACAGGTAAAAAACTACCAAGTATGCCAATAATCATAAAGCAAAAACCGGTTATTAATAAAAAGTATTCCATAAATTATTTCTATTTTTGGCAATGAATGTTTACAAATTTAATTGTTATTCAAAATTAAATGTATAAAAAGCTAAGTTTATTTTTTGTTTTTCTTGTGGTTTCTTGTCAATATTTTGATGCAAAAGCACCAGATGAAAACGTATTGTTGCAAGAAGAATTGAAAAAAATCAATTGGTCAGAAGTGGATCAATATCCAAGTATTTTTCAATGTGATACAATTCAAGATGTGGTAATTCAAAAACAATGTTTTTTCGATAATTTAATTAAAATCATTCAAGAACGAATAGGAATTGATACCATCCAAATGATGTATCCAAAAGTAGATACGATTGATGTAAAGGTTACAATTAATGCCGATTCAACATTAAAATTTGAAGCCCAACAACCAAAAGACAGCATTACATACGATTTCGTAAAAATTGATAGTATTTTAAAGAATCGATTGTCTGATTTTCCTAAAGTAGAACCAGCCATTAAAAGAGGAATTAAAGTTAAAACGCAATTCGTCGTTCCGGTAATTATTAAAGTTACAGAATAACTTATTTCTTAAAAGTTCTATCTTTCCATTCATATTTTCCAAATAAAGAATACAAAGCAACTGAAGAACTAAAAAACGGATATAAAAGAGAACTTGCTAATATCCAATTCAGTTTTGTTTTAAAAAAACTCGCCGTTTTTTGTAGAAGAATCAAATCAATCAAAAACTTACTTCCTATAAAAAGCATAAAATAGTTTTGGTCTAGCGTGCCTAACACCCAAAACCCAAAACCCAAAACCCAAAACAAATTTGTAACAAAAACAATTAGAGCAAGTGTTTTTCCGAAAACAGAAGAATAACCTGTGCTTTTTGCAGCCCAACGAACGCGCTGCATAAAAAGTTTTTCCCAAGTGTTAACCGTCTGTGTAGCAACTATACTTTTAGAATCATATAAGAAACCAACAGACTTTGGTTCTTTTAAAATCGCTTTTTGTAATAAGAAAACATCGTCGCCACTTGCTATATTTTCATTTCCTTCAAAACCGTTTAATTCTTGAAAAAATGCTTTTGAATAAGCAAAATTGGCGCCATTACACATAAACGGTTTCCCAATTCCAAAACTTCCAATAGTCGCACCTTGTAAACTCATAAAGTCTAAGGCTTGAAAAGCAGATAAAAAGCCTTTTTTGGGTAAATAAGTTACGCCTGCTGCAACCATTTTTTTATTGGTAGATTGAACGTAATTATCAAAAGTAAGCAACCACTCTTTTTGAACTAAACAATCGGCATCAGTGGTAATTATCCAATCATTTTCAGCAATTTCAATCGCAGTTTCTATTGCATCTTTCTTTGGAGAATTACTTTTTCGAATATTCTTTATAATTGTTATGTTCATGTCACTTCGAGCGGAGTCGAGAAGTCTAAATTCATCTTCCGATTCATCATCCACTAAAATAACTTCAAATAATTCCTTAGGGTAATTCAATTTCGAAATAGAATGTAATAATTGGGGTAAATTTTCAGCTTCATTTCGAAAAGGAACAACAATTGAAAAAGTAGTTTTAGGGACCAAAATTTCGGAATCAATTTGCTTCAATTTGGTAAAACCAAACACTAAAGTCGCTATAGTAAAAACGTAAACAATTAATAGTATAAAAACAACAGCTATCATTCTTTGTTTGGTTTAAATTGTAAAACAAAATAACTTCCAATTATAACGGGCAATACCAAATTGAAAATCCACATCAACGATGTAATTGCAATAATTTTCCAACTTTCAACTCCAATTAAACCAAATAAATATACAGCAACACTGCCTTTTATAGCAACATCCATTAAATGTATACTCGGAATGATTGATGCTAATAGATACATGCTAAAAATAGTTCCAAATGCGATTTCAAAAGGAATGCTAATATCAAAAATCAACAATAAGAAGTAAAATTGAGTAGAAAAAACCAAATAACGCAATACTGAAAGCAAAAGGTTTTTCCTGTGAAATACTAACGGAAAAGAGGTGATTTTTTGGATTAATTTTTGAATAGAAAAGCCGTAAATCTCAACATTCTTAAAAAGAAAAAGAAGCAAAGTACTGCCAATTAAAACTCCAAAAATAACCCAATTTGAAACTTGAAAATTTAAATCAATTATTAAAATTCCAATAACTCCAAAAAAAGTGGTAACAAGCATTTGACTGCTGTTTCCGATAAAATTTAACAAGACAATTTGTTTACTGTTCTCTTTTGTAAAATATAAAACTTTGGCTCCATATTCGCCAATTCGATTAGGTGTAAAAATGGAAGCAGTAAGTGAACCTAAACTTTGGTTGGCTGATTCTAAAAAAGTAATTTCTTTAAAGGAAGAAACTAAATGTTTCCATTTAAATATCTCCAATGTCCAATTGATTGTTGAAAAAAGTAATAATATACCAATTGATTGCAATGATAAATAACTCGAAATCACATTCCAATTGATTTTTTTATCGCCTTGAAGTTGCTGATAAATATAAAATAAAGCAATACTTACAATCAAAAGTTTGATTATAAGTAACAGGAATTGTTTAGCTTTGTGAGGAATCGAAATCATTACTACAAAGAAAAGAAAAATTGGCAAACGAACGCATCATATTAGGAATAGATCCAGGAACAACCATAATGGGTTTTGGTTTGATAAAAGTGGTGAATAAAAAAATGGAGTTTATTCAGCTAAATGAATTGCAGTTGAATAAACTCGACAATCATTATCAAAAGCTAAAGCATATTTTTGAACGTACAATTGAGCTTATCGACACGCATCATCCTGATGAAATTGCAATTGAAGCGCCGTTTTTTGGAAAAAATGTACAATCGATGTTAAAGTTAGGAAGAGCACAAGGTGTTGCTATGGCAGCCGGACTTTCGAGAGATATTCCCATTACAGAATACGAACCTAAGAAAATAAAAATGGCCATTACCGGAAACGGAAATGCAAGTAAAGAGCAAGTTGCCAAAATGCTCCAACAATTATTAGGCTTAAAAACCTTACCAAAAAATCTCGATTCAACCGATGGTTTAGCAGCAGCAGTCTGTCATTTCTTCAATTCAGGAAGAATAGAGGTGGGAAAAAGTTATTCAGGTTGGGATGCTTTTGTAAAACAAAATGAATCACGAGTTAAGAAGTAAATGAGCGGAATCTACATTCATATCCCTTTTTGCAAGCAAGCATGTCATTATTGCGATTTTCATTTTTCTACTTCCTTAAAGAAAAAAGACGAAATGGTTTTAGCTTTGGCTAAAGAGATTAGCTTGCGTAAAAGTGAATCTCAAAATGAAGAAGTAGAAACCATTTATTTTGGTGGCGGAACACCGAGTATTTTATCAACTGAAGATTTGAAGTTTTTAATTGATGCCGTTTACCAAAACTATAAAGTAATAAAAAACCCAGAAATTACGGTTGAAGCCAATCCAGATGACTTAACAGAAGAACGAATTGTTGAATTGTCAAAAAATAAAATCAATCGTTTATCTATAGGAATTCAATCTTTTTTTGAAGATGATTTGCAGCTGATGAATCGCGCACACAATTCAGATGAAGCTTCAAATTGTTTAAAAATTGCCACACAATATTTCGACAATATTTCATTGGATTTAATTTACGGAATTCCTGGATCGAGTAACGAAAAATGGCAACAAAATATAGGTAAAGCGCTTTCTTTTGGAATCAATCATATTTCGAGTTATGCTTTAACGGTTGAACCAAAAACAGCTTTGGATAAATTCATCAAAAAAGGAATCATCAAACAACCAGACGATGAAGCCGCTCAAGAGCAATTTCATATTTTGGTAGAAACTTTACAAGAAAATGGATTTGTACATTACGAATTGTCCAATTTTGGTAAACCCGATTATTTTTCTAAAAACAATTCGAGTTATTGGTTGGGTAAAAAATACATAGGAATTGGACCTTCGGCACACAGTTACGATGGAGTAAACAGAGGTTGGAATGTTTCTAATAATTCCATTTATATAAAATCAATTCAAGAAAATAAAGTGCCAATTGAAATCGAAAAACTTACGATAACAGACCGTTATAATGAATATATAATGACAGGTTTACGAACGATTTGGGGTGTTTCATTAGAAAGAATTGAAAAGGATTTTGGGAAATTCTATCTTGATTATTTAAATAAAGAAGTAAAGCGTTTTTTAGAGGATGACTTATTATTTATTGAAGAAAATGTACTTAGAGCAACTAAAAAAGGAAAGTTTTTGTGCGATGGAATTGCATCAGACTTATTTTTAGTAAATTTGGATTAAAATCGAACGTAGGTAAAACGGATGCAAGCAACGCAGATAATGAGATCTGTAAAATCCACGTTTGGAAATCTGTAAAATCCGCGTTCCATTATGAAAGCAACAATCAATAATATACAAATCGACTTATCAAAACCATTAGATATTTCAATTCCGCTAACGAATAACGAACAAAATCCCATTGCTTGGTATCAAAGTACACCAATTATAGAACCCGTTAAAGATGGCGATTGGATTGGAAAAGTTTCTGAAGGAAAATCTTCTACAAATTTCAATAACATTTTCTTCAATCCGCATGCACACGGAACACATACGGAATGTTTAGGACACATTACAAAAGATTTTTACAGCATCAATCAATGTTTAAAACAGTTTTTCTTTACCGCTGAAGTTGTTTCCATTGAACCAAAATTAATAGGTGAAGATTTAGTTATTACCAAAGATCAAATTGAGGCTTCTTTTGTCATTTCGACGAAGGAGAAATCTCATCGTCAAACTCAAGCTCTAATAGTAAGAACACTTCCAAATTTAAAAACTAAAAAACATCTCAATTATTCAAATACAAATCCACCTTATTTAGCAGAAGAAGCAGCAATTTATATTCGTGAACTTGGCATCCAACATTTATTAATCGATTTACCAAGTGTTGATAAAGAGCACGATGGGGGAGCTTTGTTGGCTCATAAAGCATTTTGGAATGTAAAAAATGTAAACAAATTAAATGCAGATGCTCGAATGAATTGCACCATTACTGAAATGATTTATGTAGACAATTCTATTTCAGACGGAAGTTATTTCTTAAACTTACAAATTGCATCGTTTGAAAATGATGCGAGTCCTAGTAAACCTGTTTTATATAAGATTATTGATTTTTGAATTCAGATTTCAGAATTTCATAAATCTAAAATCGTTAATCATAAACCACATGAACATTCAACAACTTTATGAATTTTGTCATTCTAAAAAAGGAGTAACTGAGCATTTTCCTTTTGATGAAGATACTTTAGTGTTTAAAGTGGGAGGTAAAATGTTTTGTTTAGCCTCATTAAAAAAATTTGAAGAAGGAGAACCTTTTTTAAATTTAAAGTGTAATCCTGAAAAAGCTATAGAATTGCGAGAAAAATATGAATCTATAAAACCAGGTTATCACATGAGTAAAATACATTGGAACAGTGTTTATTTAAATAAAGAGCTTCCGAATAAAATGATTATTGAATTAATTAATGATTCGTATGAGTTAGTTTTTATGAGTTTAACTAAAAAATCACGCGAAAGTATTGTATAGATTACGCCTTTAACAATTAGTACATTTTTTCTGCTAATACCAAATAGGAATTTTACAATTATATAACAAAAATAATTAATAGTCAATAGCTGATATGTAACTTTTTTTGTAAAATATTTAAAATTATAGATATAATATTGCGGCATTAATAACCTAACTATTTTTATGAAAAAAATTATTTTATCAGTTGTATCATTATTAATGATACTTTCTTGTAGCAGCGATGATAGTTCTGCTACTAAAGGAGATGTTGCACCTGTTGCACATAGAGGTTGTGCTTCTCATGATGTTTTAGAAAGACAATTAAGAGACGATCCTAAATTGGCTGAAAGAATGGCAAATTTTGAAATTGAAGCCGAAAAATTCATTCAACAAGGGAAAATTGTGAACGGAGTTTTAGAGATTCCAGTTGTTTTCAATGTTTTGTATAGAACATCAGCTGAAAACATTTCGCAAGCTCAATTACAGTCTCAAATTGATGTTTTAAACAAGGATTTTGCTGGAACTAACACTGATTATAATTCTAGTAACCCTTACAATAGCGTTAGAGGTGCTTTAAATGTAAAATTTGTATTAGATGCTATTTATAGAAAATCAACTACAAAAACTACGTGGGGAACTTCTGATGCAATGAAAAAAACTTCAACAGGAGGAATAGCTCCTACATCTCCAACTACAAAATTAAACTATTGGGTTTGTACAATAGGCGGTGGAATATTGGGTTATGCTCAGTTCCCTGGAGGTGCTTCTGCTACTGATGGTGTTGTAATTGATTCTAAATATACAGGTACTACAGGTACTGCAACGTATCCATTTAACTTAGGAAGAACAGCAACTCATGAAATCGGACACTGGATGAATTTACGTCACATTTGGGGCGACGCAACATGTGGAAATGATTTAGTTTCGGATACTCCTACTCATAATGCTGCTAACTCTGGAGTTCCTGCAGTTGGTCACAGAAGTACTTGTTCTGGTACACCACTAGAAATGTATATGAACTATATGGATTATACAGATGATAGAGGAATGTATATGTTCTCTAGCGGACAAGCTTCTAGAATGGCGGCTGTTTTTGCTACAACTGGGCCAAGAGCTTCATTTAGATAGTATTACAAATGTTTATATAAAGCCGTTTAATTTTAATTAAGCGGCTTTTTCTATTAAAAAAATTAGTAAAATAATGAATTTTGATAGTACATTTGTAAACGAAATAAACGTTAATCATGCTTGAAAATTTAAAAAATATTTTAAACGAAGACCAAGATCCAAAAGCAATTGAAAAAATTGCTTCAAAATTGGAAAACCTAATAATGTCTAATGAAGAAGTAGGTTATATTGCAGTTCAAAAAAAACCTGCTGTAACCATTTTTCCTGATAGTATTGTTGTTACCAACAAAAGAATTATTCTGTGTAAACCTAAGAATTTAGGTTTTTCTATGGAATTTATTGATTACGATTGGGACGATATTGCTGGTTCGTTTGTAAAAGAAGGAATTTTAGGTTCTGATTTTACTTTTTCAACAAAAACAGATTTGACGCATACGGTTGATTATTTACCAAAAAATCAGGCTCGAAAATTATATACTTATGCTAAAGAGCAATTGGATTTGTTGAAAAACCCAATTCAATCTAAACCTGTTGTTGAAACTGCTATTCCTTTGAATGTAATTGAGGAAGAAAATAAAACAGTTGATGAGGTGGAAGAAGTTGTTGCAGAGGAAGTAACTAATTTTGCAGAAATTGTTCCTAAAGTAGAATCTTACGAAACGTATGAAGAAGTAAAAGAGGAAATGAGCTCTAATGAAAAAGAATTAGTGGATTTGTCTAAAGATGAATTGTTTGAAAAATTGCAGAATTATAAAAAATTACTAGACAACGGACTTATTTTACAAGCAGAATATGATGCTTTGAAAAAAGAGGTTTTAAGTAAAATGTAATTTCAACATATAATTAAAAGAGCGATAAATTATTTATCGCTCTTTTTTATTATAATGATCTTTTCTGTTTTTCTACAAAGCCATCTGCTTGTAGTTCTAGCAATTCAATAGTGCGTTTCTTTTTATAGTTATAAAGCTCTTTATCTTCTTTTATATCTGAGTAAACTTTGTCGTAAATTTCCGCATCGGTTTTGCGTTGCAACTCACTTTGGTATTTATTTTGTGAAATCATACTTAAAACAGCCATTTCGGCATCTTCTTGTTTGAAATCGAATTCACCTTTTGGAGATAATAATTTAGCAATGATTGGTGAAGTTTCAATAGCTAAAAATAAAAGCATTATAAATAATGAAGGAAGTAATGGCAATTTGTTTAAAGCGATAATCCGTGCCATTAAACCATCAAAACCTTCAATTATAGGTTGTGTTTCAGTGACTTTTTTATCTAAGTCGGCCTGTAATGTTTTGGCTTTAGCTTCTAATTCTGTAATTTTAGCTTGATTAGTGGTTTTTAAAACAGCTAAATCTTGTAAACTAGCGTCATGTTTTTCTCTTTTTTCTTTGTAAACTGGACCTTTTCCTAGTTTTTTGGTTCCAGCAGTTCCTTCTGCTTCAGTAATATAAACAGCATATAAATCGTTTACTTCTTTTTCTTTCTTAGTAATGTCGGATTTTAAACTGTCAATTTGTGCTTTGTTCTTTTCTAAATCGCTCTGAAAATAATTTGCAACTTGCTTTTTATTGGCAAGCATCATTTCGTTTTTCTCTTTCAATAAAACCGTGTTGATTTCTTTTTCAAAAATTTTAATTTCTAAAGGTTTTGAGATGACAATAGCAATAATAATAGCTAGAGCAATTCGAGGAGTTGCTTGTTTAAATTCGCTCCAAAACGAATCTCTTTTTTTGATGGTAGAAACAATAAAACGGTCTAAATTAAAAATAAGCAAACCCCAAACGAGTCCGAATGCCATTGCTATATAGGCATTATCGAAAACGGTAAAAAGAGCATAACTTGAGGCTATAAAAGCCATAACTGCGGTGAAGAAAACGGTTGCGCCAATTCCGGCATACTTGTTTTGTTCGCCATTTGAGCAAGAATTGATGAGATTCTTATCTGCTCCCGAACAAAGGATGAAGAAGTTTTTTAACATGATGATTGATTTTGATGATGACATTTATTAGTACAAAAATAACGTGAAATGTTTCACTTTGTTGTTAAAATATTGGTAATTAATTTTTTAGGCTTTTGCATTGGTGAAAAATGCAACCTATGTGACAATGCTCAAAAACAAAAAACCCTCACATTTCTGTAAGGGTTTGTTTATGTTTTGAGATGCTGAAATAAATTCAGCATGACAATTAATATCTATAATATTCTGGTTTGAATGGTCCTTCTACAGCAACACCAATGTATTTCGCTTGGTCTTCACGTAAAATTTCTAATTCAACGCCTAATTTTGCTAAGTGTAAAGCAGCTACTTTTTCGTCTAAGTGTTTTGGTAACATGTACACTTCGTTTTTATATGCAGCAGAATTAGTCCAAAGTTCAATTTGAGCTAATGTTTGGTTTGTAAATGAATTACTCATTACAAAACTTGGGTGACCGGTAGCACAACCTAAGTTTACTAAACGTCCTTCAGCTAAAATAATAATATCTTTTCCGTTGATAGTATACTTATCTACTTGAGGTTTAATTTCATTTTTAGTTGCACCATGCGTTTTGTTTAACCAAGCCATGTCAATTTCGTTATCGAAATGTCCAATGTTACAAACGATAGTTTTGTCTTTCATTTTCTCAAAGTGAGAACCTAAAATAATATCTTTATTACCTGTAGTTGTAATGATTATATCTGCATTTCCAACTACTGTATCTAATCGTTTAACTTCATAACCGTCCATTGCAGCTTGTAAAGCACAAATTGGGTCAATTTCAGTCACGGTTACAATTGAACCTGCACCTCTAAAAGAAGCCGCAGTACCTTTTCCAACATCTCCGTAACCACAAACAACTACTCTTTTACCAGCTAACATAATATCAGTAGCTCTTCTTACAGCATCTACTGCAGATTCTTTACAACCATATTTGTTATCAAATTTAGATTTAGTAACCGAATCATTTACGTTAATTGCAGGCATATGTAACGTTCCGTTTTTCATTCTTTCGTATAAACGGTGAACTCCTGTAGTTGTTTCTTCAGATAAACCTTTAATGTCAGCAATTAGTTCAGGGAAACGGTCAAAAACCATATTCGTTAAATCACCACCATCATCTAAAATCATGTTTAATGGTTTTCTGTCTTCACCAAACCATAAAGTTTGCTCAATACACCAATCAAATTCTTCGTCACTTAAGCCTTTCCAAGCATAAACTGGAATTCCAGCAGCAGCAATAGCAGCAGCAGCATGATCTTGAGTTGAAAAAATATTACAAGAAGACCAAGTAACATCAGCACCAAGAGCAACTAAAGTTTCAATTAATACAGCAGTTTGAATAGTCATGTGTAAACATCCAGCAATACGTGCTCCTTTTAAAGGTTGGCTTGCTCCATATTCAGCTCTAAGAGCCATTAAACCTGGCATTTCAGCTTCAGCTAATTCAATTTCTTTTCTTCCCCAGTCTGCCAAAGTAATATCTTTTACTTTATACGGCACATAAGTTGTTGTATTTGAACTCATCTATTATTGTATATTTGTATTATTAAATAAGAGTGCAAAGGTACTAATTTCATTTTTAATTTTTTAATAAAACACCTTATTTTATGAAATGTTTAATAAGGTAATGCTTTGAATTTCAACCTTATATTTAATGTCTTTTTATAAAAAAATACAAGTAAATCCCTTAACTTCAGTCCTTATTTGGAAAATTGAAGAAGATTTTAATGAACTGTTTCGTCAAATTAAATTAAAGGACATTTCATTAGCTAGGCTAGAACGAATGAAATCTGAAAGCCATCAAAAAGGGTTTTTGAGCATTCGACATTTGCTGAAAGTTGCTGGTTATTCTGACTTTGATTTGTTTTATGATGAAGATGGAAAACCGCACTTAACAGATGGAAAGCAAATTTCTATAACACATTCCAATAATTTTTCGGCTATTATTGTTGGTAATCAAAATGTAGGAATTGATATAGAGTTGCAAAGAGAAAAAATTACAAGAATTGCTGATAAATTTGTAGAGCATGAATTTGATTATTTGAATAAAGAATCAGTAGAATATATAAAAAAACTAACTGTAATTTGGGGAGCCAAAGAAGCAAAGTATAAAATGTGTAATTCTAGAAGTTTAAGTTTTAAAGACGACATGAAAGTATTTTCGTTTGATTTAGCAGATGGAAAAGGAAAGGCTTCTGTGCAACAAAATAAATTTGAGAAAGAATTTAATTTTTTCTTCGAAGAGTTTGAAGGATTTACGTTGGTTTATGCGTTAGAAAAATAGTATGAAAGAGTTATATACAAATATTGTACAAGCCAAAAATGAGAACAGTAAGTTACTTGCTATTTTATTAGATCCTGAGAAACTTTTGATTTCAGATGTTAAAAATTTATGTAAAAAGATAAACGAATCTCCTGCGACGCATATATTTATAGGAGGAAGTACTTATAACGGAAATCATTTAGACGGATTAATTAAAGAAATTAAGCAATGCGTAGATTTGCCTTTGTTCTTATTTCCTGGAGATTATAAACAAATTTCAGCTGAAGCCGATGCTATTTTATTTCTTAGTTTATTATCAGGAAGAAATGCTGATTATTTAATTGAGCATCAAGTTAATGCCGTTCCTGTATTAGAGAAAACTAAATTGGAAATTATCCCAACAGGCTATTTGTTAATTGAAAGTGGAATAGAGACAGCTGTTGAACGTGTAAGTAATACCAAACCATTAGATCGAAATAATATTAATTACGTTTGTCAAACCGCTAAAGCAGGTGAATTATTAGGTAATAAATTAATCTATTTAGAAGCAGGAAGCGGAGCAAAACTAGCTGTGTCTTTAGAAATGATTGAACAGGTTGCTCAATCAATTCAAATTCCGTTAATTGTTGGTGGTGGAATTCGTTCTAAAAAAGAAATTAATGATGCTTTTAATGCTGGAGCAGATATGGTAGTAATTGGAACTGCTTTTGAAAACGATAATACTTTTTTTGAATTATGTTAGAGTTTTTGTTTTCTCAATACAGCGATTATGCTACTGTTGATATTTTCTTAGAGATTATTGCGGTATTGTTTGGTTTAATTAGTGTGTTCTATGCTAAGAGCAATAATGTTTTAGTATATCCAACGGGATTAGTAAGTACAATAATTTATGTTTATTTATTAAATAAATGGGACTTAGTAGGCGATATGCTTATTAACGGTTATTATACTACTATGAGTATTTATGGATGGTTTCTTTGGACAAGAAAAAATGATAATCAAATAGAATATCCCATATCATGGACTACTAAAAAAGAAAAAGTAAATGCTTTTCTTATTTTTATAGTAACAATTCTTTTTGTAATATTGGTTTATCATTGGTTTGATAAATTTAAGGATTGGACTGCATATGTAGACACTTTTACTACTGGAATTTTCTTTGTAGGAATGTGGCTTATGGCTAAACGTAAAATTGAAAATTGGCTGCTTTGGATCGTAGGTGATTTTATTTCTATTCCATTGTACTTTTACAAAGGCTTTACATTTTCAAGTTTACAATTTTTAATATTTACAATAATTGCCACTTTTGGTTTTTTAGAATGGAAGAAAATTTTACAGAAAGAGACATAAAATATATTCAAGAAAGAGGTAATTCATTAGATAAAATAAAGCAACAATTGTTTTGTTTTAAAAATGGAATTCCAATGATTAATCTTGTTAAACCGGCTGTTGTTGGTGACGGTATATTGTCTTTAAGTCAAAAAAAAGTAGAAGAATATACTTCTTTTTTTGATAATCATAAAACAGAATATACTATAGAAAAATTTGTTCCGGCATCAGGAGCTGCTTCAAGAATGTTTAAATTTCTTATGGAGTTTCTTGCTGCTTTTGATTTAAAAAAAGACACCATAAATAGTTATATAAATAAAAGCAAAAATAAAGATTTAGCTCTGTTTATTTATGGATTAAAAAATCTTCCTTTTTACGAAGAATTAAAATCAAAAACTATTGAATTAAATTCAAGTTATTCTAGCTTAACAAGTGACCTAAAAACATATTTATTGATAAAGACTTTGTTAAGTGAAAATGGTTTAAATTATGCCCAAAAACCAAAGGGGATTTTACCATTTCACATAAATAAATCGAGAATTATTACTCCTATTGAAGAGAATATTATTGAGGCAAGTTTTTATAAAAAAGAAGGTGTAAAAACAAAAATTCATTTTACCATAACGGAAGAGTTTCAAAATGAATTTGAAGCGATAACAAATCAATTCAATGAATTTGAAATTAATTTTTCTTATCAAAACTCAAGTTCAGATACTGTGGCAGTAAACCTTGATAATTCTTTATTTCGTTTAGAAGACAATTCTTTGTTCTTTAGGCCTGGTGGACATGGAGCTTTAATTGATAATTTAAATGAATTAAAATCAGATTTTATTTTTTTAAAAAATATTGATAATGTAGCTCAAAATAACAAAAAAATAATTTCTAATTACAAGAAGGTTTTAGGAGCAATTATTATAAAAACTCAAAATAGAGTTTTTGAGTTTTTAAATGATTTAGAAAATAAAGAACTTTCAGAAAATGATTTTGAAGAATTAATATCTTTTACTGAAAATGATTTGTCGTTTCCGTTACCTGAAGATTTTAAACATTTTAAAAAATCGTATAAGATTGAATATTTAATGAAGGTTTTAAATAGGCCTATTCGAGTATGTGGAATGGTTAAAAACGAAGGTGAACCTGGTGGTGGACCTTTCTGGGTAAAAGATGAAAAAGGAAGACAGACACTTCAAATAGTAGAGTCTTCTCAAATTAATATGCTCGACGAAAATCAGATCAATATTGTAAAATCAGCTACGCATTTTAATCCTGTGGATATAGTTTGTGCAGTATATAATTATAAAGGGAGAAAATTTAATTTAGTTGATTATATTGATCATAATGCAGCATTTATTGCAGAAAAAACCAAGAACGGAAAACCAATTAAAGCATTTGAGCTTCCAGGTTTATGGAATGGAGCAATGGCAAAATGGACTACCATTTTTGTTGAGGTTCCATTGGAAACTTTTAATCCTGTAAAAACAGTAAACGATTTATTAAAGCCTGCTCATCAACCATTAAATGAATAAAGAAAAATTACTTTTAGAATTAGATTTTAAAGCGGTAAGAAGTAGTGGTGCTGGTGGTCAAAATGTAAATAAAGTGTCTTCAAAAGTTGTTCTAACATTTGACTTAGAAAATTCTTTAGGTATTTCTGATGAGGAGAAAGAATTGTTAAAACAAAAACTCTCTTCAAAATTAACTCAGAATAATGTTCTTATTTTAAACTGTGATGAAGATAGAAGTCAAGTAAAAAACAAATCAATTGTAATAAAACGATTTTTATCTATAATTGAAAAAGGACTTCATAAACCAAAAATTAGAAGAGCAACCAAAACACCACGAAGCGTTAAAGAAAGAAGGCTTAATACTAAGAAAATAATGAGCGCTTTAAAGCAAAATCGTAAAAAGCCTAATTTTTAAACAAATTAATTGAAATTTTAAACTAAAGTAGTACTTTTGCATCGTCTCAAAGGGGTGCTCTAAATAACGAGCTGAGATTATACCCATAGAACCTGGGCAGGTAATGCTGCCAAGGAAAATGACAAAATACCAATGTGCACGTTGGTATAAGTCTGTGTAATACAAATTTAATTTTAAAAAAGAAGAATAATTACCCCTTTTATTCGTAACTAATTTTACGAATGAAAACTTTATTCAACAACAAACAAACTAAACAAGTTTTAAGACTAAGTCTTTTTTCTTTGTGCTTTTCTCATTTCTCTTTTGCACAAGAACAACCTATAGATTCTTTAAAGGTTAATAATCTTAAAGAGGTAACTGTTTCTTCGGTTAGAGCTACAGAAAAAACGCCTATTACTTTTTCAAATGTTTCTAAAGAACAAATTGAACCAAGAAATTTAGGACAAGATATTCCGGTACTTCTAAATTACTTACCATCAGTTGTTACTACTACTGATGCTGGAAACGGAGTAGGTTATACGTCTATGCGAGTTCGTGGTTCAGATGGTTCAAGAATTAATGTAACATTAAATGGTATTCCGTTTAATGACAGTGAAAGTCACGGAACATTTTTTGTGAATTTACCTGATTTTGCTTCGTCTTTAGAAAGCGTTCAATTACAAAGAGGTGTCGGTACATCAACTAATGGACCTGGTGCATTTGGTGCGAGTTTAAATATGGAAACGAAATCGTATAAAGAGCATTCTCATGCTGAAATTTCAAATTCAGTTGGAAGTTTTGGTACAAGAAAACACACATTAGCTTTTGGAACAGGTTTACATAATAATTTAGAGTTTAATGGAAGAGTTTCTCAAATTGCTTCTGATGGTTATATTGATAGAGCTTCATCGAACATGTTTGGGTATTTTTTCAATACTAATTATGTCAAAGAAAATACATTGATAAAATTTATTGCTTTCGGTGGTAAAGAAAAAACGTATCAATCTTGGAACGGTTTAGAAGATTTAGACAAGTTAGAGAATGATAGAACTTATAATTCTGCAGGATTGTATTTTGACGAATTTGGTAACGAACAATTTTATGATGACGAAACCGATAATTATTGGCAAAATCACTTTCAATTGCATTGGTCTGAAAAATGGTCTGAAAAATGGAACTCTAATTTAGCATTGCACTATACTCTTGGGAAAGGATATTTTAAGCAATATAAAGAAGATGAAAATTTTTCTGATTATGGACTGAGTGATTATGGAAGTAATTCTATAACAGATTTAATTAGAAAAAGATGGTTGGATAATGATTTCTTTGGGGCTACTTATTCTTTAAATTATTTATCTAATAAAACAGATATATTAGTAGGTGGTGCGGCAAACAGATATTTAGGTAAACATTATGGAGAAGTGGTTTGGACACAATATTACGTGCCTTCAAATAATAGATATTACGATACATATGGAAATAAAGATGATGTAAACGTGTATGTGAAACTATCTCAAGGTATAGGTGTTAAGTTTAACATTTTTGCCGATTTGCAATATAGATTGGTTTATTATCAAGCAAGTGGCGTTCAAGCAACTGATGTTAATGATACTTTTAGATTTTTTAACCCTAAAATTGGTGCTAATTATAAAATTAATCTTTCAAATTCTGTTTATGCCTATGCAGGTGTTGCAAATAAAGAACCCAGAAGAGATGATTATGAAAATGAAAGCACTAAGCCAGAAAGGTTAATTGATATTGAGTTAGGTTGGAAGTATAATTCAAGTAAAGTTAAAGTAAACGCAAATCTGTTTTATATGGATTATAAAGATCAATTAGTAATGACAGGAGCTTTAAATAATGTGGGGGCTCCAATATTTACAAATAGTGGGAAAAGTTACCGTTATGGTTTAGAAATTGATGCTGTAGTAAAAATCCTTGATAATTTATTGTTTCAGCCAAATGTAACTTTCAGCCAAAATAAAAATCAAGATTTTTATTTTCAAAGAGATGGTGTTTTAACTAATTTAGGTAACACAAATATTGCCTTTTCTCCAGAAATTATAAGTGGAGGTAATATTACATTCTTGCCAGTTAAGAATTTGCAAATTTCAGCACTTGGTAAGTTCGTTGGGAAACAATATATGGGAAATATAGACTCTGAAAACTCTACTCTTTCGGATTATACTGTTTTGGATTTCAATGCAAATTATGATTGGAAGGTTAATAAAGGAATAAAGTCAATTGTATTTTCAGCTTTAGTAAATAATGTACTTAATAGAAAATATGAATCAAATGGTTATTTCTACACATATGATGATACATGGAGTGGGCCAGGAACAACTACAATTGAAGGAACAGGTTATTATCCTCAAGCAGGGATAAACTTCCTTCTAGGAATGGCTTTGAAATTCTAAAATTGTTCAGTTAAGTTTAAAGTTAAACCCTGTAAGATTTTTTTACAGGGTTTTAATTGTAAATTCTTAGACTTGTAGAGTTTATTTTTTCAACTCTATATTTTTTCATTGAATATTGTTGTCCTTCTGCCTGACCGTTAAAAAAACTATACTGAGCACTATCACAAGAACATAAAGCCTTAATACCGTTTATAGACATAGTAGAACAACTACTTAAAGCTTGATTAGGACATGCAGCTTCATATGCAACATAATTTTCATTACCAGTATTAAAAACAAAAATTCCTCTAATGCCAGCTCCTGCAGTATTAACATAAATAGCATTTGCTGTGTATAATACCTGACTATATTGAGGTAAATTTAAATTTAATGTAGTTGAAAAGCTATAATTTGGCAGATAAGGGTTGTTGTTGTCAAAAGAATCTTCACTACAGCCAAATAAAAGAGGCAATAAAATAAGTAATAAGTGTTTTTTCATAATTACAAATTTAAATTAATTTTAATAAAGTAATTGAGATGCAGAATATAATTTCAAAATTATTTTAGTATCTTTGTTACAAGGAATCCCATTTATGTGGGATTCTTTCTATTTTTATAAACGATGAAGTTATGAGTAAAGTATCATATTATACGGCAGAAGGGTTAAAAAAATTAAGAGATGAATTAGATCACTTAAAAAGTATTGAGCGCCCTAAAGCTTCACAGGATATTGCAGACGCAAGAGACAAAGGTGATTTGTCTGAAAATGCAGAGTACGACGCAGCAAAAGAAGCACAAGGGTTATTGGAGATGAAAATTTCTAAAATGGAAGAAGTTGTGGCTAATGCAAGATTAATTGATGAATCGCAATTGGATCTTTCAAAAGTTCTTGTTTTGTCAACGGTTAAAATTAAAAATCAAGTTAACGGTATGGAAATGATCTATACTTTAGTTGCTGAAAGTGAAGCGGATTTAAAAACAGGGAAAATCTCTGTAACTTCTCCTATTGGAAAAGGTTTGTTAGGAAAAAGTGTTGGAGATGTTGCTGAAATAAGTGTTCCAAATGGAGTTATTAAGTTTGATATTGTTGAAATTACAAGAAGCTAAATTATGGCAAGTATTTTTACTAAAATTGTAAACGGAGAAATCCCATGTTATAAAATTGCTGAAGATGAAAATTTTCTAGCTTTTTTAGACGTAAACCCTAATGCAAAAGGGCATGCACTTTGTATTCCAAAACAAGAAATTAATAAGATTTTTGATATGGAAGAAGATTTGTACATGGGTTTAATGGCTTTTTCTAGAAAAGTAGCAAAAGCACTTGAAAAAACAATTGAATGTAAAAGAATTGGTGTTGCTGTTGTAGGTTTAGAAGTGCCACACGTTCATGTTCATTTAATTCCACTACAAGATATGGATGATATGCGTTTTCAGCGAAAAGTAACACTTAAAACTGAAGAATTTGAAGATATCGCAAATAGAATAGCAAAAAATATGTAACTTAAATCCTGAAATTTTTCAGGATTTTTTATTTTAATCAATTATGGAAACTATTTTTAAAAGACAACAAGATTTTTTTAATACTAATCAAACAAAAAATATTGAGTTTAGAAAAAAGCAATTAAAAAAATTAAAAACTGTTTTGTTAAACAATAATTCCTTGCTAAATGAGGCTACTTTTAAAGATTTTAAAAAATCAGCTTTTGAAAATTATACCACAGAAATTAGCTTGCTTATTCATGAGATTGACTTGGCGTTAAGTGGTTTGTCTTCTTGGTCAAAAAGAAAAAAGGTAGCAACAAATTTCGCAAATTTCCCTGCTAAATCATATATTATACCAGAACCTTTAGGTACAGTCTTAGTAATAGGTGCTTGGAATTACCCTATTCAATTGTCTATTGCGCCTGTAATTGCTGCTATTGCTGCAGGAAACACCATTGTTTTAAAACCAAGCGAGATAGCTTCTCACGTAAGTAAAGCCTTAGCAAAATTGATAAATTTTAACTTTGAAGAAAATTATTTTCATGTGGTTGAAGGCGGAATAGCTGAAACTACAGAATTATTACATTTTAAATTCGATAAAATATTTTTTACAGGAAGTTCAACTGTTGGTAAAATTGTATATCAGGCTGCTGCAAAAAATTTAATTCCAGTTACTTTAGAGTTAGGTGGAAAAAGCCCAACAATTGTAGCTAAAGATGCTAATTTAAAGATGGCTGTAAAACGTATTGTTTGGGCAAAATTTTTAAATGCAGGTCAAACCTGCATTGCTCCAGATTATATTTTTGTAGATGAATCTATTGAAAAGCACTTTTTAGAATTATTAAAACTAGAAATTGTAAAAGCCAATTATAGTATACAAAATGATAATTATGTTCAAATTATTAACGATAAAAATGTGCAACGTTTGACAAGGTTAATTAATACAGATAAAGTTTTTTTTGGAGGACAAGTACATGAAAAAGAACGACTTATTGAGCCTACAGTAATGCATAATTGTACGTTTAATGATCTAGTTATGCAAGAAGAAATTTTTGGACCTATATTGCCAGTGATTAAGTATACAAATATTAATGAAGTAATAGTAAAGATTAAATCTTTGCCAAAACCATTATCTTGTTATGTTTTTACAGAGAGTAATTCAGTTAAAAATACTGTTTTAAATGAAATTTCCTTTGGAGGAGGGGCTGTTAATGATGCTATTATGCATATTTCTAATTCTAATTTACCTTTTGGAGGAGTTGGAAATAGTGGTATGGGAAGTTATCATAGTAAATATGGTTTTGATACTTTTTCTCATTATAAAAGTATTTTAGACAAACCTACTTGGCTAGAGTTTAATTTTAAATATTCACCTTATACTAATTTAAAGAAGAAGCTTATAAAGTTATTGTTAGGTTAAGGTTTTTTAAAACTTAACTGCATAGTAGTGCCTTTTCCAATTTCAGATTGAGCTACTTTTATTCTTCCTTTATGGTATTCTTGTACAATTCTTTTGGTTAAAGACAAACCTAATCCCCAACCTCTTTTTTTGGTTGTAAAACCAGGTTCAAATACTTTGTTGAATTGATTTTTTGGAATTCCTTTGCCAGAATCTTTAATTCTAAGTTTTACTATATTATTTGATTCTTCAATTGTTATATCTAATTTTCCTTTTCCTTTCATTGCGTCAATTGCATTTTTAACTAAATTTTCAATAGTCCAACTATGTAATGCTGGGTTCAATTCAATGTAAATAGGTTCTTTAGGAACTTTAATAGTGAAAACAACTTGTTTTGATGTTCTAGATTTTAAATATTCAATTGAATTCAAAGTTTCTTCAATAAAATCTTTTTTCTCTAATACAGGTTCCGAACCAATTTTAGAAAAACGATCGGTTATTGTTTGTAATCGGTTAATATCTTTTTCAATTTCAGATAACGTACTTTCTTCTATGTTTTCCATTTTTAAGAGTTCAAGCCAGCCGATTAATGAAGATAAAGGAGTTCCTATTTGATGTGCTGTTTCTTTTGCCATTCCTGCCCATAATTTATTTTGAGTTGCCATTTTTGTAGCTCTGTAAAAGTTATAAACAACAGCTCCAAATAAAATAATGATTAACAAAAGCGCAATAGGATAGTATTTTAATTTATTTAATAATGAAGAATTGCCATAATAAAGCAACTGGTAATTATTTTCAGAAAGCTCCATTTTAATAGGTTCATTTTCTGTTTTTAATGTTTTTAACAAGTTAGATAAGGCAATACTGTCTGCTTGAACTTCTTCATCAATATTGTTAGAATTGATTATTTTATTTTCGCTATTTGTTAGAATCATTGGACTTGATGAGTTCGCGCTAATTATCTGAAGAGGTAATTCTACTTCGGTATTTTCATTAGCATTTACTAATGTTTTTTGTGCAGTTGCCCACAATTCCATTTTGGTTCTTTCTTCAACTTTAAAAATTTGAAAAAAGTTATAGGTATTCCATAAAATTAGAATAACAATAAAAAAAGAGGCTAATATGATGAACCAACGTGAAATATTTCGCTTTTCGGAAAACTGCATAAATAGAATTTGTTAGTAAAAATACTAAAATTGTATCAACTTATACACTTCTAAATTATTTCAAAAAAGTATCTTTGTAAAAACTTTATTAACATGTTGTCAATCAATCCAAAAGAAATAGAACCAGCAAAACTGCAAAGTTATTTGCAAAGTGCAGTTGCACCAAGACCTATTGCGTTTGCTAGTACACTTGATGAAAATGGTACGCCAAATTTATCTCCTTTTAGTTTTTTTAATGTATTCAGTTCAAATCCACCTATATTGATATTTTCTCCTGCAAGAAGGGTTAGAAATAATACAGTTAAACATACATTAATAAATGTTCAGAATACAAAAGAAGTTGTAATAAACATAGTTAATTATGATATTGTACAACAAATGTCTCTTTCAAGTACAGAATATCCAGATGGCGTAAATGAATTTGAAAAGTCAGGGTTAACAATGGTTGCTTCAGATGTTGTAAAACCATTTAGAGTTGCTGAAAGTCCGGTTCAGTTTGAATGCAAGGTAAACGATATTATTGCGCTTGGGAATCAAGGTGGAGCAGGGAATTTGGTTATTTGTGAAGTAGTTAAAATACATATTCATGAAGCGGTTTTAGATGCTAATGGTATGATTGATCAACATAAAATTGATTTGGTTGCAAGAATGGGTGCCAACTGGTACTCTCGTTCAAATGTAGGTATGTTTGAGGTTGAAAAACCATTATCTACTTTAGGAATTGGAGTTGATAATGTTCCAGATTTTGTAAAACAAAGCTCAATTTTTAATGGAAATGATTTAGGGAAGTTAGGAAATATTGAAGCTATTCCTACAGAAGAAGAAATTGCTATATTTGTAAAAGAAAATTTTGAGATAAAAGGAATTTTAAGTGCTGATGATGCTCAAAAGCAATTGAAAAAAGCAAAAGAATATTTAGATAATAACGAAGTACTAACCGCTTGGAAAGTGCTTTTAGCAAAACAATAAATTAATAGTAAGATGGAAGTAACAGGAAAGATTAAATTGATTAATGATGTACAACAAATTAGTGCTTCATTTAAGAAAAGAGAATTAGTAGTGACTACTGAAGAGCAATATCCTCAAATGATAATGATTGAGTTTACTCAAGATAAATGTGATTTATTAAACAATTATAATGTTGGGGAACCAGTTAAAGTCTCAATTAACTTAAGAGGAAGAGAATGGATTAATCCACAAGGTGAAGCGAAGTATTTCAACTCTATTCAAGGATGGAGAATTGAAAAATTAGCAGCGCAAGCGCCTGCAGGAAATGTACCGCCAATGCCAGCTGCTGATGCTTTTGAACCAGCAACTAATTTTAATGAAGAAGAACACGACGATTTACCTTTCTAATATTTAGAAGTTTTAATTTAGAAGTCAGAAATTTGATGTTTATTAATTTTCTGACTTTTTTTGTAGTTATTTTTTGAAATTGTCATTGAAATTGAAAAATGTATTTCCTAACTAAAGAACTTTATTTTCCACCTGTAGAAGAAACTTCACCTGAAGGCATTTTGGCTGTTGGCGGAGATTTGTCGCCAGAGCGGTTAATGTTGGCTTATAAAAGCGGTATTTTTCCTTGGTTTGAAGATGATGAACCTATTTTATGGTGGTCTCCAGAAGAACGCATGGTATTGTTTTTCGATGATTTGAAAATTTCAAAAAGCATGCGTAGTATTTTAAAGAAAAATGAATTTAAAATTACTTTTAATAAAGACTTTAAAGCGGTAATTACCAATTGTCAACAAGCAAAAAGAGTTGGTCAAAACGGAACTTGGATTACCGATGACATGATAAATGCCTATTGTAAATTACATGAGTTAGGTTATGCAAAATCTGTAGAGGTTTGGAAGAACGAAGAACTCGTTGGTGGTTTATACGGAATAGACTTAGGTGATGTTTTTTGTGGTGAAAGTATGTTTTCTAAAGTTTCAAACGCTAGTAAAGTTGCTTTTATAACACTGGCTCAAAAGCTAGAAAAAGCAAATTATAAATTAATAGATTGCCAAGTGCATAATAGTCATTTAGAAAGTCTGGGTTGTGTAGAAATTGACCGTGAAGAGTTTATGGCAATTTTGAAGTTTTAATTAATGATAATTTTTCTATTAGTTAATTTGATGTTTGAAATTGAACTTGATTTTTACTTTCTAAAACTTCTTCAAACTCCTTACATACAATTCTTCTACTTTTTTTCTCGCCCAATCGGTTTTTCGTAAAAAAGTTAAACTCGATTTTACAGACGGATTCTCTTTAAAACATTTTATGTTTATCAATTCTCCTAAAGTATCAAATCCGTAAAAGTCGACCAGTTGTTCTACAATAGTTTTTAAAGATTTTCCGTGTAATGGATCGTTACTCATTTTAATTATTTTTTCGGGTGAAACAATCCACAACATGGTCGTTTACCATTCCTGTGGCTTGCATGTGTGCGTAAACTACAGTTGAACCTACAAACTTGAAACCGCGTTTTTTTAAATCTTTACTCAACGCATCTGAAAGTGGAGTAGTTGCTGGAACATCTTTTAAAGTTTGTGGTTTGTTGTCAATAGGTTTTCCATCAACAAAAGCCCAAATGTATTTTGAAAAACTTCCAAATTCTTCCTGTATTTTTATAAACGCTTGCGCATTGCTTACCGCAGATTTTATTTTCAACTGATTTCTAATGATTCCGGTGTCTTCAATTAAAATATGAAGTTTCTTATCGTTATAAGCAGCAACTTTCTTTACATCAAATTGATCAAAAGCTTTTCTAAAATTCTCTCTTTTTTTAAGAATGGTATGCCAGCTTAGACCTGCTTGAAATGTTTCTAAAATTAGAAATTCAAATAACGTTGCATCGTTATAAACAGGTTTTCCCCATTCGTTATCATGATAATTTCTATATAAATCATCTTTTTCGCACCAAGCACATCTGTTTTTATTCATCATACTAATATTCTTCATATTCTTCAACATATTCTAAAGCATCACTTAGTTTTCCATGTGTTACTCTTATGTGGTCTTCATTTAAAGATTCGTCAATTTTCTTTTTTATAATTTCATCAATTTCATCTTCTTCTAAATAACTTTGATCGCCCAAAACCTGAAAAGCATTTGTAACTAAATTATCATTATTGGTAACAAAAGCAATTCCGGTAATTTTTTCTTTATTGTAATTATAAGAATCGTTGCTAATTGATGTTTTTTTGAAGAAGTAGTATTTAATATCAGTGCTATTAAATCTCATTTTCTTAGTTGAATAAATTGACAAAGAATCTTTTTTAGGATCAATACTTTCAAAATAGTTTATGGCAGATTTTGCAATATCTTCACTATTAAAGTTATTAATTAACTCTCTTTGCTTTGTATGATAAAGCATTTGAATTCCTCTAAATTTAATTTTCGGATTTGCTAGAATCTTTAAAGCTAACGAATTTTCAATATGCTTGTCATTTTTTAACTGAAGTTTTGCAATTGCTAAATCTATTTCATCAATTTCTAAATCTCTTGCTTTATTAAACAATTCTGCAATTGTTTTTTCTTTTTTAAATGAATATAATATGTTTAAATAATCTTCTAAGTCAGATGTAGGTGCATAGTTGTCATAAGAGTTTTCATCTTCATTTTTAATTAACTGTTTGTTTTTCCAACTGGTAAGTCTTTTTACTTCTAATTTTGCATTGGTTAAAAGCATTTTTTTGAATGACTTTAGTTTTTTAGAGTTTACCATTTCATTGCTAATTAATTGATTTGTAAATTCAATTATTGGACTATGGTATTCTTGTATGCTATAAAATTGAAATATATCTGGAAATAAAACTTGACTATTTTCTAAATCAGTTTCAAAATAGTTAAATAATCCTTTTATCTCATAACTATTGTCTGATATGGGTAAATCGTATTCTAAAAGCGACAAAATCTTTTTGTAAGCTTCTTTGCTTTCTTGAAAAGTTAATGCTCTTAAAACAGATAATTGTAATACTGTATTTACGTTTGGTTTCTTGTAAACGCTCTCTAAAAACGGAATTACTTTTGGAGATTTTACTCTTCCTAATTTTTCATATAAGTCACCTAAAATTTCAGTTTCGTCATTGTTGAATTTAAAATTAGATAAGAAATATTGAAATTTTTGTAAATCTTGTTCTTTTAAAGTCAAATAATGGATAGATTTTAGAGCTGAAAATCTAATGCTATCATGTGAACTCATGGCGTCGTTCATGAAAACTTCCAGTTTATTGTCAAAAACACTGTTTTTATAAACTGTATCTAAAAGTGTAAAAGAATTAAATGTTTTTTCAATGAATGAATTTTCATTTTTATACTCCTTATTTACTAATGTTTTTAAAACATAAAAAGTTCCATCCCTAAAAACGGCTTTATACTTTATAGCTTGTTTTGAGTTTTCTTTTGAAACCAAAGCATTAAACGTACTAATTTTTGTTTTATAATCGGTTTCTATGTTTTCAGAAATAATAGTTAATTTTGGTTCGTTTTTTTTATTTCTAAAAACAATATCATCCCATCTTGAAGCTGCGAAATTAGAATGTGAATCATTATTCTCTATTACATCTAGTACGCTTATATGTTCATTATCTTCATTAGTTTCTGTTGAATTTTTTCTGGTTATTAATTTTCTATAATTTTTCCAAATGGAATCAATACTAACCTCGCTTTCGTATTTGTGATATTGGTTGTAGTTTAATTCTATTAAATTTCCTGTAGAAGACAAGAATTCATAATTTTTATAAGTTGAAGTAAAGTAATTTTTTTTCTTAGTAGAATTATAATATTTCTTTTCAGTAATAAAATCTAAATGTTGGTTTTGTTTTTTTGGAATTTCTATTTTAAATTGAGCAACAGTGTCTTTGAAAGTTCTGTATTCTTCATTGTTTAATGTTGGTTTAAATAGGAATGAGTTGAAAAATTTATTGGTATTTTCTTTACTTGCATTTATTGTTCCAAGCAAATAGTATTTATTTCCTTTCATTAATGTTTTTAATTCTATTTTCTTATCACCAATTGTTGATTTTGATGTAAAATAGAAATTCTCATTATTAAAATGAGTATTAGTTGAGTCTAAATTATGCTGATTGTAAAATTCATATTGAATTCTTTTTAATTCAAATTTTGAGTCTTCAAGGTTATAATTGTCTTGCAGTGTTTTTTCAATTAAGACGTAATGAGCATCCTCTTTTTTATCATAGGCAACTATTTTCATATCGTCATTGCCTTTTAAGTCTGATTTGTTACCAGAAAAGCTATAGTATGCAGGAACTTGTACTTGGAAACTTCCTTTTAATGGATTAATTATTTCCCAAGAGTCACTATTTTCTTTTAATGCTATTTTAGAATAAATTTCTTCTTCAAAAATGCGCACGTATTCACCTTCGCCACCCATCATTACAGAAATTATTTCTATAGGTGTTATGTAATAACGGTAATGCTGTGCGTTTCCTGTTTTAGTTTTGTTTTTGATGTCATAAACTAAATAATTTTTTTCAGTATATGATTTTTTCGAGATAATTTCTCCAGGTATATTTTCGTAGAATAAACTATCTAATGTTTTAGGGTTAAAGGTTTTGTTGTTTTTGTTTAAAAAATCGTTTAGATAAGTTCTTTTAAAGTTAATATAACCTCCATTTGCTAAATCTGGAGACTCTACATTCTCATCAGATTCTAAAACCACATCAAAAACTGGAAAAGTTATCATTCCATCTGCAGTAGTTTTTAGTTTCAGTTCTGGTTTTATAAAGTTGTCTTCTATTTTCTTTTTTAATGCTTTCCCTTTTTCAGTATAATTATCAAAAATAGGAGTGACTTTGTATCCTTTTTCGCGAAGCATTTCAATTACCCCTTTTTTTCCTGGTAAATGAGCTGCACCAATAGCACTAAACAAGCTTCCTTGCTTCATGTTAATTTCCATATTGGTGACCATTTCGATATTTCTATCGAATAGTAAAGCTTTTAAATAACTTTTTGGAGATGATAAAACAGTTAGTGAATCTATCATGTCCAAGTCTTTTTCTCTATAAAAGTCTACTAGTGCTTCGTTGTAAGGTTTATTTTTTAATATTTTTAAAATGGCTTGATAGTTTTTTTCTACTTCAGAATTATCCATTTCGGCTTCTGCTTTCATAATGTTAATTGTAGAAGTTTTAACATCTTCAAGACCAATCGTTTTTTTATTATATTTTCTTCCCGTCCTATAAATAAACATATCTAAATAGGTTTCTTCTTGGTATTCTTTATTTGTTTCGTTTGTTCGAGACAATAGGCCAATTAAATTGTAATTAGTACTCTGAAATAAAGAATATAGCTCATCTCTTTTTAACGGTGTTAAATAAAAATTGGTATAAAAAGCGTTGTTTTTTCTATATTTACTATAGAAACTGAATAAATCAAATAATTCGGTCCAGGTTCTTGGCTCACTCTCATTTGCAATTATGTCAGCATTTAGTAAGTGGGTGTAAAATGCGTCAGATAAGTGATAAGAAACTTTTTCACTTACGTGCATTGTACCATATATATAAGAGTTTTTTTGTAAGCCATTTCCGCTTACCTCCCATAATAAACTTTGGTATTTTTTTTCTTGTGCAAATGAAGTGAAGTAAAATAAACTAAAAAAGAAGATGTATTTTTTCAAGAATTATATTTTTTGAATTGTTTCTTTCAAATATACAATTTGTTTTATTGTGTTGTAAAAAATAAGCCTTAATTCTAAAAAAAGAATTAAGGCTTAAATGTCTTCAATTATTAAGATATTATCCTAAAGCAACTCTTTTAAATCCTGTAACTGTTAAACCTGAATCTACAGATTTTACATAACCAGCAACATTCATTGAGCCATCTTTAATATAATCTTGGTTTACCAAAGTGTTGTCTTTGTAAAAACGTTGAATTTTTCCTTTAGAAATGTTGTCTAACATTGCTTCTGGTTTACCTTCAGCTCTTAATTGCTCTTTTGCAATTTCGATTTCTTTTTCAATGATTGCAGCATCAACACCATCTTCGTTTAATGCGATTGGGTTCATTGCAGCAGCTTGCATTGCAACGTTTTTAGCAGCTTCATCAGCTCCTTCAACATTTGCAGATAAAGAAACTAAAGTAGCTATTTTTCCAGCGTGTACATATGCTCCAACGAAAGCACCTTCTAAACGCTCAAAAGCACCAACTTCAATTTTCTCACCAATAACACCTGTTTGCTCAATTAACTTTTCTGAAACAGTAATTCCATTAAAATCTGAAGCTAATAATTCTTCTTTAGTTGAAAATTTTAACGCTTGATTAGCTATTTCTGTTGCTAATTTTACAAATGAATCATTTTTTCCTACGAAGTCAGTTTCGCAATTTAATGTAATTGCAACACCTGCAGTGTTATCTGTGTTTAAAACAGCGACTGCAGCACCTTCAGTAGATTCTCTATCTGAACGATTTGCGGCAACTTTTTGACCTTTTTTACGAAGGTTTTCGATAGCTAAATCAAAATCACCATTAGCTTCAACTAATGCTTTTTTGCAATCCATCATACCAGCACCTGTAGCTGTTCTTAATTTATTTACGTCTGCAGCAGTAATATTTGCCATAACTTTTATTTTATTTTAAATTATAAAATTCCAAAAAGCAAATTCCATTTTATTTTAAACTAAATCTAAAATTGATGTTGGAATTTGCTTTTGGAATTTATAAAGATTTATTATTCTTTTGTTTCAGCAGTTTCTTTTTTAGGAGCAGCTTCTTTAGGAGCAACTTCTTCATCTTTTTCCGCTTTTCTGTCAGAAAGACCTTCAATGATAGCGTTGCTTACATGAGAAAGAATTTTATCGATTGATTTAGAAGCATCATCATTTGATGGAATTACAAAGTCAATTGGACGTGGATCCGAGTTTGTATCAACCATTGCAAAAACTGGAATGTTTAACTTTTGAGCTTCTTTAATTGCGATGTGTTCTGCTTTAACGTCTACTACAAATAATGCAGCAGGTAATCTTGACATATCTGCGATAGAACCTAAGTTTTTTTCTAATTTAGCACGTAAACGATCTACTTGTAAACGTTCTTTTTTAGATAAAGTTAAGAATGTACCATCTTTTTTCATTCTATCAATAGAAGCCATTTTTTTAACAGCTTTTCTAATAGTAACGAAGTTAGTTAACATTCCACCAGGCCATCTTTCAGTGATGTAAGGCATGTTACAAGCAGCAGCTTTCTCAGCTACGATATCTTTAGCTTGTTTTTTGGTAGCTACGAAAAGTACTTTTCTACCAGATGCAGCAATTTTTTTCAAAGCTTCATTAGCTTCTTCAATTTTAGCAGCAGTTTTGTATAAGTTTATGATATGGATCCCATTACGCTCCATATAAATGTAAGGAGCCATGTTTGGATCCCATTTACGAGTCATGTGTCCGAAATGTACACCAGCCTCTAATAAGTCTTTAACTTCTATGTTGTTTGCCATTTTGTAATAGTTTACGTTCCGTTGATTAGCAATTTTCAAGTAGTTACTTGCGTTAGTCTTGAAAATTTAGATGCTAAACTAATTCCCTTTTTAATTAAAGGAATATCGACAACTGTGTTTTAAATTCAATTTTATTTGTAAAAATTTGGTTGAAAAAAAATCAAACCAATTCGAAATATTAACGTTTCGAGAATTGGAATTTTTTTCTTGCTTTTTTCTGACCGAATTTTTTACGTTCTACCATTCTAGGATCTCTTGTAAGTAATCCTTCTGGTTTTAATACAGATCTGTTTTCAGCATCTACTTCACACATAACGCGTGCTAATGCCATTCTTACAGCTTCTGCTTGTCCTGTTGAACCACCTCCGTAAACATTTACTTTAACGTCAAAGTTTTCTGCATTTTCTGTCATTGCTAACGGCTGCATAACTTTATATTGTAAAGTAGCTGTTGGGAAATAAGTTGTAAATTCTTTTTTGTTTACTGTGATTTTTCCTGTTCCTTCTGAAACATAAACACGAGCAACTGCGGTTTTTCTTCTACCGATTTTGTGAATAGTTCCCATTACTTAAGATCGTTTAGATTAACAGTTCTAGGTTTTTGAGCTCCGTGTGTATGCTCAGCACCTACAAATACATTTAAATTGCGGAATAATTCAGCACCTATTTTGTTTTTAGGTAACATTCCTTTTACAGCTTTCTCTACTAATAATGCAGGGTTTTTGTCTTGCATAACTTTAGCAGTTAAACTTCTTTGTCCTCCAGGATAACCAGTGTGGCGAATGTAAGTTTTCTCCTCTAATTTGTTACCTGTAAGGTTAATTTTTTCTGCGTTGATAACGATAATGTTATCTCCACAGTCCACGTGTGGTGTAAAACTTGGTTTGTACTTACCTCTTAAAAGCATTGCAACTTTTGAAGCAAGACGACCTAAGTTGTGACCTTCAGCATCTACAACAAGCCATTCTTTTTGAACGGTCCCTTTGTTTACTGACACAGTCTTGTAGCTTAATGCGTCCATAATTTTATTTTAATTAAACATTCCATTCCCAATTAAGGGAGTGCAAAAGTACAATTAATTATTTGATATACAAATGCCAATTGCAATAATTTATACAAGTTTTGTTTCGTGTAATTGACTTTATTCTTTTATAAAATTAAATTTTTGCCCTCCTTGGTGTAGTATAAATGAATTTTCACCAAACTCTATTTCAATTCTAGCCGCTTGAAAGACAAATGTGTTTTCATTTTTTTGAGTCAATGGAAAAGAACTTTGACCTGTAGCTTGAGCTAATAACTCTCCGTCTTTTTCAAAAATTGTAATTTTTAAAGGGATATCTTTAGATGAATAAACTCCAGAAATTGCTTTAATTTTTTCTGGATTTATTTTTTCAAAACTTGGAAATGGAAATGGCATTTTATAATACATACTTAATATACCTATCATAATGTCATTTCGGTTAAAGTTATCTCCATTTACAATTAATGAAATTCCAACTTTTTCCGATGGATAATAACCAACTACAGAACGAAAACTTTCAATTCCGCCAGTGTGACCATAAAATTTTCTTTCGCCAAAAGGCATTTGCATTAATGCTTTACCATAGCTGTCTTTTAGTTCTTTCATACTTTCTAATGAACTTTTTTTGACTAGTTTACCTTCAAATAGTTCATATAAAAAAGCAGTTAAGTCATTTGGAGTTGAAATCACGGCTCCAGCTGCATAGGCAATATCATTTTTCCATTCTTCATACTTTTGCCATTTTGCGCCATCAAATAAATAAGAAAAACTCTCTTTTTTTGAGATATTGACTTGTTCGGTAGGATAATAAGTGTTTTGTAAACCAATTTTTTTAACGATACGGTTTTCTATATTCTCGGCATAAGATTTTTTTGTAATTGTTTCAATAATGCTACCTAATAAATAATAATTGGAGTTACTGTATTCAAACTTAGTATTTGGTTCTGCAATTGATTTATAGTTTACAATTTTATTTATAATAGTTTGCTTTAAATCAGGTGAATCTAATTCTTCTTGGGTAAGTGAATCTTGATTGATGTAATCTTTTATTCCTGATCTATGATGTAATAAATCTTCGATTGAAATTTTATCTGCATTTTCAAGTTTTGGAAAAAATTTTGTTAGTTTGGTTTCTAATCTTAACTTTTTTTCCTCAATCAATTGCATTGTCATTACAGCCGTAAAAATTTTTGTAATTGAACCTACTTTATATTTAGTAGTATTGTCTGCTTTAACTTTTTGATCAGCATCTGCAAATCCATATCCTTTTGAAAAAACGACTTTATCGCCTTCACGAATTGAAATAGAGCCCATGAATTTTTCATTTTTATTTAGATAATTCAATAAACTATCAATTTTATGGTAACGATTTTGCGCAACTAAACTTGTTGAAAATGCTAAAACAAATAATAAAAGTATTTTTTTCATGATTTTTTTATTTTATTAGAGGTTTCTGTTTTTATTTTGTTACAGATATTTTTTTAAATTCTAAATAAGAGTAAATAACGGGAACAATAGTTATTATTGCCGTGATTCCTAAAAAAGTATAAACTTGAATTTTATTTGGAAGTACAAAGGTCAATGCCATAAAAATTCCGCCAATAAACCACATTTTACCTCCTAAAAGATGTGTTTTTTTCCAAACTTCTTCGTTTTCTAAAGTCCAAGGTGTTTTTATACCAATAAAATAATTTGGCTTTATGGTTTTAAAATAGTTTCCTAAAAAAGCGAAGAATAAACCAATTATAACAAATAATAATTGCGGATTACTATTTTTTTGTTGTGCACTATATAGAATAAAAATGGCTAAGCCAGACATGAAAACGGTCAATGCCATTCTTAATGTATTGAGTTTGTTTCCCATGTTTTGTAATTTACCTTTTGGATCAATTTTTGGGATTATTAAAAATACAAAATAGGTTATTCCTACAAGCATGACTAACATTAGGACTAATTCTTTTTTATCTCCATAACGATCTATTTCGCCAGCACCATTCCAATGCATTGGAACTTTATCAGGTAAGTTGTTCCAGATATAAGCTAAATAAAGAAAGGGTAAAAATGCTATTGCAATAAATGGAAGTTCTTTTTTTAAATTTATCATAATTATTTTTTAAGTGTTATTAACCATTTTAAGATATCGTCTACTATTGTCGTGTTTAGTGAATAAATTACAAATTGCCCTTGTTTTTCGCTTGTTACTAAATCGGCCTGTTTTAAAATGTCTAAATGATGAGAAATACTTGGTTTTGAAATATTAAATTTATCTGCAATATCACCAGCTGTCATTTCTTTCTTTCGCAGCAATTCCAAGATTTCTCTTCTTGTTTCATCATTAAGGGCTTTGAAGATAGTATTCATTACGATTATATATTTAGACAAATATCTAAATACTTTTTTAAAAAGCAAAATGTTTTTAAAAAATAAACCCGATAGGTTTTGAAACGTATCGGGTTTGATGTATTATTTTGGAGATTTAAATTTCAAATAAATGGAATTTATAAAAATCAGTAGAAATAGTAAAGTAATAAATAGTAAAACTTTATCTGTAAAAACTATTTGTATGTTGCCGTCTTGTATCAAACAAAAAAAAACAAAAGATAAAAAGAATAAAAATGACAAAATAAAATTTGTTTTGGCTTTGATAAAAGCTAAAAATGAAAACCCTATAATAAAGCTTATGAAAAAATTAATAGAATAGTAACTAATTCCGTTGATTTCAAAAGCCCAACCAACAGATTTATTATATCCATAATGAGCGACGTTATCTATGAAAATTAAAAACAATAATGGGATTATTGAAATCAAATACATTTTAGATTCGAAAATAAATTTGATTTTATTAATCATTATTGTAATTATTATGAGATTTCTCCTGCGTAGGAGTGACATTTTTTACTGTTTACCAATTCCTGAAAACTGATTACTAAAATTAATGCGCTTGAAGCCAATCTTTTCCTAATCCTAAATCAACAATTAATGGAACATCTAGTTTAAAGGCGTTTTCCATTTCTTCTTTAATCATAGGTTGAATTCTTTCTAATTCAGAATTATGTACATCAAAAACAAGTTCATCATGTACTTGTAATAGCATTTTTGATTGCCAGTTTTCTTTTTCTAAGCGTTTATGAATGTTAATCATGGCAATTTTGATGATGTCAGCAGCACTACCTTGAATAGGTGCATTAACAGCAT
Source organism: Flavobacterium sp. N2270 (assembly GCF_025947225.1). Taxonomy (NCBI): domain Bacteria; kingdom Pseudomonadati; phylum Bacteroidota; class Flavobacteriia; order Flavobacteriales; family Flavobacteriaceae; genus Flavobacterium; species Flavobacterium sp. N2270. The sequence continues at coordinate 1,036,652 of NZ_CP110005.1, forward strand.
TTCGTTCAGCACCACCACGAACCATAGCATTTGCTGAATTGATGTCTTTTAAATAACGACGTCTTCCTAAAACGGTTTGTACATAACCTTCTTCTCTTGCAAAATCAATTTGATTTTGAATGTATTGTCTTAATTTTGGATACGATTTGTAATACGCTTCAATTAATTCAGCACTTTCACTTCTTGATAAATCCGTTTGGTTACTTAAGCCAAAAGCAGAAACCCCATAAATGATTCCGAAGTTTACCGTTTTAGCATTACTACGTTGTTCTTTTGTAACTTCTTCTAACGGTACATTAAATACTTTTGAAGCGGTAGATTTGTGAATGTCTTCTCCATTTTGGAAGGCTTTAATCATATTTTCTTCTCCTGATAAAGCTGCAATAATACGTAATTCTATTTGGGAATAATCGGCAGCAAGTAAAGTGTAATTTTCATCACGTGCTATAAACGCTTTACGAATTTGTCTTCCTCTTTCGGTACGAATTGGAATGTTTTGTAAGTTAGGATTGTTTGAACTCAAACGCCCTGTTGCAGCAACTGTTTGCATATAATCGGTATGAACTCTTCCTGTTTTTTCATTCACTTGATTTGGTAACGCATCTACATATGTGTTTTGTAGTTTTACCAATTGTCTCCATTCTAAAATATGACGAACAATTTCGTTGTCTTTAGCCAAATAGCTTAAAATTTCTTCGCCCGTTGCATATTGACCAGTCTTTGTTTTCTTCTGCTTTGGTCCGCCAATTTTAAGTTTGTCAAACAAAATATCACCCAATTGTTTTGGAGAAGCTAAATTGAATGTTTCTCCAGCAATTTCAAATATTTTAGCTTGAAAAGTGTCAATTTCAATTTGCATTTCTTTCGACATAGTGTTTAAAAAATCAACATCTAAACGAATACCTTCTCTTTCCATCGCAGCTAGAACTTCCACTAAAGGAATTTCGATTTCGTCGAATAATTTTTTAGTACCTACTTTTTCTAAAATAGGTTGAAAGTGTTCTTTTAGTTGAAACGTAATATCGGCATCTTCAACAGCATATTCTTTAACTTCTTCAACAGCGATTTCTCGCATTGATTTTTGATTCTTCCCTTTTTTTCCTATTAATTCTTCAATGCTTTTTGGACTATATTTCAAATACGTTTCACTTAAAATATCCATATTATGACGCATGTCTGGATTAATAAGGTAATGCGCAATCATAGTGTCAAATAATTTTCCTTTTACAGAAACACCATAATTTGCTAATATTTTTAAATCGTATTTTAAGTTTTGACCAATTTTTTCAATGTTTTCATTTTCAAAGAAAGGTTTTAGTTTTTCAATAAGAATTAAAGCTTCTTCTTGATTTTCTGGAAACGGAATATAAAATCCTTTTCCTTTTTCATAAGAAAATGCAATTCCAACTAATTCGGCATTTAATGCATCTAAGCCAGTAGTTTCGGTATCAAAACAGACTGATTTTTGTTTTTCTAAATTTTGTAAAAGTAATTTTAAAGCTAAATCACCTTGAATGATTTGGTAAAAATGCTCGGTGTTTTCTAAAGTTGCATAATAGGATTGTTCTGTTGCGCTTGAAGTTTCTACATCAGTAAAACCAAATAAATCAAATTGCTCTTCCTTTTTAGGGGCTGCTTTTTTTGCAGGTTTTGGAGTTTCTTCAGCTGAACTATTTCCGTTTGTGTTTATTTCATCATAATCGTTGCCATCTCTGAATAACTTGTCAAACTGCTCCTGCATTCTTCTGAATTCTAGTTCATGAAAAAGTGCTTCTGTTTTTTCGACATCTGGTTTTGATAATTCGTAGTCTTTTTCGTCAAACTGAACCGGACAATCTAATAATATGGTAGCAAGTGTTTTTGATAAAATCCCTTTCTCTTTGTTGGCTTCAATGTTTTCTTTCATTTTTCCTTTCAACTCGTGTGTGTTGGCTAAAAGGTTTTCCATTGATCCATATTGTGCTAAAAATTTCTTTGCTGTTTTTTCTCCAACGCCAGGTAGTCCAGGAATGTTATCGGCAGAATCGCCCATCATTCCTAGGAAATCAATTACTTGTAACGGATTTGATATTTCAAACTTTTCTAAAACTTCAGGTACGCCCCAAATTTCAATTCCATTACCCATACGAGCAGGTTTGTACATGAAAATATTTTCAGAAACTAGTTGGGCAAAATCTTTATCAGGCGTTACCATAAAAACCTGATAATTTTCTTTTTCCGCTTGTTTCGCAATAGTTCCAATTAAATCATCGGCTTCATAGCCGGCAACTTCAATAATTGGAATATGCATGGCTCTTAAAAGTTCTTGAATGTATGGGACTGCAATTTTTATAGCTTCTGGAGTTGCATCTCTGTTAGCTTTATATTCTGGGAACATTTCATTCCTAATATCACTACCGCCTTTATCAAAAGCAACTGCTAAATGATCTGGTTTTTCTCTTTTAATTACATCCATCAACGAATTCATGAAACCCATAATGGCAGATGTGTCCATTCCTTTCGAATTAATTCTTGGGTTTTTTATAAAAGCATAATAGCCTCTAAATATTAAAGCATAAGCATCAAGTAGAAATAATCGTTTTTGTGACATGAACTATAAATTTGATTCGAAAACGTAAAAATACAATTCTTTACTTAAAATTTCTTTGTTAAAATTGAATTAATATATAGTGTTATTTTTATTGGAGTTACTTACTTTGCAAAAAAAATATTATTATGCGTTGGCTTATTCCATTACTTTTATTGAGTATTGTTGAAATATATTCGTTCCAAGTAGTTAAAACTGTAACAAAAACTAAACTTTTTTTATGGATTTACGTTTTTGTATCATTGGCTATTTTAAGTTATATTATTTATTTTATTGCTACTTACGATAGAGGTGCAGGACAAAATAAACAATCTCTTTTTACTATTGGATTGTTGCTTATAACAATGGTTCCAAAACTTGTTTTAACATTAATTTTATTTGGAGAAGATGTTTATCGTTTTTTAGAAGGAATATTAATTCGTTTTATGGGTGATAACGACCAAGGTAGTTTTTTGCCCGCTAGAAGAAAATTTGTGAGTCAAGTTGCTCTTGGAATTGCCGCAATACCATTTGCATCATTATTGTACGGAATGACTATTGGTAAATATAATTTTAAAGTAATTAAGCAAACTTTATTTTTTCCTGATTTACCTGATGATTTTGATGGAATAACTATTACTCAGATTTCTGACATTCATAGTGGAAGCTTTGATAATTCTGAAAAAATTCAATATGCGATAGATTTAATTAACGAACAAAATTCTGATTTGGTTTTGTTTACTGGAGATATTGTAAATACGCATGCAAAAGAAATGCATCCTTGGATAGATACTTTTAAAGGGATTTATAACCCGAAATTTGGAAAGTATTCTGTTTTAGGAAATCATGATTATGGAGAATATTTTCAATGGAATTCTGAAGCTGAAAAAGAGGAGAATTTTAACGCAATAAAAGATATTCATCGTCAAATAGATTTTAAATTATTGTTGAATGAGAATTTAAAAATCAAAAAAGGAAATTCTGAATTAGCAATCGTAGGAGTTGAAAACTGGGGAAAACATTTTAAAAAAGTAGGAGATTTAGCAAAAGCTTCTGAGGGTTTAACCAAAGATGATTTTAAGATATTAATGAGTCACGATCCAAGTCATTGGGATTCAGAAGTGCAACACGATGAAAAGCACTATCAACTAACACTTTCTGGTCATACACATGGTTTTCAGTTTGGAATTGAAATTCCGGGTTGGTTAAAATGGAGTCCGGTGCAGTATGTTTATAAACAATGGGCTGGCTTGTATGATAACTTGGGAAGATATGTATATGTGAACAGAGGTTTTGGATTTCATGCTTATCCTGGTAGAGTAGGGATTATGCCTGAAATTACCGTATTAGAGCTAAAAAAATCTAAAAAAACAGTATAATTCATTAAAAATAGTACATTTGTATATTGTTTTTAGTGTTAAACTATAATTTAAACATTAGTTTATGTCAAAATTTGGAGAACTAATAGATGCGCAAGTTCCAGTATTAATCGACTTTTTTACAGAGTGGAATGAGCCTTCAGTTGCTATGAACGAAGTGATGCGTCATGTTGCAGCTGCTCTTGGTGACAAGGCAAGAGTAATTAAAATAGATGTTGATAAAAACAGAGAATTAGCCGAAGCTTTAAGAATTAAAGGTTTACCAACTTTAATGATTTATAAAGGAGGTCAAATGATTTGGAGACAAAGCGGCGAATTAGATGCGAATACTTTAATTAGCTTAGTGCAAGAGCAAGCCTAATTTATCTTATCAAAAATAAAACCTTTTTCTTTTAATTGCTGTATTAATTTAGGTAATACAAATTGTAAATTTCTACGTGCTTTGATGCTGTCGTGGAAAACAATTATGCTTCCATTTGAAATATTTTTGAATGTGTTTTGCAAACAATCATCAGGATTTAAAGAATTGTCAAAATCATAGCTCAGTACATCCCACATAATAATTTTGTAGCCTAGTTTTCTTAATTGATACGATTGTCTTGGTGTTATTTTGCCATAAGGTGGACGAAATAATTTTGAGTTTTGAATTTTGAATAAACTGTTCAGTTTTATTTCGCAAGCTTCAGCGTTACTAATGTATGTTTTTGTTGGAGTTCTCCATCCTTTTAAATGGCTATATGTATGATTTCCTATAGAATGATTGTTAGAAATGATTTTTTGAACAATTTCTGGATATTTCCTAACATTGTCACCTATACAAAAAAATGTAGCTTTTATTTCTTCTTTTTTTAAAAGTTCTAAAACCCATTCGGTTATTTCAGGAATTGGTCCGTCGTCAAATGTTAGGTAGATTTTTTTTTCAGTATTAGGTAGTTCCCAAATGTATTTTGGAAAAAGTATTTTTAAAAACCGATTTGTTTTAAACATTCTAAACATAAGTTCAAAGCTAAAAAAAATGTGTCAACAATTTTACTTGAAGACACATTCTTTATTTTTTTAATATTTTATTCTGCTTCTCTTCCAAAGAGTTCAAACATTTTGTTGAAATTATTAAATTTTACTTTCTCTTGATTATAAAATTCTAAATCATCTGAAATTTGCATGATTTCTAGTAAGCCTCTGTATCGTTCTATGTCGGTTACAATGTCTACAGCCATGCTTCTTTGTTCACTTGATTTTAATCCGCTAAAATAAGTTAGTTCTTCTTGATACTTTACTATCAATTGTTTTAAGATAGCTCTTGCTTTGTCTTTTTTGCCAATTTCATAGTAACCTTGTGCAAAAGGTTCAACAAGTGTATAATATTCAAAATATTCAATTGGCATTTTAGTCATTGCTAGTTCAATTACTTTTTCAGCTTTATCGTTTTTGCCTTCATTTATTAATGTTTCCATTAAACGAGCTAGATTAGTTCTATAAGTGATTCCGTTTTTACGTGTTTCAGGGTCGTGATACATATCTGGATTACCACTATTTCCCCAATCCCATTTCATGACAATGTTGTACATTTTATCAGAATCTAAATATCCCATTTCTAACGGATTAGGACCTTCTTTTCCGGTTGAAGTTTTAACCGGAACTAATTTGTAACACATTCCGTCTAATTGAAGATAATCTTTCATCCATAAATAATCGTCTTCGCCAAAACTTCCTCCTGTAAAATAAATAGGTCTTTTCCAGTTGTTTTCGTTTACAATATCCAACATCATTAAACGGTTTTTATATAGTGCTTCACCTTTAATTGTAAATTGAATAGCAGGAACAATTGAATCATAAAATTTAGGAGAAACCACTTTGTTTTTAATAATTTCTTCTTTATTAATTGGAATAATTATTTTGTTTGAAGGGTAATAGTTTACAAACTGGCCACTTCTTAGCTCAACTTTTGCTCTGTCGTCTTCTAATGAGGTAAATTTTATTAAATCACTTAATAAAATAGAATCTTTAGTTTTTTCGATTAAGAAACTATAATCTCTGTTACTTCCTCGGTATAAATTTCTGTCAAAAGAAGAGGGAATAGGTTCAGAATCATAAGCTTTTCGCTTCATTTGGTCAATATACCAGTCAGTCATGAATAAGCTAGTGTTTACAATTCTAATATCGGTTCTATAGCCTTCGATTTCTTGTGCATACCAAAGTGGGAATGTGTCATTATCTCCAATTGTAAATAATATGGCATTAGGTTCGCAAGAATCCAAATACGCTTTAGCCATAGCTAACGCAGTATGTTTTCCTGAACGATTATGATCGTCCCAGTTTTCTTTAGCCATTAAAACTGGCGTAGTAAGTAAAGTTACTGCTAATGTTACAGGGATGGCAATATTAGGTTTAATGTATTTTTTTATTCCTTCATAAATTGCAAAAACACCAACGCCAATCCACATGGCAAAAACATAAAATGAGCCAACCAGAGCGTAGTCTCTTTCTCTTGGCTCAAAAGGTCTTTCGTTTAAGTATATTTTTAAAGCTAATCCAGTAAATAAGAAAAGAGCAAGTAGAACATAAAAACTTTTGATATCTTTTTTAGCATGATATATAATTCCAATAACACCTAAAATAAAAGGTAAAAAGAAGTAAGTGTTTCTTCCTCTATTGTTTGTCATGTCAGTTGTTAGGTTTGTCTGAGATCCTAAACGTATTTCATCTAAAAATGGAATACCACTTAACCAGTTTCCGTTTAAATTATCATATTTCCCTTGAATATCATTTTGTCTTCCAACAAAATTCCACATTAAGTATCTCCAATACATGTAGCCAAATTGATACTCAAACATAAATTTCATGTTGCTAATAAATGTTGGTTTTTCAATGATTAAATATTCTCCATAAGTTTTAAGAAACTTGTCATAATCTTCCATATCAACTCGGCCAGTTTGATAAGCTGCCCTAAAATCAGATACCAATTGAATTAGCTGACTTTCTTCTGCATATTCAGGGTTAACCCTAAATTCTAAAGGCTCAGTAAAGGTCATGTAGTTTTCGTTATGATCTGAACTCCACATTCTTGGTAAGAATGCTTTGTGATTATCATCAGTATTTTGTTCTGAGTTTTTATAATTATTTGTAATTATATACTTTCCAGTTGAGTAATCTCTTTCGTAATTTGGCTTCCCGTCTTTATAAGGGTTGTCTTCATCTAAACCAGAATAGGTGTCTGAAAATTGCGGTCCATAAAATAAATGTTGCTCTCCGTATTGTTCACGATTGTAGTAAGCTAATACTTCAGCCGCATCAGAAGGTTTATTTTCATTAATTACAACTTCAGCATTTGCTCTTACAGGAAGCATTATCCAAGTAGAAAACCCTATTAAGATAAATAATGTACAAAGTATTAATGTGTTGTAAAAAACAAGTTCTTTTTTTCGAGTATAGTTTAGTCCAAAATAAAAAAAAGAAACAATAAGTAAAAAAGCGAATATTGTTCCCGAGTTAAATGGTAATCCAAGACTATTTACCATGAAAATTTCTGTTTTCCCAAAGAATGCAAGTGTGTATGGAAGCAATAATTTAAAAATAAATAATAAAATTGCTACAATGATAATGTTTGCAATAACAAAACTTTTTATACTTATATTTTTATATTTTTTAAAAAAGTATAAGAATCCAATTGCGGGAATGGTTAATAGAGCCATAAAATGAACTCCAAAAGAAAGTCCTATTACTAACGAAATTAATAAAAGCCATTTGTTTCCTTTTTCGTTATCTAGATCTTGCTCCCATCTTAATCCAAGCCAAAATAATAACGCAATGAATAATGAAGCCATTGCGTAAACTTCAGCCTCAACAGCATTAAACCAAAAACTATCTGAGAAAGTATAAGCTAATGAACCTATAAAAGCACTTCCTAAAATCATTATTTGAGTGTTTTTGTTGTTATTTTCACTTTTAAATATAAAATTTTTAAATAAAAGTGTTAATGACCAAAACATAAACAAGATAGTAAACGCACTAGAAAAAACCGACATCATGTTTACCATTAAGGCAATTTTACTTGCGCTTGTAGCAAACATTGCAAAGAATGCTCCTAGCATTTGAAATAAAGGAGCTCCTGGTGGATGTCCTACTTCTAGTTTTGCTGAAGTTGCGATGTATTCTCCACAATCCCAGAAACTTAGAGAGGGTTCTACAGTTAAAGAATAAGTGATTAAAGCAATGGAAAAAGTTGCCCATCCTAGTATAGTGTTCCACTTTTTGAAATTAAATGATGCCATAAAACATTAGTTTTTTATAGAATTTTGCATTTTGAATTACAAAGAAACTATTTTTTTACTTATAGTAACGGATAATATTATTTTTTAATATTTTTTTTAGAAAAATTTGCAGAATAAAAAATATGTTTTACATTTGCACTCGCAATCGAAAAGGTTGTTTGGTATTGGCCCATGGTGTAATGGTAACACTCCGGTTTTTGGTATCGTCATTCAAGGTTCGAGTCCTTGTGGGCCAACAAAAAAAGTCCTGCTTTTAGCAGGACTTTTTTATTTAGACAATTTTAAGTTATATTTTAAAAGTTATAACAGGTCTTTTTGCGTGATTTACCAAGTCTTCACTGATGCTTCCGTTAAAGAAGTGAGAGATTCCTTTTCTACCGTGTGTACACATTCCTATAAGGTCTGCATCAATGCTCTTTGCAAAATGTAAAATTCCTTTTTCTACATTGATATCGTTGTAAATATGCGTTGTTACATTTTTAGCTGAAGTTTTATTAACAAAATCTTCCATAATTTTCTCTGCAACCCTTGTTGATTTAAAGTTGTTAGGAGTGTTTATGTTGGCTAAATGAAGTTTAGAATTGAATTTTTCAGCAAAAGCAGCTACTTTTTCAAAAGGTTTTATTGTTTCTTCTGAGAAATCAGAAGCGAATACAAATTTTTCAGCACTAAAATTAGGCTCCTCTTTTTTAATTACTAATACAGGTACATTAGAATTTCTAACTACTTTTTCTGTATTAGATCCTATAAACATTTCTTGAAACCCTCTTGCTCCATGTGATCCCATTACGATTAAATCTACTTCGTGACTTTCTCCGTTTTTGATAATTCCATCAAAAGCCATTTCAAATTGTATTATTTTTGTAACTTTTAGTCCTTCTAGGTAATCTGCTTGCATTGCCTCGTCCATTCTTCTAATAGCTGCGTTTTTAAATAGCATCAATTCGGGAATTTCATGTGAACTAGAAACTGCGTCGTTACCTGCGTTTGGTAATTCAAGCATGTGTAATAAGAAGATTTCCCCGTTATTTTTTTTAGCTATTTGAGCGGCTACTTTTAAAGCGTATTCAGCATGTTTTGAAAAGTCGATTGGTACTAAAATTTTTTTCATAAATAGTTATTTGTAGTAAGGTTATACTTAAATTAATGATATCAATAAAGGTACGACTTAAATCTTACATAGACAATTTTTTTTATTTCAAAAATATTATTTATATTTGCGCAAATTATTTGTTACTTAATTAACAATGAGGCACGCACTGCGTGCCTCTTTTTATAAAATATGGCGTTTACAGATAAAGTAAATCAGTTGGTTGAAAAAGTTTTAGAATCTAAACAAGATTTGTTTTTAATTGATTTTAAAGTTGATAGTTCTAATAAAATTTTTATTATCTTAGATGGTGATAATGGAGTTAACTTGCAAGATTGTATTGAGGTTAGTAGGGCTGTTGAGGCTGAATTAGATAGAGAGGAACAAGATTTTTCATTGGAAGTGGCTTCAGCAGGGGTTTCTAGTCCTTTGAAATTGGTAAGACAGTATAAAAAGAACTTGAATAGAGTTTTAAAAGTAAAGAAAACGGATAATGAAGTTATTGAAGCTCAGTTAACAGCTGTGTCAGATGAAAATATTACTCTTGAATGGAAAGCAAGAGAGCCTAAGAAAGTAGGAAAAGGAAAAGAAACTGTAGAAAAGAAAGTTCAACTTTCATACAGTGAAATTAAAGAAGCAACAGTTATAATATCATTTTAAATAAAGAATTAACATGGAGAATATTGCATTAATTGATTCGTTTTCAGAATTTAAAGACGATAAACTCATTGATAGAGTTACCTTAATGGCGATTTTAGAGGATGTTTTTAGAAATGCACTAAAAAAGAAATACGGTTCAGATGATAATTTTGATATTATTATCAATCCAGATAAAGGAGATATGGAGATTTGGAGAAACAGAACTGTTGTTGAAGATGGTGAAGTGGAAGATTCAAATTCAGAAATATCTTTATCTGAAGCAAGAAGAATAGAGCCTGATTTTGAAGTTGGAGAAGAGGTTTCTGAAGAAGTAAAGTTAATTCAATTAGGAAGAAGAGCTATTTTGGCTTTACGTCAAAACTTAATTTCTAAAATTCATGAACACGACAATACAAATCTTTACAAACAATTTAAAGATTTAATAGGAGATATTTATACAGCAGAAGTTCATCACGTTCGCCCAAAAGCTGTAATTTTGATGGATGATGATGGTAATGAAATTGTTTTACCAAAAGAAAAACAAATTCCAAGTGATTACTTCAAAAAAGGAGATAACGTAAGAGGTATTATTGAAAATGTTGAGTTAAAAGGGAATAAACCTCAAATAATTATGTCAAGAACATCGCCAGATTTCTTAGAAAAATTATTTGAACAAGAAATTCCTGAAGTTTTCGACGGATTAATTACGGTTAAAAAAGTAGTTCGTATTCCAGGAGAAAAAGCAAAAGTTGCTGTAGATTCTTATGATGATAGAATTGACCCTGTTGGAGCTTGTGTAGGAATGAAAGGATCTCGTATTCATGGAATTGTTCGCGAATTAGGTAATGAAAATATTGATGTAATTAATTACACTTCAAATATTCAATTGTTTATTACAAGAGCTTTAAGTCCTGCTAAAGTATCTTCAGTTAAAATTGACGAAGAGAAAAAAACTGCTGAAGTTTTCTTAAAAGTAGAAGAAGTTTCTAAAGCAATTGGTAGAGGTGGGCATAATATCAAACTAGCTTGCTTAATAACTGGTTACGAATTAGACGTTATTAGAGAAGGAGTAGTTGAAGAAGAAGATGTTGAGTTAAGAGAATTCTCAGATGAAATCGAAGGATGGATTATTGATGAATTTGAAAAAATAGGTTTAGATACTGCGAAAAGCGTATTAAACCAAGATGTTGTAGACTTAGTGAGAAGAACAGATTTAGAAGAGGAAACTATTTTAGATGTCGTAAGAATATTAAAAGAAGAATTAGAAGATTAATTTTAAATTTACTATTCCCAAAAGCTAAACAACATAAATACACAAAAGAATTATAAAAAGATTATATGTCTGACAATAGAGTAATAAGAATCAACAAAGTTTTAAGAGAGTTAAATATTTCTCTTGATAGAGCTGTGGACTTTTTAAAAGAAAAGAATCATGAAATTGAATCTAGTCCTAATGCTAAAATATCTCAAGAAGAATATAACGTCTTATGCAATCAATTTTCAGCCGATAAAGGTAAAAAAGTTGCATCTCTTGAAGTAAGTGAAGAAAAGAAAAAGGAAAAGGAGGCACTTAAAAAAGAGTTAGAAAAAGAACAAGAGTTGAAGCGTCAGCAAGAAGCAGAAGCGGAAAGACAACGTCAAGAAGTTATTAAAGCTAAAGCTGTTGTTGAAGCACCAAAACCTGTTGGGAAAATTGACCTTAACCCTAAAAAAGTTGAAGTTAAAAAGCAAGAAAAAACTGTTGAATCTACTCCAGTAGAGTCAGAAAAGGTCGAATCAACTATAGTTGCTGAAGCTCCTAAGAATGATAAACCAAATAAACCAAAAGTCGAAATTTCTAAAAAAATAGAGGCTAAAGTAGTTTCAAAAGAAACTCAAGTGACTCCAGCTGAAGCTCCTGAGGAAGAAAAAATAGCAACTAATTATCAAAAACTTTCAGGAACAACTTTCACTGGGCAAAAAATTGATTTAAGTCAGTTTAATAAGCCTAAAAAGAAGAAAGAAGAAAATAAAGGAGTTAAAAAAGCTGATGATAAGTCAGCGGCTAATAAAGGAAAACGTAAACGTATTACTAAGCCTGTGCCAGGCGCAAAACCAGGTGGGACAAACACTCAAGGCGGCGGAACTAAAAAAACTTTCACTAAAGATAGTAGATTTAGTAAAGGTAAAAAAGTTGTTGTCCAAAAAACTGAACCTACTGAGGAAGAAGTTAAAAATCAAATTAAAGAGACTCTTGAAAGACTTCAAGGGAAAGGTAAGAAAGGCTCAAAAGCTGCAAAATACCGTAAAGATAAAAGAGATTCTCACCGTCAACGTGTTGATGATGAATTAGAACAAAAAGATTTAGAAAGTAAAATCTTAAAAGTTACTGAATTTGTAACTGTTGGAGAAATTGCTTCATTAATGGATGCGCCTATTACTAAGGTTATTGGAACATGTATGTCTTTAGGAATCATGGTAACCATGAACCAACGTTTAGACGCAGAGACACTTTCAATTGTTGCAGATGAGTTTGGTTATGAAATTGAATTCATAACTACAGATATTGAAGAAGCAGCTGAAATTGTTGAAGATAAACCAGAAGATTTAGTTCATAGAGCTCCTATTGTTACTGTAATGGGTCACGTAGATCACGGTAAAACATCGCTTTTAGATTATATTAGAAATACAAACGTAATTGGAGGCGAATCGGGTGGAATTACCCAGCATATTGGGGCTTACGGAGTAGAATTAGAAGGTGGTGAAACAATTGCTTTCTTAGATACACCAGGTCACGAAGCATTTACTGCAATGCGTGCGCGTGGTGCTCAAGTTACTGATATTGCTATTATCGTAGTCGCTGCCGATGATGATATTATGCCTCAAACAAAAGAAGCTATAAGTCACGCTCAAGCTGCAGGTGTTCCAATGATATTTGCAATTAATAAAGTTGATAAGCAAACTGCGAATCCTGAGAAAATTAAGGAGAAGTTAGCCTCTATGAATTTATTAGTTGAAGATTGGGGTGGTAAATATCAATCTCATGATATTTCTGCAAAAACCGGACTTGGTGTTAAAGAATTATTAGAAAAAGTATTACTAGAAGCCGAAGTTTTAGAGCTTAAAGCAAATCCAAATAAAAATGCCATAGGTACTGTTGTAGAAGCGCAATTAGACAAAGGTAGAGGTTATGTAACTACGATATTAGTACAAGCAGGAACGTTAAAAATTGGTGATTACATGCTGGCTGGTAAAAATCATGGTAAAGTAAAGGCTATGTATGACGAACGTGGTCATAATGTTACAGTTGCAGGTCCGTCAACTCCAGTATCAATTCTTGGTTTAGATGGAGCACCTACAGCGGGTGATAAGTTTACTGTTTATGATGACGAAAGAGAAGCAAAACAAATTGCAGCTAAACGTACTCAATTACAACGTGAACAATCTGTTCGTACACAAAAGCACATTACACTTGCAGAAATTGGTCGTCGTATTGCATTAGGTCAATTTAAAGAATTAAACATTATCCTTAAAGGAGATGTGGATGGTTCGGTAGAGGCTTTAGCGGATTCATTTTCTAAATTATCAACAGAAGAAATTCAAATAAATATTATTCATAAAGGAGTAGGTGCTATTACAGAATCAGATGTATTGTTAGCATCAGCTTCAGATGCAATTATTATTGGATTTAATGTTCGCCCTCAAGGAAATGCAAAACAATTAGCCGAAAAAGAAGAAATAGATATCCGTAACTATTCTATTATTTATGCAGCTATAGATGATTTAAAAGATGCAATGGAAGGAATGCTTTCTCCAGAGTTAAAAGAAGAGATTACAGGAACTGCAGAAATTAGAGAATTATTCAAAATTTCTAAAGTGGGTACTATTGCAGGTTGTATGGTTACTGATGGTAAGATTTTAAGAAACGGACAAATTCGTTTAATTAGAGAAGGGGTTGTAATATACACTGGAGAATTAGTTGCTTTAAAACGATTTAAAGACGATGTTAAGGAAGTGTCTAAAGGATACGATTGTGGTATGCAGATTAAAGGATACAATGATCTTAAAGAACTTGATGTTATTGAATGTTTCCATGAAGTTGAAGTAAAAAAGAAATTAAAATAGTTTATTTTAAGTCATAGAAAAAAAGCCCAAGTTTTTACTTGGGCTTTTTTTTATTATATTTAATGTCTAAATAGTTTCTATGAAAGGATTGTTTTTGTTTGTAGCTTTCTTTTTCTGCATCTGTTTTCACGCTCAGAATGTAGATTGTTATAGGTTTAAAAATGGAGATTTTTATTACCCTTCAATGCCTGACAAAATTTCGGTTAGAAATGGAGATGTTCAAGAGAGTTATGTAGGTGAAAAATTAGAAATGATTTGGTCAGTCAAATGGCTTAATGATTGTGAATACGATTTAGTTTGTATTGAAGTATTAGGGAATTCTTCAGACTTTGAAGTTGGCGAAAGAATTAATGTAGAAATAGTTTCCTCTGTAAAAAACTGTTATTATAGCATGTTGACTATTTATAATAAAGAGTATCCAATGGGATATCACTTGCCGGGAGGTCCATTTCCGCTTTGTAAAAAAGAATAAAAAAACCACTTACTAAATTTAGTAAGTGGTTTTATATTTATTATTTAAAAACTATATTTTAATCCGCCATATATATTTCTTCCAGGAGCATTAATTCCTGAAGCAAAAACTCTATACTGTGTGTCTAAAATGTTTTCTACTCCAGCAAATAGAGTTCCTCCGTTAAAGATTTCAAAACTTGTTTTAAAATTATATGTTTCCCAAGCAGGCATTCCTCCGTTTGGTGCATAACGTTCATTGTCTTCTCCATTAGGATAATAGTCACTAATATCTTTTTTGCCATTATACAGCATGTATGCTTCAAGCGTTCCCCATTTTTTTGAATATAGTAAACCAATTTTCCCGTAATAAGGCGCAATATGATCTAATGGAGATTTTGAATTGTCGTCTTCAATAATACGGCCAAGTGTGTAATTGAAATTTCCATGAAATTGTAAACTTTCAATTAAATATGCCTTTATATTTGTTGAAAACCCAGTAATAAATGCTTTTCCTTTATTTTGGTTAGCAAAAATAGTATTTGTTTCTCCATTAATGTTAATTGTACTTTGACCTTCATATGTAAATGTGTCGGTAACAATCGCATCATACATTCTTGTATAATAATAAGTAGTTTCAATTTGAAATCTTTTATTTGTTGATTTAATTGTTAACCCTAAATCTCCAGTGACTGTTTTTTCAGATTGTAAATCGGCGTTTGGAACAATAAGTATACCATTTCCAGAATCGAATACTTTTGCTAAATCATCAATATTTGGAGACCTATAACCAGTACTAATGTTGGTTTTTAAACTTACATTCTGAGATGTTTTATATACAATTCCTGCTGTACCACTATAAGTAAAATTGTGTTGTTCTATACTATTAAATGGTAAAGGAAAAAGAGTATCATCATCAATTGTACTGTTCAATGTAGTATAGCCAAAACGTGCACCTATATTCCAAGCTGTTTTTTCGTTAAAATTTTCATTATAGGAAATGTAAAGATCATTACGAGTCATATTGTTCTCTCCATTAGGATAACGTGTTTGAAAAGGACTTGTTTCTCCAGTATTAATGTTTTCAATTTCAGCAGTTGATTTTAAAGTTTCATAATATGACTCAAAACCATAGAACAACTCACTTTTATTGAATTTTTTATGAAGATTAATTCCTGCCGAAAATACATTTACTTTTTCGTAATTGTGCTCTAAGTTTTCATTTCCAAAACGCCTTGAGTTTCTGCTTTCATTTGTATTTTGATAAGCAATGTCAATCTCTAAATCGCTTTCTAGAAATGCTTTGTTTTTGTTTAAACTGTATATTGCAAGTAATCTTTCTTGTGGTCCATAATACCATTCTGCAAATTTTAGTCCTGTTCCTGAAACATCTGTTAAGCGATCATATCTTGGGATATCATTTGTATTTGAATATTGAAAATTTAACCCATGATCAAAACCACTAGACGTTTTATATGCAAATTTTTGCATAATGTTGTATTGTTTGTAACCTGAGTTTTTTTGAATATACTTGTCGCTGTTTTGGGTTAAAACATCAGTGCCGTCTGCAAGTGTAGTAACATAAAAAGGTCTCTCGCCAAAATAATCTCCATTATGATTCTTGTTTTTCCCCATTCTTAAATCTCCAAAATCATTATAAGAAAAAGCAGTTAAAGAAGCGAAATTTTGAGTTGCATAATTAATGTCAAAATAGCCTGATTTTTCTTCATTAACAGAACCATATCGTGTAGAAATATTTCCACTTAATGATTTATTATTGCCGTTTAAAAATTTAGCTTTTTTTGTATTCATACTTACAGTTCCTCCTAGTGCATCACTTCCAAAAAGAGTTGAAGAAGGTCCGAAAAAGATGTCGACGTTTTCTAACATGTTCTCATCAACTGTAATTACGTTTTGTAAATGACCTGCTCTGTAGGTTAAATTATTCATTCTAATGCCGTCAACAAGTAGTAAAACTCTACTTGCTTCAAAACCTCTTATAGAAGGGCTTCCTCCACCTTGTTGAGATTTTTGTACATGAACATTTCCTGAATTTGCTAATAAATCTGCTGTGTTTTGAAAATTTTGAAATTCAATTTCCTTTTGTGATACTGATTCAATTTGAGATGCAATAAATTCTTTTTCTTTTATTGTTCTTTTTGTTGTTACAACAACTTCTTCAAGTTGATTTGTTTTAGTTGTATCTTTTTCTATTTGAGCAAAGCCAATAAAAGACACAATTAATAAAGTTAAGTTTATTAATTTTTTCATTTCATTTTAATTATTTTAAAAAATATTATTTAGTAATTCTATACTTGGTTTTTTGTTAAAATAATTGGTGGTTTTAATAAAAGTGAAACTATTTTATTGGGATTGTTTTGTTCTTTGTAAAATGGTTTTAATACACGGTCAATTAATGTGTGTCTTGTTTCAATTTCTTGAGGTGTGAGTAAAGCTAAAATAATGTTTCTTTTAAATTTAGCCTTGTTTTTTTTTGAGTTTTCTTTCTTTAAAGAGTAACTGATAAACTTAAAAAGACTTTCATTTTTATCTTCTATTACTATAAGTTTAACTTTGCTATGTAGTTGTATTACTTTTTTTATGTCATAATATTTGTCCGCAACAATAATTTCCTTAGCATTCTTGATGGTTAAATAATTCTCTTTTGAAAATATAAAAGTAGTTTCAAAGTCTGATTTTTTTATAATGTAATTCTGTCTTATTTCTAATAATTTTTCAATCAATGGTTCAGAATTCTGAAAAAATAAAAGAATACCAAATGAGGTAAAAAAAAAGATTGAGAAAATTTTTTTCAAAACTATTCTATTTGCCTGGTTTTATTAAAAGCGCGCTAGGGTATTTTTTCTTAATTTCTATCAAGAATTTTTCGGCATGAAGGCGTGATTTATAATTCCCTACGAATACTTTATATGTAGGGTTTGAATAGATAATTGTGCCTTCTATATCCTTAAAGTCACGCTTAAATTCCGAAAGTTTCTTCTTAGATTCTTCTCCAGACCCATAAAATATTTGAATTTTATAATTATCAATTATTGATAAGTTGTTGTTTATTTTTTGCTTTTCTTTTAATAAAGTTTGAAATTTTACATCTTGTTCAACCGAAGTTTTTAAATCTTGACTAAAACTTTTTGTACATAACAATAAGAATATGAAACTGATAAGTAAAATTGGTTTATGGGCTAAATTTCTCATAATGAATTATATTTAAAACAAAAATACAACTAAAAATAGAAATCAAAACCCATGAAATTATTTAGAATAAATATAAATTACATTTTAAGATAATATTAAGGTTTTTTGAATAGTTCGAATATTGTATTTTTGTCGGAGTTTAAAATTTTAGTACGGTGTTTTATATAGTTATTTATACTAATATCGTACCAATTTTGTCGATAATCATTAATTAAATATGAAAAAGGTGGGTAACCATAATTCGTTTTCAAGGATTTTCTTCAGTTTAGCTTTATTGCTATCTTTTTCTTTATCTGTGTATTCTCAAGATACTGCTGAAGAAGCGGCAGTTCCTGCTTCAGTAGGTGCGGATGCGGCAAAGGGTAAAGAGTTGTTTAATGCTAATTGTGCAGCTTGTCATAAATTAGATGCAAAAGCAACGGGGCCTGCGCTTCGTGGTGTTGCAGATAAGTATGATAAAGAATGGTTGTATAAATGGGTAAAAAACAGTAGTGACCTTATAAAGTCAGGAGATGCTCAGGCTATAAAAGTTTTTGAAGAAAATGGAAAAGTGCCAATGACGGCATTTCCTCAATTGTCAAATGCTGACATTGATAATATTTTAGCTTACACTTCTGAAGTTGCTCCTGCGCCTGCTGGACCTGTTCCTGGTGTTGAAAATGCTACAGTTAATACAGATTCTGGAATTTCAAACAATGTGATATTAGGAGCGCTTTCGTTAGTGTTGTTGATGTTGGTTGTAATGTTGTTTTTGGTTAGAAATGTTTTGACTAAAATAGCTAGTTCTAATGGTATTGAGGTTGCTTCGAAAGAAAAATCTTTACCTTTGTGGAAAGCATATGCTAAAAATCAATTTTTGGTTTTAGTTACCGCAATTTTGTTTTTATTAATGTCTGCATATTTTGCTTACGGGTACTTAATGCAAGTAGGGGTGGATCAAGATTATGAACCAGTTCAGCCAATTCATTATTCTCACAGAATACATGCAGGTGATAACGAGATTGACTGTAAATACTGTCACTCTGCTGCTAGAGTTGGTAAGCATTCTAATATTCCTTCTTTAAATGTGTGTATGAATTGTCATAAAAACATTGGTGAGGTTGCTCCTGAAACTTTGGCTGAAGGAAATGAGTTTGGTGTAGATTATAATGCTGAAATTCAAAAGTTGTATGATGCGGTAGGTTGGGATAAATCAACACAAAAATATACTGGGAAAACTACTCCTGTTAAATGGGTTAGAATTCATAATTTACCAGATTTTGTTTACTTTAATCATTCGCAACACGTAACTGTCGCAGGTGTAGAGTGTCAAACTTGTCATGGTCCTGTTGAAGAGATGGAAATTATGAAGCAGCATTCTCCATTAACAATGGGTTGGTGTGTTAACTGTCACAGAGAAACAAATGTGAAAGTTGAAGATAATGAGTACTATAAAAAAGTACACGAAGAGCTTTCTAAAAAATATGGTGTTAGTAGTCTAACTGCAGCGCAAATGGGAGGTTTAGAATGTGGTAAATGCCACTATTAATAATAAATTAAGAAGTTAATATCTATATATAATATGGCATCAAACAAAAAATACTGGAAAAGTGTTGAAGAGCTAAACGAAAATAGCTCTATTGTTGAGACGCTAAGAAACAATGAGTTTGTTGAGCAAATTCCTGTAGATGAGTTTTTAGGAGATAAGGATTCACTTGCAAATGCATCAACTTCTCGTCGTGACTTTTTGAAATATGTTGGATTTAGTACTGCTGCTGCTTCGTTGGCTGCTTGTGAAGGTCCAGTTGTAAAATCGATTCCTTATGTAGTGCAACCAGAAGAGGTAATTCCTGGTGTTGCAGATTATTATGCAACAACTATTGCAGATGGTTTTGATTTTGCTAACATTTTAATTAAGACTCGCGAAGGTCGTCCAATTAAAGTTGAAAATAATAAATTAGAAGGAGCAATTTCTGGTGCAAATGCAAGAGTTCATGCTTCTGTACTTTCATTATATGATAGCTTACGTTTAAAGCAATCTAAAATTGCAGGTAAAGACGCTGCTTGGTCAGAAGTTACTTCTAAAATAAAATCTTCATTAGAAGATGCAAAAGCTAAAGGTGGAAATGTAGTGTTATTAACTAATACTATGGCAAGTCCATCTACTGATGCGTTGATTGCTGATTTAATTGCTAAATATCCAACTGTTAAACAAGTAGTTTATGATGCGGTTTCAGAATCAAATGCTTTAGATGCTTTTCAATCTGTTTATGGAGTTAGAGGTTTAGCTGATTATGATTTTTCAAAATCAGATGTAATCGTATCTGTTGGTGCTGATATCTTAGGAGATTGGCAAGGAGGTGGATTTGATGCTTCTTATGCAAAAGGACGTGTGCCTAAGCAAGGTAAAATGTCAAAGCATATTCAAATTGAGGCAAACATGTCTTTAGCTGGTGCTAATGCTGATAAAAGAATTCCTTTAAATGTAGCAGAGCAAAAAATTGCTTTAGCAGACATATACAATGCTGTTTTTAATGGGTCAACTCCAAAGAATGCTGAAGTTGCTAAAGCGGCTAAACAATTAAGTGCTGCTGGTGCAAAAGGGGTTGTGGTTACTGGTTTAGATGATAAAGATGCTCAATTATTAGTTTTAGCTATCAATGCTAAGATTTCTTCTGAGGCATTTAATCCTTCTTCTGCTCGTTTAACTAGAAAGGGAGATGCAAAAGCAGTTGCTCAATTAGTAGCTGATATGAATGCTGGTTCTGTTCATACTTTAATTATGAGTGGTGTTAATCCAGTTTATACGTTAGCTAATTCAAAAGAATTTTTAGCAGGACTTAAAAAAGTGAAACTTTCTGTTGCTTTCTCTATGAAGGAAGATGAAACAGCTAGTGTAACAACTATTGCTGCTGCAGCACCACATTATTTAGAGTCTTGGGGAGATGTATCTCTTTCAAGAGGACATTATAGTGTTATGCAACCAACAATTCGTCCATTATTTGATACAAAACAATTTCAAGAAGTTTTATTGTCATTAAATGAAAATGCTACTTCTTATCACGATTATTTAAAAGGTTTTGCTGCAAGTCAGTTAAATGGTAAATCATGGAATCAAACGGTTCATGATGGTTTTTCTGTTGCTGAAGTTGCACCATTGTCTGCAAGTGTTTTAGAAGCTTCTGCTTCTGCTTCAAAATTAGCTTCTTCAAAATCTACTGGTCTTGATTTAGTATTGTATACTAAAACTGGGATGGGTGATGGTCAACAAGCAAATAATCCTTGGTTACAAGAATTTCCAGATCCTATCACAAGAGTTTCTTGGGATAATTATGTTACAGTTTCTAAAGCTGATGCTGAAAAATTAGGATTAGAAAACTGGAATGTTGCTAATGGAGGTTTAAATGGTAGTTATGTAACTTTAAAAGTTGGAAATGCAACTTTAAGTAATGTACCAGTTATCATTCAGCCTGGTCAAGCAAAAGGTGCTGTTGGTTTAGCTTTTGGTTACGGTAAAACAGCTTCAATGAAACAAGAAATGCAAGTAGGTGTTAATGCATATGCTTTATACGCTAACTTAAATGCAAATCAAACTGTTTCGATTGCTAAAGAAGATGGTGAACATGAATTTGCTTGTGTTCAATTACAAAAGACATTAATGGGTAGAGGTGATATTATCAAAGAAACTACCTTAGAAATATTTAATTCTAAAGATGCTGCTGTTTGGAATCCAGTTCCTATGGTTTCTTTAGATCATAAAGATACTCCTGCTACAGAAGTTGATTTATGGACTTCATTTGACAGGTCTACAGGTCATCATTTCAATTTATCAATTGATTTGAATGCTTGTACTGGATGTGGAGCTTGTGTTATTGCATGTCATGCAGAAAACAATGTTCCTGTTGTTGGTAAAGATGAAGTAAGAAGAAGTAGAGATATGCACTGGTTGCGTATTGATAGATACTATTCTTCTCAAGATACTTTTGATGGAGATAACAAACTTAAAGGAGGAACTTCAGGTCTTATAAACTCTGTAAGTACTTTGTCTGCAATGGAAGATCCTGCAGAAAATCCTCAAGTGGCTTTCCAGCCAGTAATGTGTCAACACTGTAATCACGCTCCATGTGAGACAGTTTGTCCTGTTGCTGCTACATCTCATGGTAGAGAAGGTCAAAACCATATGGCATACAATCGTTGTGTAGGTACTCGTTACTGTGCAAACAACTGTCCATATAAAGTAAGAAGATTCAACTGGTTCTTATACAATAAAAACAGCGAATTTGATTATCATATGAATGATGATTTAGGACGTATGGTATTAAACCCAGATGTTAATGTTCGTTCACGTGGAGTTATGGAGAAATGTTCTATGTGTATCCAGATGACTCAATCTGTTAAGTTAAACGCTAAGCGTGAAGGTAGATTAGTTAAAGATGGTGAATTCCAAACAGCTTGTTCTGCAGCTTGTTCAAGTGGGGCAATGATTTTTGGAGACGTAAATGATAAAGATAGTCAAGTAGCTACTTTAGTAGAAGATGACCGAATGTATCATTTATTAGAACACATTGGTACAAAACCAAATGTATTCTACCATGTTAAAGTTAGAAACGATAAATAATTATTAATTAAGAAACAAAATAAAGGATATGTCGTCTCATTACGAAGCACCCATTAGAAAACCTTTAGTAGTAGGAAGTAAATCCTACCACGATGTTACTGTAGATGTTGCTGCACCTGTTGAAGGTAGAGCTAATAAACAATGGTGGATTGTATTTTCAATCGCATTAGCAGCTTTCCTTTACGGATTAGGTTGTATGATATATACCGTATCTACAGGTATAGGAACTTGGGGATTAAATAAAACAGTTGGTTGGGCTTGGGATATTACTAACTTCGTTTGGTGGGTTGGTATTGGTCATGCCGGAACCTTAATTTCAGCAGTATTACTATTGTTCCGTCAAAAATGGAGAATGGCTATTAACCGTTCTGCAGAAGCTATGACGATTTTTTCTGTAATGCAAGCTGGTTTGTTCCCTATTATTCACATGGGACGTCCATGGTTAGGATATTGGGTATTACCTATTCCAAATCAATTTGGTTCATTATGGGTTAATTTTAACTCTCCATTACTTTGGGACGTATTTGCAATTTCAACGTATTTATCAGTATCATTAGTTTTCTGGTGGACTGGTTTATTACCTGACTTTGCAATGCTTAGAGATAGAGCGATAACTCCTTTCACAAAAAGAGTATACTCAATTTTATCTTTCGGATGGAGTGGTAGAGCAAAAGATTGGCAACGTTTTGAAGAAGTATCATTGGTGTTAGCTGGTTTGGCTACTCCTCTTGTACTTTCTGTACACACAATTGTATCTTTTGACTTTGCAACTTCTGTTATTCCAGGTTGGCACACAACAATTCTTCCTCCTTATTTCGTAGCAGGAGCTATTTTCTCTGGATTTGCAATGGTAAATACATTGTTAATTATTATGAGAAAAGTATCTAACTTAGAAGACTATATTACAGTACAACACATCGAATTAATGAATATTGTAATCATGATTACAGGTTCTATTGTTGGTTGTGCTTACATCACTGAGTTATTCATTGCATGGTACTCTGGAGTAGAATATGAACAATACGCATTCTTAAATAGAGCAACTGGTCCTTACTGGTGGTCTTACTGGTTAATGATGACTTGTAATGTTATTTCTCCACAAGTTATGTGGTTTAAGAAAATTAGAACAAGTATTATGGCTTCGTTTATTATCTCTATCGTTGTAAACGTGGGTATGTGGTTTGAGCGTTTCGTAATTATTGTAACATCTTTACATAGAGATTATTTACCATCATCTTGGACTATGTTTCAACCAACATTTGTCGATGCAGGTATTTTTATAGGAACAATCGGATTCTTCTTTGTATTATTTTTATTATATTCTAGAAGTTTCCCTGTAATTGCTCAAGCAGAGGTTAAAACCATTTTAAAATCTTCTGGAGATAATTATAAAAGAGAAAGAGAAGAAAACGGTCACAATCATTCAGATAATCATTAATATCATGAGTAATAAAGTTATACACGCTATATATAATGATGATGATGTTTTAATGGATGCTGTAAAGCAAACAAGAGCAGCTCATCATCATATCGAAGAGGTTTATACACCTTTTCCAGTACACGGATTAGATAAAGCTATGGGGTTAGCTCCAACGAGAATTGCAATTGCATCATTTATGTATGGTTTAGTTGGGATTTCAATTGCAACTTTTATGATGAGTTTTATTATGATTCATGATTGGCCACAAGATATTGGTGGTAAACCAAGTTTTAGTTATTTAGAAAATATGCCGGCATTCGTGCCAATTATGTTTGAAATGACAGTTTTTTTTGCAGCCCATTTAATGGTAATTACTTTTTACATGAGAAGTAAGTTATGGCCATTTAAACAAGCTGAAAATCCTGATGTAAGAACTACAGATGATCATTTTTTAATGGAAGTTGGAGTTCATGGAAACGAGGAAGAATTAATTTCTTTTTTCCATTCAACAGGTGCGGTAGAAGTTAAAGTAATCGAAAAGCATTAATATCAAGATATGAAAAGCTTATATAAAATAGTAGGTGTATTAGGTTTGTCTTTCTTAGCAACTTCTTGCTTTGATAAGTCGAAGCCAAACTACCAATTTTTCCCTAATATGTATGAATCAGTTGCATATGAAACTTATTCGGAATCAGAATCATTTAATTCTAAAAATGGTTTAAAAGGAAAAGAAGGTCAATTACCTGCAGAAGGTTCTGTTAAAAGAGGATTTGTTCCTTATGAAATTCCAAATACTCCGGAAGGTTACGCCCTTTCTAAAACCATTACTAGTTCGCCTTTAGACAGTATTTCTAAAAACGAAGAGAAAGGTAAAGAATTGTTCAATATTTATTGTGCAATTTGTCATGGTGAGAAAGGTGACGGAAAAGGGACTTTAGTTAAAAGAGAGAAGTTCTTAGGAGTTCCTAGCTATGCTGATAGAGAAATATCTAGTGGAAGTATATTTCACGTAGTTACTTATGGATTAAATTCTATGGGTTCTCATGCAAATCAACTTTCTCAAGAGGAAAGATGGGTAGTTGCTGATTACGTTTTGAAATTGAAGTCTGAATTATAATTGTAAAACACTTTTTTGAAAATCATTGATATGTATACATTTTCAAGTAAATTAAAAACTTTTTCTTTTATCCTTATGATTGTAGGGTTAATTGGTATTGGGGTTGGCTTTATGAATGCTCCAAAAACTATTGAAGAAGTTGAACAGATAGTAAACGCTGAACATGGACATGATGCTCATGCAGAAACAACAATCCATCATGATGCTGATTCTCACGATGCACATGCAGATGCAGAACACAAAGAACATTTAGAGCATGTATTACATCAATTGCAAAATAAGCCTTGGGCTGCTTTTTATGTTGCTTGTATTTTCTTTATGTTGCTTTCTTTAGGGGTTTTAGCTTTTTATGCTATTCAATATGTTGCGCAGGCAGGTTGGTCTCCAGTTCTTTTTAGGGTAATGGAAGGTATTACAAGTTATTTGTTACCAGGTTCTATTATTTTCTTTTTAGTTTTAGTATTATCGGGTATGCATTTTAATCATTTATTTGTTTGGATGGATGATGCGGTGGTTGCTAAAGATCATTTATTACAAGGTAAAGTAGGCTTTTTAAATGTTCCATTCTTTTTAATAAGAGCTGTTATATTTTTAGGGTTTTGGAATTTATATCGTTATTTTTCTAGAAAAAATTCTATTGCTCAAGATAATGCTATTGATAATTCATTCTTCAAAAAGAATTTTAATATCTCTGCGATGTTTTTAGTATTCTTTATTATTTCTGAATCTATGATGTCTTGGGATTGGATTATGTCTGTTGATCCTCATTGGTATAGTACTTTATTTGGATGGTATGTTTTTGCTAGTTTCTTTGTAAGCGGTATAACTACTATTGCATTAATTACTTTATACTTAAAGTCCAAAGGTTTGTTACCGGAGGTAAATACAAGTCATATCCATGATTTAGCTAAATTCATGTTTGGAATTAGTATTTTCTGGACTTATTTATGGTTTTCTCAATTTATGTTAATTTGGTATTCAAATATTCCTGAAGAAGTTACTTATTTTATAACTAGAATAGAAGATTATAATTTACCGTTTTTTGGAATGTTAGTTATGAACTTTATATTCCCATTGTTAATTTTAATCAATACTGATTTTAAACGATTAACATGGATTATTGTAATGGCTGGTATTGTTATATTATTTGGTCATTATATTGATTTTTTCAATATGATTATGCCTGCAACGGTTGGTGATCAATGGTTTATTGGTATTCCAGAAATTAGCTCATTATTTTTCTTCTTAGGGTTATTTATTTTTGTTGTATTTACTGCTTTAACTAAAGCGCCTCTTGTAGCAAAAAGAAACCCTTATATTGAAGAGAGCAAACATTTTCATTATTAATATTTAAAAGAAATAAACAAATGACAAGTTTATTGATATTCTTAGTTTTAGCTTTTATTGGAATTGCTGTTTGGCAATTGACTAAAATTTTTGACCTTACTCAAGTTGGTACTTCAAAAGATAATTCTGAAGTGGCTAATGATCATGATAATAAAGTTAATGGTTATTTAATGTTTGCCTTTGTTGGTTTCATATATCTATTCACTATTTATTCTCTAGTTGCTTGGGGGGATTTAGTATTAGGAACACCTGCCTCTGCTCATGGTTCGGAAGTTGATAATTTAATGAACATCTCGATGGCATTAATTTTCTTCGTTCAAACTATAACTCAGTTTTTACTACATTATTTTACACACAAGTATAGTGGTAGAGAAGGCCAAAAAGCACTATATTTTGCTGACAATAATAAATTGGAAGCAATTTGGACTATTATTCCTGTAATTGTTCTTTCAGGGTTAATTCTTTATGGTTTATATACTTGGAATGATATTATGTTTTATGATGAAGAAGAAGATGTAATGTATGTAGAAGTTTATGCCAAACAATTTTCTTGGGAAGCTAGATATGCAGGTGAAGATAATACTCTAGGTAAAGCTAATGTTAGATATATTGAAGGTGTTAATACTTTAGGTGTTGATATGGAAGATCCTGCTGCAAATGATGACAAAGCTGTAACTGGTGAATTACATATTCCTCTTGGTAAAAAAGTTGTTTTTAAATTTCGTTCTCAAGATGTTCTACATTCTGCATACATGCCTCACTTTAGGGCTCAAATGAATTGTGTTCCAGGTATGGTTACTCAGTTTGCGTTTGTTCCTACAGTTACAACTGCTGAAATGCGTTTAGATGATAAAATAATTGAAAAAGTAAATAAAATAAATAAAATTAGAGCTGCTAAAAGCCTTAAGCTTGTTGCAGAAGGTAAAGAAGCTTTAGATCCTTACACTTTTGATTATTTATTATTGTGTAATAAAATTTGCGGAGCTTCTCACTACAATATGCAAATGAAAGTTGTAGTTGATACTCCAGAGGATTTCAAGAAATGGTTAGCAGAAAAACCAACTGTTACTAAAGTTTGGAAGGATGCAAATGCACCTGCACCTGTAGAAGTTAAAGAAGTTACTCCGTCTCAAGTAGTTGATTCTACTGTTGTAGTAGCACAAGTTATAAAATAATTAGGTTTTTTTTAATTTTTTAGAATAAGATTATGTCAGCACACGAACACGGTCATCATAAAGAAACTTTCATTACTAAATATATTTTTAGTATTGACCATAAGATGATTGCTAAGCAATATTTAATTACAGGAATGTTAATGGGAATCATAGGAGTTATGATGTCTATTTTCTTTCGTATGCAAATTGCTTGGCCAGAGGAATCTTTTGAGATATTTAAAATATTTTTAGGCGAAGATTATGCTCCAGGAGGAGTTATGAGAAATGATATTTATTTAGCTTTAGTTACAATTCATGGTACCATAATGGTATTCTTTGTTCTTACAGCTGGATTGAGTGGTACTTTTAGTAACTTATTAATTCCTTTACAAATTGGAGCTAGAGATATGGCATCTGGATTTATGAATATGCTTTCATATTGGATGTTTTTTGTTTCTTGTATTATAATGATTGCTTCATTGTTTGTAGAATCTGGTCCGGCTTCTGCAGGTTGGACAATCTATCCACCATTAAGTGCATTACCACAAGCAATCCCTGGTTCTGGGACAGGTATGACATTATGGTTAGTGTCAATGGCTATTTTTATTGCTTCTTCATTAATGGGATCTTTAAACTATGTTGTAACAGTTATTAATTTAAGAACGAAAGGAATGACAATGACTCGTTTGCCATTGACAATTTGGGCGTTTTTTGTAACGGCTATTATTGGTATTGTTTCTTTTCCAGTTTTGTTTTCTGCTGCATTATTGTTAATTTTTGACAGAAGTTTTGGAACATCATTCTTCTTGTCTGATATCTTTATATCAGGTGAAGTTCTTCATTATCAAGGAGGTTCCCCGGTTTTATTTGAGCACTTGTTTTGGTTTCTTGGTCACCCTGAGGTTTATATTGTTATTTTACCTGCAATGGGTCTCGTTTCTGAAATTATGGCTTCAAGTTCACGAAAACCAATTTTCGGTTACCGTGCTATGATTGCCTCAATTATTGCTATTGCATTTCTTTCAACAATTGTTTGGGGTCACCATATGTTTATCTCAGGAATGAATCCTTTCTTAGGTTCAGTATTTACATTTACAACTTTATTAATTGCAATACCTTCTGCAGTTAAAGCATTTAACTGGATTACAACATTATGGAAAGGTAATTTGCAATTGAATACAGCTATGTTATTCTCAATTGGTTTTGTTTCAACTTTTATTACTGGTGGTTTAACTGGAATTATATTAGGAGATAGTACTTTAGATATTAATGTTCACGATACATATTTCGTTATTGCGCATTTCCATTTAGTAATGGGTATTTCTGCCCTTTATGGATTCTTTGCTGGTGTTTATCATTGGTATCCAAAAATGTTTGGTAGAATGCTTAATAAAACTTTAGGATATGTTCACTTTTGGGTAACTGTAGTTTGTGCTTATGGTGTTTTCTTCCCGATGCATTTTATAGGTATGGCAGGTTTACCAAGACGTTATTATACTAACTCTGCTTTCCCATTATTCGATGAATTAGCTGATGTTAATGTTTTAATTACCATATTTGCTATTGTTGGTGCAACTTTTCAAATTGTTTTCTTTTGGAACTTCTTTTATAGTATGTTCTATGGTAAGAAAGCTACTCAAAACCCATGGAGATCTAATACTTTAGAGTGGACAACTCCTGTAGAACACATTCATGGTAATTGGCCTGGAGAAATTCCAGAAGTTCACCGTTGGCCATATGACTATAGTAAGCCAGGTCATGAAGATGACTTTGTACCTCAGACAGTTCCTATGATGGAAGGGGAAGAAGAATTACATCATTAAGATAGCTTTTTTAAATATATAAAAATACCTTTCCATATGGAAAGGTATTTTTATTTTAAGTTTGCATATATTTGTATTATGAATGAAAATTTAGATCCAAATAAAGATAGGTTTACTCCTCAAGAAATTGATGTTGAAAAGGCACTAAGACCTTTATCTTTTGACGATTTTGCTGGACAAGAGCAAGTTTTAGAAAACTTGCAAATTTTTGTTCAGGCTGCTAATTTAAGACAAGAAGCCTTGGATCATACTTTATTTCATGGTCCTCCGGGTTTGGGAAAAACAACATTAGCTAATATTTTAGCAAATGAATTAGGTGTTGGTATTAAAATTACTTCTGGGCCAGTACTTGATAAGCCTGGTGATTTAGCTGGTTTGCTTACCAACTTGGAGGATAGAGATATTCTTTTTATTGATGAAATACATCGTTTAAGTCCTATTGTAGAGGAATACTTGTATTCAGCAATGGAAGATTTTAAGATTGATATCATGATAGAGTCAGGGCCAAATGCTCGTACTGTTCAAATAAACCTTAACCCTTTTACACTTGTTGGAGCAACAACTCGTTCAGGCTTATTAACTGCTCCAATGCGTGCCCGTTTTGGTATACAAAGTCGTTTGCAGTATTATAATACAGAGTTGCTTACTTCTATTGTAGAGCGTAGTTCATCTATTTTAAATATGCCAATTACAAACGAAGCAGCAATTGAAATTGCAGGTAGAAGTAGAGGGACTCCTCGTATTGCAAATGCATTATTAAGAAGAGTTAGAGATTTTGCACAAATAAAAGGTAATGGTAGTATAGATATTGAAATTTCAAAATTTGCTTTAAAAGCACTGCATGTAGATGCTAACGGACTAGATGAGATGGATAATAAAATACTAATTACTATAATTGAAAAATTTAAAGGTGGTCCAGTAGGTTTAACGACTATTGCTACGGCAGTCTCGGAAAGTAGTGAAACCATTGAAGAGGTTTATGAACCATTTTTAATTCAAGAAGGTTTTTTAATGAGAACTCCAAGAGGTCGTGAAGTAACAGAAAAAGCATATAAACATTTAGGAAAAATAAAAGCAAATATACAAGGCGGATTATTTTAAAAATTAATGTAATTAATAATTATTCTAGAAAACCAAAGTTGAATACTTTGGTTTCTTTTTTATGTTTATTTTAAAGTTTATTGAAACTTTGTTTTTTTAAGGTATTTTGATCTAAATATTTAATTTTTAAAACACTCATTTAAATTTTTTTTGTTGATATGCTTATGTTAACTTTGTAAGTTCATATAGATTTAATCATATGCATAAAGATACAAAAAGAAGAGAAGCATTATTATATCACGCTAAGCCTACACCTGGTAAAATTCAGGTAGTTCCAACAAAAAAATACGCTACACAAAGAGACTTGTCTTTAGCATATTCTCCTGGTGTTGCAGAGCCATGTCTTGAAATTGCAAAAGATGTTGATAATGTATATAAATATACTGCAAAAGGTAATTTAGTCGCTGTAATTTCTAATGGTACTGCTGTTTTAGGGCTAGGTGATATTGGTCCAGAGGCGTCTAAGCCTGTAATGGAAGGAAAAGCCTTGTTATTTAAGATATTTTCCGATATTGATGTTTTTGATATTGAAGTAGGTACAAAAGATGTAGAGCAATTTATTCAAACAGTAAAAAACATAGCTCCTACTTTTGGGGGTATTAACCTTGAAGATATAAAAGCGCCGGAATCATTCGAAATCGAAAGAAGGTTGGTTGAAGAGTTAAATATACCTGTAATGCATGACGATCAGCATGGAACAGCAATAATTTCTTCTGCAGCTTTATTAAACGCGTTAGAGTTAGCAGGAAAGGATATTGAAAAAGTAAAAGTTGTGGTTTCGGGTGCTGGTTCAGCAGCTTTAGCATGTGCTAATTTATATGTTTTACTTGGAGTTAAAGTAGATAATATTTTGATGTTTGATAAAGACGGAATGCTAACTACATGTAGAGAAGATTTATCGAGCTTACAATTAAAATACGCTAAGTCATGTAATCCAAAAACATTAACTCAAGCTATTCATGGCGCGGATGTTTTTTTAGGGCTTTCAGCAGGAAATATTCTTTCAGCCGAAATGTTAATGACAATGAGTTCAAATCCAATTGTTTTTGCAATGGCAAACCCAATACCTGAAATAGATTATAATGTTGCAATTAATGCTCGTGAAGATATTATTATGGCAACTGGTCGTTCAGACCACCCTAATCAGGTTAATAATGTATTAGGATTTCCATATATTTTTAGAGGTGCTCTAGATGTTAGAGCCACTAAGATTAATGAAGAAATGAAAATGGCTGCGGTTCGAGCTTTAGCTGAATTAGCAAAAACACCAGTGCCAGAACAAGTAAATATTGCTTATGGTGAGACTAAATTAAATTTCGGAAAAGACTATATTATTCCTAAGCCGTTCGATCCAAGGTTGATTTCTGTCGTTGCTCCAGCGGTTGCAAAAGCGGCAATGGATTCTGGTGTAGCGCAAGTTGAAATTCAGGATTGGAATAAATATGAAGAAGAATTATTGAACAGATTAGGTTCTGATAATAAGATGATTCGTATGTTAGTTAATAGAGCAAAAACAAATCCAAAGCGAGTTGTTTTTGCAGAAGCAGACCATTTAGATGTTTTAAAAGCAGCTCAAATTGTTCATGAAGAAGGAATTGGTGAACCAATATTGCTTGGAAACCGAGAAATTATTCAAGAGTTAAAAGAGGAGATAGGTTTTGATGCTAACGTTACAATTATAGATCCAAAATCAAAAAAAGAAAAAGAAAGAAGAGATGTTTATGCAAAATCATTTTGGAAATCTAGACAAAGAAGAGGGATTACTTTTCTAGATGCTCAAAAATGGATGAGAGAACGTAATTATTTTGCAGCAATGATGATTAACGAAGGAGAAGCTGATACACTTGTGACGGGATATTCTAGAAGTTATCCAACAGTTGTTAAGCCAGTTTTAGAGTTAATTGAAAAAGCTCCAGGTGTTGATAAAATTGCAACAACAAATATGATGATGACTAGTCGTGGTCCTATTTTTCTATCTGATACTGCAATTAACCCAGATCCTTCAGCAGAAGATTTAGCTCGAATTGCTTTGATGACAGCAAAAACAGTAAGGATGTTTGGAATGGAACCGGTTATTGCAATGGTGTCATTTTCAAATTTTGGCTCTTCAGCAAATCATAATTCTTCTAAAATAAGAGAAGCAGTAGCTTATTTGCATAAATACTACCCTGATTTAATTGTTGATGGAGAAATTCAAACAGATTTTGCATTAAATTCCGAGCTATTAAAGAGTAAGTTCCCATTCTCAAAATTGGTAGATAAAAAAGTAAACACATTAATTTTTCCTAATTTAGACTCTGCGAATATCACTTATAAAATGATGAAAGAGCTGAATAAATCAGACTCAATAGGTCCAATAATGTTAGGTCTTGATAAGCCAGTTCATATTTTCCAATTAGGGGCTAGTGTTGAAGAAATGGTTAATATGGCTGCAGTATCAGTTGTAGATGCTCAAGAAAAGGAAAGGAAATTAAGACAAGGAAATCAATAATATTTTTTATTTTTGGTAACAAACAGAACTTAAATTATGATAACACACATACAGGGTAGATTAGTAGAAAAAACACCAACTGAGGTTGTTATTGATTGTAATGGAGTGGGTTATCATGTTAATATTTCTTTACATACTTTTTCACAATTACCTGATGGTGAAAATTTAAAGCTATTCACTTTTCTTCAGGTTAAAGAAGATTCTCATACTTTATTTGGTTTTGTAGAAAAGCAAGAAAGGGAATTATTTAAGTTCTTGATTTCTGTTTCTGGAATTGGGGCTAATATTGCTAGAACAATGCTCTCTTCGTTAGCGCCTCAACAAATTATACAAGCCATAGCTTCAAATGATGTTGCAACAGTGCAAAGTATAAAAGGGATTGGAGCTAAAACCGCACAAAGAGTAATTTTAGATTTAAAAGACAAAGTGTTAAAAGTATATAATTTAGACGAAGTTTCAATTATAGAAAGCAATACAAATAAAGAAGAAGCGTTATCTGCTTTAGAAGTTCTAGGTTTTGCTAGAAAATCTGCCGAAAAAGTAATTGAAAAAATCAATAGAGATGCTCCAAATGCTACTGTTGAAGAGTTAATTAAACAAGCATTAAAAAGTTTATAAAATTTGGAAAAGACAACTATAGAAAATACGTTTTATAAATTAATACAAGTAATAAAACTTTTAATTTTTATTGCTCCTTTTCTGGTTTTTTCGCAAGTTGACGAAGAGGAAAATGATACTATAAAAACAGGAGTCGATTTAGGAATAATTGAAGTCCCAAATCCGAAAAGTATTGTAGAGGCTTATACTTATGATTCAGGAACAGATAGATATATTTATACCAGCTCATTTGATGGTTTCAATATTAACTATCCACTTGTCTTAACTCCTGAACAATATCAAGAATTAGTTCTTCGTGAAGAAATGCGTAAGTATTATCGAGAGAAGTCAGCAGCAACTGATGCAGCACTAAAAGGTGATACTGAAGCAGGGAAAGACCTTTTGCCTCGTTATTATGTAAATTCAAAATTCTTTGAAGCTATTTTTGGGAGTAATACTATAGATATTAAACCTACAGGTTCTGTTGAGTTAGATTTAGGAGTACGATTTACAAAACAAGATAATCCAGCATTTTCTCCAAGAAATAGAAAGACAACAACTTTTGATTTTGATCAAAGAATAAGTGTTGGACTTCAAGGAAAAGTAGGAACAAGGTTGAATGTGAATATAAACTATGATACAGAGTCTACATTTGCGTTTCAAAATTTAATTAAATTAGAGTATGGTTCTAATGAAGATGATATTCTTCAAAAACTTGAAGTTGGTAATGTTAGTTTTCCGTTATCAAATTCATTAATTAGAGGAGCACAAAGTTTGTTTGGAGTTAAGGCTCAACTTCAATTTGGTAAAACTAAAGTGACAGGAGTTTTCTCTGAACAAAAATCACAAACAAGATCAGTTACATCTCAAGGAGGTGGAACATTACAAGATTTTGAGGTTTTTGCGCTTGATTATGATGCAGATAGACATTATTTTTTATCACAATATTTTAGAGAACAATACGACAAGGCTCTTATTAACTACCCATACATAAATAGTAGAGTTCAAATTAATAGAATTGAAGTTTGGGTTACGAACAAACAGAATAGGGTAAATTCTACAGAAAATAATTTAAGAAATATTATTGCGCTTCAAGATATTGGTGAAGGACAAATATCGGGAGTAAATTCTCAAGAAATTGTAGCTATAGATTTGGTAACAAATCCAACTTTTTTTATTGCGCCAGCAGATACTCCTTCAGATAATAAAAATAATAGATTCAATCCAAATAAAATTAATGAGACCGGTTATTTTTTAAAAACTGATATTAGAGAAATTGCAACTGCAGGAAACGGATTTAATGTTATTGGTGGAGTTAATGAAGGTTTAGATTATGCTAAACTTGAAAATGCAAGAAAGTTAACAGCTTCTGAATTTACTTTTCATCCTCAATTAGGATATATTTCATTAAATCAAAAATTAGCCAATGATGAAGTTTTGGCTGTTTCTTACCAATATACCGTTGGAGCTGATGTTTATCAAGTTGGAGAATTTGGTACAGATGGAGTTGATGCTACACAAGTAAGCACCACTGGAGTTCCAACTTCTCAAGCGTTAATTCTAAAATTATTAAAAAGTAATTTAACAGCAGTTAAACAAAAAGCACCTTATGCTGATTTAACAATGCCAACATGGAACTTAATGATGAAGAATATTTATCAAATTCCTGGAGCATATCAATTACAACAAGAAGATTTTAGATTAAATATATTATATACAGATCCATCACCTTTAAATTACATCACACAATCTGGTGTAACACCGCTTCCAGCCGATGTAGCTGACACACCATTATTAAAAGTATTTAATGTTGATAAATTAAATTATACAAATGATCCTCAAGATGGAGGAGATGGTTTCTTTGATTTTGTTCCAGGAGTTACAATAGACACTCAATCTGGTAGAATTATTTTTACGACTAAAGAACCTTTTGGTGAACACTTGTTTTCAAAATTAAATACAAGTAGCGGTGAAGATTATGATATTCCATTGACATATAATTCTAATCAAAGTAAATACGTCTTTAGAAACTTATACACCTCTACACAAGCAGCTGCACTTCAAGAAAGTGAAAAAAATAAATTTCAACTGCGTGGAAAGTTTAAATCTACAGGTGGAGATGGAATTTCTATAGGGGCGTTTAATGTTCCGCAAGGATCTGTTGTGGTTACTGCCGGAGGAAGATTGTTGGTAGAAGGGGTTGATTATACTGTAAACTATCAATTAGGAAAAGTTCAAATTTTAGATCCTTCTTTACAAGCTTCTAATACTCCAATTGAAATATCTGTTGAGAACAATTCTGTTTTTGGGCAACAAACAAGAAGATTTTGGGGTGTAAATGTAGAACATCAATTCAATAAGAACTTTTTAGTTGGAGCAACTTTATTGAATTTGTCTGAAAAGCCTTTTACAAATAAGTCTAATTATGGTCAGGAATCTATAAACAATACAATTTTTGGTATAAATACAAATTATTCTACTGAAGTTCCATTTTTCACAAGGATGGTTAATAAATTACCAAATATTGATACTGATGTTCCTTCTAATTTATCATTCAGAGGAGAAGTTGCATATTTAAAACCAGGAGCTTCAAAGGCCGACCAGTTTAATGGTGAAGCAACTACTTATGTAGATGATTTTGAAGGTTCTCAATCTACAATAGATTTACGTTCATCAAGCACATGGAGTTTAGCAAGTGTTCCATTAGAAGGTGCTTTTGATGGAGATCCTTCTGATACTGAATCATCTTCAGACAACATAAGTATTGGATATAAAAGAGCAAAACTTTCTTGGTACTCAATAGACCCTGTATTTTACACACAAACACCAAGTGGTATAAATGATAATGACTTGTCTTTAAATAGTACAAGAAGAATTTATATTGAAGAATTGTATCCGGTAACTAATGTAGCACAAGGGCAATCTACAGTTGTTAATACTTTAGATTTAAGCTACTATCCTTTAGAAAGAGGAGCTTATAACTTTAACCCTACTTTAGCTGCAACGAATCAATTTCCGGCAATTGATGCCCCTGATAATTGGGGTGGTATAATGAGATCAATAAGTACTACAAACTTTGAACAATCAAATGTTGAATATATTCAGTTTTGGGTTATGGACCCTTATTATGGAAATGCAGCTGCAGATGTTACAAATACAGGTAAGCTAGTTTTTAATCTAGGTGAAATTGCTGAAGATGTATTAAAAGATGGTCGTAAATTGTACGAAAATGGTTTGCCTGAAGTTGGTTCAACTCAGCAAACTATAGAAACCAATTGGGGGGAAATACCTACTTCTCAATCTTTAATTTATGCTTTTGATACTAATGATGCTAATAGAGCAATTCAAGATGTTGGTTTTGATGGATTAACTGATGCAGAGGAAGCAGTTAAATTTCCTGCTTTTGCAGGACAACCTGACCCTGCTTATGATAATTATCAATTTTATTTAAATGCAAATGGAGGTGTTGTAGAAAGATACAAAAACTATAATGGGGTTGAAGGTAACTCACCTGTAAATGTAACCGATACAAATAGAGGAAATACAACCTTACCAGATGTTGAAGATATTAATCGTGATAACACCATGAATACGATTAATGCTTATTTTAAGTTTGAAGTTCCAATTAATTATTATCCAGAAGGTTCAACAGTTCCTACAGGTCAAGACTATATTGCTGATGTTAGAGAAGATAACGCAATTACTCTTCCAAATGGTACAACAGGAAAAGTGAGATGGATATTGTATAAGATTCCAATTCAAGAATTTACAACGGCAAATCAAGTGGGTTCAATTTCAGACTTTAGGTCAATACGATTTATGAGAATGTATATGACTGGATTTAAAGACGCCGTTACTTTGCGTTTTGGGGCTTTAGATTTAGTTAGAGGAGAATGGAGAAGGTATACAAATACTTTAGATGCTTTAGATGTAGATCCAGATGATGATAATACTGGTTTTGATGTTGTAGCAATAAACATTCAGGAAAATGGAAATAGAAGCCCAATTAATTATGTTACCCCACCTGGAGTCGAAAGAGAACAATTATACAATAACAATACTGTTATAAACCAAAACGAACAATCTTTATCATTAAGAGTTTATGACAAGTTAGGCGGAAGTGTTAATGGTTTACAGTTAAATGATTCTAGAGCGGTTTTTAAAAATGTTAATGTTGATATGCGTCAATTTAAAAAATTACGTATGTTTTTGCACGCAGAAGCCTTAGAAGATCAGACTCTAGCTGATGATGAAATGGTTGCTTTCTTAAGATTTGGAAATGATTTTACAGATAATTTTTATCAAATAGAAATTCCGTTAAAAGTAACTCCTCATGGTTCAACTGCTGCAGATGTAATTTGGCCTTCAGAAAATGAGATTGAATTGCCACTTTCTTATTTAACGGCTTTAAAATCTTTATTAATTAGTAATCCTAGTGCCATAACTCCAGATGCTAATGGTATAAAGTTTATTAATGAATCAGATAGCGAAATTGGTTCTTCAAATAATAAATTAACACTTGGTATTAAAGGGAATCCAAACTTTGGATTGGTTCGAACAATAATGGTAGGGGTTAAAAATAGAAACGGAGGAGCTACTGAAAGAGGAGAGGTTTGGTTTAATGAGTTAAGACTTTCTGATATGGATAATAAAGGAGGTTATGCTGCTGTTGCTAATTTGGATACTAATTTTGCCGATTTTGCAAATATTTCTGCAACTACAAAATACAGTACTATTGGTTTCGGAGGTATAGAGGAGGGTCCAAATGAACGAAGTAGAGAAGAAATTTTTCAATACAATCTTGTAACGAATATTAATTTAGGACAGTTATTGCCTAAAAAATGGGGAATAAATTTACCTTTTAATTATTCTGTAGGTGAAGAAACAATTACGCCTAAGTATGATCCATTTTATCAAGATATAGAGTTAAATCAATTGATAGATTTAGCAACAAGTGATAATGATAGAAATGAAATTGAAAGCAGAGCTATTGATTATACTAAAAGAACAAGTATTAACTTTATTGGAGTTAGAAAAGATAGAGCACCTGAGCAAAAACAACATTTTTATGATGTCGAAAACTTAACATTATCATACTCATTTAATGAAACCGAACATCATGACTATGAAATTGAAAGCTTAATAGATCAGCAAAATAGATCATCGGTAGATTATGCATATTCATTTAAACCATTAGAAATTGAGCCCTTTAAAAAATCTGAAAAACTAAAGAAAAACGGGTATTATAAATTACTTTCAGATATTAATTTTAATTTATTACCAGCTAGTGTTTCGTTTAGTTCAAATATTATTAGACAGTTTAATAGACAACAATTTAGATTAGTTGATGTTTCAGGAATAGGAATTGATCCTTTGTATAGAAGAAATTATTTCTTTAATTATCAATATGGTTTTAATTATAATTTAACTAAATCATTAAGGTTTAATTATACTGCTGCATCAAATAATATTGTTCGTAATTATTTAGATGAAAACGATACTCCAATTGATGGTTTAGATATTTGGGACGATTATTGGGATATTGGTCAGTCAAATCAACACAACCAGCAAATAGTTGTAAATTATGATTTGCCAATAAATAAAATACCAGCTTTGGCTTTTGTAAAATCAACATATTCTTATACTGGCGATTATAATTGGCAACGTTCTTCAGATGCCTATTCATCAATTGTGGCTGAAAACGGAACTACTTATGCTTTAGGAAACACAATACAAAACGCAAGTTCTCATAAATTAAACACTACATTTAATATGGATTTGCTTTATCGATATATTGGTTTGACAGGAGCGAAGAAATCAAAAAAGAATAAAAATACTAAACCGTCTGCAATACCTTTGCCTGGACAAAAAATTACAGCTTTAGATAAGAAATCTGACTCTGAAGGTAACGTGTTTTTGAAAGGTTTAAAAGGAATTTTAACAAGCGTTAAAAATATTCAGGCTAACTATTCAGAAAACAGCGGTACTGTTTTACCGGGTTATTTACCTGGACTTGGGTTTTTTGGTACATCAAAGCCTACTTTAGGCTTCGTCTTTGGTAGTCAATCAGATGTTAGATATCAAGCAGCTCAAAATGGTTGGTTAACAACATTCCCAGAGTACAATCAAAATTTTACCAAGGTTACTACCAAACAGCTAAATTTTACTGCCAAAATGGAGTTGTTTCCTGATTTAACTATAGATTTAACAGCAGAAAGATCATATACAGAGAATTTTTCTGAACAATATGATGTTTCTGGTGGTCAATATAACTCTAGATCGCCTTATGAGTTTGGTAATTATAATATATCTACAATTCTTATTGCTACATCGTTTAGTCAAAGTGATGAGAACTTTTCTCAGGCTTTTCAAGATTTTAGAGATAATAGATTAATTGTAGCAAATAGATTGGCTACTTCTTATTATGGAAATGCGTCTTTTCCTACAGATGCTGAAGGATATCCTTTGGGTTTTGGGAAAAATAGTCAACAAGTGTTATTACCATCTTTTGTTGCTGCTTATTCGGGTAAAGATGCTAACTCTATATCTACTGGTGCATTTAAAGATATACCTTTGCCTAATTGGAATATTAAGTATACAGGTTTAATGAGGTATAAGTTTTTTAAAGATAGGTTTAAGCGTTTTTCATTACAACACGGCTATAGATCAAGTTATAATATTAATGCGTTTACAACAAACTTAAATACTTCCGCGGTAGATGTTAATGGGAATTTTTATTCAGACAAGTTGATATCCAATGTAAATTTAGCGGAACAATTTAATCCATTAATGAGGATTGATTTTGAAATGAAAAACTCAATAAAAATTCTTGCTGAAATGAGAAAAGATAGAACTTTAAATATGAGTTTTGATAACAATTTACTTACAGAGGTTAGTGGTAATGAATATACAATTGGTCTTGGTTATAGAATTAAAGATGTTACAATAAATTCTGCCTTGGCAGATAGTAAAACAGGTGTAATAAAAAGTGATATAAATATAAAAGCTGATTTTACATTTAGAAGGAATAACACTATTGTGCGCTATTTAGATTATGATAATAATGAACTAGCTGGAGGTCAAAACATGTGGTCAGTTAAATTTACAGCTGATTATTCATTTAGTAAAAATCTTACTGCTATTTTCTTTTACGATCATCAATTTACTAAAGCGGTTATATCAACATCATTCCCAATTACTAATATAAGATCAGGACTTACAATTAGATATAATTTTGGTAATTAAATTAAATGAAAAATAACAGAAAAGTTATTTTTCATTTAAATTTTTAAAACTACATTTGTATTTCAATTTTTTAAAACTACAAAAATGAACATACCAGCTAATTTAAAATACACAAAAGATCACGAATGGGTTTCAATTGACGGAGATATTGCAACTGTGGGAATTACTCATTTTGCACAAAGTGAATTGGGAGATATTGTATATGTTGAAGTTGAAACATTGGATCAAACCCTTGAAAAAGATGAAGTTTTTGGAACTGTAGAAGCAGTAAAAACAGTTTCTGATTTGTTTTTACCTCTATCTGGAGAAATTATTGAATTTAACGATAGTCTAGAATCTGAACCTGAAGCTGTTAATTCAGATCCATATGGAGCTGGTTGGATGGTTAAAATTAAAGTTTCAGACAAATCTGAAGTTGAAGAATTATTATCAAATGAAGATTACGCAGCTCTTATCGGAGCTTAAGTTTGTTCTTTTAGCTGTCGCTTGGACTGTTTTAATTACAGTTTTAAGCTTAATTTCATTTGAGCGCACACCGTCATTTATGCTTCAATTGCCTTTTAAAGATAAATTAGTACATTTTATCTTTTATTTTGTTTTTGTTGTCTTATGGTGTTTTGGTTTGCATAAAACAGATAAAATTAAAATTCTTCTTATAGCTGTTGTTTATGGCATAATTATTGAGATATTACAATATGTTTTAACCGAAAATAGAACAGCAGATTTTTATGATGTTTTAGCAAATTCATCAGGTGCATTTTTAGCATTTTTTGTTTTTCCTATAATCAAAAAGATTTTTTTAAGACAGAAATAAAAAATTAAAAAATAATAATTATATTAGCAACGCAAAAAATAAGTAATGGAACTAAAGAAAAACCCAAATGTTGACCCAAAAAGAAATAGTACACTTTTCTTTCAAGTTGGTTTAGCAGCAGTATTATTGTTAACTTTTGTAGGAATAGAATTGAAATCTGCAGATCCTATAATCGAAACAGAGAAATTAAATTTAGTTGATAATTTTGTTGATGACGAGGAAACAATTATTACACTGCCTCCTGTTCAAAGATTACCACCACCACCACCACCAGCACCTGAAGTAATTCAAGTTGTTGAAGATAAAATCATTTTAGAAGATAAGAAAATTGAGACTACTGAGGTTGATGAAAAGAAACCAGTTGTTGTAGTAAAAGCTTCTGAAGTTGGTGAAGCTGGAGATGATTTTAGTGATATCCCAGATGAATTACCATTTGCAGTAATTGAAGATATTCCTTTGTTTCCAGGATGTGAAACTGTTCCGAAAGCAAAAAGATTAGATTGTTTTAATGAAAAAATGGCAGCTCATATAAGTAAGCATTTTAATTATCCTCAAAGCGCAGCTGATGAGGGTACTCAAGGTCGTGTTCAAGTACAATTTGTAATTGATAAGCAAGGGAATGTAACTGATGTGAAGATGAGAGGGCCTAAAGGTGGTGAGTTATTAGAAAAAGAAGCACAAAGAATTATTTCAAAACTTCCTAAGTTTACACCAGGAAAGCAAAGAGGTAAGCCGGTTAGAGTTAAGTATGGTGTGCCTATTAACTTTAAATTACAATAATATTTAAAATCCCAATCACCTGATTGGGATTTTTTTTTGGCATATAAATTGTATTATGATATTTAAATAAATAATTGTTTAATTTAAATTATCATAGTATGAGACCAAATGTAAATTTTAAAGGAAAATTAAAAAACAGCTTTGCTTATTTTCAAATAGGTTTAATTGTTACTATGGTAGTAACGCTTTTTGTTTTGGAATATAAATTCGAAAATAAAAAACCAGTTCAAGATAAAATTGATTTAGGTACCTTATTTGAAGAAGATGTTTTTAGATATAATCCAATAGCGCCAATTAGTAAACCTGTTGCAAGAATAGAAAAACCTGCTGCTAAAGTTAATAAAGTAAGTCCTGTTTTTAAAAAAGTGGACAATGATAAGGTTTTAAATCCAGTAAGTAATACTGTTCCTAATCAGGATAACAATACAATAAATGAAAATCCTGTAGAGCCAAAAGAACCTTCTACTAATACAACAGTTAAAGAGCCACTTGAAAAACCTACAATTTTTTCTGTAGAACAATTGCCTATGTTTGAAGCTTGTAAAGGGCTTTCTAGAAGTGAGCAAAAAGAATGTTTCGATAGACAATTGGCTAAAGCAATTTCTAAAAACTTAACTTATCCAGAGTCTGATTATGAAAATGGCAAACAAGGAACTGCACTTGTAGAATTTATTATTGACGAAAAAGGAAACATTACAAATGTAAATTCTGTTGATAATAAACGAGCTACTTATGAGATGAGAATAGCGGCCGAGAAAGCAATCAAAAAAATACCTAGAATCATTCCTGCAAAACAAGGAAATGAGAGTGTTAAAATTAAATACATTATTCCTGTTTCGTTTAAATTAAAATAAAATAAAGATTTATAAAATAAAAAAAATCCCTTTTTTACAAGGGATTTTTTTATTTTTACAACTTTAGTAATAATATAGCTATGGACATTAAACAATATTTAGATTCAACTTATTTAAAAACTGCAGAACAATCTTCAATTTCTGAAGATAAAAATATTGAAATTGTAAAAAACGCTATAAATGAAGCCATATCTGAGCGATTTAAGCTTATCATGATAAGGCCAGAATATATTGTTTTAGCTAAAAAGGCAATTGATGTTTCTAATTCTAAGCTATTGGTTGGAACAGTTATTGATTTTCCTAAGGGAGTGAGTTCTACTGAGGATAAATGTAAAGAAGCTCTTACTGCTATAAATAATGATGTGGATGAGCTTGATTATGTTATTGATTATGAGGCTTTCAAGCGAAACGAATTGGATTATGTTAAAAACCAGGTTGTAGAATGTACTAAATTAGGTTTGAGTCATAATAAAGTTGTAAAATGGAT
Organism: Flavobacterium sp. N2270; assembly: GCF_025947225.1. Lineage (NCBI taxonomy): Bacteria > Pseudomonadati > Bacteroidota > Flavobacteriia > Flavobacteriales > Flavobacteriaceae > Flavobacterium > Flavobacterium sp. N2270. The sequence goes on from NZ_CP110005.1 coordinate 1,080,191, forward strand.
TATTGAAATTGCAGCTTTAAACAATCATGAAATAGTTCAAATTACGGCTTTAATAAAAAATTGTGTTATTTCTAATTTTAATGAATCACAATATGATAAGGTTTTTGTAAAATCATCAACAGGTTTTTATGTTACTCAAGATGGTTCGCCAAATGGTGCAACTTTTTCTGCAATAAAGCTTATGATAGAAAATGCTTTTCCTTTGCCAGTTAAAGCTTCCGGTGGAGTTAAAAGTTATGAAGACGCTATACAAATGATTAACCTGGGGGTTAAAAGAATTGGCACTTCCTCTGCTAAGGAAATTGCAAATAATGAAATTACTAATTCAGATTATTAATCTATCATGAAAAAAATATACTATACCTTTATATTGTTTGTTGTAAGTTTTTTTTCACATGCACAAATTAGTTCCTCAAATGAGCAGCATCCTGTTTTTTCAGATTGTGAAAATGCAACTTCTAATCAGTATGAAGCTTGTTTTTATAATACCATTCAGGATTTCTTTTTTGAAAATTTTAAAGTTCCTAACGAAATAGCTCAATCTAATTTTAAAGGAAACGTTGTTGCGCTATTTGAAACAGATACTTTAGGACAGTTTAAAGTTATTTATATCGATGCGCTTACAGATGATTTAAAAAAAGAAACAAAAAGAATTTTCGAACTATTGCCAAAGGTGAAATCTGCAACTTATTCTGGTAGAAAAATAGTTTCTAAGTTTACCATTAAAATTCCTATTCCATTACAAAAACCACAACCTTATAATTCGGAACCATTTGTTGAAGAATTTAACAAAACCAATTCTAAACTTATTGATAATAGTAAAATTTTGAACGAATTTGAAGCGGTTTCTCAAAACTATAAGCCCTTTAATAATGCGACTTATAAAAGCCGTCTTAATGTTCCTTTTTCACATTTAAATTATGCTAATTTTGACGCCTTAATGAACCAGGTTGGAAGTAATAATCATACAGCCACGAAGCCTTATTCTTACCAAGAAGTTGCTAAATATTATGACTTTGAAGCAGTAAGTCAATCTTTACAAAAAGATAAGTCGTCTTGGTTAGGAAGAAAACTGTGGAATGAAAACTTAGTTGCGATCCAAGGCGAAGGCTACTGGTTTACTATGAATCCTATTTTAGATCTAAGAATTGGAAAAGACTTGGATAGTGAGATTTCTAATACATTTGTAAATACAAGAGGTGTTCAGGTACAAGGAGAATTAGGTGAAGAGTTAAGCTTTTCTGCCTCAATATTTGAAAGCCAAGGTCGTTTTGCAGATTATTATAACCAATATGCAGAAAGTATTAAGCCTTCTGGAGGAAACCCTGCTATAATTCCTGGAATTGGTATTGCAAAAGGTTTCAAAGAAGATGCTTATGACTTCCCTTTAGCTGAAGCAAATATAAAGTATACGCCAAGTAATTTTTTAAACATGCAATTAGGTTATGGAAGAAATTTCATTGGTGATGGATATCGTTCCCTCTTACAAGGTGATGGAACTAGCCCTTATCCATTTTTAAAAATTAATACTACTTTTTGGAAAATTAAATATACCAATACTTATATGTGGTTAAAAGATGTTCGTCCAGATGTTACTGTTGACGGCACTTATGCTACAAAATATATGGCAAGCCATTACTTAAGTTATAATGTTTCTAAAAGACTAAATATCGGTCTTTTTGAAAATGTAGTTTGGGCAAATACAAACGACAGAGGTTTTGATGTAAATTTCGTTAACCCTATTATTTTTTATAGAGCTGTTGAATTCTCTTCTTCTTCGAAAGCTGGAAATGCTGTTTTAGGATTTACTTCTAAATATAAATGGAACAATCAGGTTAATTTTTATGGTCAATTTTTAATTGATGAATTTGCAATTGGTGATGTTAAAGAGAACAATCAAAGTTGGAGAAATAAATTTGGGTACCAAGTTGGGGTTAAATATTTTGATGCTTTTAAAGTGAAAAACTTAATGTTGCAATTAGAATATAATCAAATTAGACCTTATGTCTATTCTCATAGTAATCCGTTGACAAACTATGCACATAACAATCAAAGTATGGGGCATAATTGGGGAGCTAATTTTAGAGAATTAATTGGAATTGCAAGATACTTTAAAGGAAGATACTTTGGAGAAGCTAAATTAATTTTTGGACAAAGAGGTTTCGATTTTAATACTTCTACTGATTCATTTAATTATGGTGGTAATATTTATTTAGATTATGATGACAATAAGCCTTACGAAAATGGTGTTTCAATTGCTCAAGGAAATAAAACAACAATAATGATTGCAGATTTACAATTGGGTTATGTGGTTAATCCATCTGCTAACTTAAAGGTTTTTGGTAATTTTATGTTTAGAAACTTTGATCCAACAGCAGAAACGGTTACCACATTAAAGTCAAATACAACTTGGTTTTCAATTGGTTTAAGAAGTGATTTGTTTAATTGGTATTTTGATTATTAAAATCTATATCAACTTTTAAGAATTGTTGGTGTTTTATCAATAATCTTATTTGTATCTTTGCCACCAATAAAAATTAAAGCTTTTCAGGAATTTTGAATACAATTACTAAAAAATCAATATTTGCTAATTTTGTTGCAATTACTAAAGCTAGACTAGCTATTAGTGTTGTTTTTTCTACAATTGCAGGTTATTTATTAGGTATTGAATCTTGGGAAAATTCGAGCTGGCTAACAGTTTTATTGTTGGTAATTGGTGGATATTGTATGGTAGGTGCTTCAAATGTTTTCAATCAAATAATTGAAGTTGATTTAGATGCGCTAATGGATAGAACTAAAAACCGTCCATTACCAGCCGGAGAAATCACAAAAAATCAAGCATTATTATTAGGAAGTATATTAACTGCAGTTGGATTGGTTATACTGTATTGTATAAATCCTAAAACAGCTATGTTTGCAGCTATCTCAATATTTATGTACGTCAGTTTATATACTCCATTAAAAACAGTAACACCATTATCTGTTTTTGTTGGGGCTTTTCCTGGTGCAATTCCGTATATGTTAGGTTGGGTTGCGGCCACAGGACATTTTGGTATTGAAGCTGGTGCGTTATTTATGATTCAATTCTTTTGGCAATTCCCTCATTTTTGGGCAATTGGTTGGTTTTTATATGACGATTATAAAAAAGCAGGTTTCTTTATGTTGCCTACTGGCGAAAGAGATAAAAAAACTGCCTTGCAAACCATATTGTATACAATTTGGATGATTTTAGCGTCATTAATTCCTGTTTTTGGTATTACAGGAAGGTTGTATTTAACTAAAGCGTCTGCTGTAATTATTTTTTTACTAGGTATATGGATGCTTTATTCTGCTGTTAAGTTATATCAAGAAATGGATGCTAAGGCCGCAAGAAAGCTTATGATTGTGAGTGTAACATATATTTCATTAATTCAAATAATATTTGTTTTAGATAAATTTTTAAGATAATATGGAAACGAAAATGACTATTGAAGAACATCAATTACGAAAAGGTAAATCGTATAAGTTATTGTTGTTATTTGGGATGATAAGTATTTTGATGATTTTTGCAGGCCTTACAAGCGCATTCGTTGTAAGTACTTCTAGACCTGACTGGATGAATGATTTTCAAATGCCATCCGCATTTATTTACTCTACATTAGTTATGCTTACTAGTAGTGTTGCTTTTTACCTTGCGTATAAGGCAATAAAGTCAAATAATAGAGCTCAAGCTACAATGTTTTTTTGGACAACACTATTATTAGGATTTTTATTTGTTTATTTGCAATTCAAAGGCTTTCAACAAGCAGTTGAAAGTGGTTATTTTTTTACAGGGAGTGAAAGTAATGTAACGACTTCTTTTTTATATATTGTAGTGCTTGTGCATTTGGTACATTTAATTGGAGGCTTTATTTCGTTATTTATCGTAATTTATAATCATTATAAACAAAAATACAATCCCTCTCAAACCCTTGGTATTGAGCTAAGTGCGATGTATTGGCACTTTATGGATTTTATTTGGGTTTATTTGTTTTTATTTTTCTATTTTTTCAAATAGAAAAAAAGTAATAAATTTGGGAACTTTTTAACAATAAAAAATATATGGGAGCGACAGTTACTTCACATGATGAACACGCTTTATTAGACGGCGGTCCAGGACCTTTAGGTGCTACTTATGGTAAAATGATGATGTGGTTTTTTATCGTATCAGATGCTTTAACATTTTCAGGATTTCTTGCAGCGTATGGTTTTTCAAGATTTAAATTTATTGAAAACTGGCCAATAGCGGACGAAGTGTTTACTCACTTTCCTTTTTTACATGGTGTTCCTGCACCTATGTATTATGTTGCATTAATGACGTTTATCTTAATTTTTTCATCTGTAACGATGGTTCTTGCAGTTGATGCTGGGCATCAAATGAAAAAAGGAAAGGTTGCATTTTACATGTTCTTAACTATTATTGGTGGTTTTATATTCTTAGGTTCACAGGCTTGGGAATGGAAAAACTTTATCAAAGGAGAGTATGGTGCAATAGAAACTAAAGGAGGGTCAATTTTGCAATTTGTAGATAAAGACGGAAAACGTGTTGCTTTACATGAGTTTGCAAAAGTTATGCCTGAAGACAGAGTTCAACTTACTAGAGATAAAGGTTTTTGGTTTACAGGAGAGTCTGCATTACCTTCATATTCTGTTAATGAAGTGGTTGAGGGTTTTAAAGCACATCCAAATGTTTTAGTTAGGTCTGAACAAATTGTAGATAAAGAAAAAGTTGTTCTTTCAAGAGAAGAATCTTTGGAAAGATTAGCATCAGCTGTATATGTTGTAGAAGGAGCTAATTTGATTAGAAATGAATATGGGCATAAATTATTTGCTGATTTCTTCTTCTTTATTACTGGATTTCACGGTTTTCACGTTTTCACTGGAGTTATATTAAACATCATTATTTTCTTCAATGTAATTTTAGGTACTTATGAGAAAAGAAAGAGTTATGAGATGGTTGAGAAAGTTGGGTTGTATTGGCACTTTGTAGATTTAGTTTGGGTATTTGTTTTCACATTCTTCTACTTAGTATAATTATAAAAAAATAATAATCATGGCACACGCACACGAATCGAATACAAAAAGAATTTGGGTAGTTTTTGCAATTTTATCTGTAATTACTACTGTTGAAGTAGCGTTAGGTATTGTTAAGCCAGACGCATTGTTTAGAGCTCATTTTCTTTCAACTAGTTTATTGAATTGGATATTTATTATTCTTACAATTGTTAAAGCTTATTATATAGTTTGGGCATTTATGCATTTAGAAGGTGAAACAAAAGGATTAAGATGGTCTATTGTAGCTCCTTTGGTGTTTTTGATTTTGTATATATGTTTTATATTATTAGTCGAAGGTGATTATGTATATGAAGTATATAAAACAGGTCAAATTAAATGGAATTTTTAACAAGATATTTTGATACACAAAATCCCGCATCTCGCGGGATTTTTTTATTTTTGTAAAATCTTATAAGATATCAATGAAAAAGAAAATTGTTTTAATTGGGTTGTTTATATTACCTATCGTCACCTATCTAATATTTGCATCTGCAAAGCATAACTCTTTATTTTTACCTTTTTTATCAAAAGCAAACAAAGAATTGCCTTCAAATTGGAAAACATTAAATAGTTCTGAAAAAATTCAACTAAAAAATAAAATTACTGTATTAGGTTTTTTAGGAAGTAATGTAGAGTTAAGTAAGGGAAATTTATTTAATCTGAATCAGAAAATTTATAAAAAATATTTTGGATTTAAAGACTTACAATTAGTTATGGTAGTTTCTCAAGGTCAGGAGTCGGCAGTTAGGTCTGTTATTGAGGAATTGAAGCCTATTACTGAAGACATGAGTGGATGGAAGTTTGTTTTTGCTCCTGAAGATGAAATTAAACCTTATTTTGATTCGTATAAATTAATTGGTGGTCTTGATGAAAAGTTAAGTACTCCTTCGGTGTTAATTTTAGATAAAGAAATTAACCATAGAGGAAGAAAAGGAAAAGACTTAAAAGGAGAAGAAGAATATAAAGATAGTTATAACACTATTTCTGCTGCTGAACTTCATAATGAGATGACTGATGATATGAAGATAGTTTTGAGAGAATATCGGTTAGCTTTAAAAAAGAATAAAAGAAAAGACGATTTTAGAGATAATATAACTAAAAATGTTGAAGAAAAAGTAAAAGAGAAATAGTATGAAAAATAAATCTTACATAGGTATTTCGTTTATTGTTTTGATTTTTGGAATTTGGACAGTAAAAGAAATTAAAGCACGATATTTTACTAAATCTGAATTAATTGAAATTGGTTCGGCTCCTAGTTTTTCGTTGACAAATCAAGAAAATAAAACAATTTCTGATAAAGATTTAAAAGGCAAAGTCTATGTGGTTGAGTTTTTCTTCTCAACTTGTCCTACAATTTGTCCAAAAATGAATCAAAATATGCTTGCTATTGAGAAACAGTTTATTTCTAATGATGATTTTGGAATTGTATCAATTACAATAAACCCTGATAATGATACGGTTGAGGTATTAAAAGATCATGCGGCTCATTTAGGAGTTACAAGTAAAAATTGGCATTTCTTAACTGGAGATAAAGATTATATTTACGAAATTGCTAACAAGGGCTTTAATCTTTATGCTTCTGTAAATAATAAGGCTAAAGGTGGTTTTGAACATTCTGGTTTTTTTGCTTTGATAGATAGAAACGGAAATATTAGATGTAGAAAAGACGAGTTTGGAAATCCTATTTTATATTATGATGGAATCGAACAAACAGGTGTTGATGCAATAAAAGAAGATATTAAACTATTATTAGAAGAGTAAAATGGGACAAAATAATATAGAAACAAAATATAATAAAATTATAATTGCTTTGTCAATTGTAATACCTGTTGCGGTTGCAATTTTATTTGGTATTAATTTAAGAAAATTAGGTTTTGATGTTGAGCCATTATCTTTCTTGCCGCCTATTTATGCTACAATTAATGGTTTTACAGCAGTATTTTTAGTTGCTGCAGTTGTGGCTATTAAAAATGGTAAAAGAACACTACATGAAAGGTTAATGAAATTTGCGATAGCATGTTCTGTAGCTTTCTTGGTAATGTATGTTGCTTATCACATGACTTCAGATTCTACTAAATTTGGTGGAGAAGGAGCTATCAAATATGCTTACTTTTTTATTTTAATTACTCATATTGTGCTTTCAATTGTAATTATCCCATTAGTTTTAATTACTTACGTTAAGGCATTAGCGCAACGATTTGATAAACATAAAAAAATTGCAAAAATTACATTTCCTATTTGGTTGTACGTGGCAATTACAGGTGTAATAGTTTATTTAATGATTTCTCCTTATTATGTTAATTAAACTCAAAACTCAAAACTCAAAAGTTAAAAGTAGAATAGTATTGTTTGTAGTTACAATTGCATTTTTTCTTTTACCTATTGTCTCAAATGCACAATGCGCTATGTGTAGAGCTGCTCTTGAAAGTGAAGAAGGCGGTGTTCAAGCTAAAGCGATTAATGACGGAATTGTTTACTTAATGGTAATTCCATACATATTAGTTGCGGTAGCGGCTTATGCAATTTATAAAATAAGAAGCGTAAAAAAAGACGTTAAGGAAGAATAAAACTATTCCATCCCATCAATCGTTATTTTCATTTTTCCTGATGTTGAAATAAATGCTATTATAGCATTATTTGATAATTCTATTTTTTCGAATTCAAAATCGTTTAAAGATCCATTTACAAATATTCCTTTATTAGGAGAGTAATTGTTTAAATAAGGCAGCATGTTTTGTTTAGCTTCCTCAAGGTTTTCTTGGATTGAATACCTGCAACTTTCTCTTATTTTGTTTAAAATTGTTCCTTGAGCTAACCAATTTGCAGACTTTAATAAAACGCTTTTTGTATTTAAAACATAATCTAAATCATCAAAATATATTTCTTTCGTAACAGAATTATAATTTGGATATCCAGATAAATAAATAGTTCCATTTATTGAACCTAGCAAATCTAATGCAATGATTAGCTTGCTTTCTTTTTGCCAAATTTCTACCTTCTCAACAGTAACATTCCTACTGCCCGAGGAGAAAGTAACACCTTTAAAATTTTTAGTAATTACTTCTGAAGCATTTTTATAAGTAGAAACTGCCGCAATTGATGCATTTACCTTGTCTGGCATACTTGAAACAGGTTTTAAAATAATGTTTTCTTTAATGAAATTGTTTTTTGGTTCTTGGCCTACCATAGTTTGCATAATGCATTTTAACCCCATTTGCATAGTAATTTTATTATCTTTTAAAATGGCTGCAGTATCATATAACTCTATTGGTTGTAGTTTGAACCAAGTTTCATAAGTATTATTTGCTAAAAATGGTTTACTTAAAACATTAAGTGCATCAAGAACAATTGGTTTAAAATCACAGGTTGCATCTATTGCACTATCAATTTCATTAGCTATTTTTGTTTTAAAGATTGAAATTGTAGGATTAATTAAATATGTAATTGGAATTTCCTTTCCGGAAACGATAATACTTGGACTTTCACTCCATTCTAATTTTTCAATGGTAGAATTAGTGGTTAGTTTCCAATTTGTTAAATGAGTTTTACTTTTTAAAGTTATAACTCCGTTTAAATAAATGTCTTTTGTGTCGTTTAAGCCAAGAAAATCAGTTCCATATTTTACTGTAGCTACTATTTTTAAAGGAATTTTAGAATATATAAATCCGTATTTTTCTTCTAATTGAATATCATCCGTTTTCCAAATTTTCATTTTAGTGTTATCACTTTCAAAGCTATCATCTTCATATATTAACCCTTTTAAATTTTTGTTCAATTGTTTTTGAATGTCTTGCATAGTGATTTCAATTGGCATTGCAATAAAGGAAGTTTTGTTTTTATAAACCATTGAAGAGCTTTCTGTAGGTGTAGGTTTAAGTGCTTCAATTTTTTTTGTTGTACTGCAAGAAATAAAGAAACTTAATAACAGAAAAATAAGTAAAAAGTGAGTTATTGTTTTCATGGATGAAAAATATTTGATTGTAAAATTAAAATTTTAATTGTTTCCTGTAACAAAATGGACACTTTTTGGTCTTATAATTGAATTCATTTATAAAAAAGATATAATGAACATAAAAAAAACAATATTTTTTCTCTTAATGGTAGGTTTTCAGCTATCAGCTCAAGAAAAAAAATGGACACTTGAAGAATGTGTGGATTATGCTATTGAAAATAATATTTCCATTAAGCAATCTGAACTAGATTTAAAGACTTCAGATGTTGAAAAAATGGAAGCTATTGGTCGTTTTTTACCTACTTTAAGTGCGAATGCTACTTATAGTGTAAATACCGGAGCAAGTATAAACCCTGTAACAAATCAGTTTCAAAATCAAACTTTTAAATCTTTTTCAGCAGCAGCTAATTCAGGAGTTACTATATTTAATGGTTTAGCTAATTGGAAAACTTTACAACGAACTAAATTAAATAAAATAGCAAATACTTATCGGTTAGATAAGATGAAAGATGATATTGCTCTTTCTGTTGCTAATTCATACTTACAAATTTTATTTAACAAGGAACAATTAAAAGTTTTAATAAGTCAAAATTCAATTACTAAAGAAAATTTGATTAGAACTCAACAATTAATTGATGCTGGTTCACTTCCGGCTGGAGATATTTATGAACTTCAAGCAACAGATGCAACTCAGCAACAGCAAATTATTAATACAGAAAACACACTTTTAATTTCCAAAATTGGTTTGTGTCAAATGCTCTTAATTAATGATTATTCAACTTTTGATGTTTCTGACGAAGTTATTGATTTGCCTTTAAACGACCTAAGCAATGAAACTCAACAAACTATTTTGGCAAAAGCTAAAGAATCTGTAAATGATATAAAAATTGCGATTTCAAATGTTGACATTGCTAAAAAGGATGTTTCTATTTCTAGATCTTCTTATTTACCAACACTTTCTGGATTTGTAGGTTATAATACTCGTTGGTCAGAAAGTACACCTTTTAATTTTGCCGATCAATTGTCATTATTTGACGGTACTGCTGTTGGTTTACAATTAAATGTACCTATTCTTAATGGCTTTGCAACAAGAGGAAGAGTTCAAAGAGCAAAAATTAACGAAGAGCGTTCAAATTACCTTTTACAACAAGCAGAATTAGACTTAGAAACGAAAGTTTATCAGGCTTATAACGATGTAATTAATGCTAAAAAAAGTTATGAAGCTGCACAAAAAACTTTAGAGGCACGTAGTCAGGCTTTTAGTTTTTCTAAAGAAAGATATGAAGTAGGGTTGTTAAATTCATTTGATTTTTCTCAATCATCTATCGCTTTAGATAATGCGCAATCAGAATTATTGCGTGCAAAATATGATTACATTTTTAGAACAAAAATATTAGAATTTTATTTCGGAATACCATTAATTGAAAAACAATAAATTATGACAAAGAAGTCAATATTCATTACAGTTGGATCAGTAGTTGCTTTTATAGCTGTGTTACTAGTTTTAAAAAACACAGGAGTGATTGGGAATAATGAAGATGTTAAAATTGTAGAAATTGCAAAAGTCAATGAAATGACAATTGTAGAAACGGTTTCGGCTACAGGTAAAATACAACCTGAGGTTGAAATTAAAATATCTTCTGAAGTTTCAGGTGAAATTATAGATTTACCTATTAAAGAAGGACAACAAGTTAAAAAAGGAGATTTATTAGTTAAAATAAATCCAGATATTTATGTTTCAGGTGTAAATAGAACTGCTGCATCGGTATCTAATACAAAAGCAGGTTTAAGTCAAGCGGAAGCACAAGTAAAAGAAGCAAAAGCTAATTACGACAGAAACAAAGCATTATTTAATAAAGGTGTTATTTCTAAGTCAGAATGGGATAGAATTGTCTCAGCTTATGAAGTAGCTGTAGCCTCAAAGCAATCGGCTTATTATAATGTTCAAAGTGCTTCGGCAACTTTAACAGAAGCGAAAGATAATTTAGGACGTACAACTATTTATGCTCCTGCAGATGGAACTATTTCGTTACTTTCGGTAGAGCTAGGTGAAAGAGTTTTAGGAACTCAGCAAATGGCAGGAACTGAAATTCTTCGAGTGGCTAATTTAAACCACATGGAAGTTGAAGTAGATGTAAATGAAAACGATATTGTTAAAGTAACAGTTGGAGATTCTGCAAATATTGAAGTAGATGCATATTTGAAAAAAGAATTTAAAGGAATTGTAACTAGTATCTCTAACTCAGCAAGTTCTACATTAACGGCTGATCAGGTTACTAATTTTAAAGTTAAAGTTAGAATTTTAAAAGATTCTTACATGGATTTAATCGAAGGAAAACCAGATACCTATTCTCCATTTAGACCAGGAATGACTGCAACTGTAGATATTATTACCAATAGAAAAACTAAAGTTATTGGTGCGCCAATAAGTGCTGTTGTAATTAAAGACGATACTACATCTGTTAAAAAAGATATTATCGCCGAATTAGATAAAGAAGCTCAAGAGAAAAACGGAACTTATAAATCTGATCAAAAATTTGAGTGTGTTTTTGTTAAAAATGGAGATAAAGCTCAAATTAGAGTAGTGAAAACAGGTATTCAAGACGATACCAATATTGAAATTATTTCTGGATTGAAAAAAGGAGACGAAATTATAACCGGACCTTATACTATGGTTTCAAAAGATTTAAATTCTAATGATAAAATTAAGCTCGAAGATAAATCGGCCAAGAAAGAATAAATTTTTCTTGTAATTAATATAAGAAAGAGGCGTGTTTTTTACGCCTCTTTTTTATTGAAATACTAAATCTAAACTTTGTATTTTTGCATTATAATTATTTATAGAATGAGTTTTATATTAAGTATTGAAACGGCAACAAAAAACTGTTCAGTTGCATTGTCAAATGAAGGGAAAACTGTTGCTTTAAAAGAAGTTGCAGATCAAAATTTTTCTCATGCAGAAAGGTTACATGTTTTTATTGAAGAAATTTTAAAAGAAAATAATATTACTTATAAAGATTTATCGGCAATTGCAATAAGCAAAGGTCCAGGTTCTTATACAGGTTTAAGAATTGGCGTTTCTTCTGCAAAAGGGTTGTGCTATGCTTTAAATATACCTTTAATTTCTATTGATACTTTGACATCGTTGGCAAAACAAATAAAAATTGAAGAAGGTATAATTATTCCGATGATTGATGCGAGAAGAATGGAGGTTTATGCTGCTTTTTTTAATTCTAACTTTGAAATGATTAAAGAAGTTAAAGCTTTAGTTATTGATGAAAATTCATTTTCGGATATTAATGCTACAATTCATTTAATTGGTGATGGAGCTCAAAAGTTTAAAGCAATTCTAACAGATGATAAATTTAGATTTTATGAAGATGTTGTTTATCCATCGGCAAATGAAATGAGCTTTTTGGCGTTTGAAAAGTACAAAAAAAGCGACTTTGAGAATGTCGCTTACTTTGAACCTTACTATTTAAAAGATTTTGTTTTAAATAAGTAAATTTATTTTTTATGAATTTCCACTTGGTGTGGATATGGGATTTCGATATTGGCTTTGTCAAAAGCAATTTTACATTCTTCCAATATTTCGGCATGAACTTTAAAATAATCTTCCACTTTTGCCCATGGACGAATTGCCATATTAATACTGCTGTCGGCTAATTCTAATACAAAAGTACTAGCTTCAGGCTCTTTTAAAACATGATTATTTCTGCTCAAAACTTCTTTAATGGTATTTTTTACCAATTGTAAGTCAGAATTGTAATCAACACCAATTACTAAGTCAACTCTTCTGATTCCTTCTTGCGTATAATTGGTTACAACTCCATTAGATAAAATTCCGTTAGGAATATAAATGGTTTTATTATCTGCAGTAAGTAAACGCGTATTAAAAATTTGAATTTCTTTAACAAGCCCAATAACTCCTTGTGTTTCAATAACGTCTTCAACTTTAAAAGGTTTGAATAGGATTATTAAAATTCCGCCTGCAAAATTTGATAATGAACCTTGTAATGCCAAACCAACGGCTAAACCTGCTGCTCCTAATATTGCAACAAAAGAAGATGTTTCTACTCCTAATTTTGAAATGAACGTAATAAAAACAAGTATTCTTAATGTCCAAAAAATAAGATTTCCTACAAAGTTTGCTAAGGTTTCCTCAACCTCCCTTTTCTTTAATACCTTTTTTACTAATTTAGTTAAGATGCTTGTAATCCATAATCCTATAAACAAGATTGCTAATGCAACTATAATTTTTGGTGAATACTCTAGTACTACTTTTTTTAATAAATCGATGTAGTTTTCAACTTCTTTCTCTGTCATTTTTGTTTTTTTTATATTTTATTGTGCAAAGGTAATTTTTCAAACATTTATATAAAACAAAACATCCTATAAATAGAATGTTTCGTGTGTTTATGTGTTTTGATATTATTCTATTTCAAATGTAATTTTTAGATTTACCCTAAACTCTGCTACTTCATTGTCTTTAATAGACGCGCTTTGATCTTGAACATATACTGAACGAATGTTTTTTAATGATTTAGATGCATGTTTAACTGCCTTTTTAGTTGCGTCTTCCCAGCTTTTTTCTGAACTTGATAATACCTCAATAACTTTTAAAATTGCCATTATATTTGTTTTTTAATGATTTATATTGTTTTAAATATACAAATTAATAAAGATTTTTGCAACTTCTTTTTTTTAAATAAATAACGTTAGCTTAACATTAGATATAATAAGTTAGAGGAATTTTGCATAAAAATAATTATATACAATTAGATGGAACAAATTTATGTGATAATGCTTGTTGCTCTTGCAATTTTAGCATCAATTGACTTAATGGTTGGAGTTGCAAACGATGCTGTGAATTTCTTAAACTCTGGAATAGGATCTAAAGCTGTTTCTTTTAAAACCTTAATGGTTGTTGCAAGTATTGGTATTGCATTGGGAGCACTTTTTTCAAGTGGAATGATGGAAATTGCGCGTAGTGGAATTTTTACACCTTCAATGTTTACTTTTAATGATGTAATGATTATTTTTCTTGCAGTAATGGTTACTGACGTACTATTACTAGACTTGTTTAATTCTTTAGGTCTTCCTACTTCAACAACAGTGTCTATAGTTTTCTCTTTGTTAGGAGGAGCTATGTGTTTAGGAGCTTATAAGCTTTTGGTAGATTCTTCTGCTACAGGTAGTATTTTGCAATATATCAATCAAAAGAAAGCAACTGAGATTGTCACAAGTATTCTATTGTCTGTATTGCTTTCTTTTTCAATTGGAGCATTTGTTCAGTATATTTCAAGGATATTATTCTCTTTTGAATATGAGAAAAAAGTAAAGTATTTTGGGGCTATTTTTGGAGGTATTGGTATAACTGCAATTTCCTTTTTTATTCTTTTTAAAGGACTTAAAAGTTCAACTTTATTGTCTTCTGATGTAAAAGCATATATGGGTGCACATCAATTGTTGATTATTGGTGTAAGTTTTATTTTTTGGACTATTCTTTCACAGGTTTTAATTTCATTAAAAGTTAACATATTTAGAATAATCATTGTAATAGGAACTTTTGCACTTGCATTAGCTTTTGCAGGTAATGATTTAGTAAATTTTATAGGTGTACCAATTGCTGCATTGCAGTCATATGAAATTTATGTGGCAAACGGTAGTGATTCTTCTATGTTAATGGGAGCTTTGGCTTCTTCAGAATTAAAAGCTAATTTTTGGCTATTACTTTTTGGTGGAGCTATTATGGTTTATACTATTTGGACTTCAAAAAAAGCAAAAGACGTTATCGCAACAGGTGTAGATTTGTCTAGACAAAGTGAAGGAACGGAAAAGTTTGATGCCAATAATTTATCAAGAGTTGTTGTTAGGGGAGTTATGTATGTAGGTCAAATGATTAATTATGTTTTACCACAAACTATTCAAATTAAAATTGATAAAAGATTTGAAAAACCTGAATTAAAATCAAAAAAATCTGATCAAGCAGCATTTGATATGGTTCGTGCTTCTGTTAATTTAATGGTAGCAAGTATTCTTATAGCAATAGGAACTTCAATGAAATTACCACTTTCTACAACATATGTTACTTTTATGGTTGCAATGGGTACTTCATTTGCTGATAGAGCTTGGGATAGAGAGAGTGCAGTATTTAGAGTTGCGGGAGTAATTAATGTAATTGGAGGTTGGTTTGTAACAGCTCTAGCTGCTTTTTTAACAGCTGGGATTGTGACCTTATTTTTACAGTTTGGTGGTGTATTTGCATTTTTTGCATTAATGATTACAGTGGCAATTTTAATGTATAGAAGTTCAAGAAATCATATTAAAAAGACGAAAGAAAAAGAAGAGGAAACTTTATTGAACAAAGAAGACATTGTAACAATTAATGAAGTTATTCATGAAAGTTCTGATCAAATTGCAAGTTTAATTAATAAATCAAACAAGATTTATAGCGGAGTAATTAGTGGTTTAAGTTTACAGGACTTATTAATCTTAAAAGAAAATAAAAAAGCGATTAAGAAGCTTGAAAAACAAGTAGATGATCTTAAGAATAACGTTTATTATTTTATTAAAAATCTTGATGAAACTTCAGTTGAGGGAAGTAAGTTTTATATTTTAATTTTAGGTTATTTACAAGACATTTCACAATCGATGAGTTTTATTGCTCAGAACGGATATTCGCATGTAAATAATAATCATAAACAACTAAAGTTTAATCAAACAAGAGATTTAAAAAGTATTGAATTAAATGTTTTAGAGTTATTTAATAACATCGTTGTTGTTTTTAATACTAAAGATTTTAAAAATATAGATACAATTTTAGCAGAGAAAGATGTTACCTTGGATAAAATTTCTGATTTAATTCAAAAACAAATAACAAGAATTAGAACAACTGAAAATAGTCCTAAAAATAGTAAATTGTATTTTGCTTTACTTTTAGAGACTAACGATTTAATTAAGGCAACAATGAGTTTGCTAGAGTTGTTTAAAGAGTTTAATCAATATGCTGCTAATAAGGTGAAGTAGTTGTAATATAAATGAAAAAAAGGGAACCAAATCGGATCCCTTTTTTATTCATTATAAAAAAATATTTAAGCGTTTATTGCTTCAACTTTTATTTCAGGGTCTTTAAGCATGTCTTTTAACATGTTTTCAATTCCGTTTTTTAAAGTAAATGTAGAAGATGGGCATCCGCTACATGCACCTTGTAAAATTACTTTTACTCTTTTTTCTTCTGGATCAAATGAATCAAACATAATATTTCCTCCGTCACTTTGAACGGCTGGTTTAATGTATTCCTCAAGTATATTGATTATTTGCTGAGAAGTAACGTCTAATTTGTCAAAATAATCTTCTTGTTGCTTTTTGTGATTCTCAGTTTTAACAATCAATGATTCATCTACAACAATATTGCCATTTTCAATAAATTCTTTAATGAAAGTTCTAACTTCTAAAGTAACATCGTCCCAATTTGCAATTTCAAATTTTGTAATCGAAATGTAATTTTCATCAATAAAAATTTCTTTTACAAATGGAAACTTAAATAATTCTTTTGCTAATGGAGAAGCGACGGTGTCATCAATGTTTTTACATTCTACCATTGTTTTTGTTAATAATTTATTACTAACAAATTTTAAAACAGCAGGGTTTGGTGTGTTTTCGGCGTAAATGGATACTGGTATTTTTTTAGTAGAGTTCTCTTCAATTTTAATAATAACTCCTCCAGAACTTATGAAATTTTCAATTTGCTCAGCAACTTCTTCTTGTACGTCCTTCCATTCTACAATAGAAAAACGTTCTATAGCTATAAAGTTCCCTGATATATAGACTGTTTTAACAAACGGTAAATAGAATAACTGCTGAGCCAAAGGGGAGTTTTTTGTTTCATCTATGTTTTTAAACTCAAAACTTTGATTCTTAACTATGAATTCTTCTAATTCAAACTTAATAATTAGCGGATTGCTAGTTTCTTTTATTGTAATCTTGTGCATTATCTTTTTTTACAAAGGTAATAAACATATTTTGTCTATAATTTTCATTTGTGTTTTTTTAACTTTTCATAGTCGCTTTAGGTGAAAATAAGTTATAAAACTTAAATTAAAATTTATATCTTTGGCAAGTTCGTATATTTGCGAATAAGGAGGGTTTTATTTTTCGACTGATTAACAGTTGTTTACATTAAATTATTGAAAATGAATTTAAAAAAGATTTTTTTAATTTTTGCTTTTACATTGTCGCAAATAACTTTTTCACAAGAAGGAGTTGCTGTATATTCAGATTATTTGTCAGATAATTACTACTTAATTCACCCTTCGATGGCGGGTGCGGCTAATTGCGGAAAAATTCGTTTAACTGGGCGTCAGCAATGGCTAGGTCAAGATGATGCTCCTGCTTTACAAACTTTAAGTTTTAATACATCTTTAGATGAGGATGGGGTTTCAGGAATTGGAATGATACTTTTCAATGATAAAAATGGTTATCATTCTCAAAAAGGAGCAAAGCTAACTTATGCTCACCATTTAAGGTTTTCAAGAGGAACTTCTGATTTAAATCAATTGTCTTTTGGTTTAAGTGCTGCTTTTGTTCAAAGTAATATTGATGGTACTGATTTTACTGGTTTTGATCCAGTAATTGTTCCAGGAATAATTCAAAAAGATTCTTATTTTAATGTTGATATTGGTGCTTCATATCACTATATGGATTTCTTTACTCATGTAACTGTAAAGAATTTTTTGGCAAATAGAAGAGAGTTGTATACAAGCGAGGTTGAATCTGATAATTTAAGAAAATATCTTTGGAGTGCTGGAGCTGTTTTTGGTGATAGTGATAGATTGATGTTTGAACCATCTTTGATGTTTCAATTTACAGAAGAAACTACTGAAAAAGCAATTGACTTAAACTTAAAAGTATATAAAAATCTTGATTTTGGTAGACTTTGGGCTGGTCTTTCTTATAGAAGAAGCTTTGATGGAGCTAAATATCTTAATGGTTCAACTGTTGAAGACCAAAAGTTGCAATATATAACTCCAATCTTAGGTATTAATTATAAAAAATTCATGTTCTCATATACTTACTCTCACTTATTAGGTGATGTTAAATTTGATAATGGTGGTTTTCATCAAATTACTCTTGGGTTTGATATATTTTGTAGAGCTGCTGAGTGGGATTGTAACTGTCCTGCTGTAAATTAATAAAATGTAATTATATAAATTTATACTTGTCCTGAATTCTAGATTCAGGACATTTTTTTTAAAAGTTAAAATATGGTAATTAAAGAAGTTAATGGTAAATCTCCAAAAATACCAGTAGATTGCTATGTTGCTGAAAATGCTACTATCGTTGGAGAAGTTACTTTTGGCGAAAGCTGCAGTGTTTGGTTTAATGCTGTTATAAGAGGTGATGTTAATTTTATTAAAATTGGTAATAAAGTAAACATTCAAGATGGTGCAGTAATTCATTGTACTTATCAAAAACATCCTACGGTTATTGGTAATAATGTTTCAATTGGTCATAATGCAATTGTTCATGGTTGTCAAATTCATGATAATGTTTTAATTGGTATGGGAGCTATTGTAATGGATAATTGTGTAATTAATAGTAATTCTATTATTGGAGCTGGTTCAGTAGTAACTCAAAATACGGTTGTTGAGTCTGGAGCTATTTATGCAGGGATTCCAGCTAAAAAAGTAAAAGATATTGATCAAAGTAATTTTGCAGGAGAGATTGAGAGAATTTCAAATAACTATGTAATGTATTCGAGTTGGTTTAAAGAAGGGGAATAAATACTTAGAAGTCTTTTTCAAAAACAGAATAATTATTGTTTAAAATGCCTTTTAAAACTTTAGAATCGCTATTAGTGTAAAAGTGTTGGTAGCTTTTTTCTGTGGAGTTATTGTTTAAATTATATTTATTTAAGATATATTCTGTTTGTTTTGCAACAGCTTCTCCAGAATCAATAATTTTTACATATGGAGGGATTATCTTTTTTATTTGAGGAATTAAATAAGGGTAATGACTACAGCCCAAAACTAAATGGTCAATATTCTGTTCTAACATTGGTTTAATATAACTCTCTAGTAGAAGAGTCATTTCATCAGAGTTAATGTCTCCGTTTTCTATTAGTTGTACCAATCCATGGCCTATTTGTTCAATTATTTTTACACCTGAGAAGTTTTCAACATTTTTATGAAATAACTCGCTGTTTAGTGTTCCTTTGGTTGCTAATATTCCAATAGTATGTGTACTTGTTTTATTTGCAGCAGGTTTTATTGCAGGTTCAATTCCAATAAATGGAACAGTGTATTTGTTTCTTAATTCTTTAATTGCATTTGTAGTTGCAGTATTACAGGCAACAACAATTAATTTGCAGTTTTTGTTTAATAAAAATTCTGTATTTTTAATTGATAATTCAATTATTTCTTCTTTCGACTTTACACCATAAGGGGCATTTTTACTATCTGCTAAGTAAATAGTATTTTCAAAAGGTAGAAGCGAATGAATCTCTTTCCAAATTGATGTTCCTCCAATTCCGGAATCAAATAAACCTATAGGATTTTTATTACTCATATAACAAATGTAAAAAAAAACTGCTCAATCTATTTAAAGTTTGAGCAGTTATATTTTAAAATTACAAAGTAAATTAGAATCCTAATTCTTTTTTAACATCAGCTAATAGGTTTGGACCTTTAGCAACAAGTAAGCCACTTCCTTCTGTAGCATCTAAAACATAATCATAGCCTTTAGCAGCTGCAATTTTTGCAATTGCTGCTTGAGCTTTCTCCATGATTGGCTTTAATAAGTCTAATTCTTTTTGTTGTAATTGTTTAGTTGCACTTTGTTGAAAGTCTTGTATGCGTTGCCCCATATCTTGCATTTCTTTTGAACGAGTTTCATTTACTGCTTCTCCAACAGTAGGAGCTTCTTGCTCATATTTTTGCAATTTTGTTTGGTATTCTTGTACCATTGTTTTGTACTCTTTATCATAAGTTTCTTGAACTTTTTGGATTTGAGTTTGAGCCGTTTTCATTTCTGGCATCGATGTCATTAAGGCTTTTACGTCAATATGTGCCATTTTAGTTTGTGCAGAAACTTGAGTTCCAACAAACATTACTAATGCGATTGCTAATGTTTTTAATTGTTTCATTCTTGATTTATTAATTTAATTTAGGTTATTATTATTTATTCAGATTTCTCTTCTTTGGCTTTTTTTGCTGCTTCTCTTTCTTCTAATATTTTTTTCTTTCTTTCTTCTAAAGCTTTTTTTCTCTCTTCAGCTTTCTGTTTTCTTTCTTCAATTACCGCATCTCTTTTTTCTTGAGGGCTTAACTCTTTTTCATTAGAAATTTCTTTTTCTTCAGTATTAGAGTTTTTATTTGAATCATCTTCGTTATTAGTTTCAATTACTGTGCCATTTTTTTTAGCTTCTCTTTCATCGATTAATTTTTGTCTTTTTTCCGCAGCTATTCTTTTTCTTTCTTCAGCAGCTTGTTTTTTCTCTTCAATTAGTTTTTCTCTTGCTGCTTTTCTTTCATCTAAAATTCTTTGTCTTTCTGCCATTGCTGGATTTTCATCAATCATATCTTCTTCGGCATCCTTTGCTTCCTGTTCTTTAAGTTGTTTTTTGGTAAGCTGCTCTCTTTTTTGAATTCGTGTTAAAACACGAACAACTTGATCGCTTATATCAAAACGTTGAGCTGCAAACAACATTGTTAAATCAGATGATTTGTCAAAAATAAAATCATATTTTTTTGCTTCAGCGATATCTTGAATAGCTGTGAAAACCTGATCTTGTATAGGTTTTACTAATAGCGTTTTTTGGATCATTAAATCTCCTTTAGCTCCAAATCTTTTTTCCTGATAATCTAATAGTTCTTTTTCTAAAAAAGATATTTCTTCTTCTCTTTCTTCAATTAGCTCTTTTGTTAAAAGAACCTTTTCAGTATTTAAACTCTCTTTTAGTGTTTTTATGTCGTTTTTTTTAACTTCAATTTCTTGTTTCCATTTTTGTGCTTTTTGCTCAAGTTGGTTTTTAGCTTCAGCATAATCTGGTACTTTTTCCAAGATATATTCCATGTCAATATATCCAATTCTTATGCCTCTTGATTGAGCAAAAGAAGAAATAGTTACTAGTAAAAGCAAAACTGAAATGTATTTAGTTATTCTCATATTTTAAAGTTTTAAATGCAGTTTTTAAAAACCTAAAAAAACATTCCGAAAGATATGAAATGTTTTTTTAAGTTAAAATTCTAAAATTTATATTTTATTAAAACGCATTTAAATTAGAATTGTTGTCCTATGATGAAATGAGTTTGCCAACCACTCTTTGCTGTTTGTCCTGGTATTGCATCAAATCCATGAGCAAAATCAATTCCAATTAATCCAAAAGCAGGCATAAAAACTCTAAGGCCAAAACCAGCTGATCTTTGAAGGTTAAAAGGGTTGTAATCTTTAAAATCATTATATGCTGAACCTGCTTCCAAAAATGTTAAAGCATATATTGACGCTGCTTGTTTTAATGTTATAGGGTAACGAAGTTCTAATGAAAATTTATTGTAAATGGTTGCTCCAACTTGTTCTCCATCATCATTTACAGGTGATAAAGATTGGTTCGGGTAACCTCTTAATTGAATTGTTTCTCTTCCGTCTAATGAATAATTAGCTAGTCCATCTCCTCCTAAATAAAATCTTTCGAATGGAACTAGACCTCTATCTTGATTATATGCACCCATATATCCAAACTCTCCAAGTGAACGCAATACTAATTTGTCAAATAATCTTGTATACCAATCACCTTTAAATTTAATTTTATAAAATTCTAACCAATTAAATCTTTTTTGATCCACTTTCCCTTGGTCTGTTGCGGCATCACTATATTGAGAGACTTGATATCCATCTTCGTCTAAGTATGCTCCAGCAGGATAATTTGCTCCATCAGGATCAGTGCCAGCTTCAGCAGCTCTAACTTTGTATTTAGCTTGGTTTTCTAAATCTGCATAATCTATACCATTGAATAAAGAGTATGGTGGAGTAAACTTACCTGAAACACTAAATTCTGAACCATAAGTTGGAAAAACAGGGTTTACACCTTTGCTATTTCTTGTTAGGGCAATTGTGTAAGATAGATTTTTAGAAGACCCATTACCAAAAGTAAATAAACCCGTGTTGTAGTTGTTCAATTCATAATATTGAAAAGAAACATTTTGAGATAATACAAAATAATCATCTGGAACTGTTAACCTTTTTGCAAGTCCAACAGATACTGATGTAATGTTGAAACTTTTACTTCTTGTAACTGCTCTTGAACTATAATCGTATAAAAATTGTTTACTATGAGATAAAGTGGTCGAAAAATTTATTGGTTTTTTACCACCTAACCATGGTTCAGAAAAGGATAGACTATATGTTTGAAAATAAGTACTTCCTTGTAGTCTTAAAGACATTTTCTGACCATCACCCATTGGAAGGGGTTTATATGAGTCTTTTTTAAATATATTTCTTGCAGAAAAATTATTAAATGAAAGACCTAATGTTCCAATGAATCCTCCACCTCCATAACCTCCTTGAAGTTCAATTTGACTTGATCCTTTCTCAACAACGCTATATTCAATATCAACGGTTCCAGCTTGAGGATCTACGTTTTTAAATTCTGGTTTAATTGCCTCTGGGTCAAAAAAACCAAGTTGTCCTAATTCTCTGATTGAACGAATTAATTCCTCTTTACTATATTTTTGACCAGGTTTAGTTCTTAATTCTCTATAAATAACATGATCGTTAGTTTTGTCGTTTCCAACAACAGATATTTTGTTGAAATAAGCGATTGGTCCTTCGGTTATTCTGATTTCAAAATCAATTGTGTCATTATATGTTCTAACTTCAACAGGGTTGATACTTGAAAATAAATAGCCGTTATTTTGATATAGGTTTGTGATGTCTTCTCCATCAGGTTTTGATTGATCTGCGATTCTTTTTTGAAGCATTACTCCATTATAGACATCTCCTTTTTTTATTCCAAGCATTCTGCTTAATTGTTGGTCAGTATAAACTGTATTTCCTAAATATCTGATGTCTCCAAAATAATACTTTTTACCTTCTTCTAGATTTACTTTTATAGAAACGGTGTTTGATTTTTTGTCATAAGAAATAGAATCGGATGTTACTCGAGCATCTCTAAAACCATTTTCTTTATATTTATTAATAACAGAAACTAAGTCTTCTTTATATTTTTCTTTGATATACTTTGACCTTTTAAAAATATGAAATACACTTTTTTGTTTTGTGTTCTTAAATGCGTTTTTTAGTTTACTGTCTTTAATTTCGTTATTTCCAACAAAATCAATTTTTTTTACTTTTACTTTATTTCCTTTATTAATGTTTACTAACATTTTAACACTGTTGTCTGTGGTGTCAGGTGATGTATTAATAAAAACTTTAGCGTTATAGTAACCGTCTTTTTTGTATTTATTTTCGATATAGTTTTTAGTAGTAGTAATTAGGTTTTCATTAACAATTTTTCCTTTTTTAAGATCGGTTTGTTTGATGATTTCATCAGCTTTACCTTTCTTAATTCCTACTAGTTTTACGTCTGCTAATTTTGGAGATTCGTTTAAGTTTAACTCAAGAAAAATACTGTCTCCTTCAATTTTTGTGATATAAAAATTTACATCGCTAAATAAACCAAGTTTCCATAATTTTTTAATAGCTGTGCTTATTTCTTCTCCAGGAACCATAATTTTTTGACCATTTTCTAAACCTGAAAAAGTTACAACAGTTTGTTGATTATAGCTTACTTTTCCGGTTACTTCAACATCAGCTAAGATATATTCTTTTCCGTCTTCAAATTTAGTCTCTTGAGCAACTGTTGTATTGTATGTACCTACTAATAATAGGGTAAATAGCACTTGTATTCCTTTTTTTAACATTTTTTTACTTTGAAATTTGTTCACTTGTTTTTCCAAATCTTCTTTCCCTTTGCTGATAACTAACGATTGCTTCATATAAGTTTTCTTCACTAAAATCTGGCCAAAGTACATCTGTGAAATAAAATTCAGCGTATGCAATTTGCCATAATAAAAAATTACTTATCCTGTGTTCACCGCTAGTTCTAATTACTAAGTCAACATCGGGTATATCTTGCGTGTAAAGATGCTGATTAATAATTGATTCATCAATAGCTTCGATAGAAATTATATTATTTTTAACTTTCTCACTTATTTTTTTAACAGCTTGAATGATCTCTTCTCTGGAACCATAACTTAGGGCTAAAGTTAGTGTCATTCTAGTATTTGTTGAAGTTTTTGAAATTACTTCTTTTAGTTCTTTCTGTACTTTGTTAGGTAAATTTGTTAAATTTCCTATTGCATTTAATTTAATGTTATTTTCCTGAAGTGTTTTGATTTCTTTTTTTAATGAAGAAACTAACAACTTCATTAGTGTGTCAACTTCAAGTTTTGGTCTATTCCAATTTTCTGTAGAAAAAGCGTAAAGAGTTAGGTTTTTAATTCCTAGTTTTGCGCAAGTCTCTACAGTTGTTCTTACACTTTTGGTTCCACCTTCATGGCCAATAGATCGTAATAATCCTCTTTGTTTTGCCCAGCGACCATTGCCATCCATAATTATTGCTAAATGGTTGGGAACGTTGTTCTGGTTTATGTTATTTAATAGACTCATAATTTACTCAGTACAAAAGCATGGATTCTTACCAAATGTGTATGTTAGCGTAAAGCCTGAAAAAACATACCAATCATTACTATTTAAATTTCCGAATTTATATATTTCTAAATTTTCGTTAATAGGGTTACTTCCGTCAAGATTATCTGAAAAAGTATATCTTGCTCCAACTTCAACACCAATTATAATGTTTCTAACCAATCTTGTTTTTAGTCCAATTACCATTGGAATAGCAAACGAACTGTGTCTATAATCTAAATGACTTTTGTTTCCGGCAATATATATTTCATTGTAAATAAAATGGTTTATTCCGGTAAAAACATATGGAGTTATTGTTTTTTCATTACTGTGTAAGTCGAATTCAAAAAAATTAAACTCTATACCGGCTGAGAATTCCTTAATGTTATTTTTAAAACTATTTCCTCTTAATTTTCTGCTAGGAACATCACTATCCATATCTTTCGAGCTTATGTTTCCTTGAAAATATGAAAATCTGTAAGAATGTCTTGTGCTTCGATTCCATTTATAAATTACACCAAAAGCAGGCTCATTAGGAGAGATGTAATCAGTTGGTCCAACATCACCAATATAATTACTTCCTCCTAAAAAAACTCCTAATTCGTTGATTTGAGCGTTAGAATTTAAGGCGCAAAACACTAAACATATATAAAGGTATACTCTTCTCATTTTTATAATAGTTTGCAAATATAACAATATTGACTACTTTACCGCATTTTATGGTAAAATTTATAAGTTATATTAAAACGTAAAAAAATGATTTTCTTATATGAACTGTTTAATTTCTTCTGTCTTCACCCCAAAGTAGTTTTTTTCTAATAGTTTTAAGAAAACCTTCGTCTTGAAACTCAATCATATTTACTTGAAAAGAAGTTTTGTTTATTTTGAGAAGTGTTTCGTTAGTTACTGAGGTAATTCTTGAATCTAATGAAACTAAATACTGCTCTTCTCTACCGGTAACTTTTAATTCAATTTCTGTATTGTCAGGGATTACCAATGGTCTTGCGTTTAGATTGTGTGGTGCAATTGGTGTAATGACTAGGCTGTTAACATCTGGCATTAAAACAGGTCCGCCACAACTTAAAGAATATCCAGTAGATCCTGTTGGAGTTGAAATAATTAATCCGTCAGCCCAGTATGATGTTAAATACTCTCCATTTAAGTAAGTTTCAATTGTTATCATAGAGGTTGAGTCTTTTCTAGAAACAGTAACTTCGTTGAGTGCAAAATTTAAATCTACTAAGTCTGGATTTCTTGGGGTACATTGTAAGTTTAATAAACTTCTTTTGGAAATTGTAAAATCTTTATTAATTACTTTGTTTAAAAGTAAATTAATGTTTTCAATTTGAACAGTTGCTAAAAAACCAAGTCTACCTGTATTTATACCTACAATAGGGATGTTTTTATCTCTTACATATGTAATTGCTCGAAGAATTGTTCCGTCTCCACCAATGCTAATTAGTACGTTTACAGAATGATCAAGCTCTTCATGTGATTCGAAAGATGTAATATTACTGCTAATGTTTTTAAAACTATTTTTGAATTTCTCTTCAATTATAATTTCTATATTATTCTCGTTAAGAATTTTAATAACTTCTAAAACAATTTCTTCTGTATTGCCTTGATAATTTTGACCAAATATTGCAAATTTCATAACAGTAAATTAAATGTTTAAGTACTTGTCTAAATAATCAGACCTCTCTTTTAGGTTTTCAATGTATGAATCTTCTTGATGTTGAGATACAACAATATATTCAAACCTTCTAAAAGTTTGGATAATATCATTCATTCCACCTAAGCTAATTTTTAAAGTAATCTCTATTTCGTCATTTTCTATATTTGAAATAAATAAACCGAGTAATTTAGCATTGTTGCTTTCAACTATTTGGGTAATTTGACTCATTGAAAAATCAGTATTATTTTTTCTGATAACGATTATTCCACCTTCTTCCTTTAAAAACGGAGTTTCATGAAAGATTCTAATAAACTCTTCCATTTCAAAATAACCAAGATACTTGTTGTTTCCATCTAAAACAGGCATAAGGTTGGTTTGGTTTCGTGCAAAAAGCTCCTGAACATCTAGCCAATTCATACTGCTTTTGGCAAAAAAACGCTCAAGATTAATTCTGTTAGCCTCAATCTTTGTATCTGGGCTTAATGTTTCTGCATCTTCTCTACTTAAACTACCTATGTATGTTTCGTTTTCTAGAACAGGAAAATGTGAGTAAGAAAAATCCATAAATAAGTCTTGGACTTCATTTATAGTCTCGTTGCTATTGAAAGGTTTATTCTCCTTATTAATGTATTCTAAAATGGTATTCATTTATAGTTGTTCAATTTTAATGCAAAATAATCAAAAATTGCTTATTAAAGCTATATATAGTTTGTATTTTTGTAAAGTTAACAAATTATAGTATGACTAAATTATCAGTAAATATTAATAAAATAGCAACCTTAAGAAATTCTAGAGGTGGAGATGTTCCTAATTTATTAAAAGTAGCGAAAGACATACAGGCTTTTGGAGCCGAAGGAATAACAATTCATCCACGACCAGATGAACGCCATATTCGTTATCAAGATGCGCGCGACTTAAAGTCAATTGTATATACCGAATATAACATAGAAGGAAATCCTCAGCATAACTTTATAGACTTAGTGTTGGAATGTAAACCAACACAGGTAACGCTTGTGCCAGATGCAATTGGTGCTTTAACATCTAATGCTGGTTGGGACACAATTAAGCATCAAGCTTATTTAAAAGAAGTAATTCAAGAATTTCAACGCAACGGAATTAGAACTTCAGTTTTTGTAGATGCAAATGAAAAAATGGTTGAAGGGGCAAAAGAATCTGGTGCTGATAGAATTGAATTGTATACCGAAAGTTTTGCACACGAATTTGGATTGGGAAATAAAGCAGGAATCGATCCTTTTGTAAAAGCGGCATTACGTGCTAATGATTTAAATATTGGTATAAACGCGGGTCACGATTTAAGTTTAGATAACATCAAATTTTTTAAAGATAACATTCCTAATTTATTAGAAGTTTCAATTGGTCACGCACTAATTTCCGAATCTCTGTATCTTGGATTGGAAAATGTAGTAAACATGTATCTTCAAAAGTTAAAATAATTTGGGCGTTACCACAAGGGTCGGGTTTTTCGCACTCGCTTTTTTTGTTTCATTTCATTACTCAAAAAAGAGCTCAAACAAATGCTTCAACCCCTAACGCAAAATAAAATAGTAAACAATGTTATATTCAAAAATAGAAGGAGAAGGGAAACCTTTTTTAATATTACATGGCTTTCTTGGTATGTCAGACAATTGGAAAACACTAGGTTTAGAGTTTTCTAAATTACCATATCAAGTTCACATGTTAGATTTAAGAAATCATGGAAGAAGTTTGCAGTCTCCAGTTTTTAATTATCAAGTATTGGCTCAAGATGTAATTGAGTATTGTGCCGAAAACAAATTGGAAAACATAATTTTATTAGGGCATTCAATGGGAGGTAAGGTTGCAATGGAAATTGCGTGTACACATCCTAATTTAGTTGAAAAGCTAATTGTTGCAGATATTGGTCCAAAATTTTATCCACAGCATCATCAATCTATTTTACAAGGTTTGTTGTCGGTTGATTTTTCTTTAAAACCTTCTCGATCTGATGTTGATGAACAAGTTTCTAAATATGTAACTGATTTTGGAACAAGACAATTTTTGCTTAAAAGTTTATATTGGGAAAAACCAGGGCAACTAAATTATAGATTCAATATCAATTATTTAAATAATAATATTGATGAAATTGGTAAAGAATTATCAGAAAATATGATTTTTGAGAAAAAAACTCTTTTTTTAAGAGGAGAAAACTCAAATTATATTTTAAATGATGATGTTGCGAATATTCAAAAGCATTTCCCAAATATGATTTTACAAACAGTTTCATCAGCTGGTCATTGGTTACATGCCGAGAATCCTAAAGAATTCTATAATTATGTAAATGATTTTTTAAATAACTAATTTTTTTGAAGGAATTTATTATGAATGCATAATATTTTTTAACAAAATATTGGTAATTCCATATTTTATTATAATTTTGAATAATTGATATTAATAAATTCAGAATAAAACTAACACATTTTTACATTATGAGAAAATTACTTTCTTTAACATTATTAGCTTTAGCTGGTTCTACTGCTTTCGCAGGAGGGTATAGAGTAGCTTTACAAGGGCAAAAGCAATTAGCTATGGGGCACACAGGTGTTGCTGTGGTGAATAGTGCGGAGGTTACATTTTTTAACCCTGCAGGTATGGCTTTTTTAGAAAATAAATTTAATTTATCTGTTGGTGCAAATGCACTTTTTGCAGAAACAAAGTTTCAAAACTCTACTTATAATTGGACAAACTCTACAAGTAATTTTGGAACTCCATTTAATATTTATGCTACCTATAAACTTAATGATTGGTTAACTGCAGGTTTAGCAGTGTATAGCCCTTATGGTAGTGCTGTAGAGTGGGATCAAGACTGGCAAGGTTCTCACCTTGTAAATAATATTGATTTACAAGCCATATTTGTACAGCCAACTGTTTCTGTTAGATTAGGTGAGAAATTTAGTATTGGTGGTGGTCCTATATATGTTACGGGTTCTGTTGATTTTAACAGAAACGTAGATAGAACAACTACTGATGAAGATGGAAACAGAACTGACTTAACGATCAATGCAAAAGGAATTACTGCTTGGGGTTATACAGCAGGTTTTATGTTTAATCCAACTGACAAATTAAGATTAGGGGTTAACTATCGTTCAGAAATCATAATGGAAGCTAGAGATGGTGATGCTAAATTTAGTGATGTACCTGCTTATGCTGCTGGAACTTTAACAAACACAACTTTTGATGCTGATTTACCTTTGCCAGGTGAGTTAACTACAGGTTTGTCTTATCAAGTTACTGATAAATGGTTAGTTGCTTTCGATTATAACTATACACTTTGGAGTGCATACAAATCTTTAGATGTTGATTTTCATAACAGCTTACCAACTTCTGTTAACCCAAGAAACTACAAAAATGCAAGTACATATAGAGTAGGTACTCAATATGTTGCTACAGATAAGTTTACTTTCAGAGCAGGTTGGTATTTCGACGAAAGCCCAGTACAAGATGGTTATTTCGCGCCAGAAACTCCTAGAAATGATTCTATGGGATTCACAGGAGGTTTAACTTACCAATTTAGTCAAAAATTAGGAGTTGATTTCTCATTCCTTTACTTACACTTTGATGAAACTGATAATTCTTATGACCATTATAATGATGGTAGTAGTTTTGGTGGTACATATAAATCTAGTGTATTCTCTCCTGGAGTTGGTGTAACTTATAGTTTCTAATTTAAAAAAAATATACGATAATGAAAAATAAATTTATATACTTAGCTGTTTTGGCTGCAGGTTTTATTTCTTGTGAGCCAGAATTTGAAAATGAAGTTGATGCAAATTATACTTCAGGTGACGCGGACTTCTCATCTTATGTTGCTATTGGTAACTCTTTAACTGCCGGATATATGGACGGTACAGTTTCTAGAGTAGGTCAGTCTTACTCTTTTCCAAATACTCTTGCAGGACAATTTGCTGTAGTTGGGGGAGGAGTTTTTACCCAACCATCTTTTGCAGATGATATTAACAACCTAGGGGGTTTAACTTTAGGAGGTTTTCCAATTGCCGGAACAAGATTAATTATTAATGCTGATCCATCAGTTGGAGGGCCAGAAAATATTGCTGGATCTTCAACAATTGAAGTTTCAAACTTACAAGCTCAAGCATTTCACAATATGGGGGTTCCTGGAGCAAAATCTTTTCACTTAGTTGCTGCTGGTTACGGAAATGTAGCTGGAGTTTCTTTAGGACAATCTAATCCTTATTTCGTGCGTCATGCTACTTCTCCTTCGACAACAGTTTTGGCTGATGCTATGAGCATGAATCCAACTTTTTTCACAAACTGGATTGGTGCTAACGATGTTTTAGCTTATGCAACTTCAGGTGGTGTGGGTGTAGATCAAACAGGTAATATGAATCCTGCAACTTATGGTTCAAATGATATTACCGATCCACAAGTTTTCGCAAGTGTATATTCTACTTTAGTAAATACACTAACTCAAAATGGAGCTAAAGGTGTAGTTGCTACTATTCCAAGTGTTACTTCAATTCCATATTTTACAACGGTTCCTTATGCACCACTTACTGCACAAAGTATTGGTAAAGGGTTAGTGCCACAAGGAAGTGATACAGCTACACAAATTGCAGCAGGTACAGCTGCAATAAATCAATTAAACTCACAGTTGTATGGTCCTTTAAATGGTGTTTTTACTGCTTATGGAGAGCCAAATAGAGTTAAGTTGTTGTCTACAACTTCTGCTAACCCTATATTAATTACAGACGAAAATGCAATTGATAGATCTGCTCAAATTACTGCGGCTTTAACACCGTCATTAGGGGCTCCAACTGCTGCTGCTTTTGGTGCTATTTTTGGAAAAGCTCGTCAAGCTACGGCTAATGATTTAATTGTTTTGCCTGCCTCATCTTATATTGGTACAGTAAATGCCTCGTCTCCATCAACTTTAATAAATGTAAATGGGGTATCTTATCCTATGGGAGATCAATGGGTTTTAACTCCAGCAGAGAAAAATGCAGTTGCTAACGCTACAACAGCATATAATAATGCTATTGTTTCAATAGCTGCATCAAAAAATTTAGCTGTTGCAGATATGAATTTTATTATGACTAGATTGACAACGGGTTTAAAGGTTGATGACGGAACTATTTATACAGCTAATTATTTTTCTTCAACTACAGCATCAAGTGTTTTGTTCTCTTTAGATGGAGTTCATCCTAATGCGAGAGGTTATGCTGTTATTTCTAATGAAATAATTAAAATTATTAACTCATATTATCATGCTAATATTCCTTTAGTAAGTGCGGCTGGCTTCCCTGGAGCTACAATTCTGCCATCAAACTAATAAAATTTAATAAAATTTAAAAAAGGCACCATTTTTGGTGCCTTTTTTTATGTAAAAAAAATAAAGAGATATGAATATATTAATTAGACTTGTTATTACAACAATCTTGGTTGTTGTAATTGCGCATTTTTTGCCAGGAATTTCAGTTCAAGATTATACATCTGCACTGTGGGTAGCTTTGGTTTTAGGAATTTTAAATGCTTTTCTGAAGCCTATACTCGTTTTACTTACACTTCCGGCAACTATCCTTACTTTAGGGCTGTTTTTGTTGGTTATAAATGCAGTGGTGATTTTAGTAGGAGATTACTTTGTGGATGGCTTTATTGTGAATGGTTTTTGGAATGCATTTATATTTAGTATTTTACTGTCAATAAGTCAATCTGTCATGAATGGAATTTTTATTTCTGAAAAATAATATTTTAGACTATTGAAATTCAAATAATTAAAAACTTGTTTGAGTTGCAAAAAATGTATAATTTTGCAACCCAAATTTTATTACCTTTAAAATAATATAAAATGAATATTACAAGAGAAAATGTAGATGCTTTAAATGCTGTTGTTACAGTTGCTATTTCTAAAGAAGATTATTCTAGTAAAGTTGAAAAAATATTAGCTGATTACAGAAAAAATGCAAATATACCTGGATTTAGAAAAGGGGCAGTTCCTGCAGGAATGATTAAAAAGCAATATGGTAAAGCTGTACTTTTAGATGAGGTAAATAAATTACTACAGTCGTCTTTAAATGACTATTTAGTTAAAGAAAAATTAGATATTCTTGGAAACCCATTACCAAAAGTTACTGAAGATTTTAATTGGGATAAAGAAGATTTTACTTTTGAATTTGAACTTGGATTAGCTCCAGAATTTACTGTAGATTTAGCTTCAGTAAAAAAAGTAAATAAATTCAATATTATTGCAGATGAGAAAATGCTTAATGAGCAAGTTGAGCGTATTCAAAAACAATATGGTAAATTAATTCCTCAAGATAAAGTAGAACAAGATTTTACATTAAGAGGAACTTTTTCTAATGAAGAAGCAAACATTAATAACACAACGAATATTACTTTAGATATATTTAGCGATAAGAAAACAGCTAAATTATTCATTGGTAAAAAAGTAGGTGATGTTGTTGAATTATCTACAAAAGGTTTATTTGATGATGACCATAAATTAATGGATTATTTAAAAGTAGATCATGATAATGTTCACGGTTTAGATGTGGTAGTAAACTTTACAATTGAAGAAATCAATAACGTAGAAAAAGCGGAATTAAATCAAGAATTATTTGATAAATTATTTGGTGAAGGAACTGTTTCTTCTGTAGATGATTTAAAAGCTAAGATAAAAGAAGATGCTGAAGGTCAATTTGCTCAACAAGCAGATCAGAAATTCTTAAGTGATGTTATTGAAAGTTTAATAGAAAACACAAAATTTGATTTACCTTCTACTTTCTTAAAAAAATGGATTATGTCTGCGGGTGAAAATCCTTTAACAGCAGAACAAGCTGACGAAGAGTATGAGAAATCTGAAAAAGGTTTACGTTATCAATTAATTGAAGGTAAAATTATCGCAGGTAATGATTTGCAAATTAAATTTGAAGATTTAAAAGCGCATACTTCGGTTTTAATCAAACAACAAATGGCTCAGTTTGGTCAATTAAATCCAACCGACGAAGAAGTTGAAGGAATTGTTGCAAGAGTACTTTCAAATCAAGAAGAAGCTAAAAGATTGTCAGAGCAAGTTATGAGTGCTAAAATGCTTGAACTTTTCAAAAATAAAATTTCTGCAAAAGCAAAAGATGTTTCTTATGAACAATTTGTAAAAGAAATGTACGGAGAATAAATTCTCGTAAAAAATAATTATCTTTGAACGTCAAGCTTAATAAGTTTGACGTTCTTAGTTTTAAAATACATAAAAGTAAAATCAATATGAATTTCGGAAAAGAATTTAAAAATTACGCTACTAAGCATCACGGAATAAACAATATGTATTACGATAAAATCGTAAGTAAAATTACTCCAATAGGAATGACTCCGTATATTATGGAAGAGCGCCAAATGAATGTTACTCAACTAGATGTTTTTTCTCGTTTAATGATGGATAGAATTATCTTTTTAGGAACAGGGATTGACGATCAAATTGCAAATATAGTACAGGCTCAATTATTGTTTTTAGAAAGCTTAGATGCATCTAAAGACATTCAAATTTATGTAAACTCTCCAGGTGGAGGTGTTTACGCCGGTTTAGGTATTTACGATACTATGCAGTTTATTAAGCCAGATGTTGCTACAATTTGTACAGGTATGGCAGCTTCAATGGGCGCGGTTTTATTATGCGCTGGTGCTGCTGGGAAGAGAAGTGCGTTGCCTCATTCAAGAGTGATGATTCATCAACCTCTTGGTGGTGCGTCGGGACAAGCTTCTGATATCGAAATTACAGCTCGTGAAATCATCAAATTAAAAGGAGAATTGTATGAAATTATAGCGAAGCATTCTGGACAAACGATTGATAAAGTTCATGATGATAGTGATAGAGATTACTGGATGATTGCTAGTGAAGCAAAAGAATATGGAATGATTGATGAAGTTTTAGTAAGAAGTTAATAATAAAAATCTTCTTTAAAAAAGAAAATAAATAAAGATGGCGAAGGAAATTTTAGAGTGTTCATTTTGCGGAAGGAAAAAGCCAGAAACTAGTTTGTTGATAGCTGGTATTGATGCACATATTTGTGATAAATGTATTGAACAAGCACATGGAATAGTTTTAGAAGAAATTAAACAAACAGGGAATACTGATTTGCTTGCAGATACAGTTTTGCTTAAACCAAAAGAAATTAAATCTTTTTTAGATGATTATGTTATTGGACAAGATCAAACTAAAAAGGTAATGAGTGTTGCGGTTTATAATCACTATAAAAGATTATTGCAAAAACAAACAGACGATGATGTGGAGATTGAAAAATCAAACATTATAATGGTTGGTCAAACAGGTACTGGTAAAACATTAGTTGCAAAAACAATTGCTAAGATGTTAAATGTTCCATTGGCTATTGTAGATGCTACTGTTTTAACAGAAGCAGGTTACGTAGGTGAAGATGTTGAAAGTATTTTGACTCGTTTGTTGCAAGCTGCTGATTATGATGTGGCTAAAGCCGAAAGAGGAATTGTCTTTATTGATGAGATTGATAAAATTGCTCGCAAGAGTGATAATCCTTCTATTACAAGAGATGTTTCTGGAGAAGGCGTGCAACAAGCTTTACTGAAGTTACTAGAAGGAACTGTTGTTAATGTGCCGCCAAAAGGAGGTAGAAAACATCCCGACCAAAAATTCGTTGAGGTAAATACTCAGAATATTTTATTCATTGCTGGTGGAGCTTTTGACGGAATTGATAAAGTGATTTCAAAAAGATTAAATCGTCAAGCTGTTGGCTATAGTTCGTCAATTAGTGCTGAAAATGTAGATAAGGATAATTTATTACAGTATATCATTCCAAAAGATTTGAAAGATTTTGGTTTAATTCCTGAAATAATAGGAAGATTGCCTGTTCTTACGCATATGGATCCATTAGATGCAGCAACTTTAAGAGCGATTTTAACAGAACCTAAGAATGCTTTAATAAAACAATATCAAAAATTATTTGCAATGGATGATGTTGAGTTTACAATTGAAGATGAGGCATTAAACTTTATTGTTGATAAAGCTTTAGAATATAAATTAGGTGCAAGAGGTTTACGCTCATTATGTGAAGCAATCTTAACAGATGCAATGTATGATTTACCAAGTTCTTCAGAAACCAACTTAAATGTTGATAAAGAATTTGCTGAACAAAGTTTAAATAAAAATTTATTACAAAGGTTGAAGACAGCTTCTTAATTTCAGAAGTATTATTATAAAATAAAAAACCCCGCTATTAGCGGGGTTTTTTATTTTATGCGTCTTTAGTTTTTTCAATTTCTTTAGACTTTTCAGCCTTTACATATCTTGCTTTACAGCTCCATCCGCTTGAACATGATGTTAATAACGCAGTACTAGATAGTGCTAGTACAATTATTCTTTTTCTCATTACTAATTTTTTGATTTGTTAATTTTAAATTCAACACGTCTATTAGCTTGGTCTTGTTCTGGGGTGCAATTTGTGCAATCGTTTAAAGGTTTAGATTCTCCATAACCTTTATATGTTAATCTTTCTTTTGAAATTCCCTTAGCAATTAAATACTGAACAGTTGATTTTGCTCTTCTTTGAGATAACGCTAAGTTATATTTAGCAGATCCTTTGTCATCAGTATGAGCATTTATTGTTAAAGTCATTTCAGGAAATTGGTTCAAGACTTCAACGATTTTATTTAATGACAATTCAGATTCAGCTTTGATAAGATCTTTGTCGAAAGCAAATAATATATTTTCAATAACAATTGCATCTGCAGTAATTTCTGCTTTTTTCTGCTTCAGTTGAATTGGGTCGCTTAATAAGTTTTCAGAAGTAAATCTAGTTGAAAATGGTTCGTAGCCTTCTTTTTCAACAGTAATAAAGTTGTAAGAAATAGGATTTAAAGGGATTTTTATTTTTCCATTTTCATCAGAAACAGTTTCATTTACAATTTCGCCAAATTCATTTTTAATAATAATCTTCGCATTTGGTAATGGCACTTGAGATAATTGTTCAACAATTGTATAAGTTGGAGAAGTTTTGTCTAAGTGTTTAACTTCAAATTTTAAAATGTCAAAATTTCCTGAATGAGATTTATCAGTAGATAAATACCCTTTATCTTCAGATACTAAAACAAATGCTAAATCATCTCTTCTCGAGTTTAAAGTAACTCCTAAATTTAATGCTTCTAAATATTTTCCATCTACAATAGAAGATCTAAAAACATCATATCCACCTATATTCATATGTCCTTTTGAAGAGAAATATAAATGTTTGTTGTCAGCAGTAATGTTAGGGAATTTTTCGTCTTCTGCAGTATTTACGTTTGGACCTAAGTTTATAGGTTTTCCGTAAGTTCCATCAGTATTAATTGAAGCTTCGTATAAATCGAAACCACCAAGTCCACCAGGAATGTCAGTTGCAAAAAATATTTTTTTACCATCAGGTGAAACACTTGGAGTTTCAATAGTATATCCATCTGGTATTAAAGTAACTTTTTGAATATTTGTCCAATATTCTTTTGAGTCAAGGTCTAAAGTAGCTTTATATAATTCAAGTTTTCCTTCTTTCTCAGGGTTTTCTTGCGTATAGTAAATTGTTTTCTCATCAGGAGAAAAAGCTATTGAACCTTCATTGTCTTTAGAGTCAATAACACTTGAAAACAATAGAGGGAAAGATAAATCTCCATTTTCTTTTACATCTACACAATATAGGTTGTTGTTTGGAGTATTGGTCTTTTCATTTACAGTTGTTTCAAAATGTCTTCTTTTCTTATTAGACAAAATGATATACTTGTTTTTAAAAAATGATGTTCCTACTTCGTTTAGCTCTGAATTAATGCCAGTGTCGTTTAAAACATAGCGTACGCCTTTCGTAGAAGCGTTAATTACATTGATAATTGAGTCTTTTCCGTCTAAACGTTGAGGCTCTTGAGCAAATAATGAACAATTAATTAAAATGGTTAAAGCAGTAATTTTGATTGTTAATCGCATAAAATATTTTCTAAGTTTCTGTTTATTAAATAGTTTTACTTAAATCGGTGGCAAAAATATAGGTTAATTATTTAAAAGATACATTTTTTTAACTTTTTTTTTATTTTTTGTTAAATTCATCGATAAAATACAAAAAAAAACGATTTAAAGCAAGTTAAATCGTTTTTATAATTTTAAGAATAATTTAAAATATTAGCTATTTTGAACATGTTTTTTAAATGATTGATTTTCAATAGTTGTTTTTATTGTGTTTTGTTTAACTTCACATCTTCTTCCTGGTCCACATTTATATCGTTTAGGTCCGCATGAAATCAGAAAGAATAATCCTAAAATTCCTGTAATAATTGTTTTCTTTTTCATCTTTTCATTTTTTAGGTTAAGTGTTCTTGTGTTGCTAATATTGACTCTAAATAATTTCGTTCATTAGATAAGCGAGGAACTTTGTTTTGTCCTCCTAATTTATTTTGATTTTTAAGCCAATTGTAGAATAATCCTTCACTTGCGATATTAATTCTTAACGGATTTAATGTAATATTATTACTCCGTTTAGCTTCATAATCTGAGTTTAATTCCTGTAATGTATTGTCTAACAATATACTGAATTTTTCAATATCTTCTGGTTTTTTCTTAAATTCTATAATCCATTCATGTGCACCTTTTTCTTTCCCTTCCATAAAAATTGGGGCTACAGTATAATCAATTACCTCACAATTAAATGCTGCACAAGTAACTGCAATTGCTTTGTCGGTATTTTCAACCATTAATTCTTCTCCAAAAACATTAATGTGGTGTTTTGTTCTTCCGGTTACCATAATTCGGTGAGGACTTAAAGAAGTGAAACGAATAGTGTCTCCAATTAAGTATCTCCATAAGCCAGAGTTTGTAGTGATAACAATAGCATAATTTTTAAATAGTTCTACTTCACTTAAAGGAATTACTTTTTGATTTTTTGTTCCAAAAGTATCCATTGGAATAAATTCATAGAAAATTCCATAATCTAACATTAAGAGAAGTTCACTAGAATTGTTTAAGTCTTGAATACCAAAAAATCCTTCGGAAGCATTGTAAATTTCGTAATATTTAAAATTATCTTTTGGAAATAATTTTTTGTATTGTTCTTTATAAGGTTCAAAATTAACTCCGCCATGAAAATATACTTCAGCATTTGGCCAAATCTCTAACATGTTCTCTTTTCCTGTTTCTTCTAGTGCTTTATTTAAAAGTACGAGCATCCAACTTGGAACTCCAGCTAAACTGGTTACATTTTCATTAATAGTTTCATTAATAATTGCCGGAAGTTTGGTTTCCCAATCGCTCATTAATGAAACTCTACTGCTTGGTGTAGAGCTAAATTCTGCCCACACAGGCATGTTGTCTATTAAAATTGCGGATAAATCTCCAAAAAAAGTATTGTTGTTTTCATACATTTGTTTGCTTCCACCTAAGCGAAGACTTTTTCCAACAAACATTTGAGAATTTTCATTGTTATTTAAGTATAAACACAATAAATCTTTACTAGCTTTGTAATGACAGCCTTCTAAAGCCTCATTACTCACAGGTATAAATTTACTTTTTGCATTTGTTGTGCCACTAGATTTTGCAAACCATTTAATGTTCGTTGGCCAAAAAACATTTTGAGCACCTTTTCTTGTTTGTTTAATCATTGGTGCGAGCTCTTCATAAGTAGAAACAGGAACTCTCTCACTAAATGTTTTGTAGTTTTTTATTGAGGAAAATTCATGTTCTTTACCAACAACTGTGTTTTCGGCAGTTTTTAATAAGTTAAAAAGTAATTCTTCTTGTACTTCATTTGGGTATTTAATAAACAATTCAATTTGATGAATACGTTTTTTTAAAATCCAAGTAGCAATAGAATTAATTATTGGTAATGCCATTTTTTAATTATGAATTATGCGTTATGAATGATAACTTTACCAAAAATAGCAATTTTTTTATTTTTTTGACTATAACATTTAAATTTTAAGAAGAATGACATATCAAGGTGTCTTGCAAAAAATGCAAACTGAGTTTTTAAGCCCTATTCAATATTATTTAGTATTTGAAGATAGTTTCTTGAATGTGAATCAACTAATAGGTAAAGAAATAGAAATTTCATTTCAAGGTTATCAATGTTTGAATTGTGGTAAACAAAAGAAAATTTTTAGACAAGGTTATTGCTATGATTGCTTTATGAGTAGTGCATCTGTTGGAGATTGGATTATGAAACCTGAGCTCAGTACAGCACATTTAGATATCGAAGACAGAGATTTAGCTTATGAAAAGCGTGTGCAATTACAACCACATATTGTTTATTTGGCTTTGTCTAGTGATGTTAAAGTAGGAGTAACAAGAAAAACGCAAGTTCCTACACGTTGGATAGATCAAGGTGCAATAGAAGCAATTCCTGTTGTAGAAGTGCCTAATCGTTATTTAGCGGGGATTACTGAGGTTGCTTTGAAAGATCATTTTACAGATAAAACAAGTTGGCAAAAAATGCTAAAGAATAATGTTCCTAATGTTGATTTAATTTCAGAGCGTAATTCAGTTTTACAATGGTTACCTGAAGAAATAAAGCCTTATTTTGCAAAAGAGCAAGCCTTATATAAAATAGATTTTCCAATTGAGAGTTACCCTACTAAGGTAAATAGTTTAAATCTTGAAAAAACTCCTTTATATAGCGGGAAAATGTTAGGAATTAAAGGGCAATATTTATTGTTTGAAGATGGGACGGTTTTTAATATTAGAAGTAATGAAGGTATTGTAGTAAAAATGGAAGTTTAGTTTTCTAACATGTTGAATAAAAAAATCCCATTTCTAAATTTGAAATGGGATTTTTGAGTTGTATGATATTTGCGTTTATTCTTTTTTCTTCTTTCCTCCAAGTAAACCACCAAGTACGTTTTTTACACCATCTTTCACATCATCTTTTGTTGGTGTTTTTGGCGTTGTGGTTTTAGTTGTGTCTGTAGTAGTTGCTGCAGCATTGTTTAAATTGGAACTATTCCCTCCTAATAAATTTGTTAAAGCGCCAGTACCTTGGCCAATTAATTTATCTTTTTGCATTTTAACCAATTGCGTAACTAAATTAGTAGTTGCTTGCTTCGTATCAGTAGTTATTTTAGGGTTGTTGAAGTTTCCGCCTAAGATAGCATTTACTGGTATGTTTTCTATTTTTGCAGCATCTGCAGGAGTTAATTTTGCTAAAAGTTTGTTTACATCTGTGCCTAAATATTTAGCAGGAACATCAAATTTAATGTTGTAATCCATTGTTTGGTCAAAACCATGAGTTCCTCCAACTTGCATTTTAATATCTTGATATTTAATATCAAATGGTTTAACTGCAACTTTACCATCTTTAAATGATAGTACTGCTTTTACATCATCTAAATTTAACTTTGAAACATCAACAAATTTCACATTTGAACCTAAAGCGGTTAATAATTTTGAATCGTTTGCATTTATTTTCGACCCCACTAATTGTCCTAATAAATCTCCAGAAAGAGTTTTAAGGTTTGGCGTCATATCATTAGTTAAATCTCCTGATAAATTTATAGTAGAATTTAATTTTCCACTTATTGTATTTGCAATTGGCGCAATTGATTTTAACATATCAATTTGAGTAAATGATTCAGCAACATTTAACGCATTTAATCCTAAATTCATGTTGAATTTTGGAGTAGTTCCTTTTGTAGAAACAGTTCCTGTTAAACCAATTTGTCCTCCAAAAAGCCCCATTTTTAAATTGTTTAATGCAATTGCTTCGTCTTTAATAACTAAATTTCCAGAAACATCTTTTAAGTTTAAATTATCATAAACTACAGTGTTTGCTTTTGCTGTTAAACTACAATCTAAGAAAGATGGAATTTTTACCGCTTCTGTTGTTTTTTTACCTTCTTCAGTTGTAGTAGTTGTTGGAGCCATAAAATCAGAAACTACTAATTTATTTGAATTCATATTGAAATTTCCTTTCAATACTTGGTTTTTAAACATAAATCCGTAGAAATTATCTAATGCTCCAGTTACTTGAATGTCAGAATCTCCAGTTTTTGCATCAAATTCGTTTAGTTTAATTTGGTTAGGATTAAAAGCAATGGTAGCTTGATTTATTTTGAATGGTTTTGCCATTTCTGGTCCTTCATAATTAAAGCCTGATAATGATATGGTTCCGGCATTTGAAATATTTTGATATTGACTAGTTTCAACTGATTTCATGTCAAATTTAGTCACAACATCTGCTTTCAAAATTCCGGTTAACGGTTTGTCTAATTGTACAGGATATGCTTTTGTAACATTTGCTAAATTGATAATTCCTTTTAATTCGGCATTCACCAAAGCGTTATCAAAATTTCGAACATTCGCTTTGATATTAAAAACATCTTGATCAATTGTAAATGAAAGTTTATCTAAATTAACATAAGTGTCGTTCATTAAACCTGTTTCATTCACAATATGAGTATCAATGATAATATTTTTTACCGATTTTGGTAAATCAGGATATTGAAAAGAAGCGTTGTTTGAAGCAATTTCAATATTAAATTTAGGAATTGTAGTTTCGGTTAATTCACCATTTACTTTTCCGTTAACTGTAAAATCTCCGGTTGTTTTTACTTTCTTAATATCTCCAGAATATGCTTCAGGAATTAAACCAAGAAAGTTGGTAAATGAAGATGTTGGAGTGTTGAATTTTAAATCATAAACTTGTCCGGCGTCAACCATTTGAACAAAACCGTCAAACTCTAAAGGCAATTGGTTTATTAATGCTTTATTTTCTTTAAATTGAAACTTCATTTTATCTAAATCAATTCCTAAAACAGCGTCAAGAGTTATGGCTACATTGTTCATGTAGTTTGTCTTTTCCATTTCGAAAGAAAGTTTTGCTGTTGTTTGAGTGTCTAAATCAAGTATTTGTGAAGCAAAGTTTCCAGTACCATCATGATTAATGCTGTCTAAAACCATTTTCATGTTTGAACCTTCATCTAAATAAGTGAAGTGCATATTCTTAATTGCATATTCTTGTATGTTTAATGCAAAAGGTTTGCTTTCTTCTTTTTTATCTTCTTCATCTTTGTTTTTTAAAGCAATGTCGAAATTTCCTAATCCATCTTTATTAAAAATGATATTTACAACTGCATTTTCACTGCTAAAACCCTGTAAGTTCATAGGCTCATTTTCATCTTTAAAAAGCTCTTTAATACTCATTTTTAAGTTCAATTCGCCAGAATAGAATAAAGTGTCACCTTCAAAAGGAGCTTTGTTAATAATACTAAGCTTGTCTATAGTAACATTAGCATTTGGAAAACTTTTAAATAAACTTAAATCTACGTTTTCAAATGCAACTTTAGCATCTACATTTTCATTAATGGCCTTAAGGACCATAGCTTGAATTTTATCTTTAAATAAAAAAGGAATAGCCGCAAGAGCTGTTATTGATAAAAAAAGGAAAATTCCTAAACCAATAAATACTTTTTTAAAGTTAATTTTTTTAGACATGTCGATTTTTTGTTTTTAAAAGTTAGATGCGTTTTAGCTTAATTATCAGCACAAAAGTAATACCAATTTTAACTTTTTTATTCGTCTTTATGATAAAATTATCAATTTGAATATAAAATATACAAAAAAAAGCTATTCCGTTTCTGAAATAGCTTTTTAATTAACGTTTAACTCTTACTTAATATTTAGTTCAAAAGGCATTAGTGCTTGAACTCCTTTTAATTGATTGGCTTTTTTAATTTGTTGAATTAACAAATAACTTTCCTCTCCAAGGTGTTCTCTTAATAAAGCATCTTTTGTTTGGAACATTGAAATTCCTGTAAGATTGTTTAATAAATCTTCAAAACTTTGCTCGTATTCAGGATAATTTTCAACCTGATATGATTTTGTTTTTCCTAGAGTTGCTGCATGTTTTATGGCATCTTCAAGCCCGCCAATTTTATCTACTAGTCCAAGTTTTAAAGCATCAGTTCCTGTCCAAACTCTTCCTTGTGCAATAGAATCTACTTGTGCAGTTGTCATTTTTCTACCTTCGGCAACACGTTTTAAGAATGTTCCATAAATGGTTTCTATACTTTCTAATGTGATTTTTTTGAAGTTTTCATCAATTGGTTCAAATAAACTGTATCCCGAAGCATTTTCATGTGTTTTAACTTGTTCAGCGTTTATACCAATGTTTTTAGCAAAAGTTGACATGTTTGGAAGCATTCCAAAAACACCAATAGAGCCTGTTATTGTACTTTTTTCAGCGAAAATTGTGTTAGCATTACAAGCAATGTAATATCCGCCAGAAGCTGCAACATTACCCATAGAAACTACAACTGGTTTTATCTTTTTAGTCAATTCTATTTCTCTCCAAATTAATTCAGATGTTAAAGCGCTTCCTCCTGGACTATCAATTCTAAGAACAATTGATTTTACATTTTTATCTTCGCGAGCCGCTTTTAAAGAACGTTTGATTGAACCTTCACCAATTATGTTTACTTCACCTTCGCCACCACGAATTTCTCCTTGAGCATAGATTACTGCAATAATATCTTTTTTAGTATAATCAGATATTGAAGTTGCATTGTTTTTAGCATAATCTAAAATGCTAATTGTATTATAGTCTTCTTTTTTAGAAACTTTTAATTTTGTTTTAATAGCATTATGATATTCATCTTCATAAGATACTTTGTCAATTAAATTATGAGCTAATGCTAACTCAGGTGTTCTTGCGTTTAATTGATTAGCAATGGCATTTAAACTATCTATTGA
Organism: Flavobacterium sp. N2270; assembly: GCF_025947225.1. NCBI lineage: Bacteria > Pseudomonadati > Bacteroidota > Flavobacteriia > Flavobacteriales > Flavobacteriaceae > Flavobacterium > Flavobacterium sp. N2270. The sequence goes on from NZ_CP110005.1 coordinate 1,124,291, forward strand.
AATATTTCTGCTTTCTGAAATATCGCTTACAATTGTATTCCAAACCGAATTTAAAAGAACTGTAACTTGTTCTCTGTTTGCTGGACTCATTTCTTGGTTCAAGTAAGGTTCAACTGCACTTTTGTATTTTCCATGACGAATAACTTCCATTTTTATTCCTGTTTTTTCTTGTAATTCTTTCATGAATAATACTTCAGAAGAAAGACCTTTAAAATCAAGTTCGCCAATTGGATTTAAATAAACAGTATCTGCTACTGAATTTAAATAATAATCTTTCTGTGTTAAATAGTCAGAATAGGCAACTACAAATTTCCCCGATTTTTTAAAATCCGCTAATTTTTTTCTAATTGCTTGACTTTGGGCTAAGCCTAAATTAGATTGATTTTTTAAAATTGAAATTCCTTGAATTTTATCGTCAGTTTTTGCGTTATCAATTGCATTTAAAACATCTGTCAATCCGTTATGATTGGTTTCAAAATAGTTAAAATCTTTAAAGTTTATTTTTCCTGCATAATCTAGCGAAACTTCTGATAAATCTAATTCAATTACCGAGTTTTTCTTTACCGTTACAGTATCATCATCTCCTCCAAAAACAGCTCCAATTAAAATTATTCCGAAGAAAAATATCATACAGAATATAAATATTCCAATTATTGTAGCTAAAACATTACCTATAAATTTCATCTTAAAATGTACTTTTTTTAAATTGTGCTTATATGTCTTAATTACTATTAAAATGTTACATGTTCATAAAAAAACAGAAAACGTAATTCATAAAATTAAAATTGTTTGTTATTTTGCCTTTAATGAAGAACCAGAGTAAAATAGTGTTATCACTAGGAAGTAATTTAGGCGATAGATTAAAAACTATTCAGCTTTGTATTGATACTATTCATAGCTCAATTGCAACAGTAGTAAAGGTTTCTAAAGTTTACGAAACTCCTTCTTGGGGTTTTGAAAGTGATCCCTTTTATAATTGTGCAGTAGTAATTCATTCTTCAAAATCTCCTCAAAAGTTACTTTCTTCGTTATTAAGTTTAGAAAAAAAAATGGGAAGGGTTCGAAAGAATTCTCAAAATTATGAAGCTAGAGTTATCGATATTGATATTATTTCGGTAAATGAAGAAATCATTGAGACAGATTCTTTGAAAGTGCCTCATCCTGAAATGCAAAATAGAAATTTTGTTTTGTATCCAATGAGCGATTTGAATTTAAATTGGGAACATCCTATTTTGAATAAATCAGTTTCAGAGTTATTGAGTTCTAGTTCAGACGAAAGCAATTGCGTTGTTGTTGAAAAATTAATTTCTCCAATTGAAAAATTAAATGTTCAGCAGTTAAATTATATTGCAATTGAAGGAAATATTGGTGCCGGAAAAACAACTTTAGCGACCAAAATAGCTAGCGATTGTAATGCAAAATTGGTTTTAGAGCGTTTTGCCGATAATCCTTTTTTACCAAAATTTTACAAAGATCAATCGCGTTATGCTTTTCCTTTGGAAATGTCGTTTTTAGCCGATAGATACCAACAATTATCAGATGATTTAGCGCAATTTGATTTGTTTAAAGATTTTGTAGTAGCAGATTATCATATTTTTAAATCACTTATTTTCGCAAAAGTTACTTTGCAAGAAGACGAATTTCGTTTGTATAAAACCATGTTTGATATTATACATAAAGAAATGCCAAAACCCGACCTGTATGTGTATTTGTATCAGAATACTGAACGTCTTTTGGAGAATATCAAAAAACGCGGAAGAAGTTATGAGCAAGAAATTCCTGCTGATTATTTAGAGAAGATAAACAGAGGTTATTTAGATTATATCAAAACCCAAACCGATTTAAATGTTTTAGTTATTGATGTTTCTGATTTAGATTTTGTAAAAAAACAAGAAGATTATATTTTTCTATTAAACGAAATCAATAAGAAAATTTAGTTCTTTTTTCTTTGCTTGGTTACAATTAATCTTCCTATAATAATAAACTGTAATGCTGCAATTAGTTTGTAGTTGGTTAATGGATTATTCGGGATCCAATCTAAAATTGTAGCAAGCATTATTGTAAATGAAACAAGTAGAATAAGTATAGATAATGGCCCGATTTTCATAGTTTACATTTTTTGAAATAAATCCCAAATTACAATTCCAGCTGTTACTGAAATATTTAATGAATGCTTACTGCCTAATTGCGGAATTTCAATTACACCATCACTTGCGTTTATCGCTTTTTGATTCACACCTTTTACCTCATTACCAAAAATCAAAGCGTATTTTTTTGCAAGTTCAGGTTGAAAATCATTTAACATAATTGAATTTTCAGTTTGCTCAATAGCAAAAACAGTTACGTTTTCTTGTTTTAGTTTTTCAATAACATCTAAAACATTTTCAGCATGTTCCCAGGCCACTGTTTCTGTAGCACCAAGTGCAGTTTTATGAATTTCTTTATTTGGAGGAACAGCTGTAATTCCACATAAATATATTTTTTCAACCAAAAAAGCATCTGAACTTCTAAATACCGAACCAATATTGTGTAAACTTCTTATATCATCTAAGATAATGATAATAGGCGTTTTTTTAGCAGATTTAAATTCTTCTTTACTAATTCTATTGAGTTCTTCGTTTGCTAATTTTTTCATTTTTCATTTTTCAAAGTCCCAAAGATACAAAGTTGAAATTGTATTTTGTTATTGAAATTGCTTTTTGAATTTGTCATGGATTTTTCCAATTGCAATTGCACTTGATTTTCGTAACTTCGCAAACAGTATTTAAAAAAATAGAATTGTGGCGAAAAAAGCAGCAACACCAAAAGAAAAAAAAGAAACTCCATTAATGAAGCAATACAACGGTATTAAAGCAAAATATCCTGATGCTTGTTTGTTGTTTAGGGTTGGCGATTTTTATGAAACTTTTGGAGAAGATGCTATTCGTGCAGCTAAAATTTTAGGAATTACATTAACCAAACGTGGCGCTGGTTCGGATAGTGAAACTGCTTTGGCGGGTTTTCCTCACCATTCTATTAATACTTATTTGCCTAAATTGGTCAAAGCCGGACTTCGAGTAGCTATTTGCGACCAACTTGAAGATCCTAAAATGACCAAAACCATTGTGAAACGTGGTGTGACCGAATTAATTACGCCTGGAGTTTCTATGAATGATGAGGTTTTAAATTCTAAATCTAATAATTTCTTAGCTTCCGTTTCATTTGGTAAAAAAAATCTGGGAATTTCATTTTTAGATGTTTCTACAGGCGAATTTTTAACAGCACAAGGAAATGAAGAATATATTGATAAATTATTACAAAATTTCAATCCAAGTGAGGTTTTAATTCCAAAACAGAATAGAGTTCAGTTCAAAGAAGTTTTTGGAGAAGATTTCCATACGTTTTATCTAGAAGATTGGGTTTTTAAAGAAGATTATGCTTTTGAAAGTTTAACCCAACATTTTCAAACGGTTTCGTTAAAAGGTTTCGGAATTGAAGATTTGCAAGATGGTGTTATTGCTTCGGGAGCCATTTTGTATTATTTATCGGAAACTCAACATAATAAAATTCAACACATTACAAATATTCAGCGTATTGCGGAAGATGCATACGTTTGGATGGACCGATTTACGATTCGAAATTTGGAATTGTATCATTCTACTAATCTAAACGCTGTTACTCTTTTAGATGTAATTGATAAAACGCTTTCGCCAATGGGTTCGCGTTTATTGAAACGTTGGTTGGCTTTACCTTTAAAAGATGCAACACGAATTAAAAGCCGTCATGAAGTTGTTTCTTATTTGAAAGAAAATAAAGAAGATTTACAAAAAATACAATATCAAATCAAACAGATTTCCGATTTGGAACGTTTGATTTCAAAAGTGGCAACTGGGAAAATTTCGCCAAGAGAAATCATTTATTTAAAAGATTCTTTAGATGCGATTATTCCAATCAAAACATTGGCTTTAGCAAGTAAAAATGAATCATTAAAAGTTATTGGCGATAGTTTACATGCTTGCGATTTACTTCGAGAGAAAATCTCAACTACTTTAAATCAAGATGCACCAGTTGCTATTAGTAAAGGAAATGCAATTGCTACAGGTGTTAATGAAGAATTAGATGATTTACGCGCTATTTCGTCTAAAGGAAAAGGATTTTTAGAAGATTTAGAACAAAGAGAGAGCGAAAAAACGGGAATAACATCTTTAAAAGTCGCTTTCAATAATGTTTTTGGTTATTATATAGAAGTTAGAAATACACATAAAGATAAAGTTCCTGAAGATTGGATTCGTAAGCAAACATTGGTAAATGCCGAGCGATATATTACTGAAGAATTAAAGGAATACGAATCTAAAATTTTAGGGGCGGAAGAAAAAATTCAACAATTAGAAGGGCAGTTGTTTGAGCAATTGGTCAATTGGATGGGTACTTACATTAAACCGGTTCAATTAAATGCCAACTTAATAGCACAATTAGATTGTTTAAATTCGTTTACACAATTAGCAATTGAAAATAACTACTCACGACCAGAAATTGTTGATGGTTTTGATTTAGAAATTACAGAAGGTCGCCATCCAGTAATTGAAAAACAACTGCCAATTGGAGTTCCTTATATTTCAAACAATGTGTTTTTAGATAGAGAAACCCAACAAATGATTATGATTACCGGACCAAATATGTCGGGTAAATCGGCTATTTTGCGTCAAACTGCTTTAATTGTACTCTTGGCTCAAATGGGAAGTTTTGTTCCTGCAGACGCTGTTAGAATGGGAATTGTAGATAAAATTTTCACTAGAGTAGGGGCGAGCGATAATATTTCTATGGGAGAATCTACGTTTATGGTCGAAATGAATGAAACTGCTTCTATTTTGAATAATATTTCAGAAAGTAGTTTGGTGTTGTTAGATGAAATTGGAAGAGGAACTTCAACTTACGACGGAATTTCAATTGCTTGGGCTATTGCCGAATATTTACATGAACATCCAAATAAACCAAAAACTTTATTTGCAACACACTACCATGAATTAAATGAAATGGAAGTTTTGTTTGACCGAATTCAAAATTATAATGTTTCTGTAAAGGAGCTAAAAGATACAGTGTTGTTTATTCGTAAATTGGTAAAAGGCGGAAGTGCTCATAGTTTTGGTATTCATGTTGCTAAAATGGCTGGAATGCCACAAACAGTAATTCAAAAGGCACAAAAAATATTAAAAAAGTTAGAAAAAGATCATTCTGGTGAGAATTTAAGTGGTCCTGGTATAAAAACGGAAGAAGAATTACAATTGAGTTTTTTTAATTTAGATGATCCTTTATTAGAAGAAATTAAGGAAGAAATAATGAATATTGATATTAATACATTGACTCCTGTAGAGGCTCTAATGAAGCTAAATGAGATAAAACGCATGTTGGTAAAGAAATAAATTTTAAATAAAAGATTAGTTATCAAAAGGTTGAAAAAAACTTTTATTTTTTTTGTAAAAAGCACTTGTAAAAAATAAAATAGGTGTTATATTTGCATCCGCAATAAGAGATAATCTAATTGTAAAAGTTCTTAAAAATATATTACGCGAAAATAGCTCAGCTGGTAGAGCGCGACCTTGCCAAGGTCGAGGTCGCGGGTTCGAGCCCCGTTTTTCGCTCAATACTGTACCAAGGTTTTTTTTAAACCAAATGCTTGAGTGGTGGAATTGGTAGACACGCTGGACTTAAAATCCAGTGGGTAGTAATACCCGTGCGGGTTCAAGTCCCGCCTTGAGTACTAAAAGCTTCAAATTTTATTTGGAGCTTTTTTTGTTTAAATTAATGTTTAAATAGTTTGTGGGTTTAATTAAAATAATTATATTTGCACTCGCAATCAGGGATAAGGTTAGGTACTTCTTTATCTCTTATTATTGAAAAAAAAACTACCTTTTAAAAATACTTGCTTGAGTGGTGGAATTGGTAGACACGCTGGACTTAAAATCCAGTGGGTAGTAATACCCGTGCGGGTTCAAGTCCCGCCTTGAGTACTAAAGCTTCAAACTTTGTTTGAAGCTTTTTTTATTTATATATTTCTAGTTTTAAATATATTTAAATTCTAACACTACTTTATAGTTTTAAATAAAATATGGCAACATTTGTAATTACAAAACGTTTAAATGATATGTACAAGTACGAGCTTACCTCTAGAAAAGGAAAGACTATTTTTACAAGTAATAATTTTGAATTACGTTTTGAGTGTGAAGAGCAGATAAATTATTTACAAGAATCGTTAGAAAGAGTAGTATTTTTAAAATTTAAATCAGGTAGAGGAAAGTTTTTCTTTAGGCTTGTTTTGGATGAGAAGGAATTAGCTGTAAGTAGAAAGTTTTCAACTCAGTTGATGTTGGAAAAAAGTATAAATGAAATTTTAAAATATACACCTATGGCTGAAATATTAGATTTTTCAGCGGATATTGATATTTTTAATGATTCAGGTGAATTATAGTATAAAAAAAAGCCCCACTAAGTGGAGCTTTATTTTTTTTGATAGCGTTAACTATTAGTGAGCAGCAGGAGCAGCTTCTTCTTTAACTGCCTCAACAGCTTCAGTAGCAACAGCAGCAGCAGAATCAACTACTTCAACAGCAGTTTCTTCAACAGCTTCAACAGCTTCAACAGCAGTTTCTTCAACAGCTTCAGTGTTAGCTTCAGCTTCTTTACAAGATACGAACATCATAGCTACTAACGCCATGCTTAAAACAACTTTTTTCATCTTAAAAATTATAAAAGGTTAATTATTAATTCTTAGCAAAGATATAAATTTTTTGACACGGCAAAATAATTTTACACTTTTTTTTTTATTTTTTTTTTAAGGCCTTTTAATTTCATTATCAATGCTTTATGATACGTGGCTTTAGAAGGCTTTTAATATATTACTTGTTTATCTTTGTTTTTGGGTGCACTAGTTCCATTTCTTCAATTAAGTGTTTTGCACCTGCATATTTGTCAATGATAAATAAGACATATCTTACATCAACCATTATGTTTCTACAAATTGAAGGATCATAATGTATGTCGCTCATTGTTCCTTCCCAAACACGGTCAAAATTTAGACCAATTAAGTTTCCTTTTGCATCAATTGCAGGGCTTCCAGAGTTCCCTCCTGTTGTATGATTTGTAGCTATAAAACATACTGGCATTTTACCGTTTTCAGCATATTGACCATAATCTTTATTTTTTATCAAATCAATCAATTTAGCAGGAACATCAAATTCATAATCACCAGGAATATATTTTTCCATTACACCTTCTAAATGAGTCACAGGCTCATAATAAACCGCGTCATTTGGGCTATACCCTTTTACTTGACCGTAAGTAATTCTCAAAGTACTATTTGCATCTGGAAAGTATCTTCCTTCTGGAAACAACTCTAATTGAGCTTTCATGTAGTTTCTTTGTAATGCTCCGGTTTCTAAATTTAACTCATCGTATTTTGGGGCAATGTTTTTGTAATAGTTATCAGCTAATTTTTTTACCAATTGGTAACCTAAATCTTTATTTAAGTTTTTCAAAATAGTTTTTGAATCTCCTTTTAATAAAGTTTTTAATCCTTCGTATGAAGTTAATTTAGATTTAGTATATATGTCTGCCGTAGTTTTACTGTAATTCATTGTTTTTAAATCAGCTGGGACTAATGGCGATTTTTGTCCGTAAAGAGCAATTAGTTTTTCAAAAACTTTTTCATCTACACTGGCATTAAAATCTTTATAGAAACTTTCTAAACTTTTAATAGTATTGTCTTTTCTATCGTTAAAAGATTGTTCTCCTTTAGTAGAATATACTTGCTCTAATTGGTATAAACGAAATCCAACACTTAATAATTCGGTGTTTCTTAAAACGGTTTCTATAAAATAATCTCTAGCTAATGAATAATCATTAATTGCTTTGTAATTTTTTTCAAAATCAGCAAGTAAAGAACCGTATTCATTTTTTTTATTGTTTTTTATTACTCTTTTTTGGAATTCTTCTTCAAAATTTTGTTTGATTTGAATTGCATTAGATTTTTTTAAACCTTGGCTTTCCCCAATCCATTTTTTCCAATAATTTGCAACACTTGCAAATTTTGATGCATATTGAATTTTGATAGTTTGGTCTTTTCTCATGAAACCATCTTGTACTTTTAAAGCGGCATCTCTTAATTCAATTTTTGCTGGATTTAATGTATTAACAATTTGTTCAACTGCAAATGATGGTAAATATTCTTGTGTTCTTCCAGGGAAACCAAAAACCATTGTAAAATCATTTTCAGCAACCCCATCTAATGAAATAGGTAAAAAGTGTTTTGGCGTATAAGGAACGTTATCTTTTGAATACTCAGCAGGTTTATTGTCTTTATTAGCATAAATTCTAAATAAAGAAAAATCACCAGTATGTCTTGGCCAAACCCAATTGTCTGTATCAGAACCAAACTTACCAATTGAACTTGGTGGAGCTCCAACTAAACGAATATCTTTAAACGTTTCGGTAACAAATAGTATGTATTGATTTCCTTCGTAAAAAGTTTTAATCTTGTTTTCTTGCCAAGACTCTTTAGGGAATGAAGTTTGTAATCTACTGATATTATCGGCTATTTTCTTTTGTTTTTCATTCTCTGATGAAATTTGTGAAACACCTTCTAAAACCGTATTGGTAACGTCATGAATACTTACAATTAGAGTAGCAACCATTCCTGGGTTTGCTAACTCAGAATTTAAATCTTTTGCCCAAAATCCATCTTGTAAGTAATCGTGCTCCACAGTAGAATGACTTTGAATTTCTCCATAACCACAATGATGATTAGTTAGCATAAGTCCTTTAGAAGAAATTAATTCTGAAGTACAACCACCGTCAAAATGAACTATTGCGTCTTTAAGACTAGAGTTGTTTGCGTCATAAATATCTTGAGCTGTCATTTTCATTCCTAAAGCTGTCATTTCGCTTTCATTCATGCCTTTTAGCATGCTTGGAATCCACATTCCTCCTTGCTGAGCATGTAATTGAACAACAAATAGGATAATAAATAATTTTAAAATTCTCATAAGTTTAAAGGTTTTATAAAGTGTGCAATTTACTTAAAAATTGTATGTTTATTTAATGATTAAGATGATTTATTATTTTGTCAGTTGCTCCTTTATTCATTTGAACAAAAGTGCTGCAAATATGTCCTTTTTCAATTCGCTCGTCTTCATTTTGAAGCAATAAATTAAAAGCTTCATTTAATTGTGTCTGATTTTGAATAGAAATACAGCCTTCTATATTGACTAAAGCTGTAGCTTCCGCAAAATGGGAATAATTTGGCCCAATAACAATTGGTAAACCAAAAGTGGCTGGTTCTAAAATATTATGAACACCAGGATTTCCAAATCCACCACCAACATAAGCAATGTCTCCATACGAATATATTTTGGTTAAAATACCAATGGTGTCTATGATGAAAACTTGATAGTTTTTTAAATTTGGTTTTCTTAATGTTTCTATAGAATAATCAGAATATTTGAATTTACTTATTTTAATTTGTTTATAAAGTGAGTCAATCTGCTCCTGTTTAATATTATGCGGTGCAATAATAAATTTCACATTTTCAGAAGAATTATTAATGTAATCAATTAATAAACTTTCGTCTTTTGGCCAAGAACTTCCTATAACGATAGTTGTTTTATTGTCTTTAAATTCTTCAATAAAGTCTAATGAATTATCTCGTTCTAAAATAGCAACAACTCTGTCAAAACGAGTGTCACCAGAAATCTTCACATTGGTAAAACCAATACTTTGAATGAGTTTTTTTGATTTTTCATTCTGAACAAAAAAATAATCAAAAGTTTTTAAAGCGTTTCTGTAAAACGAACCATACCATTTAAAAAACATTTGATTTTCTCTAAAAATTCCTGAAATTAAATAGGTTTTTATTTCTTGTTTTTTTAATTCGTTCAAATAATTAGGCCAAAATTCATATTTAATAAAAAAAACCATTTCTGGATGTGCTAATTTAATGAATTCTTTTGCATTTGATTTTGTGTCTAAAGGCAAGTAAACGGTAACATCAGCAACCGTATTGTTTTTTCGAACTTCATATCCAGAAGGAGAAAAGAAAGTGACAATTATTTTATGAGAAGGATATTTAATTTTAACCTTTTCAATCACAGGTAAGCCTTGTTCGTATTCACCTAATGAAGCAGCATGAAACCAAATGGTTTTATCAGTTGGACTAATTTTACTTTGTAAAGTCGAAAAAACATCTTTTCTTCCGTCAACAAAAAGTTTCATTTTTGGGCTAAAAAATGCCAAAATTTTTACTATTTGAGAAGCAATAATTGATATAATATTGTAGATGAAAAACATTTCCTTTTTTTTGAGGAGTTAAAAATACGTTTCTTTTGGTGATTATTAAATTATACAGCATAATTTCTTACTTTTGTTCTACTTAATTTTATTCAAATGAGAAAACTACAAATGGTTGACCTAAAAAGTCAATACGAAAAAATAAAAGACGAAGTGAATGCTTCAATTCAAGAAGTTTTAGATACAAATACATATATAAACGGACCTTTAGTTCATCAATTTCAGGCCGATTTAGAAAAATATTTAGGGGTTAAGCATGTAATACCTTGTGCTAATGGTACCGATGCTTTACAAATTGCAATGATGGGTTTGGATTTACAACCTGGCGATGAAGTAATTACTGCCGATTTTACTTTTGCAGCAACTGTTGAAGTAATTGCTTTATTACAATTGACTCCTGTTTTAGTAGATGTTGATATGAATAATATGAACATTTCGCTTGAAGCAATTAAAAAAGCAATTACTCCAAAAACGAAAGCAATTGTTCCTGTTCACTTGTTTGGACGTGCTGCGAATATGGATGCAATTATGGAAATTGCTAAAGAGCACAATCTATATGTAATTGAAGATAACGCACAAGCCATTGGAGCGGACTATACTTCAAAAGACGGTTCAAAAACTAAAGTTGGAACTATCGGTCATGTAGGTGCAACTTCATTCTTTCCGTCTAAAAACTTGGGTTGTTATGGAGATGGTGGAGCAATCTTTACAAATGACGATAAATTAGCACATACATTAAGAGGAATTGTAAACCACGGAATGTATGAAAGATATCATCATGATGTTGTTGGGGTAAATTCGCGTTTAGACAGTATACAAGCTGGAGTTTTAAAAGCAAAATTATCTCGTTTAGATGAATATAATAAAGCGCGTCAAGATGCTGCTAGAAAATATTCAACAGCTTTAGGTGTAAACCCTAATATTGTTGCGCCAACAATTTGTGAAGCTTGCGATTGTCATGTTTTTCATCAATATGTAATTCGAATTACAAATGGAAAACGTGATGGTTTATTAGCTCATTTACAAAGTAAAGAAATTCCTTGCGCTATTTATTATCCAATTCCATTGCACAGTCAAAAAGCATACGCTGACACAAGATATAATGAAGCAGATTTTCCAGTAACAAATCAATTATGTAAAGAAGTTATTGCATTACCAATGCATACTGAATTAGATGATGAACAAATTAAATTTATTACAGATTCTGTTTTAGAATTTGTTTAATTCGATTTTTAGATTGTTCGAATAATCAAATAATCGAAAAACTAAAAAAATGAAAATACTAGTAACAGGAGGATTAGGTTTTATAGGTTCGCACACAGTAGTAGAATTACAAAATGAAGGTTTTGAAGTAATAGCTATTGACAATTTATCCAATTCTTCTATTGATGTTTTAGAAGGAATTTTTAACATTACTGGAAAAAAACCAATTTTTGAAAAGTTAGATTTACGTGAGAAATCTATGGTTCAGGATTTTTTTTCAAGACATAACGATGTTGTTGGAGTGATTCATTTTGCTGCTTCAAAAGCTGTTGGTGAAAGTGTTGAAAATCCTTTGTTGTACTATGAGAATAACATTAATTCATTAGTTTATCTTTTACAAGAATTAACAAAATTACCTCAAGCTCATTTTATTTTCAGTTCATCTTGTACAGTTTACGGTCAAGCCGAAAAAATGCCAATAACTGAAGATGCACCTGTGCAAACCGCTATTTCTCCATATGGGAACACCAAGCAAATAGGGGAAGAAATTATTACAGATGTAGCTAAAGTTACCAATGTAAATTCAATTTTATTACGTTATTTTAATCCTATTGGAGCACATTCTTCTGCTGAAATTGGTGAATTACCTATTGGAACACCACAAAATCTAGTTCCATTTATAACACAAACTGCAATGGGATTAAGAAAGGAATTATCTGTTTTTGGAAAAGATTATCCTACCTCAGATGGAACTGCAATTCGAGATTATATTCACGTAGTCGATTTAGCAAAAGCACATGTTGTGGCACTAAAACGGTTGTTAAATAAAGAAAATAGTGAAAAGGTTGAAACTTTTAATCTTGGTACAGGAACGGGAAGTTCTGTTCTAGAAGTGATTAATACTTTTGAAAAAGTATCTAAACAAAAATTAAACTATAAAATTGTGGGTAGAAGAGAAGGTGATATTACCGAAGCTTATGCCAATACAGATAAAGCAAATGACGTTCTTGGTTGGAAAGCACAATCTTCTTTAGAAGAAGCGTTAGCAAGTGCTTGGAAATGGGAACAAAAGATTAGAAGATAATTAAAAATGCTTTCAATTTGAAAGCATTTTTTGTTTAATAGATTTTCAATAACCAATTAGGATCAGGGCAATTTTTTGAATAGAAATCCAAAGTGTTCATACTACAAACGCCTGCATAATCTCCTTTTTTGTCTTCCATGTCAATAATAATTTGAAAGTGTAAATGAGGTGCGTAATCACCATTAATTGGTGGTAAACCAAGATTTCCTATTTGTTCTCCTTTTTTTACAATTTGTCCAATTTCTTTTTCAAACAAGCTCTCTTCACTTAAATGTCCATATAAAGTATGGAAAGTAAAATTTTCAAAAGTATGTTCCAAAATAATTACGGGTCCATAATCACCAAGTGCTGTATTGTTTTGAAAACTATGAATTTTTCCATCTAAAGCAGCATAAATAGGAGCCGATTCATTAATCCACAAATCTAAGCCAATATGAATGTTACGTTCATCTGAAACTTCATTTTTAAAAACAGTACTACGCTTATATAAATTTCTGGTTTCTTTATAACCACCATATGCTATTTGCGCATTGTTGGTATCTAAATGATTTTGAATAAACTTTTCATAATCTTGAGCTGTTTCTAATTTATGTTTACCTAATTCAGAATTATTTGAAGATAGATCTAAAGCAACATATTTAGAATAGTCAATTTCATTTGAGATAACTTTAGCACAATTGAGTTGGTTAAAGAAAGCTTTAATATTTTCCATGTGAGATTTGTAAAAATAAAAAAAACCTCATATTTTTATGTATGAGGCTTTTTGTAAATTGTATAGATTAAGCCGAAAATGTTTCTGCTTCTTTATTGATTTTTCCAACCAATCCAACTAATACTTTTCCTGGTCCAACTTCTGTAAAGCTAGTTGCTCCATCAGCAATCATTTGCTGAACAGATTGTGTCCATTTTACCGGAGCAGTTAATTGAATGATTAAATTTTTCTTAATTTCTTCAGCATCAGAAACAGCAGTTGCCGTTACGTTTTGATAAACCGGACAAATTGGAGTAGAGAAAGTTGTTGCTTCAATTGCAGCTGCTAGTTCCTCTCTTGCTGGTTCCATCATTGGTGAATGAAATGCTCCTCCAACAGGTAAAATTAAAGCTCTTTTTGCTCCAGCTTCTTTCATTTTTTCACAAGCTTCTTCAACTGCTTTGTATTCTCCAGAAATTACTAATTGACCTGGACAGTTATAATTTGCAGCAACCACAACACCATCAATTGAAGCACAAATATCTTCAACAATTTTATCGTCAAGGTTTAAAACAGCGGCCATTGTTGAAGGTTTAATTTCACATGCTTTTTGCATTGCTAAAGCACGTTGAGAAACTAATTTTAATCCGTCTTCAAATGATAAAGCTCCGTTAGCAACTAAAGCAGAAAATTCGCCTAATGAATGTCCAGCCACCATTTCTGGTTTAAAATCTTCACCAAGTGTTTTTGCTAAAATTACCGAATGTAAAAATACTGCAGGTTGTGTAACCTTCGTTTCTTTTAATTGTTCAGCAGTTCCTTCAAACATTATGTCTGTAATACGGAAACCTAAAATGTCATTCGCTTTTTCGAATAATTCTTGTGCTAAAGGTGAGTTTTCATATAAGTCTTTACCCATTCCTGAGAATTGAGCGCCTTGACCTGGAAATATGTATGCTTTCATGATTTAAGTTTAAAAGTTTAATGGGTTATGAGTTTAAAAGATAAGCTCGAAACCAATGCAAAAATAGCATTTTTATTATAAATCAATAGTTTTTACGATTTCCAATAATTCATTTTTTAAATCAGAATTAATAATACCGTTTGTTTCGTCAAAATTTTCATAAAAACTTGGTAAAGAAAATGTGCCAACTAAATGAGCATCATGTCTTGGAAACCTATCTTTTGCAATGTCTAAAACCGATTGTCCACCACGAGCACCAGGAGAAGTTGCCATTAATAACATTTTTTTTCCTTGAAAAACTTTTCCGTTAATTCTTGAAGTCCAATCTAAAATATTTTTAAATGCAGAAGAATAAGCACCATTGTGTTCTGCCAAAGAAATAATTAATAAATCAGCACTTCCAATTTTTGTATAAAAATCAGTTGCCAAATTATGTATTCCGTTTTCTTTTTCTTTATCTACAGAAAAAATAGGCATTTCATAATCATTTAAATCTAAAATTTTGATTTCAACATTTTTAAATTGATGAGCAGCATATGTAGCTAGTTGTTTATTGATTGAGTTTCTACTTGATGAACCACCAAAGGCAATTATTTTTTTAGTCATTTTTTTGTATTTATTGATTCATAGGAATTTCCATTATTAAAAATTTAGAATCAGAGTTGGCTTTAATTTCAATTTCAGAAGTTTCCCAAACTCCAATTGCATCTCTTCTTTCCAAAACTTCACCATTTACTTCAATTTCTCCTTCAATATTCATAATATAAAAACCGTTCCCTTCTTTTTGAAGCGAAAGTTTTTTAGAAAAACCAGCGTCAAAATCACTTAAATAAAACCAAGCATCTTGATGAATCCAAACACCTTCATCATTTGAATTTGGTGATAATATTTGAGCAAAATTATTTTTTTGTAATGATTTGTCTAAAGTTATTTGTTGGTAACGCGGTTCTACATTTCTTGTTTTTGGAAACAACCAAATTTGGAATAACTTCGTTTGTTGATTATGATTTGGATTGAATTCAGAATGTTGAATTCCTGTTCCGGCACTCATAACTTGCACATCGCCTGTTTTTATAGTTGCAGTATTTCCCATACTGTCTTTATGTGCTAAATCGCCTTCTAATGGAATTGTAATAATCTCCATATTATCATGAGGATGTGTTCCAAAACCCATTCCTGCAGCGATTGTATCATCGTTTAAAACACGTAAAGCACCAAACTGAACTCTTTCGGCATTGTACCAACTCGCAAAGCTAAAACTATGATAAGCATTTAACCAACCGTGATTTGCATTTCCTCTTGTGTTTGCTTTATGTATAACTGAATTTTTCATAATGATATAAATTTAGTAATTATTATGATGCAAATTTACGTCATGAGTAAGGTAAGAGCACTTAACCTAGATTAAGAAATATGAATAATTTGTTTTTAATTATATTGAATAAAAGCCATTTAGAAAGTATTAAATTTGCAGTATTAAAACTTTAAAATGAAATATTTAACTACAATAGTTCTAATAATATTTTTTTCATCTAACATTTCTTTTTCACAAGTTGATTTTAATAATATAATTATTAAAAAAAGTATGTCTCAAAAATGGGAATTAGATAGTATTGATAAAAAAGGAACTTTTCGCTTTGTTTCTTATAAACCTGTTTATTTTACAGCAGCTCGTTGGTCTAATAAGAGTAACCAAGTGCCGTTTACTGAAAGTGGAGATTTTGCTGTTAAAGAAAATAATCTTTTTAATAATATTGAAGCTAAATTTCAAATTAGCTTTAAAAGTAAATTAATCCAAGATATGTTTTTTGGAACTGGTGATTTGTGGATGGGGTTTACCCAAAAGGCGCATTGGCAAGTTTATAATAAAAAGCTTTCTAGAGCATTTAGAGAGTTAAATTATGAGCCTGAAATAATTTTAAATTTTCCATTGCAAATTGATTTTTTTAAAGGAAAATTAAGAACTTTTGGAATTATTTTAAATCATCAATCTAATGGGAAGGATATTCCAACTTCTAGAAGTTGGAATAGAATTATATTAAATATAGGTTATGAGTACGAAAATTGGAGTGTAAATTTTAGGCCTTGGTATCGTGTGCCTGATTCGGAAGATGAAAATCCAGGAATTACTAGATATATTGGTGACGGAGAATTAGAAATAGGAACTAATTTTGGCCGACATGAAGTATATACCATTATGTCGCATTCTTTTAGTACTTTTAAAAATGGAAATATACAGTTAAATTATATTTTCCCTATTCATGGACATTTAAGAGGACATTTACAAGCATTTCATGGTTATGGAGAAACATTAATTGATTACAATGTAAGCCAAACTACTGTCGGAATTGGTGTGTCTTTTGCTAATTGGTAATGTTATTTTTTGAGTATTTTAGCCTTCATTTTGCTAAAAAATTCTGGTGTTACACCAATATAAGAAGCAATTTGTTTTTGAGGTACTTTTTGAATTAAACTTGGATATTTAGTACAGAATTTTTCAAATCGTTCTTCAGCCGATAAACTCAAGTTGTCCATTAATCGCTCTTGATTTGCAACCAATGAGTTTTCGGTTAAAATTCTAAAAAAGCGTTCTAGTTTTGGAATTTCTTGAAACAATTCTTCTTGATTTTCTTTAGAGAGTAAAACGACTTCAGCATCTTCATTTACTTCAACATAAAGATTACCAGGTTTTTGGGTTATTAGGCTATACATGTCTCCAATCCACCAACCTTCACAAGCAAATTGCAATACGTGTTCTACTATATTATCATTGATATTAAAACTTCTTAAAATTCCTGAGTTTACAAAATAGGAATGTTTACAAATTTCTCCGGCGTTTAATAAAACTGTTTTTGCTTTATAATGTTTGATTTCAATTTTAGATAAAATAGTTTCCTTTTCCAAATCAGAAAGAGAAACTATTTTTTCTATATTTTGAAGAATTAATGCCATTTATGAATTAACAGTTACCAATTTAGTAGTTTCTTTTGCTCTTTCCACAATTTCTTCGATAGAAGTTTCTAAATTGTCGTTCGTTAAGACAACTCCCATTCTTCTGTACGGTCTTGAGGTTGGTTTTCCAAATAATCTAAAATCGGTTTTTGGTAAGCATGCTACATTTTCAACTCCTGTAAATGTGGGGTTATTAGAGTTTTCAGAGGCTAATATAACCGCACTTGCACCATTTTTTTCTAAAGTAATTTCAGAAATTGGTAAACTTAAAATGGCACGTAAATGCAATTCAAACTCGTTAAAATTTTGTGTATTTGCGAGTGTTACCATTCCAGTATCATGAGGTCTTGGTGATAATTCAGAAAAATACACGCCTTCATTAGTTAAGAAAAACTCCACCCCAAAAAGTCCGGCTCCACCAAGTGCTTCTGTAACTTTTTTTGCCATATCTTGTGATTCTTCTAAATCTTTATCAGAAACTCTAGCTGGTTGCCAACTTTCTTGATAATCTCCTCGTTCTTGTCTGTGACCAATTGGTGCGCAAAACAGTGTAGGATTATTATTTTGAGTAACGGTTAATAAAGTTATTTCGGAATGAAAATTCACAAATGCTTCTACAATTACTTCAACTACGTCACCACGTGAACCTTCAACGGCATAATTCCAAGCTTTTGTAATGTCTTCAGTAGTTTTTATAGTAGATTGCCCTTTTCCAGAAGAACTCATCAAAGGTTTTACTACACATGGTATTCCAACAACTTCAACAGCTTTTTGCAATTCTTCGGCTGTTGTTGCGTAACGATAATTTGCAGTGCGTAGACCTAAATCTTTCGCCGCTAAATCACGAATAGCTTTTCGATTCATGGTGAAATTAGCCGCTTTCGCAGAAGGAACGACAGTAATTCCTTGTTTTTCATAATCATAAAAACGTTCGGTGCGAATAGCTTCAATTTCAGGAACTATAAAATCAGGATTGTGTTTTGCTACAATTCTGTCTAATTCGGCTCCGTCTAGCATGTTAATTACTTCAAAACCGTGTGCAACTTGCATTGCTGGAGCATTTTCATAACTGTCTACTGCAATAACCGTTTGACCGATTCGTTGTGCTGCAATTACAAATTCTTTTCCTAATTCTCCTGATCCTAATAGTAGTATTTTTTTGTTCATTGTTGTGTTGTTTACTTTGGGAATTAAATGGTAAGGACTCTAAAAATAGTTGTATAAAAAAGCCCCAAGTTTCCTTGAGGCATTATGTTTGTTAAGCTAAAGCTTGTTTTATTCTGCGCATTGCCTCGACTAATAATTCTTCGCTTGTAGCATAAGAGAATCTAATGCAGTCTGGATTTCCAAAAGCTTCTCCAGTAACTGTAGCTACATTAGCTTCAGCTAAAAGATACATTGAGAAATCAGTAGCATTTTCAATTTTGGTTCCGTTTAAGGTTTTTCCAAAAAATGATGAAACATCTGGGAAAACATAAAATGCGCCTTCTGGAACGTTGATTTTTAATCCTGGAATTTCTTTAATTAATCCAACGACTAAATCACGTCTTTTATGAAATGCTTCCACCATGTAATTTAATACCTTTGGATCTGCTTCAACAGCGGCAATAGTAGCGCGTTGTGCAATAGAATTTGCTCCACTAGTTACTTGTCCTTGAATTTTTGTACATGCTTTTGCAATAAATTCTGGTGCACCAATGTAACCAATTCTCCAACCTGTCATAGCAAATGCTTTGGCAACACCATTAACAGTAATTGTTTTTTCTAACATTCCTGGAATAGATGCAATACTGCAAAATGTTCCAGTGAAGTTAATATGTTCATAGATTTCATCAGAAACTACGTATATGTTTGGATGTTTTTCTAATACTTTAGCTAAAGCAGTTAATTCTTCTCTACTGTAAACTGAACCACTTGGGTTACAAGGAGAACTGTACCAAATCATTTTCGTTTTTGGAGTAATTGCTTTTTCTAATTGTTCTGCTGTAATTTTAAAATCGGTATCAATTGAAGTTGGTACTTCCACAGGAACTCCACCAGAAAGTTTAATAATTTCGTAATAAGAAACCCAATAAGGAGCTGGAAGAATAACTTCGTCTCCTTCATTTAGCATTACTTGCGCAATATTATATAAAGATTGTTTTGCTCCAGTAGATACAACAATATTAGAAGGCTTATAATCTAAATCATTATCTCTTTTAAATTTTTTGCAAATAGCTTCTTTAAGTTCTACATATCCATCAACTGGTGTATATGTACTATAGTTTTCATCAATTGCTTTTTTTGCAGCTTCTTTAATGAAGTCAGGAGTATTAAAATCAGGCTCACCTAAGCTAAGACTGATAATATCTTTTCCTTGCGCTTTTAATTCTCTTGCTAAAGCAGCCATTGCTAAAGTTTGAGAAGTAGATAAATTATTAATTCTATCAGATAATGGATTCATTGTGCAGTTGTAGTTATGAATTTATGCTAATTGTGGTTTTTGTCCTAAATCTTTTAAATGTTTGAAATGTGCAATTACTGCACTTGTCATTGTTTTGTATTCATGATATGGTAAATTACATTCTGCTGCAGTTTGTTTTACAAATTCAGCAATTTTATCATAATGAATGTGACTAATGTTTGGGAATATATGGTGTTCAATTTGGTGGTTTAACCCTCCTGTGTACCAGTTTACCAGCCAGTTTTTTGGAGCAAAATTTACGGTTGTAAATAATTGATGTACAGCCCAAGTATTTTCAATTTCACCATTTTCAGAAGGTTGTGGATTCGTTGTTTCATCGATAATGTGTGCTAATTGAAATACAACACTTAATATTAACCCAGCCACATAATGCATAACAAAAAAGCCTATTAAAACTTTCCACCATACTACTCCTACCACCATTGGGATTACCAGCCAAACTGAAAAATAAATAATTTTTGTAATTACTAAAGTTGTCCAAAGGATTTTTGGGCTTTTAGCTTCTCCATAAGATAATTTTCTTTTTAAATAACAAGCCATTTGTTTAAAATCAGTAGTAAGCGACCAATTGAAAGTCAATAAACCGTATAAAAATATAGAATAATAATGTTGAAATTTATGAAACTTCTCCCATTTTGCTGTCTTTGTAAAACGAATTACACGACCTGCATCTAGATCTTCATCATGACCGGGAATATTTGTATATGTATGGTGTAATACATTGTGTTGAACTTGCCAGTTGTAAACATTTCCGGCAAGAATATAAATACTTCCTCCCATAAATTTATTTACCCATTTTTTTGTTGAGTACGCTCCGTGATTTCCATCATGCATTACATTCATCCCAATACCTGCCATTCCAATACCTAAAACGATTGATAATAAAATAAAAATACCAAAATGAATTTTAGGGGAAGCAATTATAATAAAATATGGAGCTATGAAAAGTGTAAAAAGTATAATTGTTTTTAAATATAGTTTCCAGTTACCTGTTCTTTTAATATTATTCTCTTTGAAATATTCGTTAACTCTTTTATTTAAAGTTCTAAAAAACTTAGTGTCGTCTTTTTTTGAAAAAATAGGGGTGTTTGTATTCATAATCAAAATGATTTATTTGCTTCAAAGGTAATAATATTCTTTTTGAGCTTTGCTAAATTTTTCAAATAAAATGTTAATCTAAATAAGTACTTTTGTTAAAAATTATAAATAATGGAACTTTTATTAAGTTATTTTCCTCATTTGACTGAGATTCAAATAAAACAATTTCAAGATTTACAAAAATTGTATGAAGATTGGAATGCAAAAATCAATGTAATTTCTAGAAAAGATATAGATGAATTATATACCCGTCATATATTACATTCTTTAGGAATTGTAAAAATATTAGAATTTAAACCTGGTTCTAGAATTATGGATGTAGGAACAGGTGGTGGTTTTCCTGGAATTCCATTGGCCATCATGCATCCTGAGGTTGATTTTTATTTAATTGATGTAATTGCAAAAAAAATAAAAGTGGTAAATGAGGTGGCTACTGCATTAGGTTTAAAAAATGTAAAAGCTGAACAAAAGCGAGCTGAATTAGTAAAAGATAATTTTGATTTTATTGTAAGTAGAGCCGTTACTAATATGCCTGATTTTGTTGATTGGGTGGCTGATAAAGTAAAGAAAGAATCGAAACACGAATTAAAAAATGGAATCTTATATTTAAAAGGCGGCGATTTAACAGAAGAACTTGCTTCTTTTCCCAATGCTACTCAATACGATCTTTCTGATTTTTTTAAGGAAGAATTTTTCGAAACAAAAAAAGTGGTGCATTTACCACTTAAATTTAAGAAATAAAAAAAAGCCCTTTCAGTTCGAAAGGGCTTTTTTTGTTAGAAGATTACCTTCTTTTTGACTGTTTTTCCATTTATGTCTTCAATTTGAAGTAATAAAACAGTGTTTGTTTTTTTAAGGCTTTTTATTTGGTGTTCTTGGTTGTTAATGTTGTTTTGAGTTATTAATAACCTTCCTAAAGTGTCATACACTTTAATTAATTTGATATTTGTGTTTGAACTGTTTACATTAAGAATATTGTTATTCTCAAACACAAGAACTGAATTATCATTGAATATGTTTTCTGAATTTGACAAAAGACTATTTTTATATACAATCTCAAATCTATTATTGAATTCGCCAATTGCTGAATTAAACGTATAATTGCCTTCGTTTAAATTTTGAACAATTCCGTTGCTCTTATCTTTCAAGAAGATGGTTTGATTTTGTTCAAATAAACCATCAAAATCTCCTAAGCTTATTATAAATGTTCCAACGTTCTCTGTTTTAAAACCTAAAGGAACAATATCTTCATCAGTAAAAGGTAATCCTTTTGCTTGAATAACGTAACTTTCATCGTTTAATAAACTATAAATTGAGCTAGAACCATTGTTTAATAGTTTACCATCATAGCCTAAATCAAAATCATTAGTTGCATTTTCTGTATAACCAATTAGTACTTGATTGTGTGATTTGTCTGTTTCAGATAAATTAAGCCAGAACCTATGTTTCTCTTCGTTGTTAAGACTAACGGTTGAAGCATTTCTATTTACAAATAAATTATTACTTGTTTTATTTCTCATACTATTTGTAAAGTACATTGGTCCGGTTGCTAAAGAATTGATGTAAAAACCTTGTCCTGTTTGTACATATGTGTCAGGAATTAATGAACCATTTACTGCTGCAGTTCCACCAGTAAGGTTTCGCGTTGCAAAATTATTTAAAGTGTATACTCCACCCGTTGGAGCATTAGTGTTTGTCCAAAAATATAATGTACCATCAATAGTATTAGTGTTTCCAACAATAAACTCTTGAATGTTTAAAGGAGAAGGATAAGGATTTCCAATTAAATTGTAACCTAAACCTGTTCCTCCATTAATAATGTTAATATTTGTTCTTCCATTATAAGGCGTTCCCGTAAATTTTCCATTCCAACTAGTTATTGTTGATGGCATTGTGTTTTCAGCTCGAATTAAATATCCGTTACCTGCAGAAAAACTATTTGTAGAAGGATCTATACTTGAATAAGCTGTTGGTGTTGTTGTTCCGGTAGGAATATATTGGTAAAACCTATTGCTTAAGGTTGCTGGAGAAAACGATAATAAGTTTTGATTTGCAACTGGTGAAGACCAACCAACATAATCTTGTCTTTTTAATGATATGGTTTTGTTTACTTCAACATTACCAGTATTTTCTAATTCTTCAATTTGATAAATATTTGCATTGTTAGCCATTGCTAATTTTGCTCCTGTTGCAACTGTTATTTTTCCTCTTACTGTTATGTCGTGTCCAGATTGAAAATTAACTACAGCTGTTCCTGTTACAGAGATTGAGCATGCTTCAATATCTGAAGAAGATGTGTAATTTCCAGAGAAAGCAACTTGCTTATCTTTTGCTGGTAAGCCATTACTCCATGTTGTTCCATTCCATGTAGTAATAGAAGTGCATTTCAATTGTGGGTTTGTTATTTCGTCAAATGCAAATACAACGTTGTTTGGAGTTAATGTAACATGAAATTCGTTTGCTGTTGGAATATAATATGCGTCAAAAGCTGTTGTAGTACTTGATGTTATATTAGAGTACCAGTTATTAGTTGACGTAATTCCTAATGAACTTTGTGCAGGAATGAAATTAAATCGTTTAATAGTCATTGCATTTAAAAAACGGGTTAAAGTTGGATTGTCTCCTGCAGAATCTGCTAATCCTTCTATATCAAACATTCCTCCCGGCGCAGAATCTAAACCAGCAGTGTAGCTAAAAGATCTTGCGTTTGTTTGACCAGTTCCAATTGTAGCCCAAAAAAAAGTCCAAAGTTGTTTCCGTACTCTACTTACTCTGCTGTTGCCGTTAGCTGCAGGTGTGAAATTTAAATCTAAAAGTGCTCTTGTGAAACCAGAACTATCAGGTACATCTAGCCCGTTTAATACTGTCATTCCAGGGGTTCCTGTCATTGAACCGTTATTTGCACCATTTGAAATGGCTATGTTTCTACAGTTTTGCGGAAACCCGATAGTGTTTAATTCGTTTTGAAATATGTTTCTGTGAGTTGGATGTCCTGTTGGTAATAATGAAGCGCTTGAAGTATTAAAATCGGTTAAACTACCGCTTTGTAAATGTCCTTCAAAATGATCGATAAGCATTTGTCTTGCAGCTGGACTTTTTAACATTGAATCTACAATTGCTCTAACTGTTAGGTCAGAAATATCTCCGTCATAAGCTATATAATTGAACATGTGTTGCATTCCAATTGGAACATTTGCTCCTAAATGTGGAGAATCAAAAGATAACCACAAACGTGTTTTGTGATCCATTCCGTTCATTTCCATATAGCGTAAAGCCATTCTTGAAATTAACCCTCCCATACTTGGTCCAATAATTACTAACTCTTGGTCTCCAACTTTATTAGCATTTATATAATTAATTAGTTCAATTAATACTCGCGCATTTCGTTGTATATAATCTACACCTCCGTCAACGTTTGTTAAGCCGTCTGGTCTTGTGTAAATGGGAAAATTTAATACAACAACATCGTATCCTTCATTTCTCACAGATTCCCCTAAGTTTTGAACAGGTGAGCCGTAATTTAAAAGCGAATAAATGCTTGGAACATTTCTCCCGTCTGCAGGATCAAAACCATCTAAAATTATAATTGGCTTATCTAATAAACCTGCTTCATGGTCGTAGTAAATCTGGAATTCACCTACTCCAGCATGTGCAGAAGTTTCATTAACTCCTTGGTATGTTAATGAAGAGGTTATGCTTGTTAATGGTGTTATTGTTGATGGTGATCTTTGAGAAATATTTTCATTTCTATTTAAAGGAATAGCTTTTTCTTCAACAGTAATTGTGTTGCTATGTCTAAAAACTTCTCCATTAGTAAGTGTTATTCTAAAATCTATAGTTTTTTTACCAATAGAGTTGTAATTAATAGTAATAGATTTGTTTTCAATTATTCTTTGCCAACCTTGTTCGTTATTGAAGTTAATTTCAATTTTAGAAATATTTTTTTGAGTAGTGTTAAAAACAAAGTCACTATCTAAAATAAAAGTAACATTAGTCCCTTTGAACTTGTTAATTAAAGGTGATGCAATTCCTATAGAGTACTTGTCAAAATAATCAATTGAAGTATCTGTAATCTCGTACTGATTGTTTGAATTAAGATGAAGTTGATTGTTTGTTTTTATCTCTGGTTTAATTGACTCGAATTCGCTAATTAATAGAGATAATGGAACGTATTTTTTTGCAATACCGAGTTGAGATTCTTTTTCTAAAACTTCTAATTCAGGGAGACGCTTTAAATAATCAGCTCTTTGCATTTCATAATACACTTGCATGTAGTATAAATGCTCAATACCTTCTTTTTTTATGTTAGTTGCTTCAGAAATTGGTGCAACTTGATTGTACAATATTTTAGTATCTGTATAGTTTTTTAATAACTCAAACATGTTCTCTGGGTTAGAGTTTTTTTGAGCGTACGCAAAACTTACAATAAAAATGGTTAATAATGTTGTAATTTTTTTCATAAATAGTCTAAATTTTACAATTTTATATGCATGCATATAAAATTCTTGAACAATTTATAAAATTTTTATGATTTTTTTATGCTTTTCGAAAAAAAACGTTAAAATGTTGAGAATTGTCGATAAGAGTCAAAAAAAAGCTTGTCAGAAATGACAAGCTTTAGTTTTTTTTTAAGAATTATCCTAAGAAAGGGTAACTATAATGTTCAGGTGTTACAAAAGTTTCTTTGATGGTTCTTGGAGAAACCCATCTTAAAAGATTTAAAATAGAACCTGCTTTATCATTTGTTCCTGATGAACGTGCACCGCCAAATGGCTGACAACCTACAACGGCTCCAGTTGGTTTGTCATTAATGTAAAAATTACCTGCACAGTTTTGTAAAGCAACAGTTGCTTCTTCAATTGCATATCTACATCCGCTAAATACAGCTCCAGTTAAGGCATATTCAGAAGTTTCGTCTACTAGTTTTAATGTTTCAGCCCATTTAGCATCTTCATATATATATAGAGTAACAACAGGTCCGAATAATTCTGTTTCAATAGTTTTGTATTTTGGATTTGTAGTTACGATAACTGTTGGTTCAATAAAGTAACCTTTAGATTTATCGTAGTTTCCTCCAACAATAATTTCTGCATCACTATCTTTCTTAGCTTGGTCAATATAGCTTGCTAATTTGTCAAATGAACCTTCATGAATTACAGCTGTAATGAAATTTTTCATATCTGCAGGAGAACCCATTTTCATCGATTTTACATCTGCAATTAATTGCTCTTTTGCAGCTGGCCACATACTTTGTGGAATGTAAACTCTTGAAGCTGCACTACATTTTTGTCCTTGGAACTCAAAAGCACCTCTTGTAATCCCGGTAACAACTTGTTTTACATTTGCAGAAGGATGAGCGACGATAAAGTCTTTCCCTCCAGTTTCCCCAACAATTCTTGGATATGTTTTATAGTTGTGAATGTTTCCTCCAATTTTTGCCCATAAGTCTTTAAATACATGAGTTGATCCTGTGAAATGTAATCCGGCGAAATCTGGACTAGCTAAAACAGTTTCAGTCACCATAACAGGGTCACCGTAAATTACGTTAATAACACCGTCTGGTACTCCAGCTTCTTTAAAAATATCAATAATAACTTTCGCAGAGAATATTTGACTGTCACTTGGTTTCCAAACAACAACATTACCCATCATAGCCGCACTAGCTGGTAAGTTTGCAGCAATTGCTGTAAAGTTAAATGGAGTAATAGCGTAAACAAAACCTTCTAAAGGTCTGTGCTCAACTCTGTTCCATGTTGTAGAGTCAGAACCAGGTTGTTCTTTATAAATTTGAGTCATATATTCTACGTTAAAACGTAAGAAGTCAATTAACTCACAAGAAGCGTCAATTTCAGCTTGGTGAATCGTTTTTGATTGCGCAATCATTGTTGCCGCATTAATTTTTGCACGATATGGTCCTGCAATTAATTCGGCAGCTTTTAAGAAAATTGCAGCTCTACTTTCCCAAGACATTGCTGCCCATTTAGTTCTAGATTCAAGTGCATTGCTTATTGCTTTTTCAACATGCGATTTTTCAGCTAAATGATAAGTACCTACAATATGTTGGTGGTCATGGGGAGCTGACATTGTTCTTGTGTTTCCAGTTCTTATTTCTTCAGAACCAATATATAATGGGACGTCAATTGTTGTGTTCCACATTTCATCATAAGCGGTTAATACGCGGTCTCTTTCTGGTGTGCCAGGAGCGTAAGATTTTACAGGCTCATTAACTGCTTTAGGAACATTAAAAAATCCTTTTGACATAATATTATTTTTAAGAATTATTAAATTTTTTGCAATGCAAATTTAATAAAAAATAATCGAATCTCAGGTAACTTTAGTAGCAGAGTTTTGAATCTAAAATATTAATTTAGAGCGAATGGAGCGCTAAATTTAAAAGTAGGTATTATTACTTTAAAGCTTTTTGTTGAAGTAAAGTTAATCATATTATAAAACCCATTCATCGCTCCAATGGGAGATGATAATAAGCAACCTGAAGAGTAAGTATGAGACTCACCTGGTTTAATAACGGGTTTTTTGCCAACTACACCTTCGCCATCTACAATTTCTTTATTATTTAAAGCGTCGTAAATTTCCCAATGTCTTGAGTTTAGTTGAACTGAATCTTTGCTTTGGTTGTCTATTGTTATTTGGTAACTAAAAGCAAAATGAATTTTGTAGTTTTTGAAGTATGTTCCTTCAAAACTAGTTAATACAGAAATTTTTATACCTTTTGTTATTTGTGTTACCATTTAGAAAAATAGTATTGATGTAAATAAGATTAATGATATGGTTATTATAATAATTGGATAAAATAATAAATTCAAAAGTACAAATTTAAATATTGTTTTCCAACGTTGATTTTCATAAAAATATCTTAAAGATTTGTACAGATATATTGGGAATAAGATTAAAAATGAGCCAATTAGTATGATTTCATATAAGTTATTTGAAATAAAACTCAATAATGTATTGATGAAAAGAATAATAAATAAAAAGGTGTAAAAAGTGTAAGTAAATACTAAATGATCTGCAAAATTGTATTTTTTGGTATAAAAAACTAACCAGAATATTAAAGTAATAAATGGTAAAGAGATAAAAATAAGAAAAGGTAATTTAGAAATAAAATAATCTCCAATTTCTCTTTTTAAATTATTTGATTTTAAACTTTGGGCTTTATTGTATAAAAATCGATTGAGTCTATTGTCTTTGTATTGAAGGTTTTTAAATGCTTCTTTTGAAGTGTGATTTGAATTTTTTAAAGAGTAGTTTCTAAAAGAAGTTATTTGGTAATAATATACATCAATAATAGAAGTGCTGTCTTTTAATATTTCTTTAGATGTATAGATAGAATCAGTATGAAACTTTTTGCTTAAAACAAAATCATCAGCTTTGGTTTCTGTACTTGATGAATTCCTGTTTGCCTTGGCAGATGAGTTTTCGTGAATATTATCAATAATAAAAAACAGTATTGTAATGCTTAAAAACAATCTAAATGGATTTGCAAATGTTTGTCTTTTTCCATCTACAATTTGCTTAGCTACAAAGCCTGGTTTTGAAAATAAAAAGTAGAATGTGTTTCTTAGTTTTGAATCGTAAGCATAAAAATTAGAAAAAAATTCTTCAAAGAAATCTGAAACGGTAATTTTTTTAGTAGAATTTAATTGGCCGCAATAATGACAATATTTCTCACTTACATCTAACGGTGTGTTGCAGTTTAAGCATTTGTCGCTTCTGTAAGACTGGTCTTTTCTTTTGGTCATTTTTAATTCCTAATGGTTTCACTGTTAGTTCTAGTAATTCCTATAACATGATCGGTTCTGTCATTATTTCCTTTGTAATAAATGATAGCCACATAGTTGTTTTCAGTTAAGTAAAAATTTCCGTCAATTGCATTTTCAAAGTCAATATTTTTTTGTGTATCAGCAATTACATATTGGTAGTTTATGTATCCTTGTTTTAAAAGTATTGCTTTTTCAAACAAGCCATTTTTTGGGTTGTATTTTAACTTAAATTCATCACCTAGGCTATAGTTGTTAAACATGCCATTTATGTAAATGTCCTTTTCTAAGAAATAGCTTGGGGCTTCTAATGTGAAATAAACCCATGCATAATCTGCTTCTGTTTTAGGGTTTTCTGAATTGATGTTTTTACTATAAAAATTTCCGTTAAAATCAGGGAAATAAGTGTAAGGTTTATTTTGTCTTGCGTTGTTTATATATAAATGAGAGTTGTAAATATCTCCTGCTGTTACTTTTGAAACTGAGTTGTTATTGTTTCTAATGTTTGAATTGTCTAGTGTATAGAATTCATTTCCTGCCCAAAATTGAGTTTCTTCATTATACCTATAAATTAATTCGCTACCTAAGGTATATTGAGGTTTTACATTGTGTATGGCGGTGTTCCAATTTCCATTTTGAAAAAATGAAACTTTTATATTTTTAAGTGGGTTTTGAAGTACTCTTTCTCCGTAATTAATAGTCAGTTCTAAATTCTGTTTTTCGTTTAATGATTCGAAGTCTCTTGCTCTTTTTACCAATAAACTTGCTCCAATAATGTCTTCATAGATAATTATTTTTCTTGAAAAAACAATCTCTTGATCATTGTTAAATATTTTGATAATATAATTTCCGCTTTTTGTAATTCTATTGAATTTATTAGGAAAAACTTGTGTGTAATGAGAATATTGTTGTAGAGTGTTAAATGAATTTTCATAAGTCATAATTCTTTGATTATCCATTCCGTTTAGATATTCTGATTTTACTAAAGTACTTTCGGTCCAATCATAATTATAAAGTGTTATGGTGTAATAGTAATCGGCTTCGTTACCAAACAAATCATCAAATTCTAAACTAAAGCTATCTCCCAGTTTTACAAAAGGAGTAATATTATTACTATTTTGTGTAAAAGAAACAGTTTTAATGTTAAATGGTGGTTGAATTTCAGTTTCAACTTGTGAATAGCAAGCTAAATTTAAAACTATTGATAATAAAGTAATTAGGATTTTACGCATGTAATTGTTGTTAATGATTGTAAAAATAAGAATTCTCTAAAAGCTATTACAATTTTTATGCTGTTATTCGTTTTTTAATTCAATTTAGAATTATTATAAATAATAAAAATGAGTGGCTATATTTTTGGTATCGTGTTACCTAATTATTTAAATTTGCACGTTTTATAAAATAGTACTAACCATATCTTCAATACACATGTCAAAAGACATTCGAATAAAAAAAGGTTTAGACCTTAAGTTGCAAGGTGAATCAGAGAAATCAAAATCTGATGTTAGCCGATCGAAAGTCTATGCTATTAAACCTTCTGATTTTCATGGAGTTACTCCTAAGATAATAGTTAAAGAGGGTGCGATTGTAAAAGCTGGAGAAGTAATTTTCTACTCAAAAAATGATGAGTCAGTAAAGTTTGTTTCTCCTGTAAGTGGAACTATTCAAGAAATCAAAAGAGGTGAGAAAAGAGTTGTTTTAGAAATTCTTATCGCTGCTGATTCTCAAGATAGCCATTTAGAGCATAGCAAGAAAAATCCTAAAGATTTATCATCAGAAGAAGTAAAAGCACATTTGTTAGCTTCTGGATGTTGGCCATTTGTTAAACAACGTCCTTATGATGTTGTTGCAAACTCCGCTGACACACCGAAAGCTATTTTTGTTTCTGGTATTAACTCAGCACCATTAGCTGCTGATTTAAATTTTACCATGAATGGAAAACAAGATGCTTTGGCTGCTGGTTTTACAGCGTTAACTAAGTTGACACCTGGTGAAGTTCATGTAACGGTGTCTCCTTCGGCAGATTTTATGCCAAATGTAGATGGAGTTTCTGTTCATAAAGGTCAAGGAGTTCATCCAGTAGGATTAGTTTCAACTCAAATTGCAAAAATTGACCCAATTAATAAAGGGGAAAAAGTTTGGACTATCCAAATGGAAGATGTTGCTATTATTGGAGAGTTATTCTTAACAGGTAAATTAAACTTACAAAGAACAGTTGCTTTAGCGGGAACTGGTTTTAATAAACCTTCTTATGTAAACGTTACAATTGGTGCTCAAATAGCTGATGTTGTTGCAGGTAATATAAAAGACGGTAATTATAGAATTATTAGTGGAGATGTTTTAACCGGCGTTAAAAAATCAAAAGAAGACTTCTTGAGTTACTATTCAAATACAGTTACTTCAATTCCTGAAGGAGATGATTATGATTTCTTTGGTTGGAATATTCCAAGGCCTAATAAATTTAGTGTTTATAGAGCAAATATGTTTTCGTTTTTAACACCAAATAAAAAATACGATTTAAATACAAATACTAATGGTGAGCATAGAGCTTTTGTTCTTACTGGCGATTATGAGAAAGTATTCCCTTTGGATATTTACCCAATTCAATTGTTAAAAGCAATTTTGGTAAAAGATATTGATCAAATGGAAGCTTTAGGTATTTATGAAGTAGCACCAGAAGATTTTGCGCTTACAGAATATATTTGCGTTTCTAAACAAGAGCATCAGGCAATTGTTAGACACGGATTAGATATAATGATAAAAGAAGTAGGTTAATCTTCAAGAAATTTAAAAATCACTATAATGGGATTGAAACAAAATTTACATAACTTAAAGGAAAAGTACAGAGGTACTAAATTCGAGCAAGGTTTTAATGCTTTGCATACTTTTCTTTACTTACCTAATATGACTACTCATAATGGTACTCATATTAAAGATGCAACCGATCTAAAACGTGTTATGAACACAGTAATTATGGCAATGGTGCCAGTTTTAATTTTCGGTATGTTTAATGCTGGTTTTCAGCATTATTCACAAATAAATGGTTTTCCAGAAGGAATCGCTTTTTTGTCTAGCGAATTCTGGACACTAGACAATTTATTAATTGGAGCTCAAAAAATTCTTCCTTTATTAATCGTTTCATACGGTGTTGGTTTAGGTATTGAGTTTATTTTTGCGACAGTTAATAAACATGAAGTAGAAGAAGGTTATCTTGTAACAGGAATGCTTGTGCCACTTATTGTTCCAGTTGATTTGCCTTTATGGATGCTTGCTGTTGCAGTAGCATTTGGGGTTGTAATTGGAAAAGAATTATTTGGTGGAACAGGAATGAATGTTCTAAACCCTGCTTTAACAATTCGTGCATTCTTATTCTTTAACTGGGCAGCTTGGATGTCTGGAGATAAAGTTTGGGTTCACGGAGCTGTTGACGGAGTAACTAAAGCTAATGGAGTAGATGCTATTTCTGGGGAAACAATTTTGGGTACTTTAGCTGCTAATCATACACCTAGCTTTTCGGCTTCAGATATGTTTTTTGGTATGATACCTGGTTCTGTTGGAGAAACATCAACGTTCTTAATTTTATTAGGAGCAGCTTGGTTAATTTTTACTGGAATTGGAAGTGCTAGAATTATGATATCATCAGTTGTTGGTGCTATTGTAATGGGATTAATTTTTAATGGAATTGTTGATGCTGGTGTTATCACTGAATCAAGTAAATTCTATGGATTAATGGCTTTCCCTTTCTGGCAACACTTATTAGTTGGTGGTTTAGCGTTTGGTGTTGTGTTCATGGCAACAGATCCTGTTTCGGCAGCACAAACTAATAAAGGGAAAATTATTTACGGTTTCTTAATAGGATTCATTAGTATATTAATTCGTGTGTTTAAC
This sequence comes from Flavobacterium sp. N2270, assembly GCF_025947225.1. NCBI lineage: Bacteria > Pseudomonadati > Bacteroidota > Flavobacteriia > Flavobacteriales > Flavobacteriaceae > Flavobacterium > Flavobacterium sp. N2270. The sequence goes on from NZ_CP110005.1 coordinate 1,156,730, forward strand.
CCTGCTTATCCAGAAGGTGTTATGATGGCGATTTTATTAATGAACGTTTTCGCTCCAACAATTGACCATTATGTGGTTCAAGGAAATGTGAAAAGAAGAATGAAACGTTTAAACACAAAAACTGCTTAATTATGTCAACTAAACGTACAGATTCAAATTCATATACTATTATTTTTTCAATAATATTAGTATTAGTAGTAGGTTCTTTATTGGCATTTTTTGCAAATGCTACAAAAGAAATGCGTGATAACAACGATAAAGTTAAAACGCAAATGGATATTTTAAGTGCAATGGGTGTCGATTCTGACAGATCAAATGCTACTGAGACATTCAATCAATATATTAAAACACAATACGTTATCGAAGGTGAAAAAGTTACTGAAGATAAAGAAGCGTATTTAATTAATATAAAGAAAGAATTAGATAATGCTAAACAAGGTTTGGTTCAAAAATTACCTTTATTTGTTGGTGAAAAAGATGGGAAAAAACTTTACATCGTTCCAGTAAGAGGTAACGGACTTTGGGATGCAATTTGGGGATATATCGCTATAAATGATGATTTAAAAAGTATCAATGGAGTGTTTTTTGACCATAAAGGTGAAACGCCAGGTTTAGGAGCTAACATTACCGAATCGTTCTTTAAAGATGATTTTAAAGGTGAGATGCTTTTTGATGCTGAAGGAAATTATAAATCGGTTGAAATTTCTAAATCAAACGGTGATCCAAATAATGAAGATAAAACAGATAATCAAGTAGATGCTATATCAGGAGCAACAATTACAGGTACTGGAGTTGGAGCAATGTTAAATTCTGGGATTAAGTTATACTTGCCTTATTTCGAAACTTTAAAAAAATAAGCTATGGCAGAAAATAAAAACATAGAAAAAGAGCCATTGTTCTCAAAAAAGAATATAGGTTTAATTAAAGATCCGCTTATGGATAGTAACCCTATTACTGTTCAAGTATTAGGTATTTGTTCTGCATTAGCAATTACTGCTGAGTTAAAAGCTTCTATCATTATGGCATTGTCTGTAATGTTTGTTTTAGCTGCTGGTAACGTAGTTATTTCGTTAATGAGAAATATTATTCCTTCTGCAATTCGAATTATTGCTCAATTAGTAGTAGTTGCTGCTTTAGTAATTCTTGTAGATTTAACTTTGAAAGCTTATGTGCCAGATTTGGCTAAGAAACTTTCAGTATTCATCGGGTTAATTATTACAAATTGTATTATCATGGGACGTTTTGAAGCCTTTGCTTTAGGAAACGGACCTTGGAAATCTTTCTTAGACGGTATTGGTAATGCTGCAGGATACGGATTAATTTTAGTAATAGTTGGTTTCTTTCGTGAGTTATTAGGTTCTGGAAAATTATTAGGTTTCCCAGTATTTGGTGATCCAGTTGAGAAAACAGGACTATACGCTATAGGATATGAAAATAATGGTTTTATGTTATTAGCTCCAATGGCGCTTATTACATTAGGATTAATTATTGGATTCCAACGTTCAAGAAATAAAAGTCTAATAGAAACAAACTAAGAAATGGAATTATTACAATTATTTTTAAAATCAATATTTATTGATAATATGGTATTTGCAACATTCTTAGGAATGTGTTCTTACTTAGCAGTTTCTAAAAAAGTATCTACAGCAGTAGGTCTTGGAGCAGCAGTTATTTTCGTAATGTTAGTAACAGTTCCTTTAAACTTCTTATTAGATCAATATTTATTAAGACCAGGTGCATTAGTATGGATGGGACCTGAGTATGCAGACTATGATTTAAGTTTCTTAACATTTATTCTTTTTATTGCTACTATTGCAACAATGGTACAATTAGTTGAAATGATTGTAGAGAAATTTGCTCCAGCATTATATACATCATTAGGTATTTTTTTACCTTTAATTGCTGTAAACTGCGCAATCCTTGGAGGTTCATTATTTATGCAACAAAAAGAATTTAACAACATTACAGAAGCAACTGTTTACGGTGTAGGTTCAGGTATAGGATGGTTTTTAGCAATTGTTGCAATTGCTGCAATTAGAGAAAAAATCAGATATTCAAATGTTCCTCCTGCTTTCAGAGGTTTAGGTATGACATTTATATTAACAGGTTTAATGGCAATTGGTTTTATGTCTTTTGGGGGGATGCTTTCAGGAGGCGATAGTGCTGAACCTAAAAAAGAACTAGTTGAAAATGTTACTCTAGCTACAACAGAAGTTGTAGAAGAAGTTGCAGATTCTACAGTTGTTGAAACAGCAAACGATTCATTAACCATAACAGTACAACAATAATTATGATAGCTTTAGAAGTAACTACTGGTGGTTTAATCAGTACAACAGTAATAGCGTTTTTAATTTTATTATTAGCTCTTGTCGCAATTATTTTATTTGCAAAAGCTAAGTTAGTACCGTCTGGTCCTGTTAAAATTAAAATAAACGGAGAAAACGAAATTGAAGTAGGTTCTGGTAACACATTGCTTTCTACATTAGGTTCTAGTAAAATATTTTTACCTTCTGCATGTGGTGGAGGTGGAACTTGTGTTCAATGTAAATGTAAAGTTTTAGAAGGTGGTGGAGAAGCATTACCAACAGAAACACCTCATTTTAGTAGAAAAGAATTAGCTGAAGGTTGGCGTTTAGGATGCCAAGTGAAGGTTAAGTCTGATATGGTAATTGAAGTTCCAGAAGAAGTGTTTGGAATTAAGAAATTTGAAGCAAAAGTTTATTCTAACTATAACGTAGCGTCTTTTATTAAAGAGTTTATCGTTGAGTTGCCAGAAGATATGCATTACGAAGCAGGTGGATATATCCAAATTGAGATTCCTAAATGTGAAATCAGTTTTACAGATATTGACATTACTGCTCATCCAGTTGAACATCCAGGTGAACCTGAAAAATTCAAAGCAGAATGGGATAAATTTAATTTATGGCCATTAGTAATGAAAAATGGAGATTTGGTTGAAAGAGCATATTCTATGGCTTCTTACCCAGCTGAAGGAAGAAAAATTATGTTGAATGTACGTGTTGCTACTCCGCCATGGGATAGAAACATCAATGGTTGGGCAAAAGTAAATCCAGGTGTTGCTTCTTCATATATTTTCTCTAGAAAAGCAGGAGATCCAGTTGTAGTTTCTGGTCCTTATGGAGAATTCTTCATTAACGAATCTGAAGCAGAAATGCTTTATGTAGGTGGTGGAGCTGGTATGGCACCAATGCGTTCTCACTTGTATCATTTATTCCGTACTATTAAAACAGGACGTAAAGTTACCTATTGGTACGGTGGTCGTTCTAAGCGCGAATTGTTCTACACAGATCACTTTAGAGCTTTAGAGAAAGATTTTCCTAACTTCAAATTCTATTTAGCATTATCTGAGCCTCAAGCAGAAGATAATTGGAAAATTAAAGATGGAATTGACGGAGAAGGAGATGGATTTGTTGGATTTATACATAATGTTGTAATTGATAATTATTTATCAAACCATGAAAATCCAGAAGATATTGAATTATATTTCTGTGGTCCACCAATGATGAACAACGCTGTTCAAAAAATGGGTGAAGACTTCGGACTTGATCCTGAAAACATCAGATTTGATGACTTCGGAGGTTAATATATCAAAAACCGATTCAGAAATGAATCGGTTTTTTTAATTTAATTCCAATAACTAAATCAACACATTTCCAAATTAACTATTTTTGTACTATGGAAGAGTTAACTGAACAAGAATTACATCAAATAGGCATGAACCACGTAGGGAAAGACCTTGAAAAAAAAGGTTTTGAGTTCATTGCAATTAATAGTCAATTGAAAAAGCATCCACAATTTGTTTGTGTTGATACACAAAACACTTTACATTTTGTAATGGTACAGGTAGTTCCTTATCCTATTAATCCAGAAGAACCAAATGTTTTGTTTGTAGAAACATTTATCAATCACGCAAAATCAAAAAAAGCAAAAGTATTGTTTGCTGGAGTTGGAATTGCTAATGCCGAAGATTTAGAAAAGCCAATTTACACAACATCAGATTATATCATCAATTACAATGGTTACAAAGAACTTTTATAGGCTTCTGGTACTTTTAGTACTTACAGTTTCTTGTAAGAAAAAAGAAAATCAATTTTTTGTTATTCAAGGAGAAGCACAAGGAAGTACATATAGCATTAAATACATTGCTAATGAAGAATTGGTTACTAAAAATCAAGTTGATTCTTTATTATTGGCTTTTGATATGTCTTTGTCTACTTATCGACCTGACTCTAATATTTCTAAGTTAAATGCTGGAGATTCTACTATTATTGTAGACAATATGTTTGTAGAAACATTTAATGCTTCTCATCAGATTTATAAAGAAACTAACGGCTTATTTGATCCTACAATTGGTGTTTTGGTCAATGCTTATGGGTTTGGTCCAAATCATCAGCGAAAAGACTTAAATCAGCTTCAAATTGATAGTTTGTTGGAATATGTTGGTTTTGATAAAGTGAAATTGAATACAAATAAAACAATTTCTAAATTACATGCATCAACTTATTTTGATTTTAATGCGATAGCACAAGGTTATTCGGTAGATGTTATGACAATTTTCTTAAAGTCCAAAGGAATTGAAAACGCAATTGTAGAAATTGGAGGAGAGTTATTCGCGCTGGGAAAAAACACAATTGACGCTAAGAATTGGGTGGTAGGTATAGATGATCCATTGCAATCTGAAAATGAACGTAAATTAATTGCAACTGTTAAATTGGAAAATCTTGGAATGGCAACTTCAGGAAATTATCGTAAAGTAGTTATTGACTCTATTACTGGAGAGAAATTCGTTCATACTATAAACCCAAAAACAGGAAAACCTCAAAAAAGTAATGTGTTGAGTGCAACGGTTTTGACTTCGACTTGTAAAATGGCCGATGGTTATGCTACAGCTTTTATGGTTATGAGTTTAGAACAAAGTAAATTATTTATAAAACAACATCCAGGTTTATACGTAATGATCATGTATGCTGATGAAAATAACGAATTACAACGATTTACTTCAGAAAATTTTAATCAATTGTTCAAAGAGTAATTACTTAAAACAAACCGGAATAATTTCGCCTTTAGCTAAACAATATTTCTCAACCAATTCAGGAGAAATTGTATTGGTGTAATCTATTTCTTCAACTTTGAAGCCAATACTTCTTAATTTGTCAAAATAATCTCTGCCATAAATTCTAACATGGTCGTATTGACCAAATATTTTAGCTCTTTCTTTAGCATCGGTAATAGAATCATCTGAAAAAGTAACTTCTCGTGATAAATCTTGTGGAATTTGAAATATTCCCATTCCGCCTGGTTTCAATACGCGATATAATTCTTGCATCGCTTTAGTATCATCCGGAATATGTTCTAAAACGTGATTGCACAAAACAATATCATAAGCATTATCTTCAAAAGGTAAATTACATATATCTGCCTTTACATCGGCTAATGGAGAAAGTAAGTCGGTTGTGGTGTAATTTATATTGGCCTGTTTTTTAAAGCGCTTATAAAACTCTTGTTCAGGTGCAAAATGAAGCACTTCTAATTTATTTTCAGAGGTAAAGAAATTCGTTTCATTTTGTAAATACAACCATAACAAACGATGTCTTTCAAGCGAAAGTGTACTTGGTGAAAGTACATTGTTTCTTTGAGTACCATAACCATAAGGTAAAAACATTTTAAAGCTTTTTCCGTCAATTGGATCGGTGAACTTATTTCCTTTTAATACTAAAGCAATAATTGGGCGAACCACAATGCTTAAACGAATTAAGATTGGTCTTGGTATCGTATTTAAAATAAACTTGAATATTTTTTTCATATAAACACTAATTTCACTAATTAGCACGAATTAAATTTATAATATCAATCTTTTATATTTTAAGCTGTCTTCTCCAAAATTTACAAGTAACCCCAACTTACATTTAGAGGCTGCTAAATAATTTAAAACTTGTTTAGTTTCGCCAGAAGATAATTCTTGAATTGCTTTTAATTCTATAATGATACTATCATAAACTGTAAAGTCAGAAAAATAATAACTTGGTAATTGAATCCCTTTGTATTCAATTGTATATTTCTGTTCTCTTATATATGGAATATGATTTAATTTGAATTCTATTTCTAAAGCATCTCCATAAACCTTTTCATTATGTCCTTTCCCTAAATGATTGTGCACTTCCATACACAGTCCAATTATTTTAAATACTTCTTCTTTATGAATTAATTCACTCATCTATTAGTGTTAATTTGTGGAATTGGTGTTCAATTAAATTGTAAAAGGGACTTGTCTTAACCCATCTTCTTCATTGGAAGTTATTCCTAAAGCTTCATATATGTAAGCGAATGTTGAAAGTAATTCTGGTTTTCCATCAACTATAGCTACATCGTGTTCAAAGTGAGCAGAAGGTTTTCTGTCGGCAGTTGTAATTGTCCAACCGTCTTTATGTTGTACAATGTTTTTAGTTCCCATATTAATCATCGGTTCGATTGCGATAACCATTCCGTTGACTAGTTTTTTTCCACGACCACGTTTTCCGTAGTTTGCTACTTCTGGATCTTCGTGCATTTTTCTTCCAATTCCATGCCCACAAAGCTCACGAACAACACCGTAGCCATGGCTTTCACAATATTGTTGAATGGCATAACCAATATCCTCAACTCTGTTACCAACTTTAGTTTCTTTAATTCCTATATATAAAGACTCCTTAGTTACTTGTAATAACTTTTTTGTTTCTTCGGCAACCTCACCTACTTCAAAAGTATAAGCGTGGTCTCCGTAAAAACCATTTTTCAAAGCGCCACAATCAACTGAGATAATATCGCCATCAACAAGAGGTGTGTTGTTAGGTATTCCGTGTACAACTTGAGTATTCGGACTCATGCATAACGAATTAGGAAAGCCATACATGCCTAAAAATGCCGGTTCAGCTCCATTATCTCTAATGAATTCTTCGGCAAGTTTATCAAGGTATAAAGTAGTTACACCTGGCTTTATTTCTTTAGCTATTAATCCTAATGTTTTAGAAACGATTAAAGCACTTTCGCGCATTAATTCAATTTCTTCTCTTGTTTTTATAATAATCATATCAAAAAATTATGAGCACAAAAGTACAATTTTCTAAACAATTTTAATTTCAATTTTAAAAATTGATTTTTAAATGAGAATTATCATGTTTTAAAAGCTGATTCAATAGTAATTTTGCAGAATATAAAATCACATTAGGTATGAGTAAGTATGTAACAGCTGCAGAAGCTGTAAAAATTGTAAAATCAGGAGATAGGGTTTATGTGCAAGCTGCGGCAGCAACACCAACTATTTTGACTAAAGCTCTTGCTGAAAGAGCTTCAGAATTGAAAAATGTAGAAATTTGTCATTTGCATACAGAAGGAGATGCTCCCTATGCAAACCCTACTTTAGCAGAAAGTTTTCATGTGAATTCTTTTTTTATTGGTGCAAATGTTCGCCATACTTTAAAAGCTGGTAACGGTTCTTATACACCGGTTTTTTTAAGCGAACTGCCGCTACTTTTCAGAAAAAATGTCTTAAAATTAGATGTTGTTTTTATTCAAGTTTCACCTCCAGACAGTCATGGTTATTGTTCCTTAGGTGTTTCGGTAGAAGCTTCTGTAGCTGCAATTGAAAATGCAAAAACCGTTATTGCGCAAGTTAATCCAAATATGCCGAGAACTTTTGGAGATGGAATTCTTCATGTATCAGAAATTGATTATTTGGTTGAAGTTAATGTTCCAATATTTGCTCATGATGTAGTTTCTTTTACAGCTGAGGAAGATAAAATAGGTACTTATATTGCTTCGTTAATTGAAGATAAAAGCACTTTGCAAATGGGTATTGGTTCAATTCCAAATGCAGCTTTAAGTAAATTAATAAACCATAAAAATTTAGGACTTCATACTGAAATGTTTTCTGATGGTGTGATAGATTTAATTGAAAAAGACGTAATTAATTGTAATTATAAAAGTGTAAGTAGAGGTAGAGCATTGGCTACTTTTTTAATGGGTTCTAAAAGACTATACGACTTTATAGACGACAATCCTTTTATTGAAATGAAAGAATCTTCTTTTGTAAATGATACGGCAAAAATTAGAAAAAACAACAAAATGGTTGCTATTAATTCTGCTATTGAAGTAGATTTAACAGGTCAAGTTTGTGCAGATTCTATTGGTGCTAAAATGTATTCAGGAGTGGGAGGACAAATGGATTTTATTAGAGGAGCTTCTTTAAGTGAAGGCGGTAAAGCTATTATTGCTTTACCTTCAATTACCAAAAAGGGTGAAAGTAGAATTGTGCCTTTTTTAAAGCAAGGAGCAGGTGTAGTTACCACTCGTTCTCATATACATTATGTAATAACTGAAAATGGGATAGCAGATTTGTATGGAAAAACATTAAAGCAACGTGCTACACAATTAGTTAATATTGCACATCCAGCACATCAAGAAAGAATTGACAGAGAGTATTATACACTAATAAATAGTTTGTAACTTATTGTGTTAAAATAAATAAAATAAAAATTTTTGGTAACCATTAATAACCTACCTTTGACGCAATAAATTTTATATAAATGAATATTTTCGTAGGAAGTCTTCCGTACAGTATTGAGGAAGCAGATTTAAGAGGTTTTTTTGAAGATTATGGAACTGTAGATTCAGTTAAAATAATAATTGATAAATTTACTGGAAGAAGTAAAGGGTTTGGTTTTGTTGAAATGCCAAATGACGCTGAAGCTCAAAAAGCAATTGATGAGTTAAACGGTGGAACTGTTGAAGGTAGAACGATTGTGGTAAACAAATCTGAGCCAAAACCAGAAGGAGAAAGAAGAAGCTTTAACAATAACCGTGGTGGAAACAATGGTGGTAGTAGAGGTGGTTACTCTAACAACAGAGATAACAATAGAGGAGGTTATTAACTAACATTCTTTTCTAAAATAAAAAAAATCCCGCTGAAAGCGGGATTTTTTTATTCAGGGTTAGCCATTGTTTTATATAAATCTAAAGCAGACTGTAAATAACTATTTGTTAATTGAATGTTTGACAGTTGAGCAGTTACCAATGTGTTTTCTCTAGAATTAATTAAAAACAAAGAACTTTCTCCCATTTGAAACAATCTTTCTTCTGCGTTAAGCATTTGGTTATAGCTAATCACTAAGTCTGATATTAATTGTATTTGTTTTCTATAGGAATTAATCTCATTTTTTTGTCCTTCTATTTTGTTGATTAAAGTTTGTTGCTCAAAGTTTAGACCAAATTGAGATTCAGAAACTTTAACTTTAGCTAATTTTAAATTTGCTCTTTCTTTTCGAAGAAATAAAGGGAATGAAAAATTTACACCGAGTTTGTAATTGTTTAATCGATAATCATCGAAAGCACTTGGTTCTGAAAGATAATTATAGTTTAGATCTAATTTTGGAAGCAAACTATTGCTTGCTAATTTTGTTTCTACATTAAGAATTTCAATTTTACTATTTAAAGCTTCAATTTTTGGGTGATTTTGGATAGAAAAATTTTGAAAATCATCAATTTTTAAAATAAATAGGAAATTTTCATTTAATACTTCTTCTGGTCGAATGAAATCTTCAATTTCAAAGGGAGTTCCGTCTTCTGTCCATAAATAATTAGATAAGGCTAGTTTAGCTTTTATTAACTTAAGTTTTGAATTTTCTAAATTTAGTTTTCTAGTTTTAACTGTAATTCCTGCTTCAACACTGTCAATTGCAGGTTTATCTCCTTCTTTAATAAGTGTAAGAATACCATTATAACGAGTAGTTGCATTTTTTAAATAATCATCATATAATTTAACTTCATCAAAAGCTCTTTTCCAATTAATATAACTTTGTGATGCTTCATAAATTACCTCTGTTAACATTATTTTGCGTTCGGCTTCATTTACGCGTTGGTATATTTTTGCTTTGCGCAATTCGGCCATTCGCTCATTTATCCATAAGCCTTGTCCTATTGGAACACTAATTCCTAACGATGTTAAGCCGCTGTTAGGTAAGTAATTTTCAGGGTTTAAATATATTCCTTCCGAATTGTCAAAAGCGGCTTTAATCTCAATTCCGTACCAAGTTGGAATTTTAAAACTTCCATTAAAAATAGAATAATAGTTTTTGTCTGTGTATTCTTTTTCGGTATAAACAGCTTCCAACTTTGGGTCAAAACTGCCTCTTGCTTTCATAAGTTTTGCTTGTGCTTCACTTATTTTTAAATTAGCTTGTTTAGTAAGTGGATGAGTTGTTTTTACATAGCCCAAAAATTCTTCAAATGATAATACATTAGAATTAGTTTGAGAGTAAATAAGGTTTCCAATTAAAAAGAGTATAGCGATATACGTTTTTTTCATACTTTTACTTTTTAGTTTGTTCACTACTTGCAGGGTTGTAAAAATTAGGAGGAAAACCGTTAAGAGTTCTCCAAATTTCAAACCAAATAGGAACACTATCTAATAATGCTATGGTTTGTGTTCCTGCTCCAATGCTTAACTCTTTAGGCCATTTTTTTTCACTATTATCGGGCGCAATTAAAATTCTATATTTTCCGTTTTGACTAATAAAATTCTCTTTAGCAACAATAATTCCTCCAAATGTACCATAAGATGCTCCTGGCCAACCACTAAAAACAATTGATGGCCAACCGTCAAACCAAACGCGAACTTTTTCTCCTTTGTGAATCAATGGAAAATCGACAGGGCTAACATATGTTTCAACAGCAATATCAAATTCTGAAGGCATAATGCTAACAATTGGAGTTCCTTCTTTTAAGGTTTCCCCAATTCCTGATTGTAAAGCTCTATTTACATAACCATTTTGAGGGGCAAGTATATAATACATTCCGTTTCTAATTTGGTAATTTGTATATTGATTTTTCAATTTGTTTACTTGAGCTTCTGTGTCAAATTGTGAACTTAAAGCGGTTTGTTTGTCGCTGCTTGCTTTGGCATTTTTTTCGGCATATTCTGCAATAATTCGATTTAATTCCATTGTTGCATTAAGTACCTCGTTTTGACTTGAAATATATTTGTTTTCTTGGGTAACAATTTTGGCTTCTGTTTCTTGAAGTTTCATTCTTTTTTCCTCAACGTCTGTTAAAGGTTTTAAACCTTCTTTATTTAAGTTTACCGAACGATTAAATTGTGTTTTAGCAATTTTTAATTGTGTTTTTGTTGCTTCAAAATCAATACTATCGCTTTTTACTTTTAAATAAGATTGTTTTAATTTGTTTTGTGCTTGTTTGTATTTTAAGTTTTTTTCATTTTCAATTGCACTCATTTGCATTTCTAATGCTTTAACTTTTCCTTCATATGAAGTTACTGCACTTTCTTTTGCTTTTACTTGGTTACCTGTGTTCTCAATCAAATTTGGATCTAAATAATCTTCCTTAATTTCAGATATAAATAAAATAGTATCTCCTTTTTTTACATAATCTCCTTCATTTACATGCCATTTTTCAATTCTACCTGCTATTGTAGTGTGAATGGTTTGAGGGCGTTGATTAGGTTTTAAAGTGGTTACAGAACCAGTTCCTGATACATTTTGCGTCCAAGGAAGAAAAAGTAATACAAATAATAATATGCTAAAAACCCAAATTGTTCGCTTTATATTTTGATAGCCTTTATTGTCTTCAAAAACTTTGGATGATTTATATTTTTCTAAATCAACCCATTTGTCTATTCTGTTATTTGTAATGTTTAACATAGCTATTTAATTGATTTGATTGTGTTTTTTTCTAATGTTGCAATCTTTGTGCATTTTTCTTTCCAATATTTCCCTTTAGCTATCACTACTAAGGTCCATGGATTTTCAGGTGCAGTTAAAAAGTCAATGATTTCTCCAGCACTATATTTATCTAATTTTTCAACTGGTTCTTCAAGAAACAATAATTTAGGTTTTGTTATTAAACATCTTGCTAATAATATTTTTTGAATTGATGCTGAGTTTATTCTTTTTCCTTCTGAAACCATTAAAGTATCTAATCCAGCGGGCAGTGATTTTATTAAATTGGTTAACTTTAATTTTTCTAACAACTCTGAAACTTCTTTTTTAGAAATGTTTGGATTGTTACATGTAATGTTTTCATAAATTGTTCCTTCAAAAGGGCTGTCATCAATTGTAATTACTCCAATATTATTTCTGAAATCTTCAATGCAATATTTTTTAATATTAGTATCATTTAAGAAAATGCTTCCAGTTGATGGTTCAATTAATCTTGCAAGTAAACGTAATAAAGTTGTTTTCCCACTGCCGTTTTCTCCTTGAATTAGAATTCTATCTCCTTGATTTATAGTTAAATTAATTTCTTTAATTACAGGAGTATCACTATCTGGAAACTGGAAAGATATTTCTTTTGCTTCTAAGCAAATATCTTCGTCTTCTAAATAGTAACTTGTGTTTAAGTGTTTTGAGTTCTCATCTAATTCTAAATCTACAACTGTACCTAGTTTTTCTAGCGAGGTTGTTACATCATAAAATAATTCTAAACCATAAAAAAGCTTTTCAACTGCAGATATTATGGTAATAATGATAATTTCAGCAGCTACAAATTGCCCAATATTCATTTGTTGGTTTAAAACTAAGATTCCTCCAATAATTAGTAATCCGGCAGTTATAAGTACTTTAAATCCTGTTAGTTGGATGAACTGTTTTCTTAAAACTCTAAAGTGGCTTTCTCTGTGTGACAAATATTCATTTACTAATGTATCATTTTTATTTAATGAAAATTCGAAAAGTTTTCCATTTTTAAAACTTAAATGATTTCTTGCAATCTCTTGCAGCCAATGTGCTACTTTGTATTTGTATTTTGACTCTTTTAGGCTTGTTGATAAACCTGTATTAAAATTTATTTTAAATATAATATATAGTAAAACAAGTAATATTATTCCAAAAAATATAAAAAACGAGTGATAAAGCGATAATAAAAGAATCCCGAAAATAATTTGTAAAGCTGAAGTAGAAACTTCTAATATTAATTTTGAAAACCCTTTTTGAACTGTTATGGTGTCGAAAAATCGATTTGCTAATTCTGGTGGAGAATAATTATAGATTTGGTCAAATTTAATTTTTGGAAATCTATAAGCAAACTCAAATGATGATCGAACGAATATTTTTTGTTGTAAATTTTCGGTTATTCGAAATTGCATTATTTTTAAAATTCCAACAAATGCTACACCAATAACAACTATGAAAACCAAAACTATCCAAGAAGTACTTACTTGACCAGCCTGTATAAAATTGATTATAGATTGAATTCCTAGTGGAATAGATAAACTAATTAGTCCTGCTAATACTGCATATATAAGTAGTTGATAAACATCTTTTTTATCAACTAGTATTAAATTTTTAAATCTTTCTATTGGACTCATGCTAATGTTTTTTTAATCATGTGAATATAAAAATCAGAAAGGCAATCTTTTTCTGATAAATTTGTAATGGTTTTAAAATGATCTTTTAAATAATGCTGATGTAATGAACCCTGAACTACTGAAGAAGCCAAGCTTTTTGCATATGGATATTCAGGATTTACCTCAGTGATCATATCCATTAATCTATTAATAACTCTTTTGTAGACTAAAAAAAAGCCTTCTTTGTTTTCTGTATCTACATCTTTTGTAAGTAGTGTTTTTGAGAAATCAGAGATTATAATTCTATTTAAAATTGATTCATCTATATGCGGAGTGTTTTTGTCGTCAATTATGTTTTGTGTTATTATTTTAATACATATAGATAGTTTGTCTAATGGATTTAAGATGTTATGTGTTGCAAATACTAAATTATACTCAATCCAAGACCAATACCAAGAAGAAAGATAAATTAATAATTTATGTTTATTCTCAAAATACCTATAAATTGAACTTTCATTAGAGTTTATTTTTTCTCCTAACTTTTTAAATGTAAATGCCTCAAAACCAATTTCGTCAATTAAAACGATGCTGTTTTTTAATATTTTACGACCAAGTTCTGATGTTTCAGGATCTTTTACATAAAGCTTGTCGTTGATGGTTATTTTTAAATTAGATAGTAAATTTTGCATTTTTAAATATTTATATTGCAAATATAATAGTATTACTATTAATAAATAAGTGTTTAACTTTTATTTAAGTTATGTTTAAAAAAAAAATCCTGAAAATTTCAGGATTTTATGATTTATTTTTTTGTTCTGTTTTATTCAAAATAAATATGTTTATAGCTTTTGCTAGTAATAATATCTAGCATGTCTTGTTCTAAAGATACAACAGGAGATTCAACAATTCTATTTACTTCTTTTCCGTTTTTATAAAAAATAAAAGTTGGAACATTAGTAATATTTAATCCTTTTTCAAATTGTTCAGGAGTAGTTTTGTCTCTTGACATTGTAATTAAGGTTGTTTTTTTTGAAGGGAAGTTAACCTCTTCTAATATTTTATAGAATTTTGGCACTTGATTTTGACTATCTTCACACCATGTTCCCATAAAAATGATAATTGTGTAGTCTTTTATGTTTTTTTGAATTTCACTTTTTATTTCTTCAGTTAAAGTATAGTTATTATAATTTTGAATAAACCATTCGTTAAAAGGTTCTTGTTGTAAGTCTTTCTGTGTTCCTTTTCCAACTAATATTTTTTGCTCATCATGCATTGTAAATTTTGCTTTTGGAGCGCATGAAGTGATCGTAATGGCAATTAATAATAATATTTTCTTCATAATTATAAAAGAGATTTACAAGTCATTGCTTGTGGTTTTTGAATATTCATTAGATCCAAAATTGTTGGAGCTATATCGCCTAAAACCCCATTATTTATATTTTTTAGTTCTTTGTCTACTAAAATAATTGGAACTGGGTTAGTGGTATGCGCTGTATTTGGAGTTCCATCTGGGTTTATCATAGTTTCGCAATTTCCATGATCTGCAATAATAATCGTGGTGTAATTATTTTCTAAAGCAGTTTCAACCACTTCTTTTACACAAATATCAACTGCTTCACATGCTTTAATTGCAGCACTCATAACACCAGTATGACCTACCATGTCGCCATTTGCGAAATTTAAACATACAAAATCAACATCGCCTTTTTTAAGTTCAGGGATTAAAGCATCTTTTAATTCAAATGCGCTCATTTCTGGTTGTAAATCGTAAGTAGCTACTTTAGGAGAGTTTTTTAAGATTCTACTTTCACCAACAAATGGTTCTTCGCGACCGCCAGAAAAGAAAAAAGTAACATGAGGATATTTCTCGGTTTCAGCAATTCTAATTTGTTTTTTATGGGCTTTTTCTAATACTTCTCCAAGCGTTTCGGTAATATTATCTTTATCATAAATTACATGAACATTTGCATAAGTGTCGTCATAATTAGTCATGGTAACATAATACAGATTCAATTTATGCATGTTTTGTTCGTGAAAATCTTTTTGAGAAAGTGCTTCTGTAAGTTCACGACCTCTGTCTGTTCTAAAATTAAAGAAAATTACAACATCATCTTCTTTAATTACTGAAAGTGGATTGTTGTTTGAATCGGTTATAACCAAAGGTTTTATAAATTCATCAGTAATATCATTTGCGTAACTTTCGTTGATACTTTTAACTGCATTTTGAGTTTTAGAACCCAATCCATTTACCAATAAATCATAAGCTAACTTTACTCTTTCCCAGCGTTTATCTCTATCCATTGCATAATAGCGACCTATTACAGAGGCTAATTTTGCATTAGTGTTTTGTAAATATGCTTCTAAGTCTGCAATGTAATTAGCGCCTGATTTTGGGTCTACATCACGACCGTCAGTAAAAGCATGAACAAACATATTTTGAATTCCTTCAGCTTGTGCTACGTCAATTAATCCACGTAAATGAGAAGTATGGCTATGAACTCCGCCATCTGAAACTAATCCTAAAAAATGTACCGCTTTGTTGTTTTTCTTGGCATAATCAAAAGCATCCATTAATGGCTTTTCTTGATTCATTGTTTTGTTGGCAACAGCTAGATTTATTTTTGCTAAATCTTGATAAACAATTCTTCCTGCACCTAAGTTCATATGACCAACTTCAGAATTCCCCATTTGACCTTCAGGTAAGCCTACGTTTAAGCCATCGGTTCTTAATTGAGCATTTGGATATTTAGTATATAAACTATCTATAAATGGAGTGTTTGCATTATCAATTGCAGAAACTTTTGGATCAGGAGATTTTCCCCAGCCATCAAGAATCATTAAAATTACTTTCTTATTCATCTTAAAAAGAGTTTTTACAAAGATAAATATTTAAGAAGTTAATTGTAGATTCTTTACGCTTTTTTAAGCCAATTTTTTGCTTGGTTGTAATCAATATAATATCGAATACTTACAGATAAAACGTGGTTTAAATTATCGCCAATTAGGTTTGAAAAGTTATTGCTAAAATCTTTATTTATTGCTCTATCAAAAGAAGAAGCATTATTACGATACAATACTGAAATCTGACTTCCAGGAGCAAACCACCAAGAATAAGATAAGTCTAAATTCCATGTACTAAAATTAGAATTTTTATTCTCGGTATAAGTTGTTTCAGTTAAAGTTCCATCATTGTTAAGCGTGTGAAAAGAATTGTTTTCGGCTAAAGACCAATAATGTCTTACAGAAAGATTAAAATTCATATTGCTATTAATAGAATATTTACTTGTAATGCTATTGGTATAAGTATCTCTGTTTCTTTTTGCAAAATATATGGAAACATCATCATTATCGATGTATCCAACATTGTTAAATTGTTTGTATAAATCAAAACTATAAATAAGAGAAAATCTGTCGCTAAAGCGATATCTTGGACTAAAACCTATTCCATAATTATATCTGTCTTTTTCATTTACATTGGTAAAATACGGATTAATATCAACTGCAAATTTATTGTTGTAGTTTGTAGATAGATACAAACTTCCGTTATAACTTTCAGGATAAATTAAAAATCGTCCATCTTGTCTTGGCTCATAATAATCGTAATTTTTAAACGGATTGTAACCAAAACTAGCGCTCATATAGTGATTAGCTTTGTTGTTTCCGCTAAAATTTATATTGAAATTATTGCCTTGAATTCTACCAGTCGTATTGTTGTATTGCATATAAGAATTTAAGTTAATACGAAAGGTGTTAAATAGTTTTGTGGGATTAAGAATTCGATAATTAACATTACTTGAAAAGTCGGTATAATTAGTTTGAAAATTGATTCCTAAATCGTTATTGTCAAAATCTTTTGAAACATAATTTGCGCCTAAGCTAAATCGTACTTTTCCACTTGTTTCTGCAATATATATAGAAGTATTAATTCCGTTTTTGTTTTCAGAATCATAAACACTACTCATTTTCATATCTCCAGAAAGATTGTACGTGTTTTTTTTAGTATTTAAATCGAAAAGTAAGCCCGTTACATTTGCATCTCTAAAACTTCCGTTTCTGGTTACATTTGTATTAATAAACGTAACAGAAGAATTTTGGTTAAAGCGTTGGTCTAAAACCGTTACATTGTAATTGGTTAAAGGAGAAACGGTTTCTTTACGAGAAGTATTTTCGTCAGGATTTATAATAGTCACATCTGTTTTTTCGGTAATGGCATTTAAAAAACCAATTCCCAATCCGTCAGAATTTCTTCCAGACACTTTTAGTGCATTTAATAAATTTACTGTAGAAGGAAACTCATTAATAATTTCATTGTCTGCTAACTCAGGATAAAATTGAGGAGCAGCTCCAATTCTTCTTGAATATAAAAGATTCCCTTTGCTGAATAAATCTGTTCCTTCGGTAAAAAACGGTCTGTTTTCATTAAATTGTTGTTCAAATGGACCAAGATTTAGTTCTACATTATCAAACTTTGTTTGTCCAAAATCGGGAATTAAAATTGCATCTAGCGTAAAAGCATCATTAATACCATATTTAATATCCAAACCACCTTTTAGGGTTAACTCGGTGTTGTCTTTATTAGAGTTTACATATCCTGAAGCATAAGGAATTAAGAAAAGACGAGTAGGAGGATTAATGTTTGAAATTCCTTCTAAAATTCCGGCTTGTTGCGAAAAAGTAGCTACTTGCGTATTAATAGGCGACCATGTGAATTTTTGTCTTTTTCGTCTTACTTCTCTAAAGAAATTAATTCCCCAAACCTGTTCTTTGTTTTCAGGAAAACGAAGTGCTGCGTATGGAATTCTCATTTCAACTATCCAACCAAAATTAGTTACTTTTGCTTTACTTTCCCATATAGCATTCCAAGAATAATCTTCTCCATACTGTGATGTAAAATTACAATCGGCTTGACCATTTGATGCAGTAACATAAAACTGAAAATCTTGCTGTCCGTCATTATAACCGTTTATGTAAACACCAAATGAGTCGCTAATTCCAAAATTATCACGTTCTGTTATTTCTTTTAAAATGGCTTTAGGGTCATTGTCATATAAAATTGCGCCAATGTAAACCGCGTCATTGTTGTAAAGTATTTTTACTTCGGTTCTAAGTTCATTTGGAGAGGGTTTCCCATTGTCTGGTTCAAACATCACAAAATCAGAAGCAATCTTAGACTCGTTCCAAATAGATTCATTTAATTCCCCGTCAATAGCAATAGACTCATTTATTTTTGTAGCAACTAATTTTTTTTTAGAAATTATGTTGTCTTGTGCTTGTGTTTTGAAGCTGTTAAAACACAATAAAAATATGAAAATCAAGTTCTTATGCATTATTGTTACATTTTTTACAAAAATAGACCCATTAAAAAACGTATGAAAAAAATTATAAAAACTTTAACTAAACGACTTTTTGTCGATAAAACGCATTTTTTTTCGATAAAATGTGATTAAAAATTTGTTTCATAATTTTTTTTGAATATATTTGATAACTATTATTAACCAACTAACTGCAACTACTACAATGAATTACAAATTATTAACCTTGCTTTTTTTATGTTTATTTTCTTTTGGATTTATAAATAAAACAGATGATGATGTTGAGACAAAAAAAGCAAATGAGCCAGTGTTATTGGCTAATAATACTAATGTAATTACAAAGTCGTTATCTCAGTTATTTTTTGAAAATATAGAAGTTAACAATTTTGATTTACCTCAGTTTGAATGTTTTTCTAAAGCTTTTGAAGGTTATAATCAATTAAAATCTCAAGGTGTTGTTCAAAAAGATTTTTTAACGATTATTGATTTTAGCTTGTCTTCAAATGTAGAAAGGTTGTGGGTTATTAATATGTTAACAAAGGAAGTTGTTTTAAAATCATTAGTTGCTCATGGAAGAAATTCAGGAGATGAATTTGCAACTAAATTTTCAAATTCAGCTGAATCATTTCAAAGTAGTTTAGGTTTTTATGTAACTGGTGAAGTTTACCAAGGAAAGCATGGTTTTTCTTTGAGATTAGACGGTTTAGAGTATGGTATTAATGATAATGCTAGAAATAGAGCAGTTGTAATTCATGGAGCTGATTATGTTTCAGATAAGTTTGCAAAATCAAATGGAAGATTAGGGAGAAGTCTAGGTTGTCCTGCTGTTCCATATGCAATTCACAAGGAATTTATCAATACTATAAAAGATAAATCATGTTTGTTTATTTATCATCCATCAAGAACTTATGTTGCTAAATCTAAATTAGTTTCTTAAAGCGTTTAATAGTTTTGAGTCTAACTTGTATATATCTTCTCTAAATTGTAGCCCTTCTTTATTTGACCAACTTGTCCAATACAATAAATAAATATTTATATTAGATTTCTTTAAGGGAACATATCTCGTTACTTTCTTATTTATAATTGTATCTATTTCAGAGTTATTCCAAATTTTCTCATCTTCTTTTTTTAATATAGTTTCAGACAATTGTAATGGTTTTTCAATTCTAATGCATCCAGAACTTAATGCTCTGTATTCTCTCACAAAGTAATCTCTATGGTTTGTGTCATGCAAGTAAACCAAATGTCTGTTTGGAAAATTGAATTTTACTAAACCTAATGAATTATCGACACCAGGAGTTTGAACATACCTGTATGAATTAGATTTGTTTGGATTCCAATTCTCTGGTGCAATCAATTCTCCTTGTGAATTGTAAATACTAATTCTATTTCGACTAAAATAGCTTCTGTTTTTTGCAGCAGAAGGAGTTAAATCTTCTTTAATAATTGTAGGAGGAACGGTCCAAGTTGGGTTAAAAACAAAATTAGAAAGTTTAGAGCTTAAAATAGGTGTTTCTCTACTAGGTTTACCAACGACAATTCTTCTTTCGGCGATAGTATCATTATTAGTTACATAAGAAAGTTTGTAGTCGGGAAGATTAATAAGCAAATACTCTTCGCCAAAGTTGTCTGGAAACCATCTCCACCTTTCTAAATTTACGATAGTTTGTTCGATTCTTTCGTTTAGAGAAAAGTTCAAGGCTTTTAATGTTCCTTGTCCTATAACTCCATCAGGTTTTAATCCGTGTCTTTTTTGAAACTTTTTTACTGCAGCTACTGCATTTTTATCATATATAGGAGTAATAATACTGTCTCTATTTACAAAGTCTTTCCAGTATAACAAATGTTTTTTTATTTGAACAACTTCGTTTAAAGTGTCGTTTGGTTCAATTTTATCTTTTATATGTATTTTCTTCAGTTTATAGTCAGGAAAAGTATTTAAAATCGTTAAACTCTTTTTAAGTGATTTATAAGTGTTGTGTTGAGGTTTTAAATCTTTAAAAGCAGTTGCAATCATTCTTAATTTAATTGCTTTATGAAGTATATCAGATAATGCAATTGTTTTTTGTGGTATATCCCAATTTTTATAAACATCTTTTGGGTTTGTTTTTCCACAATGTAAATGTGTAGCTATTTTTTGAAAAGATTCTGTAAGGAAGACATCATAAGCAATAACTTCAGAATCACTCATGTTGGTTCTTTTTTCTTCTAATTCAACAATCTTTTCAAAGTTATAATCATTTGGTAATAATCCTTCTTTAGTAGAAGATTTAATTTCGTTAATTAAATCGGTTCTATTTTCTAAATTAAACCAAATCTCATAATTGTCGAACTTCTTATAGTATAACTTAATGCTATCATTCTTAGTAGCTATGAGATCAACATCAATAGGTCTGATTTTAGCATGAGTTATTGGGTCTTCTAGTGGCAGTTTTACCTCTGAAATTGGTTTTTTATCATTTTTACAGTTGATAAAAAAGAGAGAAATAGAAATTAGAAGTATTTTTTTTATCATAAACTGTATTTGATAAGATTTAAAATAATGATTATTCTTGAAATTGTAAAAAAAATCAGTCAATTGACATTTAAAACCGATATATGGACAGTACTGCAAAACTTATGCCAATACTTTTTACAAAAAAAAGCATTTTTTTTGAAATGATTTAATGTAATATAATCTTTTGGTTTTTAGTAATTTATGTTGTTTTTTAAGGGCGGGTAAAAAATTTACTTAAAAATAATTATAATTTTTTTTAAAAAAAACTTGCATTGAATTATTTTTTTGGGCTATATTTGCACACCAAAAAATGCGAAAGTAGCTCAGTTGGTAGAGCGTCAGCCTTCCAAGCTGAATGTCGCGAGTTCGACCCTCGTCTTTCGCTCTAATTTATTGAAAGTACCTTATGCGAAAGTAGCTCAGTTGGTAGAGCGTCAGCCTTCCAAGCTGAATGTCGCGAGTTCGACCCTCGTCTTTCGCTCAAAAAAAGTCCTGCAATTTGCAGGACTTTTTTATTTTATGTTATTTAGCTCAGCTTCTGGTTCTAATTCTATAGGTTTATTATTTTGAGAAAATAAACGAGCAGTTAAATTTCCTTTTAGTTTTATTGAGTTTCCGTTTACTTCAAGCCAACTTCCTTCTCTTAAACCTAAAACAGGTTGTGGATTAAATTTATGAAATTCATTAATTCTTGTTTCTCTAGTTTCACCCATGTGGGTAGAATTCGTGTCTGGATCTAAATAATGCGGATTTATATTAAACGATACAAAACCAAAAGTTCTAAAACTTGGCGGATAGATTATTGGCATATCGTTAGTTGTTCCCATCGTTAGTCCGCAAATATTACTTCCGGCACTAGTACCTAAGTAAGGAATTCCATTGTTAATTGCTTTTTCTATACTTTCTAAAATATCATTTCTATATAATTCAGAAACTAATAAAAAAGTATTTCCTCCACCAGTAAAAATGGCTTCGGCATTTTGAATCACTTCTATAGGTTTTTCAAACTCATGAATTCCTTTTACGCTAATGTTTAATTTTTGAAATGCTTTTGAAACAATTTTGGTATACTCATCATGAGTTATTCCGCCTGGTCTAGCGTAAGGAATAAATAACAATGTTTTTACGTTGTTAAAATGTTTTTTTAGTGTTGGGAATAAATAGTCTAAATATTCTCCTCCATGTACTGTTGAGGTACTTGCTATTATTAGTTTTCGCATGCTGTTTTATTTAAAATTCAAAGTTATCACTTTTGTTTAACATAATTTTATCATGCTTTTAATATTTATTTTTGATTGTTGCAATTACATTTACAAATATTAATTAAATAGATGTATTATTAAAAAGATATACTTTTTATTGTTTTTTATTTCGCTTTCGTTGTCAGCTCAAAACGACACTTTATTAAAAGGGAAAATAGTTTCAGAATCTTTGAACCTAGAGGATATTCATGTAATTAATCGTTCACAAAAGAAAGGAACCGTTACTTTACAAGGAGGATATTTTACTTTAAACGCAAAAGTTTCAGATACCATTATTTTTAGCGCGGTTCATTTAAAAGCAGTTCAACATATTGTTACTAAAGATGATTTTGGAAAAAATTTATTTTTTGTAAATATGGAAATGATGATAAGTGCGTTAGATGAGGTGGTAATGGTACAATATAAAAATATAAATGCTGTAGCATTAGGGATTATCCCTGCAGGACAAAAAACATATACGCCAGCTGAAAGAAAGTTATATACAGCAACAGGTGGAGGCAATACTTATGGGTTAAGTACGTCGGTTTCGTTAGATGGAATTATTAACGGAATTTCTGGACGAACAAAAATGCTAAAAAAAGAAGTTCAGGTCGAAAAAAAGGAATTCTTTCTTGAGTCTATTCGGTTAGATTTTAATGATAATTATTTTACAGAAAAATTAAAAATACCTCAAGATTATATTTCTGGTTTTCTGTATTATTTAGTTGAAAACAGAAATTTTGTTTATATATATAATAAGAATAATAAAACAGCTACTGAATTTGCTTTAGCCGGACTTTCAGTTGAATATTTGAAACTTAAAAACCTAGTTCCAAATGAAAATATCAAAACAGAGGAATAGTTTTTTTATTGTTGTTTTTATTTTTTCTCAACTTGTTTTTTCTCAAAATTCTGAAAGACAGGTTCTAAAAGGAAAAGTAATTACCGATTCTTTAGATGTCGAAAACATTACGGTTTTTAATATTTCTTCAAATATAGGAGCTATTACAGATCAACTTGGTGTGTTTTATATTAAAGCAAAAGAGAATGACACATTGTTCTTTCAGGGACTTTCTTTCGTGTCTCAAAAATACATACTTACAAAAAAAGATTTTTATGTTGAAGAACTAGAAGTTCAATTAGATATTAAAATAAATGAACTTAACGAAGTTATTGTAAGTCCTTATACTTTAACTGGGAATTTAGAGAAGGATATGAAGAAAATTAAAGTTTATGATCCGTTTGGCTCAGTAGACATGAATGTGGTGAAATATTATGACGATAAGTATTCTGAAAAACCAGAAATAACAACATCGCCAAGTCATTTTGCTCCGGGCGGCTCAACTGTCGATTTTAAAATTATTGGTAAAGCAATTGGAAAACTTTTAGGCATTAAAAGCAATCCTAGAAAAAACGTGGAAGCAGTTATTGAAAATCGAAAACTTAGAGAAGTACAATCAAAATCATTTTCTGAACATATTAAAGAGCGATACTCAAATCATTTTTTTACATCAACTTTGAAAATTGAGAATGATAAAATCCCTTCTTTTTTAGCTTTTGCTGAAATGCCCAGCTATGAATTGGTTAATTTTTTAAAAAGTGAAAATGAATTACAACTTTTAGAATATCTAATTTCAAAATCAACTGAATTTAAAAATAAGTTTAATGAAGAATCAATATCTTTACCAAATGAAAAATAGATATAAAATAGTTGTACTGCTTACGGTATTTGCTTTTATGAGTTCATTTGTAGTTCATAAATTTTATGTTTCAGTAACCCAAATAGATTTTGTTCCAAAGAAACAACGAATTGAAATCACATCAAGAATATTTATTGATGATTTTGAAAAAGGGTTAAAGAAAAAATACAACAAGGATTTTTACTTATCTACAAAAAAGGAAATTCCAGAAACAAACGATTATATTCAAAAATATCTTGAAGAAAAAATGAAGTTTGTTATTAATAATAAACCTTATAAAGTTACATTTTTAACAAAAGAAGTAGAAGATGATGTGTTAATTTGTTATTCAAAAGTGCAATTCTCTGAAAAAATAACTACTTTCGAAATCTTTAATTCTGTTCTTACAGAAATGTTTTCTGAACAAAAAAACATAATACATACAGATATTAATGGTAACAAAAAGAGTGTTTTGTTGACATATAGTGAACGATCAACATTATTAGAATTTTAAACAACCCAAAAATGAAAAAATCAATCTTATTTTCTTCGTTTTTAGCAATTGCAGTTTCATTTACTTCAATAGCTCAAGAAACAAAAACAGAAGATAAAAAAAGAGAACAAGGGCATTATAACGAAAATAAATTTCGACAAATGTACGACATTATGGCTACGCCAAATATGTTTAGAACTGCATCTGGTGCTCCGGGTCCAGCTTATTATCAGCAAAAAGCTGATTATAAAATGGATATAGAAATTGATGATAAAAATCAAAAACTATACGGTAAAGAAACAGTTACGTATTATAATAATTCTCCTGAACCATTAGAGTATTTGTGGGTACAGTTAGATCAAAATATGCGTGCACAAAATTCTAAAACACCATTAGTTGAAAACCAAAGAATAGCTCCTGCATTAACAGCAGAAAAATTTGCTAAGGAATTCATGGAAAATGGTTTTGATGGTGGTTTTAATATTGAATATGTAAAAGATAAATCAGGTAAAAATATAAGTTATACCATCAATCAAACAATGATGCGTATTAACTTGGCTACTCCTTTAAAACCTGGTGGTAAAACGGTTTTTTCAATTAAATGGTGGTACAACATTAATAATTACCAAATAGACGGAGGTCGTTCGGGTTTTGAATTATTTCCTGACGGGAATAAATTATATGTAATTGCTCAGTTTTTTCCAAGAATGGCAGTTTACAGCGATGTTGAAGGTTGGCAAAATATGCAGTTTTGGGGAAGAGGTGAATTTGCATTAACATTTGGGGATTATGAAGTAAATATTACAGTTCCTGCAGATCACATGATGGAAGCAACAGGAGAGCTTCAAAACAGAAAAGAAGTATATACTTCAGAACAAATGAAAAGATGGGAATTAGCCCAAAATACATTTGATAAGCCTGTTTTAATTGTAACTCAGGCTGAAGCTGAAGCAAATGCAAAAGGTTTTTCTGATAAAAAGAAAACATGGAAATATAAAGCAAAGAATGTTAGAGATTTTGGAATTTCAACTTCGAGAAAATTCATGTTAGATGCAATGGCTGTTCAATTAGAAACGGTTAAGCCAATGGCTATTTCAATTTATCCGCCAGAAGCAAATCCGCTTTGGGGAGAATATTCAACTAGAGCAGTTGCACAAACTTTAAAAACATATTCTAAACATACATTTGATTATCCTTATCCAAAAGCAGTTTCTGTTTCAGCAGAAGATCAAGGAATGGAGTATCCTATGATTTGTTGGAATTTTGGTCGCCCTGATGCTGATGGAACGTATACAGATAGAGTAAAGTATGGAATGTTAGGTGTAATTATTCACGAAGTTGGACATAACTTTTTTCCTATGATTGTTAATTCTGACGAAAGACAATGGACTTGGATGGATGAAGGTTTAAATACATTCTTAGAATATTTAACAGAATTAGAATTCGATAAAAATTTCCCAACTGATAGAGGACCAGCGGCTAAAATTGTACCTTATATGAAAGGAAATCAGCAATATTTAGAGCCAATTATGTCTAATTCTGAAAATATTTTTCAGTTTGGATCAAATGCTTATGGTAAGCCAGCAACAGGCTTAAATATTTTACGTGAAACCATTATGGGACATGAATTGTTTGACCACGCATTTAAAACATATGCGCAACGTTGGAAATTTAAACACCCAACTCCTGAAGATTTCTTTAGAACTATGGAAGACGCTTCTGCAGTAGATTTAGATTGGTTCTGGAGAGGTTGGTTCTATTCTACAGATTATGTAGATATTGCACTTAAGGATGTAAAAGAATATTATGTTTCTACCGAACCTACCGCTAAGTTGAAAAACTACAGAATGAGAACGGGTCGTTTTACATATGATGATGGACCATTTTTATATTTAATTGATGAAAAAAACGAAGAGTTTAATCCTGCAACTAAAAAAGCATTTGATGTGAATGAAGTTCAAATGTTAGATGATTATGTAGCGAAAAATTATACTGCTGAAGAAAAAGCAAAATTAAAAGCACCAAAGTATTTCTATGAAGTAGAGTTTGAAAAATTAGGTGGAATGATTATGCCTATTCTTGTTGAGCTTCAGTTTGAAGATGGTTCTACAGAAAATCATGTATTTCCAGCTCAAATTTGGAGAAAAAATAATGAAACTGCAAAAAGAGTTTTCGCTACAGATAAGAAAGTAGTTAAAATTCAAATTGATCCTAAATTAGAAACGGCAGATATTGATACAAACAACAACGTTTGGCCAAGTACTGAAGTAAAATCTAAATTTGACGAATTAGAAAAAAAATAATTTTTTTAATTAATACTATTTAAACCTCGAATTATACAATTCGAGGTTTTTTATTTTAACGAAGATTTTTGATGTTCACATAAAAATCTTTGTAACTTTGTTTCATTGTAAAATGTAATTCAATTAAAAATGTTTGGAATTGGTGGAGGAGAACTAATCTTTATAGTTCTTATTGCAGTAATGATTTTTGGTTCAAAAGGTATTCCTGATGTGGCTCGTTTTTTAGGAAAAACAATGGCGCAAATTAAACACGCAACTAACGATATTAAATCGGAAATTAATAACAGTGCCAAAGAAAACGGAATGGATATGAATTCGTTAACAGGCGGAATTTCAGAAGAAATTCAAAAAGCAAAAGATGGTATTTCTAAAGCAGTTAATCCATTAGAGAATATAGCTTCTGATGTTCAAAATCCTATTCAAAAAGCAAAAGAAGATATTGAAAACCTAACCGGACCTATTAAAAGACAACTATAATTTGGAACAACTACTTCACTTAGATAAAGAATTATTTGTTTTCTTAAACGGACTAGGTTCAGAATCGTTTGACGGTTTCTGGAAAATAATTACAAAACAACTGCATTGGACGCCTTTTTTTCTAGGTATTTTTTATTTGTTACAAAAAAAAGTAGGTTGGAAAAATTTTGGAATTATTATTCTTTTTCTAGCGCTATTAATTACGTTTACAGACCAAATTACCAATTTATTTAAAAACGGATTTCAACGTTTACGACCTTGTAATACACCAGAAATTAAAGATATTATTCGTGTTGTGGTAAAGAGAAGCTCGTTTAGTTTTTTCTCTGGTCATGCAGCTAATTCAATGGCAAGTACAATGTTCATTTTCTTAATTATTAGACGATATTATAACTATTCGTTTCTATTGTTCTTATTTCCTTTAATTTTCGCTTACAGCCGCATTTATCTAGGGTTGCACTTTCCGTTAGATATTCTTTCTGGTTATGTTTTCGGAATGCTTAGCGGACTTTTCTTTTACAAACTCTACGAAGTTTTTATGAGGAAGTATCCGAAGTATAGTATTTATTTGTAGTTTAACTGATGACAGAAAAAGAGAAATTAATAGTTTTTAGAATTTGCCTTGAAGCTAATATTATTACCTTATCTCAAATTCAAAAATGGGCAGAAAAAACTTTAGTCAATAATGAAATAATCAGAGATGATTATATTCTAGATTTATGTTCTTCTGAAAGTAAAGGGGTTAATGAGATTGTACATCTTTTGAAACAAAATGAAGGAAGTGTTGAAAATCAAGAAATTTGGAAAATTGTATATGGAGTTACTTGGGTTTTATATGAAAAAAATATAATTAATTTAAAGAGAGCTTGTAACTTTGTCTATAAGGTTGCAACAGAAATAAGTTATGCAACAGAATATGATTTGTCCGAAGGAATATCACTAGATGATTCTTATTATTTAGCTAGCAAGAATATCTGTGGTAATTTAAATGATGTTGAAAAGGAATTGAAAAAAATAACTAGTGGTTTTAAGTATTTAGGGTTAAATTTTATTGAATCTAATTTTAATAATCAAGATGTTTTAAATAATAATTAGGTTATTCTTAGATAAAATTATTACTTCACCCTAGTAACCGTCAAACCATCGCGAATAGGCAGTAAAACCGTTTCTACACGTTCGTCTTCGTTAATTAATTTATTGTATTCTACTAAAACTTTTGTACTTAAATCTTTCGGGCTTAATTCTTCCAAAACTTTTCCGCTCCACAACACATTATCCGATAAAATAATGCCGCCTGGGTTCATCATAGGAACAATCATGTTGAAATAATTAATATAGTTTTCTTTATCGGCATCAATAAAAACCAAATCAAATTTTTTGTTTAAAGTGGGAATAATTTCCAAAGCATCACCTAAATGTCCTTTTATTTGACCAGCATATTCAGAAGCTTCAAAATATTTTTGCTGAAAATCAAACAACTCTTCATTAATGTCAATCGTGTCTAAAAATCCGTCTTTTTGCATTCCTTCTGCTAAACACAATGCAGCATAACCAGTATAAGTACCAATTTCTAAAATGTTTTTCGGATTAATAATTTTAGAAAGCATACTTAAAACTCTACCTTGAAAATGTCCGCTCAACATTCTTGGTTGTAGAATTTTCTGGTGTGTTTCGGTATTTAATTTCGCTAAAAGTTCTGGCTCTTTTTGGCTATGATTGGCTACGTAATTTTCTAATTCTTCCGATATAAAATGCATGATGGTTCAAATTTTAAACAAAAATACAAATTCCAACACTTCTAACTTCTAATTTCTGAATTCTAATTTCTAAATTCCTAACTTTGCACCATGCAAATTACAAAAAGAGACATACGCGCTTTAACAAAAGAACAATTAAGAGATTTTTTTGTGGCAAACGGAGATAAAGCTTTTCGTGGAAATCAGGTATACGAATGGTTGTGGAGTAAAAGTGCGCATACATTTGAAGATATGACTAATGTTTCCAAAGAAACGCGTGCAATGCTAGAAGCGAACTTCGTTATCAATCACATTAAAGTCGATACGATGCAACGCAGTTCTGATGGAACCGTGAAAAATGCAGTGCGTCTTCATGATGATTTAATTGTAGAAAGCGTTTTAATTCCAACAAATACTAGAACTACGGCTTGTGTTTCAAGTCAAGTTGGTTGTAGTTTAGATTGTAATTTTTGTGCAACAGCTCGTTTAAAACGCATGCGTAATTTGCAACCCGATGAAATTTACGACCAAGTTGTGGCCATAGATAAAGAAAGTCGTTTGTATTATAACCGTCCGTTATCGAACATCGTTTTCATGGGAATGGGAGAGCCTTTAATGAACTATCCAAATGTTTTTAAGGCCATTGATATGATTACCTCTAACGAAGGTTTAGGAATGTCGCCAAAACGAATTACTGTTTCTACTTCTGGAGTTTCTAAAATGATTAAGAAAATGGCTGACGATGAGGTTAAGGTTAAACTTGCTGTTTCATTGCATTCGGCAATTGAAGAAATCAGAAACGAAATCATGCCTTTTACCAAAAGTTTTCCTTTGACCGATTTACGTGAAGCTTTGGAATATTGGTACCAAAAAACAAAAAGTAAAATTACTTATGAATATGTGGTTTGGAAAGGAATTAACGACAATAAAGAGTCGATTGATGCTTTAGTAAAATTCTGTAAATACGTTCCGTGTAAAGTAAACTTAATTGAATACAACGCTATTGATGATGGTGATTTCCAACAAGCATCTGAACAAGCTACTAACGATTACATAAACGCTTTAGAGCGCAACGGAATTGTAGTTAAAGTGCGTAGAAGTCGTGGAAAAGATATTGATGCGGCTTGTGGGCAATTGGCTAATAAATCATAAAATTGTACTAGCATTCTGATTAATTCTGTATTTTTGGTAACCGAATGAAAATAGTAGAGCAAATAAAACAACCTATCGCAAATGAAATGGAACTTTTTGAAAAGAAGTTTCACGAATCGATGTCTTCAAAGGTTGCGCTCTTAAATCGAATTACGTATTATATCGTTAACCGAAAAGGAAAACAAATGCGACCTATGTTTGTTTTTCTTACAGCAAAAATGGTTGGCGATGGAACTGTAAATGAACGTACTTATCGTGGTGCTTCGGTAATTGAATTAATTCATACGGCTACTTTAGTACATGATGATGTAGTTGACGATTCGAATAAACGTAGAGGTTTTTTCTCCATAAATGCACTTTGGAAAAATAAAATTGCAGTTTTAGTGGGCGATTATTTACTTTCTAAAGGATTGTTACTTTCTATAGATAATAATGATTTTGATTTACTGAAAATTATTTCTGTTGCTGTTCGCGAAATGAGTGAAGGCGAATTATTACAAATTGAAAAAGCACGTCGACTTGACATTACCGAAGATATTTATTACGAAATCATCCGTCAAAAAACAGCGACTCTTATTGCGGCATGTTGTTCGCTTGGAGCTTGTTCTGTAATTCCAGAGAATAAAGAAGTAGTAGAAAAAATGCGAAAATTTGGAGAGCTTATTGGAATGGCTTTTCAAATTAAAGATGATTTATTTGATTATACAGATGACGCCATTGGTAAACCAACAGGGATTGATATTAAAGAACAAAAAATGACATTGCCTTTAATTTACGCATTAAATAACTGTTCTAAAAAAGAAAAAAGTTGGGTAATCAATTCGGTTAAAAATCACAATAAAGATAAAAAACGAGTTAAAGAAGTTATTCAGTTTGTAAAAGACAAGCAAGGTTTGGTGTATGCCGAACAAAAAATGGTTCAATTTCAACAAGAAGCATTGGCTTTAATTCAAGATTTTCCAAATTCTCCCTATAAAGATTCATTAGTTTTAATGGTAAACTACGTAATTGAAAGAAAGAAATAAGCAATTTCAAGAACAAGTTCAAAAGACAAGAATAAATTTCAACTTCAATTCCGTAAACTTGTTATTCCGACGTTAGGAGGAATCTCATATTTTTTTTGTTATTGTACTTGAAATTTGCATTTTATTTTTGATAACATACAACCATTTTAAAATCATTCTCGTCTATATAAATAGAAGGCAACTAAACAAGAAACAATTTCAAGAACAAAACTCAATTTCAATTTTTTTACTTGAGTTTGAATTTTGACATTGCACTTGAATTTTGACATTGAAACATGAAAGTAATTCAATTACATCAAGAAGAAAAAAAGTTAATAGCATTGGCTGTCGAAAATAACCGACAAGCACAACAACGCATTTATGCTCAGTTTTCTCCAAAGATGTTAAGTGTTTGCAGACAATATGTGAAGGATATTCACAGAGCTGAGGATGTTATGATAACTGCTTTTATGAAAGTGTTTACCAATTTAAAAAAGTTTGAACATAACGGCAGTTTTGAAGGTTGGATACGACGAATAATGGTAAATGAATGTATTGATTTTATTAGAGTTAAGAAAAATATTTTTCAACACAATGAAATTGATGACTTAATAGCAAGTGAATCTGAAGATGTTGCGGAAATAGAAGATTTTTCGGTAGACGATATACAGTTGTTAATTGATAATTTACCAGAAGGGTATAAATTGGTTTTTAACCTTTATGCAATTGAAGGATTTAAACATAAGGAAATTGCAGAAAAATTAAATATTAAAGAAGGAACGTCAAAATCACAATTGGCAAATGCAAGAAAGTTACTTCAATCCCAAATTTTAGAACTAAAAAGACAAGAAAATGGAACTAGATAAAAATATAAAAAACAAACTGAATGCTAGAGAAATTCAGCCAAGCGCAAATTCTTGGGACAGGCTTGATGCTATGCTGTCTTTAGAAGAAAAACCTAAGAAAAAAGCATTTCCATTTTATTATGTAGCCGCTTCTGTTTTATTTGCTTTAGGTTTAACTTTTTGGTTTACTAATCAGAGTTCAGAAGTAATTATTCCTCAAAATAATGGAATTGTTATAACAAACGAGAATCCTTCTTCAAAAACGAATAAAATTGAAAACTCAACACAAGATGTTGTTAAAAAAGAAGAGGATAATAATAAACTTGTTTTGGTTCAACAAGAAAAGAAATTAGCCGTCAAAAACACTTCAAAACAATTTGTTTCAAAAAAGAAATACGAAGTTGTGGAAAGTTCAAAACTTGCTGTTTCTGAGAGTGAAGATCAGAAATCGAATGAAAATAACCGACTTATTTCTCCAGAAAAACTTTTAGCTTCAGTAGAAAATAAATCTCAAAAAGAAACAAGTATAGCTGTTTCAAAACCAAATAAGACTTCTGTAAAAGTAAATCCAAATTCATTATTATCTTCAGTTGAAGGTGAAATTGATGAAGAATACAGAGAAACAACTTTAGATAAATTAAAAAGAAACTTTAATCAAGTGAAAACGGCAGTTGCCAATAGAAATTACGAATAATCATCAATCAATCATCAATCAATCATTAATCAAAAAACGAAAAGTTATGCAAAAAATTATTTTATACGCAACACTACTTGTAGTTGCAATGGTCTCAGAATTAAGTGCTCAAGAGGCGGTTGCTGCAAACCCTTCAGAGGGTTGGGTAACTAGGCAAACCGTTGAAGGAAGTTATGAAATGCAAATTCAAAATACTATTTCCGGCAATAGGCAAAATGTTTCTACAATTAAATCTTTAGAGAAAAAAATTGAAGGATTTGGAAATATAATGAAAACAATTAACTCAAATGAATATCGTGGAAAGACGATTAAAATGTCGGGTTATGTAAAAAGCCAAAATGTAAAATCTTGGGCCGGATTGTGGATGCGTGTTGATTATTACCGCAGCAAAGTACTTGCTTTCGATAATATGCATCCAAGAGCTGTAAAAGGGACAACAGATTGGAGTAAATATGAGGTTGTTTTATTTGTTCCTGAAGATGCAACGGTAATTTCCTATGGTGCTTTATTAAATGGAACTGGTCAAATTTGGTTTGACGACATTAAGATTGAAGTAGTTGAAGATGCTATTCCAGAAACAGGAAGTATTAAAGGAAGAGATGTAAGGCATATTTCATTTGAGGAAAGAGCAGAAGCAATTGCAGACCAAATAGAAATGATTACAACCGAAGAGAAAAAAGCTTTAAAGCAAGAAGTTAAAGCAATTGACGACCAGGTTGAAAGCGGAAAAATTTCTAAAGAGAAAGGAGATGAATTAAAACTTTCTATTGCAACTGAAAGAGCAAATAATATTGAAACTCAAGTTGCAGTTGAAGAAGAAAAATTAGCGCAGCTGGTTAAAGATAAAGTAAACGGAAAGTTTACTGAGGATGAAACTAAGTCTAAGAAAAAAGGAGGAACGCGTATCGTAATGGGTGGTAGTTCAGATAATTTAGGTGAAAATCAAACAGAGATAAATTTGAGCTCATTTAAAGTTTATAATGGAAAAAAAGATCTTATCGAAAAAAAATCAAGAAGAACAACATCTCAATTTGTATTTGCTGCGGGTTTAAATAATGTAGTTACAGAAGGTGAAAATCTAAATAAGTCCGATTTTAAAGTTTGGGGTTCGCATTTTTACGAATTAGGATTAACACTAAATTCACGTATTTTAAAAAATCACAATTTATTACATGCAAAATACGGTTTATCTTTGATGTATAATAATTTACGTGCTACAGATAATCAATATTTTGTAGAAAGTGGAGATCAAACTAATTTACAAACTGCAGCAGTAAATCTTGATGAATCACGTTTTCGTAGTGTGTTTTTAGTAGCTCCAGTTCACTTAGAATTTGATTTTTCAGGAAAAAAGACTGATAAAGATGGTAATTCATATTTCAAAACGCACGATTCTTTTCGTTTAGGAATAGGAGGTTATGGAGGAGTTCGCATAAAGTCAAAACAAATTCTTAAATATGAAGAAAATGGAAACAATATTAAAGTGAAAGAAAAAGGAGATTTTAATGCTTCAGATTTCACTTATGGTTTAAGTGGTTATATTGGTTATGGAGCAACAAGTTTATATGTAAAATATGATCTTAACCCAATGTTTAAGAACAATACAATCGATCAAAACAATGTTTCATTAGGAATACGTTTTGATTTCAATTAAGTAATTCGTTAGTTATAATTTAAAAAAGTGTTTTATTAATTTAAAGCACTTTTTTTATTTAAGTTATTGAATAACTTTACAACTTTGTATCTTTGAAGCTTTGTGACTATAACCTTTTTAATTAAAAATTTTGATTTCAAAATCTACTATAGAAAATGTATTTGAAACTGCTCGAGTAGAGGAGGTTATTGGCGATTTTGTAAATTTAAAAAGAGCAGGTTCTAATTTAAAAGGATTGAGTCCTTTTGTAGATGAAAAATCACCATCTTTCATGGTGTCGCCTGTAAAGCAAATTTGGAAAGATTTTAGTTCGGGTAAAGGTGGAAATGTTGTAACTTTTTTAATGGAGCACGAGCATTTTACCTATCCAGAAGCAATTAAATTTTTAGCAAGAAAATACAATATTGAAATTGAAGAAACCATTCAAACGGATGAAGATGCCGCAATAGCAAATGAAAAGGAAAGTATGTATTTGGTTTCTGAATTTGCTCAAAAATATTTCCACAATACATTATTAAATACGGAAGAAGGAAAAGCAATTGGACTTTCATACTTTAAAGAAAGAGGTTTTACTTCTGAAACGATTAAGAAATTCGGACTAGGTTATTCGCCTGAAACTTGGGATGCTTTTACAAAAGAAGCACTTGGTAAAGGTTATAAGTTAGAATATTTAGATAAAACCGGACTTTCAATCGTTAAGGAAGACAAGCAGTTTGACCGTTTCAAAGGTCGTGTAATGTTTCCTATTCAAAGTATGAGTGGTCGTATTTTAGGTTTTGGTGGTCGAATTTTAACCAATGATAAAAAAGCGGCTAAATACCTAAATTCTCCAGAAAGTGATATTTACCACAAGAGCAAAGTGCTTTACGGAATTTTTCACGCCAAACAAGCAATTGCTAAACAAGATAATTGTTATTTGGTAGAAGGGTATACCGATGTTATTCAGTTCAATCAAGCGGGAATTGAAAATGTTGTTGCTTCTTCTGGAACAGCTTTAACGCCCGATCAAATCCGATTGGTAAGTCGTCTTACAAAAAACATCACAGTGCTTTTTGATGGAGATGCGGCAGGTTTAAGAGCTTCGGTTCGTGGTATTGACTTAATTCTAGAGGCAGATATGA
Source organism: Flavobacterium sp. N2270 (assembly GCF_025947225.1). Taxonomy (NCBI): domain Bacteria; kingdom Pseudomonadati; phylum Bacteroidota; class Flavobacteriia; order Flavobacteriales; family Flavobacteriaceae; genus Flavobacterium; species Flavobacterium sp. N2270. The sequence continues at coordinate 1,192,292 of NZ_CP110005.1, forward strand.
ACGTGCGCGTTTGTGCGTTTCCAGAAGGAGAAGATCCTGATAGTTTTGCTAAGAAAATGCCTTATGAGGAATTGGTAAAATACCTTGAGGAAAATGCAATGGATTTTATTCAGTTCAAAGCTTCAATGTTAATGAAAGAAGCGAAGAATGATCCTATCAAAAAAGCCGATTTGATTAGGGATATGGTTATCAGTATTTCTAAGATTTCCGATAGAATTAAACGTGAAATTTATATTCAAGAATGTTCAAGAATCATGGATATTTCTGAAGAGGTTTTGTTTAATACGTTGGCACAAATGGATAAGAAAGATCTTTCTGAAGCTAATAAAAAATTTAAAGAAGAAAAAAAGGCTTTCGATGTTGTTCGAAATAATGAACCGGTTTCAAAAGCTAAAGTTGATATTCAGTTTGAGTTAGAACATATTATTATTCAAATTTTATTGCTTTATGGGAATGTTGAGCAAGAATTTGATGATGTTCTTTTAAAGCCAGATGAAGAAGGTGAACTTAAGGAAGTTATTGAAAAAAATAATGTAAAAGTTTACCAAAGAATATATTTGAGTTTACAAGAAGATGAGATTGAACTTTCAAATCCATTATTTCAAAAAATTTACAAAGACTTAATTGATTATTATAATCAAAATGAAACTTTTGTATTAGAACAATATTTAATGCGTTTAGATGAAGAAATTGCTCAGGAGGTAACTTCTGTTTTAATGAATGAAGAACGAGAAGTACTTCATAATTGGGAATCTCAAAACATTATCGTAAAATTAAAAGAAGCTACAATTGCTCAATACGTTACAGAAACCATCTTAACTTTAAGATGGTATTGGGTAAATAATATTATTGATGATTTAAAAAATCAGTTAGTGACAAACGTATCAGGAGATAATTCAGAGTCTCTAGCAATGATTATGGATTATTTAGGACTAACTAATATGTTTTCTAAAAAACTAGGAAGAGTTATGAGTAGGTATTCTTAAATAATTTCTAAACTTTTCGCTTTATTTAATAAATCTACTAAGTTGGTAACATTCAATTTGGCTAATAAACGCAATTTGTATGTACTAATGGTTTTTTCGTCAAGTCCAAGTATCTGGGCAATTTCTTTATTCTTTTTACCATCATTTAAATAGCGTAAAACCTCAATTTCTCTTGAAGACAGTTTTTTAAATAGTCGATCAGATTTTTTACCTTTCTTAAGTTCTTCAATTGTTTTTTTAACTTCATCGCTAAAAATTACAACTCCATTAGAAACACGAATAATTGTTGTTTCAAGCTCTTTTAAAGAAGCTGTTTTAAGCAAATAGGCGGATACTCCTGCTTTAATAGCTGTTGGAGCGTACATTTTTTCTGAAACGGAAGTAAAAAGTATAATTTTAGATTCAGGATATTCTTTAATTATCGATTTAATATCTCTAATGCTAGACAATCCGTCAAGCTCTAAATCAACAACTATAACGTTAATTGATTTAGTTTGTAAAGTGTTCTGTAAAGAATTAAAATCATTAACAGAAGCAACAATTTCTATGGAATTACTGTTATTAAAATATGATTTAATTCCATGTTGCACCACAGGATGGTTATCGGCAATACATACTTTTATCATAACTTCAATTGGTTTTTCGGGGTAAATAGCTTATCAAAGTTAATGAAAAAAAACGTAAATACTTGTTAAAAAATTAGATATTCTTTATTTTTTTAGGAATTTCGCAAACGGGTATAGGTTGCATTTTGTGTTGGTTAATTCTATTAAGTCTTTCGTAAATTTTAAAAACAACAGCTTCTCTACCTTCAAAATTGTGTTCTGTTTTTCCGTTTTCCATCGCCATCATTGCCCATTCTAATTCGTCGTAACTCGCTCCAAGCTGGTCTTCATCGCTTCTGTCGTCTCCAAATAAACCATCGGTAGGTTTTGCAACTAAAATACTATCAGGAACATTTACATATTTTGCTAGTTGGCGAACTTCGCTTTTCATCAAATCGGCAATCGGACTAATATCAACTCCGCCATCGCCATATTTTGTATAAAAACCTACACCAAAATCTTCTACTTTGTTTCCGGTTCCAGCAACTAAAAATCCGTTTATACCTGCATAATAATATAAAGTTGTCATTCTAAGTCTCGCTCTTGTGTTTGCTAATGTTAAATTCAAAGCCGTTTCGTTTTCAGAACTTGGAACTTGATTTTTAAACATTTCAAAAACAGGTGTTAAGTCGGTTCTATTATTGCTAACTTTAGGGAACCTTTTCTTTAATTGTTTAATATGTTCGTTTGCTCTGCTAACGTGACTTTCTGCTTGGTGAATTGGCATTTCAATACATAAAGTTGGTAAGCCTGTCATAGCGCATAAAGTTGAGGTAAGTGCACTATCAATTCCTCCAGAAATCCCAACTACAAAACCTTTTACTCTTGCGTTAGTAGCATAGTCTAAAAGCCATTTTACAATATGTTCAGTAACTTTTTCTGAATTGAAATTTGTGGAATTTGTCATTTTTTTATGAAAATTTATTATACTATAAATGTATCTTTGCGTTTTTAAGCTTGTAAATAAGCTTTTAAATTTTGATAAAATTAAAAATAAATATTGAAGTTCTATGAAGAAACTTTTAATTTTAAGTCTTGTTGTTTTATTTTTTTCTTGTAAAAAAGAAGATAAAGTGGAGGAAGAAGTAGCTAAAATTCCTGTAAAATTTAGTATCGAGCGATTCGATAAAATATTTTACGAATCGAAACCAGAAGATTTGTCAAAAGTTAAAGCTCAATTTCCTTTCTTTTTCCCTGAAGGTAATGAAGATACGGTTTGGGTAAATAAATTAACTAATCCTTTATTGCGAGAGCTTTACGGCGAAGTGCAAAATAAATATTCAAATGTTGGTCCGCTTGAAGCTGATTTGACAAAATTATTTGGTTACGCCCAATATTATTTTCCAGAATACAAAACGCCGCGTGTTATTACTTTGATTAACGAAGTAGATAAAGAAGCAAAATCTATTTATGTTGATACTTTAGCAATTGTCGCTTTAGATTGCTATTTAGGTAAAGAACATCGTTATTATAAAGATTTTCCAGAATATGAAAGAATAGGTTTTGATGAAAATCAAATTTTACCAGATTTAGTAAACAGTTTTTCATTTAATAAAGTTGCACCACCAACCAATAGAAGTTTATTGGCATTAATGATTTATAAAGGGAAACAATTATACCTAAAAGATAAGTTGTTGCCTGATTATTCTGACGCGGCTAAAATTGCATATACCGATTCTCAAATTCAATGGTGTAAAGAAAATGAATACCAAATGTGGAGTTATTTTGTAGAGAACAACATTTTGTTTGAAGCTAACATGAAAAACGAATTTCGATTCATTAACAATGCGCCTTTTTCTAAATTCTATTTAGGTTTAGATGCCGAATCTCCTGGAAGAGTAGGTCAATGGTTAGGTTGGCAAATTGTGCGTAGTTATATGGAAAACAACGATACTTCATTAAAAGAAATGCTAGCATTAGACGCAAAAACAATATTCGATAAATCAAAATACAAACCAGCAAAGTAATGGCAAATACAACTTCAGAAATAAAATTCGTAGTAGAATTAGACGAAAATAGAATACCAGAAAAATTAAAATGGTCTGCACAAGATGGCGGCGTAGACAATGAAGAAGCAAAAGCAATGATGGTTTCAATTTGGGATTCTAAAGCATTAGAAACGCTTCGTATTGACTTATGGACAAAAGACATGCCTGTTGACGAAATGAAACAATTTTTTCACCAAACATTAGTAGCAATGTCAGACACTTTTAATCGTGCAACCGACGATGAAAAAATGACTGCAACCATGAAAGATTTTTGTGATTATTTCGCAGAAAAAATGGAATTGACGAAATAGAATTTATATTTTGTTGAAAACAGAAAAAGCCTAGTTGTTGAATGATTAGGCTTTTTTTATATGCATTTTTTTGGTTTTAAATAAAACTATCATTTTCTTTAAAAACCACTTGATTGATTTCGTCAATATAAGTAAGAATTTCTTCTCTTCCTGTTTTATCTGTTGATGAGGTAATGAAATATTGAGGCATTTCTGCCCAATTATTAGCTAATAGTTTTTTAGTGTAAGCTGCAACATTTTGTTGCGCTTTTACTTTTCCTATTTTGTCTGCTTTGGTGAAAACAATACAAAAAGGAACTTCGGTTTCACCTAAATAAGTAATGAATTCTAAATCAATTTTTTGCGCTTCAAGTCTAATGTCAATTAATACAAATGCACAAACTAATTGTTGTCTTTTTTCAAAATAATCAGTAATGAATTTTTGAAAAACTTCTTTTGTTTTTTTAGAAACTCTTGCATAACCATAACCAGGTAAATCCACTAAATACCAATTCAAATTAATTTTAAAATGATTGATTAATTGAGTTTTTCCAGGTCTTCCAGATGTTTTTGCTAAACTTTTATGGTTTGTCAACATGTTGATTAAAGAAGACTTACCTACGTTTGATCGACCAATAAAAGCGTATTCTGGTAAAGGCTCGTTAGGGCATTTATCAACTTCAGAATTACTTATTACAAATTCAGCAGTATTTATTTTCATCTATTTATTTTTTAAAACAACAATTAAATGTGTTTTATAGTTTATGGCTTACTAACCAATTATTTAAAATTTCATTGAATTGATCAGGATGTTCCATCATGGCTGCATGGCCGCATTTTTCAATCCAATATAACTCAGAATTAGGTAATAATTTATTAAATTCTTCGGCGACATCAGGTGGTGTAACTTTATCGTTTCTGCCCCAAATAATACAAGCTTTTACATGCATTTTTGGTAAATCTTTTGCCATATTATGTCTAATGGCGCTTTTAGCAATGGTTAATGTTTTTAGTAACTTTATACGATCATTTACCGTTGCAAAAACTTCATCAACAATCTCTTTTGTAGCTACTTTAGGATCGTAAAATACATCTTCAGCTTTCTTTTTAATGTATTCGTAATCACCTCTTTTAGGGTAACTTTCACCCATTGCGCTTTCGTATAAGCCAGAACTTCCAGTGATAACAATTCCTCTTACTAACTCAGGATAAGATTTTGCGAAATATAAAGCTATATGTCCACCAAGTGAATTACCAACCAAAATGGCTTTTTCAATACCTAAGTGAATCATAAAATCTTTTACATATTTAGAAAAAGCTTTTACGTTTGTTTTTAAAATGTTTTGCGTGTATAGTGGTAATTCAGGAATAATTACTTTATATCCTTTTTTAGGAAAATAATTAGCTACTCCATCAAAATTACTCAAGCCTCCCATTAGACCGTGAAGTATTATAATTGGCTTACCTTCTCCGGCTTCAAAGTAGGTGTATTTTTTGTCTTTTTTTAGCATAAAATAATTTCAAATTAAGGTTCTGAAATTTTCACAAATATAAGATATTATATAAGATTTGAAAGCATTTGTATAAAACTAATTACGATGTGTAATTTCTAAAATTCTTCTTTTTAAACCATTAGTTTTCAACATATTTGATTGTTTTTGACTAATTGATTGTTTCTTTTTTTTGTTTTCGAATAATTTTAAATTCTTTGTTAGTGCTGATATTCTGTACTGTTAATATTCATTTTGGTGTAATTCGTTAGGTATATGTGTGAAAACTTATTAACAAAGTGGGTTTTTGTGGTAAATTGTGGTAAATATTTTTTAAATTTGTCCATATTCTAAACAAAATCATTTAGTTGAATTCGATTACAGGAACATACGAATGTAAAGTTGATGCGAAAGGAAGATTAATGCTTCCTACTTCGTTGAAAAAACAGTTCAAATCATTAGAGGATGGTTTTGTGCTGAAGCGTTCTGTGTTTCAGCCTTGCTTGGAGCTTTATCCAATGAAGGAATGGAATGAAATGATGTTGAAGGTGAATAAGTTGAATCGTTTTGTGAAAAAGAATAATGATTTTATTAGACGATTTACTGCTGGTGTAAAAACAATTGAAGTTGATTCTGCAGGAAGGTTGTTAATACCAAAAGATTTGTTGGTTTTTTCTAAAATTGAAAAAGATATAGTAATGTCTTCGGCGATTAATATTGTTGAAATTTGGGATAAAGGTTTGTATGAAAGTGCAATAGATAATGCTACTGATGATTTTGCAGATTTAGCAGAAGAAGTAATGGGTAATTTATTTGAAAATGGAGATGGAATATCATAATCCGGTTTTGTTAAAAGAAACAGTTGATGGTTTGAATATTAAACCAAACGGTGTTTATGTAGATGTTACTTTTGGTGGTGGTGGTCATTCAAGAGAAATAATGTCGCGTCTTGGCGAAGGTGGAAGGTTAATTGCTTTTGATCAGGATGAAGATGCTTTGGAAAATGCAATTGACGATTCCCGATTCTTGTTGATAAATGAAAATTTTAGAAATATTAAACGTTTTCTTCGTTTTCATGGTATTAGAAAAGTAGATGGTATTCTTGCAGACTTAGGAGTTTCGTCTCATCAATTTGATGTTGCTGAGCGCGGTTTTTCAACTCGTTTTGAGGCTGACTTAGATATGAGAATGAGCCAAAAAGGAGAGTTAAGTGCTTATGATGTTGTTAATACTTATGAAGAAAAAGAGTTGAGTAAGGTTTTCTTTGATTATGGTGAATTAAAAAATGCAAATGCACTTGCGGCTGCAATTGTAGCGTATAGAAGTGAAGGTAAAATTAAAAGTTCTGAAACTTTAAAACAAGTACTTTCTCGGTTTTTGCCTGCTCATAAAAGCAATAAAATTTTAGCTCAAATATATCAAGCAATTCGCATTGAGGTTAATCAAGAAATGGATGTTTTAAAGGAATTTTTAGAGCAATCATTAGATATTTTAGAAGTTGGAGGAAGGTTGAGCGTTATTTCATATCATTCTCTTGAAGATAGATTGGTTAAGCGTTTTGTGAAAAATGGAATGTTTGAAGGTGAGCCAGAAAAAGATTTTTTTGGAAATTTTGAAGTTCCGTTTAAAACTATTGAAAAGTTAATTGTTCCGTCAAATGAAGAAATAAAGCTAAACAATAGAGCAAGAAGTGCAAAGTTAAGAGTGGCTGAAAAAAAATAATTGACTATGAAAAAGGGTGTTTATAGTTTGTTAAAAGCAAAATTTCTTGTTAGTGATGATGCGTTGAAAAACTGGAAATTTATTGTGTTTCTGGTTTTTTTAGCAATGATTATGATTGCAAATAATCATAGATACGATGCTAAAAATTATAGAATTACCGAGTTAACTAATATGGTTAAAGAAAAAAGATCTCAATTTGTTGATAAGCGTTCTGAATTAATGAAGTTAAAAATGGAATCAACTGTTTCTAAAAAAATGGAAGAAAAATTAATTTTTCCATCTTCGGTTCCTCCAACAAAAATTGTAATTAAATCAAATAAAAAAGAAACTAAAAGTTTTATAGATAAGTTAAAAATATGGCAGTAGCGGATAAAAAAGTCTCTTACCGTATGTATTTAGTAGTCTTCATAATGTTTATGATGGCTATTCTTGTTATGATAAAACTGAATAACATTCAATGGGTTGAAGGTGATAGTTTAAGAAAGTTAGCTAAAGAAAGAACGGTTAGAAACTTTACTATTCCTGCAAATAAAGGAAATGTATATTCTTCAGATGGGAGTTTGTTGGCTACTTCAATTCCAGAATATGTAATTCGCTTCGATGCTTTGTCGCCTAGTAATGATGATTTTAATGAAAACATTAGTGCATTAAGTGATTCTCTTGCTTCTTATTTTGGTAAAAGTTCTGGGTATTATGAAAGTAAGCTAAAAAAAGCTAGGGCAAATAAAAACAGATATTTTTTAGTAGCAAGAGAATTAAGTTATTCTGATTATTTACGTATTAAAAGCTTTCCGCTATTTAAAAAAGGCCCTTATAGAGGTGGAATAATTGTAGAGCAAAAAACAGTTAGAGAACATCCTATTGGCAAAGTTGCGCAAAGAACTATTGGTTATGAAAGAACAAATGATGATGGAACTCCAAATGGAAAAGGTTTAGAATATGCTTATAGAGAATACTTAAACGGAGCGAACGGTCACCGAATGATGCAAAAAATTGCAAAAAATCAATGGAAGCCTATAAACGACAATAATGAGCTAGAACCTCAAGATGGTTTAGATATTATTTCGACCATCGATGTTTATATTCAGGATATTGCACATCATGCTTTGTTAAAGCAGTTGGAGTATTATGAAGCAGACCATGGTTGTGTAGTAGTAATGGAAACAAAAACAGGTGAAGTTAAAGCAATTTCAAACTTAGGAAGAGCTAAAGACGGAAGTTACTATGAAACTCAAAATTATGCAGTAGCTGAATCTCATGAACCAGGCTCAACTTTCAAACTATTAGATCTTATTGCTTTGTTAGACGACAAAAAAGCAGATACAAGTAGTGTGTATGATTCTAATGGGGGGGTTATTGAATTTTATAATAGAAAAGTAAGAGATTCTCATAAAGGAGGTTACGGAAAAATATCTTTAGCGAAAGGTTTTGAGGTTTCTTCAAATACTATTTTAGTTCAAGCGGTTTATGATGCTTATAAAGACAATCCTAAGCAATTTGTGGATAGAGTTAATAGTTACGGGTTAAATAAACCTTTGGGCTTGCAATTAATTGGAGAAGGTAAACCTATAATTCATCAACCGGGAACTAAAGGTTGGAGTGGGGTTTCATTGCCATGGATGGCATTTGGATACGGAGTTTCATTAACTCCATTACAAACATTGTCTTTATATAACGCTGTTGCGAATGATGGTGTAATGGTAAAACCTTTGTTTGTAAAAGAAATTAAAGAATGGAGTACTACTGTTAAGAAGTTTGACACAGAAATTATTCATCCTAAAATTGCTTCAGATGAAGCTTTAATTAAGGTTAGAAAAGTGTTGGAAAATGTTGTTAAAAGAGGAACAGGTTCAAAACTGTATTCTAAAGACTTTTCTATGGCAGGAAAAACAGGTACAGCACAAGCTAATTATAGAGACAAATCTAAATTACACTATGTTTCATCGTTTGTAGGATATTTTCCTGCAGATCAGCCTAAATATTCTTGTATTGTGGTGGTTCATAAACCAAATGTTGCTGCAGGTTATTATGGTGCAGATGTTGCAGGGCCAGTTTTTAAAAGAATTGCTCAAAAAATTTATACCGATTCGCCTCCAACGAATCACATCAAAAATATTGATGCTAAAGTAAAATCACTAGAAGATAATTATGCTTCTTATTATAAAAAATCGCAAAAAGAAACTTCGCTTATTCCTAATGTAAAAGGAATGGTTGCAATGGATGCAATTGCACTTCTTGAAAACTTAGGTTTGACGGTTAATGTAAAAGGAAACGGAAAAGTTAAAATGCAATCAATAAAAGCTGGAGAAAAAATTTCAAAAAACCAGGTAATAATACTAGAATTAAAGTGAAAATATTAAAAGACATATTATACAAAGTAAGTATTGAGGCTGTAAAAGGTGCTACTGATGTTGCTGTAAATAAAATTACATTCGATTCAAGAGCTGTTGAATTAAATGATGTTTTTGTCGCGATAAAAGGAGTGCATTCAAACGGTCATGATTATATAGAAAAAGCGTTAAGTTTAGGTGCTTCTGTAATAATATGTGAAGAGTTTCCAAATGTTATTGTAAATGGTGTTACGTATGTTCAGGTAAATAATACAAATGAAGCATTAGCTTTTATAGCAGCTAATTATTACGATAATCCTTCTCAAAAAATAAAATTAGTAGGTGTTACTGGTACAAATGGTAAAACGACTATTGCGTCTTTATTATACCAAATGTTTAAAAATGCAGGATATAAAGTGGGGTTGCTTTCTACTGTAAAAATAATGGTTGATGAAACTGAATATAAAGCAACACATACAACTCCTGATTCTATTACAATTAATCGTTTTTTAAATGAAATGATTGAGGTAGGATGTGAATTTTGTTTTATGGAAGTAAGTTCTCATGGAATTCATCAAAAAAGAACAGAAGCTTTAGAATTTACAGGCGGAATTTTCACCAATTTATCTCATGATCATTTAGATTATCACAGCTCATTTGCTGAATATAGAGATGTTAAAAAAGTATTTTTTGACCAATTACCAAAATCGGCATTTGCAATAACAAATATTGATGATAAAAATGGAGCAATTATGCTTCAAAATACTAAAGCAAAGAAAGTTACTTATGCTTTAAAATCATATGCAGATTATAAAGCCCAAATTTTAGAAAATCAATTTACAGGTTTGTTACTGAAATTAAATAATAATGAAGTTTGGTCTAAGTTAATAGGTTCATTCAATGCGTATAACTTATTAGCCATTTTCGCAACTGCTATCGAATTGGGTGTTGAAGAAAATGAAGCACTTCGATTATTATCTACATTAGAAAGTGTTTCAGGTCGTTTTCAATATATAATTTCTAAAGGAAGAATAACTGCAATTGTAGATTATGCGCATACGCCAGATGCATTAGAAAATGTATTAAACACTATTGAAAATATTCGTACAAAAAATGAACAGTTAATCACAGTTGTAGGTTGTGGTGGCGATAGAGACAAAACAAAAAGACCAGTAATGGCACAAATTGCTTCTAGTTTAAGTGATAAAGTGATTTTTACATCAGATAATCCAAGAACTGAAAATCCAGAATCAATTATAGAAGAAATGGAAAAAGGAGTGGAGCCTCAAAACTTCAAAAAAACAATGTCTATTTCTGATAGAAAACAAGCAATTAAAACAGCTTGTCAATTGGCCAATGAAAATGATATCATTCTTATTGCGGGCAAAGGACATGAAACGTATCAAGAAATAAATGGTGTGCGCTATGATTTTGATGATATGTTCATTGTAAAGGAAATGTTAAACCAACTAAACAAATAATAGATGTTATATTATCTTTTTCAATACTTAGATAGAGCTTTTGATTTTCCCGGAGCGGGTGTGTTTCAATACATTACTTTTCGTTCGGCTTTGGCTTTTATTTTTTCGTTAGGATTTGCAACTATTTACGGTAAAAAAATAATTAATTTTTTAAGAAACCAACAGGTTGGTGAAACCGTTAGGGAGTTAGGATTAGAAGGACAACAGCAAAAAGCAGGTACGCCTACAATGGGTGGAATTATCATAATTTTGGCAACATTAATTCCTGTCTTTTTATTAGCACGATTAGAAAATGTATATATCATTCTTTTAGTAATTACTACTATTTGGATGGGAACTATTGGTTTTATTGACGATTATATTAAAATTTTCAAAAAAGATAAAGAAGGTTTAAAAGGAAGGTTCAAGGTTTTAGGTCAGGTTGGTTTAGGTTTAATTGTTGGCTCAATACTTTATTTTAGTCCAAATGTAACAGTTAGAAAAGATACTTTAAAAGAAAGAGTTAAAACAGAAATTGGTTTTGATGCTTCTTCATTAAATGAAAAATCAACAGCTACAACAATTCCATTTTTAAAGAATAACGAATTTGATTATGCAGATGTTCTTTCCTTTATGGGGGATGGATATGAAAAATACTCATGGTTAATTTTTATTCCCTTTGTAATTTTAATTATTACAGCCGTTTCTAATGGTGCTAATTTAACAGATGGAATTGATGGTTTAGCTGCAGGAACTTCTGCAATTTCCGTACTCGCATTAGGTGTTTTTGCTTTTGTTTCTGGAAATGTAATCTTTTCAGATTATTTAAATGTAATGTATATTCCAAACTCTGGAGAAATGACCATTTTTATTGCTGCTTTTGTAGGTGCTTTGGTTGGTTTCCTTTGGTATAATACTTATCCAGCAACTGTTTTTATGGGAGATACAGGGAGTTTGACAATTGGTGGTATTATTGCTGTAATTGCAATTTCTATTCGTAAAGAGTTATTAATTCCTGTTTTATGTGGAATTTTCTTAGCTGAAAATTTATCAGTAATTCTTCAAGTAAGTTATTTTAAATATACCAAAAAGAAGTTTGGCGAAGGAAAACGTATTTTCTTAATGTCGCCACTCCATCATCACTATCAAAAGAAAGGATATCACGAAAGTAAAATCGTAACTCGTTTTTGGATTGTTGCTATTTTCTTAGCCATCTTTTCATTAGTCTCATTAAAACTAAGATAATATGAAAAGGTTAGTAATACTTGGCGGAGGTGAAAGCGGTGTTGGAACTGCAATTTTAGGGAAAAAGAAAGGATATGAAGTTTTTGTATCTGATTTCGGAAAAATCAAAGAGAATTATAAGGAAATCCTAGCTATTAATGCAATTCCTTGGGAAGATGAGCAACATACAGAGGCATTAATTCTAAATGCTGATGTAGTGATGAAAAGTCCAGGAATTCCCGATAATGCTCCAATTGTAAAAAAACTAATTGATTTAGGAACACCTGTAATTTCAGAAATCGAATTTGCAGTTCAATTTACAAATGCTCTTACCGTTGGAATAACAGGAAGTAACGGTAAAACAACAACAACATTACTTACCTATCATTTATTGAAACAAGGAGGGCTAAATGTTGGTTTAGCAGGAAATATTGGAAAAAGTTTTGCATGGCAAGTCGCAGAAAACAAACACGATGTTTACGTGTTGGAATTAAGTAGTTTTCAGTTAGATGGAATTATAAATTATAAACCACATATTGCCATAATTACAAACTTAAGTCCAGATCATTTAGATCGATACAATTACGATTATAATTTATATATAGAATCAAAATTTAGAATTACAAAAAACCAAACAGAAGAGGATTTTTTAATTATCGACAATGACGATGTTGAAATAAAAAAATGGTTACAAAACAATAAAATTAATGCACAATTAATTCCTTTTTCATTAACAGAAAATGTTGAAAACGGAGCATTTATAACAGAACAAAACTTAACGAGTACAATAAATAACGACCTATTTACCATGCCAATAAACGAATTATCATTAGAAGGAAAGCATAATTTAAAAAATGCAATGGCTGCAACAGCAGTTTCTCAGTTACTTAAAATTAGAAAACAAACAATTAGAGAGAGTTTGTCTAACTTTCAAGGAGTAGAGCACCGTTTAGAAAAGGTATTGAAAATTCAAAATGTGCAATACATTAACGATTCTAAAGCAACTAATGTTAATGCAACTTATTTTGCATTAGACAGTATGACAGTTCCAACTGTTTGGATTGTAGGTGGTGTGGATAAAGGAAATGATTATAACGAATTAATGTCGTTAGTACGCGAAAAAGTAAAAGCTATAATTTGTTTAGGAGTTGATAATTCTAAAATCATTCAAACATTTAGTAATGTGGTAGATGTAATGGTTGAAACAACTTCTATGTCAGAAGCGTTAAAAATAGCTAAGCATATCGCAGAATCTGGTGAAGCAGTATTATTGTCTCCAGCTTGTGCAAGTTTTGATTTGTTTGAAAACTATGAAGATAGAGGCCGTCAATTTAAAAATGCGGTTCATAATTTATAATAATGAATGATATCTTAAGTAAAATAAGAGGAGATAAAGGAATATGGGCAATAGTTTTTCTATTGGCTCTTATTTCGTTTTTACCAGTTTACAGTGCTAGTACAAATCTAGTATATGTAATTGGTAAAGGATCTACTTTGGGTTACTTGATTAAACATTTAGGACATCTTTTTTTAGGATTTGTTATTATTTATTTTGTTCATAAAGTTCCATATCATTATTTCAGAGCTTTGTCTATTTTTGGAATTCCAATAGTTATAGTATTACTAATTTATACACTTACTCAAGGTACAACAATGGGTGGGGCTAACGCAAGTAGATGGATTCAAATTCCATTAGTTGGTATTGGTTTTCAAACATCAACGTTTGCATTTATGGTTTTAATGGTTTACGTAGCTCGATATTTGGCAAAAATTGAAGGTAAAGTTGTAACTTTTAAAGAATCATTTTTAGAATTATGGTTGCCTGTTTTTGGGGTTTTAATTTTAATTTTACCAGCTAATTTTTCTACAACAGCACTTATTTTTACTATGGTTTGTATGGTAGTATATATTGGCTATTATCCAATAAAATACTTGCTTTTTATAATTGGATTAGGAATAGCGGCTCTCGCTTTATTTATTTTGGTTGCTAAAGCTTTTCCAGATACAATGCCAAATCGTGTAAAGACTTGGGAAAAGCGTATTGAACGTTTTACGTCTGATACTGAAGATGAAGATGTGTACCAAATAGAAAAAGCTAAAATTGCAATTGCTTCAGGAGGAATTAAAGGGTTAGGACCGGGTAAAAGTGTGCAGAAAAACTTTTTACCCCAATCATCATCCGATTTTATTTTTGCAATTATTGTCGAAGAGTATGGAATGATTGGAGCATTCGGAATCATGTTTCTATACTTATTGCTTTTTGTGCGTTTTATAATTAATGCACATAAAGCTACAACGCTCTTTGGTAAATTATTAATTGTTGGTTTGGGTTTTCCAATTATATTTCAAGCCTTAGTTAATATGTCTGTTGCTGTAGAATTATTGCCAGTAACCGGACAAACATTGCCTTTAATTAGTGCCGGCGGTACTTCTATTTGGATGACTTGTGCTTCTATTGGAATCATTTTAAGTGTTACCAAAAAAGAAGAAGAGATTGCATTAGATTTAGATGAAAAGAAAAAAAGAGACGAAGCGTTACAAAGAATAATTGATAAAGAAGTTGAAGCTGAATTAGGTGATTTTAGTATTGATGATGAATCAGAAAATGAAGAAACTAACCCGCTTGAACCTGTATTAAATAAATAATATGCAAAACTTAAAATTTATAATTAGCGGCGGCGGAACAGGAGGTCATATCTATCCTGCAATTGCAATTGCAAATGAGCTAAAGGTGCAACATCCTAATGCTGAGTTCTTATTTGTAGGCGCTAAAGATAAAATGGAAATGCAAAAAGTGCCTCAAGCAGGTTACGAAATTAAAGGGTTGTGGATTTCAGGAATTCAAAGAAAAATAACAATACAAAATCTAATGTTTCCATTTAAACTGCTTTCTAGTTTATGGGACTCTTATAAAATCATTAAAAAATTCAAACCAAATGTTGTTGTTGGAACAGGCGGTTTTGCAAGCGGAGCGGTTTTAAAAGTGGCAACATTAATGAATATTCCGGTTGTAGTTCAAGAACAAAACTCATATCCTGGAATAACAAATAAGTTGTTGGCAAATAAAGCGAGTTCAATTTGTGTTGCTTACGAAGGTTTAGAGAAATTTTTTCCAAAAGATAAAATTAAGTTAACAGGAAATCCTGTGAGACAAGATTTGCTGGATATAGATACAAAACGAATTAAAAGTTTAACCTATTTTGAATTAGATAGTACAAAAAGAACATTATTAGTTTTAGGCGGAAGTTTAGGAGCTAGAAGAATTAATCAATTAATTGCTCAAGAAATAAACTTTATTACACAACTCGGCGTTCAGGTAATATGGCAATGTGGGAAATTGTATTATGATGAGTATAGTCGTTTTAATGAAAAGGAAAATGTACATGTTTTAGCTTTTATTGATAAAATGGATTTGGCTTATGCTGCCGCCGATATTATTATTTCTAGATCAGGAGCGTCATCAGTTTCAGAATTGTGTATTGTAGGGAAACCAACAATCTTTATTCCGTCACCTAATGTTTCTGAAGATCATCAAACTAAAAATGCTTTAGCTATTGTAGAGAAAAAAGCAGCTGTTCTTTTGAAAGAAAACGAATTGGATGAAAAGTTTAAAAACACATTTGCCGATTTACTTTCTAATGATGATAAGCAAAGTAAATTAAGTAAAAAAATTCACAAATTAGCTTTGCCAAATGCTACTAAAGAGATTGTAAAAGAAATTGAAAAATTAATAAAATAAAAAATGAACTTAAACCAAATACAAAATATCTATTTCATAGGAATCGGAGGAATCGGAATGAGTGCTCTTGCACGATATTTTATGAATATTGGTAAAAATGTAGCTGGTTATGACAAAACCCAAACGCACTTAACAGGTGAGTTAATTGCTTTAGGAATGGATATTCATTTTGAAGATAATTTAAATTTAATAGATAAAAAATACTTAGACAAAAGTAATACTTTGGTAATCATTACGCCTGCTGTTCCTAAAGAGCATTCAGAATGGAATTATTTCCTTTCTGAAGGTTTTGAAGTTAAAAAACGAGCAGAAGTTTTAGGATTAATTACTAAAGATACTTTTTGTTTCGCAGTTGCAGGTACACATGGAAAAACAACAACATCAAGTATTCTAGGACATATTTTGTTTCAAAGTGGGGTAGATGTTACTTCCTTCCTTGGCGGAATTGTAGAAAATTATAACTCAAATGTAATTGGAGACGGAAAAACAGTAACAGTTGTTGAAGCGGATGAATTTGACCGTTCTTTTTTGCATTTACATCCTAATTTGGCTTGTATCACTTCAATGGATGCAGATCATTTAGATATTTACGGAGATGCTTCTGCAATTGAAGCTTCTTTTGTAGAATTTTCTAATAAAGTAACTTCAAATAATTTATTCATTGCGAAAGGATTGCCATTAAAAGGAAATACAATTGGTATTAATGAAGAGGCTACTTTTTCAGCACAAAATATTCGCATCGAAAACGGATTTTATGTTTTTGATGTAAAAACGGCAAATGAAGTAATTGAAAATGTAAAATTTGCATTGCCAGGTCATCATAATTTGTCTAATGCTTTAATTGCTTTTGCAATGTCAAAAAGCTACGGAGTTTCAAATGAAAATATACTTGCAGCTTTAGCCTCTTTTAAAGGAGTTAGAAGAAGATTTTCTTTTCAAACAAGAACAGAAAAGGCAGTTTACATAGATGATTATGCACATCATCCTACAGAAATAAATGCAGTACATCAAGCGGTAAGAGAATTGTATCCAAATAAAAAGATAATCGCAGCTTTTCAACCTCATTTATTTTCTCGTACTAAAGATTTTGTTGATGGATTTGCAGAAAGTCTTTCAAAATTTGACGAAGTCTTATTAATGGAAATTTATCCAGCAAGAGAATTACCAGTTGAGGGAGTAAACTCTACATGGTTGTTAAGCAAGATTTCAAATGAAAATAAAAAACTAATTACAAAGGAAGAATTGTTGCAAGAATTTAAAAATTCTGATGCAAATGTATACGTAACAATTGGGGCAGGAGATATTGGTGAAATGGTTTCAGAAATTAAAAAAATAATAGATGAAAAGGCTTAATTGGCATAACATCCGATTGGTTTTAATCATTGTTTTAATGATTTTTCTCTATTCTTTTTCAATGAAAAGGAATAATGAACGATTGTTAAAATCTGTAAATATTTCATTTGCAGATGATAAAGACAACTATTTTATAACACATGAAATGGTTAATAACTTGTTAATACAAAATTCAGGTAAGCCTTTATCAATCAAAAAAGAAAAAGTAGATTTGAATACTTTAGAAACTGTTCTCGATGATCACGAGATGATAGAAAAAGCAGAAGTTTTTTCTGGTATAGACGGTTCGCTAAATGCGCATATAAAACAAAAGACCCCAATAGTTCGATATGTGTCAGATAATGCTAAGTATTATCTTGACAGTAAGGGAGATAGAATTCCTTTGTCTGAAAATTTTTCAGCAAGAGTTCCTATAGTTATTGGGCAAATAAATGACGCCGAAAAAAGTAACTACGTGTACTTATTTAATGAAATCGCAAAAGATGATTTTCTTAAAAAAAGTATAACGGGTTTAACTATTTTACCGTCAGGAAGTGTTGTGATGACCAATAGAGATTATGATTTTAAAATAATCTTTGGTAATCCAATACATGTAGATAAAAAGCTTAAGAATTATAAAGCTTTTTATAAACACGCTATAAAAGATACATTGATTAAAAATTATAAGTCAGTTAACTTATTGTTTACTGAGCAAGTAGTTTGTAGGAAATAGATAGATTATGAATAAAGAGACCATTGCAGTAGGATTAGACATTGGAACAACAAAGATTGTTGCAATGATCGGTAAGAAAAATGAATACGGAAAATTAGAAATTCTAGGAGTAGGAAAATCTAAAAGTCTTGGTGTTCATAGAGGGGTTGTAAATAATATTACACAAACTATTCAGTCTATTCAACAAGCTATCATGGAAGCTGAAAATGATTCTGATTATAAAATAAATGATGTCGTAGTAGGTATTGCAGGTCAGCATATAAGAAGTATTCAGCATAGCGATTATATTAGCCGTCCAAACCCTGAAGAAGTTATTGGCGAAGCAGATATTGATTCGCTAATAAATCAAGTTCATAAACTTGCAATGCTTCCTGGAGAGGAAATTATTCACGTTTTGCCTCAAGAATTTAAAATTGACGGTCAAGCCGAAATAAAAGAACCTATAGGGATGTATGGCGGAAGATTAGAAGCTAGTTTCCATGTTGTAGTTGGTCAGGCAGCTTCAATACGTAACTTAGGAAGATGTGTTAAAAGTGGAGGTTTAGAACTTTCAGGTTTAACATTAGAGCCTTTGGCATCTGCTGATGCTGTTTTAAGCCAAGAAGAAAAGGAAGCTGGAGTTGCAATTATTGATATTGGTGGTGGAACAACAGATTTAGCCATTTTTAAAGATGGAATCATTCGTCATACAGCGGTAATTCCTTTTGGAGGAAACGTTATCACTGAAGATATTAAGGAAGGTTGTTCAATAATTGAAAAACAAGCCGAGTTATTAAAAATGCGTTTTGGTTCAGCATGGCCAGGCGAAAATAAAGACAATGAAATTGTTTCAATTCCAGGATTAAGAGGAAGGGAACCAAAAGAGATTTCGCTAAAAAACTTATCAAAAATAATTCATGCTCGCGTAGTAGAAATTATAGAACAAGTGTATGCTGAAATTAAAATATATGGTCATGAAGACCCAAAAAGAAAGCTTATTGCAGGAATTGTTTTAACAGGAGGTGGAGCTCAACTAAAACACATTAAGCAATTAGTAGAATATATAACAGGAATGGATACAAGGATTGGTTTTCCAAACGAACACCTTGCGGGAGGTTCAGATGAAGAACTTTCAAGTCCTATGTATGCAACAGCTGTAGGTTTAGTTATGAATAGTATTCGTAATAATACTAAAAGTGCTACTCCAATTGTTGAATTGAAAAAAGAAGTCCCTGTTAAAAAAGATGAAGTCGAAATTGAAGATTCATTTGAGGAAGTAACAAAACCTAAAGCTGAAGAACCAAAACCAACAGAATCAACAGAAGAAAAAATCAAAAAGTCATTTTTTGATAAGTATATAGAAAAGATTAAAGAATTTTTAGATAACGCAGAATAAAAAGTAACATTATGTCAGAATTTACAAACATCTCATTCGATTTGCCTAAAAACCAATCTAACGTCATTAAAGTGATCGGAGTTGGTGGTGGTGGAAGTAACGCTATTAATCACATGTTTCAACAAGGGA
The DNA here is from genome assembly GCF_025947225.1 of Flavobacterium sp. N2270. NCBI lineage: Bacteria > Pseudomonadati > Bacteroidota > Flavobacteriia > Flavobacteriales > Flavobacteriaceae > Flavobacterium > Flavobacterium sp. N2270. The sequence continues at coordinate 1,211,695 of NZ_CP110005.1, forward strand.
TTAAAGGTGTAGATTTTGTGGTTTGCAATACAGATGCACAAGCATTGCAAAATAGTCCAGTACCAAACAAAATTCAATTAGGTTTAACACTAACTGAAGGTTTAGGTGCAGGAGCAAATCCTGAAGTAGGTCAACAATCTGCAATAGAAAGTATGGAAGCTATTGAAAAAATGCTTGATACTAACACTAAAATGCTTTTCATTACTGCCGGAATGGGTGGTGGTACTGGTACAGGAGCTGCGCCTGTAATAGCACAATTAGCAAAAGAACGTGATATTTTAACTGTTGGAATCGTTACTATTCCTTTCCAGTTTGAAGGTAAAATACGTTATGAACAAGCAATGAACGGAGTTGAGAAGCTCCGTAAACAAGTTGATTCTTTAATTGTTATCAATAATAATAAGTTACGTGAAGTATATGGAAATCTTGGTTTTAAAGCTGGTTTCTCTAAAGCAGATGAAGTATTAGCAACAGCCTCTAGAGGAATTGCTGAAGTTATTACGCATCACTACACACAAAATATTGATTTACGTGATGCTAAAACTGTTTTAGCAAACAGCGGAACAGCTATTATGGGTTCTTCAATTGCTGTTGGTGACGATAGAGCCAAAGAAGCAATTAAAAATGCATTAGATTCTCCATTATTAAACGATAATAAAATTTCTGGAGCTAAAAACGTGTTGTTGTTAATTGTATCTGGAACATCTGAAATTACACTTGATGAAATTGGAGAAATTAATGATTTTATTCAATCAGAGGCAGGCCATAATGCTAATATCATAATGGGAGTTGGTGAAGATGAAACTCTTGGTGAAGGTGTTGCGGTAACTATTATTGCTACGGGTTTTAACGTTGAGCAACAAGCTGAAATCGTAAATACAGAACCTAAAAAAATAATTCATTCACTAGAAGATGAACAAAAAATTGTTCATGATTTGTCTGCAAAAGCAATTTCGAATATTATAGTTAATGAACCAATTATAGAAACAAAAGCGGAAACTCAAGAAGAAATTATTAATCCAATTTGTGATGAAAAAGTAATTTTTACTTTAGAAGAAACAGAAAAAGAAGAAATTGCTTTTGAAATTCAAGAGCCATCTCTTCCTTCTATGAATTTAATTCCTACAACAGAGTTTTTAAAAAATATCGACGTAACATTTGAAGTTGTAGCACCAGATGTTGTAAATAACTTTGAGATTATAACTCCACAAATTAGAGAAATTGAAGTTGTTGAGCCAGAATTTGTTAAAGCAAAAGAGAATGAATTTAATTTTTCTTTAAACTTGTTTGAAGATAAGAAAGAAGAAAATAATCAAATTGTATTTGATTTAACAGATGAAATTAAGGAAATGGAAGTAAAAGAGCCAGTAAACTTTATTCCAGTAACAGAAGTAGGTCAAAATGGAATTATAAAATATTCTCTTGAAGATTATTTAGAGAAAGAAAAAGAATTAACTGCAACAGCTAAAGTTGAAGAAGTAAAAGAGCCTGTAGATGAGGAATTGAATTTTTCATTCAAAAACATAGCTACTAAAAATAACGATGTTCAAACATCAAATCTAAATGAGACTATTTCTCCTTTAGATATGTCTATTGAGGATTCTTTAAGAGCGAGAGCTGAAGAACGTAAAAGAAAAATGAAAGACTTTAATTATAAGTTTAACAATAGCGCTTCTCGAATTGATGAAATTGAAAAAGAACCAGCTTACAAAAGAATGGGCATTGATTTAACACAGCAACCTGCAAGTAATAACCAATCTAGGATGTCATTAGGAACAGATAGTAACGATGATGTTCAACTAAGATCGAATAATTCATTTTTACATGATAACGTAGATTAATCTGCAATAAAACAAACCTACACATTTAAAAACCTGAAGAAATCTTCGGGTTTTTTTATTACTTTTGCATAAATAATTTTACAAGAAGAGAATATAAATATATTAGAAAATATGAGTTTAGAAACAAACATAATGACGCACATGAAAGAAGCTATGAAAGCTAAGGATTCTGTAGCGTTAGAAGCATTAAGAGCAATAAAATCGGCTATAATTTTAGCAAAAACAGAAGCCGGAGCTTCTGAAGGTTTGACAGAAGATCAAGAAATAAAAATGTTACAACGATTGGTAAAAATGCGTAAAGACAGCGCAACTATTTTTACTGAACAAAATCGTCCTGATTTAGCAGAACCAGAATTAGCTCAAATTACAGTAATTGAACAATTTTTACCAGCTCAATTATCAGAAGACGAAGTAGAAGCTATAGTTGCTAAAATTATTTCTGAAACAGGTGCTTCTGGTATTGCTTCAATGGGAAAAGTTATGGGATTGGCCTCTGCACAAATTGGCGGGCAAGCTGAAGGAAAAACGATTTCTGGTATTGTAAAGAAACTTTTAGTATAAAAGTAATTAGTGAATAGTAATTATCTAATCACTTTTTACTATTCACTAATTACTCAATAAGGCTTCGTAGTTCAACTGGATAGAATGACGGATTTCGGCTCCGTTGGTTGCAGGTTCGAACCCTGCCGAAGTCACACTTAATAAATAAAATCTTAAAGAATAATCATGTTTGCTCAAGGTTGTTTTTTAAGGTTTTATTTTATTGAAAAAAAAATAAATCAAATCATTTTAACTGAGTCAGAATATGTATTTTAGCTAAACTCAATTTTTTACCCATTGATTTACATTTTACTTTTAATTGGTTTTACTTTTTTTGGTTTTTTTGCCTATAATGTAATTGTAGAACCTATTTATGCATTTTTCTTTAGAAAGCCTATTTATGTGCATTTTTACCCATTTTCTAAAAAACTTTCGTTAGCTCAATTAAGTGTTTTGCATAATCAGTTTGATTTCTATAAAAAACTGTCTTCTAAAGAAAAATTATATTTTGAACACAGAGTTGCTGTTTTTTTAAAAAAATATCCTTTTTACGGAAAAGAAGGCCTACAAATTACGGAAGAAATTCGTGTGCTTATTGCAGCAACGGCGATTATGTTGACTTTTGGAATGAGAAACTATCTTTTTACTGTAATTAATAAAATTATTGTTTTTCCAGACATCTATTATTCATCTACAAATAATGAATATCATAAAGGTGAGTTTAATCCAAGAATGAAAGCAATTGTTTTTTCATGGAAACACTTTATGGAAGGTTATGAAATTTCTAATGATAACTTAAATTTAGGGTTACATGAATTTTCTCATGTACTGCATTTTGAAGGATTAAAGAAAAACGATACTTCGGCTACTATTTTTGCAGTTACTTATAATGAGATTATAGAACAAGTAAAATACCCGCCAAACTATAAAAAACTCCTTGAATCTGATTATTTTAGAATTTACGCGTATACCAATGAGTTTGAATTTATAGCGGTAATTCTAGAGCATTTTTTTGAAACTCCAAGCCAGTTTAAATCAGAATTTCCACAATTATTCGAAAAGGTAAAGGTCATGATTAACTTTACAGAAGCGATATAATATACGAATAAAATGTCTTTAAATCAATGATTTAAGTTGTTTTAGGATTGTTTTTTATTGATTATCTTTAAACTATTAATTTAAAGAAGACTATTATGAAGCAAATTGTTCCAGTTTCAACTATTATGACAAAAGAGGTTGTAAAGTTAAATATTACCGATACTTTGACTAAGGCCGAAGGGTTATTTAAAAAACACCGCATTCGTCACATTCCTGTTATGACCGGGAATAAAATTATTGGAATGTTGAGTTATACCGATTTGCTTAGAATTTCATTTGCAGATGCTATTGACGATGAAGAAGAAGAAGTTGATGCAACGGTTTATAATATGTTTTCAGTGGAACAAGTTATGGCTAAAAATTTAGTATCAATTTCTCCCGAGACTACAATTAAAGAAGCAGCAGAAATACTTGCTTCAAAAGAGTTTCATGCTTTACCAGTAGTAGAGGGTAATTTATTAGTAGGAATTGTAACAACTACTGATTTAATTAAGTATTTAATTAATCAATATTAAAATAAAAAATGCCCCAAATAATATTAATTTTTTTGGGGCGTACTTAAAATGTATGTTTTTTACTATGTAAGTTTTTTTAAGTCAGCAATTGTTTCAGTTGGATTTTGAGCTCCAAAAACATAACTACCAGCCACTAAAACATCTGCTCCAGCATCAACTAAAGCTTTTGCATTTTTGTTAGTAACACCGCCGTCAATTTCAATTAAAGTAGAGGCATTATTACGAGTAATAATTTCTTTTAACTGAGTTATTTTTTTATATGTGTTTTCAATAAAAGATTGCCCACCAAAACCAGGATTAACACTCATGATGCATACTAAATCAATGTCTTTAATGACATCTTCCAGTAAGCTTACATTAGTGTGAGGATTAATTGCAACTCCAGCTTTCATTCCTTCAGTTTTAATGGCTTGTAAAGAACGATGTAAATGAGGGCAAGCTTCATAGTGAACAGTTAAAATGTCAGCACCTAATTTTTTAAAAGTTGAAATGTATCTATCAGGATCAACAATCATTAAATGAACATCGATAGTTTTTTTTGCATGTTTAGAAATAGCTTGTAAAACGGGCATTCCAAAAGAAATGTTTGGAACAAAAACACCGTCCATAATGTCAATGTGAAACCAATCTGCTTCACTGTTGTTTATCATTTCAATGTCGCGTTGTAAGTTTGCAAAATCAGCAGCTAAAACTGATGGTGCAATAAGTGTATTTTTACTCATAGTAGTTGTGTTGTTTGTACAAAGGTAATTTATATATAGATAATCTGAAACAAGTTCTGATTAAAAAAGTAAAACCTCGGTAATCAGCCGAGGTTTCAATCATCAATCAAAAAACGAACAGTTATTGAAACTGTTGTTATTGTTATTAGGTTATCCTAAATATGTTTTTAAAATCTTACTTCTTGAAGTATGTTTTAATCTACGAATTGCTTTCTCTTTAATTTGACGAACACGCTCACGAGTTAAATCGAAAGTTTCACCAATTTCTTCTAAAGTCATTGGATGTTGGTCGCTTAAACCAAAGTATAAACGAACTACATCTGCTTCACGTGGAGTTAATGTTTCTAATGCTCTTTCAATTTCAGTTTGTAACGATTCATGAATTAATTCTCTATCAGGATTTGGAGATTCACCAGAACGTAAAACGTCATATAAATTTGAATCTTCTCCTTCAACTAAAGGCGCGTCCATTGATAAATGACGACCAGAATTTTTCATAGATTCTTTAACATCATTAACAGTCATGTCTAATTCTTTTGCAATTTCTTCAGCAGAAGGAGCACGTTCATTAGATTGCTCAAGTAAAGCAAACATTTTGTTAATCTTGTTTATAGAACCAATTTTATTTAATGGCAAACGAACAATACGAGATTGCTCTGCTAATGCTTGTAGTATAGATTGACGAATCCACCAAACTGCATAAGAAATAAATTTAAATCCACGAGTTTCATCGAAACGTTGAGCAGCTTTAATTAAACCTAAGTTTCCTTCATTAATTAAATCGGGAAGTGTAAGTCCTTGATTTTGGTATTGTTTAGCTACCGATACAACGAAACGTAAATTAGCTTTTGTTAATTTTTCTAAAGCTCGTTGGTCACCAGCTTTTATACGTTGAGCTAATTCTACCTCTTCATCAGCGGTAATTAAATCCACTTTTCCAATTTCTTGTAGGTATTTGTCTAGGGATGCAGTTTCACGATTAGTTACCTGCTTGGTGATTTTAAGCTGTCTCATTAATTTGCAGTAATTTTAAGTATTCAGGTTATTATACGTTTGTAGTTACAAAAAAGTTACATAAATAAAATATTTTTTTAATTATTTTATTTGTTTTCCACTTTGAGTGTTTACAAATAGTACATTTCCTATTCTATTATAGTTGTTAAATTGCTCTACTCCCTTTGTTTTTATTGAACTTTCGTGGAAACCAAGGATAGTTAAATCTGCAAGTTTAGAAGTTTCATTGATTAACTCTACTTTATCTGTTGTATCTTCAATTGGAATTACAATAATATTATTTGGAGATATTGGTAACCTACCAGTTGTTGTTAATTCTATTAAATAGGCTTTTTCAGTTTCTAAATTAGCTTTGTCTACAGCTGCGAATATTTTAATTTCTGCGCCTTTCCAGTCTGGGTGACCTAAAATTATGTAAGATAGAAGAATCATTAAGTTTGCATTTTCAAAATCTTCTTTCTTAATCCAAACATGAATTTCATTTTTATAGCCAAAATTTCTGTCAGAAGTCGCTAGAATACAAAGATCATATTTTGCGCTTTGAATTAAACTATAATTATCTATAATATCTTCAAGCCATTCTGAAGTTCCTTTTTTGAATTCAAAAAGCATCATATTGTTATCATGACCTGAAATTCCTGGTTGCTGAATTGCTTGTACAATTGCAGCAGTGTTTGATGGCGATATAATTGTTTCTAAGAAAACATTAGAATTCGTTTTGTTTGCTGTCTTGATTAATTTTGCAAGTTTTTGATCGGCCAACTCTTTAGATTGTTTTGAGAAATAATCTTTTTCATAATGAATATAAGTTCCAAAACCATAACGATAGGAAATCCATTTCATCATTTCTAATGCTGATAAGCGTTCAAAACTTTCTTTTGATAAACATAAAACACCCGGTCTCCAGTAATCAGAATCTGTTTCTTTATCGGTTTTTTGTAAAAACACTTGTAAATTTCTACTTAATTGATGGATGACACCTTGAAAAATATTTGCCATTCCTTTTTTATTATCATTACTATAGGTGATGTAAAAATAGATTGCTATCATTAATAAAATTGAGGCAACTGCGTAAACAGCGTTAATTTTAAACATTAAGTAAACACACAAAATTGCTCCCATTAATGATAAGTACCATTTAGATTTAAAAGAAGGTCTGTAAGCTGGATCGGCTGCAAAGTGTTGCATGAAAGATATTAAACATAATGAACCATAAGTAACCATGAAAAACATCGATATTACTTCGGCTACAGCATTTACATCTCCCATTAAAACAAAAATTATTGCAATTGCAGCAGTAATTATTGTTGCATTTTTAGGTTCGTTGTTTTTTGCAGTACCTTTTGATACAAAATCATTTATTTTTTGGTTTGGAATTACGTTGTCGCTACCAATTGCTTGTAATGTCCTTGGAGCTACCATAAATGAACCTAATGCTGATGAAATTGTTGCAGCAGCAAGTCCTAAAGGAATAATTGGTCCCCACAATGCGATTTTACTCATTACTAATTGGTCGTTAACTAAGTCTTCTGGCGAAGCAGAATAAGCTAGTTTTAAAGCAATAAATATATATATAATCATTCCAACAATAGTAGCTGCTAACGTTCCCATAGGAATTGATTTTTTAGGGTCTTTTAAATCTCCAGATAATCCAACTCCAGCTGTCATTCCTGTGAATGCAGGGAAAATGATTGCAAAAACAAAGAAAAAGCCATTTTTAGATTCAACATTACTGAATAATAAAGAGCTATCATAAGTTGTTGCATAGTCAGTAGTTCCAAAAAAAAACATAATTAAGGATACAAATAAAATAGCAACAACTACATATAATGCTTTCATTCCTAAATCGGCACCTTTAGTAACCATAAGGCCTATTAGTAATAAAAGTGCAGGTACACTAAATATTCTGTTGTCGTAAATTTCATAGCCAAATTCAGATAATACCCAAGGTTTAATGGCTTCAAATGATTCGGCAAAAGCAATAATATAAAAGGCAACACTAATGGCTTGTGAAAGATATAATGCTAGTCCAATTGAAGCCCCAATATTAACTCCAAATGATCGAGAAATGATAAAATATTCTCCACCACCTTCAACTTTTTGATTGGTTGCTATTTCTGCCAATGCCATAGCTGTAGGAATAGTTACCATATGAGCTACTAAAATGATAAGAAGTGTTCCTAGAAATCCAACTTCTCCAACCGCATAGCCAAAACGCAAGAACATAACAGCTCCTAATATTGTTGAAATAGCAGTTAAAAAGACTGGTAATGTACCGAAGTTAGCTTTTAGATTTTGTAATTTATTTTCCATAAAAGTAATTTTCACTAGATATTATCTTTTGTTTAAAGTCACAAATAATTTCTAAATATAGGAAATAAAAAAAGCCACACATATTTATGTATGGCTTTTTTAAAAAAATTAATACTGAATTAATTAACCTTCTTTATTTTCTTTTTTCTCTTCTCTAGGAGGTCTAGGTAAAAGAGCTTTTTTAGAAACTTTTTCTTTTCTTGTTTTAGGGTCAATACCGAAGTATTTTACCATAAATACGTCACCTAGTTTTACAACATCAGCAACATTTTCTGTTCTTTCCCAAGCTAACTCAGATACGTGTAATAAAACCTCGTTTCCTGGTGCTGCTGTATATTCTACAACCGCTCCAAAATCTAACATTTTAATTACTTTTACTTCATAAGCTTCGCCAACTGTTGGTTTAAAAATGATTGAATCAATCTTAGCCATAACCGTTGCAATTCCTGCTGGGTCAGTACCTAAAATTTCAACAATTCCTTCTTCAGAAACTGGGTCTTCATTGATGACAATTGTTGTTCCAGTTGCTTTTTGTAATTCTTGAATTACTTTTCCGCCTGGTCCAATTAATGCTCCAATAAATGCATTTGGAATTCTTCTTGTTATAATTTTTGGAGAATGGTCTTTAACTTCTACTCTTGGTTGAGCTAAAGTTTCAGTTAATTTTCCTAAGATGTGTAAACGTCCATCACGAGCTTGAGCTAATGCTTGCTCCATGATTTCATATTTTAATCCGTCGATTTTGATGTCCATTTGACAAGCTGTAATTCCTTCTGAAGTTCCAGTAACTTTGAAATCCATATCTCCTAAGTGATCTTCATCACCTAAAATATCAGATAAAACTGCAAAACGATCTCCATCTGTAATTAATCCCATTGCAATTCCAGAAACTGGACGAATCATTTGAACTCCAGCATCCATTAATGATAATGTTCCAGCACAAACAGTTGCCATTGAAGAAGAACCGTTAGATTCTAAAACTTCTGAAACTACACGAATGGTATAAGGACAATCTGCGGGAATCATGTTTTTTAAAGCACGTTGTGCTAAATTTCCGTGTCCAACTTCTCTTCTTGAAGTTCCTCTTAATGGACGAGCTTCTCCAGTTGAGAAAGGAGGGAAGTTATAGTGTAAATAGAATTTTTCTTCTCCTTGTTGTGAAGGTGAGTCAATTTGGTTTGCTTCTCTAGAAGTTCCTAAAGTTGCTGTTGCCAAAGCTTGAGTTTCTCCACGTGTAAATAATGCAGAACCATGAACAGATGGTAAATAATCAACTTCACACCAAATTGGTCTGATTTCCGTAGTTTTTCTTCCGTCTAAACGAGTTCCTAAATCTAAAGTTACGTTACGAACAGCTTCTTTATTGACTTTATAGAAATATTTTGAAACTAAATCTCCATTTTCTTCTAATTCTTCTTCTGTAAATAAAGCTTTAACTTCTTCTTTAACTTCATCAAATGCTGCTGAACGTTCGTGTTTAGCAGAACCTTTAGATGCAATTGCATAAATTTTATCGTAAGCTGCAGCTTTTACTTTAGCATGAATTGCTTCGTCTGTTTTTTCTGGTTCATAAGTACGAACTTCTTTTTTACCAAAAGCGTTTGCTAATCTTTCTTGTGCTGCGATTTGAACTTTAATATGTTCGTGAGCAAATTTAATAGCTTCTAACATTTCTGCTTCTGAAATTTCTTTCATTTCACCTTCAACCATTGCGATAGAATCTGTTGAAGCTCCAATCATCATATCAATATCTGATAATTCTAATTGTGCTTGTGATGGATTAACAATGAATTTTCCATCAATTCTTCCTACTCTAACTTCTGAAATTAAAGTTTCAAAAGGAATGTCAGATAAAGCTAATGCTGCCGAAGCTGCTAATCCTGCTAATGCATCAGGCATTACGTCGTCGTCATGAGACATTAATTGAATCATAACTTGAACTTCTGCATGATAATCTGATGGGAAAAGTGGACGTAAAACACGGTCAACTAAACGCATTGTTAGTACTTCGCTATCGCTTGGGCGTGCTTCTCTTTTGAAAAAACCTCCAGGAAAACGACCTGCTGCGGCAAATTTTTCACGATAATCTACTGTTAACGGTAAAAAGTCAATACCTGGGCTTGCTTTTCTAGACGATACAACTGTTCCTAAGATTACAGTTTTACCAATTCTAACTACTACAGAACCATCGGCTTGTTTAGCCAAACGACCTGTCTCGATTGTAATGTTTCTTCCATCACCTAAATCGATGTTTTCTACAAATAATTGTGGAATCATAATTTTTAATTCTTAATTAAACAAAGGGTCAGTTGTGTTGTAGTTGTAGTTGTTGTGTACCCAATGAAAAACGAACTTTTTCTAATATAAAACGTAAAATAAAAGGGGCACAAAGCCCCTCATATCTATTATTTTCTGATGTTTAATTCTTTGATTATCGCACGATATCTCAAAATGTCTTTCTTAATTAAGTAATCAAGAAGACTTCTTCTTTTACCTACTAAAAGTACTAATGAACGCTCAGTATTGTAATCATGACGATTTCTTTTTAAGTGCTCTGTTAAATGTGAAATTCTGTGTGTGAATAATGCGATTTGTCCTTCAGCAGATCCTGTGTTTTCTGCTTTTCCACCATGCTTAGCGAAAATTTCCGCTTTTACTTCTTTAGTTAAGTACATGCTAATATTATTTTAAATGATTATTATGTATGAATTGCGTTTTACAATTCGGATGCAAATATAGTAATAATTATAAATTATGAATTATAAATTATAAATTATTTTTTTGGTTTAAAATAATTTTGCAACTTCTTGATTTATAGATTGTAATAGTAATTCGTCAGCTTCGGTAAATGGATTAATTACATGAGAGTCAATATCTATTTGACCTATGTTTATTCCATTTACAAATAATGGCACAACAATTTCTGACTTAACCGTGAAGCTACAAGCAATATAATTATCTTGTGCAGATACATCTGGAACGACGAAGTTTTCATTTGAAACTGCTACTTGTCCGCAAATACCTTTTCCAAATGGAATAACTGTATGGTCAGTTTCTGCTCCTACATATGGTCCTAAATGCAATGTTTTAGTTTCGTGATTGGCAAAATAAAAACCAACCCAATTATAATATTCTATATTTTCGTTTAATAGTTTGCAAATACTGAGTAATTTCTCATCTCTTGTAGAGTCACTAATAACAATGGTATTTACAGTTTGTAATATTGCTTCTGAATTCATTTTCAATTTTTTTACAAAAGTATTTAATCTATAGTTTAAAAATTTATATATTTTTGTTAAAAATAGAAGAATTGAGATCTTTATTGTTACAACATAAGCTTTTTTTTATATTCCTTATTAAGTTTTTACTTTTTTATATGGTTTTTACTTTTATTTATAGGCAATATTTAAACCAGTATAACCCTATGTTAAATGAGGTAGATTCAATTTCTACTTTAGTAGCTCATAATACAAATGATTTTTTACTTTTTTTAAAACAGGATAGTAAACTTGTTAATCATGAGTTTGAGCCTTCAATTAAAATATTTTATAAAGGTAAATATGTGTCTAGAATTATAGAAGGCTGTAATGCTGTTAGTGTAATAATTCTATTTGCAGCTTTTATTTTTGCCTTTTCAAGTACCATAAAAAAAACGTTTTTATATATTATTTTAGGAGTTATACTTATTTATGTTTTAAACATTGTCAGAATTGCACTTTTAACTTACTCTTTATATTATTATCCAGATTACGAGGAATTATTACACGGAACAGTATTTCCGTTATTCATATATGGTGTGGTTTTTTTATTGTGGATAGGGTGGGTTTTGAAATTTTCAGGAAACAATAGAAAAGATGATTAAAAATAAGCTAAGTATATTTTTAATTGGTTTAGCATTTGTTTTATTAGCTAGTATAAGGGCTTTTGAAACTAAAATATTTTACGATCCCTTTATTGCATTTTATAAATCAGAGTATTTTCATAAGTCTTTGCCAAATTTTGATTCTGTTAAATTATTTTCAAATCTTTTATTTAGATATTCTATAAATTCTTTACTGTCTATATTTATAATTTATAAATTGTTTTCAGATAAGGCCATTTTAAAAATTGCAGTCTATTTGTATGTATTTATTAGTTTAATTTTAATCATTTCTTTTTTTACCTATTTGTATTCAGAGAATCCAGATTATATGATTCTATTTTACATAAGAAGGTTTTTAATACAACCTGTACTTTTGGTTTTGTTTATTCCTGCATTTTATTATCAAAAAAACAAAATAAATCACTAACTTAGGGCTATATCTGTATAGCTTATGAAAGTTAGAAAATTCTCGGGTGAAATAGTCAATTTTAATGAAGAAAAACTAATTAAATCAATGGTTTCTTCTGGAGCTGATGTTCAAACGGCAAAAGAAATACTAAAAGAAATTCAGCCTCAACTTTATGAAGGAATTCCTTCTAAGAAAATTTACAAACTAGCTTTTCAAAAACTTAAAACTATTTCCAAAGCTCATGCTGCCCGATACGGATTAAAAAATGGAATCATGGCGCTTGGTCCGGCTGGTTTTTATTTTGAAAAATTTATTTCAAGATTATTTGAACTTCAAGGTTATACAACTGTTACAAATGTTTTTTTAGAGGGAAAATGTACTTCGCATGAAATGGATGTTTTAATTAAAAAAAACGATCATGTAGCAATGGTTGAATGTAAATTTCATGGAAGCCAAGAAGTGAAGACTGATGTAAAAATTCCGATGTATATTTTATCAAGGTTTAACGACTTAAAAACAACCAAAATCAATCATTTCTCCTCAAATGATTTTATTTCTAAATGTTGGTTGGTTACCAATAATAAATTTACTTCCGAAGCAATTAAGTTTGGAGAATGTTCTGGTTTATCGCTCTTAAGTTGGGATTACCCAATAGGTAACGGATTAAAAGATATTGTAAAACAATATAGAGTTTATCCAATAACATGTCTAACAACTTTAACAATTGCAGAAAAAGAAGTGCTTTTGTTACAAGATGTTTTAACAGTTTATAATTTAATCCATGATAAAAATAGTTTTGCAAAATTAAAACTTAGTCAATCTAGGTTAAAAAACGTTCAAAAAGAATGTAATCAACTCTTAAATACACAATTATGAAAATTCATTTTTTAGGTGCTGCCGGAACTGTAACAGGTTCTAAATTTTTAGTAGAGACAGATGAAACTTCTATTTTAATAGATTGTGGATTGTTTCAAGGAATTAAAATGCTAAGAGAATTAAATAGAGAACCTTTAGCTTATAAACCAGAAAATATTGATTATGTTATTTTAACTCATGGTCATTTAGATCATTGCGGTTGGTTGCCTAAATTAGTAAATGATGGTTTTACGGGAAAAATATTTTGTACCGCACCTACAAAAGAAATTGCGAGGTTAATTATGTATGATAGTGCTAAAATTCAAGAAGAAGAAGCCGAACGTGCTAATAAAGAGAAGTATTCAAAGCACGAACCTGCAATTCCGCTTTATACGGTTGAAGATGTTAATAAAGTAATTCCGTTGTTTAGAGTTGTAGAACCTGATTTAGATATAAAAATAACTGATGATATTTATTTTTCATTTTTCTATGCTTCGCATATTTTAGGCGCTTGTTCAATTTCTTTACAAGTCAATAATGAAATATTAGTTTTTTCAGGAGATGTTGGTCAAGATGATGATGTGTTGCTATTTCCTCCAATAAAGCCTAAAAAAGCAGATTATGTTTTTATAGAAAGTACTTATGGAAATCGTTTGCATCCAAATAACGATCCTTTATTTGATTTAGAGATGTTAATTAATAATACATTTCAAAAGAAAGGAAATGTTGTAATTCCTAGTTTTGCCGTAGAACGAGTGCAAACAGTTATGTACTTACTTTGGCAACTTAAAAAACAAGACAGAATTCCTAATATTCCTTATATTATTGATACTCCAATGGGAATAAGTGTTTTGAAGGTTTTTCAAGAAAATAGAAAATGGCATAAGTTAAATTTTGAAGAATGTGAAGAAATGTGTAGTATGTTTACATTAATTTCTGATTATAAAGACACAATAGAAACCATTTATGATAAGCAACCTAAAGTTATTATCGCTGCTAGCGGAATGATAACTGGAGGGAGAGTTTTGTCTTATTTAGAAAGATATATCTCTAAACCTGAAAACTCAGTTTTATTAGTAGGTTATCAAGCAGAAGGAACGCGTGGAAGAAAATTATTAGAAGGTGCAAAAGAAATAAAAATGTATGGAAAATATTATGAGGTAAATGCTTCTGTATTTTTAATTGAAGGTTTATCTGCACATGGAGATCAAAAAGATCTTTTAGATTGGTTGAGTGATTTGACTGAAAAACCTAAAAAAATATTTTTAGTTCATGGAGAAAATATGGCTTCAGATGAGCTTCGTATTAAAATACAAGAAAAATATAATTTCGATTGTGTTGTACCTTATTTGGGTCAAGTTATTGAAATTTAGTTAATTTTGAGTTTAATAGATAAAAGTTTTATAACTTTGCATTATGCAATTTAGAAAAAGCACCACTTTATTTTTAGCTATATTAATCCTATTCTCAAATTTAGGATTGGCTATTAATGTGCATTATTGTAAAGATAAAATTGCAGGTGTTTCGTTTACAACTCAAGTTGAAGAAATTTGTATTGAAGATGTAAAATCTTGTTGTAAAGTTGAAAAAACACATGATTCTTGTTGTTCAAACAAAATAATTAAAGCACAAGAAAAGAATGATAATTTCTTGTCTCATTATTCTAAAATTGACTTTAATGCTGTTTATTTTACACAATGTAAAACAGTATTGCCAATTAAAAAGAATGATTTTGTTTCTAAAAAAGAAATCATTTCGTTTTATTGCGATTCACACGCGCCACCCTTTTACAAACTATATTGCCAATTAGTTTTATACGCTTAATTTAATGTTTTAACTCCGATTTAATCGAAAATAAAAACATTAAATTAAATACTCATGTATAAAAAAATAGCAGTATTGCTACTCTTTATTTCATCATCATTGTTCGCACAAAATTCAGAAATTAAAGGAACAATTTTAGATGAAGATAATATTCCATTAATGGGAGCTAATGTCTTTTGGCAAGGAACTTCTATTGGAACAACTTCCGATGAAAACGGAAAGTTTACACTTAAAACATCACCAGATACAAAAAACTTATTGGTAAGTTATATAGGTTTTAAAACTCAAAAAATTGAAGTTACTTCTTCAACATCTTTACAAATAAAACTGGTTGCACTAACAACTTTAAATGAAGTTACAGTTTCTAAAACAGTTAAGAGTACAAGAAATTCTTATACTTCTTCTATCAATCTTCAAACGATGGGGCAAAAGGAACTATTGAAAGCCGCTTGTTGTAATTTGTCGGAAAGTTTTTCAACCAATCCTTCAATTGATGTTAATTTTTCTGATGCTGTTACAGGTAACAAACAAATTAAAATGTTAGGTTTAACAAGTCCTTATATTTTAATTGCCGAAGAAAACATTCCTTCTGTTCGTGGTGCATCACAAGCTTACGGATTGTCTTTTGTGCCAGGAACTTGGGTTGAAAGCATTCAAATTACCAAAGGTGCAGGAAGCGTAATTAATGGTTACGAAAGTATTTCGGGTCAAATTAATTATGAAATTCTAAAACCAGCAACAGATATTCCTTTTTTTGTAAATATTTATGGTTCTACCGAAGGAAGATTCGAATTGAATACGCATTTCAATCAAAAGTATTCAGATAAGTTAAGTTCTACTTTATTTATTCATGGAAATACTCGACAAGTAAAAAATGACATGAATAACGATGGTTTTTTGGATAACCCAATTGGAAAACAAGTTAATATTTTAAACCGTTGGCAATATAACGATGCAGAAAAAGGAATTGTAAGTTTCTTAAATGTGCGTTATATGAAAGACGATAAACAATCGGGTGAAGTTTCTTTTAATCCTGATGAAGATAAGTTTACTACAAATGCATGGGGAAGCGAAATTAATACCGAAAAAATTGAAATTTCAAATAAAACAGGTTATGTTTTTCCCAATATGCCTTATCAAAGTTTCGGATTTCAAAATTCATTTCAATCGCATAAACAAGATTCGTATTTTGGTTTAAACCAATACAATATTCATCAAAAAAGTTATTATTCTAACTTATTATTTAATTCAATAATTAGTAACACAAAAAATAAGTTCACTACCGGAATTAATTTTTCTTATGATGCTTATGACGAATTTGTAGGATTAAATTTTTCAAAAGATTTCTCAAGAGTTGATAACTCAATAGGAGCTTTTTTTGAATATACTTATGATAATTTAGATAACTTTAGTTTAGTTGCTGGAGCAAGAGTTGATAATCATAATCGGTTAGGAACTTTTGTAACGCCTCGTTTGCATATTAGATATAACCCATGGGAAAACTCAGTAATTAGAGCTTCGGCAGGAAGAGGGAAAAGAGCGGCGAATATTTTTGCCGAAAACCAAAACCTATTTGCGTCATCTCGTAATTTTTCAATCTTGAATACTAGTGGAAAACTATATGGATTAAATCCCGAAATTGCATGGAATTATGGTTTAAGTTTTTCTCAAACGTTTAAATTGTTTGGTAAAGATTCTGAAATTGCTTTAGATTATTATGTAACTGATTTCCAAAACCAAGCTGTTGTAGATATTGATAATAGTCCGCAACAAGTTTTGTTTTATAATTTAGAAGGGAAAAGTGTTGCCAACTCCTTTCAAGCAGAATTCAATATTGAATTAATTAAGCATTTAAATTTAAAAACAGCTTATAAATATTATGATGTTAATACTGATTATAGTGTTGGGAATCTTCAAAAAGCACTTCAGGCTAAAAATCGATTTTTTGCTAACTTAGCATTTCAAACACACATTTTAGATAAAGGGCAACAATGGAAATTTGATGTTACTTATAATTGGTTAGGAGAACAAAGATTGCCAAACACGTCAACTAATTTACCTCAGTATCAATTAGGTGAATATGCACCTTCCTTTGCAGTTTTCAACGCGCAAATAACAAGAACTTTTTCAAGCACATTTGAAATATATGCTGGCGGAGAAAATATTGGTAACTACAAACAAGATAATGCTATTGTAAGTGCAGATAATCCTTTTGGTTCTAGTTTTGATAGCAGCATGATTTATGGCCCAACTTTTGGTTCAATGTATTATGTAGGATTAAGATTTAAAATAAAATAATAATTAAATAATTAGAAAAATGAAAAAAATAATTTTAGTGTTGCTTATGTCAATTGTTGGAATAGCAGCTCAAGCACAAGAAAAAAGTGTAAAGAAAAGTAAAAATAAAGAAGTAATAATTAAGGTTTCTGGAAACTGTGAAATGTGTGAAAAACGTATTGAAAAAGCTGCATTTTCAGTTAAAGGTGTAAAAAGTGCTGAGTGGCATATTGATTGTCAAGACATACACGTTTATATCGACGAAAACAAATGTTCAAAAGAAGATGTAGCGAAAGCAATTGCAAGCGTAGGACATGATACGAGTTTAGTTAAGGCTCCTGACGATGTTTACGAAAAAATGCACAGTTGCTGCAAGTATGAGCGATTAGATTAAATAAATAAAAATCCCGAAAATATATTCGGGATTTTTTTATAAAAAAATAAGTCAATATTAATTTTCGTATTTGTTTTTTGTTATACATTTGTTTAATATTTCTATGTAAAAGTGAATAGATTAAATAACGGTTTTAAGAAACTACTTTTTATTTTACCATTGTTAACTTTTTTGTTAGCACTTTCATCTTTTACACAATATCATGAAATAAATAAATCTGTTGAAACTTCGACCATAGTTCAATACGATTCAAATCATAAATTACTTCCCACATTTGTTTTATCAGATAATGAAAATAAAGATTTAGTTTATAACGAATCTGAGCCTTCTGAAACTGAAATTGAAGTAGATTGGATTAATTTTTATTCTTTTGAAGATAATTTCCTTCAAATAAATGCTACATCTGAACCTTTTTCAGATTTCCTTAATTTTCACGAATCAAATCGCAGAATACCTTTGTATGATTTGTTTTGCAATTGGAAATTGCATCTTTCTTAATACATACTTTTTATTTTTTTGTTATTCTGAACTTGATTTAGAATCCAAAAATTCACTTATGTATTAATCTTATTTTCATTTTAAAATGAATACTTCTCATTCAAGTTTTGATGAACATCATGTTCTTCATCACTTAACCCATTATTTACCAGCACAAAATCCGTTGAAAGACTTTGTGCATCACAATACTTTGCATGCTTTTCAAGACAGACATTTTTTTGATGCTTTGCAAGAATCTTCTGAAATATTTGGCTATAAAACCTATTTGTCTATAGCGGATTTTAGAAAACGTTTTCATAAAAATGAAATTAGTGCTCCTGTTTTAAATCATGTTATAACTAAAAATAAAGGTCAAGAAAACGCTTCTGTTTGGTTAGATAAAATGCTTAAAAAACAGTATGACGAATCTGTAAGCCCAAGAATTGGTGCACTTCGTTCCAACTGGAAAACGCAATATGCAATTAATTTAGAAAAATCTACACACAGTATTTTATTTAGAGTGCTTTGTAGTTATTTAGATCAAGGAATTTCTATGTGGTCTTTTCCTATTCATGATAAAGGGTTTTTGTCTTCTATTCGTGAATTAGAACGCACTAGTTTTTCAGGTTTTTTTAGCAATAAAAGAGCAAAAAAATTACTTCAAGAAAAAGCATCTATTACAGATTTATTAAAAATTGTAGTTGGTGATGAACGTTTTTATGAAACTTATATTTTTGACCAACAATTTTCTCATCCAGGTTGGAGTGGAATGGTAGCAACAATAGAGAGTAATCCAGCTTCACTTTTAGATAAAAAATCAATTACTTTAGAAGAATTAATTATTTTCGAATTACTTCTTGAAATTGATACACTAGATAAAAAATTTGGTGAAAATTGGGCACCATTAGCTAGTAGAATTACTGATGAGCCTCAAGATTTATTTAGAGCTGTAGCTGCTGATGAGCATTTTGAAGTTTTGTCTTTATGGCAACAAGCTTTTGAGTGGACATTATATGATCAAGTTTTAGCTGGAATTAAGGAATATAAACCAAATCACGAGAAAGTAAATGCAAGTTTTCAAGCTTTCTTTTGTATGGATGACAGAGAATGTTCTTTTAGAAGACATGTTGAACATTTAGATAAAAATGCTATTACATTTGGAACGGCTGCTTTTTTTAATTTTGAATTCTTTTATCAACCTGTTGACGGAAAGTTTTTTACTAAACTTTGTCCTGCTCCAATGACGCCAACTTTTTTAGTCAAAGAAGAGCACAGAAAGAAAAAACACGCAAAAGATTTTCATTATCACAAACGTTCTCATTCTTTATTTTATGGATGGTTAATTTCTCAAACATTAGGCTTTTCTGCTGCTTTTAAGTTGTTTGTTAATATTTTTAAACCAACAATGACACCAGCAACAACATCGTCATTTAAACATTTAAATAAAAAATCTAAACTTCATATAGAAAATAAAAATGTTGCCGATAGAGTTGATAATTTACAAGTAGGTTTTACAGTTGAAGAAATGGCAAATAGAGTAGAAGGTTTGCTAAAAAGTAATGGTTTGGTAGATAATTTTGCTCCAATTGTATATTTAGTGGGTCATGGTGCAACAAGTGTAAATAATACACATTATGCGGGTTATGACTGTGGTGCATGTTGTGGAAGACCAAGTTCGGTTAATGCAACAGTGGCTTGTTTTGCAATCAATCACCCTGAAGTTAGAAAAATTTTGGCTCAAAGAGGAATTGTTATTCCAGCTGAAACACAATTTTTACCTGCTTTACATGATACTACTCGTGATGAAATTACTTTTTATCAAGAAGATTCTTTATCTGATAACAATAAAAATTTACACCAACAAAATGTAATTGTTTTTGAAGAAGCATTGTTGAATAATGCAAAAGAGCGTTCAAGAAGATTTGATACGATAGATACGACTCAGTCGCTTAAAAAAGTGCATGAAAGTATCAAAAGACGTTCGGTTTCGTTGTTTGAGCCTCGTCCAGAATTAAATCATGCAACAAATGCCATGTGTGTTGTAGGAAGAAGAAGTTTGTCCAAACATTTGTTTTTAGACAGACGTTCGTTTATGAATTCATATGATTATACTATTGATCCATCAGGTGATTATTTGTCTGGTATACTAAATGCTGTTGCACCAGTTGGTGGTGGAATTAATTTGGAATATTATTTTTCAAGAGTAGATAATCAAAAATTGGGTGCAGGAAGTAAATTGCCTCATAATGTAATGGGTTTAATTGGTGTTGCCAACGGAATTGATGGCGATTTAAGACCAGGTTTGCCAAGTCAAATGATTGAAGTGCATGATCCAATTCGCTTGTTAGTAATTGTAGAACATTTTCCTGAGAAAGTAAAATATGCTATTACAAAAAATCCTGCAACTTATGAATGGTTTATTAATGAATGGGTCAAATTGGTTGTGGTTCATCCAGAAACGTTAGCGTTATATCATTTTCAAGGTGGTAATTTTGAAATTTATGACCCAATTCAACATGATGTTGTTCATATTGATGACGAATTAAAATTAGCCGAAAAAACAATTGATAACCTTCCAATTGGAGTATTTAATTAAGGAATTATGAACGAGATATTACAGTTTTTTATAGCCTTACCATTAGTTGGCTTTATCATAAGTTTATTGTTGCCAGAAAAAAAGGAAACTTTAATTTCAAGAGTAGCATTTGGAACCGTTTTTATTCAATTAGTAGCATTAGTTGTTTTTATCATATTTTGGGTATTTAACGGTGCAGCACATTTAAATTTAAATGAAATTACATTATTAAAAACAGATCATTACGAGTTTTTTATTGATTTTTATTTTGATAAAATTTCGGCAGTTTATTTGTTTATTGGAGCTTTATTAACTTCAATGATTACTACGTATAGCCGTTATTATTTACACAGAGAAAAAGGATATAAACGTTTTTTTAACACAGTTTTGTTTTTCTTTTTTGGCTACAATTTAGCGATTCTTTCAGGAAATTTTGAAACTCTTTTTATTGGTTGGGAAATCATCGGAATTTCTTCTTTCTTATTAATTGCTTTTTATAGAGAACGTTATTTGCCAGTTAAAAACGCTTTTAAAGTGTTTTCAATTTATAGAATTGGAGATATCGGAATGATATTAGCCATGTGGGCAAGTCATCATTTATTTCATGAAAATATAACCTTCATGAAAATGAACAATTTTGAGTTAATGAGTGAGCATTTGCAAAGTCATTCTTTTATCGGAGCTTTTATCGCACTTTCATTAGTCTTAGCAGCTGCGGCAAAATCGGCTCAAATTCCGTTTTCGTCTTGGTTACCAAGAGCTATGGAAGGACCAACACCTTCGAGCGCGATATTCTACGGTTCTCTTTCTGTGCATTTGGGAGTTTTCTTAATGTTGCGAACTTTTCCTTTTTGGGAACATCAAACCTCAATCCGAATTGCAATTGGTTTAATGGGATTAACAACTAGTATTATGGCTGCTTATATGGCAAAAGTTCAGTCATCTGTTAAAAGTCAAGTTGCTTATAGTTCAATTTCTCAAATTGGTTTAATTTTTATTGAAGTAGCACTTGGTTTTGAAACATTGGCTTTGTTTCATTTTGCAGGAAATGCTTTTTTAAGAACGTATCAATTATTGGTTTCTCCTTCTGTTGTGAGTTATATGATTCGTGAGCAGTTTTATAATTTTCAGCCTAAAGAAAGAGGAATTAAAAATACTTTTCCAAAACGAATTGAATATGCACTTTATGTATGGAGTTTAAAAGAATTTAATTTGGAAAATTTTATGGCAATTGTGCTTTGGAAACCTCTAAAAACCTTAGGTAAGTCTTTAGATTTTTTAAACTTAAAACGATTGATTTTAGTTTTTATTCCAACATTTGTTATAGGAATTTTACTTTATGAATTTAAGAGTATTGTGCCTACACAAATAGTTTCAGTTCTACCTGAAGTATTTGCTTTTATAGGATTATTATTTGTTTTTAAATCATTTTCCGAAAGAAAAAGTCCTTTTATAGCTTGGATGTTAATTGTTTTAAATCACTTCTGGATTTCATTAGCTATAGTTTTTAATGAAAAAATAGATTATTCGGAATTAGTAGTTTATCTATCAGGAATTATTGTTGCCGGATTTGTCGGATATGCATCACTATTATATCTTAAGAAAATGGAAGAAAAAGTGAGTTTAAATCAATATTTGGGTCATGTTTATGAACATCCAAAATTTGCTTTTTTCTTTTTATTAGCAGCTTTAGGAGTAACAGGGTTTCCAATTACAACTACATTTATTGGTGAAGATTTAATTTTTAGTCATATCGAAAGTCATCAAGTAATGCTAGCTTTCTTTATAGCTTCAAGTTTTATCGTTTCTGGTATTGCAGGAATTCGAATTTACACTCGATTATTCCTTGGGCCACATATTAAAACATATCACGAAATACCTTATCGTTCTTCGTAATAATATCAATTCCAATATCAATTGTAAAATCAACTTCAATTATAAAAATAAAAAGACCCTGAATCAATTTCAGGTTTGACAATAAATATAAAAACATATATGAATACAAACATAAAAAAAATGATTCCTGCTGATGGTTTAGCAGGATTAAAAGAAAATTTTAAAACCGACGCTATTTCTGGCTTTATTGTTTTCTTACTAGCATTGCCCTTGAGTTTAGGAATTGCAAAAGCATCAGAGTTCCCTCCAGTTATGGGTTTGTTAACTGCTATTATTGGAGGTATTGTGGTGAGTCTCATGATGGGATCTCGATTGACCATAAAAGGACCAGCTGCTGGTTTAATTGTAATTGTTGCAGGTTCTGTTGCCGAATTTGGTCAAGGAGATAATGTTTTAGGTTGGAAATTAGCATTAGGTGCCATGGTTGTTGCAGGTGTGGTTCAAATATTATTTGGCGTTTTTAAATTAGGTAAACTTGCCGATTTTTTTCCGCTTTCTGCTATTCATGGAATGTTGGCTGCTATTGGGATTATAATTATAGCAAAACAAATTCCGGTTTTATTGAATGATGATCCTGCTTTAGGAAAAGGAAAAGGGCCATTAGAATTATTAGCAAATATTCCAAATTTTATCATGAATTTAGATCCAAAAGCTACGTTTATTGGTGTTGTAAGTTTAGCGATTATGATGGGTTGGCCTTATATTAAAAACAAAAGTATTAAAATGATTCCAGCTCCATTAGTAGTGTTGTTGTTTGCTATTCCTTGTGAATTGTTCATGCACTTTAAAGAAACGGAACCAGCTTACGCATTAGTGAAAATTGGAAACTTTGTTGATGCTTTAGGTTTTAATGCCAGTTTTGATGGCTTTTCTCAAACCGGTATTTTTATTAAATATGTTATCATGTTCGCGTTGGTCGGTTCTTTAGAGTCTCTTTTAACAGTTAAAGCAATTGATTTAATGGATCCTTTTAAACGTAAATCAGACATGAATAAAGATTTGATTGCTGTTGGAATAGGAAATACTTTCGCAGCATTCTTAGGTGGTTTGCCAATGATTTCTGAGGTGGCTCGTTCTTCTTCAAATGTTAATAATGGCGCAAAAACACGTTGGGCAAACTTTTTTCATGGTGTTTTTATCTTAGCTTTTGTTTTGCTAGCTTCGCCAATTTTAGAGATGATTCCTAATGCAGCTTTAGCAGCTATGTTAATTACTGTTGGAATTAAATTATCTCATCCAAAAGAGTTTATTCATACTTTTCAAATTGGGAAAGAACAATTAGCAATTTTCTTAGTTACTATTTTCTTTACATTGTTTGAAGACTTATTAGTTGGTATTGCAGCCGGAATTATCTTAAAAATGATTATTCATTTAGTTAATGGAACACCTATTTCTTCTTTCTTTAAAGCTCCAACTTTAGTTTCTTTTGAAGGTAATAATTATTTAGTTGAAATTGATAAAGCTGCTATTTTTACTAATTATTTAGGAGTAAAGCGAAAGCTAGAATCGATCCCTCCGGGATTTAATGTTACTATTGATTTAAAGAAAACAAAACTCGTTGATCATTCCGTAATGGAAAATTTAGAACATTTTAAACATGATTATGAGTCAAATGATAATAGTACAGTTACAATTATTGGTTTAGAAAATCATCAACCACTTTCAGCTCACCCATTGTCAGGAAGAAAAAATAAATAATATTGAGTTAGTTAGATTACTTATTTAGTTATAAGCGCCTTAATTATGTATAAGGCGCTTGGCGCTATCCTATTAAAAATAAAAAACATGAAAAATAAAATAGTTTTAATATTTGCTCTTGTAGTCTTGTTTTCAATTAAATCATTTTCTCAATTGAAAAGTCAAAATAATGATATTTGGTTTCATTATGTTGGAAAAAATATGATTTCAGAGAAGACTTCATTTACTTTAGAAGCAACTATGCGATATGCCAATGGGTTTTCAGAAAAACAACAGTGGTTTATTCGTCCATCATTTGATTATAAATTTACATCAAAATTTACAGGAAGCTTAGGATTTACACATTATGAAACATATTCATATGGAGATCCTGCTATGAATAAAATTACGAGCCCAGAAAATCATATTTGGATACAAGGTGTTTATACGCATTCAATAGGAGATTTTAAATTTATTCATCGCTTAAGAGATGAAAATAGATTTGTAGGAATTACTAAATTAAATATAACTTCTGGTGATTTTGAAATTGATCATTATGAATACCGAAATAGGGTTCGATATATGTTTTTAGCTAATTATGCATTGACAAAAGTTGATGATAAAACTAAGCTTTTTGCTGTTGCTGGAGATGAAATGTTTTTAAATATAGGTTCAAATGCTGGGAAAACACTTTTTAATCAAAATAGAATAATTGCTGGATTAGGTTATAATATAAATTCAAATCATCAATTGCAATTGAATTACATTCATCAAAATATTTGGAATTTTTCGAATACAATACAAGAAAGTAATCCAACGGTTAGAGTGTCTTATATTACTAACTTTGATTGGACAAAAAAAGAATAATTTTTTAGATATATTAACAAAAAACCGATTAGAATTTCTAATCGGTTTTTTTATATAAATTATGAAGTTTTAAATTACATCATTCCAGGCATTCCTCCGCCCATTGGAGGCATAGCTGAACTTTCTTCTTTAATGTCAATAAGAGCACATTCAGTCGTAAGAATCATTCCTGAAACTGAAGCTGCGTTTTCAAGAGCAACTCTGGTAACTTTTTTAGGGTCAATAATTCCAGCTTTTAGCATTTGAACATACTCACTAGTTTTAGCATTATAGCCAAAATCTCCTTTTCCTTCTAATACTTTAGAAATAACTACTGAACCTTCTCCGCCAGCATTCTCAACAATGGTTCTTAAAGGCGCTTCAACTGCTTTGTTTACAATTTGTATACCCGTAGCTTCGTCTGCGTTTTCAGCTTTTAATTTAGTTAAAACAGCTTTTGCTCTTACTAAAGCTACTCCACCACCAGCAACAATACCTTCTTCAACAGCTGCTCTAGTTGCATGTAACGCATCGTCAACTCTATCTTTTTTCTCTTTCATTTCAACCTCAGAAGCAGCACCTACATATAAAACGGCAACACCACCAGCTAATTTAGCCAAACGTTCTTGCAGTTTTTCTCTATCATAGTCAGAAGTTGTAGTTTCAACCTGAGCTTTGATTTGGTTTACTCTTGCTTTGATGTTGTCTGCACTTCCTGCACCATTTACAATAGTTGTATTGTCTTTGTCAATTGTTACATTTTCTGCCGTTCCTAACATTTCTAAAGTAGCGTTTTCTAAAGAATATCCGCTTTCTTCGGCAATTACAGTACCACCAGTTAAGATAGCAATATCTTCTAACATTGCTTTTCTTCTGTCTCCAAAACCTGGAGCTTTTACAGCAGCGATTTTTAATCCACCTCTTAATTTATTAACTACTAAAGTTGCTAATGCTTGACCATCTACATCTTCCGCAATAATTAATAAAGGTTTTCCAGATTGCGCTACTGGTTCAAGAATAGGTAACAATTCTTGTAAGTTTGATATTTTTTTATCGAATAATAAAATGTATGGGTTATTTAATTCAGCCACCATTTTATCTGCATCTGTTACAAAATAAGGAGAAAGATATCCTCTGTCAAATTGCATTCCTTCAACAACATCTACATAAGTATCAGTTCCTTTTGCTTCTTCAACAGTAATTACTCCTTCTTTTCCAACTTTGCTAAATGCAGTCGCTATTAACTCTCCAATTGTTTCGTCGTTATTTGCTGAAATTGAAGCGATTTGTTTTATTTTGTCTGTAGAATTACCAACAGTTTGAGATTGCTTTCCAAGATCTTCAACAATAGCTTCTACAGCTTTATCAATTCCTCTTTTTAAATCCATTGGGTTTGCACCAGCTGCTACGTTTTTTAACCCTTCTTTTACAATTGCTTGTGCAAGAACAGTTGCAGTTGTTGTTCCATCTCCTGCTAAATCATTAGTTTTAGAAGCAACTTCTTTTACCATTTGCGCTCCCATATTTTCTAATGGATCAGCTAATTCAATTTCTTTAGCTACCGAAACTCCATCTTTAGTTACCGATGGGCCACCAAATGATTTGCTAATAATAACATTTCTTCCTTTTGGTCCAAGAGTTACTTTTACAGCGTTTGCCAATGCATCTACACCTCTTTTTAGTCCATCTCTTGCTTCTATATCGAATTTTATATCTTTTGCCATTTTAAATATGCTTTTTTAATGAGTAAATTATTAACCTAAAATTGCGTAAATTTCTTCTTCTTTCATGATAAGATAATCTGCGCCTTCATATTTTAATTCTGTACCAGAATATTTTCCATACAATACTGTGTCTCCAACTTTAACAGTCATTGTATGATCTTTTTTACCGTTTCCAACTGCAACAACTGTTCCTTTTTGTGGTTTTTCTTTTGCAGTGTCAGGAATAATTAATCCTGAAGCAGTTGTAGTTTCAGCAGCCATTGGCTCTATAACTACGCGATCTGAAAGTGGTTTAATGTTTAGTGACATAATTTATTATATTTTTTAATTTTATTTGATTGTTTAAAAATGGTCAGAAATTGTGCCAAAGCATTTTTATGACAATTTTTCTTGTAAAAAAAAAGCCAGCACTGACAGGCTGGCATTTTTAAAATATTGTTTAAGCTTATTTTGCTTCTTCTTCAGTTGAAGTTGCAGTTTCAGCTGCTTGTTGAGTAGCTTCAGGTGTAGGAGCGATAGTTGTAGTAGCAGGAGCTGCTGCATCATCGTTTCCTAATATTTTTGAACCACTTGTGTTTCCATTATTAAAAGCAAGTGTAGATAATAATATTAATGCAATTAAAATACCACCTAATGTCCAAGTACTCTTATCTAAAAAGTCTGTAGTTTTTTGTACTCCACCCATTTGTTGAGAACCTCCAAAAGAAGAGTCTAATCCTCCACCTTTAGGGTTTTGAACCATAACTGCTAATATTAATAAAAAGCAAACTAATGCTATTGCGATTAAAAAACCTGTGAATCCCATAATTAATTATTTTGTTGTAAATCTTTTATTTTTTTTATTCGGTCTGCAAAGAAACTACTTTTTTCTGGATATTTCAAAATTAAAATCTCATAAGCTTGTATTGCTTTATTGAATTTTTTTTGTTCTAAATAAACTTTTGCTAACGTTTCAGTCATTAAGTGCGTTGGTTCATCTTTGTTTATGTTAATGTTTAAAGGTGTTTTAGCGTTTTCTTTTACAGGTGAAATTTTTGGATTTAATTCAATAAATCGGTCAATAAGTTCTATTTTTTTTTGTTTTTCTTCTGTAAATTCTTCAATTTCAGAATCCTCTTTCCTTTCAATAGGTGTTATTTTTGTTAATGTTAACCATTCTTGAAATGAATGTTTTTCGCTGTTTTCAAATGCTAAAGGTTTTCCTATTTCCAAATCAATGTTTTCGGTTTCAACTTCTATTGCAGAATCTTGAATTTTTATTTCCTCAATTATTTCGCTTTGAACAACGCTTATATTATTAATATGTTCTATCTCTAGGTCAATTAAGTTACTTTGAATAGTTGTAAACTCATTTGAAGTAATGAAATTAAAAAGTATTGATCTGTCAACAGTATTGGCTGCTGTTTTTTTTAATTCATAATTGTATCTGAAACTTTCTTGATTTAGCAATCCTTTTAAATGAAGAACTCTTGCTGCTTGAAAATAGGGGAATTCATGAAGAACTGTTTCCAATGCAACGGTTTGCTTTTCATTTAAAGCGAAAGGTTTGTTAAGTAAATATGTTAATTCAGTACTGTTCAAATTATTTTCTTTTAATTACCATTTAGCTAATGATTCATTAAAGATGTCTTGAGTAATTCTTTCAAAAATTTCATCAAGAGCAGTTGTTAGCCTTGTTCCTGTCATTTGTTCGTTTGCATCATAATCATGATAAAAAGAAAAACGTTTTTCAAAATTATCTTCTTCTTTGTTTTTATTTGAAAAACGGACCATCACTGCAATTGTTAGTCTGTTTTGTGCTGCTGTTTGATTAGAAGTTGCTGTCATTG
Source organism: Flavobacterium sp. N2270 (assembly GCF_025947225.1). Classification (NCBI taxonomy): domain Bacteria; kingdom Pseudomonadati; phylum Bacteroidota; class Flavobacteriia; order Flavobacteriales; family Flavobacteriaceae; genus Flavobacterium; species Flavobacterium sp. N2270. The sequence goes on from NZ_CP110005.1 coordinate 1,240,383, forward strand.
GAGTAATTCTATACTCAACAATTTCGCCTTCATATAATAAGTCGCCGCCTTGATTAGTAAGGTTTAAGCTTGTTTGGTTTTGTAAAATTTCCTGTAATGTAATTGTAAAAGTTCTTTCAATTCCAGGTTCAACCAGTTCAGCATTGTTTTGAAAATAATTTACTTGAAATGTATCAGCGTCAATTTTTCCGGTTCCTGTGAAATTATAAACACTACAACTATTTAAAGTAAGCGTTAATCCAATTAGTATTATATAAATTCCTTTTTTCATTTTTTATTTATAAATCGTATTGTTTGATTTTTCTGTAAAGTGTTCTTTCGGAGATTCCTAATTCGTCAGCGGCAGCTTTTCTTTTTCCGTTATTTCGTTCTAACGATTTTTTAATCAATTCAATTTCTTTAGCTTCTAGACTCAGTGTTTCTTCTTCTTCAACTGTTTCTGCGAAAAGGTAATTAGAATCATCTTCTTCCTCGTCAATAAATTCTTCTTGAATTATTTCATTTGTAGCTTGAGGAAGGAGTTCTTGTTTTTTCTCGTTTTCAAAGATAGAATTATCTTCACTTTTTTCGTAAATTCTTTTAATTAAATTTTTCTGATCTTCCTGAACTTTAGATGTTCCATTTTGCATTAATTCAAGAGTGAGCTTCTTTAAATCATTCAAATCGCTTTTCATATCGAATAGCACTTTGTATAAAATTTCACGCTCGTTGCTAAAATCGTTTTCAGATTTTTGATTGTTAACTACCGATGGTAAATTATTTCCTTGTTGAGGTAGATATCCTTTTAAAGTTTGCAGCGAAGTTTCTCTGTTGGTTTCAAGAACAGAAATTTGTTCGGCAATATTTCGTAATTGCCTAATATTACCACTCCATCTATATTGAATAAGATATTGAATAGCTTCGTTAGATAATTTAATAGGAGGCATTTTGTATTTATGAGCAAAATCAGCCGCAAATTTTCTAAACAATAAATGAATGTCTTCTTTTCTTTCTCTTAAAGGAGGAAGTAAAATTTCTACAGTACTTAAACGGTAATATAAATCTTCTCTAAATTTTCCTTTTTCAATAGCATCAAACATGTTAACGTTTGTGGCAGCTACTATTCGAACATTTGTTTTTTGAACTTTTGAAGAACCAACTTTAATAAATTCGCCATTTTCTAAAACACGTAATAAACGTACTTGAGTGGTTAGCGGTAATTCACCAACTTCGTCTAAAAATATAGTCCCTCCATCAGCCACTTCAAAATACCCATCACGAGAGTTTGTTGCGCCAGTAAACGAACCTTTTTCGTGTCCAAATAATTCACTGTCAATCGTACCTTCTGGTATTGCTCCACAGTTTACAGCTATATATTTTGCATGCTTGCGATGAGAAAGTGAATGGATTATTTTTGGAATACTTTCTTTACCAACACCACTTTCCCCAGTTACTAATACAGAAATATCAGTAGGAGCAACTTGTATTGCTTTTTCTATAGCTCGATTTAGTTTTGGATCATTTCCAATAATTTCAAATCGTTGTTTTGTGGCTTGTATAGATTCCATGTTTAATTGATAATTAGTAATTTACAATTGATAGTTTAGTTAGTTTTTAATAGTTTAATTCATTTCAGAATAACCAATAGCTTTCCCTTTTAAAGTAGCTGATGAACAATCGTAAATTTCAACCATTACAAAATCGCCAGGTTTATAGTTTTCTTTTGGAAAAACAGTAACCATGTTTTCGGAATTTCTTCCGCTCCATTCATCTTTAGATTTTTTAGATTCTCTTTCTACTAAAATTTCCACTGTTTGTCCTAAAAAGCGTTGTGTTCTTTCTAATGATAATTCTTGTTGTAAGTCTACTATTTCTTGTAATCTACGTTTTTTAACTTCTTCGGGTACATCATCTTCTAGTTTTCTCGCGGCCATAGTTCCTGGTCTTTCAGAATAAGAGAACATATAACCAAAATCATATTTTACATAGCGCATTAAAGACAATGTGTCTTGATGATCTTCTTCAGTTTCTGTTGGGAAACCTGTAATCATATCTTGAGAAATCGTGCAATTAGGAATTATTTGTTTGATTTTGTCTACCAAAGTCATGTATTCCTCACGTGTGTGTTGACGATTCATTTCTTTTAAAATTCTAGTACTTCCACTTTGAACCGGTAAATGAATGTAGTTACAAACATTTTGATGTTTTGCAATAACGTGTAATACCTCTTCATGCATGTCTTGCGGATTTGAAGTAGAGAAACGGAAACGCATTTTTGGAAATGCTTTTGCAGACATGTCTAATAATTGTGCGAAATCTACCGATGTTGCTTTTTGCATTTCTGAAGCTTTATCAAAATCTTTTTTAAGTCCTCCGCCATACCATAAATAACTATCTACATTTTGACCCAATAAACATACCTCTTTATATCCTTTATTCCATAAATCAGCTATTTCGTCTAAAATACTTTGCGGTTCTCTGCTTCGTTCTCTTCCTCTTGTAAATGGAACCACGCAAAAAGTACACATATTATCACATCCGCGTGTAATAGATACAAAAGCATTTATTCCGTTGCTGTTTAAACGAACAGGAGAAATGTCGCCATAGGTTTCTTCTTTAGAAAGAATAACATTTATAGCATCTCTTCCTTCTTCAACTTCATTTAATAAGTTTGGAATGTCTTTATAAGCATCAGGGCCCACAACTAAATCGACAATTTTTTCTTCTTCAAGAAATTTTTCTTTTAAGCGTTCTGCCATACAGCCTAAAACACCAACTTTCATGTTAGGGTTAATATCTCGTTTTACAGCATTATATTTTTGAAGTCTTTTTCTAATAGTTTGTTCTGCTTTATCTCTAATAGAACATGTATTAACTAAAACTAAGTCGGCATCTTCAAGTTTGTCTGTAGTATTATATCCTTGATTGTTAAGAATTGAAGCTACAATTTCACTATCAGAGAAATTCATAGCGCAACCATAACTTTCTATAAAAAGTTTTTTAGTGTTTTCTTTCTTTTCTTCTAAAACAAGTTTTGTTCCTTGTTTGTTTTCGTCAATTGTCTTTTCCATAAAAGTTTTTTCTCTTTTTTGCAACTACAAAGATAATACTAAAAAGTAAAATATGACAACTTGACAGATTTTTTCATGATGTATTTTAACTTAAAAAAGTAAAATCTTATCTTAATTTTTTTTCTAAAATCCTTAAATTTAAAAAAAACCTATACTTTTGCGCCAAACAAATTTTATAATGGCGAAGAATTTAGTAATAGTTGAGTCACCTGCAAAGGCAAAAACAATAGAGAAATTTTTAGGTAAAGATTTTCAAGTTGAATCTAGTTATGGACATATTGCAGACTTACCTTCTAAAGAAATTGGAGTAGATGTAGAAAATGGGTTTAAACCTAAGTATGAGGTTTCACCAGATAAGAAAGCTTTAGTAAAAAAATTAAAAGACTTGTCTAAAAAAGCCGACATGGTTTGGTTGGCTTCCGATGAAGACCGAGAAGGAGAAGCTATTTCTTGGCATTTATCAGAAGAACTTAAGTTAGATGAAAATAAAACAAAGCGTATTGTTTTTCATGAAATTACGAAATCTGCTATTCAAAAAGCAATTGAAAATCCTAGAGGAATCGATTATAATTTAGTAAATGCACAACAAGCACGTAGGGTTTTAGACCGATTAGTTGGTTACGAATTATCGCCTGTTTTATGGAAAAAAGTAAAAGGTGGTTTGTCTGCAGGAAGAGTTCAGTCGGTTTCTGTTCGATTAATAGTAGAACGTGAAAGAGAAATTCAAGAGTTTAATCCGCAAGGAACTTATTCTATAACAGCTGAATTTACAAATGAAGCTGGAAAATCATTTAAAGCAAAGCTCCCTAAAAATTTTAATACACAAAAAGAAGCAGAAGACTTTTTGCAAAAAAATATTGGTTCTAATTATAAGGTAGCTGATTTAGAAAAAAAACCAACAAAAAAATCTCCAGCAGCGCCATTTACAACTTCAACTTTGCAACAAGAAGCTGCTCGTAAATTATATTTACCAGTTGGAATTACAATGCAAATTGCACAAAGGTTATATGAAGCCGGTTTGATTACTTATATGAGAACAGATAGTGTTAATTTGTCGAATGAAGCAATGGCTTCTGCAGAGTCAGAAATTATCCGTTCGTATGGTAAAGAATACAGTAAGCCAAGAAATTATACTTCAAAAAGTAAAGGAGCTCAAGAAGCGCACGAAGCAATTCGTCCTACAGACATGTCTTTACATACTGTAAATATCGACAGAGATCAAGCGCGTTTATATGATTTAATTTGGAAAAGAACTTTAGCTTCTCAAATGAGTGAGGCACAGCTAGAACGTACAAATGTTAAAATTGAAGCAAATAATCATAATGAAGTTTTTGTAGCAAGTGGTGAAGTAATTAAATTTGAAGGATTCTTAAAAGTGTATCTTGAAGGGCATGATGATGATGAGGAAGAGCAAGAGGGAATGCTTCCGGCTTTGAAAATAAACGAGAAATTAACAAATACTTATATTCAGGCAACTGAGCGTTTTTCTAGACCACCAGCACGTTATACTGAGGCTGCTTTGGTAAAAAAATTAGAAGAATTAGGGATTGGTCGTCCGTCGACTTATGCGCCAACCATTTCAACAATTATTAATCGTAATTACGTTGAAAAAGGAAGCTCTGAAGGAGTGGAAAGAAAATACACACAAATTTCATTATTAGCTTCGACTATTAAATCGCAAGTTTTGACTGAAAATGTAGGTTCAGATAAAGGAAAGTTAGTTCCAACAGATATTGGTACCATTGTAAATGACTTCTTGGTTAAAAATTTCTCGGCAATTTTAGATTATAACTTTACGGCAAAAGTAGAGCAAGATTTTGATGAAATTGCTGAAGGTAACATTGATTGGGCAAACATGATGAATGAGTTTTATTCTAAATTTCATCCAAATGTTGTCGATGTTGAAGAAAATGCAGATAGAGAAAGTGGTGAAAGAATTTTAGGTACCGATCCAAAATCGGGTAAACCAATTTCTGTTCGTTTAGGTAAATTTGGACCAATGGCTCAAATTGGTGATGCAGAAGATGAAGAGAAACAATTTGCAAGTTTAATGTCTGATCAAAATATTGGAACTATAACTTTAGAGGAGGCTTTAAAATTATTTTTATTACCTAAAAACTTAGGGACTTATAAAGAGGAAGAAGTTGAGGTAAGTAACGGTCGTTTTGGTCCTTATGTGCGATTTGGAAAAATGTTTATTTCGTTGCCAAAGGGAGAAGATCCGTTGGATGTTACTTTTGATAGAGCAAAAGAATTAATCGCAGAAAAAGAAGCAGCAGACGCTCCAATAGCAACTTTTCGAGAATTACCAGTTCAAAAAGGTGTTGGAAGATTTGGACCGTTTTTAAAATGGAATGGAATGTTTATTAATGTAAACAAGAAATATGATTTTGATAACTTATCTCAACAAGATATTGTTGAGCTTATCGAAGATAAAATTCAAAAAGAAATAGATAAAGTTATTCATGATTGGAAAGAAGATGGAATTCGTGTTGAAAAAGCACGTTGGGGAAGAAGTGTTATCTTAAAAGGTAAAGTAAAAATAGAATTGAGTAAAGATGTAGATGCTAAAGCGCTAACTTTAGATGAAGCTAAGGAAATGATAGAGAAAAAAGCACCTGCAAAAAAAGCTACAGCTAAAAAGAAATCGCCAGTAAAGAAAAAAACAACTAAAAAATAGTTTATGGTGTTTGATTTTCTACAACCATTGTCATCTTCTTGTGTTGAGTATATTAGTAAGTTACCGGTTCAGTCTTTAGGTAGGAAAATTACTTTACATACAGAAAGTGAATTCCCAAACTTAGATGCTATTTCTATTGCAATAATTGGAGTAAATGATTTTAGAGGTTTGGAAAAAGAAAATTCACATGGAGCTTTAGATGATTTTAGAAAAGTTTTGTATAGTTTATACCCAGGGAACTGGAGTGTTGCAATTGCAGATTTAGGAACAATTGAGGCTGGAGCGTCATTAAAGGATACTTATTTTTTAGTCCAAACTATTTGCGAAGATTTATTAAGAAAAAAAATTATACCTATTATCGTTGGTGGTAGTCAAGATTTATCTTATCCTATGTATAGGTCGTATGATGAATTAGATCAAATGGTGAATTTTATTTCTATTGATAATAAATTTGATTTTTCAAAAGAAAATAGTAACTTGGCCAACTCTTTTCTGACAAATATAATCGTTGAAGAGCCAAATAATCTGTTTAACTACAGTAATATTGGTTTTCAAACGTATTTTAATTCGCAAGAAGAGATTGATTTAATTGATAAGCTTTACTTTGAAGCATATCGACTTGGTGAGGTTTCAAATAACATAACAATTGCAGAACCAGTTTTTAGAGATGCTGATATTGTAAGTGTTGATATGACTTCGGTTCAGTCGTCTTTTTCGGGTAATTTTATTGATTTTAACCCAAATGGGTTTACAGGTAAGGAAGTTTGTGCCTTAGCAAGATACGCTGGAATTAGTGATAAAGTTTCTTCGTTTGGAGTGTTTAACTTTAATTTAACTTCAGTTGAATTTAATTTAGTTGCTCAAGTGATTTGGTATTTTTTAGAAGGTTTCAGTTTTAGATCTAACGAGTATCCTTTTGGTAGTAAAGAAAGTTATCTTAAATATACCGTGTTGATTGATGATGATGAACTTGTTTTTTACAAGAGTGATAAAACAAGTAGGTGGTGGATTGAAATATCATTATTTACAAATGTTAATAATAAATTAAAAAGAAATACGTTATTACCTTGTTCTTATGAAGATTATTTAGCGTCTTGTGAGGGAGATGTTCCTGAAAGATGGTGGAAAGCTCAAAGAAGAAATATTGTTTAACATAAAATATGAAAGGATAGTTTTACCTTGGTTTTGTTAATTTTAATATATTTTTAAGATTTTTTTTAAAAATAATTGTTTTTTTCAAAATTATTAAATAGGTTTACGCCTTTAAAAGAAAAATTATAATTAACCCCAGTTTATATGAAGAAGTTAGTTGCATTTACGTTGATTTTGTCATTTTTTGCTAGTTGTAGTAAGGGTGATAGAGGTGAGTTAGTAGGTGTCAAAGGAAAAAAATGGCATCCAGAAAAGCCTTATGGAATGACATTAATTCCAGGTGGAGCCTTTATTATGGGTAAATCAGATGATGATTTAGCTAATATCCAAGACGCTCCAACAAAAACAGTTACGGTTCGTTCGTTTTATATGGATGAGACAGAAATAACGAATAGTGAATACCGTCAATTCATTGGATGGGTAAAAGATTCAACAATTAGAACAAGATTAGCGATTCTTGCTGATGAAGTTGGTCAAAAACCAGCTGAAGGAGGAAGAAGTGGTAAAGAAGGTGGAAGTATTGGGGATTACGCTTTTGCGGATGCTAATGTTGAAGAAATGTCTGCTTACGACAAATATATGTATGAAAACTATTACAGTATTGGTACAGATGACGATATGTATGCTGGAAGAAAGCTAAATAAGAAAATTAATTTACTTGATGACCCTCAGAAATATCCAGATGAGTATTATGTTGAAGTAATGGATTCTATGTACTTGCCAGAATCTGAATCTTATAATGGATTGAAAACATTAGATGTTTCTAAATTGAAATTTAAATTTAGAGAAGTTGATTGGAATGAGGCTGTAAAGAAAAAAGGACGTAAAGGTCTTTATGAAAATACAAAACCAATTGAGGTTTATCCTGATACAACAGCTTGGATTAAAGATTTTGCATATTCTTACAATGAGCCAATGCATAATGATTACTTTTGGCACCAAGCTTATGGGGAGTATCCTGTAGTTGGAGTGTCTTGGAATCAAGCTAAAGCATTCTGTGCTTGGAGAACTTTGTATAAGAATTCTTATATTAAAAAGAAAAAAGGAAGAGATCAAGTGAATTCTTTCCGTTTGCCAACAGAGGCTGAGTGGGAGTACGCTGCTAGAGGTGGAATTGAATCTGCAACTTTCCCATGGGGAGGTCCTTATGCTAAAAATGATAGAGGTTGTTTTATGGCTAACTTTAAACCAAATAGAGGTGATTATGCAGCTGACGGTGCTTTGTATACTGTTGAGGCACGTTCGTATGAGCCAAATAATTACAACTTATACAATATGGCAGGTAATGTTTCTGAATGGACTGAGTCTTCTTATGATGCATCTGCTTATGAGTTTGTTTCTACTATGAATCCAAATGTTCCAGATCGTAAAAATCAACGTAAAGTTGTAAGAGGTGGTTCTTGGAAAGATGTTGGATATTTCTTACAGGTAGCAACACGTGACTTTGAATATGCTGATTCAGCTAGAAGTTATATCGGATTTAGAACAGTGCAAGATTATATGGGTACTGGTTCGACTGGAAACAGTCCAAAATAATAAATATATTAACCAATTTTATATTTAACTTAACTAACTAACAAATTTTATTATGGGATTTTTAAGCAAAAAAGCAATGAATTTCGCTTACGGTATGGGAGCGGCAGTAGTAATCATCGGAGCATTATTTAAATTAATGCACTGGCCAGGAGCTAGTTTGATGTTGATCGTAGGTTTAGGAACAGAGGCTTTAATTTTCGGTTTATCTGCATTTGATAATCCAGAAGATGAATTAGACTGGACTTTAGTATATCCAGAATTAGCAAACGGTGTTGCTAATGATAAAAAACCTAAGAAAGAAAATCCAGCTGAAGCACAAGGATTGTTGTCTCAAAAATTAGATAACATGTTAAAAGAAGCAAAAATTGATGGTGCTTTAATGGAAAGTTTAGGGGCTAGTATCAAAAATTTTGAAGGAGCTGCTAAAAGTATTTCTCCAACTGTAGATGCTATGGCAGGTCAAAAGAAATATGCTGAGGAAATGTCTCAAGCAGCTGCTCAGATGGAAGCTTTAAATAGTTTGTATAAAGTACAATTAGAAAGTGCTTCTAGAAATGCTGAAGCTAATAAAGAAATTGCTGAAAATGCATCTAAATTAAAAGAACAAATGCAGTCTATGACTTCTAACATCGCATCTTTAAACTCAGTTTACGGTGGAATGTTAACTGCTATGAATAACAGAGGATAATTAGTTTTATCGAAAATTAAATAAATTAATAATCAAAAACTAATTACAGGAAAATGGCAGGAGGAAAATTAAGTCCTAGACAAAAGATGGTAAACCTAATGTACTTGGTTTTCATCGCAATGTTAGCTTTAAATATGTCAAAAGAAGTATTATCTGCTTTTGGGATTTTAAATAACAAAATTATAGAATCAAATGGAATTGCTGATGTGCGTAATCAGTCTTCATTTGAACAATTAGCTCAAAAAGCAGCTGATCAACCAGGTCAGTTTGGTGATAAGAAAGCAAAAGTTGATAAAATTAGAAAATTAGCTAAAGACTTTTCTGATTATATTGAAAAAATTAAAACTGAAATAACTAAAGATTATCCTAGAGACGAAGATGGTAATTTACCATTTGAAGCAATGGATAAAGGAGATGCTGTTGATGAAATGTGGTTCGCTGGTGATAAACCAACACCTAAAGGTCAAGAGTTTTTAGATAGACTTGCAGCTTTTTCATCAGATATTAAAAAAGCAGGAGGAAGTTCTATTTCTGATCCAGAAATGAAGAAAATTGAAGCTAGATTTGCAACTGCTCCTGTAAAATCTAAAAGTGCAGGTGCAACTTTAAATTGGTTAGATTATAACTATAAAGGTTTCCCTTTAATAGCTACAGTTACTAAATTATCTCAATTACAAGCAGATATTAAAACCACTGAAAGTGATGTTATTAGTGGAATGTTTCAATCTGACTTAGTTGCTGCAGCATCTTTAACTGCTTATCAACCAATAGTTGTTCCTGAAAAATCAGCTTTTTTCCAAGGAGAAGCTGTAAAAGGAAGAGTTATATTAGGTAAATTCGATCCAACATTAGTAGCTAAATCTGTTATTGTTAATGGTCAAACTGTAAAAGCCGAAGCTGGACAGGCTAATTTCTCTTTCAATGCAGGTAGTGTTGGAGAGCATGAAATTACGGGTTCATTTAACTTTGATGAAGGTGGTAAAGTTGTTAGTTTACCAATTAAAGGTAACTATGTAGTAGTTCCTAGACCAAATTCTGCTACTATTTCGGCAGATAAAATGAATGTTGTTTATAGAGGTGTAACTAACCCAATGACAATTTCATTTGCTGGTATTTCAGATGATAAAGTAAGTGCTTCTGGTGCTGGTTTGTCTAAAGGATCTGGTGTAGGTAAATACAACATGAATCCAGGTTCAGGACGTGAGGTTACTATTAACGTAAACGGTAAATTACCTGATGGTAAACCTGTTTCGGATAAGAAAATATTCAGAATTAAAGATATCCCTGCACCAATGGGTACAATCCGTGGTGAATATAGCGCAAAAGGACCTAAGAACAGTTTAGAAGTTTCTTCAGTTGGTGCTAAATTAGAGGATTTTGATTTTGAATTAAATATTGATGTTGTTAGTTTTAACATTAAAGTGCCTGGACAACCTACAATTGTTGTTAATGGAACACGTATGGATGGTAGAGCAAAAGCAGCTATTGCTAAAGCTAGTAGAGGTGACTTAGTTGTTATTTCTGAGATTAAAACAAAATTAAGAGGTAGTTCTATTATGTTAAAGAAAACTGCTCCTTGTACATTTGAAGTACAATAAAAATTAACTTTCAGAGTTTATTTATAAACTAAAAGAATAAAAAAATGAATTGGAGAAATTTTATATTAGTAGTTGCTTTAGGTTTAAGTTCAACTTTTACCTTTGCTCAATCTAATTTATTAAATGCAAAGACACCTGATCAAATAGGTAAGAAGACTGAAGCAGAATTAGTAGCTGACAATGATAAACCAATGCCTTACGGTTATGTTCATGATAGAGATATCTTAATGGGTAAACGTACATGGGAAATTGTTGATCTAGATGAGCGTGTTAATTTTCCTTTCTATTTTCCTATTGAAGGTGATTTAGGTCCAGACAGAAAGCCTTTATATAAAGTGCTTATTGATGGAATTAAAGATGGTAAAATTACAGAGATCTATGATTCTAGTTATTTTACTGACAAAAAATCTTTAAAGGATATTGAAGCTTCTTTAGTATTTATTGATACTACCGATGCAGGTAGAGAATATTACAATGCTGGAGAATCTATTCCTGAAGAATATATTGTTAAAACACAAATTGAAGCATTTCATGTAGATGCTTATAAATTAGTTGGATATTGGTATTTTGATAAGCGTCAAGGTGAATTAAAATACAGAATGTTAGGTATTTGTCCAATTGTTCCGGATGTATATACAATGAATAATGATGTAAAAGATTATATCGAATTATTTTGGGTTTACTTTCCTGCAGCTAGAGATATCTTGCACGAGGCTAAAGCTTTTAATGATAGAAATTCGGCTATGCCATTTACATTTGATCACTTGTTAAATTCGCGTCGTTTTAATGGTGTAATTTATCTAGAAGAGAATGTTTACGGTGATAGATTGATTAAAGATTATATGAAAGAAAATGCGCAAATGCAATTATTAGAGTCTGAGCGTGTTAAAGAAAAAATTAGAGATTTCGAACAAGATATGTGGAATTATTAATATAGTTTTTCTCCAATTCATAAAAAAAACTCTTACCATTGGTAAGAGTTTTTTTATTTTTGTATTATGATAGATTATTTAATTGTTGGTGCTGGTATTGCTGGAGTTTCTTTTTCCGAAATTGCAATTCAAAATAACAAGTCAGTTCTTGTTTTTGATGATGGTTCTCAGCCTTCTTCTAAAGTTGCTGGTGGAATGTATAATCCTGTTATCCTAAAACGTTTTAGCGAAGTTTGGAAAGCTAAAGAACAACTTGCCTTGTCTACTGTTTTCTATAAACAATTAGAAGAGAAACTTTTTTGTAAGTTTGATTATAATGTTCCAGTTCTTAGAGTTTTTAATTCTATTGAAGAGCAAAATAACTGGTTTCAAGCTTCTGATAAACCAAATTTATCACCTTTTCTTTCTACAACCTTATTAAATAATACGAATGTTTCTATTAATGCCAAATTTGGTTTCGGGGAAGTTTATCAAACTGGTTATTTAGATGTTAATTGTTTAGTTGATGCTTATTCAAAATATCTTATTGTAAATAATCTTTTGATTTCTGAAAGAATAGATTATTCTCTCTTCGAGTTTGGTGATGATTTTGTTGCCTATAAGGATGTGAAAGCAAAAAATGTAATCTTTGCTGAAGGATTTGGTATGCATTCTAATCCTTTTTTTAAAGATTTACCATTAGATGGTACAAAAGGGGAATTATTACTAATTAAATCCGCAGATTTAAAAATTGAATCAATTATTAATGCTAGTATTTTTATTATTCCTATTGGGAAAGATTGTTATAAAGTAGGTGCAACTTATGATTGGAATGATAAAACAAATACTACAACTGAAGAAGCAAAAACTGAATTATTATCTAAGTTAGAAGAATTGATTAATTGTAAATACGAAGTACTTGAGCATTTTGCAGGAGTTCGTCCTACGGTAAAAGACAGAAGGCCATTAGTTGGTCTACATCCAAATCATCCAAATATGTATATTCTTAATGGTCTAGGAACAAGAGGAGTTATGTTGGGTCCATTTTTAGCACATCAATTATTTAATTACATTGAGAATAATATTCCTCTAGATGAAGAAATTAACATAGATAGAATTTATAAAAAAAGGAACTAGTTTTTAGTTCCTTTTTTGTTTTTCCAGTTTTTATCAAAATGTATAAAAATATTTGCCCAAATATTTCTTGACACTCTCATTGTGAAAGGCATAAGTAATATTTGAGTAATTATTATTACTATAAAAGCAGTTTTTAAAGTGCTACTGCAAAAGATATATGAAATGACAAATGCTGCAACTGCAAATGCAATTCCTACCGCATAACTTACATACATTGCTCCATAAAAAAAAGAAGGTTCAATTTTATATCTTGTTTCACAATGACTGCATTTTTCATGCATTTTGTAAATTTCCATTAAATTATATGGATTTTTATTCAAATACATACTTTCTTCATGGCATTTTGGACAACTTCCTGTTAAAATACTATATAGTTTGGATCCTTTTTTTAACATTTGCATAAATTTTACACAAAGATACCAATTAAGGTGTTTATTTGTGTAACAATCATTACAAAAAGAAGATGTTAAATATTCATAATTTGTCGGTTTCGTTTGGCGGAACATATTTGTTTGAAGAAGTTACTTTTAGATTAGGTTCTGGAGATAGAGTTGGATTAGTTGGAAAAAATGGAGCTGGAAAATCTACTATGTTGAAAATTTTGGCGGGTGATTTTAAACCAGATTCCGGTGTTATAGCTACTGAAAAAGAAGTGAAAATGGGTTTTCTTCGCCAAGATATCGATTTTGAAGAAGGAAGAACTGTTTTAGAAGAGGCTTATCAAGCTTTTGAAGAAATTAAAAAAGCTGAGCTGAAATTAGATGAGTTAAATCATTTGTTGGTAACAAGAACTGACTATGAATCAGAGGAATATTTAAAAATTATTGAAGAACTTAGTGATGTAACTCACCATTATGATGTTCTCGGCGGTTATAATTACGTGGGTGATACAGAGAAAATTCTTTTAGGTCTTGGTTTTAAACGTGAAGATTTTAATAATCAAACCGATACTTTTTCAGGAGGTTGGCGTATGCGTATTGAATTAGCTAAACTTCTTCTTCAGTCTAACGATATTCTGCTTTTAGATGAGCCAACAAATCACTTAGATATTGAAAGTATTATTTGGTTAGAAGGTTTTTTAAGAAATTTTTCTGGAGTTGTGGTTATTGTATCCCATGATAAAATGTTTTTGGATAATGTAACTAATAGAACTATTGAAATTTCATTAGGAAAAGCATATGATTTCAACAAACCCTATACTCAATATTTAGAGTTACGTCATGAAATTCGCGAAAAGCAATTGGCTACTCAAAAAAATCAGGCTAAAAAAATTGAAGAAACCGAAAAGTTAATTGAAAAATTTAGAGCAAAAGCATCTAAAGCATCAATGGCGCAATCTTTAATTAAAAAATTAGATAAAGTAGAACGTATTGAAGTAGATGAAGATGATAATTCTGTAATGAATATTTCATTTCCTGTTTCTCAAGTTCCAGGTAGAGTTGTAGTTGAAGCTGAACATGTTACAAAGTCTTACGGAGATAAAACTATTTTAAAAGATATTTCGTTATTGGTTGAGCGTGGAAGTAAAATCGCTTTCGTTGGTCAAAATGGCCAAGGAAAATCTACTTTTATTAAAGCAATTGTAAATGAGTTTGAATATGAAGGAAGTATTAAATTAGGTCACAATGTACAAGTTGGTTATTTCGCCCAAAACCAAGCTGAGTATTTAGATGGTGAAAAAACCTTGTTAGATACAATGCTTGAAGCAGCTACAGATTCTAATCGTTCTAAAGTTAGAGATATGCTTGGTTCGTTTCTTTTTAGAGGTGATGACGTGGAAAAGAAAGTAAAAGTATTATCTGGAGGTGAAAGAAACCGTTTGGCGCTTTGTAAGCTGCTTTTACAGCCAATTAATGTGCTTTTGATGGATGAGCCAACGAATCACTTAGATATTAAGTCTAAGAATGTTTTAAAGGCGGCATTAAATAAATATGAAGGAACATTGTTATTGGTTTCTCACGATAGAGATTTTTTACAAGGCTTAGCAAATGTTACTTATGAATTTAAAGATCAAAAAATTCGTGAATATTTAGGTGATATAAACTTCTTCTTGGAGCAAAAGAAGGCAAATGACATGCGTGCTTTTGAAAAGGTTGATGAAGTGATTAAGCCCAAAGAAAAAAATGAAGCGAAGAGTTTGTCTTATGAAGATCAAAAGAAAAATAAATCATTACAAAATAAATTAAGTAAGATTGAAAGTCAAATTCAGCAATTAGAAAAAGATATTCAAAAAGACGATAGAGAATTAGCTTCAAATTATGATAAGTTAATTGAAAATGCAGCTTTTTTTACAGCTTACGAGAAGAAAAAGAAAGAATTAGATCAATTATTGGAAGACTGGGAAGTTGTTCAAGAAGAAATAGATTCTTTATAAAATATGAAACCAATTGTTAATTTAATTGGTTTTTTTTATTTGAAAGGATGACGTTGATTCCATTCTAAATTGGGTTCAAGGCTTTGAAATATTTTTCCTATAAATTTATTTACAAATGAATTTGTGTGCAGGATAAAACCCGACATGTAAACTGGTTCTGCACCAATTGAACTTTTAATTTCTATTGCGGTTCGTCCAAAGATTATTTTTTTAAAATGATTTTCAATACCAAATTCAGTCATATGATACAACATATTTAGATATAACATGTTGTTTTTTTGAATTTCGTCATCATAACCAAGAAAATACGTTTCTAAAACATCTTCGTTAAGTAAAAGCGTGTGAAAACCAACAAGTTTGTCGTTTAAGAAATGTCCAAATATTCTAAATCTACTTCCGCATTGTTTTTTAAATGTCGAAAAATGATTCTCAGCTAGAAAAAAAGTATTAAAAGGGGCGTTTTTGGCAACATAATGATAAAGTTCATTAATTCTGTTTTCATGAAAAATTACATCATCTAAGCTAAGTTCTTTTTCAATAATTCCATTATATTTTTTATGTGCTCTTTTGTATTGGTCTCTGTATTTTTTTGTAAATGCAGCAACATAATCTTCTTTTGAACTCCAATTTTCATTTAAATTGAAAATCATATTAGGTTGTGCGTTAAATTCGTAAAGGTTATTAAAATAATTCTTTTTGAACAGAGTTGCGTTTTGTTTGTAAAAATCTTTAAATGAAACAATGTGTATTTTAATTCCTTTATTTTTAAAGTAAATAATAAGTGCATTGCTGCAATCAATTAATAATTTACTTAAACATTTATGTTCAATTTCTTTAGAAAGGGCATAAGCATTTTGTCCTGATATCATATTATTTCCAATGAAGAGAACATGTGAGGCGAAGTTTTTAAAAATAAAATTTCGAATGTGTGTTTTTAAACAGCTATCTCTTTCTCCAAAAGACTCTAGTTTATTTAAATCTAAATATTGGGATAAAAGTGTTCCAACTAACTTGTCATTTTCAAATATTCCTATGTAAAAACATTCCATATTTGTAGGTGCAGAATTTTCTAGCACTTGTAAATAAGGAGTTTGTAAAAAATGATTTGATGCAGCTACTTCATTCCAGTTTTCCGGAAGAGTTGAAATAGATGTATATACTTTAAAGTTTATGTTTTCCAAAATAAAAAAATCGTCCCACAAAAATAGGACGATTGGTATTAAATAAAATGTTAAAAAGACAACATTTATTCATATTTATTTCCAAGCACAAATTATTCCGCCCATAATTGACATAACAACAATCCAATATCCAGCAGTTACTGCAGCATATCTAAATGATTTTTGTTCAAATAAACAATTTGTAGCAATTACAGGTAGCGATATAAATAAACCTGATAATAAACCGTGAAATACACCATGTTTAAAAGTTCTATATGCTTCGCCATAATCACTCATAAAAGCAAAGTAAGATGGTTTAGCATTTTCAATATTTCCTCCTACTAATCCGGCAACTCCTAATTGATGAATAGTTAAAACTTGCATGTAAAATGCTAGTATAAAAGCGAAAACAAAAGTAAGTCCGAATATTTTTAGCATATTTCCTTGTCTTGCTTTCTCATCAGTCATTCCTGTTTCGTTCATCCAAATAGTTCCAAAAACTTTTGGATGATACCAAATAAATCCGACTACAAAACTTGATAAAGCAGCTGTTAAAATAGCAAAAAAGTTAATTTCCATATGATTAGTTTTTAAAATTGGTAAGACTAATATACGAAAATTAACAGTTGTTGAATAAATAAAAAAAACCTTTCATTTGAAAGGTTTTTTTTATTTATTCAGCAGCAACTAACTTGCTTGCGCTTCTGTACAAGAAATTATTATAAATATGACGTCTCGCAAATCTACTTGGAGATTCTGCATTTACCATTTTTATGTATGTGTTTTTTGGAACTCCAAAGTATTCATATTTACTTCCGTCTAAGAAATGAACATATAATACAGTTTTTTCCATATAAAAATCTAATATATTAACTGAAGTGGTTGTTTTGGTATATTCTGCTTTGTCTTTTTCTAAAGTTTCAGGAGCAATACTTACTAAAAAATGATATGCTTCAATAGTTAAAGTGCTTAATTCTTCTACTGCTAATTTATCTTCTTCATTAGTAAACTTGTCAGGATGATTTTCTTTCATACTGTTTCTGTAAATTGACTTTAATTCTTTTAAAGTAGCGTCTTTAGTAACGTTAAGTAGTTTTCTATACTCAACAATTTTTTTCATATTCATAATCAAGGAGATAAAGTGCTTTCTTTAAAGCAATTTTTACTAATTTTAAATTTTGTGCAAAACTACTCTTTTTAATTTTTATAGACTAATAAAAAATATTTTATTGATAATTAATATATTCTGGCTTATTTAGTTGAAATTCAGGAAGTGACAAATCATTGTTTTCGAAAGAATTTGTTTTTAAGATGTTGTCTCCTTCTAACGGAATATTTGGGTAATAAGAAAATGAAATTTGAAAACTATTAAAAACTAAGAAGTCGTTGTTAATTAATGCTCCAATACCAATTTTAGTGTACACTTTATTTTTAAATAAATCAACATTTTTGTGGTTGATGCTTCCTAAAGTAAAATTAAGATAGGGACTAAATCTAAAACCATTCCAACTTCCGGGTGTATATGTTTGTGTTTGAAATGATACTAGCCATTTTTGTGTGCCTAAAATAGAGCTATTGAAGCCTTGAATCCCATATTCTTCATTTAAAGATAATTTGTCCTTTTCAGACGGGTTTCTGTTGTTTCCCCAAGTGTATGAAGGTTTTATAAATTGTCTAATTTTCCAATTTTTTAGCTCAATTAAAGGACTTATATAGTTAATTTCGGTTTTAAAAGCTGTTTGAAATGCAGTGTTATTATTAAAAAAACTTCCCCATTCTAGGTCAAAACTAGTGTAGCCAAAACTGTATTTTCTGCCTCTTGATGCTTTTGCTCCAAAATACATTTGTTCTTGATTGTTTTTGTTTTGAAGACCAATAATAATTGCAAATATTTCCCCATAAGGTACGTCTTCAGTAATATCATAATTAAATAAAAATTGATCTTTATAGTATTTTTGCGAAGTAATTCCTATTTGTCCAATTATATTTTTTGTGTTTGAAAAATAATCATAAGGATCAGCATAAGATGTTGCTTTTGTCAAATAATTTGTTTTTTGGTAAGTAATAGAAGTTATTAATCGTGTGCTTCTTTTGAAGTAATCATTGGAACTAAAAATTTTAAATGATTTACCAATCCAATATTCTTGATACTCAGATTTTATCATATTATTAACAATAGTATCTGGAATGCTTATAAATTTTTCGTTTTGAATTTTATTTTCAAAGTATACTCCACCAGCCCATTTAGTTACTGGTGAAAAGAAATCTCTTTTTAAATTTACACTTCTTTTACTGTTGTTGTCAAAGTCGTTAGTATAGCCTAAAATAAATTGTAGATAGGTGTTTTTTATGTTGTTAACTGTATATGATCCTGAAATAGCTTTTTCTTTGTCTTCAAATCGGGTTTTATATGTCCCACTGATTCGATGGCCTAATCCAAGCAAGTTACGTTCAGTTAGTTTCCCTGTTGCTTGATTTGATGATGCACTTCCGTTAGGTAATAAGCTCCATGAATCTAATACTTTTACAAAAATATCTATTGAATCATTTTCGGTTGAAATAGGTAAGGGAGTGATTGTAACTCTTCTTGTATAGCGTTGACTTCTTATTAAACGTTCTGATTCATTGATGGTTAGTTGGTCAAAAGGTTCATTTTTTTTAAATAAAAGAAGGTTTTTTATAGTGATTTTTTTAGTTTTTATATGTAATGCATTTCCAAACTTGTCAATTTTGTTTTCAGGTTTCTTCAAGCTGTCTTGAATAGAATAGCCAAAAGGATCATAAGTTTCAATGTAAATGTTTCTTATTATTTTTGAATTATAGTTTAAGGTGTCTGAAATTATTGAATTCGTATTGACAATTTTTCTATTTTTATTTTTCTTTTTTAATTTAAAAATCAGTTTGTAGAAAAAATCTGAAACATTGTTTTTAACTGAAAATTCTTTAATATTCTGATAAACAGAAACTGTGTCTTTTGCTTCTGTAATGTTTTGGGAAAAGGAATTGTTATTCCATAAGAGACAAAATAATAAAAAAATAAATGTTTTAATTTTCATTTATATAGAAGAGATTTTTTCAAATTTAAAGAATCTTTACGAGAAAAATTGGAAATTAATCAACAGGCATTTTTTTATATAAAAAAAGCTTTCTATTTCTAGAAAGCTTCTTAGTAGCGGGAACAGGACTCGAACCTGTGACCTTCGGGTTATGAGCCCGACGAGCTGCCTACTGCTCTATCCCGCGATGTGCGTTTTGTACTCTCAATAAGGTTACTTAGTAGCGGGAACAGGACTCGAACCTGTGACCTTCGGGTTATGAGCCCGACGAGCTGCCTACTGCTCTATCCCGCGATTTGTGAGTGCAAAAGTACAACGATTATTTGAATATACAAGTGTTTTTTAATAAATATTCTTTTATTTCTTGTATTCAACTGATATGATTACCTTTGTAAACTAGACTTTTTAAGTCAAAAAATATTCACAATAAGAATTAATATATTTTAAATGGATCATAAAGCGGGCTTTGTAAATATTATTGGAAATCCAAACGTTGGTAAATCTACATTAATGAATGCTTTTGTTGGTGAGCGTTTGTCAATTATTACAAGTAAAGCACAAACAACTCGTCATAGAATTTTAGGAATTGTAAATGGAGATGATTTTCAAATGATTTTGTCTGATACACCTGGTATTATTAAACCTGCATACGAAATGCAAAAGTCAATGATGGACTTTGTAAAAAGTGCTTTTGAAGATGCTGATGTGCTTATTTATATGGTGGAAATAGGAGAGAAGGAGTTAAAAGACGAAGCTTTTTTTAATAAAATTATCCATTCAAAAATTCCTGTTTTATTAATTTTAAATAAAATTGATAAGTCAAACCAAGAAGAATTAGACGAACAAGTTGAATTATGGTCTGAAAAAGTGCCAAATGCAGAAATTTTTGCTATTTCGGCTTTAGAAAATTTTAATGTTCAAATGGTTTTTGATAGAATTGTTGAATTACTACCAGTTTCACCACCTTTTTATCCAAAAGACACTTTAACAGACAAACCTGAACGTTTCTTTGTTAACGAAATTATTAGAGAAAAAATACTTCTTAATTACGACAAAGAAATTCCATACGCTGTTGAAATTGAAACAGAAGAATTTCTTGAAGATGAAAAAATAATTAGAATTAGAGCTGTAATTATGGTTGAGAGAGATTCTCAAAAAGGTATCATTATTGGGCATAAAGGTTCGGCTTTAAAAAGAGTTGGAATTCAATCAAGAGCCGATTTAGAGAAGTTCTTTGGAAAACAAATTCATCTTGAAACTTACGTTAAAGTAAATAAAGATTGGAGAAGCAGTGCTTATCAATTAAAAAGATTTGGTTATAATAATAATTAAAAAAAAGCCTATCGAACTCGATAGGCTTTTTTTTATTCTAATATCTTATTCATTAAATCTTCTAACTTATACATTTGCGGAGCACATTTTTTTCTATTTATTCTGGCTTGAGTATATAGTGCAAACCAAAAAACAACCATTGTGCCCATAATTATAAAATCTAATGTAGTAGATTGTTTTAATCTCCAATGAGAATAAGCTATCATTGAGAAGATTAAAAAAATCCCTGCAATAATAAAATGAAGAAACATAAAAAAAGTCCAAACAGTTTGGTCTGGACCAAATAACCCTTTTATATGAGTGGTTTTGTCTTCGTTTTCTTCTAATTCAATATGCAAATGAGGCGAATAATATTTTCTTTTAGCTAATGTTATAAAAAAGAAAATATGATTATCTGAAATTTTAATACGATAATCTTCTTTTACTTCTTCTTTTAATTTTTTAGCATTTTCTAAAATAGTTTCGGTAGTCAACGCAATGTCTTTTTGAAACCTTGGTCGTAACACAATATTATTTTCTATTTCCATATATAGTTTATTTGAAAGCTAAAGTAAAAAAAAATAATAGTTTTCAAATAAATCAGAGATAAATATCAGTTGAAGTTGAAATAAAAAAATATAAATTAATCGTGTTGTATTGCATACTTTAAAAGCTCCGAAAAAAATTGTACTTTTGCAAATTCAAAAATAGGAGTATGAATAATATTGTTGCCATAGTAGGAAGGCCAAATGTTGGTAAGTCAACTTTGTTCAATCGATTAATTCAACGTAGAGATGCGATTGTAGATTCGGTTAGTGGAGTAACACGTGATAGAAATTACGGAAAAAGTGAATGGAATGGAAAAGAGTTTTCTGTAATTGATACTGGAGGTTATATAAAAGGCTCTGATGATGTATTTGAAGGCGAAATTCGCCGTCAGGTAGAATTAGCTATCGATGAAGCAGATGCTATTATCTTCATGGTTGATGTTGAAGAAGGTATAACTCCTATGGATGCAGAAGTGGCTAAATTACTTCGTAAAGTCACAAAACCTATTTTAATTGCTGTAAATAAAGTAGATAATGCAATGCGTGAAAAAGACGCTGTAGAATTCTATAATCTAGGTTTAGGTGATTATTTTACAATTGCAGGAATGAGTGGAAGTGGTACAGGAGATTTGTTAGATGCTCTTGTTGAAGCTTTGCCAGAAATGCCAGAAGTTGTTGTTGAAGAAAATCCATTGCCTCGTTTTACAGTTGTTGGTCGACCAAATGCAGGAAAATCATCTTTTATCAATGCATTAATTGGAGAAGAACGATTTGTAGTTACAGATATTGCCGGAACAACTCGTGATGCAATTGATACCACTTATAATCGTTTTGGATTTGAATTTAAATTAGTGGATACTGCTGGAATTCGTAGAAAAGCTAAAGTAAAAGAAGATTTAGAATTTTACTCAGTAATGCGTTCAGTAAGAGCAATTGAACATAGTGATGTTTGTATTTTAATGATTGATGCAACCAGAGGATTTGAAGGTCAAGATCAAAGTATTTTTTGGTTAGCTGAAAAAAACAGAAAAGGAATTGTAATTTTAGTAAACAAATGGGATTTAATTGAAAAAGACACCATGTCTACTAAAGAATATGAAGCACGTATACGTGAAGAATTAAAACCTTTTACAGATGTGCCTATCTTGTTTGTGTCTGCACTTACAAAACAACGTTTACTAAAAGCGTTAGAAGCTGCTGTTGAAGTTTTTGAAAATAGAAAACAACGTATTCCAACTTCTAAGTTTAACGACACCATGTTGCCTATTATTGAAAGAATGCCACCACCAGCATTAAAAGGTAAATATGTAAAAATTAAATATTGTATGCAATTGCCAACGGCTACACCACAGTTTGTTTTCTTTGCTAACTTACCACAATATGTAAAAGACCCATATAAGCGATTTATTGAAAATCAATTGCGACAAGAATATAACTTTAGTGGAGTACCAATAGATATTTATTTTAGACAGAAATAATATAAAAACCGAAGTTAATGCTTCGGTTTTTTGTTGTAAAAAGTTAAATTTTTCGTAAGAAAAATTTTATTTACACAATAATTATTTTATTTCGTTGTTTAATTAAAAAAAGTAAACTAAACAACGTTATCAATATGTTCAAAAAAGTAATATTTACATTATTTTTATTTTATTTCACAGCAAATTATAGTCAGAATACAGTTTCCTTAAAAGGGAAAGTGGTTGATAAAGAAACTTCACTTCCACTAGAATCAGCAACAATTTACTTAAAGTCAATTAATACTGATGCTGTTTTAGATTATACTATTTCAGATAAAAACGGAAACTTTGAAATAAAAACTAAAAAAATTGAAACCTCAGTAGCTTTTAAAATTTCATACATTGGATATATTGATTATTCTGAAAAATTAGAATCTATAAATCAAGATAAAGATTTTGGTTTTCTAAGATTATCTGAAAATGTAAATACGTTAAACGAAGTTGTTGTAAAGTCTGAAGCACCACCAATTACAATTAAAAATGATACTCTAGAATTTAATGCTTCCTCTTTTAAAGTAAGGCCAGATGCTAACGTTGAAGCCTTATTGAAACAATTGCCAGGAGTAGAAATTGATGAAGAAGGAAAAATAACGGTAAACGGTAAAGAAGTAAATAATATTTTGGTTAATGGAAAGCCTTTTTTTGGTAAAGACGGGAAAATTGCAACCCAAAATTTACCGGCAGATATGATTGAAAAGGTACAAGTTTCTGATACCAAAACAAAAGAAGAAGAGCTTTCTGGTCAAGATGCTACTTCTAATGAAAAAACGATAAACTTAACCATTCAAGAAGATAAAAATAAAGGAATGTTTGGTAAAGTTACAGCAGGTTATGGAACTGACAATCGGTATGAATCAAGTTTATTGTTTAACTATTTTAAAGATGTTCAAAAAATTAGTGTTTTAGGTTCTTCAAATAATATTAATTCTATTGGTTTTTCAATGGATGAAATATTTGACAATATGGGCGGCGGAAGAAATAGCTCTATTTGGATTAACGATAACGGAAGTTTTGGTATTAACGGAATGCAATTTGGTGGAAATAATGGAATTACACAATCAAATATGATTGGTGTAAATTATGCAGATGAATGGGCAAATAAGAAAATTAGTCCAAATGGAAGTTACTATTATTCTAATGCAGAAACCAATAATTCTAATAGAACCAACCGTGTTAATTTACTACCTGCAGGAAACACAAATACACTTGCAGAATCAAAAACAAAATCAACTACTGATGGACACAATATTGCAATGGATTTTGAAATAAAACTAGATTCAACTGCAACATTATACATAAGTCCAAGTTTTTCTAAAAGTGAAATTGTAAATAATAACTCAGGATTTGATGCAACATTTGATGAATCTGGAGCTGCTTTAAACGAAAACACAACGGATAATAGTTGGGCAAGTAATAATAATACTTTCAAAAACAACATCTACTTTTATAAAGGGTTAAAGAAAAAAGGTAGAGGAATTAGCGCTTCGTTTAATAATGAGAACAGTAAAAACAATTCCGATTTATATACAAAAACAACCACTACTTTTTTACAATCGGGTAGCTCAAACGATGATAGAGATCAGTTTAGAGCTGACGATTCAAGAAAAGATAGTTTTAGAGCAGAAATAGGGTATTCTGAACCTTTGATGGATTCTCTTGTTTTTAATTTTAAAACAACTTACAGTTACAAAAAATCTAAAGACTCAAGAAACACTTTTGATTTTAACACTTCAATTAATGAGTACGATACTTTTAACGATATACTTTCAAACGATATATTTTCAACTACTTCATCTGTTATTCCAATGGCGGGAATTAGTATTCGAAAAAAGAAAATTAGAGGAAGTATTTCAATGGGAACTGAAATTATAAACTTCAACAATCAGTCTAATTATTTGTCAACTAAAACTACTGTAAATAAAAATTACATGTATCCAAAAATGAATGGTTATTTAAGTATTACATTGGCAAAATCAAAATCTATCTACAGTTATTACTCATATAGCGTTAATCTTCCTACTGCAAATCAAATTTTACCTTTCCAGAACCTTTCAAATCCTTTGAATACATTTATAGGGAATGCTGATTTAAAACCAAATGAAAATTATTCTCTTTATTTGAACTTTAATAATTATGATTACCCTACACGAAGTGGTTTTTATGCTTATGCAGGAGGAGATTATGATGTAAATCAAATTGTGGCTTCAACTACCTACGATTCAGATTTTAAAGCAACAACAACTTATCAAAATGTAGATAAAGCATATAGTTCTTATATTGGCTTTAGCTTTAGTAAATCCTTGAAAAAGGAAACAAGAACGTTTAAATACGGATTTGGATTGCAAGTTGGTTATGACTATAATCAAGGATTAACAAATACTACATTGTTTGAATCAAGAGGGTTGAATTTAAATCCGAAAATTAATGCTTCTTGGATTATCGATGAATTAATTACAATTAGTCCGTCGTATAAATATACATACATAACAAATGATTTTACTAATTATGTGATTGATAATACAAATAACTTCTTACATAATGCTAAATTAGAAATTACAACTTATTGGCCTAAAAAGGTAGTTTTAGGAAGTGATTTTGGTTATAATTACAACTCAAATATTGCCGATGGTTTCCAAAAAGATTTTTATTTATGGAATTTGAGTTTAGGATATAATTTCTTTCAAGATAAATTATTAGCAAAAGTAAAAGTATATGATGTTTTAAATCAAAATGTAAGTGCCACCAGAACAATTACACCAACAGCAATTACTGATGCTGAGAATACAGTTTTACAGCAATATGCAATGTTCTCTTTGACCTATAAATTAGAAAAGTTTGGAGGGAAGAAAAAAGACGATAATTCATTCATTATAATCGATTAATAAAAAAACTCGTTAGATTTTCTAACGAGTTTTTTTTTAATTTATTATGTTAATTGAATTACCAACTTCCGCCAGCTCCTCCACCAGAGAAACCGCCGCCGCCAAAGCCACCACCGAAACCTCCTCCACCAAAACCACCACCAGATGAACCACCACCAAAACTTCCTCCGCCGTTTCCACGACCTAGGCTGCTTAAGATAATTACATCCATTAGGCTAGGACCGCCAAAACCACCTGTTCCGTTGTTGTTACCGTTGCCTTTGTTTTTTGAAATTAAAATGATAAGTATAATTATAAAGAAAATAAAAATGAAAACAGGAATTCCGCTTCCTTTATTGTTTTGTTTGCGAGTTCCTTTGTAAGTTCCCTTAATAACTTCAAAAATGGCGTCAGTACCAGCATTTAGTCCATTATAATAACTTCCTGCTTTAAATTCAGGAATAATTATGTCTCTAACAATTTCGCCAGTTATTCCTGCAGATAAATATTGTTCCAAGCCATAACCAGGCGAAATCCATATTTTACGTTCGTCTCTAGCTAATAAAATTATGACACCATTGTCATTTTTTTCTGTTCCACCAATTCCCCATTCTTGTCCCCACTTAGGAGTAAGAATTCCAATGTCTTCGCCTTTAAGGCTTTCAATAGTAATAACAACAATTTGTGTAGTTGTTGAGTCGGAAAAATGGATTAGTTTTTCTTCTAATTGTTGCTTTTCTGAAGCAGATAAAACGTTTGCATAATCATATACACTCGTTTGAAATTTTGGAACTTCAGGAATGTTATACTGAGAAAACAGTAAATTGCTACTGAAGAATAGGGTAAACAATAAAAATAGATTACGTACTATTTTTATCTTTTGCCTTTTATCTTTTGCCTTTTTACTTATTCTCATTATCCTTTTGATATTTCATTAGAAAGTTCGTTAGTGTCATCAGACTGATATGGAAAATAATGTTTCAATTTTTCACCTGCTCTTAAAACGCCTTCAACTAAACCTTTCTTAAATTCTTTATTTTTAAAATGTTCTAAAACAAGGTCTTTTGTGCAATCCCAAAAATCAGCTTCTACAACGTTGTTTATTCCTTCATCACCTAAAATAGCGAAACCTTTATTGGCGACACCTATATAAAACAATACGCCATTTCTGGCTTCTGTTTTGTGCATTTCTAGTGTAGAAAAAACCTCCTTAGCTCTTTCGATAGGAGGTTTTTCTGATGTTTCTTCAATATGTACACGAATTTCCCCCGAAGTGTTTTTTTCGGCTGTAACTATAGCTTGAACAATTTCTTGTTCTTCTTCTTTGGTTAAGAAATCTTCGGTTTTAGACATTATTTTGTTTCTTCTTTGTCGTTTCCAAAATCAAACTCTACGTCAACTGGTTTTTCTGCCCCAGCAACTGCTTCGAAATATACTTTTTCTTTAAATCCGAACATTCCTGCAAATAAATTGTTTGGGAAAATTTTAATGTGGTTGTTGTATGGTTTTACAGCTTCGTTAAAACGAGTTCTAGCTGTTAAAATTTGATTTTCTGTACTTGCTAATTCGTCTTGTAATTTTAAGAAATTCTGATTGGCTTTTAAATCAGGATATCTTTCAACTGTTACTAATAATCTTGATAAAGCAGATGAAACTCCACTTTGCGCTTGATTAAATTGCGCTAATTGTTCTGGAGAAATGTTCGTTGGGTCAATAGTAACAGATGTTGCTTTTGAACGTGCGTTAATTACAGCTTCTAAAGTTGATTTTTCAAAATCAGCAGCACCTTTAACGGTTTTAACTAAGTTACCAATTAAATCATTTCTTCTTTGGTAAGAGGTGTTTACATTTCCCCAGGCTTCTTGTACGCTTTGATCTAAAGTTACAGCTGTATTATTAATTCCTTTTACATAGCTGTACATTCCAAATATAACTACGACTGCTATAATCCATGGTAAGAATTTTTTCATAAGTTTAATTTTTTAAAGTTGATTTTTAAGATTTGTTAATTGTGATTTTATAGTTTCTAATTTTCTAATGATTTCAAATTTATCTAAGGTTTTCTTTTGGTTTTCTTTTAGATGTATTTTTGCGCCATCAAGCGTAAAACCTCTTTCTTTAACCAAATGGAAAATTAATTGAAGGTTTTTTATGTCTTCAGGAGTAAATTTCCGATCCCCTTTTGCATTTTTCTTGGGTTTTATAATATCAAATTCTTTTTCCCAAAAACGAATTAGCGATGCGTTAACATCAAATGCTTTGGCAACTTCGCCAATGCTGTAATATCTTTTCTCTGGTAATTCTAAATGCATTAGTCTAAAGATTGGTTTTCTTGATTGGCAAGTTTTGTAATTTCAACATATTCTTGAGCTGAAATACTTCCGTAATAAAAATTCAACGGATTAATTTTTTCTTTTCCTTTAATTACTTCATAATGTAAATGGGGCGCTTCACTTCTTCCTGTACTTCCTACATATCCAATAATGTCGCCTCTTTTTACTTTTTGACCTGCTCTACAATTGTATTTACTTAAATGAGCATATAAAGTTACATAGCCATAACCATGATTTATTTCTATATGATTTCCATATCCTGAAAGCGAATTGTCTGCTTTTAGAACAACTCCATCTCCAGTTGCATAAACAGGAGTTCCGGTTTTTGCAGTAAAATCCATTCCATAATGAAATTTTCTAATTTTTGTAAAAGGGTCACTTCTATATCCAAAACCAGAAGCCATTCTTTTCAAATCTTCATTTTTAACCGGTTGAATTGCAGGAATTGCAGCCAATAACTTTTCTTTTTGTTTTGCTAAAGCTACAATCTCATCTAATGATTTTGATTGTATGACAAGCTCTTTTGTAAGCATGTCTACTTTTTTATTGGTATTTATAACTAATTCTGAATTATTAAATCCTTCTAAATCCTTATATCTATTTGTTCCTCCAAAACCTGCTTTACGTTCCTCATTAGGAATGGGAGAAGTATTAAAGTAAATTCTATAAATATTATTATCTCTTTCTTCAATAGCTGTTAAAACATCAGTCATTAAATCTACCTTTCGATTCATTAACTTATAATTTAACTTCATTGTTTCTAATTCACCAGTAAGTAATTTGTCTTTTGGTGTTTCAAAATAAGGTGTATTTATCAATAGAACTAAACATAAAAAACCAAATAGTAGCGATGATAATAAAAATAAGAAAATGTATGCAAATTTTTTACGTTTTTGAGGTTTTATACGTTTATATGCTAAATTTTCGGAATCGTAATAATATTTTACCTTAGACATGTTCTAAAATTACTATTTTTGCACCAGTTTAATTTGGTTTACAATGGTTATACGAACAAATTTAATAAATGTTACGTTTTATACTATTATTTAATGCGAAACTTTTTGTTTCTAATAACCCCCTTGTAAATATAAACTTGATGACAATAAAGAGTTATCAAAAATGAAATTTAAAAAGTAAAGATGAAATCACAAGACATTCGTAAGCAGTTTCTACAATTCTTTGAAAGCAAAGGGCATTTAATCGTTCCTTCTGCGCCAATCGTTTTAAAAGACGATCCAACTTTAATGTTTAATAATTCTGGGATGGCTCAGTTTAAAGAATATTTTTTAGGAAACGCCACGCCAAAAAGTAATAGAATTGCCGATACGCAAAAATGCCTTCGTGTTTCAGGAAAACATAATGATTTAGAAGATGTAGGTTTTGATACTTATCATCATACGATGTTCGAAATGCTTGGAAACTGGTCTTTTGGGGATTATTTCAAAAAAGAAGCTATCGACTGGGCTTGGGAATTTTTAACTGAAGTGTTGAAATTAGACAAAGACCGTTTATATGTTTCTGTTTTTGAAGGAAATGAAGCAGAAAATGTACCTTTTGATCAAGAAGCATTTGACTTGTGGAAACAATTTGTTAGTGAAGACCGAATCATCAAAGGAAATAAGAAAGATAATTTCTGGGAAATGGGCGATCAAGGCCCTTGTGGTCCTTGTTCTGAAATCCATATCGATTTACGTTCCGATGAAGAAAGAGCTAAAGTGTCAGGTTTTTCATTAGTAAATGCAGATCACCCTCAAGTAGTGGAAATTTGGAACAATGTATTTATGGAATTCAACCGTAAAGCAGATGGTTCATTAGAAAAATTGCCAGCACAACACGTAGATACCGGAATGGGATTTGAGCGTTTGTGTATGGCAATGCAAAACGTGACTTCTAATTACGATACAGATGTTTTTACACCACTAATTGAGAAAGTGGAACAAATTACAGGCTTAAAATACACTTCAAACGAAGTAAAAAACATATCAGAAGAGCAAAATAAAACCAATATCGCTATTCGTGTTATTGTAGATCACGTTCGTGCTGTGGCTTTTGCTATTGCAGACGGACAATTACCTTCTAACACTGGTGCAGGTTATGTAATTCGTAGAATTTTGCGTCGTGCAATTCGTTACGGATTTACGTTTTTAGGAACGAAAGAGCCTTTCATTTATCAATTGGTTGAGGTTTTAGCCAATCAAATGGGTGAATTTTTCCCAGAAATCAGAAAACAACAAGCTTTAGTGACCAATGTAATTCGTGAAGAAGAAGCTTCTTTTTTAAGAACTTTAGATCAAGGTTTACAACTGTTAGATAATGTAATTGCTGATACAAAAGGAAAACAAGTGGATGGTGCAAAAGCATTTGAATTATATGATACTTTTGGGTTTCCAATTGATTTAACTGCCTTAATTTTAAGAGAAAGAGGTTTTGAATTAGACGAAGCTGGATTTGAAAAAGCCATGCAAGAACAAAAAAACCGTTCTCGTGCAGCTTCGGAAGTTTCAACAGATGATTGGAAAATTTTAGTGGAAGGAAATACAGAAACTTTTGTTGGTTATGACCAAACGGAAAATGATGTGAAAATCACAAGAATTCGTAAAGTAGATTCTAAGAAAGACGGAATTTTATACCAAATCGTTTTAGATGCAACTCCGTTTTATCCAGAGGGTGGAGGACAAGTTGGAGATAAAGGAACTTTAGTTTCTGCTAACGAATCAATCGAAATTATAGACACTAAAAAAGAAAACAATTTAATATTGCATATTGCTAAAAAATTACCTGAAAATGTTTCAGCAAGTTTTGTGGCTAAAGTAAATACCGATTTAAGAACAGCTTCTTCTAAAAATCATTCGGCTACGCATTTGATGCATTTGGCTTTGAGAACGATTTTAGGAACTCATGTAGAGCAAAAAGGTTCGTTGGTTAACCCAAATTACTTGCGTTTTGACTTTTCTCATTTTTCTAAAGTAACAGATGAAGAAATCAAACAAGTGGAAGATTTTGTAAACCAACGAATTCAAGAACAAATCCCTTTAATCGAAAGAAGAAGTATTCCAATTCAACAAGCATTAGATGAAGGAGCAATGGCTTTATTTGGGGAAAAATATGGTGATAACGTTCGTGCTATTAAGTTTGGCGATTCTATGGAGCTTTGTGGTGGAATTCACGTTGCAAACACAGCAAATATTTGGTCGTTTAAAATCACTTCTGAAGGTGCTGTTGCAGCAGGAATTCGACGTATTGAAGCGATTACGGGTGATGGAGTTAGAGCTTATTTTGCAAATCAAGAAAACACTTTAGCCGAAATCAAGGAAACGTTGAAAAATCCTCAAGATACTATTAAAGCAGTTATTTCATTACAAGATGAAAATGCAAAACTGAAAAAACAAGTGGAACAACTATTGAAAGATAAAGCAAAAGGATTAAAAGGAGATTTAGCATCTCAAATTAAAGAAATAAATGGAGTGAAATTCTTAGCTACGCAAGTTGATTTAGATGCGAATGGTGCTAAAGACTTGGCTTACGAATTAGGAAATAACGAAACGAACTTGTTCTTAGTTTTAGCAACTGCAACAGATGACAAACCAATGCTGACTTGCTATATTTCTAAAGAATTAGTAGACGCAAAAGGTTTAAATGCTGGACAAGTAGTTCGAGAACTTGGAAAATACATCCAAGGGGGAGGTGGAGGACAACCGTTTTTCGCAACTGCTGGTGGAAAAAATGCTGCTGGAATTAAGGAAGCTCTGGAAAAAGCAGTTGATTTTGTGAAGTAGCTTTCAATTTTCACATAATAATTTAAGAAATCCCAATAGTTTAAAGTTATTGGGATTTTTTTATACTTAAAAGTTGCAAAACCGTTTTTTTTTTTTTTTTCTTTATGAAAATTTATTAGAATTAAATATCATGAATAAAATACTTTGTCTTTTTAGTGCTATTGCACTTTTTTTAACGTCATGTACAGGTGAAGATTCTCCTTCATCAGTTGCTATTCCAACTTTGTTAAAAAAAATGATTTTGACATATGATGATGGAAGTGTGTTGGAATCTGATTATTTTTATACAGATACAAAGTTAGACAGCATTGTAAAATCAAGCGGAGAGTTTGAACGATATACTTATACTGGTGATTTGATATCAAGAATTGAATATACACAAAATGGAACTAGTAATTATTCAGAATATATTATTGAATATAATGGCAGTGAAGAAGTATTGAGTACGATTGACTTATTTCATACAAGTTCGCCTTCAGGAATAAAAACTATTTACACATATAATAATGATGGGACTATTTCTTTTGATGCGTATTCTGGGGATTTATTTATTCAA
Source organism: Flavobacterium sp. N2270 (assembly GCF_025947225.1). Taxonomy (NCBI): domain Bacteria; kingdom Pseudomonadati; phylum Bacteroidota; class Flavobacteriia; order Flavobacteriales; family Flavobacteriaceae; genus Flavobacterium; species Flavobacterium sp. N2270. Next base: position 1,272,627 of record NZ_CP110005.1, read on the forward strand.
AATATTTTTTTTAAGTCAGGAAAATATTTTTTTGGCGCAAATAATGAAATAATAAAAGTTGAGGAGTATAATGATAATGGTGATTTGCTTGCGGAAATAAATATAACTCATGATGTACTTAATTCTCCCTATAAAAATATATTAGGATATAATAAATTATTTAATCGTTATACACAAGCAAAATTTTCTAATGTTTTAACTTCAGAATGGAATTATACTGGTTCACCAACTAGTTCGGTTTCTTCTGTTTACCAATATTCTTCTTCTGGTTTCCCAACATCAATGGTTGAAAGTTTTAGTGAAGGCTTTGCTTTTAGTTATGCTTTTTTTTATAACTAAAATTTGGGTAAAAATATTAAAGAAAACCCAAAACAACTCGTTTTGGGTTTCTTTTTTATGATTACTTTTGATAAAAATAGTTTTATGCATTTCAGAACTCAAATTCCCATTTCTAAAAGTAATGCTCCAATAGATTATAATTCTAAAATTATATCATTGGGTTCGTGTTTTGCTGAAAACATGAGTGAGAAGTTTAATTATTTTAAATTTCAGAATATAGTTAATCCTTTCGGGATAATTTTCAATCCGGTTTCAATAGAGAAATTGGTAAACCGAATTGTAAACAAAATAGAATTCACAGAAAAAGATATTTTTTTTCATAATAATTTATGGCATTGTTATGAAGTGCATTCGGAGCTTTCAAACCCTAATAAAGAAGATTTTTTAATTATTTTGAATCAATTGGTTGAATCAATTCATAACCAAATAAAAGATTCAACTCACTTTATCATTACACTTGGAACTTCTTGGATCTATCGAAATATAGAAAACAACGAAATTGTTGCCAATTGTCATAAAGTGCCGCAAAAACAGTTTACTAAAGAATTACTTTCTATTGAAACTACGGAAAAATCTATTCAAAATACAATTGAATTAATTCAAAAAGTAAATTCAAACTGCAATTTCATTTTTACCGTTTCACCTGTTCGTCACATAAAAGACGGTTTTGTAGAAAACACATTAAGTAAAGCACATTTAATTTCTGCAATTCATAACATTATCAATTGTCAATCATCAACTATCAATTATTTTCTTAGTTATGAAATTATGATGGATGAATTGCGCGATTATCGTTTTTATGCTGCGGACATGTTGCATCCTAATCAGGTTGCTGTTGATTATATTTGGGAACGTTTTTCAGAAAGCTCAATTTCAGATGAAAGTCAAAAAATAATGGAAGAAGTCGATTCTATTCAGAAATCACTATTGCATCGACCATTTAATCCTGATTCAGAGAATCATCATAAATTTTTAAAAACTCTTAATCAAAAAATACAAACTCTTCAAAATCAATTGCCTTTTGTGAATTTTTCTTAAAATAAGGCAAATGCCCTATTTCTTATAAAGCCCTTTTTTGTGAATTTTGAATTATATAAAACTTTAAAAACTCACATTATGAAAATCGCAAAATTATTTAAATCGTTATTAGTTTGTACAATCTTATTTGCTACATCTTTTTCAAGTGCTCAACAATTAGTTCAGCCCGAAGAAATCTCTGTTCAATTTTTAAAACAAACTTTTCAAGATGCTTATATTGATATTGAAGAAGTAGGTGATACTTATATCAAAGTTAAAGACACGTATAGTGTTTTTATAGATATTGATCCAAATAAACGATATGTTACTTTTTCAGGTATTTACAGAATTGTAGATGGAGCAAGAAAAGATAAGATTATGGATTTGATGAATAAAATTAACGGAGAAGTTGCACTAGTGAAAACGGTATATTCAGAGAAGTCAAATAACTTTGGATACTATTATTATTTTTTTACTGAGGGAGGATTTACTAAAAAATCACTTATTGGTGCTTTAAAATTATACAAAACAGCTCTTACGTTAAGCTTAGATAAGGATACTGAAGGCTTAATTAAGTAATAACAGTTAAAATGAAAATATTTTTTAGATTAGTAATGTTAGTTGCTTTTCTTGGAATAGCAACAACTTCAAGAGCTCAAGAGCTAGGCGAATTTAAGCCTAAAGATGACACATTTGGATTAGGAAAATTAAAATCAAAGCCTAAGAAAATTTATATTTCTAATTTTTCAATAAATTATCAATTATTTAATGAAAAAGAAAAAACAAAAAAAGGAGGCGCATTATTTAGAGATAAAGGCGTTCGTGGAGATGCAACTGCTGAGTTAATGGTAGGATTAGGAAGTTTAACAGAAAATGACTTCCAAACTATTACAAACACATTGTATCAAGATTTTGTTATTCAATTAAAAGCTAAAGGTTTTGAAATAATATCAGCAGATGTAGCCGGAAAAACAGAAACTTATGATGGTTTTACAAAAGCAAGCGGTCCATTTGTAATTACATCTGATAAGCCAGGAATAATTACAGCTGTTCCAGAAGGATTTGATTTTTACTATTTGGATAGATCGAAAGTAGGAAAAGCTATTGCAGCTAAATTTGCAACTTTAGATAAAACGCCTCAAAATTTATCTAAAGATTTAGATGATGCAGTCGTTGTGTCGGTAGATTTGTATGTGTTTTTTATGAAAGATGTTTATGCTTTCCAAGGAAGTGCTGCAAATATTAAAATAAAAACGCAATTAAGCTTAGTATCAAATGAAACTATTTCTGCAAAAAGTGATGATAATAGTATTGCTTTTAGAAAACAAGTTGAATATGTTACGGGTGCAAATACTATAAATTTTGTTTGCGGAAAATATAAAATTGGAGGAAGTGCAGAATCGGTCTATACAGGTGGATTAAAGAAAGACTTTACAATTGAAAATGTCATCGATGAAAAAGTGATTCAAAGTTATTCAAAAGGAGCAGTAGATTTTGTAGGTACAGATACCTATTTTGGGAAATACTATGAGGCAGAAAATAAATCTTCTTCTAAAACAACAATTATTCCAGTAGATACAAAAAAGTATAATGAAGGTGTTATTAAAGCAGGTAAAGCATTTTTAGATTTTCATTTAAATGAATTTGAGAGCAATTTCAAATAGTTTTGTTTTGATTTACTTGTTTGAAAATAGGGCAATTGCCCTATTTTTTTTGGTTATAAAAAAGGGGAATTTTGAATGTAAATTTAAACAGAATGAAAAAAATATTTTTAATACTATTTTTACTTTTTCAAGGATTTGTTTTTGCACAAATTCCTAAGATTACATATCAAGATTTTGATTTCAAAAAACAAGTTTCAAAAACAGAAACTATACTTTTTAACTTAGAAGATAAAGTGGTTATTGATAATAGAATAGAAGAGCAATTTTTTAACGATGCTGGAAAAATAGCTTATATAAAAACTACTTATTACTCAGATAATTTGGTAACCAAAAAAAACTATATTTATAAAAATAATCTTTTAATTGAAACAGTTTATCTTAATTCTAAACGTAAGGATTTTACTTCAAAAAACAAATATACTTACACATCAGACAATAAATTTTCAACAATTAATATTGATACAAAAGGATACAACAGTTCATATAATATAAGTTATAATAAGCAGAACAATATTGAACAAATTTTTGGGAAGTTTTCTAGTAACTATCAGTATGAAAAATACATGTATGCTAATGAAGATGAGCTTTGGAAAACAGAATCGTCATATTATACAGCCGATACAGTTTCAATAGTTTCTGGCGAATTGTACATAAAAGATAAAATGGTGGCAAATTATAGCTCAACGGAAGATAAAATTATGTTTTACACAACTTCTCAAAATTCAAGTGAAATAATAGAATTGCCTTTAAAGCCAAATCGTTTAGCAAATGAATTTTTAAATTTATGCGATTTAGTTAACGATAAGAGAATGACTCAAGAAGAATTTAGAAACTTAATTTTAAGCATTAAAGACGCTAAAATTATTACTCAAGATTACTATAAATTAAACGAAAACAACGATTGGATTGTTAAATGCAGTTTTGATACTTCAAGTCCAGAGGCAAAACAATTCTATTTTAGAAAAATCACTTACGCAGACGGAACAGAAAGTGGCTCTATAGATTTTAATATAGCTGCAGTAAACGAATTTAATGCATTATTAAAATAAATAAACATGAAACTAAAAATCACAATATTATTCTTAAGTATTTTTGCTTTTACTTTTTCTCAAACAGATAACATTTCTTATAAAGATTTGGGAATACAAAAAAAGCCAGTTAAAATAGAGTCTATGACTTACTCAATGGAAGATAAGTTTGTAACTGACAATGCAAGTGATTTATATACATTTAACGAAAATGGATCTATTCTACTTCATGAATTTAATATATATGGAGATTATGCAAGTTCAACTTCTGAGATTTCTAAATATGAAAATGATAAAATAATTCAGCGAGAAGTAAAGGTTAAAAATCGACCAAATTTTAACTCTGTTATGACTTTTAAATATGAAAACGATAATTTAAAACAAAAAACTTATCAAGCCAAATATTATAAAAACGAGTTCTTGTTTTCTTATGATAAAGACAATAAATTAATAGAAATAAAAGGAGTATATAATTCTAATTATTCTATTGAAAAGTACTATTATAATCAAGAAAAATTGTATAAAACAGTTATTCAGTACTTTAATAACGATACTATTTCTTCTCAAAACATGAAACTTTATATTGACGATAAAGTGGTAGTAGAATATGATGGAAATGATAAATTTTCAAAAGCTTATTTGAAAGAAGAAAAAAGCGAAATGTTATTGCAATTAAATCATGCTAAACCACTTCTAGAAATAAATAAAATTGAATCAAAAATCATCAATGAAAACATGAGTTTTGCTAAGTTTAAAGAATACTTATTAAACAAATCAAATTCCGCATATGTAAAAGTTATAGTTAATGAACATTGTAAAAACAATGAAAACAACGACTGGATTGCAAAAATGGGTATTGATAAAATGTTTAAAGAAGAACGTAAATATTATACTTTTAGAAAAATTACTTACGCAGACGGAACAGAAAGCGGATCAACAGATTTTAATATATTTACAATAAATGAATTAAAAGCAATGTTTAAATAATGAAAAAAATAGTTAGCTTCTTTGGTTTATTTTTAATTATTGTTTTTTGTTGTTCCAATGTTTCTCAACCAGGAATATACAACAGTGGAGGTACTGCGTTTTCTATGCTTTTTCCCGAAGATTCTTTGGCTTACAAAAAAGTCCAAATGCAAGAAGAATCTATTTACATTCAGCTTTATAAAGGTTATGCTGTTGTAAAAGGAACATACAAAATGGTAAATACTTCTTCAGAAAAATTGTCTTTTAGAATGGGTTATCCTATTAATGGAATTTATAATGGAGGTGATCATCATTTAAACCAGGTGTCGTTAGATTCAATTTATAAGTTTAAAGTAAAATCGAATCATCAAAATGTTGAAATTTTAAAATCTAAATTTGAAGATACAAATGAAGTCATGACTTTTAATAATGACAATTGGTTGCTTTGGAAAATGAATTTCCTGCCTAAAAGCATTAATATTGTTGAGGTTTATTTTATTGTAAATACTAATAATGCTCAAATAACAAAAGGTTATTCAAGCGCTAATTTTAATGTTTTTACTTACCTTTTAGAATCAGGGAAAGTATGGAAACAACCTATAGAAAGTGGAAATTTTATAGTTGAATTAAAAGATGATTTAAAGTTAGAAAATATCCAAGGAATTTCCGATCATTTTGGTTTTAAAAGAGTGCCAAATAAAGAAATCCTTGCGGGAAGTAAAATTAATTTTTCACCTAAACCTGAAGATAATTTAATCATAACGTACAGTGAAACTGTTGAAAATTTCAATTTTGAAACTGTTTTACAAAACGAGGTAACATTATATCATTCAATAGATATATTGTCAAAAACTGTTTTACCTTTTAATCTAGAAAAATTCACGAGTAATAATCCATATGAAATTAAAACAGATGCATTAGCTTATTTGCCTATGATTTTAACTTTGGCAGTAATTTATTTACCTGTTATTTTAATTGGTTTACTTCTTTTTGTTATTTTTAGATTTGTTTATAAAAAGTACAAACGATAAGTTTTATACATATGAAACACACCTTTAGTTTATTTTTTTTGGGATGGATAGCATTTTCAGTAGCTCAAACAAAGCCAACATATATTGATAGTTTAGAGCAGGCAATTACAAAATTTTCTGCAAAACAAAAATTAAAAGCAATTAATGAAATTCCTTATGGAGACTTTGTAGCTGAAGTTGAAAAGGCTGAAAGGTTATTTAAAAAAGGTGAAAAACTGGCTATACAATTAAAAGATAGCACATCTTTAGGTGATTTGTTTTATAAGCTAGGTCAACTCAAAGTATATCAAAATAAATTAGACGAAAGCTTAGCATACTCTCTCAAGGCCATTACTATTTTTGAAAACAATAAAAATTTCTCAAAAGCAGGAATGGTTTATGGTGGTTTAGGCTATAATTTAAAAGCTAAAAATTTAGAGAAAGCTCTTTATTACATGCGAAAAGGCATTAAACTTCTTGAGGATACTAATGATTTAGAAAGAATCAACCCTGTTTATGATAACTACGGTGTATTACTGAGTATGTCAAATAATAATGACAGTGCTTTGTATTATCAAAAAAAATCCTTATCAATAAAAAAACAACTGAAAGACAGTGTTGGCTTAGGTTATGGTTATGCAAATATTGCAAATACATTTGCTGAAAAAAGGAATTTTATATTAGCAAAAAAATATGTAGATAGTTCATCAATAATTAGAAATAAAATTGCAGATAACTATGGTATTACAGTAAATTATGTTCAAAAAGCAGAAATTTTTGTATTAGAAAAAAAGTATAATGAAGCCATTGAGGATTTTAAAACTTGTGCTCGTTTGTCACAAAAATATAAATACAAACATTTAGAACAATATTGTTATCAAAACTTATCTAAATGTTATGTAGAATTAAAAGATTATAAAAATGCATTTGATTATAAAGAAAAGTTTCAAATAGTAAAAGATAGTGCTGATAATATAATTACTAATGCTAAAGTAGAAGAACTTCAAATTGAATTTGAAACTGAAAAAAAAGAAAAACTTTTAGCTGAAGCAAAAGTAGATTTGTTGGCAAAAGAAGCTAAAATTAAAAAAAGAACAACTTTTTTAATTTCCGCATTAGCATTGGCCTTTTTATTAGGATTAATAGGTTTTTTAGTGTACAAACAACAACGATTAAAAAACAAACAATTAGTTAAAGAAAATGAATTGAGACAAGCACTCATTAAAATTGAAAATCAAAATAATTTACAAGAACAACGATTAGCAATTTCAAAAGATTTACATGATAATATTGGTTCACAACTTACCTTTATAATTTCATCTTTAGATAATTTAAAATACTTTGAGTTTACTAAAGATAAATTATACACAAAATTCGATTCTATAGGAACATTTACGCGTTCAACAATTACCGATTTGCGCGATACCATATGGGCAATGAACAAAGAAGCAATTACGTTTGAAGATTTAAAAACAAGAACAACTAATTTTATTGAAGCTGCAAAAACTTCATTATTAGGAATTACTTTTGAATTCAATTATCCAAAAAACACAGATGAAGTTACATTGAATTCTTTACAAGGAATCGACGTGTATCGCATTATTCAAGAAGCGGTAAATAATGCAGTAAAACATGCAGAAGCAACAAAAATTATTGTCAATTTTGAACTAATTAAAAACACTTTAGAAGTTTCTATTTCCGATAACGGAAAAGGTTTTGATAAAGAAACAATAGAAGCTGGAAATGGATTAGCCTCAATGAAAAAAAGAGCTCAAGAAATTAATGCAAACTTATCAATTGAACCTCTTGAACAAGGAACAAAAGTGTGTTTAAAATTTAACTTAGAATAAAAATAGGGCAATTGTCTTATTTCATTTATAGAAGCTTATTTGCAAATTTACCTTGTATAATTAACTATTATTCTAAAAATGAAAAAGGCATTCGCTATTTATATTTCTTGTTTTTTTGCAATGTTTACATTCGCACAATCAAAAGACAGTCTTACTTTTTATAAAAAATTCCATGATGTTCCAGTAAAGTATAAGTTAGAGCACTTTGATTTAAAAGGAAATGTAAAATCATTTTATGAATCTAGCACTTTAAATAATGATCATGATTTAAAAGTGATTTATGAGTTTGATACCAATGGAAATTTAATACAAGTGGTTAATTCTTATGGAATTGTATCAAAAAAATTCAATTATAATTCAGAAGGAAAGCTAATTTCATTTACAACTAATTCTAAAATCAAACGCGATATTGAAGTCGGGCTAGATGATAACGGAAATATTGTTAAATTAATAATTAATAATGAAGAGCGAGGAATTTCAACTCTTTTGAATGAATATAATAAAAAAGGAGTTTGGACAAAACAAATTCATAAAGAAGAAAACAGTATACTTCAGGAGAACGTTTATGAAAACGACATAAAACTCATTAAAGTACTTATCTATAAAAACAATGAAGTTTCTGAAACTACAAATTTCAGTTATGAATTCTTTTCAAATTATGTGAAAATTAAGCAAGTTTCTAATTTTAAAGAATCAGGTTACACTGCAATTACTTGCATATACGTCGATTATAATGGAACTTTTATATATGGAGATTTATATGAAGGTGATTATTTAACAAGCGAACAAGTAGATGAAATTGTTAGTAATTTTCAATTAGATCACAATGAAAATTGGATTAAAAACCAACAACAAATCCGTGTTATTACTTATTATTAAGCGCTTTAACTATGAATACATTTACAAACAATAAAGCGGCTAAATATACTTCTCTTTTTCTCTTTTTTGTCTTTACACTTATAGAAGTGTATTATAAGCAAACATCAATATTTTATATTTTGTATTTATTTTGGTTTGATGAGCTTATTAAAACTGTTTTTGAAAGAATTACATATATGTTTAAAAAAGAAAAAATTGAAAATCCGATACAATTTCTTCAAAATGTAAAAAATAAATTCTTCATGCTTTTTGTGTATTTCATATTTATTGTAATTATTTTTGGTTTAGTTATCGATAGAAATGATTTTGATTTAATAGGTATAAATTTAACTGTTTTAGCTTTTCAAAATATTTTTTTCAACTTCAGTATAATTACTTTTATTTTAAGGGAGTTTTATTTGTATATCAATACATTAAAAAGTAATGACGATAATTATTCTGTTTCAAACGGAATTATTATACTTCATATTTCTATAATTTTAGGTATTTTTTCTTGGTTTTTACTTACTAAAAAGCTTCATGTTTCAATGGAGTTTATAGGTATTATTTCAATTACACCTTTTCTACTTTTAAAGGCATTTTTCGAAATAAATTCAGTGGATTAAATTTTAAATATAAGGCAATTGCCCTATTTACTTTTTTTACTTTTTTAAGCAACTTTGAATTATAGTTTTAAAAACAATAAAAAATGAAAAAAACAATTCTAATTCTGGTTCTATTTTTTGGCTTTGCTTATTCGCATGCACAAGAAAAATGTATAAGAGGAAATTGCAAAGATAATTTTAGTTTTCAACAAGTAACAGATGGTTATCAAGTTGGTTTTTACACAAATGGGAAGCTTGAAGGGTTTGGTGTACAAGTTGAAGAAGGTAAGGAGTACTTTGGTTCTTACAAAAACGGACAAAAAAATGGTTTGTTTTATTATAAAATTAACGGAGAAATGTCTTATGGAAATTTTAAAAACAATGTACCAGTAGGATTACACGTAGTGCGAATTGAAACCGGTTATGATTACAGAAACTATAATGACAAAGGTGTTTTTGTAAATAGATCTCCAATTCCTGCAAACGGAGTTGATGTAGGTTGCATTCAAGGAGATTGTATGAACGGTTATGGAGTAATTAATAAAGACAATAACTTCTTTGCTGGAAATTTTGTAAATGGAAAACTAGAAGGAGTTGCGATGCTGTATAGAACTCAAGAACAGAAAATTATTTATTGCGAAATGAAGAATGGTGTTTTTGATGGTGTTACAATTGTTTTAGATTTTAATGGAACCGTAAGTATGTATACTTTTTCTCCACAAAAACAAGGTCAGGCAATCATTAGATCAAAAGATCTTAAATACAACGGATATATGTTTAAAGATAACGAAGAAATAGCAAAATTTTAATATAAATTAGTAATGTTTAAAACGTTGTTTCAAAATCAGCCTATTATTAGTAATTCTGTTTTTTTACAGTCTGTTTTCTTAATAGCACTTTTGGTATTGGGAAAGGCTGATCCTATGGCAATTGTTTTTGCATATATTTTTGAAACGGTTATAATAGGTCTTATTCATGTTGTTAAATTGTTTTATGTAGTTGCCTATAATGATCCTGAAAAAGGAAAATCTAAAATTATAGATTATTGCTCAATTCCTTTTTTCTTAATCCATTATGGAGCATTTGTAGGAATTCAAAGTATAATTATATATACTGGTTTTGCCATAAATGACGATCGCTTTTCTACTTCATTAAGTTTTTCTAATTTTATTGATATACTTAACTTAGAAGGTTTTAATATGGTTGTTTTTTCAATAATTGTAAGCCATTTGTTTTCCTTCTATTTTTATTTTCTAAAAGAAAAAAAATATAAAAATGAAAATTTAGGAGCTTATATGGTTAAACCATATTTGCGTATTTTTATACAGCAATTTTTAGCAATTATACCTTTCTTTTTTTTAATTTTCATGGATTCTGTTAGTGTTTTAGCCGCTGTTTTGTTAATAATAATGCGAACCATTTTAGACTTTTATCTAGCTGCAATTGCTAAAAACCCAGATAAAATAAATAAACTAGCTAAACGCATAATTAGTAAAAACAAACCTGAAGAATTATCTGATATAGAACAATCTTTAAAAGTCTTTTTTGAAGAATAATCAAATTTAAAATAATTATTATGAATTTCTTATTACTTTTCTTAATTTTAATGATACCTGTTTCCATTTTTTGGCATCTTAATTTGATTAAAAAAGAGACTTTTCTTCATTCGGTTGTTGTTGAAGAGTTAGAAAATAAATTTCAATTTGAGTTAATTAAACAAACTAATATTCAAAATAAAGATAAAGTTAACCATAGAAATAAAATCGATTTTAAATTATCTATTATAAAACAACAAGTTGAGTTGTTAGCGGCAATTTCAAATCAAATCGAAAATTAAATGAAAATAGCAATCGTAGACGATAATAGTTTTTTAATTTCTTCTATTAAAGAAAAGTTGTCTTTTTTTGAAGAAATTCAAGTAAAATTTACTGCTTCAAATGGATCTGAATTAATCGAAAAACTTGAAAAAAACAGTAATATTGATGCAATTTTAATGGATATTGAAATGCCAATAATGAATGGTATTGAAGCAACTTTAGCAACAAAACAAAAATATCCTCAAATAAAAATTATAATGCTCACTGTTTTCGATAACGATGAAAACATTTTCAATGCAATTAAGGCTGGTGCTGACGGGTATTTGTTAAAAGACGTAAATCCTCATGCTTTATTTGGCGGTATAGTTGAAACTCTAAATGGAGGAGCAGCAATGAATCCTTCCATAGCGTTAAAAACATTGAAATTACTACGCAATCCTGTTAGTTTTGAAGACGTTGCTAAGGAAGAAATTAACTTAACCGCTAGAGAAATTGACGTTTTAGAACAGTTGGCTCAAGGTTTAAGCTATACAGTTATCGCAGAAAATTTATTTCTTTCTCCATCAACAGTTAGAAAACATATAGAAAATATTTACTCAAAATTACAAGTGCATTCAAAATTGGAAGCCGTTCAAAAAGCAAAACGCAATAATTTAATTTAAACTAAAAAAAAATGAAATATAACTACATTTTAATATTGTTTCTTGTTTTGTCAACAAAAGCAATAAGCCAACACATCTCTTTAGATGACGATTTTAAAAAAGACAACCGTAATTTAACTTTCGATAAAGAAGATTTTAAAATTTATTTCGATAAAGAAGGAATGATTTTAGAAAATAAGCACAAAGAAAATACAAAATGGACACTAATTAATACAGACAGCGATTATGATGAAATTGATTTTGATATAGAAGCATCAGTCACATTAATAAAATCGAAGTCAGATGAAGCTGGATATGGATTAGTTTGGGCTTGCTATAAAGACAATTCAAATTATCATGTGGTTAATTTAAATGCAAATAAACAAAATAAATTATATTGGTATTACAATGAAAAATTCACATATGATTTAAAGTGGACCGAAAACAAAAACATTAAGAACAAAAAAGAAAATAAAATTAAAGTAAGCAGAAGGGCTCAGTTTGTTTACATATACATCAACGATGAATTAGTGGTAAAATCAGACAATGTGTCTTATTACGGAAGTAAATTCGGTTTTATTGTAGATGCAGGAACTACAATGAAGGTTACAAAATTAAAAATTACCGAGTATCCACTTTCAATTGATGTTGTAGAAACATTTGATCCAAATATGAAAATGGAAAAATTGCCAGTAAGCATTTCTTCAACAGAATTTGAAGAAACAAATCCAATAATATCTGCCGACGGTAAAACGATATACATTACAAGAAAAGATTGTAAATTCAATATTGATAGCGAAAATGATGATATTTGGTTTGCTACAAAAGACAATCAAGGCAAATGGTCTGATTTAAAGAATATGGGACGACCTTTAAATAATAAAGGGAATAATTTTGTGATTTCAAGTTCACCAGATAATAATACATTGTTGGTAGGAAATAAATACGCTGCTGATGGAATTAATACTAACGGTAGTGGTGTTTCAATTTCAAGCAAAACGATAGACGGTTGGGAAATTCCTAAAGCTCTTGAAATTAAAGATTACATTAATAAGAGCAAGTATGTGGGGTATTTTTTATCAAGCGACAACAAGCATTTATTAATGGCAGTTGAAAGAGATGAAGGTTTAGGTTTAAGTGATTTCTTTGTGAGTTTTATTGAAGACAATGGTACTTGGTCTAAACCAGTTCATATGGGAAATCAAATAAATACTAAAGAAGATGAAGCTAATCCGTTTTTAGCTGCAGATGGTAAAACAATGTATTTTTCTTCAAATGGTCATCCAGGTTATGGAGGGTACGATTTATTTGTTTCAAAGCGTTTAGACGATTCATGGACAAATTGGTCAAAACCAAAAAATTTAGGTAAAGTAATCAATTCTTCGAGTACAGAGTTGAGTATTTTCTTGTCTGCCAAAGGAGATAAAGCATATGTAGGAAAAAGTTCAGACATTTGGGAAATAAGTAATACTGTTAAACAAGATCCTGTTGCTTTAATTAAAGGAAGAGTGTTTGACAACAAAACCAAAAGCATATTATATACTTCTATTTTTTATAACGATTTAAAGTCAAATAAAGAACTTGGAAAAGCAATTTCAGACCCATCAACAGGCTCATACAGTATTGTTTTGCCATACGGACAACGTTATAGTTTTATGGCTGAAAAAGAAGGTTATTATGCAGTAACAGAGAATGTAGATTTATCTAATCTAAATGAGTATAAAGAAATTACAGTTGATTTGTACTTGAATCCTATTGAAAAAGGTCAAACTATTCGTTTAAATAATATTTTCTTCGATTCTGGTAAATACGATTTGCTTTCTGAATCAAATGCAGAATTAGAAAAATTATTGAAAGTATTAAAAGATAATAAGCAGTTAACGATTGAAATTGCAGGTCATACAGACGCTGTTGGTGCAGATAATAACAATTTGGTTCTTTCAAATAATAGGGCAAATGCAGTGATGAATTTTCTTATTTCTAATGGAATTTCTAAAGAAAGATTAACTGCAAAAGGATACGGAGAAACTAAATTTATAACAACAAACGATACGGAAGAAGGGAAACAACAAAACAGAAGGGTAGAGTTTTTGATTTTAGAAATGTAATTCCTTTAAAAATATAAATTTCAAAAATAGGGCAATTGCCCTATTTTTTTGTGACCAATAGTAAGGTAATTTTGGACAATAACTTTTAAACCTAGAATCATGGATACTAAAAAATTATTTTCGAAATGGGCAATTGCTCTTTTATTATTTGGTTTTGGAATAACTTCAAACGCAAATAACCTTCAAATTTCAGGAACAGCAGTTTCTGGTTCAAATATTAGCTTCAATGTAAGCTGGGATAACAGTTGGAATGCTAGTTTAGCCCCATCAAATTGGGATGCAGTTTGGATATTTGTAAAATACCAAGATTGTGCAACTCGTCAATGGTATCATGCAGCAATTGCAACAACTGGTAACTCTACAGCTTCACCATTACAAGTAGATTTAGTTTCTGATGCTAAAGGAGTTTTTTTAAGAAGAAGTGCTGTAGGTGGAGGAAACATTCCTTCAACAGCTGTAACTTTAGCCTTAAATATTCCAGCAGGAACGTATAACTATAAAGTATATGGTGTAGAGATGGTACATATTCCTCAAGGAGATTTCCAAGTTGGAGATGGTACTAGTGTTGCAACATATAATAGTATTACAATTAATGCAGCTGCTCAGTCTAGTGGATTATCTACTGCAACTCTTGGTGGTTCTTCTGCAGCTGTACCTGCTACTTTTCCTATGGGATATAATGCATTTTACTCTATGAAATATGAAATGACACAAGAGCAATATGTAGAGTTTTTAAATACATTAACATACGATCAACAAAAAGAAAGAACAGGTATAGACCCAATTTCAGCTGCTGGAACTGGTGCTTTTACAACTGGAGGTGCTTATAGAAATGGAATTGAAATACTAACACCAGGTAATAATAATACATTACCAGCAGTTTTTGTTTGTGATGCAACAAATAATTCTGTAAACGATACAAACGATGGGCAAAATGTAGCTATGAACTGGATTTCTTGGGCAGACTTAACTGCTTATTTAGATTGGGCAGCATTACGACCAATGACTGAAATGGAATTTGAAAAAATTTGCCGTGGACCACTTCCTAGAGTAGCAGGAGAATACCCATGGGGAACAACAGATTTTAATTCTTATCATTCAGGTCTAGTTACTAATCCATTACAAGCTAACGAAACAATAACTACTGTGGTAAACGGTAGAAATATTTATTCGAATAGTGCGGTAATTGCTGGAACAAATTATGGGCCATCTAGAGTAGGTATATTTGCAACAGGTTCTACTGGTAGAGCATCTTCAGGAGCATCTTACTATGGTGTTATGGAAATGTCAGGAAATGTTTGGGAAAGAGTTGTAAATACTAGTAACGCAAGTGGTGTAGCTTTTACAGGAGCTTTAGGAGACGGTACTTTAACCTTATTAGGAGATGCAGATGTAGCAAACTGGCCAAATCCAGCAACTGCAATAGGTGCAGGTTCTAGAGGTAATGGATATTATAATACTAATGCAAATGCTTCGAGAACTTCAGACAGAACAAGTATTTCTTCAGCACCATCATCTAGAACTTACACGGTAGGTGGTAGAGGTGTTCGTTAATCGTTTATTTGATGCAAAACATAATTATATGTTTTAAACTTTTATTAATTAAAATCAAATAACGATGAAAACAACAAAAATAAATAAAGTTGTATTCATACTGTTACTATTGTTAAATGGGTTTATATATGCTCAATATAATGGAGGCGATGCCGATGGACAAGCCTTTGAGAGTTTAAATAATACCAGTTGTTCCCTACCCGATCAGTTTTATGCCTATAATGGCGGTAGCGGAAGTTTAACAACATCAAATGGTCTAAGTAATACGACATGTAGTATACCAGATCAGTTTTATGCCTATAATGGTGGTAATGCTGACGGTGCTGCAAGTGAGACAATAAATGCAGTAGCTTGTGGAAATCCAGATAATTTTTACGCCTATTTTGGTGGTAATGCTGATGGTGCTGCAAGTGAAACAATAAATGCAATTACGTGCGGATATCCAGATCAGTTTTACGCTTATTTTGGCGGAAATGCTGATGGATTTTCAGTAAGTGGTATAGATGCTATTTCTTGTCCAGAGCCTGCGCAATTTTATGCCTACTTTGGAGGTGATGCAGATGGGTTTAGTGCAGAAACAGTTGATCAGGTTACTTGTGCAATTCCTCCTCAGTTTTACGCTTATTTTGGCGGAATAGACGATGGTTTTTCTGTTGGAAACACAGCACCTGTTTGTCCTACTGATCCACCAGTTGCAGATTTTACTGCTTCGGCAACAACAATTTGTGTAGGAGAATCTATCACATTTACCGATACTTCAACAAACTTGCCGTTTGTATGGAGCTGGACATTTACTGGAGGAACACCTAGTAGTTCAACTGATCAAAATCCTGTAATTACATATAATACAGCAGGAACTTATGAAGTTGAATTAGTTGCAACTAATTTTAACGGTAGTGATACCGAAACTAAAACAGCTTTTATAACGGTTAGTGCTTATCCAACAATTACTGGAACAACTCCTGCTGCACGATGTGATGCTGGAACAGTAACTTTACAGGCAACGGCAAGTACAGGAACTATTAGTTGGTTTGCAAATGCTACTGGAGGAACTGCTTTAGGAACTGGAACTAGTTTTACAACTCCAAGTTTAAGCACAACTACAACATATTATGTAGAAGTCGCTAATAATGGATGTATCTCTGGAAGAACAGCAGTAATTGCAACTATAAACACTACTCCTACTATTTCAGGAACTACTCCAGCAAGTAGGTGTGGAAGTGGAACGGTAACTTTACAAGCAACAGCTAGTGCAGGAACCATTCAATGGTTTACGGCTTCTACAGGTGGAACAGTATTGTTTACTGGGGCAAATTATACAACTCCTAGTTTAACTACTACGACTAGTTATTATGTTCAAGTAAGTCAAAACGGATGTACTTCTCCTAGAACAGAAGTTATTGCTACTATTAATGAAATTCCAACAATTACAGGTACAACTCCTGCAAGCAGATGTGATTCTGGTACAGTAACATTACAAGCTACGGCAAGTATAGGAACTATTAGTTGGTATACAGCATCAAGTGGCGGAACAGCATTAGGAACAGGAACGAGTTTTACAACTCCAAGTTTAAGCACAACTACAACTTATTATGTAGAAAGTGCAACTGCAACTTGTAATTCTACTAGAACAGCGGTTACAGCAACTGTAAATGCAACACCATCTATTACATCAACTACACCAAGTAGTGTTTGTGATGCTGGAACAGTAACATTACAAGCTACGGCAAGTACAGGGACTATTAGTTGGTTTGCAAATGCTACCGGTGGAACTGCTTTAGGAACTGGAACAAGTTTTACAACTCCAAGTTTAAGTACAACTACAACTTATTATGTAGAAGTTACTAATAATGGATGTACTTCTTCAAGAACAGCAGTAATTGCAACTATAAATACTACTCCTACTATTACAGGAACCACACCTGCGAATAGATGCGGAAGTGGAACGGTAACTTTACAAGCAACAGCTAGTGCAGGAACCATTCAATGGTTTGCAGCTTCTACAGGTGGAACAGTATTGTTTACGGGAGCAAATTATACAACTCCTAGTTTAGGTACCACAACTAGTTATTATGTTCAAGTAAGTCAGAATGGTTGTACTTCTTCAAGAACAGAAGTAATTGCTACTATTAATGAAGTACCAACAATTACTAGTACTACACCAAGTAGTGTTTGTAATTCTGGAACGGTAACTTTACAAGCTACGGCAAGTACAGGAACTATCAGTTGGTATGCAGCAGCTTCTGGCGGAAGTGCATTAGGAACAGGAACGAGTTTTACAACCCCAGTATTAAGTACTTCAACTACATATTATGTAGAAAGTGCAAATACAACTTGTAATTCTACTAGAACTGCAGTTACTGCAAGTGTTACTAATACAAGTGCGCCTACTGGAAATGCTAATCAGACCTATTGTGCAGGCGAAACCGTAGCTAATATTTTGGTTTCAGGAACTAATATTATTTGGTACGATGCCTCAACAGGTGGAAATATAGTTTTAGGAACTGATTTAATAGCAGATGGAATTTACTATGCTTCACAAACCATTAGTGGATGTGAAAGCGCAACTAGATTAGCTATTACGATGAGTACTGGTGGTTGCTTATCTAATGATGACTTTGTTCAAGCTTTGATAAGCATGTATCCAAACCCTGTGCAAGATATTTTAAATATTAAATCATCAGTAGCAATTGAAAGAGTTGAAATTCATAACCTATTAGGTCAAATTATTTTTAATTCGAAGTATAATAATGAGGAAGTTAGAATAGATTTTTCAAATTATGCAACTGGAACTTATTTAATAAGGGTATTTAATGATAACAATCCAAAAACATATAAGATTATTAAAAAATAATGTTTGACATAGTATGTTTTTAAACCACCTTCGGGTGGTTTTTTTGTTATCTATTTTTAAAAGGAGAAATATATGTTTAGTATCTTCGCTGTAAATAAATTGTTTAAATGAATTTTTTTAATAACATTTCTGAGATAAGAAAATGGATAGTTATAATCCTAATTGGTTTAGTATTCTTCTTTGGATATAGATATTTTACTTCCAATAAAAATAGCTCAAGTATAGAGTATGATACACTTCTAATTCAACAAGAAATCAAAAATGTTGGAAAATTAGTTGTAACGGAAGGTCATTTTGCTGAAGTAATGACTTATAAAGATAAAAGAGAGACATATATTCCTGGGCTTTCATTTGATAAAAAAGCAATTGTGATTATCAATGCAGATGTTACTGTAGGTTTTGATTTAAGCTTAGTTCAATATGATGTAGATGAAGAAAAGAAAACAGTTACTATATTAAGTATTCCAAAAGAAGAAATTAAAATTAGTCCAGACATTAAGTATTATGACATAGAATCTAGCAGTTTTAATGAATTCTCTCCTTCAGATTATAATAAAATTAGTAAAATAGCAAAGATAAATTTAACTAAGAAAATTGAAAAATCATCTTTAAAATCAAATGCAAAAAATAGATTGATGTCGGAATTATCAAAAATGCTTATAGTAACTAATACTTTAGGTTGGACATTAATATATAATGGCGAAACTATAAATGATAAAAATAAATTTAAATTATAAAAAAAGCCCTGCACATGCAGGGCTTTTTTTATAATTTATTTTGTAAGCTTGTCCAGCCACCACCGTTTACACAGTCAATTCCATTTTGTTTTAGAATTGAAGTAGCTTGAGCACTTCTCATACCAGAACGGCAACAAGCAATTACAGGCTTGTTCCATTTTTTAATTTCTGAGATTTTACCATTTAAAACTTGTAATGCAATGTTTTTAGAGCCTTTTATATGACCTTCTTTGTATTCTTCTGTAGTTCTAACGTCTAAAATAATAGCTCCCTTTTGAACATATTCTTGAATATCATTTGCTTTGTTCCCAAAACCTAATAAATCTAAAATTCCCATGATGTTTTAATTTTTAACAAAGATAAAGCGATGTAAGGTTTCAATTAGTAACAAAAGTTACACTAAACTTTTTCAGCTTCTAAAATTAACTCTAAACCATTGGTAATGAGTTTTTTAACCTCTGGTCTGCTGGATTTTAAATTATTTAAATGAGCAATAACATCATCTAATAAAGAATTGTTATTGGCTTTTTTACATAATTCAGCAATTTCTACTGATAGCAACCAATCATTTGGATGATTTACTTTTACTTTATCAAAAATGGAGTTTAATGTTAAATTTGAAATTTTATTCTCTCTTATTTCCCTAACCGTTTTATATAAACCTTCTAGTTCATTTCTTGCATCAGAAAAATTAGGTTTAATTGTAGTTGATGAAGGTACATGAGTTATTAAATCAAAACTATTAACATCGGCTGGTCCAGAATAAGCAGAAATTACTTCTTTACCAACAGCCATATCATAAATTCCCCATTCTGGAGCAAATAATACAGTTTCTCCTTGGGTAACGGTACAATTTTTAAATTTGATTAATAAAATTTTTCCATGTAAATTTCTTGTTCCAGTTACAATTTCTCCACTTACTTTTATATTACCTTCAAATTCTAGTGTAACTACTCTTTCTTCATAAATATTGTATGCTTCCAAGTCTCTAGGACTCATGTCTTCTATTGCAATATTTATTCCTTTTAATTTTCCAATTGGAGAGCCAAAACCTTCAGCATGATATTCTGTACCGTGACTTACTAATTCTTTTTCTCTGTAAGCTAATGCAGTTTTGCCTGTAGTTTGAACATATACTGGTTTTCCTTCAAATTCAATAACATTTGTAAAGTTACCTGATATTTGTAGGCCTGTGCTTAATTCTATTGTTCCTAGACTTTTAGAGTCGACTAATTTTTTAACAGCTGATAAACCTCCCTTTCTAATAGCCATTTTATTTGCAAACTCTTCAAGAACAGAGCTTAAGTGAGCAAAGTTAGAGGTAACATATAGTTGTGGTTGAGGTTTAGTAATGTCAAAACTTTGTTGTGCAGCTGAAATGTCATAAGGTAATTTTTTTACATTGTCAGTCATGCACCATTCGCTTTCTCCAATTGAAGAAAGTAACCCAGCACCATAAATTTTAGGGTTTTCAACTGTACCTATTAAACCATATTCTACGGTCCACCAATGAAGATTTCTTATTTGAGCCATTTCAGATAATTCTCCCATATTATTTTGAAGAAATTCAACTTGAGCTTCTGCTTTGTCAATTTCTTCTTGTGGAGTTCCTTCGGCTTCTTTTAAAATGGATAATAATCGAATGGCTTCATACATTTCATAATCATGTGATGACGAAATGGCTTTACATCCAATTTCTCCAAATCTTCGCAAATATTCAGCATATTCAGGATTGGCAATAATAGGAGCGTGACCAGCACCTTCATGAATGATATCTGGAGCGGGAGTATATTCTATGTGTTCTAATTGACGAATATCGGAAGCTATAACTAAAACATTATAGGCTTGAAATTCCATAAATGCATTAGGCGGAATAAAACCGTCTACGGCTACTGCTGCCCAACCAATTTCTTTTAGAATTCGATTCATTCCATACATATTAGGAATGTTATCAATCTCTAATCCGGTTTTTTGCAATCCTTCTAAATAAGAACTATGTGCAACTTTTGAAAGATAATCTACATTTTTACGCATTACATATCGCCAAACTGCTTGATTAATAGGTGTGTAATCGCTATAATCTTGCGGCTTAATAAACTGTTTTAGGTGACTAGGAAGTCTTTCTATTAATGGATTGCTTTCAATTGCAGAATTCATAGTATAAAATGTATTGCTTAATGTTGTAAAAATACAAATTTTTTAATTGTACTTTATTATTTTATGATGCATTGTTTTGTGGAATAAAAAAACCGTAACGGTGTGTTACGGTTTGTATTTGAATCATTCTATTTAATTTCTGGAGGATATTGTTCTAATATCTTACTTACAAAAGTATAAATGCGTTCGTCTTTTTTGTTTGTGTCTTTGGTTAAATTACCACTACCTTCACCTTGCCAAACTAATTCTTTTGTTTTAGCGTCAATTAAATCAATGTACAAAACACCTTCTGGAGTTGTTGAAACGTTTGTGTAATTCATGCCCCAATAAGGATTCCATCCCCATCCAAAACCATATGAATTATAAATATCTACACGCTCTTTTTCTTTTGTAAAAATACTAATCAATAAATCTGGGTTAGAGTCTTTTGTAAATCCTTTTGTACTCATAACTTCATCAATAGAACGTAAAATCCTTTTTTTATCTAAGTCTGAAATTTCTACTTTATCTACTCCGCTTTTTAAAAAAGCATAAGTTTTGTAATTTTCAAAGTTTACTTTTTTATCATAATCAGAATTCACTCGTACAGAACTACAAGAAGCCAAAATAAATAAGGCTAGTAAGGGTAATAGTTTAATTGTTTTCATAGTATTTATTTTATTAAGGTTAGTGTTTAATAAATTAAAACTAATTTATTAAACTATAATAATGATTCGTCTACTATATTAGGGATGGTAACTTTTAATAAAGGTTGCGTTTCCATTGCTCTTTTTATAGCAAAAACCGCTCCTTCATTTCTAGCCCAACTTCTTCTTGATATTCCGTTGTTTACATCCCAAAAAAGCATTGACGATAAGCGTTTTGATGCTTCTTTACTACCATCAAGAACCATACCAAATCCACCGTTTATAACTTCGCCCCAGCCAACTCCACCGCCGTTATGTATTGAAACCCAGGTAGCTCCTCTAAAACTATCTCCTATAACATTATGAATTGCCATGTCTGCCGTAAAGCGAGATCCATCATAAATGTTTGAAGTTTCTCTATATGGCGAATCGGTTCCAGAAACATCATGATGATCCCTTCCTAAAACTACATAACCAATTTCTCCATTTGCAATTGCTTTGTTAAAAGCTTCTGCAATTTTAACTCTTCCTTCTGCATCAGCATATAAAATTCGAGCTTGAGAACCTACAACCAATTTATTCTCTTGTGCGCCTTTAATCCATTGAATATTATCGGCCATTTGTTGCTGAATTTCTTCTGGAGAATTTCTTTTCATTTCTTCTAAAACATCACAAGCAATTTGATCTGTTTTCGCTAAATCTTCTGTTTTTCCTGAAGCACAAACCCAACGGAATGGTCCAAATCCATAATCGAAACACATAGGGCCCATAATGTCTTGTACATAACTCGGATATTTAAACTCTCTTCCTAATGTTGGGTTTTCAGCCATTACATCTGCTCCTGCACGAGAAGCTTCTAGTAAGAATGCATTTCCGTAATCGAAGAAATAAGTTCCTCTTTCTGTATGTTTATTTATAGCTGCTGCATGCTGACGTAGTGTTCTTTGAACTTCTTTTTTAAATTGTTCAGGGTTATTTGCCATCATTTCATTGGCTTCTTCAAACGATAATTGAGTAGGGTAGTAGCCACCAGCCCATGGATTATGAAGTGAAGTTTGGTCTGAACCTAAATCGATATGTAAGTTTTCAGCATCGAATCTTTCCCAAACATCAACCACATTTCCTAAATAAGCGATAGAAATAACTTCTTTGTTTTTTAATGCTTTACGAACACGAGCAACTAATAAATTAATGTCTTCTACAATTTCATTAATCCAGCCTTGTTCATGGCGAATTTTTGTGATTTTAGGATTTACTTCAGCACAAACGGTAACGCACCCCGCAATGTTACCTGCTTTTGGTTGAGCACCACTCATTCCGCCAAGTCCTGAAGTTACAAATAAACCTCCTGAAGGGGATTTTTTAATTTTTCTAAATCCGTTTAAAACGGTAATTGTGGTACCATGAACAATCCCTTGTGGACCAATGTACATATAACTTCCTGCAGTCATTTGTCCGTATTGAGAAACACCTAAAGCATTCATTTTTTCCCAGTCATCAGGTTTCGAATAATTAGGAATAACCATACCGTTTGTAACTACAACTCTTGGTGCATCTTTATGCGATGGGAATAATCCCATAGGGTGCCCTGAATACATGGTCAGCGTTTGCTCGTCTGTCATTTCAGACAAATATTGCATGGTTAGTAAATATTGTGCCCAGTTTTGGAAAACAGCTCCGTTACCACCATAGGTAATCAACTCATGCGGATGTTGTGCTACTGCATAATCCAAATTATTTTGTATCATGAGCATAATAGCTTTTGCTTGTTCGCTTTTTCCAGGATATTCTGAAATAGGTCGTGCTTTCATTTCGTAATCTGGACGAAAGCGATACATGTAGATACGACCGTATTTTTCTAATTCTTCTTTAAATTCTGGAATTAACTCTGCATGATGTTTAGCTTCAAAATAACGAAGCGCATTTTTTAAAGCTAAAACTTTTTCTTCTTCGGTTAGTATTTCTTTACGCTTTGGTGCGTGATTAATAGCTAACTCGTATGGCTTAACTTGAGGTAAAACATTAGGTATACCTTGTTGTATTTGTTCTTTGAAAGTCATTTTTTATTTTTTTGAAAATTCGTCTTTTTAATTTGTTTTGTGTTAGGGATGGAAACGACATCCTTTTATGAAGCGATAGCGTAATAAAAGATATAGTGAACAGCCCGACCGTATTGAAAAGGAGGGAACACCCTATTACAAACTAGGGATAACGAATATCTGCCCTATGGTAGGACTTGTGAATTTTAACTCTGTATTTTAACGACTGTATGTCCATTTTATTTTTTTAAAGTACCTGTTTTTTTGTTGTATCCATAAGGACAATGACGACAACCACTTTTACAACAATAGCCTCTTTTTAGGTGGTATTTTTCAGTAAAACATTTATATCCTTCAGGCGTAAAATAGAAATCTTCACCTTCTTTTAAATTATTTGGATTTAATTGTTCGTTCATAGTTACAAATCGACTTAAAAATAAGTATTTTTTATATTTCCTTCAAAAATAATTATTTTAATCAAGATTACTTCTTTACTTTGGTTAAATGTTGAAGTTAAGAAGAAATTTAGCAACTTTGTACTCATGATTGTACTCGTTTTAAAATATTTTTTACCGAAAGGGTATAGAGGAATTTCTTTATTTCCGTTTATTATTTTTTCAGATAAAAATTCTAAGCATAATTTGGTTTTACTGAATCATGAAAAAATACACATCAAACAACAATTAGAAATGTTAGTTATCCCTTTTTATATTTGGTATGGGATAGAGTTTTTAGTGCGCTTTTTTCAATATAAAAATTGGACATTGGCTTACAAGAATATTTCCTTTGAACGAGAAGCGTATGCAAACGAAAAAGACCTTAACTATTTAAAGAAAAGGTCTTTTTGGAAATTTTATAATTTTTTGTAGAAATTATTTTTCTTTTGACTCTTCTATAGTTTCGTCAGTTGTAATTTCTTTTTTCTCTACTTCAATTTCTTTAACATCACTTTTTGGAGTACGGTTAATGTTTTTTGAGTTATCTGCTTTTCTTTCTTCAGGTTGAAATTGTTTTGGCAATTCTTCAAATTTAACATTTGTACCGTCAAAAGATATTGGTAGAGCTTCATTAGTAGTGTCATTTTCATTATGCATTACTTTACTCATGTTGTTTTCCCAATTAGTATCTAAGATTTCTCTAGAAATAGAGACTCCATTTTCATATCCTTTACGAACTGAAGTAGCAGTCCAATTAAACTCAACTGAATGATTTCCATTCATGTTTTCTTTTACATAAAATCCAGTACTAGTAACTTTCTCAATATAAATACCATTTGTATTTCCTTTTGCCGTTATAGTAATGTTTAAATTATCATCGTTTAATTCAGCAATTTGCGTAAAAGCAGTATCAAAAGAAACAAAACCAGCACCATTTGTTAATTGTCCTTTTCCTCTAGTTGTAACATCAACAGTTGTTGAAGTTGTTGCATAGCTAACAATTTTATTGTTGTTTACCGTTTCAATTTGTGTGATTGGTCTGTTTGTAATAGTGTTTCCCATTATATAAGCTCCAAATTGATTTCCTTTAGAAATAAAACCATATTGTTCTCCTTTTACATATCCACCTATTACACCTCCATTTACACCAAGTCCAATACTGTTAGAAGTGTTGTTTGAATTTCTACCAGTTCCACTTACAAATGCAGATGTTGAATAAATACCGTAGTTATTGTTTCCACTGTCTTTGTATCCAGCACTTCCCCATACTCCACTCACTCCAATACCTATAACTCCACCAGATTGTCTTTGTATTGTAGCACCAGGGACAGTTGTGTCTACTAATAATTCTCCCATTACACCGAAATTATAACTTCTAGAGCCAGCACCAGTAGTATTTGTTCTTTTAGATGACACTGATCCAGAAATACCAACAATTGCTGAAGGAGTAGCTAATACGTTTGGACCAGCATAACCAAGTCCTTGTGTAGCGTTAGAGTTTATTCCGCTAATTGCGGCAGCATCTGTGTTTCCATTAGTAGTTGCATTGTTAACTGACCCATAAATACCAAAAGCTGAGTTTGTAGCATTTGCACCATTTGCTGTACCAAAAACACCTATACTACTAACGCCTGTTGCGCTACCATAAATTGCAATTGGTGTTGTCGTAGCAGTTCCTGCAGCAGAAACAAAACCAGCGACACCCAAAGCGTCTGCACCTGAGCTTTGCCCGTTAACTCCTCGACCATTTGTGCCATTTGCTACACCAAAAATTCCCATGGCATTATTTCCGCCTGCAAAACCAACTGTTCCAACTCCATTAGTACCTGAAGCTTGTCCTTGAATACCGATTCCATCATTGTCATTGGTGCCTAAGATTCCTAAACTGCTTGCGCCAGTAGATCTTCCGTATAAGCCTCTACCTCCATCTGCATCTGAATAACCTACAGCTGCATCAATTGTGTTGTCATTTGAATATGAGAAAAATTGTGCCCAAGTTTGGTCATTTAAGTTAAGACCATATCTTCCAGTTGCACCAAAACGACCTCTTTCTACGTTATTAGTTTTAAAATGTAAGCCTTGAGCATCAGTAGTTCCTAAAAAATTTGTACCTGCTGTAGTTGCGGTATTTCCTATTAAAGACCAATCAAGTCCTCCTGATGCACCAGCGAAAGCAATCCATCTGTTTGTTAACCAATAGTATAGTCCTGGAGTGACAATATTTGGAGCAGTTCCAGCTGTAGCTGTATTGTAAACAATAGTCCCGTTAGGTATAACTCCTGTTTGTGGATTAACAATTGGAGCTTGAGCATTTAAAGCTGTTAAAGCAACTCTAGGCGGGACAAATCCAGTAGTTGTTGATGTAATATCAAGTGCTCCAGCTGGTGTTGTTGTTCCAACCCCAACTTGTCCAGAAACTATATTGGTAAAAATACCAATAAGTAGCATTAAAATTGTCTTATTTGTCTTCATATATCTCTAATTTACTTGCGAATATATGAATATATTTTAACATTAATTACATTAATTATGTAAAAAATGTTAATAAAACAATTTGAAACATAAAAAAAACTTCTTGAGTTTCAAGAAGTTTTTTTTATGTTTCAAAGAAGTAATTTGTTATTTTTCTGTTTCTATTTTTTTGACTTCTGTTTTTTTAGCTTCCATAGTGGTAGCTTTAATTCTTTCTATTGCTTTAGGAGCTATTGGAAATCGAACATCTGTATTTTTAGACAATACGTTTCCATTGCTATCTTTTCTATCTACCCTCGAAGCTATTATTTGATAACTAAAACTTATGTTGCTGTTTCCGTTTTGTAGTTCTTTTACAGTAAAACTTTCTTGTGTTTTGTTTGTTACGTATACGCCATTACAGTCTCCCTCTAATTGTATGAAAACTTTTAACGGGTGTTTTTCATTTACGACTATGTTTTTAGCAAGAATAGGGTCTATGGTTATTTTAGCTTCACCATTTGTTAGCTTTCCAATTCCGTAATCTTGAAATAAAATTTCTGGTGCTTCAGGTGCAAACATGACATGTGTGTTGTTATTTTCACCATCAACTATGGTTGAAACTACACCAGTACCTAAAATCTTATAATTTGTTCCTGACCATTGTGCGCCTACATAAGCATAGTCACCTGTGTTTCCTCCAGAGTTTGTTGTTGCGGTTGAGCTTGGAGCATTCGCTGTAGTGTCTTGTCCTCCAGAAAAGTAACCTCCAAAATAGATATTTGTGCCTACATAGTTGTCATCTCTACCTGCTAAAATAGCTAGCGGGCTATTGGTATCACTTGTTGCTAGGTTGTTGTCCATATCGTATGAGAAATAACCTCCATATCTTTGAGATCCAATTGTACCGGTAGACATTCCGTAAACACCTACAGTACCGGTTCCTGCAACTCCTTGTGCTTGTCCTACTAATGTTGAATAAGTAGTCCCGTTAGCTAAACCTACTACTCCGGTACCTGTAGTTCCAATTGAGTGCCCAACTGTTCCGGTTCCAGAAGTTGTATTACTGTTGTATCCATATGCTCCCCATCCGCCAGTGTTATCATTTGATGCATATAACCCTGTTCCACCTGTTCCTTGTGACCTTGCATTAACCCCCGTTCCGCCATTTACTGCTGAATAACCTACAACTGCAGTGACAGTATTGTCTGTAGTATAAGAAAATGTCTGAGCCCAAGTTTGTGGATTAAGATTAAATCCAACATGACCAGTATTGTCTATTCTTGCACGAATTATATCGTTCGTTTTAAAAGCTATTCCAACATTATCAGTTGTTCCTAGGAAGTCTGTACCATAAACAGTGCCGCTATTTCCGGCTAGTGACCAATCTAATCCACCTGGAGATCCTGCAAAAGCGACCCATCGTGTACCGTTCCAAAAATATAAACCGGGAGCAACATTGTTAGGTGAAGTTCCGGTTGTAGCAGTATTCCAGACAGTTGTTCCTGCTACGATTGAACCTCCTTGAGGGTTAATAACCGGAGCCTCAACAATTGTAGAAGTTAGAGCAACTCTTGGTGGAATTAAACCTGTAGTTGTTGAGTTGATGTCAAGTGCTCCTTGTGGAGTTGTTGTCCCTAAGCCAACCTGAGCAAACGTTATTGAGCAGATCGATAAAGTGATTAATACTGTTAAAAAATATTTTTTTCTCATAATTATAGGTTTACTGGTTTATTAAGTAAATATACTTTTATGAGTCTTTTTTTTGTTACAGCATTTCTGTATTTTTTGTTAAATTAAAAAGCCTTGAAGTTTTTCAAGGCTTTTTAATTATATATGAAGTTTTATTTCTTTGTAAGCTCTTTTATTTGAGATGCTCTTAGATTTTCTTTTTTAGGAGTTCTTTCACCTTTTCTCTTTACTTCAATAATTTCATTCATTCTTTGTAATTTTAAAGGATTAGAAGGGACATCTGCTCCAAAATTTATTTGTTCATTTTCACTCCAAATACCATATCCACCATCAAGTTCGTCATTATGCATTAGTTTTTCTAAATTTTTATCATAGTTTTTGTCTAGTATTTCCAAAGAAACTGGTTCAAATTTAGATTTTTTCTCTGCAATTACAATCCAATTAAACTTTACATTTGATTTTCCACTATTATTTTCTTTTATTGTAAAGCCATTTTTGTCAACTGATACAATGTGAACTCCATTGTTTTCTCCTAAAGGCGTTATTGTAACAATTATTGGTTTAGATGAATCAATGATTTCAGAATAATTTTTATCAAACGATACGTATGAAGTTCCATTTGACAACGAACCAACTCCTTTATCTTGGATATCTAAATTCATAGAAGTTGAAGCGTAAGAAATAGATTTTGAGCCAT
Organism: Flavobacterium sp. N2270; assembly: GCF_025947225.1. Classification (NCBI taxonomy): domain Bacteria; kingdom Pseudomonadati; phylum Bacteroidota; class Flavobacteriia; order Flavobacteriales; family Flavobacteriaceae; genus Flavobacterium; species Flavobacterium sp. N2270. The sequence continues at coordinate 1,301,774 of NZ_CP110005.1, forward strand.
CTATTTTTTTATCAAGTACTATGAATGATTCATTTGTAATATTTTTACCATGGGAGTAGTTTGCATATCTATCCCCTTTAGTAATCATTCCGTATTCGTGCCCTTTTATCCATCCTCCAACAACACCTCCATAAACTCCTATTCCAATTGAAGTATCTAAAGATGAATTTGAATTACTAGATCTTCCACCAGCAACACCATTTGCTCTTGTTGTTCCAAAAGCATATACACCATAGTCGTTTCCTACACTGTCAAAATATCCTAATGAGGCTCTCCCAAATCCAAAATCATCACCAAAAATCGCACCACTTCTTCTTGTAGCACCTCCTCGTCCAGCAACTCCGAACTTGTAGGCTCCAGTGGTTCCTCCTGTAATTGCACCATCTCCTTTTACACCAGCAATTGGTGTGTTAAAACCCGTTCCTGGTGTTGTATTGCTAATCATACCTCTAACACCTGCGCCAATATTGCTGGTTCCGTCATATTCTCCCTGTACCGCACCAAAATTAGTATTTCCTCCAGTAATTAAGCCGTATATTCCTGATCCATTTTGATCTGTATAACCGTTTACTGCCCAAGGAAATAAAGCGTTTCCTTCACTAACTGCATTCATTAAATCACCAGGTAATACAGTTTCAATATCTCCAATAAAGAATTCGCCTAATGAAGAGAAACGAGCAGCAGGTAATCCTGAAGTTCTAACGTCAAAGTTGGTTGTATCATATGTTCCAACAAAGTGAGTTCCAGTTGTAGCAGGGGTTCCGGTAACTCCAGTAACACCTCCGTCTATACCTCCATTTCCGATGATAGACCAATCTAGTCCACCTGGAGACCCTGCTAGTGAAATCCATCTAGTTCCATCCCAATAATACATACCAGGAGCAACATTGGTTGGTATAGTACCTGCTGTATTAGTATTCCATACCAAAGTACCTGCAATTAAAGCACCACCTTGCGGGTTTACAACAGGTGCTGCAACATTTGTAGCAGTTAAAGCAACTCTTGGAGGAATCATTCCAGAAGTGCTAGAATTTATGTCTAATGCTCCTCTTGGTGTAGTTGTTCCAACTCCAACCTGAGCAAATAGACTAAAAGATAAGAATAATGTGGTTAATAGTAGCTTTTTCTTCATAATTAGTGTTTTTTATATTAAAAATGTAGCAATTGTTAAATTTAATATATTTTTTTAACAATTGCTACATTTTTAATGTTTTTTAATTCTAAAAAAACACTTTATTCTTTCTTTTTCAATGGATTTTCTGCCGGCATTCCGTTTGAATATTTTCCTTTTTCTAGAAGTATTTTACCTGCGTTTGGGCCAGCAGGTATTACATCTCCAACTGTAACATGATCTTCTGGGTTATATTTATAAACAATATGATCTGCAGGCCATTGAAAGATATTGCGTCCATCGTTTGGCTGGTTTTTTGCTTTAGCAGCTAACGGTTCTTTGTCTGCTTTTAAATATGCTGGACCTGGTGCTTGTGGAAACCTACCTTCACCATAGTTAGTTTTTGGTTTAACAACTATTTGGTACTGTAGTTTACCTGAGTGTTTACCTCCATTAAGTTCTAAAATATCTACAGATTTTGTAGTTTGCTCCATAATGGTTATACCATTAAAATAGGGCATTCCTACTGGAGTACATATCACTCTAATTGGGTTTTCTTCATCAACAATAATTATATCTGCTAATATTTCGTCAAGTATAATAGTTGCTTTACCATTTATCATTTGTACTGTTCCATAATCTTGGTACCAATATTCTGGAGATTCAGAGCAAGTTAATGTTATACGTCCGTGATTTTCAGTAGGTACGATTTCAGATACTGAATTTGTACCAGTGATTTTTCTGTTTACTCCACCTACTGATGTTGCAACATATGCGAAAGCTTGAGATGTGCCAGTGTAGTTTAGTGCTTCAAAATATCCACCTGCTCTGGTTGTTGTACTGCTATATGCAATTCCTTGTACACCATATGAGTCTTGATTTGTAGGCAATACTAATCCTTGCATTCCTACTGTGTATCCTGGATTTCCGGTAGCTGTTCTATTAGCTAACCCTCGTAAAGCAATTTGAGTACCTCCTAATCCGTTATTTGTTATGTTTAATTGATTGTAACTTGCCGACGGGTTAAAAGCTCCTGATCCATTTTGTACATAATTATAAGATGCCATCCAAACATCTGAATAAGCAATGTTTGCTGCCACTGATGCAGCGCCTGTTGATTGCGCATAGATACTAGTGTATCCTGCCGAAGGGTTGTTGGCATATACACCTGCTCCAGAAAGTGTTTGTACTGGGTTTCCTAAAGTTATATTCGCTTCACGGCCCAATATTCCTCCTACATTCCCTGTATGTCCATAGATTCCATCACCAGTCGCTCCGCCATCTACTTCAAGTCGGGTGTTTACAGGAATTGTTGAAGTTCCAATAGCAACGTTTCCGTTTGTAGATCCAATGGTAAGTCTTTCGGTGCCATTTGTTCTTAATTGTAAGTTTTGAGCGTCTGTAGTCCCTAAATAATTTGTTCCTGGTGTTGTTCCTGTGTTACCAGTTAAACTCCATCCAGATGAGTTTCCAGTAGCTATTCTAATCCACAATGCCCCGTCCCAATAATAATAGCCTGGCGTAACTTGATTTGGACCAACTGCAGAAGTAAATGTATTGTAAACTAATTCAGAAGTGGTTGGGGTTAACACAGTTGCTATGTTTGTAGCTGTTAATGCAACTCGAGGAATTAATAAACCATCATTTGTTGATGCAACATCAAGTGCTGCACTTGGAGTAGTTGTACCAATACCAACTTGGGCAAATGTCCCAATTGATAGTAGTAGGGTTGTTAATAGTAATTTTTTTTTCATATTTAGCATGTTTTACGTTAAAAATGTAATTTATGTTAAATTTAGAAAATAAAAGTTGTTTTAATAATGATTTGATTTATAATCGATTAAGTGTGTTTTTATTTCGGTGAAAATAAAAAAGCCAGCTTTAAGCTGGCTTTTAATATAATTTTATTTTTGTTAAAAAATTACTTTTTTCGTTACAAATGAACCATTGTCTAATTCAATTCTTAGCAGTAGAGTTGTATTACTTTTTTGAATATTGCCAAAAGAAATTTCATTTGAGTTAACGTTTTTCTTGTTACTAATTATTCTTCCTAATATGTCATGAATTATAATTGACTTAATTTTAAGACTTGTTGATTTTACAGTTAAATGATCATTTGTAATAACAAAAATATTATTATTCGAATCTTCTAAATCGTCATTACTTAATCTATTCTCTGTATAGCGTAAAACAAATCTATCTGTTATATTACCTTCAGATGCTGAAAAAGTATATGGAGAATCTTTTAGGTTATGAATTATATTATTTTCTAAGTCCTCAATATAAATATTTTGATTTGTAGTTTCAAATAATCCGTCTAACGCACTAATTGCAATATTATATGTTCCTTCTTGAGGAATTGTAACACCTAAATTAACCCTGTCGTTTACATTAAAAGGTAAAGCTCTTCCTTGTATTGACATAGGGTCATTTCCAATTAAAGAATAAAAGTTTTGACTTGGTTTATAGTCTGTAAATGAATCATATAAAGCATCTTCATCTTGTGTAGCATTAGTAACATATCCAACTAGCATTCTATTTACTGCTCCTGTAGATCCAACTAAATCCAACCAAATTCTATTTTGCTCTATTGTGTCTGCGTTATTTTCAATAGTACTATTTCTATAGAATTGATTATTTGCAAAACTAGCACTTCTCATAGAGTTGTTAAATGTAACTGAGCTAGATCCAGGTGTCCCAGGATTCATAAGAACCATAAATCCTTGACCAGAACCAATTTTATAATCACCAGGCCCACTTGTTGCTCCAGTTAAATTAATAGTGATATAGTCAGAAGGGTAGTAGTTTGTAATAAAATCTTGGTAAAAAGGATCTACTGCATTTGTAGGTAATTGCCCATGGGTCCATATTCTAATTCCACCAACTATAGTGTTGTTTGAAGGGAATGTTAAAAATTCATTTACTCCTAATGCAGAAGGGTATGGGTTTCCTATAAGATTCCAGTTATCATCTGTAATTGTTCTTAGCATGCCTTGTGTACCTACAGTTATATAGTCTGTTCCTCTAAAAATAGTAGGAGTAAATACTCCATTATTAGGAACTCCTACAAAATTAGCTGTTAAAGGACTTGTTGATGCATTAGTAAAGCCTGCAGGTGCTCTTAGTATATATCCTTTAGCAGGAATCATACTTTCGCTAGTATTTAACCAAGTACCTTCACCTCCATTTGCATTTGGTGCAGTTGTACCCCATTCAAAAATATTAGCAGCTGGTGTAAGAGGAGAAACATTTTGTACAGGGAAACTTTCAACTGGAGACGACCAATAAGAATAATCTTGTAGCCTAACATTAGTGATACGTTCCATGTTAATATTTCCAGAATTGATTGCGGCATCATTCACTTGAACAAGGTTTGCAGTGTTCTGAATATTTAGTGTTCCTCCTGTAGCTACCGTTATTCCATTAGTTACAACCAAGTTTCTGCCAGAGTTTATAGTTAAAACAGCTCCAGTTTCTACATTCAAGCTACAAGCTAATGCGTCAGCTCCAGCTCCAATAATTGGATCGTTTGCAACATTTGGTATAAATACTGATTCAGTTATAACAGGTACTCCAGCAGGAGTCCAGTTACTAGCAGTATTCCAATTTGTACTTGTAGATCCATTCCATGTTTTATCTTTATTAACAGTTACGGTAGTCTCATCTAATTCAGTAATGGTTCTTCCATCACATAATGTATAGGTGATTTCAGCAGTATATATAGTTGTAGAAGCCGGACAAACATTAATCACATCTGTTGTTCCTACTACAGTTCCTGAAACTCCTGACCCTTCATACCATGTTATAGATGCTATTGAATTACCATTTGGAACAAAACGCCAAGCTTCGTTAGTAGCGGCCCAGTTAGCGTCTAGTCCATTTCTTCCTGGTGGTACAGAAGCTAAAGTACCTGTTGAATTTTGGATTCCAACTACTGCATTTCCGTCATTCCAAGTTCCAGCTCCAAAATTGTCAATATTTTTTTCTTGTATATAGACTTCAATGATGTTTGAATTTTCATAAAGTACCATCATACCAGTATATAAGATCGAATTTTCATCAAACATAGGTACATCAGACCAAGAAGCAACTAATGCTCTACATCCTGATGGTAGTGTTATTAGTTCCCAACCAACTTCTCCACCAACTCCTGGGTTAATATCGTGGAATACTCCAAAAATGGAATTCTCTATTAATCTTGGATCTCCACTGATAGGAATGTTATTTGCAAAACTATATCCTGACGAACCACCTGCTAAAGCTGTATTAAAAGTCAATATTCCATTAGAACCAATAACACATTGGTTATAAGTGTTTCCGTAAAAACAAAAATCAAAAGGCAAGTTAACCACAGGAGACCAAACATCATCCGTATTAACACTTACCGGATTTGCTAGTCCACTAAAGCTAAATGGAGGGTTGTATGCTATTGGTTCTACTATATAACTAGTAGTTTCTCCTAAATCTAAATAAGTAGCTTCTAAATCCACACAACCTGATGGAGAAATACAAGTAATTGGTGCAGGATCAGATCCACTTAATCCTAAACCACCTGACACTACATTTGGACAACCGGTTTCTACAACACTTACAGTCATAGTTACAAAAACAGCTGTTGAAGAGGTTGCACTTTGAGAACTATTAGTACAAGTTACAATAAGTTGCCAGTGTACATCTCCACTTGCTGGAGCTGTTGCAGTATAATTGGAATAGGATGTAGTTGCTGCACCTGCGTTTGTCCATGTTGCCCCTGCATCTGTACTGTATTGCCATTGATAGGTCATATTGGATGCATAAGTATATCCACTTGCAGATACAGTATAAGTACTGCCTGGCCAACCTGTGTTAGGCGAAGTTGATACTGTTCCTCCAGTTGGTGTTCCACTACAAGGCGCGGGAACCAATACTGTTATTGTATAATCTTCTGCTTCTCCATATGCAAAATCTCCACAAGAAGGAGCTGGATTACTTAAATATGCATTTCTAATTCTCATTCTGTAATTTCCTGGAGCTGTCCCACCTGGTATTGTAACAGTTCCTAATGTTGCTGGTGTAGCTACATAACCTGTAGAGAGAACTGTTTCTCCAACATCATTAAAATCAAGGTCGTTATTCCAGTCTACCCAAACTGTATAGCCGTATGTGCTAGAAGGATGTGTAGCAGTAATGTTAAAACCTAATCCAGCATTTTGAGAAACTACCATTGCTGTGTAGTTTGCATATCCACCAGCAGTAAACCCTGTCGGTGTATTGTTTATATTTGTAACACCACCTGCTGTAGTTATTCCGCTAATATAATAAGTTGTATTAGTTGAATTATTTGCTGTGCAGTAACCAGTTGTAGCGGTTCCAGTCGTATATGGACTCCAACATCCATTATTAGCTCTTATTCTGTAATAATAAGTTGTATTTGCTGTTAGTCCAGTTAAATTATAAGTTATAGTTGGATCGTTTATTGTAAAAGGTGATCCAAGAACGTTTATTGTGTATCCAGCGTCAGTGGTTACTTGTAATTGATAAGAAACTGCATTTATTCCACCTCCAATTGAAGAGGGCCATGAAAAATTTATTGAATTTAAAGTGGCACTTGTAGTTACAGGAGAAGGAGTGGCAGGACAAGTAACTGCATTGCCAGTTAATGCTCCTGAAGCATTATATAAAGGTCCTCCAGAACAGTTTGTGTTGTTGTATGCATAAATATAATAATAATATCTAGTATTGCCATTTAGACCAGTTCCAGCAATTGTTGTAGCAGTTCCGTTTTGCACAAAAGTTAATCCAGCTCCTAAGGTTCCAATATTAGCTGCTGTATATACAACTCCATTAACTGGTTGAGTTGGAGGTGTTGCTGAAGTAGAGCGTATTACTAAATATGAATCTGCAGTTCCTGAAAAAGTTGCAGGAAATGCTGTTGATGTGATTGTTCCAGGAGTAAAGCCATTTGCTTGTGCAGCTGGTGTTGTACAAGGTCCTGGTGATGTTGCGCAAATTCCAAAAGTTCCCTGATTATCATTGCTAAATTCCCAAATACGAACATATATTGTTGTTCCAGGTGTAAGGCCAGTTCTTGTTATAGAAGACATTAATCCATTTGCACTATCATCATCATCACATTCTAATAATGCTAAAGAGCCGCAAGCTCCTGTATACCATGCCATTCCAGAATCTGTCATTCCTCCGGTTTGAGTATCTACTGTAACTTGTCCGTTTGCAGGAACTAAAAATGAAAACCATACGTCACCACCTGAATAGCTTGCACAACCTGGTGCTGGTGGAGTAGAGGGTAAAGTAGTTGCTGTTGCACCTACATTTGTATAAGTTGAATATGAACAACTTGTGTTTATTGTTAACGGAATAGCTCCTGTACAATCGTCATTTGTTACTGGAGGTGCTGCAGCAGTTACACAAATACTTGTTAATGCAAGATTACTGTTTCTAGTGTTTCCTACCGCAATATAATATGTTCCGTTAGCTAGATTTGTTGCGGTAATAGTCTCTGTTTGTACTCCATTTGTGTTATCTGAATCTTCACATGCAATATTTGTTAATGAACCACATGTTCCAGAAAATAAGCCAAGTGCCAAGTTCCTTGCTCCGGATACTGCTGTAATTGTTATAGTTTGTGGGCCAGAGCTAACCGTAAAAGAATAGTATTCTGATCTTTGCCAACCACTACAAGTAGGTGGAAATTCTGTAGTTCCATTAATTGTTCCTGAACCACAAGTTCCATTAATTGTTAGTGGAGTTGCTGTAGCACAAGTATTACCTTGTGAAAATAGAGTAGAAGTAAAGAGAATTAACAGTAATGTTGTAATTTTTTTTACTAGTAGGTTTTGGTGCTTGTTTAATAGAAAAGTTTTCATTTTATATTATTATAGTTTGGCAGATTTATTTATTTCTAATTTACAAATATATTTTTTTTTATCACTTTATATTGATTTTTTGTTATTAATTTATTAAAAAAAGATGTTTTATAGATATAATGCAAAAAAAACCGATAAAAAGCATTTGTTGTATTTTTTTTATCTAAAATGTTAAATAATATAGTAAACAAAAAAGAGGCTTGTGAATTTCACAAGCCTCTTAGTAATTAATTGTTTTTTTGTATTAGAAAATAATCTTTTTGTTAACTATTACTCCATTATTCAATTTAACTTTTAAAAGTAGAGTAGTGTTGTTTTTTGTTAAGCTTGATAACATAAATTCCTTAGAATTAATATTGTTGTATTTTTGAACAACTTTTCCTAATAAGTCATATACTTCAATTGAGTTGATATTCTCATTTGAAGAATAAAGCGTTACATTATCATTTGTAACCACTGTTAAATTGTTTTCTAAAGTTACATCATCTTGAGATAGTCTTGAAGAATTGTATAAAAGTACAAATCTATTTTCATCTCTACCAACAGTTCCAGTAAATGTATAAGGAGCAGTTCTTAAATCATGGAATATACCTAATTGTTTGTCTTCAAGATAAATGTTTTGAGCGGTGTCGCTAAATAATCCATCTACGTTTGAAATTGCAATAGTGTAAATACCGTTTTGAGGAATTGCTACTCCAAGAATAACTTCATCATTTTGGTTGAAAGGTAAACTTCTTCCTTGAATTATTAATTCTTGACTTTCAGCAATAGAGTACAATTCAAAGTTAGTTTTTACTCCTTGTGCAATAGCATCATACTTATTGTCTAAATTGTTGCTAGCTTCAGTTGTATATCCAACTAAAGTAGAGATGCTTGCATTTGTAGGTGAACCAATAGTTAACCAAATTCTATGCTTCTCAACTTCGTTTTCAGTTCTATAGAATTGATCATTTCTATGTGCATTACTTCTCATAGTGTTATTGAATATTGCATTTTCTGAAGTAGAATTTGCATCATTCATTAAAACAAAAAATCCTTGACCAGCACCAATTTTTCCGTCATATCCAAACTGTGTACCACCTAAAGCATTATAAGTAATATAGTCAGCCGTTGAGTAATTTAAAAGATAATCTTGGTAAAATGGATCTGCAATTGCAGCTGATGGATCAATTCCGTGAGTCCAAATTTTAACAAACTGATTTAAGTTAGCGCTATTTGCTGCTAAGAAATCATCTGCACTAATTGCTGACGGATAAGGATTTCCTAATAAGTTCCAGTTGTCATCATCACTAGTAACTTGTGTTGATGTTGGGCCGGTATAAGTTGCACCAGTATAAGTGCTTCTTGTTATAGGTGTAGTAATGTTACCATTATTTGGTGTACCTATAAATGTACTTGTTCCAGAAGAGCCTCTTATTATGTATCCTCTACCAGTTGTCATAGCACCTGAAGCTCCAGCCCAGTTTCCAAAATTACTTGCGTAACCTGTTACTGTTGTAGGGTTCCATAGATATCTAAAAACACTAGCGGGTGTAATGTTGTTTAGGCTAAAAGCAGCAACTGGTGTTGACCAATATACGTAGTCCAGTGTATTATTAGTCACGGCGTTTCTTTTCATGTTAATAATACCAGTATTTGCAACATTGTTAATTTGGATTAAACTTGCTGAATTTTCGATATCAAATGTTCCTCCTGTTGTTACGTCAACATAATCTTGTATAGTTAATGTGTTTGTAGGTTGTATTTGTAAATTACCTAAGTTTTTAACTTGTAATGTTCTACCAAAGGCATTGTAACTTGCACCTAAAACTTTTGATGGGTTTGTAGAAGTTACATCAGGAATAATTACACATGTGTTAATTGTTGGAACTCCTACCGGTAGCCAGTTGTTTGGGTTGTTCCAGTCATTACTCGATGTTCCTTTCCAAACACTTGTTTTATTGTTAATAGATACGTTTTGACTAACCGAACATCCGTTAGATAAAGTAGCTGTAGCGGTAAAACTATATGTTGGTGTTTCTAATTGTGCTAAAGTAGGTTTTACAAAAACGGTTGTAATTGGTGTACCCGTAACATATGGAATGGTACATGCTGCATCTGTGTATGCTGCAACAGGTGATCCGCTTGTCCAATTGAATGAAGTGTTTAAAGGTACGTTACCGTATAGTTGTAAATTGTCTATAGCTAAACCATCACACCATTCTCCATAGTAACGAACTCTAACTCTAAAGTTTGGTTGATTTATGTAGGCATTAAAATTGTAATTTTTATTTACAAAACGAGTTCCATAGCCTATATCTGCAATATATCTATCAATTTCGGTCCATGCCGTTCCTCCATCTGTAGAAATGTCTACTGTTACATAGTCTAATGTAGGGTTGGAATTGTCTACATAATATCTTGAGTAAAAAATATCAAAAGATAATGTCAAATCTAAATATGTATTTGTATTGACAGTTGGTGTTAAAATAGCATTATGTGTTACTACTGAACCTACGTCTGAAGTTGCCATTGCATATCCGTTACCGTTAAGTCCAGACGCTATTGCTGGAAACCATACTTGCTGCGCAGGTACAAATGTACTTGTTCTTCTTTGCCATTGTGAAATTGCGTCAGTAGCTGCTCCATTTGAAACAATATTAACGTTAGAACATACTCCAAGTCCGCTGTCAAATTTTTCGTCAACAAGATATGTTTGTTGAACATCTCCAGAAGCTGTCAAAGATAATACCTGGTTTTCTCCGCAAATTTCGGGTACTGAAGGGGTGAAGCTAATAGTAGCTAATGGGTTTACTCTTGCGGTTACCTTTGTTCTTACTAATGATTCACAACCGTTAAATGAAGTTACCCAATAAGTTGTTGTTGTTGATATTGAAGGTGTTGTCCATGTACCAGTTGCTGTAGTAGCTAAAGGTGTTCCTCCAAGTTCTGTGGTGTACCATCTGTATTGAGTTGCTCCACCTGAAGATGTAGCAGCTAAATTAACAGTTCCAGGTCCACACGTTACACCGTCTGTTACTCCTGTAATTATGGCAGAACAACTTGCAACTACTGTAAAAGTGTAGTCTTCAGTTTCTCCATAGTAGTCTATGTTACCACACGATCCAAAAGTTGAAATTGCATTTGCATCATACGGAGCAACATTATCATCTTTATTAATTCTAATTCGAACTCTATAGTTTCCTAATGGCTGTGCAGCAGGAATAATAAATCCAAAAGTCGTAGAATAGGTTGCAATTCCACCAGTATCATAAACTGTTTCACCAGCATCTATAAAATCGCCATCTCTATTCCAGTCAACCCAAGCTTTAACATAGCCACGACTACTCATTTGCATAGCAATATTAACTCCTTGTCCTTGAGCTTGTCTTGATCTATTGGCAATTGCAGAGAAATCTTGATATCCTCTAGGTGCAGAAGAATAAGAAGAAGTGTTTGATATGTCGTTAAGTGTCCCTACAAAGCTAATATTGTTAAAGTATACTAAACTTTCAAATCCAGCTCCTACACTTGGAGTACAATAAATTGGATCCGCAGATGTAGTTGTTGTAGTACCAGTTAGTGGAGAAGTTGTGTTGTATAATGGTCCTCCAGTACAAAGACTATTATATGAATAAATAAAGAAATAGTATGTAGTAGTAGTAGTTAACCCTGTAGCTACAAAACTTGTATTGTTGTCTGTGTCAATTATTGTATTTCCTATGCCAAGAGTTCCTCCAATAGTATATGTTGTTCCATTGGCTGGAGCTGGTATAGGAGCTATGCCTGTAGTATTCATTACAACCAAATAATTAGTAGGGTTAGGAACTGCTGGTGCAAATGAACCTCCTATAGTAGTTCCACTTGGAGTTAACATTAAACCTGTTGGCTGAGTAGTTGGTGTTGTACAAGCAAAAATAGCTTTTACATTTACTTTGTAATCTTGAACATCTGTTAAAGTATTTGTGTTACATGGAGTAGCTGCTCCTTCGCTGTTAAAAGCTAACTCTACCCTCATTCTTGTGTCGCTAACAACTGCTCCTGCCGGTACTGTAAAAGTATTAGTTAATGTTACAAATTGTGCCGAAGCAACTGTTGAAGTGGTAGATAAAATAGTTTCAGTAGCTACATCGAAAACACCATTTTTATTCCAATCAACCCAAGCAGAAATGTTTTTTTGAGAAGTCGTTGCATTGTATATAGTAACACTAACAGTATAGGTTATAGTTCTGGTAACATCAGTTCCTGTTGTAGGATAGTAATCTGTGTATCCTGCCCAAGCTGCTGTGTTTTTGTCTATTGTGTTTAATGTAACATTAGATATCCATGAACTTGCAGTGCTGTTTCCTCCTGCTGTACAATAAGATAAAACGGTTGTTGTATTTCCTGTTAAAGGGCCAGTTGTTAAATATAAAGGGCCTCCAGTACAAGCTGAATTAAATGAATAGATAAAAAAGTAATAGGTTGTTGTAGCGGTTAATCCTGTAGCTGTAAATGTTGTGTTGGTATCATTGTCAACAATTATATTTCCTGCTCCTAAAGTTCCTCCTATAACATATGAAGTTCCATTTACTGGATTAGTAGGAGGTGTACCTGTAGTATTCATAACTACTAAATAATTATCAGAGGTAGGTACGGATGCAACAAAAGAACCATTTATAGTTGTTCCACCTGGCGTTAGTGCTAAAGCAGTAGGTTGAGCTGTTGGCGCAACACATGCAGGAGCTGGTATTATGTTAACGGTATAGTCTTCGGTTTCACCCCAATTATATGTTCCACATGCTGATGGTGCTGCAGATTCATTAAAAATACAACGCATGCGTGTTGTTCCTGTTAATGCTCCAGCAGGAACTGTTACAGAAACAGTTATAGGTCCAACTGATGCAGCTGCATCAGCTAAAACTTGCTCACCAGCTTCAAAAGTTCCATTTTGATTCCAATCGATCCAAGCTGCAAATCTACCAGAAAAGTTAGTTCCTCCATCACAATCATTTTTAGCAATTGTTAAATTGTAACTTGATAGTTTTGTAACAGTTGTTGAAATAGATGTAAAATCTGTATATGCAGCACAAGCTGAAGTTGTATTGTTTATAGTGTTAAAAGTAACATTGCTTATCATTGAGTCAATTGTACTTGTTGCGTTTGAAGCACAATAACTTATACATCCAGGACCTGCAGGCGAAGTGATAGTTACAGTTGTATTAGTAGAGCCACATGATCCATTCGTTACGGTCCATCTTAAAACCAAAGGTGTTCCAGGTACTATGCCGGTAACTCCTGAAGTAGGAGAAGTTGGTGTTGTAACTGTTCCTGAGCCAGAAACTACTGTCCATAATCCAGTTGAATTTACCGGTGTGTTTGCAGCTAAAGTAGCTGTTGTAGCACATGCCGCTAATGTTTGGTTAGGTCCTGCGTTTGAAACTAATGCAGGGCAAGTGTATGTTATTTGTACAAAACCTTGAGCGCCATCTCCGCCAGTATTGTTTCTTCTTCCTCCAGAGCCTCCACCACCATAATCAAATCCTGAAGTCCCTGGATTATTAACAGCATATCCTGGCGCACCATTTCCTCCTAATAATGTGGCTCCAGTTCCTGCTGTAGTTCCTGTTGCATCACCACCGTTAGCTGTAGTTCCTGCACCACCACCACCTGCGCCACTAGCGCTTGCGGTACCATTACCACCATTACCACCTCTTCTTACAAAAATATTTCCTATTGCTCCAGTTGTGTTTCCAATTCCTCCAGCTCGAGAAGCATTAGCGGCAATACCACCATTTCCTCCATTAGCTCTTGCATGTGTAACTGCTAAACGAGTTACCTCTGAAAAGCTTCCAGCATTACCGTCTTGGTAATTTGTTCCACTTGGCGCAACTGTTATTCCAGCTACGGTAACAGTGTAAACCTGTCCAGATGAAACTGCTATAGTAGATCTCGCATATTGACCACCGGCCCCACCACCGGCCCCTTGATCATTATTTCCTCTTCCTGTTCCTCCAGAACCACCGGCTCCAATACAATCAATAGTAATGCTTGTAACACCTAATGGAACTGTAAAAGTGCCAGAAGTAGTGTATGTGGCAGGTGATTGGGAAAATCCTATTTGAATTCCAAAAAGAAGGAATAAAATTGATAGGCTTACGCTTTGTTTTGGTAAACATCTTTTAATAAAATAGGTTAAAAGATTTTTAGATGCTGATTTTGAGTAATTTATTATCATAGATATAGCGATTTTCTTGACCTTAAGATTTAATGTAGTAAATATATATATTATTTTAACATAATTTTAATATGATACATAAAATATATCCCAAAACACAATTATCACAAAAAAAACATTTTTTGTGATAATTGTGTTTTGCATTTTTTTTAAAAAAAGCAGCATTAAAATAAAAAAAAATCATACATTTGTTATTGTATTAATTCTAAATAATTGAATATGAAAAAATTACTACTCACTTTAGTGTTAACTGTAGGGTTTTGTACTCTTGCTTTTTCGCAAATGTACGTTAGTCCAAATAGTTACGTGTTTGTAAATGATCAATTTGTTTACGTTACACAAGACGTAAATTTAAATGCGGCCACAAGTAATTTTTATTTAAGAAAAAATTCTCAATTATTGCAAGGTACTGCGGGTGCTGGTGCAAATAGAGGTTTAGGAAATTTGTCTGTTTATCAAGAAGGTTCGTCAGGAAGTACTAAGTATAACTATTGGTGTTCTCCAGTTGGTGTTCCAGGTGCAGCTGCGGGAAATAAGAATTTTGGGATAACAAGGTTATTTCGTCCTACAACTGTAACAGCAAGTACTGCTGCAACGATATTATCTGCAACAGCGCTTGATGGTATATCTAACCCTTTGTCAATTGCTCCTAGATGGATTTATACGTTTACAACCTCAAGCACATATGCACAATGGGGTTTAGTTGGATCTGCTTCTTCGATAGGACCTGGTTTAGGATTTACAATGAAAGGTGTTAACGGAACAGATGCAACAGTTGCACACCCAGTTTCAGGATCATTTGGAGATGGAGTTGCAAATAATACTGGAGGCAGACAACGATATGATTTTAGAGGATTGCCAAATGATGGATCGATGACTAATGCGGTTTCTGTAGGAAATTTCACTTTGGTAGGGAATCCTTACCCTAGTGCTATAAATCTTAAGCATTTTTTAATTGGTGGAGCATCTGATGGTTTTCCAGCAATTTTAGGAAACACTAATACAACTGGAGTAGCTTATTTTTGGGAACAAGCTGGTTCAACTCATTTTATTACAGATTATAATGGAGGTTATGGAATATATACTCCAGCAACTAATATTTATACTCCAGCTGCTTTTTGGAACTATGATGGTTCAGGTAATCAGGAAGTGAATATTGCTGACCCTGGAACTATTTATCAAAGAAAATTTTCACCTATAGGTCAAGGTTTTATGGTTAGAGGTGCTGTTGCAGGTAATGTAACGATGAGAAATTATTATAGAGTTTTTGTTAAAGAAGGAGCAGTTAATGAATCTGAATTTGAAAGAAATTCTAATCAAGAGAGATTGATAGATCCAGAATATTATCCTGAGATTCCTAATGTTGCAGGTATAGATTATACACAAATTAAAAAAGGTTCTTCTCCTCATTTAAAAATTAATGCAGTGTATAACAACGGACCAACTGCGCCAACAACTTTAGCTTTAGACGATAGGGCTACTGATGGTTTTGATTTTGGTTTTGACGCACATTCTGCATCAAGTACAACTCCTATGGAGTTTTACTATGTAATTGATGGAGAAAGCGAAGGTTTTACGGCAATAGCAACTAATTTTGATGTTGATAAAAGAATTCCTGTTGGTTTTAGAACAAATCAACAAGCCAACTTTAAAGTGACAGTTATCGATGCTTATGATTTTGATGATTCTCAAAATGTATATATGCATGATAAAGAAACAGGAATTTATTATGATATTAAAAATGGTGTTTTTGATATGAATTTACCTATTGGAGATAATAAAACTCGTTTTGAAATTACGTTCAAAAACTATACTGATGTATTAAACGACAATAGTAATGACCTTGAATCTTTTCAAGTTTTTCAAAACAATGATAATTCGGTGTTAACCATTTTTAATACACTTAAGAAAGATGTAACTTCTGTAAGTTTATATGATGTAACAGGTAAAATTGTTGTTTCTAAATTAAACTTAGGGAAATCAGATCAATATGAGATTTCTACTTCTGGCTTAAGCGATGGTATTTATATTGTTAAATTAAGCACAAGAGATAATTTATCAATTGATAAGAAAGTTTCTATTTATAGAAAATAAAATAAAATTTAATTTTAAAAAGCAGCTTAGCGATAAGCTGCTTTTTTTGTTTTAGAATGATGATTGAAAAAATTTTAGATACAAATAATAGAAAAATTTCGTTATATATTAAACGTGAAGATTTATTACATCCTCTAATTTCGGGTAACAAGTTTAGAAAATTAAAATATAATTTAGCTGAAGCTAGATCTTTAGAAGCAGAAACTTTAGTCACTTTTGGTGGTGCTTTTTCAAATCATATTTTGGCGGTCGCGGCTGCTGGTAAAGAGTATGGTTTCTGTACCATTGGTATTATAAGAGGCGAGGAGTTATTCGATAAAATTAAGGATAACCCAACTCTTAAGTCCGCACAAGATTTAGGAATGAAGTTTGTTTTTGTTTCTCGAGAAGAATATAGGAACAAAGGTAATGAAGGTTTTTTAGAAGATTTAAATTTAATAGAAGGTAAGTTTTATGTTATTCCGGAAGGTGGCACAAATGAATTAGCAATAAAAGGTTGTGAAGAAATTATTACAGATGATTTACATAATTTTACACATGTTTGTTGCTCGGTTGGTACAGGAGGAACTATTTCTGGAATAATTAATTCTTCACATGATTCTCAAAAAATACTTGGTTTTTCTTCTCTAAAAGGTGATTTTCTTTCTGAACAAATTAGTAATTTTGTAACCAAGAAGAATTGGAAAATTAATACTGAATATCATTTTGGTGGATATGGTAAGGTTAATGATGAATTAATATCTTTTATGAATTCATTTTATATTGAAACAAAAATTCCATTAGACCCTATTTATACAGGTAAAATGGTTTATGGGGTTCATGATTTAATAAGGAAAAATTATTTTCCGGAAAACGCTAAGATATTAATGATTCATACTGGTGGTTTACAAGGAATTAAAGGGATGAATGATTTGTTGAGAAAGAAAAATAAAGAAATAATAAATTATGATGTTTAAAAAGATACTTTTTTTAGTTTTTACTATTTTACTAGTAAGTTGTAGTTCAAAAAAACCAGTGGTAAGAACTGTGAATAAAAACCCTACAAGCACAAATCGTACAACAAAAACAAAACCAATTACAAAAGAAAGTTCTAAGCCTAAGACTGAAATAAAAACGGTTCAATCAGAAGAAAATAATTCTTCAGAAGAGTTAGTAGCCACGTCAAAAGTATCTACAACAACAGATGATGTAAGATTGTATATTGATAGTTTTAAAGACGTTGCTAAGTACAATATGAAAAACCATGGAATCCCTGCAAGTATTACGCTTGCGCAAGGCGTTTTAGAATCTGGTGCAGGTAAAGGAAGGTTAAGCACTATTGCAAATAATCATTTCGGAATAAAGTGCCATACAGGTTGGACAGGAGAGTCGGTTTCACACGATGATGATGCAGCTCAAGAATGTTTTAGAAAATACCAAGATCCTTCAGAATCGTATAGAGATCATTCATTGTTTTTAACTTCAAGAAGTAGGTACGATGGTTTGTTTAAATTAGATAAAGGCGATTATAAATCTTGGGCCAAAGGATTAAAAGCAGCGGGTTATGCAACCGATCCGAAATATCCAGACAAATTAATTGGAATTATTGAAAGGTATCAGTTATATGAATACGACAATGAAGTTTTAGATAGAAATTATAAAGCAAATATTGCAGTTGTTGTTGAAAACGCAGAAAATTATCATATTATTCAAAAAGGCGATACGTTGTATTCTTTGTCAAAAAAATATAACTTAACTGTAGAAGATTTAAAGAAAATGAATAACATGAACGATAACTCATTGTCAATCGATCAAAAAATAAAAATAAAATAATGTTATATAAAAGAAGTAGCGAATTATTTGTTGAAGCAAATAAGGTTATACCTGGTGGTGTAAATTCTCCAGTTAGAGCGTTTAAAGGAGTGGGAGGAACACCTATTTTTATCAAAGAGGCAAAAGGAGCTTATTTATATGATGAAGATGGGAATAAGTTTATAGACTATATTAATTCTTGGGGACCAATGCTTTTAGGTCACGCTTTTGAGCCAGTTGTAAATGCGGTTATTGAAAGAGCTAAAAAAGGAACTTCTTTTGGAACTCCTACTGAATTGGAAACAAAAATCGCTGAATTAGCGGTTTCTATGGTTCCAAATATCGATAAAATTAGATTTGTCAATTCAGGTACAGAAGCGTGTATGAGTGCTGTAAGATTAGCTCGTGGGTATACAAAAAAGGATAAAATCATTAAATTTTCAGGTTGCTATCATGGTCATTCCGATTCATTTTTAATTGCTGCCGGTAGTGGTTTAAGTACTTTTGGAGTTCCAAATAGCCCAGGAGTTACTGAAGGAACAGCAAAAGACACATTATTAGCAAATTATAATGATATTGAAAATGTAAAAGCTTTATTTGAAGCCAATAAAAATGAAATTGCTGCCATTATAATTGAACCTGTTGCAGGAAATATGGGTTGTATACCTCCAATGGAAGGTTTTTTAAACGATTTAAGAACAGTTTGTAATGATAATGATGCATTGCTTATTTTTGATGAAGTGATGACAGGATTCAGGTTGTCAAAAGGTGGTGCGCAAGAACTGTATGGAGTTAATGCTGATATTGTTTGTTTTGGTAAAGTTATTGGTGGAGGCCTTCCAGTGGGTGCTTTTGCAGCTCGTAATGAGATAATGAATTACTTATCTCCAATTGGTCCAGTTTATCAAGCAGGAACCTTGTCAGGTAATCCTTTAGCTATGGCTGCCGGACTTGAAATGTTGAAAAGCATTAATCAAGATAAAGAATTATTTATTCGATTAGAAGAAAAAACAAAATACTTAGAAGAAGGAATTAGAGAAAAACTAATTAATAATAAGGTTGATTTTACGATTAACAGAGTGGGTTCAATGATATCGGTACATTTTGATAAGAATAAAGTGTATGATTTTGAAACGGCTAAAAATGGGGATAATGATTTATTTAAAAAATTCTTCCATGGGTTGCTTTCAAAAGGTATTTACATTGCTCCTTCGGCTTATGAAACTTGGTTTATTACAGATGCTCTAAGTTATGAAGATTTAGACTATACTATTAAATGTGTGGATGAAGTTACAAAAGAATTTTAATAAAAAAATCCCAATCAATTGATTGGGATTTTTTATTAATAAGTTAATTTTTTTAATAACTCTTTATTATTTGAAATCTTAGCAAATTCTTCTTTTCCTAAAATAGACTCTAGTTTAGAAGATATCTTTCTTGATAACATAATTCTTGATTCTTCATCATTTTTTTCTGTAAGTGAAGAATGCTTTTGTATAAATACATTATAAAGCTCTTTTGTTTTTTGGTCGTCAATTTTTATATTATCAGACAAAAGTGTAAGATCTTTTTTAGCTAAAGTTTTCACATCTTCTCTGCTTGTTTCTTGTGCATTAACTGAAAAGCTAAAAGCAAATAATAAAATAAATAAAGAAATAATTTTTTTCATTTTGATTTTTTTATAGTTATAAGTCAAAACAAAAATAAACTAAAATTGTTTTGCAACCAAATAAAGATATTAATTACTTTTTAGGTTCCGATTTTCTTTCTCTTTTTTGCATTCTATTTGGCTTGTCTTCTTTCATTTTTTCAAATTTTTCCATTTGCTCAGGAGTAAGAATTTTTTTCAACTTAGCCTTCATTTCAATTTGATTGTCCAATCTTTTGTTTTTCATTTCAAATCGTTCTTCTTTTGAAGGTTTTTCTTCTTTTTCCTTCTTAGATTTCATTTCAGCTCTCTTTCCTTCCATTTTCTTTCCTTCTTCAAGATATAAAGCGGTTAGTTCTTTTTGTTGTTTAGCATTTAGATCTAATTCTAAAGTCATTTTTTTAACTTTTAATTCAGTTCTTTGCTCAATAGTTAATTGATCGTCTCCTTTTTGTTCTCTCTTTTGCGATACAGCAATCATCGAAACTGATAATAAAGCTGCTAAAAATAATTTTTTCATAAGTTTATATTTTTTAATTGTTATATGATTAAGACAGTCAAAATTTATAAAGGTTTAATTATTAAGAAAACTTTATGAAAAAAAGAGCATTCAAGTTAATGAATGCTCTTTTTTTTGACTTACTTCAAGTCTTTTATCTTTCAGTGAAGCGGTCTATTGTCTTTTATCGGAAGCTATTTTCCTAAATACTCGGCAATTTTATTTTCGCCATCTACTTTTATCTTCATTAAGCCATGTTTGCTAATTCCTTTACTTGCAGCATCCCATTTTTTTCCGCTTAATTCGGCTTTTATTTTTAAATCACCAATCGAAATTCCTTCATTTGCTTTTAAAATTTCAATAATATGTTTTTCGTCTTCTGTTAATTCTGGACCTTTTTTCTCAGGACGCATTTGAGGGAAGAATAATACTTCTTGAATAGAAGGATTGTTTGTTAAGAACATTATTAATCGGTCCATTCCTATTCCTAACCCTGAAGTTGGAGGCATACCATATTCTAAAGCTCTTAAAAAATCTTCATCAATAATGCCATTTGCTTCGTCATCTCCTTTTGCAGATAATGCCATTTGAGCTTCAAAACGCTCTCTTTGGTCTATTGGGTCGTTTAATTCTGAATAGGCATTGGCAATTTCTTTGCCACAAACCATCAATTCAAAACGCTCTGTTAATTCAGGATTATCTCTATGTGCTTTACATAAAGGCGACATTTCCTTTGGATAATCAGTAATAAAAGTGGGTTGAATAAAGTTTCCTTCACATTTTTCACCAAAAATCTCATCAATTAATTTTCCTTTACCCATGGTTTCATCAACAGCAATTCCCATTCCTTTTGCAGCTTCAAATAATTCAGCTTCTGTTTTTCCTGTAATGTCAAAACCTGTAAAGTTTTTAATAGCATCGGTCATTGTAACTCTTGCGTATGGAGCTTTGAAACTTACTTTATGTGCTCCAAAAGTAGCGTCAGTAGTTCCATTCACTTCATTAGCGCAATGTTCTAATAAGTTTTCGGTCATTTCCATCATCCAATTGTAGTCTTTGTAGGCTACATAAATTTCCATTGCTGTAAATTCCGGATTATGTGTTCTGTCCATTCCTTCGTTACGGAAGTTCTTAGAAAATTCATAAACACCGTCAAAACCACCTACGATTAATCTCTTTAAGTATAATTCGTTGGCAATTCGCATATATAATGGAATGTCTAAACTGTTATGATGTGTAATAAAAGGACGAGCAGCTGCACCACCAGGAATTGCTTGTAAGACTGGAGTTTCTACTTCCATGTAACCAGCTTGGTTAAAGAAAGTTCTCATAGCCGTAAATAATTTAGTTCTTTTTACAAAAACCTCTTTAACTTGAGGGTTTACAACTAAATCTACATAACGCATTCTGTATCTTAATTCAGGATCAACAAATGCATCATGTGTATTTCCTTCTTCGTCTCTCTTTGGTAATGGTAACGGTCGCAAAGTTTTACTTAAAAATGTAAATTTGTCTACTCGTACCGATTTCTCTCCAACTTTCGTTAAAAATAACTCTCCTTCAATTCCTATAAAATCACCTAAATCGGTTAATTTTCTAAAAACCTGATTATACATTGTTTTATCTTCGCCAGGACAAATTACATCTCTGTTAAAGTACAATTGAATTCTTCCTTCACTATCTTGTAACTCAACAAAAGAAGCTTTTCCCATGTCTCTGTCGCTCATAATTCTTCCAGCCAAAATAACCTGTTTGCCTTCTTCAAAATTATCTTTAACCTGTTTTGAGGTATGATTAACGGGAAATAAGTCTGCAGGATAAGGATTAATACCTAATTGACGCAAACTGTTTAACTTTTCTCTTCTGATAATTTCTTGTTCCGAAAGTTGCATAATTTTGATTTTTAAGTGTGCAAAGATAGGTATAAATTAAAAAACTGCCAACTTTCAACTGAACACTGAATACTTTTTTAGGAAGCGTAAATTTTAGGCTTTTTTGGATTTGTAATTCCTGCCATTCATTCTATCTTTTTTGTCATCCTGAGCTTTTGCCGAAGGACAAAAAAGGATGCCATTTCTGTCAGGGCTATTAGATAAATCATTTGTATATTTGTAAAATTAATTTTCAATACAATTCCGTGCTTCAAAATAAAAAAATAAAGCTTCAAGATTTAGGTAATAAAGACTATAAGGAAACTTGGGATTACCAAGAAGAGCTTTTTAAAGAAATTGTCGATTTAAAAATCAGAAACAGAAGAGAAGAACTACAACTTCAAACGCCAAATTATTTTTTGTATGTAGAGCATCCGCATGTTTATACATTGGGTAAAAGTGGTGATTTTTCTAATTTATTACTTTCAGAAAAACAATTAGCAGATAAAGGAGCAACTTTTTATAAAATCAATAGAGGAGGAGATATTACCTATCACGGACCAGGACAAATTGTGGGTTATCCAATTCTTGATTTAGAAAATTTCTTTACCGATATTCATAAATATTTACGATTTTTAGAAGAAGCTATCATTTTAACTTTAGCAGAATACGGAATTCCCGCTACAAGAAGTGATGGTGAAACCGGAGTATGGTTAGGTGTAGGAACTCCATTTCCAAGAAAAATATGTGCAATGGGAGTTAGAGCTTCACGTTGGGTAACTATGCATGGCTTTGCATTAAATGTAAATGCCGATTTAGGTTACTTTGATAATATTATTCCATGTGGTATAAAAGGAAAAGCGGTTACTTCGTTAAACGTAGAGCTTGGTGTAGAAAAAGTAAACGAACAAGAAGTTAAAGAAAAAATACTGAATCATTTTGCAGTTCTTTTTGAAGCGAAAATGGTTGACTAATCAGTTATAGATATCTCGTAGATACTCCATACATACCTCGTACATACCCCGTGTAGTCTTTAGTGATTTTATAATTTGATTTCTCCAGTAAGAAAATAAAAATTCAAGTTTTTAATGTACTAAAATCAAATTTCTAACTTAAGCTGCTCTGGCAATAATTTAAATGTCATTCTGTGGTATTTAGTTGTTCCATACTTTCTTATAGCTTCCCTGTGTTCCTTGGTAGGGTAGCCTTTGTTTTGTTTCCAATTATACATTGGATATTCTTCATGAATTTTATCCATATAAGCATCTCTATAGGTTTTAGCTAAAACAGAAGCAGCTGCAATACTTATAAATTTACTATCTCCTTTGATTATTGTAGTGTATGGAATGTTTTTTAAAGGTTTAAATCTGTTTCCATCAACAATAATATGCTCGGGTTTTGGATTTAATTTAAGAATTGAATGTTGCATTGCTAAAATAGAAGCATTTAAAATATTAATTTCATCTATAATTATTGGTTCAATATGGGTTACTCCAAAAGAAATAGCTTGTGAAATAATTAAAGGTTTTAAATTGTCTCTAATTTTTTCTGAGATTTTTTTTGAGTCATTTAATAAGGGTAAATCAAAATCTTCAGGAAGTATTACGGCTGCTGCTGTTACAGGCCCCGCGAGACAACCTCTTCCAGCTTCGTCAGTTCCACATTCAATAATATTGTCTTTATAACATTTGCTTAACATATCAATTTTTTGTCAAAAATATAATTTTTCACGCAACCTTTCTGCGAATAATGCATCTAATAAGTAAGATTGTTTCGTAAATTATAAGTTTAGCGCTAAAAAATTTAACAAAATTAATTACGAATATTCCGTAGTTTTATTTGGTTATTTAAGAAATAATTAAGAAGTTTGCGAAATAACTAACTCAAATAAATTTAATATGAGATCGAAGTTTAAATGGATTTTTACGCTTATAATGGCGTTTTCAATGCAGTTTTCGTTCGCGCAAGAGAAAACTGTAACAGGTGTTGTGTCTGATGCATTAGGACCTTTAGGTGGGGCTAATGTTGTTGTTCAAGGAACAACTAATGGAACAACTACAGATTTTGATGGAAATTACTCTATCAAAGCAAAACAAGGTGATGTATTAGTGTTTACATACACTGGTATGAAAAAAGGAACTGCTACTGTTGGTGCTTCTAGTGTAGTCAATATGATTATGGCTGAAGATATCTTAACGGGTGGTGAAGTTGTAGTAACAGGGGCTTTAGGTATTAAGCGTTCTGAAAAAGCAGTTACATATGCTGCACAATCTATTCAAGGTGAGTCTATGACTGAAGCTAGAGAATCAAATATTGTTAATGCGTTATCAGGTAAAATTGCTGGTGTGCAAGTTACAAATTCTTCTGGAGCAGTTGGTTCGTCTTCAAGAGTAGTATTGAGAGGTAATGCTTCTATTACAGGTAACAACCAAGCGTTATTTGTTATTGATGGGGTTCCTTTCGATAATAGTAACTATGGAAATGCTGGTTCTAGTGGTGGTAGAGATTTACCTAATGGTGCTGCAAGTATTAACCCAGACGATATTGAGTCTATTACGGTATTAAAAGGGCCTACTGCTGCTGCATTATATGGTCTTCGTGCAAGTAATGGTGTAATTTTAATTACTACTAAATCTGGAAAAAATAAAGATAAATTTGAGGTTTCTTTTAACTCAAATATTACTTTTTCAAATCCTTTATTATTGCCAAATTACCAAAATTCTTATGGACAAGGTGCTACTAGTGACTATTTTGAGTTCGTAGATGGTGCTGGTGGTGGTTATAATGATGGTGTTGATGAAAGTTGGGGTCCTGCTTTAGATAGAGGTCTTTCTTTTATTCAATGGGATTCTTATAAAAATGGTGGTCAACCAACTCCTTGGGTTTCACACCCAGACAACGTAAAAGACTTTTACGATACTGGAGTTTCTCAATCTAATAGTATTACTTTAAGATCTGGTGGAGAAAACTCTAATTTCAGATTATCTATCGGTAATTCTGATGAAAAAGGTATGATTCCTTTTACTGACTTTAAGAAATTTAATGTTGGTCTTAACGGAACAATGAAATTAGGTGAAAAATTAACTGCTGGGGTAAATGTAACTTACTTTAATAATAAGAGTAGTAACTTGCCTACTGTTGGTTATTCTGCTGGAAACGTTGTTCAACAATTTATCTGGTCAGCTCGTAATGTTAATTTTTCTGATTTAAGAGATTGGAGAAACTTACCATTAGCTGCTGAAGGTACTGCTGCTGAAGGTACTCCTTTAAACTGGAATACTATTTATCAAAATAACCCTTATTGGGCTCTAGAAATTAATAGAAATACATTTGATCAAGACAGAGTTACTGGTGCAACATACTTAAACTATAAGTTTACTGATGCGTTATCTGCAAATGGAAAAATTAGTATTGATCATTATTCTCAATTAGAAACTTTAAGAAATGAGGTTGGTACTAATGAGAATGCTGATGGTTATTATGCTGAAGTTTCAAGAAGATATTCTGAAATTAATGCTGAAGCAATTTTAACTTATAAAAAAGATTTATCTGATAATTTTGGATTTAGTTTAAACGGAGGTATGAACTCTTTAAAAAGAATTTATACTGCTCAAGTGGGTGAATTAACAGGTGGTTTAGAGTTGCCAGGTTTATTTACTTTAGGTAACGTTAAGTCTGGAACAACTCCAAATATTTCTAGTAATTATACTGAGCAAAGAATAAACTCTGTTTTCGGTTTTGGTCAATTGTCTTATAAAAGTTATGCTTTCTTAGATTTCTCAGCTAGAAATGACTGGGCTTCTATTTTACCATCTCAAAACAATTCATTCTTTTACCCTGCAGTTTCTGCATCGGTAGTTTTATCTGATATGTTAGGATTTAATGATTCAAAATTAAATTACGTTAAATTAAGAGCTGGTTGGTCTAAAGTAGGTAGTACAGGTGCTTTGAACGCTTATAGTTTAAATAGAACTTATTCTTTAGGGAATAATAACTTCGGAACTCAATCTGCTGTTCCAAATACGCAATGGAATCCAAATATTAAACCAGAATCTGTAACTGGTACTGAATTTGGATTAGATATTACTGGATTTAGTAATAGATTACGTTTTTCTGCTACTTACTATAATCAAACAAGTACTGATTTGATTTTACCATTACAAGTTGAGGCGGCTTCAGGGTTTACATCATCTTGGGAAAATGCAGGAGAAATGGTTAACAAAGGTATTGAACTTCAATTAGGAGGTACAATTGTTAAAAATGATAATTTCTCTTTCGATGTTGATTTAAACTTCGCTAAGAATACAAATGAGGTTACTGATTTAGGAGGAGCTGATGCTTATACTTTAGGTGGTCAATGGGGAATGGAATTACAAGCAAGACCAGGTGAAGCCTATGGAGCTATCGTTGGTTTTCCATATTCTAGAACTTCAGAAGGACAAATTATTTATGAAAATGGTTTACCTAAAGTAAATAACTCTGAATTAGTTGTTTTAGGTAATATTACTCCAGACTGGACAGGAGGAGCTAATTTTACTTTCAAATATAAAGGATTTGATTTAAGCACTTTAGTTGATGCTAAAATGGGTGGAGAAATTTTCTCTATGTCATATATGTGGGGTAGATATGCTGGTACATTAGACGAAACTCTTATTGGTCGTGAAACTGGTGTTGTTGGTGACGGTGTTGTTTCTGATGGTAGTGGAGGTTATGTTCCTAATACTACTGTAGTTTCTGCTAAATCTTTCAACCAATATGCATATAATTATTCTAACTTTACAGAAAGCGGAATCTTTGATGCTTCTTACGTAAAATTAAGACAAGTTGTTCTTGGGTACTCTTTACCTAAAAAATGGTTACAAGGTACTTTTATACAAGACTTCAAAGTGTCAGTTGTAGGTAGAAACTTAGCTATTCTTTATAAGAAAGCTCCACATATTGATCCAGAGACTGGATTCAGTAACTCAAATGGTGAGCAAGGTCAAGAGTTTGGTCAATTACCATCTGCAAGAACATACGGATTTAATATTAATGTTAAATTTTAATTAAAAAACTATGAAAAAACTATTTTATTTATTTATTGCTTCTATCGCAGTTACTGCTGTTAGTTGTGATAAAGATTTTGAAGAGATTAATATCTCTCCAAATAGTTCACAAGTAACAGATCCAAATCTTTTGTTATCTTCAACTATTACTGCAACTCAGAATACAATTTATAATATGCAGATTGGTGGAGATATGGGATTATGTTGGGCACAACATATGTCTAAAGTTCAGTACAATGATGAAGAGAAATATATTCCTAGAAGAGCTTTAATGAACTCTTTGTGGACTGTTATGTACACTTCTGTTATCTCTGAAGCTGATGCTGCTTTTGCTTTAGCTGGAGAAGATGGTAACACGAACTTACAAGCTGCAGCTTTGATTATGAAAGCTAATGCTTTTCAAATTTTAACTGATGTTTATGGTCCAGTTCCATTTACTGAAGCAAATGTGCCTGGAAATGTAAAACCTGCTTTTGATGATCAAGAGACTGTATATGATGGTATTTTGGGATTATTAGATCAAGCAGAAACATTACTTGCTTCTGGTACAGGTACTATTACTCCATCTGCAGATTTGATTTATGGTGGTGATGCTTCAAAATGGAGAAAATTTGCAGCTTCATTAAAATTAAAAGCTTTAATGAGAATTTCTGCGAGAAGAACTGTTGATTCTGATGTTCAAGCATTAGTCTCTTCAGGTTTATTATTCTCATCTAATGCAGATTCAGCTGAATTAGCTTATACTGCAGCTCAACCAGATGCAAATCCAATTTATGAAACTATTGTTTTTGCTCCACGAGCTGAATATAAAGTGAGTTCTGTTTTAGTAAATACTTTAAATTCAATTTCAGATCCAAGACTTCCTGTTTATGCGCAGCCAAATAATGCTAGTGCTTATGTTGGAAATACTCCTGGTGTTGAAAACCCTGGTTCTTACAATGCATTTTCTTCTCCTGGAACATTCTATTTACAACCTACATTGCCAGGAGTCTTATTGTCTTATGCACAAGTTGAGTTTTTGCTTGCTGAAGCGGCTAATGAATTAATTATTCCTGGAGCAGTTACTCAAGCTAAAATTCATTATATAAATGGTATTACTGCTAGTTTTGCTTTTAATGGTTTAGGTACTCCTTCAGCTGGTTATTTAGCTACTGTTGATTTTACAACTCAAGCTGCTGGTAGAACTCAAATTGGAACTCAACGTTGGTTAGCTCTTTATGGTCAAGGTATTGAAGCTTGGACAGAATGGAGAAGAACAGGTTATCCAGCTTTATCTCCTGTAGTTGATGCTGCAATTCCAGTAATTCCAAAAAGATTCTATTACTCTACTGATTCTCAAAACTACAATCAAGCTAATTATGCTGCTGCTGCAGCTTCATTAGATAATGGTGATAGTATGGAGTCTAAAGTTTGGTGGATGAATTAATTTTAAAAAAATAAAAATTATGAAAAAAGTATTAAATTTATCTTTCGCTTTCCTTTTTGTACTTGGATTTGTTTCTTGTACAGATGATGATAACGATACATTAACGGGTAGTAATACTACCGGTGGTCTTTTAAATGTTGAGACAAATGCAATTGCTTATATACAAGGAGCTCCTGCTTCTGATGTATATACTGCTGATCTTTCTGTTTTTCAAGGAAGAGATATGGTAGAATCTGTTGATGTTTATAAAAAGTTTTACCATACTGATGCTGCAACTGGAGTGGTTTCAAGCTCTGAAAGTGCCGTTTTAACTTCGTTTTCTTTTCCTGTTGTTGATCAACATGAATCTTACCAAGTTGGATTTACTTATGCTGACTTAATAGCAGGTTTAACTTTAAATGGTACTGCTTTATCTAGTGATGATTCTACTTTAACTATTGGTGATTATTGGATACTTACTTATGTTGCAAATTTAACTGATGGTACTACAGCTCATACAAATGCTAAAACTACTAAGGTAACTGTTTCTTGTGGTTCGTTCTTAGCTGGTAACTACGTTATTAATTATACTACTGGACCTCAGCCAATTGTTGTTTCAGCTTTAGGTGGTGGTTTGTATTATGTAGACTATTTTCCTACTTTTACAAATGCATACTGGTGGGAATTTAGTGATGTTTGTGGTGATTTAACAATTACTGACTGGCAATATCAAAGTGGAAATGCTATTTCAGGTACATCTTCACCAATGCCTCATGGTGTTGTTAATACTGATGGAAGTATTACTTTTACAGGTGTTAACGTTGCTGGAGTTTCTTGGTACGTTGATAGATCTTGGACTATTTACCCTAACTAAATAATATTTAAACTCAGCATTTGTGTTTTATTTGCTGAGTTTATTTTAAATATCATTAAATATGAAAAAAATAAAATTAAATTATTTGTTCTTATCATTGTTAGTTGCTAGTTTATCTGTAACTTCTTGTAGTACAGATGATGCTACTGGTGATTCAGTAATTGAAGTTAATGATGGAGCTGCTGTTGTAGTTCCGGTTTCTCAACATGTGACCATGAATTCAATTAACTACGTTAATGAAGGTGGTTTTGATAAGACGTTGACATATGCAGTTACATTGCAGGAAGTTCAACCTGTAGATGTGCATGTTCGTGTTTCTTTTGTTTCAGGAACAGCAACTGAAGATGAAGATTTTGAATATGATCATGAAGTAGTTATTCCTGCATGGTCACTTTCAGGAGAAGGGACTATTACTATCTTAGGTGACTCTGAAGTAGAATCTATGGAGACTTTTACTTTAAAAATTGGAAGTATGTATGATGCTAATATTGATTTAGCAGATACTACTGTTACTTTTGAGATTACTGATTATGGTGATTTAGATGTTACTTTTGCATGGGATAGAACTATCCCAGGTTACCCATTCACTTTATGTGATATCGGATATGACGTTGATGTACTTCTTTTAGACAGTAATGGTGACCAAGCTGAAAGTCAAGTTTGGACTGCAGCTACTGGGGATTGCCCTGAAACTATGACGTTAAGTATTTCTGAAGTTGCTGCTGATGGTCTTGTAGATGGTGAATATACTATTGTGTTCAATGTTTATGATGATGCTACTTTAGCTTCTGCTGGAATTACTCCTGCATTCGATATTCCTATGACAGTTTCTTATTCTCGTGCTAATTCACCATTCGCTGGTTCATTTGTACAAGATGCTGCTGATGTTATTGATTCAGATTTTGGAAACACTCCAAATTATGATACAATTAACATTTATGTTGCTACCTTAACTGTTGAAAATGGTATTTATACATTCTCAAAGAATGGAAATTACCAAGCTTCAGGAAGAATGGCTTCACGTAGTTATGTAAATCCTTCTAAATCTAGAACTTCTAGACCAAGTAGATTTTAATACATAATTTAAGCCTCAGCTTGCTGAGGCTTTTTTTATTCCTAAATTTCTCATTACATTTGCCAATATTTGGTTTGTAATGAGAAATTTTTTTTTACTTTTTTTTACTTTTATTTCTTTAAGTTTATTTTCTCAAGAGAAAAAAAATGCTTTGGAGGCAAATGCACTTCAAGAGAACACTGTTAATGATACTGTAAGGTTATTTAAAGGTCAAGAAATAATTACTGGTTTAAGTGCTAAAGCTCCTTTTAATTTGTATAAAATATATACTATTAAAAAGGATACTACTTATATAGATACCACTTTGTCAATTCAAAAAGAATATAAATATAATTTACTTCGTAAAGATATCTTTGGATTAATGCCATTTTCAAATGAAGGCCAGCAATACAATACCCTTCATTTTTCTTTAAATGAAAATTCTATTACACCAAATTTTGGATTTAAAGGAAAGCATTTTAATTATTTAGAGGTTTCCGATATTAAATATTATAATGTACCCACACCATTAACTGATTTGTATTTTAAAACTGTTATGGAACAAGGTCAGTCAGTAGACGCTTTTTTAACCATTAATACAAAACCAAATCTTAATTTTTCTATCGCTTATAGAGGTTTGCGTTCAAATGGAAAATATATTAATAACTTAGTCAGTTCTGGTAATTTTAGATTTACAAGTAGTTATTCTAGTCCAAACAAAAAATACTTTTTAAATGCGCATTTCACAGGCCAAGATATTTCAAATCAAGAAAATGGAGGAATTATTGATGTTTCTCTTTTTGAATCTAGTGAATCTCCTTATAATCAAAGAGATCGTTTAGACGTTTATTTTAAAGATGCTACTTCTTTTTTAAAAGGAAATCGTTTTTTTATAGATCACAACTATAAAATTAAATCTAATGATGCATTTTCATTAAACGTTTTTCATCAGTTTAATCAGGAATATAAATTTTTTGAATATACTCAACCTACTGTAAGTTCAAGATTTGGCGACGCTTATTCTTCTTCAATTAGTAATAAAACTCGTTTCAATCAACTATATAATAAAATAGGTGTTGATTTAGATTCTAAAAAGTTAGGTAAAATTTCTGCTTATATTGACACTAATACCTATAATTATTATTACAATAGTGTTGTTTATGATAATTTTGGAAATATTGAAGTGCCAAATGCTATCAATGATAAAATTCACAGCTTAGGTGTTGATTATGCTTTTAATTATAAAGGAATAAATTTTGGTACCAGTATAAAAAATTCAATTTCAAATCAAAATATCTCAAATATTGAATTGTTTGGAAAATACAAACTAGATAGCATTGCTTCAATCGAATTTAAATACACAAAGAAGAACTCTTTACCAAGTTTGAACTATACACTTTACCAAAGTGATTACATTGATTACAATTGGTCTAATAGCTTCAAAAATGAAAAGCGCAATCAATTTGATGCAATTTTTAAAAGTAAATGGATTAATTTAGAGGTTCAATATGCTGTTTTAAACGATTATTTATATTTTGATAATGTTACTAACGATATTACTCAGCTTACAGTTAAACCTTTTCAGTATGCTAATACAATTAATTATACATCTGTTAAAGCAAGTAAAGAATTTAAATTAGGTCGTTTTGCATTAGATAATACGGTTTTATATCAAAATGTAGATCAATCTAATGACATTATAAATGTACCTCAAATAGTAACTAGAAACACATTATACTACACAGATTATGTGTTTAAAAATGCAATGCAAATTCAAACAGGGTTTACATTTCAGTATTTTTCAAAATATTACGCAAACGATTATAATCCATTATTAGGTGAGTTTTATGTACAAAATGAAACTAAAATTGGAAATTTTCCAATGATAGATTTCTTCATCAATGCAAAAGTTAAACAAGCTCGTTTATTTTTAAAAGCAGAACATTTTAATTCCGCATGGACAGGTTATAACTTTTATTCTTCGCCTAATTATCCTTACCGTGATTTTTTAGTTCGTTTTGGAATAGTATGGAATTTCTTTCAATAGAAACGATTTTTTGAGCTTTTTACAAAACCATATTCCTGCTTTCGCTTTTAGTTGCTCATGCTTCGCAAGCTAATCGCTCTATCAGGGTTAGTTAGTAATTTATTGGACGATTTGGAAACCATTAATTTATAAAATACCTTTGCAAACCAATAATCAGTTTTACTGATGAATTAATTTAAAAATTGAATGAAATACGCAAAAAATATATTAGAAACTATTGGTAACACACCATTAGTACAATTAAATAAAATAACACAAGAAGTGGATGCTTTGGTATTAGCAAAAGTAGAAACTTTTAACCCAGGAAATTCTGTAAAGGATAGAATGGCGGTTAAAATGATTGAAGATGCTGAAGCCAATGGTCTTTTAAAACCAGGAGGAACAATTATTGAAGGAACTTCTGGAAATACAGGAATGGGCTTAGCTTTAGCAGCAATTGTAAAAGGTTACAAATGTATTTTTGTAATTTCAGATAAACAATCTAAAGAAAAAATGGATATCCTTAGAGCTGTTGGTGCTAAAGTTGTTGTTTGTCCTACTGATGTTGAGCCAACAGATCCTCGTTCTTATTATTCTGTATCAAAGCGTTTAGCTGAAGAAACTGAGAATTCTTGGTATGTAAATCAATACGATAATCCTTCAAATGCAATTGCACATTATGAACAAACCGGACCAGAAATTTGGGAACAAACCGAAGGTAAAATTACACATTTTGTTGTTGGTGTAGGAACTGGTGGAACTATTTCTGGAGTTGGTAAATACTTAAAAGAAAAAAATCCAAATATTAAAATTTGGGGAATTGATACATATGGTTCTGTTTTTAAAAAATACCACGAAACAGGTATTTTCGATGAAAATGAAATTTACTCTTACATCACAGAAGGAATTGGGGAAGATATTTTACCTAAAAATGTAGATTTTTCTCTTATTGATGGCTTTACAAAAGTAACCGATAAAGATGCAGCCGTTTATACGCGTAAAATCGCTTTAGAAGAAGGAATTTTTGTTGGAAATTCAGCTGGTTCTGCGGTAAAAGGTCTTTTGCAATTAAAAGAGCATTTTAAACCTAATGATGTTGTTGTGGTTTTATTTCATGACAGTGGAAGTAGATATGTAGGTAAAATGTTTAACGATGATTGGATGCGCGAAAGAGGTTTCTTGGAAGATGAAATTATAAAAGCAGAAGATTTAATTAAAGGGCATATTGAAAAACCTTTAGTAATTGTTCGTACAGAGGAATTGGTTTCTCATGCAATCGAAAGAATGAGAAAATATAAAATTTCTCAAATTCCGGTAATTGATGTTAATGGTTTTGTAGGTTCTATTGACGAATCTGATTTGTTTGAAAGTTATTTAAACGATAATAATATTGGTGATAAACCTATAAAAGAGGTTATGGGAAAACCTTATCCAATTATTAAAAAAGGAACTAGTATTGAAGAAGTTTCTAAATTAATAAATAAAGAAAATCAAGCGGTTTTGATCGATTTAGGAGATAATAAACACCATATTATTACAAAATACGACATCATAGGAGCTATCAAATAATTAGTTTTAAATAATTTAATCAATACCACGTTTATGCGTGGTATTTTTTTTGGAATAATATTTATATTTGATAATTGTTTCAATATTTTATGAAGGAAGATTTTTTACATTATTTGTGGAAAAATAAGAAATTTGACATTTCAAATTTACAAACCGTTTGTGGTGAAGAAGTTGTAATACTTAATTCAGGTGCTTATTTAAAAGAACAAGGACCAGATTTTTTTAATGCACAACTTATCATTGCCAACCAAAAATGGGCCGGAAATGTAGAAATCCATCTTAAATCTTCAGATTGGTATGTGCATCATCATGAAGTAGATATTAATTATGATAATGTCATTTTGCATGTCGTTTGGGAACACGATGTCGACGTTTTTCGTAAAAACAACACTAATATTCCTGTTTTAGAGCTTAAAAAATATGTGTCTAATGTCGAATTAGAAAAACACAACTATTTATTTAAAAGTAAAACTTGGATTAACTGTGAAAACGACATTCATAATGTCGATTCATTTACGCTAAAAAAATGGAAAGAACGTTTGTTTTTAGAGCGTTTAGAAATAAAAACAGAATCAATTCAGACTTTTTTAAATGAAAACGAGAATGATTGGGAAGCAACTTTTTTTGTTTTTTTGGCAAAATATTTTGGATTAAATGTAAATGGAGAATCTTTTTTTAAAATTGCAAAAAGCATTCCTTTTGCAATAATTAGAAAGGAACAGACTAATTTATTAAGTTTAGAAGCGCTATTGTTTGGTTTCGCTAATTTGTTGAATGATGAAAATGAAGATGTTTATTATCAAAATTTAAAAGAACGATGGAAGTATTTACAAATAAAATATAAACTTACTAATGACGGTTTTGTAAATCTTCATTTTTTTAAATTAAGACCTGATAATTTTCCTACAATTAGATTGTCTCAATTAGCTGTTTTGTACCATTTAAATACTAATTTATTTTCTAAAGTAATTGATCTGAATAATCTAAATGATTTTTACAAGTTGTTTAATTCAGAAGTTTCAGAATATTGGAAAACACATTATGTTTTTGATAAAGAAAGTAAGTTCAAAAATAAAAAGTTGTCAAAGTCATTTGTTAACTTACTTGTTATCAATGCGGTGTTGCCTATTAGGTTTTTGTTTGTGAAACAAAGAGGTGAGATTATTATTGATGATTTAATTGATCTATTAATTGAAATTCCTTCCGAGAAAAATACTATCATTGATAAATTTAATTATCATAAATTAAAATCCAATTCTGCATTTGATTCTCAAACATTAATTCATTTAAAAAATGAATATTGTAATCCTAAAAAATGCTTAAATTGTGATATTGGATTATCTTTGCTTAAATAAACAATTAAAATGCATAAAATTCTTCATTTTTTTGAAAAACATGGCTTTTTTGTAGCATCAAGACTTGCTGAAAGGTTAGGAATGCGAGCATCTAATGTAAGACTTTTTTTTGTTTACATTTCCTTTGTTACTGTCGGTTTAGGATTTGGTTTTTATTTAACAATTGCTTTTTTATTAAAGCTAAAAGATATGATTTACACAAAAAGAAGTTCAGTTTTTGATTTATAATTAATTTTTTTAAGCGATTTAATAAATTTTTTGTTTTTTGGATAGTTTTGTTACCTTTGAGAAATTATCAACCAAAAAAATTATATGTCTACAAAAGCAGATTCTTGGGGATCACGTGTTGGTCTTATATTAGCAATGGCAGGAAATGCTGTTGGTCTTGGAAATTTTTTAAGATTTCCAGTGCAAGCAGTTCAAAATGGAGGAGGAGCATTTATTATTCCTTATTTAGTATGTTTTTTAGTAATGGGTATACCATTATTATTTATAGAGTGGTCTTCAGGTAGATTTGGAGGTAGATCTGGAAATCATAGTACTCCTTATATTTTAGATTCAATGGTTAAAGGAAGAATACTTAAATACATTGGTGTTTTTGGTATTTTTACAAATATTGCAGTAGCTGCATATTACTGTTATATTGAATCATGGACTATGTCTTATGTATATCATACCCTAATAGGAACTTTTGATGGAATGAGTCAAGCAAATGTTGCTGGTTTTTTTAATTCATATGTAGATGTAGCTCATTCAACAACAGGAATTCCTTATGAGGCTGTTGTTTTTTATGTAATTTGTTTAGTCTTAAATACTTTTATTCTATCTAAAGGTATTGGAGGGATTGAAAAAGTTGCAAAAGTTGGGATGCCTTTATTAATTCTTTTTGGAGTTATATTAGCAGTTCGAGGATTAACTCTAGGAACATCTGGAGCTTCTGAAATTTTTCCAGATGCAAACGCGTGGGATGGTTTAAATTTTCTTTGGACACCGCAGTATGAATCAATTCTTGATTTAAAGGTTTGGATGGCCGCAGCAGGTCAAATCTTTTTCACATTGTCAGTTGGTATGGGAACTATTCATTGTTATGCAGCTTATATTGAATCTAAAGATGATATTGCTTTAAATGCTGTTTCTGCTGGTTTTATGAACGAATTTGTAGAAGTGGTTTTAGGTAGTTTAATTGTAATTCCTATTGCTGCTGGATATTTAGGGCTGGATTGGGTTATTCAAAACGCTGGTTTTGGTATGGCTTTTCAAACAATGCCTTATCTGTTTCAACAATGGGGTTCTACATTAGCTGTAGTAGCTGGAGTTTGTTGGTTTGGGCTTTTGTTCTTTGCTGGAATTACTTCTTCATTAGCAATGGGTACGCCATGGATGGGGTTTATGAGAGATGAATTTGGTTGGTCTAAAAATAAAGGAGCTTGGTCTTTTGGAGCAATGATTTTAGTTTTAGGTTTGCCAACTGTTATATTTTACCAAGAAGGAGTTTTTGATGAGTATGATTATTGGGCTGGTACGGTTAGTTTGGTTGTTTTTGCAATGTTAGAAACAATTTTGTTCTCTTGGATTTTTGGAATGGATAAAGGTTGGAGAGAAATAACAAGTGGTGCTGATATTAAAGTTCCAAATATTTATAAATTTATAATCAAATATGTAACTCCGGTTATGTTAATAATTATTTTCTTAGGTTCATTATTTAAGCCTTTAGATAATGATTGGTCAGGAAATGTTTCTAGTTTATTCTCAGGAAATGGATGGGCTTTAGATAACGGTTCTATAATTAAAACAATAATGCACTCTGGAATTAAAGAACAAATAACTATTGCTACTGATCCTGTTATTATTGAACAGTTGCAAGATAAAATTTTCTATTTAAATTTTGCTAGGCTTTTATTAGTTGGTTTGTTTATGTTTATCAGTTTGTTAGTTTACATGGCTTTTCAAAAGAGACGTAAAGAAGGAAGAGCTACATTATAATATTTAAAAATAATTCATTATGAATACAGAAGCACTAGTAACAATGATATTGACGCAAGGAATTGTAATTTCTTTTGCATCATATTTTTTCTATAAGGTTTTAACGATACCGCCAAAACAAGAACCTGATTCGTTTTCAGAAAATGATGATGAATTAGTTAGACAGCCTGAAAAAAAATAATTCAGTTATGTTTCATAATATAAAATCCCATTTCCTATTTTCTAAAGAACATAGAGGTGGGATTTTTTTGCTTATTGTTTTAATTGTATTGGTTCAATTAATGTATTTTTTTATCGATTTTTCTAAATTTGAAACTTCATCAAAAGAAAAAAATATTAACAAAGATTGGCTTTTGGTTCAATCTGAAATAGATAGTTTAAATGCAATTTCTAAAGTAAAAAAGTTTACAATTTTACCTTTTAATCCAAATTTCATATCCGATTATAAAGGGTATTTGTTAGGTATGTCGGTTAATGAAATTGATAGGTTGCATAAATATAGAGAAAATAATAAGTTTGTTAATTCTGCTAAAGAATTTCAGGATGTGACTAAAGTTTCAGATTCTTTATTAAAAATAATTTCTCCAAATTTTAAATTTCCAGATTGGGTTACGAAAAAAAATAAATATCAAAATAACTCTTCTCATAAGTTTTATAATAAAACTGAAAAAGTAATAACTCAAAAAGATATTAATATTGCTACTAAAGAAGAAATTATGGAGGTTTATGGAATTGGAGATAAAATTTCAGATATTATTTTACAGGAAAAAGAAAAGTTCGGTGCTTTCGCATCAATTGATCAATTAGAATTTGTGTGGGGAGTTTCTCCAGAAGCTTTAGTCGATATAAAAAAGAGGTTTTTTGTTAAGCCAAATATTCAAATTAAAAAAGTAAATATTAACAATCAATCAATAAAAGAGCTGGCTAAATTTCCTTATTTTAAATACACGCTTGCAAAAGAAATTGTTACTTACAGAAGTATGAATGGAGATTTTAAAAGTATTGATGATTTAACAAAAATTAAAGGAATGCCTAATGAAAAATTAAAAATAATAGCCTTATATTTGGAATTCTAAAAAATTAACACAAAAGTAAGTTACACATGAGTATATATTTCACTGAAGAACATGAAATGTTTAGAGCAAGTTTTCGCGATTTTTTACAAAAAGAAGTTGTACCTCACATTGAAAAATGGGAAAAAACAGGAACTATAGAACGTTTTATTTGGAAAAAATTTGGTGAAATGGGTTTTTTTGGGATTCGTTATCCAGAAGCTTATGGAGGAATGAATTTAGATTTGTTTTATACCGTTATTTTTTTAGAAGAACTTCAAAAAATTAATTCTGCTGGTTTTGCAGCTGCAATGTGGGCACACTCTTATTTAGCTATGACGCATTTAAATGCTGAAGGTGATGATAGAATTAAACAAGATTATTTAGCGCCAAGTATTTCGGGTGATAAAATAGGAGCTCTTTGTATTACTGAGCCTTTTGGAGGAAGCGATGTTGCTGGCATGCGAACAATAGCAGAAAAAAAAGGTGATAAATACATTATTAATGGTTCTAAAACATTTATAACTAATGGTGTATATGCTGATTATTATGTGGTTGCTGCAAAAACAAATGTAGAACTTGGTAATAAAGGAATAAGTATTTTTTTAATAGATACAAATCTTAAAGGTGTTTCTGCTACTAAGTTAGATAAGTTAGGATGGAGAGCTTCTGATACTGCGGAAATAGCTTTTGATAATGTTGAAATCCCGGTTGAAAATCTTATGGGTGAAGAAGGGAAAGGCTTTCCTTATATAATGCAGCATTTCGCTTTAGAAAGATTAATAATGGCTATTAATGCTCATGCAAGAGCAGAATATGCTATAAATTATACTATAGATTATATGTCGCAAAGAGAAGCTTTTGGTAAAACAATTAATAAGTTTCAAGCTTTAAGACATAAAATGGTTGAACATGCAACAGACGTAGAGCATTGTAAAGTTTTTAACTATGCTGCAGTAGCTCGTTTAGATAAAGGAGAATATGTTGTTAAGGAAGCAACTATGGCTAAACTGAAATCAACTAAAGTTGCTGATGAAACCATTTATAGTTGTTTGCAGTTTTTAGGAGGTTATGGTTATATGGAAGAATATCCATTAGCACGATTGTCTAGAGATAGCCGCTTAGGACCAATTGGAGGAGGGACATCAGAAATTTTAAAGGAAATTTTATCAAAAATGATAATAGATAATCAAGATTATAAACCTGCTGTAAAGTAGTTAATAATTTAAAAAGCATATAATAAATAAAAAAGTCAAGATATAGGTAATTATATCTTGACTTTTTTTAAGCCGATGCAGTTGTCGTCCATGTCTTTTATTAAAATATAAAGGACGTTGTTTCCATTTGAGCTAGAGGCGTCAGTTTTAGTTCAAAAATAAAATCTATTAAAATAATTAAGAAATCATAACTTATAATTCATAATTATTTTATAGTTTTGCACTCTTAACGAGAGGAGGTGTCAAGATTATGTTAATTATACCAATTAAAGACGGAGAAAATATCGACAAAGCGCTAAAACGCTATAAGAGAAAATTTGATAAAACAGGAACTGTTCGTCAGTTACGTGCACGTCAACAATTCATTAAACCGTCTGTTACAAACAGAGCTAAAATCCAAAAAGCATATTATATTCAACGAATGAATGACGCTTTAGAAGGATAGTAATTATAGATTACTAAATAATATAACCGTTAGATAATAAAGTGTAACTTTGTGTCTAGCGGTTTTTTTATGGATTCAAATTTAAATGCATACCAGAATTACTTATTAAAAGAAAAGAACTACTCAGTTCATACAATAAAAGCTTATTTAAGAGATGTTAGTTCTTTTAAACAATACTTGGTGAATAATCACGATAATGTTCAGTTGGAAAATGTCAATTATTCTTTAATCAGAAATTGGATTGTTTTTTTAGTTGAAAGTGATAATTCAAATATATCTGTAAACAGAAAAATTTCCTCGTTAAAATCATTCTATAGGTTTTTGCTAAAAATAAAAGCAATTCAACAAAATCCGCTTTTAAAACATAAATCATTGAAAACGGCAAAAAAAGTTCAAATTCCATTTTCTGAAAATGAATTAAATGATGTTTTTAATTTAAATATTTATAATTCTGATTTTGAGGGAATACGAAATTATTTAATTATAGAGCTTTTTTACACTACAGGAATAAGGAGAGCTGAATTAATAGGATTGAAATTAAGTAATGTAGATCTTTTAAATAAAACAATTAAGGTTTTGGGAAAAAGAAATAAGGAAAGAATTATTCCGCTTCTAGATTGTACTATAGATTTAATTAAAAAGTATTTATTAGAAAAAAAAGGTATAGATAAAGCTATTGAGAATGACGTGTTAA
This sequence comes from Flavobacterium sp. N2270, assembly GCF_025947225.1. Lineage (NCBI taxonomy): Bacteria > Pseudomonadati > Bacteroidota > Flavobacteriia > Flavobacteriales > Flavobacteriaceae > Flavobacterium > Flavobacterium sp. N2270. The sequence goes on from NZ_CP110005.1 coordinate 1,342,566, forward strand.
TTTTATCAAAAAAAGGTCATAAAATAAGCGAATCGTTTGTTTATAGATTAATAAATGATTACTTTAGTACTGTGTCTCAAAAAATAAAAAAGAGTCCGCACGTTCTTAGGCATTCATTTGCAACTCATTTGCTAAATAATGGAGCTGATTTAAATTCAGTAAAAGAATTGTTGGGTCATTCAAGTTTGTCTTCAACGCAAATTTATACTCATAGCAGTTTGTCTGAGATTCAAAATGTATATAAGAACGCGCATCCTAGAAACAAAAAATAATTCAAATGTTTAACTTAACCTAAATTAAATATAATATGAAGGTAGATATTCACGCAGTAAATTTTAATATCGACAGAAAACTTGTTGATTTTATTCAAGAAAAATTAGATAAGCTAGAAAAGTATTATGATAAGGTTGTTGCTTCTGATGTTTATTTAAAATTAGAGAACACTAGTGATAAAGAGAATAAAACCGTAGAGATTAAAATACATGTACCTGGTGATGAAATTCTTGTAAAGAAAACAAGTAAATCATTTGAGGAGGCTATTGATTCTGCAGCAAGTTCTGCTGAAAGAATGTTAGTGAAAAGGAAAGAGAAAATTAGAATGTTTTCTTAAATGTAAAAAAAAAGCAAAAAAAGTTTTGATTAAAAAATAAATTATATACATTTGCAGTCCGTTAGAAATAGCGGGCTTTTTTAATAAAATATGCCGATGTAGCTCAGCTGGCTAGAGCAGCTGATTTGTAATCAGCAGGTCGTGGGTTCGAGTCCCTCTATCGGCTCAAGTTCTTAAGATACTGAAAATTAAATGTTTAAATGGGGAGATACTCAAGCGGCCAACGAGGGCGGACTGTAAATCCGCTGATTACATCTTCGCAGGTTCGAATCCTGCTCTCCCCACATTTTTTTGTATTTAATAAGTTGAAAAATAATAACTTTATAGTTATAGACCTGAGGAATTTTAGCCGGTGTAGCTCAGGGGTAGAGTGCTTCCTTGGTAAGGAAGAGGTCACGGGTTCAAATCCCGTCATTGGCTCATAAGTTGTTTAAATTTGAACACTAATATATTATATAACACTAAGATTAAAAATCATTAAGTCATGGCAAAAGGAAATTTTGATCGTTCGAAACCGCACTTAAATATTGGTACAATCGGGCACGTAGATCACGGAAAAACTACATTAACAGCTGCAATTACAAAAGTATTGTCTGATGCAGGTTTGTCTGAGGCAAAATCATTTGACCAAATTGATAATGCTCCAGAAGAAAAAGAAAGAGGTATTACAATTAATACATCTCATGTTGAGTATTCAACAGCTAATCGTCATTACGCTCACGTTGACTGTCCAGGTCACGCGGATTATGTAAAGAACATGGTTACTGGTGCTGCTCAAATGGATGGAGCTATCTTAGTAGTTGCTGCTACAGATGGACCTATGCCTCAAACAAGAGAGCATATCCTTTTAGGTCGTCAGGTAGGTATTCCTCGTATGGTTGTATTCATGAATAAAGTGGATATGGTTGATGATGCTGAGTTACTTGAATTAGTAGAAATGGAGATTAGAGATTTATTATCTTTCTATCAATATGATGGTGATAATGGTCCTGTTATTCAAGGTTCTGCTTTAGGAGGGTTAAATGGTGATGCTAAATGGGTTGCTACTATCATGGAGTTAATGGATGCGGTTGATAACTGGATTGAATTACCTGCTCGTGATATTGATAAGCCTTTCTTGATGCCTGTTGAGGATGTATTTACAATTACAGGTCGTGGAACTGTTGCTACAGGTCGTATCGAAACTGGTATTGCTAATACGGGTGATGCAGTTGAGATTATTGGTATGGGTGCTGATAAGTTAACTTCTACTATTACTGGTATTGAGATGTTCCGTCAAATCCTTGATAGAGGTGAGGCAGGAGATAATGCAGGTATCTTATTAAGAGGTATTGCTAAAGAAGATATTAAAAGAGGAATGGTTATTGTTAAGCCAGGTTCTGTTAAGCCACACGCTCATTTCAAAGCAGAGGTTTATATCTTGAAAAAAGAAGAAGGTGGACGTCATACTCCATTCCATAATAATTACCGTCCTCAGTTTTATGTACGTACTACTGATGTTACAGGAACTATTACTTTACCAGCTGGTGTAGAGATGGTTATGCCTGGAGATAACTTGACTATTGAAGTTAATTTATTAAGTCCAATCGCATTATCTGTAGGTTTACGTTTTGCTGTCCGTGAAGGAGGTAGAACTGTAGGTGCAGGTCAGGTTACTGAAATTTTAGACTAATTAATTAGTTTATAGATATTTTTAAAGCCAGTTGATGTGAATTCATCAACTGGCTTCAATAAACGGGCGTAGTTCAAGGGTAGAATAGCGGTCTCCAAAACCGTTGATGGGGGTTCGAATCCCTCCGCCCGTGCAAATTATAAAGATAATGACAAAATTAGTTAATTATATATCTGAAGCTTTTCACGAGTTGAAAACAAATGTAACTTGGCCTGAATGGGCTGAAGTTCAACGTTTAACTATTGTTGTAGCTGTTTTTTCGATATTATTTGCTCTTTTAACTTTCGGTGTTGATGAGTTATTTGTAAAGGCTCTTGAAGGGTTTTTTAATTTAATAAAATAATTTATTTATGGCTGAGAACAGTGTTAAAAAGTGGTATGTAGTAAGAGCTGTAAGTGGGCAAGAAAATAAAGTAAAAGCTTATATTGAAACTGAAACAGTGCGTTTGGGTATGGAGGATTATGTTTCTCAGGTACTTGTTCCTACTGAGAAAGTTGTTCAGGTTAGAGATGGTAAAAAAATAGCTAAGGAAAAGGTATATTTTCCGGGTTATATAATGGTTGAAGCTAATCTTACTGGTGAGGTTCCTCATATTATTAAATCTATTCCTGGTGTAATCGGTTTTCTTGGAGAAACAAAAGGTGGAGAGCCTGTTCCTTTAAGAATGTCGGAAGTTAATAGAATGTTAGGTAAAGTTGATGAGTTGTCTGTTAAAATTGACAATGTTGCTATACCTTATTCTGTTGGTGAAACAGTAAAGGTTGTTGATGGGCCTTTTAATGGTTTCAATGGAACTATTGAAAAAGTTAATGAAGAAAAGCGTAAACTTGAGGTAATGGTTAAAATTTTTGGAAGAAAAACACCATTAGAGTTAAGTTTTATGCAAGTTGAAAAAGTATAATATTTGTTACATATATAAACCACATTTTCGCTTCCAATGAAAATGTGCTAAAATTTAAAAAATGGCAAAAGAAGTTAGTAAAGTAGTTAAACTACAAGTTAAGGGAGGTGCAGCGAATCCATCGCCACCGGTTGGACCTGCTTTGGGTGCTGCTGGAGTTAACATCATGGAGTTCTGTAAGCAATTTAATGCTAGAACACAAGATAAACCCGGCAAAGTGTTACCAGTACAAATTACTGTGTACAAAGATAAATCTTTCGATTTTATTGTAAAAACACCACCAGCAGCGATTCAAATTTTAGAAGCGGCTAAAGTAAAGTCTGGTTCAGGAGAGCCTAACCGTAAAAAAGTAGCTAGTGTTACTTGGGATCAAATTAGAACTATTGCAGAGGACAAAATGCCAGATTTAAATGCATTTACAATGGAATCGGCAATGAGTATGTTAGCTGGTACAGCTAGATCTATGGGTATAACAGTAACAGGAGATGCTCCTTTTAATAGTTAAAAGAATTAGACATGGCAAAATTAACAAAGAAACAAAAAGAGGCTGCATTAAAAATTGATAAGAACAAATTATATTCTTTAAAAGATGCTTCTGCATTACTTAAAGAAGTTGCTTCTGCAAAATTTGATGAGTCTGTAGATATTGCTGTTCGTTTAGGAGTTGATCCTAGAAAAGCAAACCAAATGGTTAGAGGTGTTGTTACACTTCCTCATGGTACTGGAAAAGATGTTAGAGTATTAGCATTAGTTACTCCAGATAAAGAAGCTGAAGCTAAAGCTGCAGGTGCAGACTATGTAGGTTTAGATGATTATCTTCAAAAAATTAAAGATGGTTGGACGGATGTTGATGTTATCATCACTATGCCAGCTGTTATGGGTAAATTAGGGCCATTAGGTCGTATTTTAGGACCTAGAGGTTTAATGCCAAACCCTAAAACTGGAACTGTAACTATGGATGTAGCTAAAGCTGTTGAAGAAGTTAAGTCTGGTAAAATTGACTTTAAAGTTGATAAAACAGGTATAGTGCATGCTGGTATTGGAAGAGTTTCTTTCGATGCTAACAAGATCTATGATAATGCACACGAAATAATTCAAACATTAATCAAATTAAAACCAACTGCAGCAAAGGGTACTTATATTAAGTCTATATATCTTACAAGTACAATGAGTCCTGCTATTGCTTTAGATCCTAAGGCAGTATAATTGGTAGTTAAAAATTTTTAGTATGACTAGAGAAGAAAAATCAATCGCGATTGAAGATTTAACTGCAAAGTTAGCTGGTGTTAATGTTATTTATTTAGCGGATACATCTGGTTTAGATGCAGCTACTACTTCAAGCTTAAGAAGAGCTTGTTTTAAAGCAAATATAAAATTAGAAGTTGTTAAGAATACTTTATTAGCTAAAGCTATGGAGGCTTCTGATCTTAACTTCGGAGATTTAGCAAGCGTATTAAAAGGTAATACTTCAATGATGATTGCTGAGACAGCTAATGGACCTGCAAAAATTATTAAAGAATTCCGTAAAAAAGGTAAAAAACCTCTTTTAAAAGGAGCTTTCATAACTGAAGATATTTATATCGGAGATGAAAATCTTGATAACCTTGCAGCAATCAAATCTAGAGCTGAAGTTATTGGTGAAATCATCGGATTACTTCAATCTCCAGCACAAAGAGTTATTGCTGCTCTTCAAAACCAAGAAGGTAAAGAAGAGGTTGCTGAATAATAAAAGAACGCACTTAATAAAAATTATATTTTACAAAATCATTAAAGATAGAAAAAATGGCAGATTTAAAACAATTCGCAGAGCAATTAGTTAACTTAACAGTTAAAGAAGTTAATGAATTAGCTACAATATTAAAAGATGAGTATGGTATCGAACCAGCTGCTGCAGCTGTAGTAGTTGCTGCTGGTGGTGGTGATGCTGGTGCAGAAGCACAAACTGAATTTACAGTAGTATTAAAAGAAGCTGGTGCTTCTAAATTAGCTGTAGTAAAAGCTGTTAAAGAATTAACAGGTTTAGGTCTTAAAGAAGCTAAAGATATCGTAGATTCTGCTCCAACTAATGTAAAAGAAGGGGTTTCTAAAGATGAGGCTGAAGGTCTTAAAAAATCTTTAGAAGAGGCAGGAGCTGTTGTTGAGCTTAAATAAGCTAAACTTAGTTTAAAAAACCAGGTTTAGGCCTTGAGATTGACTCTCAAAGGCCTAAACCATTTTGCGTATATTATGTTAATATACGTTTTAAATTATTTTCTTAATAAAAATTTGTCCATAGATGATTGCTAATCAGACTGAAAGATTAAATTTTGCTTCAACAAAAAACATCCCAGATTATCCGGATTTTCTAGATATTCAGGTAAAATCTTTTCAAGATTTTTTCCAACTAGAAACCAAATCTGATGAAAGAGGCAACGAAGGTCTCTATAATACCTTCATGGAAAATTTCCCAATTACAGATACAAGAAATAACTTTGTATTGGAATTCCTTGATTACTTTGTCGATCCACCACGTTATTCAATACAAGAGTGTATAGACAGAGGGTTGACTTATAGTGTACCATTAAAAGCTAGGCTTAAATTATATTGTACTGACCCAGAACATGAAGATTTTGAAACTATTGTTCAAGATGTTTATTTAGGGACTATACCTTATATGGCGCCAAGTGGAACTTTTGTAATTAATGGTGCAGAACGTGTAGTTGTATCTCAATTACATAGATCTCCAGGTGTATTCTTTGGACAATCTTTCCATGCAAATGGAACAAAGCTATATTCTGCAAGAGTTATACCTTTTAAAGGTTCTTGGATTGAATTTGCTACAGATATCAATAGTGTTATGTACGCTTATATTGATAGAAAGAAAAAATTACCTGTAACAACTTTATTTAGAGCTATTGGTTTCGAAAGAGATAAAGATATTCTTGAAATATTTGATCTTGCTGAAGAAGTTAAAGTTTCTAAAACAGGTTTAAAAAAATATATTGGACGAAGACTTGCTGCTCGTGTTTTAAATACATGGCATGAAGATTTCGTTGATGAAGATACTGGAGAAGTAGTTTCTATTGAAAGAAATGAAATTATTTTAGATCGTGATACGGTTTTAGATAAAGACAATGTTGAAGAAATTTTAGATGCTGACGTTAAAACTATCCTTTTACACAAAGAGGATAATAACGCGGCAGATTATACTATTATCCACAATACACTTCAAAAAGATCCAACAAATTCTGAAAAAGAAGCTGTTGAACATATTTATAGACAATTACGTAATGCAGAACCGCCAGATGAGGAAACTGCAAGAGGTATTATTGATAAATTATTCTTCTCTGACCAACGTTACAACTTAGGTGAAGTAGGTCGTTATAGAATGAACAAAAAACTTGGTTTAGATATTGCTATGGATAAGCAAGTCTTAACTAAAGAAGATATTATTACAATAGTTAAGTACTTAATTGAATTAATCAACTCGAAAGCTGAGATTGATGATATTGATCACTTATCAAACCGTCGTGTAAGAACAGTTGGTGAACAACTTTCTTCACAATTTGGTGTTGGTTTAGCTCGTATGGCTAGAACTATTCGTGAAAGAATGAACGTTAGAGATAATGAAGTGTTTACTCCTATTGATTTGATTAATGCTAAGACTTTGTCTTCTGTAATTAACTCATTCTTTGGAACAAATCAGTTATCTCAATTTATGGATCAAACGAATCCATTAGCTGAGATTACTCACAAACGTCGTTTATCTGCACTTGGACCTGGAGGTTTATCTAGAGAAAGAGCTGGTTTCGAGGTTCGAGATGTTCACTATACTCATTATGGTCGTTTATGTCCTATTGAAACTCCTGAGGGACCAAACATTGGTTTGATTTCATCTTTAGGTGTTTATGCAAAAGTTAATGCAATGGGATTCATTGAAACTCCTTATCGTAAAGTAACAGATGGTGTTATCGATATTGAGAGCACACCTATTTACTTAAGCGCTGAAGAAGAAGAAGGTAAAATGATTGCTCAAGCTAATATTGAAATGGATGCTAACGGTAAAATATTAGCTGACAAAGTAATTGCTAGAGAAGAAGGTGATTTTCCTGTTGTTGATCCATCACAGGTTCATTATACAGATGTTGCTCCAAATCAAATTGCATCTATTTCTGCATCTTTAATTCCATTCTTGGAACATGATGATGCCAACCGTGCTTTGATGGGATCTAATATGATGCGTCAAGCAGTTCCTTTATTACGTCCAGAAGCTCCTATTGTTGGTACTGGTTTAGAGAGACAAGTAGCTTCAGATTCAAGAGTTTTAATTAACGCTGAGGGTGACGGTACTGTTACTTATGTTGATGCAAACGAAATTACTATCAAATATGATAGAACTGATGCTGAGCGTTTAGTTAGTTTTGATGCTGATGATAAGACATATAAATTAATAAAGTTTAGAAAAACGAATCAAAGTACAAGTATTAACTTAAAACCTATCGTAAGAAAAGGTGATAGAGTTTCTAAAGGTCAAGTACTTTGTGAAGGATATGCAACTCAAAAAGGAGAATTGGCTTTAGGAAGAAACTTGAAGGTTGCCTTTATGCCATGGAAAGGATATAATTTTGAGGATGCAATCGTAATTTCTGAAAAAGTAGTTCGTGATGATATTTTCACATCTATCCACATTGATGACTATTCATTAGAGGTTAGAGATACTAAATTAGGTAACGAAGAGTTAACTAATGATATTCCTAATGTTTCTGAGGAAGCAACAAAAGATTTAGATGAAAATGGAATGATTAGAATTGGTGCAGAGGTTAAGCCTGGCGATATTCTAATTGGAAAGATTACTCCAAAAGGTGAATCTGATCCAACTCCAGAAGAAAAATTATTACGTGCAATCTTCGGTGATAAAGCAGGAGATGTTAAGGATGCTTCATTAAAAGCTTCTCCATCATTACATGGTGTAGTTTTAGATAAAAAATTATTTGCTAAAGCTGTAAAAGATAAGCGTAAGCGTTCTAAAGATAAAGAAGATATTGATAATCTTGAAACAGAATATCAAGTAAAATATAACGACTTAAAAGACGTTCTTGTAGAAAAATTATTTGCTATTGTAAATGGTAAAACATCTCAAGGTGTTATGAATGATTTGGGTGAAGAAGTATTACCAAAAGGTAAAAAATATACTCAAAAAATGCTTAACTCAGTAGAAGATTTTGCACACCTTACAAAAGGACAATGGGCAACTGATGATGCTACAAACAAGTTAGTAAATGACTTAATTCACAACTATAAAATCAAATTAAATGATTTACAAGGTTGGTTAAGAAGAGAGAAGTTTACAATCACTGTTGGAGATGAACTTCCGGCTGGAATATTAAAACTTGCAAAAGTTTATATTGCTAAAAAACGTAAGCTTAAAGTTGGTGATAAAATGGCAGGACGTCACGGTAACAAAGGTATTGTTGCAAGAATCGTTCGTCATGAAGATATGCCTTTCTTAGAAGATGGAACACCAGTTGATATTGTTTTAAATCCACTTGGAGTACCTTCTCGTATGAACATTGGTCAGATTTATGAAACTGTTCTAGGTTGGGCTGGAATGAATTTAGGAAGAAAGTTTGCTACTCCTATTTTTGATGGTGCTACTTTAGATCAAATTAACGAGTTTACTGATGAAGCAGGAATCCCAAGATTCGGTCATACCTATTTATATGATGGAGGAACAGGAGAACGTTTCCATCAACCAGCAACTGTAGGTGTAATTTACATGCTTAAATTAGGACATATGGTTGATGATAAGATGCATGCTCGTTCTATCGGACCGTACTCTTTAATTACTCAACAACCATTAGGTGGTAAAGCACAGTTTGGAGGTCAGCGTTTTGGAGAAATGGAGGTTTGGGCTCTAGAGGCTTATGGAGCTTCTAGTACTTTAAGAGAAATCTTGACAGTTAAATCTGATGATGTTATTGGTAGAGCTAAATCTTACGAAGCAATCGTTAAAGGTGAATCTATGCCAGAACCAGGATTGCCAGAATCATTTAATGTATTAATGCATGAATTAAAAGGTCTTGGTTTAGATATCAGATTAGAAGAATAAATATTTTTTTAGTAGTCAGTCTCATTTTTTTGGGGCTGATTACTCATTTTATAAGTTTTTAGGATTTATACCCGTAAACCGTTCCGATTTTTTATAATTTTTATTATAATTAGCACTTCATAACAGCGGTTAGAAGTTTAGAGAAGTAATTCGAGGTTAATGGTTTTATGAATTTTAAACATAAAACAAAATCAATTTTTTAGTTGTACATAAATCAATAGTAAAAGCTATGATGAATAATAGAAATAATAAAGATAAAAATCCTGTAAAGAGATTTAACAAAATTACGATTGGATTAGCATCTCCTGAATCAATTTTATCTGAGTCAAGAGGTGAGGTTTTAAAGCCTGAAACTATAAACTATCGTACGCATAAACCAGAAAGAGACGGTCTTTTCTGTGAGCGTATTTTCGGTCCAGTAAAAGATTATGAATGTGCATGTGGAAAATACAAGAGGATTCGTTATAAAGGAATCGTTTGTGATCGATGTGGAGTTGAAGTTACAGAGAAAAAAGTACGTAGAGATAGAGTTGGTCACATTAATTTAGTTGTACCAATTGCACATATCTGGTATTTCCGTTCTTTACCAAATAAAATAGGTTATTTATTAGGTTTACCTTCTAAGAAATTAGACATGATTATCTACTACGAAAGATATGTAGTTATTCAAGCTGGTATTGCTAAAGGACCAGAAGGTGAGGATTTAAAAAGACTAGATTTCTTAACAGAAGAAGAGTATTTAAATATTTTAGATACTATTCCTATGGAAAACCAATATTTAGATGACAACGATCCTAATAAATTCATCGCCAAAATGGGTGCTGAATGTATTATGGATTTATTAGCTCGTATTAACTTAGATGAACTTTCATATGAGTTACGTCATGCAGCTAATACAGAAACATCTAAACAAAGAAAAACGGAAGCATTAAAAAGATTAAACGTTGTTGAATCTTTTCGTGAAGCTAACAAAAACAGAGAAAATAATCCTGAATGGATGATTTTAAAAGCAATTCCGGTTATACCACCAGAATTACGTCCTCTTGTGCCTCTTGACGGTGGTCGTTTTGCTACTTCAGATTTAAATGACTTATACAGAAGAGTTATTATCCGTAATAATCGTTTAAAAAGATTAGTTGAAATTAAAGCGCCAGAAGTTATCTTAAGAAACGAAAAACGTATGCTACAAGAATCTGTAGATTCGTTATTCGATAACACAAGAAAAGCTTCAGCTGTTAAAACTGAATCTAACAGACCGTTAAAATCTTTATCTGATTCGTTAAAAGGTAAACAAGGTCGTTTCCGTCAAAACTTACTTGGTAAGCGTGTTGATTATTCAGCTCGTTCGGTAATTGTTGTTGGTCCAGAATTAAAATTGTATGAATGTGGATTGCCAAAAGACATGGCAGCAGAATTATACAAACCTTTTGTTATTCGTAAATTAATAGAAAGAGGAATTGTAAAAACAGTTAAATCTGCAAAGAAAATTATAGACAAAAAAGAGCCAGTAGTTTGGGATATCCTTGAAAATGTAATTAAAGGACACCCAGTTATGCTTAACCGTGCTCCTACGTTACACAGATTAGGTATTCAGGCTTTCCAGCCAAAATTAATTGAAGGGAAAGCAATCCAGTTACACCCATTAGTATGTACAGCATTCAATGCCGATTTCGATGGTGACCAGATGGCTGTTCACTTACCATTAGGACCAGAAGCTATTTTAGAATGTCAATTATTAATGTTGGCTTCTCATAATATCTTGAATCCTGCAAATGGTGCTCCAATTACAGTACCTTCTCAAGACATGGTACTTGGTCTTTATTATATGACTAAAGAACGTTTGTCTGACGAAACAAGAACAATTAAAGGACAAGGTTTAACTTTCTATTCTGCTGAAGAGGTAAATATCGCTTTAAATGAAGGAAGATTAGAACTTAATGCTAGTATAAAAGTAAGAGCAAAAGATTTTAATGAAAAAGGTGAGTTAGTAAACCAAATTATTAAAACAACTGCTGGTAGAGTTTTATTTAATGAAGTTGTTCCTGAAGAAGCAGGTTATATCAATGAAGTTTTAACTAAAAAATCATTACGTGATATTATTGGTAAAATTCTAGGTGTAACTAGTGTTCCTGTAACTGCAGAATTCTTAGATAATATTAAAAATATGGGATATAAATTTGCCTTCCAAGGTGGTTTATCATTCTCATTAGGAGATATTAGAATTCCAGATCAAAAACCTCAGTTAATTGCTGATGCTCGTACTCAGGTTGAAGGAATTTCTTTGAATTATAACATGGGTCTTATTACTAATAACGAACGTTATAACCAAGTTATTGATATATGGACTTCTGCTAATGCTCAGTTAACAGAACTAGCAATGAAAAATATTAGAGAAGACCAACAAGGTTTTAACTCTGTATATATGATGCTTGATTCTGGAGCAAGGGGTTCTAAAGAACAAATTCGTCAGTTAACTGGTATGCGTGGATTAATGGCTAAGCCTAAAAAATCTACTGCTGGTGGTGGTGAAATTATTGAGAATCCAATTCTTTCTAACTTTAAAGAAGGACTTTCAATTCTTGAATACTTTATTTCTACTCACGGTGCTCGTAAAGGTCTTGCCGATACAGCTCTTAAAACGGCCGATGCAGGTTACTTAACAAGAAGGTTACATGATGTGTCTCAAGATGTTATTGTAAACTCTGTAGATTGTGGTACTCTTAGAGGTGTAGAAGTTTCTGCCTTAAAGAAAAATGAAGAAATTGTTGAAACTTTAGGTGAGAGAATTTTAGGACGTGTTACTTTAAATGATATCATTAATCCATTAACTTCTGAAGTTATTGTTAAGGCTGGTGAAGAAATTAAAGAACATGCTTTGCAAGCAATAAACGAGTCTCCATTAGAGCAAATCGAAGTTCGTTCTCCATTAACGTGTGAGGCAGAAAAAGGAATTTGTGCTAAATGTTATGGACGTAACCTTGCAACAGGTAAAATGACTCAAAGAGGTGAAGCAGTAGGAGTTATTGCTGCTCAATCTATTGGTGAGCCAGGTACTCAGTTAACACTACGTACATTCCACGTTGGAGGGGTTGCTGGAGGTATTTCTGAAGAATCAAGTATTGTAACTCGTTTTGCAGGTAAACTTGAAATAGAAGATTTAAAAACAGTTAAAAGTGAAGATGCTGAAGGTAATACTGTTAATACTGTTATTTCTCGTTCAACAGAGTTAAAATTAGTAGATATTAAAACAGGAATTGTTTTAAATACACATAATATACCTTACGGTTCAAGTATCTTTGTTAAAGATGGTGATACTGTTGAAAAAGGAACAACTATTTGTAAATGGGATCCATATAACGGAGTTATTATTTCTGAGTTTACAGGTAAAGTAGAATATGAAGATCTTAAGCAAGGTGAAACTTTTGCTGTTGAGATTGATGAACAAACAGGTTTCCAAGAAAAAGTTGTTTCTGAAGCTCGTAACAAAAAATTAATCCCAACATTGCACATTTATGGTAAAGACGGTGAATTAATTCGTTCATACAACTTACCAGTAGGTGCTCACATGATGGTAGATGACGGAGAGAAAATTAAAGCAGGGAAAATTCTTGTTAAAATTCCTCGTCGTTCTTCTAAATCAAGTGATATTACAGGAGGTTTACCAAGAATTACTGAGTTATTAGAAGCTCGTAATCCTTCAAATCCGGCTGTAGTTTCTGAAATTGACGGTGTTGTTACTTTTGGTAAAATTAAAAGAGGAAATAGAGAAATTGCAATTGAATCTAAATTTGGAGATGTTAAGAAATACCTAGTTAAATTATCAAATCAAATTCTTGTTCAAGAAAATGACTTTGTTAAAGCAGGTACTCCATTATCAGACGGTGCAATTACTCCAGTTGATATCTTAAATATTAAAGGACCTTCAGCTGTACAACAATATCTTGTAAATGAAATTCAAGAAGTGTACCGTTTACAAGGAGTAAAAATTAACGATAAGCACTTTGAAGTAGTAATACGTCAAATGATGCGTAAAGTAAGAATTGTTGATCCAGGTGATACTTTATTATTAGAAGATCAATTAGCTCATACAAGAGATTTTATCGTTGAAAATGATAAGTTATACGGAATGAAGGTTGTTGAAGATGCAGGAGACTCTGAAACACTTAAAGCAGGTCAAATTATTTCACCACGTCAATTAAGAGATGAAAATTCTATCTTAAAACGTAATGATCAAAACTTGGTTGTAGCTAGAGATGTTATTCAAGCAACTGCAACACCTGTATTACAAGGTATTACAAGAGCTTCTTTACAAACTAAATCTTTCATTTCTGCTGCGTCGTTCCAGGAAACTACTAAAGTATTAAATGAAGCTGCTGTTGCAGGTAAAATTGATACATTAGAAGGATTGAAAGAAAATGTAATTGTAGGACATAGAATCCCAGCCGGAACAGGTATGAGAGATTATGATGATATAATTGTAGGTTCTAAAGAAGAATTCAATGAATTAATGGCTGCTAAAGAAGAATTTAATTACTAATATTCATCTTTAAGCTTTCAAAATAACTTAAAAGCCTAACAGATGTTTCTGTTAGGCTTTTTTTAAAACAACTAATTATGGAAAATAACAACCCACAAGGACAAATTAACATTGAGTTAGATGAGAAAATAGCTGAAGGAATTTATTCTAATTTAGCTATTATTAATCATTCAAATAGCGAGTTTGTATTGGATTATGTTTCGGTTATGCCAGGAGCCCCAAAGGCAAAAGTAAAATCGAGAATTATTTTAACGCCTCAACATGCTAAAAGATTATTAAAAGCATTAGCTGAAAATATTCAACGATTTGAAGCTGCTCATGGAGAAATTAAAGAAGGTGATCAACCTCACATGCCACTTAATTTTGGACCTACAGGTCAAGCTTAATAAAATAAAGTCTCGCACAATTAGCGGGACTTTTTTATTTTTGTATAAATTCTACAATATGGAAGCAGTTTTAGCAAATTCATCACACCTTAGTATTATTAAAGATTTGGCATACGCTATTTGGCCATCTGCTTATGGAGAAATTCTTTCGCCTGAGCAATTGACTTATATGTTGAGCATGTTTTACTCTGAAACCGCTTTAAAACAGCAAATGGAGGAAAAGAAACATGTTTTTTACTTAGTAAAGAATGATGCTGAAAAATTTGTAGGTTTTGTAGCTTATGAAATAAATTGTGAACCTCACAAAACAAAAATTCATAAAATATACGTGTTGCCCGAAACACAAGGAACAGGAGTTGGAAAATTATTTTTCAACTTAGTAGTAGAAAAAGCAAAAGAAAATAACCAAAAAGCTGTTTTCTTAAATGTAAACAAGTACAATAACGCCAAACAATTTTATGAAAAATTAGGCTTTACAATTACAAAAGAAGAAGTAATTGATATTGGAAATAATTACATTATGGATGATTATGTAATGGAAGTTGAAATTTAACGATTTCTTTTCCCGTAATTCCTACTTCCTGTAAATTTGGCTTTGTTGCTAGGTAAACTCGCTTCTTCGGTTTTACTAGAATCAGAAATTAAAGAATTTAACTCTTCTAATTCTTTTGGTGTTAGATTTCTGTATTTTCCAACAGGTAAATCTAACTTAATGTTTATAATACGAGTTCTTTTTAAGGCAACAACATCATAATCTAAATATTCGCACATTCTACGAATTTGACGGTTTAAACCTTGTGTTAAAACAATTCTAAATACATTATTGCTAATGCGTTCTACTTTACATTTACGCGTAATGGTATCTAAAATAGGAATTCCATTTGCCATTTGATCAATAAAACGGTCGGTAATAGTTCTGTTTACGGTTACGATGTATTCTTTTTCGTGATTGTTTCTTGCGCGAAGAATTTTGTTTACAATATCTCCGTCATTAGTCATGAAAATTAATCCTTCACTTCCTTTGTCTAAACGACCAATAGGGAAAATACGTTCAGGGTAATTAATTGCTTCAATAATATTATCGCGAACATCTAAGTTGGTAGTGCATTCAATTCCTTCAGGTTTGTTGTATGCTAAATAAATATGTTCGTCTTTTTTCTCTTTTATCAATTCGCCATTCACACGAACTTCATCAGTCGGGCTAATTTTTGTGCCCATTTCTGGCACAACTCCGTTTATGGTTACTCTTCCTTGGTCGATAAGTCTATCAGCCTCACGACGTGAGCAATAACCACTTTCTGATAAAAATTTATTGATGCGAACTAAATTGTTTTCCATAATGCAAAGATAATCTTTTTAGTGAATGTATAGTAGTAATTAGTTACTAGTGATTAGTAAATAGCAGCTTGAGATTTAGAAAAAAAATGAAGCATAAAAAATCCCGCTATTGCGGGATTTTTTATTTTATATAAAAATTGGAATTACATTTTAGCAAAAAGTTTTTCCATTTTTTCTCTTTCTTCCTCAGCAAGAACGTTGTCTACTAAAATACGTCCACTGTGCTCATCAGTTAATACTTTCTTACGACCAGCAATTTCCATTTGAGTTTGAGGTGGAATAGTAAAGAATGAACCTGCAGAAGCTCCTCTTTCGATAGATACAACAGCTAAACCGTTTCTTACGCTTCCTCTAATTCTTTTGTATGCTGCTAATAAACGTTCTTCAATTTTTCCTTGATATTCTTCTGATTTCTTGTTTAAGAAATCTTCTTCTTTTTCAGTTTCAGCCATAATGTCGCTTAATTCAGCTTTTTTATGTTTTAAATGCTGTTGTTTAGATTCAAGTTTCTCTTTAGATTGATTTAAAACTTCTTTTTTATGTTCGATAGAAGCTTTCATTTCTTTAATGTGCTTTTCAGCTAATTGAATTTCTAACTCTTGGAATTCAACTTCTTTTGTTAAAGAGTTAAATTCTCTGTTGTTACGAACATTTTTTTGTTGTTCTAAATATTTTTTGATAGCAGCTTTATGCTCATCAATCGCATTTTTCTTTTCCTTAATTTGAGTATCTATAATATCTAAATCTCCTTTAAGTTTGTCTAAACGGATAGTTAAGCCAGCTACTTCATCTTCTAAATCATCTACTTCTAAAGGTAATTCACCTCTTACATTACGAATTTCATCAATTTTAGAATCGATTAATTGTAATGAATAAAGTGCTCTTAACTTATCTTCTACGCTTAGTTCTTTTGTCTTTGCCATATTAAAAATATTGAACAGGATTAGTGTTTTCTTCTGATAAAATGATTGCAAAATTAGTGATTTTTTCTTTAAGATAATCTAAAATATAATTTTTTGTATATCTTTCACTTTCAAAATGACCAATATCTGCTAAAAGTAGTTGATTTTCAGCTTCATAGAATTGGTGGTATTTTAAATCTGCAGTTAAATAAGCATCAGCTCCAGCTTGTATTGCGTTTTTAATGGCGTAGCTGCCCGAACCGCCTAAAACGGCTATTTTTTTGATTTTTTTATCTAATAAGGCACTATGTCTTATTCCTCCACATTGCATTTTAGTTTTTACTAACGATAAGAATTCATTTTCTGATAATGCATTTTCAAGTTCGCCTATCATGCCTAATCCAATATTTTGATGCTTGTTTTTGGTTTCATAAATTTCATAAGCAACTTCTTCATATTCGTGATTAGTAAATAATGCTTTTAAGATTTTGTTTTCTAAATATTTTTCAAAAATAACTTCTATTTTAATCTCTTTTGCTTGAACAAATTCAAATCTTGAGCCTATTACAGGATTACTGTCTTCGCCTCCAGAATAGGTTCCAATTCCTTCCGAATTAAAACTGCAGTTTTCATAATTACCAACTTGTCCTGCTCCAGCATCAAAAAGAGCATTTCTTAAATGAGTTTCGTTTTCTGGAATGGTGTAAGTAACTAGTTTTCGAATAAAGTTTTCTTTTGGAATTAAAGTTTTCGTATTTATTAAGCCAAGTGCATCACAAAATATCTTGTTTACTCCGTTTTTATGGTTGTCTAAAGCAGTATGAAGTGCATAAATTGCAATGTCATTTTTAATAGCTTTGATAATAGCTCTTTCAACATAATTTTTTCCGGTAATTTTCTTTAACCCCGAAAATAAAATAGGGTGGAAGCAAACTACTAAATTGCAATTTTTAGCTATAGCTTCGTCAATTACATTTTCTAAAGCATCATGACAAACAAGAATTCCGTTAATATCTGCGTTACTGTTACCTACTAATAAGCCTACATTGTCAAAGTCTTCGGCATAAGCAAGCGGAGCAAGTTCTTCTAAAACGGAAATGATTTCTTGTAATTTCATATCGAATTGATTTAACCCAAAAGGTTTTATTTTATTCAAAGATAAAAAATCGCTACTTTCGTACTATGAATTTCTTAAGAAAAATACTTTTTCCGGTTGCTTTTGTATATTGGATAGTTACTTGGATGCGTAATTATTTTTATGATAAGCAAATTTTTAAAAGTAAATCGTTTGATTTGCCAATAATTGCTGTAGGTAATTTAAGTGTTGGTGGAACAGGAAAAACGCCTCAAATTGAGTATTTAATTCGTTTATTACAAGATAATTTTAAAGTAGCGACTTTAAGTCGTGGTTATAAAAGAGAAACGAATGGGTTTGTTTTAGCAAATAATTCTACAACGGTTAAAGAAATAGGAGATGAGCCTTTTCAGTTTTTTACTAAATTTCCAAAAATAAAAGTGGCTGTTGATGCAAACAGAATTAATGGAATTACACAGCTTTTAAAATTAGAAAATAAACCAGAAATAATTTTGCTAGATGATGCTTTTCAACACCGAAAAGTAAAAGCAGGCTTTTATATTTTACTCACGACTTATTCAGAATTGTTTTGTGACGATTTTATTTTACCTTTTGGAAACCTTCGAGAACCAAGTTCGGGTAAAAAAAGAGCAAATATGATAATTGTCACTAAATGTCCTTCAGATATTTCAGAACTTGCAATGAGTGAAATTAAGAAGAAGTTAGATGTTGATGTTCCTGTTTTTTTTAGTAAAATTGTGTATGATGAATTAGTTTATTCAGAAGTTAAACCAATTAAGACAGCTGAGATAAAGCTAACTGAGAAAACAATTATTACAGGTATTGCAAAACCATTTCCTTTTATAAGTCATTTAAAAAAAGAGAATGATTTGGTTTTAGAATTTTCAGATCATCATAATTTCACTAAAAAAGAAATTGATAATATTAAAGAATTAGCAAATAACAAAACCATCATAACAACAGAAAAAGACTTTATGCGATTAAAAGGAAGTTTGTCTAAAGAGCAACTTTTCTATTTACCTATTAAAAGTGCATTTCTTAATGAGGCTGATGTTTTAGATAAAATTATTTTAGATTATGTGGGAAAAAGTAGCAGAAACAGTTGAATTTATTCAAAAAACAGTTAATTGCACACCAGATTATGGCGTAATTTTAGGTTCTGGATTAGGCGGATTTGTAAATGATATAGAAGTCGAATATAAATTAGCTTATAAAGACATTCCAAATTTTCCCATATCTACAGTTGAAGGTCACGAAGGAGCTTTGCTTTTTGGATCAATTGGAAATAAAAAAGTGATGGCTATGCAAGGACGTTTTCATTATTATGAAGGTTATGATATGAAGCAAGTTACTTTTCCGGTAAGAGTTATGAAACAATTAGGGATTAATAAATTGGTTGTTTCAAATGCTTCAGGTGGCGTAAATCCTTCTTTTAAAGTTGGCGATGTCATGTTAATAACTGATCACGTAAATATGATGCCAGAACATCCACTAAGAGGAAGTAATGATGTTCGTTTTGGGCCTCGTTTTGTGAATATGAGTGAGCCTTATTCTAAAAGCATGAATGCTAAGGTTAGAGCAATTGCTAAAGAAAATAAAATTGACCTTAAGGAAGGTGTTTATTTGGCTTTACAAGGGCCAACTTTTGAAACTTTAGCCGAATATAGAATGGTTAAAGCTGTTGGTGCTGATTGTGTAGGAATGTCTACTGTTCCAGAAGTAATTGTTGCAAAACACATGAACATGGATTGTATTGGTGTTTCTATTATTACAGATATGGGAGATGAAGAAAATATTGAAGAAGTAAATCATCAAGAAGTTTTAGAAGCTGCAAAAAAAGCGGAACCAATAGTAAGAAAACTAATTAAAGAATTTATTCTTACTTATTAGTTAAATACTGAATTACAATTTCATAGAATTTCTCTGGTAAGAATGGTTTTGTTATTACATCATTCATGCCAAAAGAAAGTAACATTTCTCTGTTTTCGTTTAACGAAATTGCTGTTAAAGCAATAATGGGTATTGTTGAATTAAACTTTCTAATTTCGGCAGTTGCTTCAGTACCGTTTATTCCGGGTAAATGTACATCCATTAAAATTAAATCATATGAATTAGTTTTCATATGTTCTATAGCATCTTCTCCATTATCAATAATTACACAAGCAATGTTTTTACGGTCTAACATTTTTTGTGTAATCATTTGATTGATTTTATTGTCTTCTACTAATAATATTTTTTTGTTTGAAGTATCAATTTCTAGTACTGGTTCAGAGTTATCGGTGTTAGTAATTGTATTTGATTTTTTAAAATTAATAGAGAAACTAAATGTACTTCCAGATTTTCCATCACTTGATAATGTAATTTGAGAACCCATTATTTCTAAAATTTTCTTTACAATAGATAACCCAAGTCCTGTTCCTCCAAAAGTCCTATTTATTTCAACAGAACCTTGACTGAAACTATCAAAAATGGAATCTTGTTTATCTAATGGAATTCCAATTCCGTTATCTTTAATTTCAAAAAATAATACTACTTCATCTTTTGTTTCAAAAGATTTTTTAATAGTTAACCAAACAATACCATTTTTACTAAATTTAATAGCATTGTTCAATAAGTTAATTAATACTTGAGATAATTTTGTTTGATCACCAATAAGGTTGTAGTTAATTGAACTGTCAATGTTGGTGCGAAAATCAATATTGTTTTCAGAAATAAATTCGTTAAACGATGTTTTAATATTTTCGGCTAATTCAACAATATTAAAATTTATTTTTTCATTAGAAACTTTATTTGATTCTAAACGATTAATTTCTAATATATCGTTAATGAAATTTAATAAGTAATTACCTGAAAACTCTAACGATTTTAAATATTCAAGCTGACTTGGTTTAGGGTTTTCTTGTAGTAATAAGTAAGTTATACCATTAATTGCATTTAAAGGTGTTCTTAATTCATGACTAACTGTTGCTAAAAATTTTGAACGTGCTTTTGAGGCTAGTTCAACTTTTTCTTTCTGAGCAATTAACTCTTTGTTTTTTGTTTTTAACAACTTATTTGTGCTTATTCTAATCTTATTATTTTTATATAAAGATAAACTCAATAAAGACAAAATTGAAATTAAGGCAATACTCAATATACTTATTAATTTTGAAAATCGTAAGGTTCTTTGTTGGCTTTTTTTCTCCTTGTCTAATTGTTCAATAGTTTGAAGTTGTTTGTCAAATTTAATTTCATTGAATGTGTTTTCTGAAATTAAATTATTAAAATCACTACCTATAGAATCTAATATTTCAGCATATTTTTCTAAGTAAAAATTTGATTTTTCAAACTGCTGTGTTGATTGATATAGTTTGCTTAGTTCTTTAAGTATTTTTATTTCTAATTGAATGTTTTTATTTCCTGATTTATTTGTTTTCAGCGATTTTTCAAAATATTGAATAGATCTAACGTTGTTTTTTTTAATGAAATAAATTTGGCCTAATTGAAATAAAGCTTCTACTTTAGTATCAATAAAATCTTCATTTGTAACATCTGTAATTATGTTTTGAAAAATAATTTCTGCTTCAGAATAATTATGTTTGTTTTTTTGAATAATACCTTTTTGAAGATTTATCAAATCAATTGCATCTGGAAAATTAAGTTGATTGTAAAGTTGGGCAGATTTGTTAAAGTAAATTTCAGAAAGATCTGTTTTGTTTTTTTCTAAATAACAATTACCTAAATTATAATAGGCTAAAGCTAAGTTGGTGCTTTTTTCTTTTTTGTTGTAATAATTGATGCTTCTTATAAAGTTTTCAATGGCACTATCCATCTTGTTTAAATCAAAATGAATACTTCCAAGAACTAAATAACAATCTGCTAATTTTTCATTTAGATTGTTTTCTTTAGCATATTCAATTGCTTTTTCAGTATAAATAATTGCCTTATTAAATGATTTTTTATCATCTTTATTAAAAACAGCGACTTCTAAAAAGTAATCTACACTATCATTTATTTTAGTAGTTTCTTTATATAGCGATTGTGAATAACTTAATGAAGTTAAGAATAAAAGAGAGAATAAGTATCTTTTAATTTGCAATGCTTAAAACTTTAGTGAAATATTTTTTATAAATATAAAAATTATTTTTTGGAGATAAAGCTAATTAAGTCAATTAATCTCGAAGAATAACCAATTTCATTATCATACCAGCCTACAACTTTTACCATATTATCAATTACACTTGTTAATTGCGAATCAAATAAACAAGAATTTGGGTTTCCAATAATATCTACTGAAACTATTGGATCTTCTGTATAAGCTAATATTCCTGATAATTCTGTTTCAGAAGCTTTTTTAAATGCGTTATTGATTTCTTCAATGGTTACTTTTTCTTTTAAATTGAAAGTAATATCGGTTAAAGAACCATCTGGTACAGGAACTCGAATTCCGCAACCACCAATTTTTCCATCTAAATCAGGAAAAATCTTAGTTATTGCTTTTGCAGCTCCAGTTGTTGTAGGTACAATAGATTGCGATGCTCCACGAGCTCTTCTTAAATCTTTATGTGGTTGATCGTGTAAACTTTGATCTGTAGTGTAAGAATGAATAGTTGTAATGTAAGCTTGCTGTATTTCGCCCAATGATTGCATTACTTTTATCATTGGTGCTGCATTATTAGTAGTACAACTGGCATTGGAAACAATAACTTCAGAACCGTCTAAAATACTTTCGTTAATTCCCATAACGACTGTTTTAATAGTTTCGTCTTCAGCAGGAGCGGAAAGTATTACTTTTTTAGCACCCGCAGTAATATGTTGGTTGGCTAATTCATATGTTTTGAATTTTCCTGTAGCTTCAATGACAATGTCAATATTTAATGTTTTCCAATCTAAATTAGAAATTTCTTTTTCGTGAAAAAATAAATATTCTTTTTTGTCAACAATAATAGATGAGTTTGTAAAACCTACTTCATAAGGTAAAACTCCGTGAATACTATCATATTTTGTTAAATGACTCATTGTTTTGTTGTCAGCAATGTCATTTATGGCTATTACTTCAATGGTAGGATGATTAAGCAATAAACGAAATAAATTTCGACCTATTCTTCCATAGCCGTTAATAGCAATTCTTATTTTACTCATTTTTAATGGATGTGTTTTTCTGCATGATAAGAAGAACGAACTAATGCGCCACTTTCTACATGTCTAAAACCAAGTTCTTTTCCTATTTTTTCGTACTTCTCAAATTGTTCAGGACGAATAAATTCTTTAACTGGTAAATGTTTTTTTGAAGGTTGTAAATATTGACCAATGGTTACAATGTCTACTTTAGCATCTGCTAAATCATGAAGCACTTGTATTACTTCTTCTTCAGTTTCTCCTAAACCAAGCATAATTCCCGATTTAGTTCTTTTAATACCTTGTTCTTTTAAATAACGTAAAACTTCTAAGCTTTTTTCATATTTAGCCTGAATTCTAACTTCTCTAGTTAAACGTTTTACGGTTTCCATATTATGAGAAACTACTTCTGGAGCAACTTCAATAATTCGATCTAAATTTCTTGTGTTTCCTTGAAAGTCAGGGATTAAAGTTTCAAGAGTTGTGGTTGGGTTCATTCGTCTGATGGCTTTTACAGTTTCAGCCCAAATGATTGATCCCATGTCTTTTAAATCATCTCTATCAACACTTGTAATAACAGCGTGTTTAATTCCCATTAATTTAATAGAACGCGCTACTTTTTCGGGTTCGTCCCAGTCAACCGTTTCTGGTCTTCCAGTTTTTACACCGCAAAAACCACACGAACGCGTACAAATATTTCCAAGAATCATAAATGTAGCAGTTCCTTCTCCCCAGCACTCTCCCATATTAGGGCAACTACCAGATGTGCAAATAGTATTTAACTTGTATTTATCTACTAAACCTCTTAATTCAGTATATTTTTTACCGGTTGGTAATTTTACACGAAGCCATTTTGGTTTTGGTTCTCTAGGTGGAAAAACATTTTCTGTTGCCATTTTATCTTTTTCAAATGTGGTTTAAAACACAAAGATAACAAGAAGTTGGAATTAAGAAGTTGGAATTAAGAAGTTTTTATCTATTCTTTATGACTTCTAGTAAAATTAATTTCTTTTAGAAATAATTTCAGCTAGTAGTTTCTTAGCTCTAAGTAGTTTTACTTTAATATTATTTAAAGGTTCTTCAAGAGTTTCCGAAATATCAATGTAGCTCATTTCCTGAAAATAACGCAATTGAATTACTTCTTGATAAGCGGGTTTTAATTCTTTAATATAGCCTAATAATTGCGAAAGATTTTGTTCTGTAATAATGTCGTCTTCAGCACTTGGAGTTTCATCAATAATTTGATAAGCCTGATTGTTCTCGTTATTGTTCATGTCTAAAAATAAAGAGGTTTTCTTTTTTCGTAACATGTCAATGTGAACGTTTTTCGCAATTGCAATTAACCAAGTGTTAAAGCCAAATTCGGGATTATAGGTTGCAATTTTATCAAATGCTTTTGCAAAAGTTTCAATTACAATATCATCAGTATCGGCTTCATTTTCAGTCCTCTTAAGCATGTATCCAAAAACTTCATTCCAAAAGAAATCTAATAAAAAAGTAAACGCAACTTGGTCGCCATTTTTAGCTTTTTCAATGTTTTTTTGAATTATTTCTGAAGTTATTTCCAATGCTTAGGTTTTGAGAATAGGTTTAAGATAAATAAATACAATTGTGTGAATATAAGTATTATTTCAATAAAAGGGTAAAAATACATAATATCCCTTTCTTTTAATTTAGAAGCGCTAAAGCCTAAAGAGATCCATGCTATAATATATCTAGAGCCTAGTAATGCTGCAACAATTATAAGTTGATGATTGAATGCTA
The DNA here is from genome assembly GCF_025947225.1 of Flavobacterium sp. N2270. NCBI lineage: Bacteria > Pseudomonadati > Bacteroidota > Flavobacteriia > Flavobacteriales > Flavobacteriaceae > Flavobacterium > Flavobacterium sp. N2270. The sequence goes on from NZ_CP110005.1 coordinate 1,366,958, forward strand.
GTAAAAGTATTCCTAGAATTAAAGTGAATAATTGCGTAGAGTAAAACAAACCCAATTGAAATTGATCAAACGCTTTATAATATTTAGCGGTTGAAATATGTCTTCTTTTTTGATTAAACCAATCGCTAAAAGTTGTTTTAGCATCAGAATAAGTAAAACTATTTGGTTCAATACATATAGTTGTATTTTCTTTTGTACTGGCTTGATTAATGAATAGATCATCATCTCCAGAGCGAATTTTCATATGATCTATAAAACCATTTACTTTGTAAAATTCATCGCTTTTGTAAGCCAAATTTCGACCAACTCCCATATATGGAGCTCCCATTTTAGCCCAAGAAAAATACTGTACGGCAGTCATTAAAGTTTCAAAACGGATGATTTTGTTTAAAAATGAACCTTTAACTTTATTGTATGCGCCATAACCTAAAACAATAGTTTTTTTAGGAGTGAAGTTCATACTCATATTACTTATCCATTCAGTTGAAGCAGGTTTGCAATCAGCATCAATAAATAATAAATGTTTGTATTTTGCAACTTTAATTCCAAGTGTTAGCGCATATTTTTTGTTTCCCCAAAAGGTTTCATTATTTTGAACTTTAACCAACTTAACATTAGAATATTGTTTTTCATATTCTTCAAATAAATCTAAAGTTTCGTCACTAGAAGCATCATCGATAAGAACGATTTCAAATTCAGGGTAATTTTGATTGATTAAAAGTGGAAAATATGCTTTAACGTTTTCTGCTTCGTTTTTAGCACAAACAATAACTGAAACAGGAAATCTTTGAGAACTACCGTTCTTTATTTTCCCAAATGAAAAATTACCAAAAATGAATAAATAGTAAATTATTTGTATAGAAATGATTACTATAAAACTTACTAAAAGTATATTTAAAACCATATGTTTTTAAGGTAATTATTTTGCAGAATCGTTAGTGCAATCTTGCATTTGTTCAGGAGTTTTTCCACAAAAACTACAGTTTTCTCCATCTTTATTTAAAAACGGACTTTGGCTTGCACAAGTTCCAGAAAATTTCCCATCTTTTTTTGCCCATATTTTAATTGCAATTCCAGCAAATGCAATTGCAAGTAACCCGATAGTTAATAAAACAAGTTTCATTTTTTAATTTTTAGAGTCTGCAAATTTACAAAACAAACAGTAAAGAAGTGCAAAAAAAGGTTAAATAATATTAACTTCTGCTTCAATAGCAATGCCATACTTGTCTAAAATAGTTTTTTGAATGTGTTTTGAAAGTTCAACAATCTCTTGGCCAGTTGCATTTCCATAATTAACAAGTACTAATGCTTGTTTTTCATGAATTCCTGCGTCACCAAATCTTTTACCTTTAAATCCAGCTTGTTCAATTAACCAGCCTGCTGGGACTTTTACTTCTGTGTTAGAAACAACATAATGGGGCATTTCTGGATATTGAAGAACTGCTTTTTTGTATGTTTCTATTGGTACAATTGGGTTTTTAAAAAAACTGCCACTGTTTCCTAAAACTTTTGGATCTGGAAGTTTACTTTTTCTAATAGCAATTACAGCATTACTTATATCTTTTATAGAAGGATTTGTAATATTGTTTTGTGCTAATTCAGCTTCAATAGCGCCATAAGAACTATTGGTTTTGTGATTTTTTTTGGTAAGTTTAAAAACAACACTTGTTATAATGTATTGATTTTTTAATTCGTTTTTAAAAACACTTTCTCTGTATCCAAAATTACAATCTTCTTTTTCAAAAGTTGTAATACTTTGGTTGTTTATAGAAATGGCTTCGCACGAAGAAAAAACATCTTTTATTTCAACGCCATAAGCGCCAATATTTTGAATTGGAGTAGTTCCTACATTTCCTGGAATAAGTGATAAGTTTTCAATTCCTCCATAATTATGCTCAATGCACCATAAAATAAATTCATGCCAATTTTCTCCAGCATTTGCTTTTATCCAAACATAATCTTCACTTTCTTTAACAATAGAAATTCCTTTTAAATCTACATGTACAACCAGTTTGTTAATGTTCTGTGTAAGTAACATGTTGCTTCCGCCGCCTAAAACAAAAATATCTTTATTCAGTTTTAAAACGTCAATAAGTTCTTTAATGTTTTGTACAGAAGTAAATTCTTTAGCTTTAGCTTCAATTCCAAAGGTATTATATGTTTTTAACGAAAAATCAGATTGAATATTCATAAGTTGTGTAAAAAAATCAGTGTAAAAGTAAGAATAATTTCAGTTATAACTGAAATATAGCGTAAGATTGATGTGTGCTTTTAATTATAGCTTCAGTTCTTTCAACATGAGTGTCGGAAATAAATATTTGCCCAAAAACTTCGTCATTTACCATTGTTACAATTTTTTGAACTCTGGATTCGTCTAGTTTGTCAAAAATATCATCAAACAATAAAATAGGTAAAACGCCACTTTGTTGTTTTATAAAGTCAAATTGAGCTAATTTCAAGGCAATTAAAAACGATTTTTGTTGTCCCTGCGAACCAAATTTTTTAATAGGAAAGTTGTCAATTTCAAAAGATAAATCATCTTTATGGATCCCTACACTTGTATATTGTAAAGCTCTATCTTTATTGATGTTATTTGATAAAAGTTCAGCTAAAGTGTTTTCAAATAAATTACTCGAATATACTAATTGTACATTTTCGGCATTATCTGTTATTAATTGGTAATACTTTTGAAAAATAGGAATAAAACTTTCTAGGAATTCTTTTCTCTTTTCAAAAATATTAGTCCCAATAGGAATAATTTGCTCATTATATATACTTAAAGTATCAATGTCAAAAGACTGATTTAATGCGAAATATTTTAGTAACGCATTTCGTTGAGCAATTAATTTATTATATTGAATTAATTCATTAAGGTATGAATTGTCTAAAGTAGAAATTACACTATCAATAAATTTACGTCTTACATCGCTTCCTTCAGAAATTAAATTTGTATCAGAAGGAGAAATGATTACAAGAGGAATAAAACCAACATGATCTGAAAGTTTATCGTAAATTTTATTATTTCGTTTTAAAACTTTTTTCTGACCTCTTTTTAAACTACAAGCAATTTTTTCTTCTTTGTCATATTTAGAAAAGGTTCCGTCAATTAAAAAAAACTCTTCCTCATGTTTAATGTTTTGAACGGCAAGCGGATTAAAATAACTTTTACCATAAGATAAATGAAAAATAGCGTCTAAAATATTAGTTTTTCCTTTGCCATTTTTTCCTACAAAACAATTTACCTTTTCATCAAAATCAAAAGACTTATCTGAAATGTTTTTATAATTTAATAATGACAATTGTTTTAAATACACAGTTTATTTTCCTTTATTTGTAGCAATATTGCAAAAGTAGTTGCAAAATAGAAAAATAACCATAAAAAGGGCTTTTAATTTTCAATAAAAATTATATTTTTGCACCTCAATAAATTTAAAATAAATGGCAACATATAACAAAAGAGGCTATAAAGCTTCAAAACCAGAAGAATTAGATACTAATGCAAATGAATTTGAAGAAGTAATTGAAACTTCAGGAGAAAGTACAACTGAAGAAGTTTTTAATACTTTAGATGAAACTGCTTCTAAAACTGAAGACTGGGTTGCTAAAAATCAAAAATTAGTATTAGGAGTTGTAGGTGCAATTGCATTAGTAACAATTGGTTATTTATTATTTGATAAATTTGTTGCTCAACCAAAAGAAGATAAAGCATTTAGTGAAATTTTTCAAGCTCAAGAATATTTTAATCAAGCTTTATCTAATACTGAAAATCCAGATTCATTATTTAATCTTGCATTAAAAGGCGGTGAAGGAAAACTTGGTTTTACAGGTGTTGCAGATCAATATTCTGGAACAAAAGCAGGAAATTTAGCTAATTATTATGCAGGAATGTCTTATTTGAATATTAAAGATTTTAAAAATGCTGAAAAGTATTTATTAGAATTTTCTTCAAAAGATATGATGTTAAATGCATTGGCATTAGGTGGTTTAGGTGACGCTTATTCTGAAACGAATAAAGTTGATGACGCTATTTCTTATTACAAAAAAGCTGCAGAAACTAATGAAAATGATTTTACTACACCAAGATTTTTATTTAAAGCTGCACAATTAGCATTAATAGCAAATAAAAAAGAAGAAGCAAATAAATTGTTTACTCAAATTAAAGAAAAATACGAAACTTCAAAAGAAGGATTAAATATTGACGCTTATATTGCGATGACAGAATAATATGGCTACAGAAAATAAAAACTTATCACAATACGATAAAAACACAATCCCAAACGCGAAAGACTTTCGGTTTGGGATTGTTGTTTCAGAATGGAATGACGAGATAACTAATGGTTTATTCAACGGAGCAAAAGCTGCATTGTTAGATTGTGGTGCTTTGTCAGAAAATATAATCCGTTGGGATGTTCCTGGAAGTTTTGAGTTGATTTATGGTTCTAAGAGAATGATTGAAACTCAAAAAGTAGATTGCGTCATTGCAATTGGATGTGTAATTAAAGGAGAAACTATGCATTTTGAGTTTGTATGCGAAGGGGTTACTCAAGGTGTTAAAGATTTAAATTTGAAATACGATGTTCCTACAATTTTTTGTTTATTAACCGATAATTCAATGCAACAGTCAATTGATAGAAGTGGTGGGAAACACGGAAATAAAGGTACTGAAGCTGCAATTGCCGCAATTAAAATGGTAGATTTAAATAAAAAAGCTTAATTTTTTATTACTTATAAAATTAAAATCCCGCTATTGGCGGGATTTTTGTTAACAAATAATTCAGATAAAAAAGATTAGAAATTCTTAAATTTGAAAAAAATAGATTGATATGTTTAAATTCGGTCGTGGCTCAATGAAGTTGCCAAAAAATAAAAAATTTAATTATACTCCGCGTCACTATGAAGGAAAAGTGATTGACAATCCTTATGATTTTGACTCTATTATTAAAAAAGATAGAGACGCCGTAAGTTATAATGATTTGAGAGCACATTGGAGTGAAGCACGTCAAAACAGTCGTCACAGAGGAAATAGAAATTTTAATATTAGAATTATGATTATAGTTTTAGTATTGCTTTTGCTCTTTATGTACATCATCGATTTTGATTTATCTATTTTTAGAAAACAATAAATGTCAAGTATAATTCAACTATTACCAGATCATGTTGCCAATCAAATTGCAGCAGGGGAAGTCGTTCAGCGACCTGCTTCTGTAGTTAAAGAATTAATTGAAAATGCTATAGACGCAAAGGCAACAGATATTAAATTAATTGTTAAAGATGCTGGTAAAACACTAGTGCAAGTTATTGATAATGGTTCAGGTATGAATGTTACCGATGCTCGTTTGTGTTTTGAAAGACATGCAACATCGAAAATCCGTAATGCAGAAGATTTATTTGCTTTAAATACTAAAGGTTTTCGTGGTGAAGCTTTGGCTTCCATTGCTGCTATTGCACATGTTGAGTTAAAAACCAAACAAGAACAAGAAGAATTAGGAACGCATATTATCATTGAAGGAAGTAAATTTGTTTCTCAAGATGTTGCTGTGTTGCCTAAAGGAACTTCTTTTGCGGTTAAAAATTTATTTTTTAATATTCCGGCTCGTAGAAATTTCTTAAAATCAGATACAGTTGAATTTAGGCATATTGTAGATGAATTTCAACGTGTTGCTTTGGCACATCCTTCAATCTATTTTACCTTAATTCATAACGGAAGTGAAACGTTTAATTTGCCAAATTCAAACTACAGACAGCGAATTGTAAATGTGTTTGGAGGCAAGACTAATGAAAAATTAGTACCTGTTACCGAAGATACTGAGATTGTTTCTATTGGTGGTTTTGTAGGTAAGCCAGAACATGCAAAAAAGAGTAGAGGAGAGCAATTTTTCTTTGTTAATGATCGTTTCATTAAAAGCGGATATTTACATCATGCAATTATGAATGCTTATGAAGGTTTATTGCGTGAAGGAAATCAACCAAGTTACTTTTTGTATTTAAATGTTCCGCCAAATACTATAGATATTAATATTCATCCAACGAAAACTGAAATTAAGTTTGACGATGAACATGCTTTATATGCTATTTTGCGTTCGGCTGTGAAACATAGTTTGGGCCAATTTAATGTTGCGCCAGTTTTAGACTTTGAAAGAGATGCTAATTTAGATACACCATACGATTATAAGAATAAAGAAGGAGAATTTCCAACCATTCAAATCGATACCACTTTTAATCCTTTCGAATCGAGTGAGGGAACTAAAAAAGAGCATTCAAGTTCGTCAAGTGTAACTTATAAATCAAAAACAAAAGATCTTCAGTGGGATAATTTATACGTTGGATTAAAACATGACACACAAGAGATTCATTCTCATTCTTTTGAAAATCATGAAATAACAGGTTCTTTGTTTAACGATAGAGAAATTGAAGATTCACCTTCTAGAACGTATCAAATTCATAAAAAATACATAGTAAGTTCAATAAAATCAGGAATGCTTGTAATTAATCAAAGTAGAGCACATCAGCGCATTTTGTACGAGCAATTTTTAACGAATATTACCGTAAATAAAGCTTCAAGTCAGCAATTGTTATTTCCATTAGAATTATATTTTTCAAATGATGAAGTTCAGTTTATTTTAGAATTAAAGCCTTCGTTAGAAAATACCGGTTTTATTTTTGATTCTATAGAAAAGGATAAAGTCTTAATTTCTGGAATACCAGTAAATGTTCAAGAAAGTGAAATCCCTATTGTAATTGAAGAGTTGATAACTACTTTACAAGAAGAAATTCCGGAAAATTCCTTTTCATTAAACGATGGAATTGCAAAATCAATGGCAAAAAGTATTGCTGTAAAAAATGGAGCATATTTAACCGAAAAAGAACAAGAAAATTTAGTAAACGGATTATTTGCGTGTAAAGACGCAAGTGTTTCGCCTTTTAATAAACCAACATTCATCACGTTAAGTGTTGAAGATTTAGATAAAAAATTTGCTTTATGATGAACATGACTGAAATGGTTAAGCAATTGCTAATCATTAATATTATTTTTTTTGTAGGGAGTTATTTAGTTCCTAATTCATCGGAACTATTGGCCTTGCATTATTTTGAAGGAGATAAATTTAGAATTTGGCAGCCTATAACACACATGTTTATGCATGGTGGTTTAATGCATATTTTCTTTAATATGTTTGCTTTGGTTTCTTTTGGAAGTACTTTAGAGCAATTTTGGGGAGGTAAAAAATTCTTGTTTTTCTATTTGTCATGCGGAATGGGTGCAATGTTGTTGCATACAGGAGTTAATTATTATTTATTTCATCATGGTTTAGGTATTTTGGTAGAAAACGGAATCAATCAAGCTGAAATTTTTCAAGTTTTAAACGAAGGAAAATACAATACACAGTGGCTTGAAATTATTTCGCAAACTACAATGGATAATATGGCTAGTGCTTACTTAGCGCCTGCAGTTGGAGCTTCTGGAGCTATTTATGGATTATTAGTTGCTTTTGCCTTTATGTTTCCAAATGCTGAGTTGGCTTTAATGTTTATTCCTGTTCCGGTAAAAGCAAAATATTTTGTTCCTGTTATTTTAGCAATTGATTTATTTCTTGGTTTAAAAGGAAATTCATTATTTGGAAGTGGTGGAACTGGAGTAGCACATTTTGCACATCTTGGTGGTGCTTTATGCGGATTTTTAATGATGTGGTACTGGAAAAAAAATCAGTTTAATAATAATCGTTGGAACTAATTTATTGAAAAAATGAGCATAATTGAAGATATAAAAAGTCAATATAGAACAGGAGGAATTGTTCAAAAACTAATATTTTGGAATATTGGACTTTATTTATTGTCTTTACTTTTCTTCTATAATTTTTCATTTGGTAATTTTAATTTTCCGTCTTGGTTAGCATTGTATTCTAATTCTGATGATTTTATTTTTTCGCCTTGGACATTGTTTAGTTATATGTTTTTGCATGCAGGTTTTTTGCATTTGCTTTTTAACATGATGGTTTTGCATTTTTCAGGTCGATTGTTTGAAACGTATTTTACCCAAAAACAATTATTTGGTTTATATGTTCTTGGTGGAATTTTCTCTGGAATAGTTTTCTTAGTATCATTTTTACTTATTGGAAAATCTTCTGTATTAGTTGGAGCAAGTGGCGCCATAATGGCTTTGTTAATTGCAACTGCAACTTACGCACCTTTTATGCAAATTAGATTAATGCTTATAGGAGTTGTAAAACTTTGGCAAGTTGCTTTTGTGATTGTTTTATTAGATTTAATTCAATTGCCTTTAGATAATAGTGGAGGACATTTAGCACATTTAGCTGGAGCTTTATTTGGCTTTTTATATATTAAAATGTTAAATTCTGGTACAGATGTTTCTAAATTGATATCTTCGATCCAAGAATTTTTTGAAAATTGTTTAAAACCTAAGAAAAAAACGACTTTTAAAAAAGTTCATAAAAATAAATCGAATCCAAGTTCTACATCTTTCACAAAAAAAGAAAAGACAATGGACCAGAAAAAGATTGATGATATTTTGGATAGAATTTCACAATCGGGTTATGATAGTTTAACAAAAGAAGAAAAAGAATTTCTATTTAAAGCAGGTAAATGATGCAACAAGAATCGTGGATAAGTAAAATAGCCTTTTTCTTAAATAAAGTATTAGCTTTGTTAACGTTACTTGCTTATATACTACCTTTTTTGTCACCTAAACTATTTCCTTTTTTAAGCGTTTTAACTTTATCATTACCTTTTTTTCTTTTTTTAAACTTTCTTTTTTTCGTTATATGGTTGCTTCAGTTAAAACGTAAAATATTTCTTTCAGCTTTTGTGCTTTTAATTGGTTTTACTTTTATTAATAAATTTTATAAATTTTCAGAAACTAATATTCAAGATGAAACTACAGATTTTACCTTAATGAGTTTTAATGTACGTTTGTTTAATTTATATGAATGGTTACCCAATAAAGAAGTTCCTGAGCAAATTACAGAAGTTATTCAAAGTTATAATCCAGATATTTTATGTTTACAAGAATATTCTCCAAATGATAAAGTGAGAGTTAGAAATTTTGGTTATAAATACATTAAAGTTGAAGGAGGTAAGAACAAATACGGACAAGCTATTTTTTCTAAATTTGAGATTGTTAATAAAGGTGAAATTAATTTTCCAAACTCAAGTAATAATGTTATTTATGTAGATATAATTAAAAATATTGATACAGTAAGGGTTTATAGCATGCATTTGCAATCTATTAAAATTAGTACAGATATTCATGAAAATATTGATGAAAATAAGTCTAGATTTATTTTTAAAAGAATAAGTAGTGCTTTTAAAGAACAACAATTACAATCGGAATTAATTCAAAAACACTATGAAGAATGTCATTTCCCTAAAATTGTTTGTGGAGATATGAATAATAGCGCTTTTTCTTACGTTTATAGAAATATAAAAGGAAATATGGCAGATGCTTTTGAAAAAGCAGGTTCGGGCTTTGGTGCTTCTTATAATTTTAAATATTATCCCGCTCGAATTGATTATGTTTTTGTAGAAGAAGGAATTGAAGTAAAAGAATTTAAAACCGATAATACGGTTCAGTTAAGTGATCATTTCCCTGTATTTACACGATTAAATTTAGATGTTAAAAATCTTAAATAAGTTGATTTTTCAAATAATCTTTAGCGCATCTTCCTTCATTAAAAAGTAAATCTAAAATACTTAAGTTTGTTAGAAATCCTTCTTTTTCCTCAAAAACTTGTGTGTAACGATCGTTTGTAAAAGTGTCTTTTTTTCCGTTTACTAAATTTCTAAAATCTGTAAATTGATTAGTTTCATGAAAATATTCGGTAGTTTTAGAAAAAGGCAATTCAACTCTTAAACATTCATTTATTATTTCAAAAATTTGAAAATTTAGGTCTAATAAAAAGCTGTGTTTTTTTTCAAAAATTGGTTGAAAATCATATTCTAAAATTTCATAAAAGGGCGAATTTCTATAAGCAGCTTCTAATGATTTAGAATGATTCTTTTGCCAATCAGTGCTGTTGTCTATTTTCACATCTTTATATTTTTGATGTTTTTCGGAAGAATTAACAATAGGAATATTTAATAATTGTAAGCCATTAGGACTATAAATATACATCCTATTGCGATTGCTTTGTTTTTGAAAGTTATCTTCCACTTCAAAAGTAATCGTTTCCGCTTTCATCATTGCCACATAATGGCTAATTGATGGAAAGTAGGTTGGATGTATTAGAATGTTCATTCTTTTAAATGGTTGATTTGTTGCTTTGGTTATTTGTTAATATAAATACTGTAAAAAATTAAATTTTAGATTGTTGGAATTTTCTCAAAGCATTTAATTTGTTCGTTACACTTTCTATTTTTCCTCTTAAGTTTTGATAAGTTTCTTCAGAAATATAATTTAATTCAAAAGCGATAATTAACTGATTTAATACTTCTATTGCAGAACTAAAAGCAATAGTTGTAAAATGCGCTTTGTCCTTATAAGTACTTCTGGCAGATCCTTCAGCAATGTTAGAGCTTATTGAAACAGTAGCTCTTCTTAATTGTGATGTTAGTCCAAATTTTTCATCATCTGGAAAACTTGAAGTTATTTTGTAAATTAATACACAGAAATCTTTAGATTCTTGCCAAACTTCTAGTTTTTCAAATGAATACGTATACATGTTTGTAAACTATAATTTTATCAGATTAACAAATAACCAAATTAACGACTAAACACTTTTCTTCTTCTTTTTCCAAAAATATTCTCCAACAAAATACAAAGCTAATAACCCTAAGAAATATTTAAAGTAAGATTGAGGTTGCCCTTCTCCACTTACTGTTGTAAATAAACGTTCCCATCTTATTTTGTTCATAATTCCTTTTCCACTTGAATTCCAACTCATCCAAATAAAAATAGGTTTACCTACAATATGATCGGCAGGAGTGAAGCCAAAATAACGTGCGTCTAATGAATTATGACGATTATCCCCCATCATCCAATAGTAATCTTGTTTAAAAGTATATGAATTGGCTACTTGACCGTTAATTTTAATTTCATTATCAGAAACTACTAAATCATTACCTTCATATTCACCTATAATTTTGTTGTAAAAAGGTAAATTTTCTTTGGTTAAAGCAACTGTTTTTCCAGCTTCAGGAATATAAATCGGTCCCATGTTATCTTTGTTCCAATTTCTTGTTGTTGAAGGCTTTCCATCACCAAAATCAGGGAAAATTCCATCTTCAGAACCTTTGTTAATTATTCTTTTCACAAGAGTTATCCCAGGAATGTTTTTTAAACGTTCTGCATTGTCAAATGGAAGTGCACTAAATATAATAGTGTCTGGTGCAATTTGGTAGGCGCCATCCGTAATGTTTAATTCGTCTAATAAATATTCAAAATTTATAGCTGTTTTTCCATCTAAAGCTACTTTGTATGAATACTGTGGTCTTGCTCTTTCTGGTAAAATAGATTCTTTTCCATTAATAAATACAATTCCATCAACAATGCTTAAAGTGTCACCAGCAATTGCAGTACATCTTTTTACATAGTTTGTTTTTTTGTCAATTGGTTTACTATATCTTCTATCTGCTGGTTTATACATGTTGTATAATGTATCAGCAGGCCAATTGAAAACTACAATATCATTGCGTTCTATTTTTTGAAAGCCTGGAAATCTAAAATAAGGCAATTGCAATTTGTTTTTCCAAGATGTTTCATCATTGTCATTATATAGATATGATGTTTTATTGATAATCGGTAATGTATCATGAACCATTGGTGCAGCAACAGTTGTCATCGGTGTTCTGGCTCCGTAATGAAATTTACTTACAAATAAGAAATCTCCAATTAATAATGATTTTTCTAATGAAGAAGAAGGAATTGTATAAGGCTGAATAAAATAAGTATGTACAAAAGTTGCTACGACAATTGCAAAAAGTAAAGAGCTTACGGTTTCTGCTCCTTTGTTTACAGGCGTTAAATTTCTATTGTTAATGTAAGTTACATCTTGAGTGTAGTTTACATAGGCTACATAAAAACCTAAAGTAAGTACGCCAAGAATTGTGTCAAGAGTACTGTTTTTTCCAAAACTACGAAGTGTTTCAACCCAAATCACGGGAAACATTATTAAGTTAATAATTGGAATGAAAAGTAATACGGTATACCAAGTAGGGCGATTAATGATTTTCATTAAAACGATTGCATTGTAAACCGGTATAGCAGCTTCCCAAGATTTTCTACCTGCTTTTTCATATAATTTCCAAGTTCCAGCAAAATGAATTACTTGAACTAATACTATTAATAGTAACCAACCTGTTATTGACATGTTCTATTTTTTTATGCTTTATATTAATACTATGATTAGATGCCTAAAACATCTTTCATAGTGAAAACTCCTTTTTTACCTATAATCCATTCTGCAGCTATAACAGAACCTAGTGCAAACCCTTCTCTTGAATGTGCGGTGTGTTTAATTTCTATTTGATCGACTTTTGAATCGTAAAAAACGCTGTGTGTTCCAGGGACATTTTCAATTCGTTTGGCGTCAATATATATACTAGTTTCATCTTTTGTTAAAGACCAATTGATATAATCTGAATTTTTTATAATGTCATTTGCTAATGAAATTGCAGTTCCGCTTGGTGCATCTAATTTTTGAGTATGATGAATTTCTTCCATAGAAACATTATATTGTTTCAAGTTTTGCATCATTTTGGCTAACTGTCTGTTTAATTCGAAGAAAATATTTACTCCTAAACTAAAGTTTGAACCATAAATAAAACTTCCATTTTTCTGATTACATAAATCAACCATTTTTTCATAATCTTCAAGCCAACCTGTTGTTCCAGAAATGACAGGAATGTTTCTATTTAAACATTCTGAAATGTGATTTACCGCGGTAGTTGGAACGCTAAAATCTATTGCAACATCTGCATTTTCAAGTCCTTCGAAACTATCTGCACTTGTTTTTTTAAGAACAATTGTATGACCTCTTTCTAAAGCTATTTGTTCAATAACTTTCCCCATTTTTCCGTAACCTAAAAGTGCAATTTTCATAAATAATTAGTATATTTTTTGATTTTATGTTAGCTAATGAAATGTTAAAAATTTAGAGTCAGCTTTACTCCTGTATTATATCTGTAATCAATTTCATTTTGATTAAATTCAGGAGTTATAGAAAGATTATCATTAACATTAAACTGCATTAAATGTGCGTCAACATTAGCATCAACAATATTTAAAATATAAATAGCTGCAGTTATTAATGCCGATAAGTCTCTGTTTTTCTGATGAAATTTTTGTCCACTAATTAAGCGACTGTCGTCTAATCCACCATAAATAGGATGATTAGGGTCAGATGTTCCATCTAATCTTCTTTTGTATTCATTTCTAAAATCGTGGTATTTTTTGTTGTTCCAAGTGTAAAAATATATTCCAGCACCTAGTCCAACATAAATAACAGGTATTTTCCAATATTTTTTATTGTAAGCTTGTCCCAAACCGGGTAAAATTGCCGAATAAAATCCTGCTTTTGCAGGAGATAAAGGATTTATACTTGTTGGCACAGTTGTAGTGTCTTTTACTTTTAACGAAAGCTCATTTTGAGCATAACTGTTAAGAGTAAAAAAACTTAGTACAATAAATAAAATATACTTTTTCACTAACTATTGATTAGTTTTAAAATTCTATTAAAATCTTCTTCTGAATGAAATGGAATTGTAATTTTTCCTTTTCCATTACTCGCAACATTAACATCTACTTTAGTCCCAAAATAATTTGCAAAAGTTTTTTTATCTTCTTCTTTCAATTCAAAAGCCCCTTTAATTGTAGCTTTAGCTGCTTTTGGTTTTAAGCTTTCTTGGTATTTTTTAACCAATGCCTCAGTATCTCTAACCGATAAGTTTTCAGTTACAACTTTATGGTATATATCGCTTTGTATATCTTGGTCATCAATATTAATTAAAGCTCTACCATGTCCCATAGAAATGAAACCATCTCGCATTCCGGTTTGAATAATTGGATCAAGTTTTAATAAACGCAAGTAATTGGTAATTGTAGAACGTTTTTTTCCTACACGTTCGCTTAACTCTTCTTGGGTAAGATTAATTTCTTCAATTAATCTTTGGTAAGAAATAGCAACTTCAATAGGATCTAAATCATGACGTTGAATGTTTTCAACTAAAGCCATTACTAAAGATTCATTGTCGTTTGCTAAACGAATATAAGCAGGAACTGTTTCAAGTCCTAATAATTTTGAAGCACGCAAACGACGTTCTCCAGAAATTAATTGGTATTTATTAAAATCTAATTTTCTAACTGTTATAGGTTGAATTACACCTAGTTCTTTAATAGAAGTGGCTAATTCTTGTAAAGCTTCTTCATTGAAGTTGCTTCGTGGTTGAAAAGGGTTTAATTCAATTGAATCTAATTCAAGCTCTATAATACTTCCTACAACTTTATCAGCGTCTTTATCTTCAACTGATTTAATATCGTTTGAAGGGTCTTTTAATAAAGCCGATAATCCTCTTCCTAATGCTTGTTTTTTTACCGCTTTTGCCATAAAAATTATTTGTTTTTATTGATGATTTCTTCTGCTAAACTCAAATAATTAGATGCACCTTTGCTAGTTGCGTCATAATTAATAATACTTTCTCCAAAACTTGGAGCTTCGCTTAACTTAATATTTCTTTGAATTACTGTATCAAAAACCATGTCATTAAAATGCTTTTGAACTTCTTCAACAACTTGGTTGGATAATCTTAAACGAGAATCATACATAGTTAGTAATAAACCTTCAATGTCTAATTCTGGATTGTGAATTTTTTGAACACTTTTAATAGTATTTAAAAGTTTTCCTAAACCTTCCAATGCAAAGTATTCACACTGAATAGGAATAACAACACTATCAGCGGCAGTAAGCGCATTTAGTGTTAGTAAGCCTAATGATGGAGCACAATCTATAATGATATAATCATAATCGTCTTTAATTGATTCTAATGCCTTTTTCAGCATGTACTCACGATTTTCTTTATCTACAAGTTCAATTTCAATGGCTACTAAATCAATATGAGCTGGAATAACATCAACATTAGGTGCCGAACAAGTCATAACCGCTTCTTTTGGGTATTACTATGCTCCAAAACTTGGTAACTTCCTATTTCTACACTTTCAACATCTATACCAAGACCTGAACTAGCATTTGCTTGAGGGTCTGCATCAATTAAGAGCACTTTTTTTTCTAATACACCTAGTGATGCCGCAAGATTCACAGAAGTTGTAGTCTTTCCTACACCACCTTTTTGATTCGCAATTGCTATAATTTTACCCATTTGATTTTTTAAATTTTCGAATGGTAAAAATACAATTATTTATGGTTTATTCAAGTCTTATTTATTAACAAAACAAAATATGATTTTTTTGAACATCTTCATTAATTCGTATTATTTTAATTATGAATTGTACTTTTGTAACAAATCGTTTGAAATGAATATTATAATCATAACACCAATGGAAATTGAACGCCAAAAAGCGTTAATTGCCATAAATAAAATATCAAATTCTAAACATAATTACCAAGTTTTTACTTCTGGAATTGGCCGTGAAAGCATGGCTAAAACCATGATGCATTTACCAGATTCTGATTGTGTAGTGTTGCTTGGTTTTGCTGCAATAGTGGGTAAAGAAGTAGAATTGCCGAAGAATTTAGGATTTGGAAATCCAATAGAAATTACAACGGCTTCTTTGTATGGTTATGAAGGTGGTTTGTTTGAAAACGGAAAACCAATTGAAACAGAAGCGAAACTTAATTTGCCAGTACTTTCTTCATTGACTTCTGACAAATTTGTGAGAACAACCAATTTAAAAATTAAAACCGTTGTAAACATGGAAGATTACACGTTCATGTTCTTAAAAAGACCTCAAGATTTTATTATTAGAATTATTTCTGACTTTTTACCGCACGAAACTGAAATCGATTTTTTCGAGCATGTAAAACAAATCAATTTTCTACCTGCCATTCAAGCAATTGAAACGGTTTAGTTTTTTTAGGAGCACAAAAGTATAAGTAAAACAACAATTGTCCCGCTATTCGCGCTACACGGTAGCTTGCTTCTATCGGGGCTAAAAAAGACGTTCTTCTATTACAAGACAAACCTAGTAATAAAAAAACACGAATAGATTTCGTGTTTTTTTATTTAATCTCGCTTTGGCGAATTTTTCTTATCTCGTTTTTCTGCTTTTTTTTCTTTAGCAGTTTTTAAAGGTTCTTTTTTAGCCGTTTTCTTTGCGTCTTGACTTTTTGCCATAATTTCTATGTTTTAAGTAAAGATAGCTTAAATAAAACAATTAAATTTGATTTAATTTTTCTGCTGCAGCAATTAAGGTTTCATCTGTTTTTGCAAAACAAAAACGCAACATTTGTCTGTCAGTAGCATCGTTATAAAACACCGAAATTGGTATCGAAGCTACTCCGTGTTTTGTAATCAATTCTTTGGCAAAATCAACATCGTTTGCATTTGAAATTTTATTGTAATTTACTACTTGAAAGTACGTTCCATCGCAAGGCATTAATTCAAAGCGACTGTTTTTTAATAAACTTTGGAACAAATCGCGTTTTGCTTTATACATTTTAGCAACTTCACTAAAATCAACTACATCTAAATATTCGGCAATTGCATTTTGTGAAAAACTATTCACGCTAAATACTAAAAATTGGTGCACTTTTTTCATTTCATACATTAGTTTTTCAGGAGCAATTAAGTAGCCTACTTTCCAGCCTGTAACGTGTAACGATTTTCCAAAAGAAGAAGCTACAATTGTTCGCTCTATTAATTTTGGTCGTGTATTAAATGAAATATGTGGATGTGAAAACGAAATATATTCGTACACTTCATCGCTTAAAATTAAAATTTGCAGATACTTTTCTAAAATGGCTTCTAAATTTTCAATTTCGCTTTCTGTCCAAATTCTACCAGTTGGATTGTGCGGATTATTAATTACAATCAGCTTTGTTTTTAAAGTAATTGCATCTTCAATAGTATTAAAATTGGGCGAATAATCATGATTTAATGAAACTCGAACAGGTTTTCCGCCAGCGACTAAAACAGAAGGTTCATAACTGTCGTAACTTGGGTCTAAAATCAACACTTCGTCACCAGCAGTTACAAATGTGTTAATTGTAGTAAAAACACCTTGCGTAGCGCCAGCAGTGATAAGCATTTCGGTACCAATATTCACTTTTCGCTGATAATTTTTCTCTGTAAGTAATGCAATTTTCTCCATCAACGAAGGTAAACCTGCCATTGGCGTATATTGATGAATGTTTTCTCTTATTAATCGTTCAGATATTTGTAATAATCGTTCATCCACTGGAAAATTTGGAAATCCTTGCGATAAATTAATAGCTCCGTGTTCGTTTGCTAATTGCGACATTACAGAGAATATGCTGGTTGTTACTTTGGGTAATTTTGACATTTTTATACTTTTTTAACTACATAAGTTACAATTCCCCAAATGATTAGGTCATTGTCTTCGGTTACTTTTATGGATTTAAATTTTGGGTTTTCTGGTTGTAAATAAATACAATCTTCTTCTATTTTAATACGTTTAATGGTGAAATCGCCATCAATAAAACAAACCGCAATTTTATTATCTGTTGGTTCAATACTTCGATCAATTACTAAAATATCGCCATCATCTATTCCAGCACCAATCATTGAATTTCCATTTGCTTTGGCATAAAATGTGGCGGTTTCATTTTTTACAACGAGTTGGTCAATGCTTATTTTTGTTTCGTCAAAATCAGCAGCGGGCGATGGAAAACCTGCTTTTATTCCATCAGCGATAAAAGGAATTTCTTTTGCGTTTTCCGTATCAGGAATAAAAAAAGTAAGTTCGGGTTTTAGTGACATTTTATTTCAAGTAATTCTTTACTATTAGTAGTGTATCTTTTCGATAAATGATTTTGTTTCATTTTCCAAGTTTTATTTAGGTCTTGGTTACCTAATCTAATTTTGCGTTCGCCTGTTTTTTTACGAATGGTATCCATCACTTTCATCAACTTCTCGTGTTTTGGATTTTCTTCTTCAAACAAGTGAAACTGTTTTTCTTCTTGCGGAATAATTTCGGTTAAAATTATTCCGGCTTTATTGTAAATTTCACCTTCTTCAAACACATTTTTCAACATCTTAATAGCCGTTTGACTCAATGTTAATGCCGATTGGCTTGCAAAAGGTAAATGTGTAAATGTTGTATAATTATAACGATTACTACTGGTTTGGTATTGATTTTTTCGAATATATAAAACAATTCCGTAACAACACGAATTTTGCTTTCGTAATTTTTCAGAAGCCACTGTAGCAAAAGTAGAAACGCGTTCTTTCATTTCTTCAAACGTACTTACCGATTTTTCAAAGGTTCGTGTAACCGCAATACTTTTTTTGGCAGAAGGTTGTTCGTCTAATTGCAAAACCGATTTTCCTTGCAGTTCCATTTGTAAGCGCAAACCTAAAACACCCATGCAATTTTTTATAAAAGCGGTGTTGTGCGCTAATGTAAAATCATAAGCCGTGTGAATGTTTTTTGCTTTCATTTTTTTTGACAAACGAAAACCAATTCCCCAAACATCTTCAATTTTGGTCCATTTTAAGGCTTTAGTTCTTTTTTCATCGGTGTCAATTACATAAACTCCGGCAGTGCGTTCTTTGAATTTTTTAGCAATTCTATTGGCAATTTTAGACAATGCTTTTGTTTCGCCAAAACCAACACAAACGGGAATTCCTATCCATTTTTGAATGCGTTTTTTTATTTGAATACCATAATCATTATAATCGTCTATTTTTACCTTTTTAAAGTTTAGAAAAGCTTCATCAATGCTGTAATTTTCAATATCTGGTGTAAAATCTTGAAGCGTTTTCATAACGCGATTACTCAAGTCGCCATACAACGCATAATTGGAAGAAAAAACTTTTATATTATGTTGTTTGATGAGGTCTTTGTATTGGAATTCAGGTGCTCCCATAGGAATGCCAAGCGCTTTTGCTTCCTCGCTTCTCGAAATAACACAACCGTCGTTATTAGAAAGGACAACTACTGGTTTGTTTTGTAATTGAGGTTGAAAAACACGCTCACAAGACACGTAAAAGTTATTACAATCGACTAATGCAAACATACTGCAAAGATAAAATATAATTTGCTTGGTCTTTTTGAGGTTGGGATTTAATTGTGAACAAAAGTAAACACCTGACAGGTTTCAAAAACCTGTCAGGTGTTTATTTGTTATGCTCCAAGTATGGTATCTATAGCGAGGCAACCATTTTTTACTTGATGTGCATATTTAAAATTTTCAGCACCTCCAAAAAGTTCTAAAATTTCATTTCTTTTGATTTTAGTTGGTTTACTAGACAGACAGCTTAAATAAGAACTCCATGGATATTCTAACGGATGATCGCAAATATTGTGGTGAACCGGATTGTTATGTATGTAAGCCACTACATTTTGAAAATAGTTGTCAAAATTTATTTGTTTCCTTCTAAAAGGTCTTTCAAATAATGCTCCATGACGATTATAGCTTTTGTTAAATGCTTTAGTATATGCATTAAATAAGTTTGAAAAGGATTGTGATGGTGAAATTTTCTTATCGTTTCTTATTTCATCAATACTTTTTATTCTGACAAGAAAGTGGAAATGATTTTTCATTAAGCACCAAGCATAGGTTTCAGCTATAGGATTAATGTGTCTTTCGTAAAGTTGAAGGAAATATTCATAGTTTTTATTTTCTTTAAAAAGAATATCACTATTAATTCCACGGTTGTAAATATGATAGTAACTACCATGCTCTAAGGCTTGTATCATTTTTATTGGCTTATAAATATAAAGCCAAATATATAAAATTTTTTCATACACCTGACAGGTTTTTGAAAACCTGTCAGGTGTATTTTTGTGGTTAATCTTCTAATAAAACCTCTAAAATAGTAATGGCAGCTTCACTAATTTTGGTTCCTGGACCAAAAACGGCAACTGCGCCAGCATCGAAAAGGAATTGGTAATCTTGCGATGGAATAACACCACCAACAATAACCATAATATCTTCTCTTCCGTATTTTTTTAATTCTTCAATTACTTGAGGAACCAATGTTTTGTGTCCGGCTGCTAATGAAGAAACGCCTAAAATGTGCACGTCGTTTTCCACAGCTTGTTTTGCTGCTTCAGCAGGCGTTTGAAATAACGGACCAATATCTACGTCAAATCCAACATCGGCATAACCTGTTGCTACTACTTTGGCTCCACGATCATGTCCGTCTTGCCCCATTTTAGCAATCATAATACGAGGACGACGACCATCTTTCTTCGCGAAAGCGTCGGCTAATTGTTTTGCTTTTTCAAAACTTTCATCGTTTTTAATTTCTTTACTGTACACGCCGCTAAAACTTCTAATTTGTGCTTTATATCTTCCGAATACTTCTTCTAAAGCATCGCTAATTTCACCTAAAGTTGCTCTGTTTCGAGCTGCTTCTACTGCTAAAGATAGTAAATTATCCTTACCTGTTTTTGCAGCTTCTGTTAATTTAGCTAACGAAGCTTTTACTTTTTCGGTATTTCTTTCACTTTTAATTTTTGCCAATAACTCTAATTGTTGCTTGCGCACCATTTGATTGTCTACATCCAAAATATGCAATGGATCTTCTTTTTCTAAACGGTATTTGTTTACACCCACAATAATATCTTGTGTACTGTCAATACGCGCTTGTTTACGCGCAGCAGCTTCTTCAATACGTAATTTGGGAATACCAGCATCAATTGCTTTGGTCATTCCGCCAAGTGCTTCTACTTCTTCAATTAAAGCCCAAGCTTTCTCTGCAATTTCGGCAGTTAAACTTTCTACATAATAACTTCCTGCCCAAGGATCAACCGTTTTTGTAATCTTAGTTTCTTCTTGCAAGAAAATTTGTGTGTTACGAGCAATACGCGCCGAAAAATCGGTTGGTAAAGCAATCGCTTCATCCAATGCATTTGTGTGTAACGATTGTGTTCCACCAAAAGCCGCCGCCGCCGCTTCAATTGTTGTTCTCGCTACATTATTGAAAGGATCTTGTTCGGTTAAACTCCAACCTGAAGTTTGACAATGTGTTCTTAAGGCTAAGGATTTATCGTCTTTTGGATTAAATTGACTCACTAATTTTGCCCAAATCATTCTACCAGCACGCATTTTAGCGATTTCCATAAAATGATTCATTCCAATTGCCCAGAAAAACGAAAGACGAGGAGCAAATGTATCAATATCCATTCCGGCAGCTAAACCGGTACGAATGTACTCTAAACCGTCTGCTAAAGTATAGGCCAATTCAATATCGGCAGTTGCACCAGCTTCTTGCATGTGGTAACCCGAAATTGAAATAGAGTTGAATTTTGGCATGTTTTTACTCGTATATTCGAAAATATCGGCAATAATTTTCATAGAAGGAGTAGGAGGATAGATGTACGTGTTTCTAACCATAAACTCCTTTAAAATATCATTTTGTATGGTTCCAGAAAGTAATTTTGGATCGACACCTTGTTCTTCTGCTGCGACTATATAAAAAGCCATAATAGGTAAAACGGCACCGTTCATGGTCATTGAAACCGACATTTCTCCTAATGGAATTTGATCGAAAAGAATTTTCATATCTTCTACAGAATCAATGGCAACACCTGCTTTTCCAACATCACCTACAACGCGTTCATGATCTGAATCGTAGCCTCTGTGAGTTGCTAAGTCAAATGCAACAGAAAGTCCTTTTTGCCCAGCGGCTAAATTTCTTCTGTAAAAAGCATTACTTTCTTCTGCGGTTGAAAATCCTGCATATTGACGAACTGTCCATGGACGACGAACGTACATTGTAGAGTAGGGTCCACGTAAATTAGGTGCAAAACCTGCAGCAAAACCAATATGCTCTAAGTTTTCTATATCTTCTTTAGAGTAGTTTGATTTTACTTCAATTCCTTCAGCAGTTAGAAAGTTTTGTTGCATCTCGTCTCCGCTCGATGTGACAACTTCTGACTTCTGACTTCTAACTTCTAACTTTAAATGTTGTATGTCTTTTCTCATGGCTTATTCTTCTTGAGATAAACGTTCTTGTTCTATCTTTTCGGCTAAACGTTTTTCGATAATAGGCGTAATTAACGTTTTTCGAGGATTGGTTTTTACAAAAGGGAACAATTCTAAATCGTGTTTCATTTTGTCGTTTTTGTTAGGATATTTATTGGTTCCTAGTAAAACTTCTTTTCCAGAATCAAACAATTCTTGCTCTTTTTGAGCACTTTCGTTAATTTTTCGTTGTATTGTTCCTTCAATTAATAAAGTGATTAAACCCCCTTTTGATTCAATCTTCTTAAATAAGTCTAATGCTTTTTCAGCTAATTGATTGGTAAGTATTTCAATATAATAAGCTCCATCTGCCGGATTATCTACTTTATCGAAATAACTTTCGTTTTTTAATACTAACAATTGGTTGCGAGAAATTCTGTCACCAAATTCATTTGTTTTATGATACAAAACATCATAAGGCAAGTTAGAAATAGTATTTGCTCCTCCTAAAATGGCACTCATGCATTCAGTTGTAGTTCGCAACATGTTTACGTTATAATCGTAAAGTGTTTTATTTCTTTTCGTTGGAGTTGCTACAATATGGCAATCGAAATTATGATTATATTCGGTAGCTAAAGTGTTGAATAATATACGTAAAGCTCTTAGTTTGGCAATTTCGAAGAAATAATTAGTTCCTACAGCTACTTCTATAGTGATAGGTTTTTTTATTTCTTTTATTCGGTTGAAATATTCGTTAACGTGTGCTAGTGTATATGCTAATTGTTGCGTCATATTTGCACCAGCGTTTTGGTAGATATTCGAATGAATAGAAATACTTGAAGCTACATTTAAATCGTTAATTTTATTTAAGATTTCAAAGTCTTGATCTAAATTTTTAAACCAATTTCCATCTTTTGCTAATTGGCCAATTGGATCTGTTTGAAGAAATACTGTTGCGTTTTTCTCTTTTGAAAAGTTAGCTATTTTTTGAATAAAACCTAATGAAAGAAACTTTAAATCGAAAAAGTAAGAAGTGTTTTTATTTGGTAAATTATTCATTAAGTCTTCTATACTAATGTTCTCATTTTCTATTGTAAAACGAATAGATTCTGCACCTCTTTCAATAGCATTTTTTGCTTTTTTATTTGATTTTTCAACATCAAAAACAAAAATGTCCTGTAAAATTTTAAAGTTTGATACGTTAGTTTTTATATTGATTGTGTTTTCCAATTCATCTTGATGGTAAAAAGGCTTAACTTTTATTCCTTCAAGACTTTCCCAAACTAACGTATCATTATAGTCGGCTCCTTTTAATTCAAATTGAATTTTTTGTTTCCATTCTTTCGAAGAAACAGCTTCAAATTCATTAAATAATTGGTTTTTATTATCTAGCACGGGTTTACAATTTTAGTATTAAAATTAGTTGCTTTTCGTTTCTTGGTCTTCTTCAAATTCAATAAGATAAATATCTTCATTTTCGCGTTTCATAAAATATTTTTCACGAGCATATTTTTCAATTTGATCACTGTTTTTAAGATGTTTAATCTTTAAACTGTCTTTTTTAATTTCATTAATATAATATTGCTTATTGGTTTCTAATTCATCGATTTCTTTATCTAAAATTCTATGTTCTAAATATGAGTAGTTATCAAGAAAAATCATCCAAACAGAAAATAATACCAAGACTAAAATGTATCTATTGCCTAGAAATTTTAGAAAAGGGAATTTAGTTAAAATATTTTGAAATCGTTTTTTCAATTACACTAATCTTTGGTTAATTACTGCTCTAACTACATCAATAGCAACAGTATTGTATTTATCATTTGGAATTATGATATCGGCATATGCTTTTGTAGGTTCAATAAATTGCTGATGCATAGGCTTTAAAGTGTTTTGATAACGACCTAAAACCTCTTCCATATCTCTACCTCTTTCTGCTATATCTCTTTTTAATCTTCTTATTAAACGTTCGTCAGAATCTGCATGAACAAACACTTTAATGTCGAACATATCTCTTAATTCAGGATTGGTAAGGATTAAAATTCCTTCAACAATCATTACCTTTCTAGGATGAGTAATGATGCAATCATCAGTTCTATCATGAGTTACAAAAGAGTAAACGGGCTGTTCAATAGTTTTACCTGCTTTTAAATCTTTTAAATGCGCTACTAATAAATCAAAATCAATAGCTCTAGGATGGTCAAAATTTATTTTTGTACGTTCTTCGTAACTTAAATGATGTGTTTCTTTATAGTAAGAGTCTTGAGATATAATTCCTACTTCCGTTGCGGGTAATTCGTTCATAATTTGGTGAACTACTGTTGTTTTTCCACTTCCAGTACCTCCGGCAATTCCAATGATTAACATAGTTGTATTATTTTTGACAAATTTAATCATTTTGTATTTAATTATGGATGATATTTTTTTCTAAAAAAAACAACTTAATAATTTGTAGATGTAATTTATAGCAGTATATTTGCACTCGCTAATACGGGGTGTAGCGTAGCCCGGTTATCGCGCCTGCTTTGGGAGCAGGAGGTCGCAGGTTCGAATCCTGCCACCCCGACAAAAGTCTTGCATTAATTTGTAAGACTTTTTCTTTTTTATATCATTTTCTCTTTTTATATTAATTCTTTTTAATTAGTAAAAATAAAATGATACATTTCAGTTTTCTAAAAAATATTTATTTAATGTATTGTGATTTTAAATAAATAGTAAATAGTAATTACATGAATACAATCAATAAGTTTTTTCTTCTTTTTTTCTTTCTTTTTTCTTTTTCATATGTTACATATGCTCAAAATAGAGTTATAGATAGTTTAAAAATAGAATTAAAAAATCATAAAGCGAAAGATACAATTCGTGTTAAACTGTTAAACCATTTAGCGTTTCATAATTACAGAAATAATCCGCCACAAGCTTTTAAATATATTAAAGAATCATTTGCTTTAGCTCAAGAAATTAAATCTGATAAAAGTATTGCGCATTGTTTTTACATAAATGCAATTATTTATACCGAACAAGCTAATTTTTTAGAAGCAATTAAAAATTACCAACAAGCATTACAGCTTTACACTTTACTGAATGATTTAAAAGGTTTAGAAAAATGTAAAAATGCATTAGGTGTTTTGTATTCTTATAAAGGAGACTATAATCTTTCTTTAAAAAGTTATGAAGAAGGAAAAGCAATTGCCGTAAAATTAGGAGATAAGAAGGGAATTAATAAATATTTGTATAATATTGGAAATGTTTATTTGAATACTGGGGATTATCAAAAAGCAAAAGAGAATTTTAATGAATCTTTAAAAATAAATAAAAAAGAAAATGATTCTCTAGGGATGTTTAGTAATCTAAATTCTATTGCAAGTGTTTATTATGAGCAAGGAAATTATCCATTGTCATTAAATTACTTTAATCAATCTTTGTATGTTGCTCAAAAAATTAAAGATTCAATAGGTATATTTAGATCATACAATAATATAGGAAATGTATATAGATTGCAAGGCTTAAAAGATAAAGCGCTACTATACTACAACAAAGCATTAGCAATTAGAGCTGCAAGTTTTAATGTTAAAAATATAACGGCTTTAAAAAACAATATTGCAGGAATTTTTTACGATAAGAACGATTTTAAAAGTGCAGAAAAATATTATTTAGAGTCTATAGTTCTAAGCAAGGAAATTGATGATAAAGTGAATTTAACTACTGCTTTAAATGGGCTTGGTTTTGTATACTTAGGTGCTAAAAAACACGATAAAGCATTGAAATATTTTGAAGAAGCTCGATTGGAAAATGCGCTTGATTATACTTCTTATGATTTATTAGATTCTTATCAAGGTTTGGCTGAAACCTATTTTGATATAAAAAAATATGATTTAGCTTTAACTAACGCCAATAAATTAGTTAAACTGGCAAAAGAAAATAATATACTTTCTCATAAAAAAAACGCATATAATATACTCTATAGAATCTATAAAACTAAAGGCGATTATAAAAATGCATTTGAAAGCCATGAACAATATAAAATTATAAGTGATAGTCTTTTAAATGAAGATAATATTAAAAAAATTGCAGAAATAGAATACGAATATAAATACAAGAACAAACTAGAAAATGCTGCAAAAAGGGAAACAAAACTAACCAAGACAGTAAAAACAACGGCACAAGATTTAGAAAAATCACAGCGCAATTTATTATTGGGTATTATTACATTTTTAGCAGTTGCAATGGTATTAGGAAGTATTATTTTCTTTTTAAAACTAAGAAATTCTAAAGCAAAAACGCAAAACATAATTACAGAACAAAAACTTTTGCGAACACAAATGACACCCCATTTTATATTTAATTCCTTGTCTGTGTTACAAGGCATGATTCTAAACAAAGAAGAATCTAAGTCGGTGAGTTATTTGTCAAAATTTTCAAAATTACTTCGTATTACACTAGAAAATTCAAGAGATAAAACGGTTTTATTAAGTCAAGAGTTAGAAGCGGTTGATAATTATTTATCACTTCAAAATATTGAAAATGAGAAAATTAATTTTAAACTTGTAGTGGATCAATCTATTCAATCCAATAAAATAAAAGTTCCCCCAATGCTTATTCAACCGTTTGTTGAAAATGCAATTGAACATGCTTTTAAAAATCAGAAAGAAGCTTGTGAAATTGAAATTAATCTTACTCTAGTTAATTCAAAATTGACGTGTACTATTTTAGACAACGGAATAGGTATTGATTTGAGTGAGCGAAATCAAAATCAAAATAAAAAATCATTGGCAACAAAAATTACTTCAGAACGTTTACAATATTTGTCAAAAGATTTTAATATGAAAGGTTCTATTACTATTGAAGATAGAAGTAAATATAACGAAAAAGGCACAAAAGTAACCATTCAAATACCTTTTTTAAAACAAGAAGCATAATGAAATCAATTATAGTTGAAGATAAAGAATACATTAGAAAAGGATTAATTAGTCTTATTTCTAGTATTGATGCTGATATTGAAATAATAGGCGAATGCGAATCGGTTCAAGAAGCTTTAATAGTTGCGAAAACGTGTAAACCTGAATTGGTTTTTTTAGATATTAATTTATCTGATGGAACCGCTTTTGACTTTTTAGAAAAAATAGATGTTATCGATTTTAAAATTATTTTCATAACGGCTTATGAAGAATATGCTTTAAAAGCCTTAAAAATTGGGGCAGTTGATTATTTACTAAAACCAGTCGATGTAGAAGAACTTAAAATGGCTTTAGAAAAAGTAGCTAAATTAACTGCTGCCGATCAAAAAAATCAAATAGTAAAGGCAAAACAAGTATTTAATAATGAAGGCAATCATTTGATTTTGTCTTTTCAAGACAGTTACCAAGTAATCAATTTAGACGAATTAATTTACTGTGAATCCGATAAAGGATATACCACTTTTTATTGTAGCGATGGTAACAAATATTTAGTTTCCAAAACACTAAAAGATTTTGAAGAACGCTTATTAGAAGCAAATTTTCAACGACCACATCAATCGTTTATGATTAATATGAAGTTTGTCGATAAATATGATAAATCAGGTACCATTTATTTGAAAAACGGAACTAAAATACCTGTGTCTTCTCGAAAAAAAGAAAGCTTCCTGTCTTCATTATTCAATTGGAATAAAAAATAACCTTCATTTTTTTAAATCAAATTTTCAGTAAGCTTTAACGAATATCGATTGGTAGTAATCGAATATTGGTTAGGTGTTTCATAGTGTATTTTCAAAAATTACCTTTAACTATTAATCGTTAAAAAAAACATTATGAAAATTAAAAATTTAACACTGTCAATTTTATTAATTTCCTTACTATCATTAAGTTGTAGTAGTGATGATGAAGGAACTCCTAAAACTTTAGTAAACTATACGGTAACTATACAATCAGACGCTACTACTGGAAAAGATGCATTTCTTGGTTCTGCTGCACCAGATACAAATTATGGTAATCATACAGATTTTATGTCAAATAAATTTAGTTCAGGAGCAGTAAGAAGTCTAATTCGTTTTGATTTTTCCAGCATACCAACTGATGCTATTGTAAATAGTGTGCATGCCTCTTTTTATTCCTATGCTTCTCCAAGTAATGGTAGTAACTTTATAGGAAAAGGAGAAAGTTATTTACAAAAAGTTGATGCTGCTTGGGATGAAACTACAGTAACTTGGAACAATCAGCCAACAAGTTCAATAGATAACCAAGTGTATCTAGCAAATGCTGCAAGCGCTGTTCAAGATTATTTAGATCTTGATATTACGGCAACTGCTGCAGGAATGATAAATGATCCTGCTACAAACCACGGTTATGTTCTTAGACTTGTTGATGAAACTGTAAGTAATAATAAATTAATCTTTGGGTCAAGTGATAATACAAATGCTAGTTTGCATCCAAAAGTTGTGGTAGAATATTCGGTTTATGAGTAAAAGAAATTAAAAAAATATCATGAAAAAAGTAATTAAAAAAAGCTATTTAGTAGCTGCAGTTTTATTAGCAACAATAGTAAGCTGCAATAGCGATGATGATACATCAGCAACTCCAATTAATATAGAAAATTTAGAAGTAACAATCGATGAAAACCCAACAAATGGTCAAATTATTGGTACAGTTCAAAGTAATAGTAATGATGCGTTAACCTATAATATTACA